>CAWDMT010000018.1:0-87370 GCA_963803485.1 uncultured Alphaproteobacteria bacterium | reverse complement strand
CGGGTGGCTCATATGCTGCAAAGGTCTGCGTTCTTTTAATTATTATTCGTTTCGCGACATGGGGTTGCGGAATCCCGACATCAGCTATTGCGCCGCACAAACATTGCAGCATGCCGACGCTCCTCGCGAGCGCGAACGAGGTGCCGCGAGGGATCCTCGGCGACCGGGTTGGCCAGCGCGCCCAGCACGTCCTGCCGCGTCAGCCCGATGTCCGACAGCATGCGGTCATCCGCCCGAAGCAGCACGGCCACGTCGCGCCGGTTACGCCAGGCACGGAACAGGACAACCGTCCTGTCCCAGGCGGACAGTGCGAACCGCGCCAGCGCGCCGGCCCGCAGCGACCCGTGAAGTTCCGTCGTGCTCATCCTGCTCTCCATCGAACAAGGCTCCGCCGTCGGCCGAAAACGCGTTCCGCGTCCGGCCCAGGAGGCTGCCTTCAATCCAGCGATGAAATGGAGATTGCCGGCGCGCGCTTGATAAGACAAACGAATGTTTCTAATATCTCGCATCACGGATCGTGATGGAGATTTCCATGGCCGCGATGATCGACATCGACCTTCTCAAGACCTTCCTGGCGATCGCCGAGACCGGCAGCTTCACGCGCGCGGCCGAAGAGGTCCACAAGACCCAGTCGGCGGTTTCGATGCAGGTGAAGAAGCTGGAAGAGCGGCTCGCGCGTCCCTTGTTCGAGCGCAATGGCCGGGCGGTCCGGCTGACGCCGGACGGCACCCGCCTCATGGATTATGCCCAGCGGATCGTCCGGTTGAGCGAGGAAACCGTCGCGGCCTTCGCCGAGCCGGAGCTACAGGGAATTGTGACGCTTGGCGTCCCCGACGATTATGCCGACCGGCTCCTGCCGCGCGCGCTGTCGGCCTTCTCGCGCACCCATCCCCACACCGAGCTGGTGGTCAACTGCCAGGGTTCGTCCATCCTGTCGGGCCTCATCGGCAAGGGCGAGATCGACATGGCGATCGTCACCCACGGCGACTGCGGCATCCTGGGCGACGTCATCCGCCGGGAGCCGTTGCACTGGGTGACCTCGCCCGACCACGGGACGCATCTGGACATGCCGGTGCCCCTCGCCGTCGGCCCGCTGGCCTGTGCCTGGCGGCAGGCGGCGATCATGGCGCTCGATTCGGTGCGCCGGCCGTACCGGATCGTCTACACGAGTTCCTCGGCCGCGCCGCTGACGGGGGCCGTGCTCTCGGGCCTCGCGGTCTCGACCCTGCCCGAGAGCGCGATACGGCCCGAGATGCGAATCCTGACCGACAAGGACGGCTTCCCGCCCCTGCCCGCGTGCGAGATCGGCCTGTTGCGCGCGCGGCACGCGACCTCGGCCGTTCACGACGCGCTGGCGCACCACATCGTCACCCGCATCGGCAACATATCGTCGGTTCAGCTCGAAGCCGCCGAATGAGGCGGAGCGGCCCGGCGCCGCAGAACCAGGAGATTGCCCGACAGCGCCAGCACGACGCCGGCGAGCGCGGCCGGGCTCCATTCATATCCCTCGAATAGCGACGAGATCAGCAGCGCGCCGACCGGGAACATGACGGTGGCGTAGCCGGCGCGCGCCGGGCCGATGGACCGCATCAGCGTGAGATAGCTCGCGAAGGCGACGACGGTGGCGAACAGGGCCAGAGACAGGAGAGAGGCGACGTAGGGAAGGCGCGGGTCGAAGGTGAAATGCTGACCCGACACCAGCGCGACCAGCGTCAGGAGGGCCGTCCCATAGACCATGCCCCAGGCATTGGACGAGACGAGCGGCTGGCCGAGGCGCTGGATGGTCGTCGCGACGATGTTGCCCAGCGAGAAGCACATGGCGCCGGAGACGGCGAGCGCGAGGCCGAGCAGTATCTGCGTGCCGGCCTCGGCGCGGGCGATCTCGGGCCAGAAGATGAGCGCGATGCCGGCCACGCCGATGCCGGCGCCGGCCAGCACCCGGCCCTCCAGACGCTCGCCGAGGAAGATGGCGGCGTTCATCGGGTTCAGGACAGTGACGAGGGAGAAGACGACGGCGAGAAGGCCGGACGTTATCCACGTCGCCGCGAACATGAAGAGCGCGAAGTTGGTCGAGAACATCAGCGCGCCCATGAGCGCGAAGCGGATGTGCAGCGACAGGGAAAGCGCATCCGCCGGCCGGTGAGCAGCGCCCAGGCGACCATGAAGACCGCCGCCAGCCCGAACCGGTAGGCGACCGAGACGATAACCGGCACCTCGCCGAGCTGGAACGTCATCGCGATCCAGCTCTGAGACCAGGCTACGACGGTCAGGGCGTAGAGACCCAGGTCGCGGGGGCTGAGCACCGACGCCGACGCGGACGGCGCGGGAGCGGACATCAGTAGGCGTGCTCTTCGAATATCCGGTCGATGTCGCCGTGCCACGGCCCCTCGTACTCGGCCAAGAGGCGTTCGGCCGGGGTCATGCCGCTCTCGACGATCTCCTTGACGAGGTCAGGAAGCGGCGCTCGTCGGCCTCGCCGTCATGGGCCGGGCGCGGCGCTTCAGGCCATCGCGGGCAATCGCGACGACCTCGCGGGCGATGTCGAGCACGGTCCGGTTGCGGAACGGCGTGGCGAGCGCCGTCCGCGGCACCGCGTCGCGGAGCGCCTGGCGCTCCTCCGCCGTCCAGTCCTTGACGATGTCCCAGGCGCCGTCGAGCGAGGCCTGGTCGTACATGAGGCCGACCCAGAACGCGGGCAGCGCGCAGATCCGCCGCCACGGCCCGCCGTCGGCGCCGCGCATCTCGAGGTAGTTCTTGAGCCGCACCTCGGGGAAGAGCGTCGAGAGGTGGTTCTTCCAGTCCGACAGCGTCGCCCGCTCGCCGGGCAGCGCCTTGCAGCTTGCCGTCGAGCAGGTCGCGGAACGAGACGGCCGGCGACGTCGTGATAGTGGTCGCCGCGCTTGACGAAATACATCGGCACGTCGAGCGCCCAGTCGACGTAGCGCTCGAAGCCGAAGCCGTCGCTCGAAGACGAAGGGCAGTCATGCCGGTGCGGTCGGCGTCGGTGTCGAGCCAGATCTCCGAGCGCCAGGACAGGAAGCCGTTCGGCCTGCCCTCGGTGAAGGGCGAATTGGCGAAGAGCGCGGTGGCGATCGGCTGGAGCGCGATGCCGACCCGCATCTTCTGCACCATGTCGGCCTCGTCGGCGAAGTCGAGGTTCGCCTGGATGGTGCAGGTCCGGTACATCATGTCGAGGCCGAGGCCGCCGACCTTCGGCATGTAGTTCGGTCATGATCGCGTAGCGCGACTTCGGCATCACCGGCGTCTCGGCGCGCGTCCACTTCGGCGAGGCGCCGAGGCCGAGGAAGCCGATGCCGAGCGGCTCGGCGCATTCGCGCACCTGGGCGAGGTGCGCGTTCACCTCGCGGCAGGTCTGGTGGATCGTCTCGAGCGGCGCGCCGGACAGTTCGAACTGGCCGCCGGGCTCGAGCGAGATCGCGCCCATGCCCGGTCGGGTCGGTCGAGGCCGATGATGTTGCCGCTCGTCCTCGATCCGGCTGCCAGCCGAGCAGGCCCTCCATCGCCTCGAGGAGCGCGCCGGATGCCGCGCTCGCCCTCGTAGGGCACGGGGCTGCAGTCGGCGTGTAGAAGCCGAACTTCTCGTGCTCGGTGCCGACGCGCCATGCCGCTCTTCGGCTTGGCGCCGGAGGCGAGCGCCTCGACGAGCTGGTCGCGCGATTCGATCGGCGTCGCGTCGGAGGCGTCGCGGGCCATTCAGGGGGTCCGGCAGAGGGGCGTCCAAGTTCGCGCGCACCATACACATTGGGGGCATGGCGACAAATGCATGTTTCGTTATGGCTGGGATGACAGGCGCTGATACCGGAGCCGGCCGAACCCCGGCACCGGCTCCGGGCTTGTGGGATCGCGCTCAGCGGGGACAGACCCTGCGATAGAGGTGCCAGGTCGCATGGCCCAGCACCGGCACGACGACGGCGAGCCCGAGCAGAAGCGGGACCGAGCCGGCGACGAGCGACACGGCCACGAACAGCCCCCAGAGCGCCATCGGACCGGGATTGGCCACGCAGGCGCGGATCGACGTGCCGATCGCGGTGGGAAGCCCCACGTCGCGGTCGAGGAGCAGCGGGAAGGAGATCACCGAGATCATCAGCACCGCGACGGCGAAGAGGAACCCGACGCCCATGCCGGCGGCGATCATCGTCCAGCCCTCGGGCGTGGTGAAGACGTTATCGCGGAAGGCGGCGAGCGAAGCGGGCTGATCGGGGCCCACGGTGAGCGCGTAGATGGTCTGCGCGGCGACCATCCAGGCCAGGAAGATGCCGGCCAGCAGGAGGCCCAGCGTGAAGATGGCGCCGAAACGCGGCGACCGCAGGACGGCCAGCGCGTCGAGCCAGCTCGCCTCCATCCCGGCCTCGCGGCGCCGGCTCATCTCGTAGAGCCCGACGGCGGCGACCGGCCCGAGCAGGGCGAAGCCGGACGCGAGCGGGAAGAGAAGCGGGAGGAAATCGTAGCCGAAGACGAGATTGGCGAGCAGCAGGCCGACCAGCGGATAGATCAATGCCACCGCCACGACGTCGGTGCGGAACGCGCCGAGGTCGTCGACCCCCCGCGCCACCGCTTCCTTCAGATCCGACACCGAAATCCTGCGCACTGACGGCGGCGCGGTGTAACGGGTTTCGTCGGTGCCCGCGACCGCGTGGCCCGCCTCGTCCACGGCGTGGCCCGCAGCGCGAAGCTGGTCGAGCCCCCATTCGACAGGGTTCCTGATGTGATTTTCGGCAGTCATGATCGCAGTCTCCCGAAACGCGCTCTGCGGTCGGGGATCGCGAGACGGGCGTGGCTGGCCGCGCCAGGCGACCGGTCACGACGCCCGCGACCACCCGCCACTTCCGCCTGTCGAGGATACGCCGCCGGATGCCGGCCGTCGCCTCACAAGGCGCTGATCGTCATCGCCAATCGCCGAGAACCGACTGGATCAGGGCGAGAGCGGCAATTCCCGCCGTATCCGCGCGCATGATGCGGGGACCGAGCGAGAGGACGAGAAGGTTCGGCGCGCGCAGGAGTGCCGCCCTCTCCTCGTCGGAGAAGCCGCCTTCGGGACCGATCAGGACGTTCGAGCGGAGCTTCCTCGGTGGCGGCGAGCGCATCGACCGGGTTGGCGACGGGGGCGGCCTCGTCGCAGAAGACGAGCAGGCGCGCCGAATCGCGCCCTTCGAGAAAGCGGTCGAGCGGCTGCGGCTCATCCACCGCGGGCACCCAGAGGATGCCGCACTGCTCGGCGGCCTCGACGGCGTTGGCGCGCAGGCGCTCGCCATTGACGCGGTCGGGCACGGTGTGGCGGGTCAGGACCGGCGTCAGGCGCGCGGCGCCGAGCTCGGTCGCTTTCTGGGCGATGAAATCGAGGCGGGCGCGCTTCAGCGGCGCGAAGCAGTAGCGGATGTCGGGCGGGCTTGCCTGCGGGCGGCGCAACCGGCCCACGGCCAGACTCGCCTCGCGGCGGCCGGCCCCGGCCACCGCCGCGTCCCACTCGCCGTCCCGGCCGTTGAAGACGATGACGGGATCGCCGGCCTTCAGCCGCATGACGTTGACGAGGTAGTGCGCCTGGTCGCGGGCAAGCACGACCTCGCCGCGCGGCCCGAGCGGGGCATCGACGAAGAGGCGCGGGGTGCGGGCGTTCGACACTGCCATGGCCAGCCGCTTACGCCGTTTCTGGACCGGCGATCAAGTCCGCGCTAGGCAGAGGGGCAATGGCAGCGGCCGGGAGACGATGACGCAGCACGACGACACACCGGCGACGGCCGACGCGATACGCGGCCACTGGGTCGGCCGCGCGGCGCCCGCGGCCTGGCGGCCCTATCTGCGGCTGGCGCGAATTGACCGGCCGATCGGCTGGTGGCTGCTGTTGTGGCCGTGCTGGTGGTCGGCGGCGCTCGCGGCAACCGCGTCCGGCGCGGCGTTTCCCAACCTCTGGCACCTCGCCTTGTTCCTGATCGGCGCGATCGCAATGCGAGGGGCCGGCTGCGTGTGGAACGACATCGTCGACCGGGACATAGACGCGAAGGTCGCCCGCACCGCGCTGAGGCCGATCCCGTCGGGACAGGTGAGCGTGGTGCGGGCGGGCGTCTTCATGGGCTCGCTGCTGCTCGTCGGCCTCGCCGTCCTCCTCCAGTTCAACTGGTTCGCCGTCGGCGCCGGCTTCGCCTCGATGCTGGTGGTCGCCGTCTATCCGCTGGCGAAGCGGGTGACGTGGTGGCCGCAGGTGGTGCTCGGGCTTGCGTTCAACTGGGGCGCGTTCATGGGCTGGGCGGCGGCGTTCGGCTCGCTCGGCTGGCCGCCGGTCCTGCTCTATCTCGCAGGGATAGCCTGGACGGTCGGCTACGACACCATCTACGCCCACCAGGACAAGGAGGACGACGCGCTGATCGGCGTGAAGTCCACCGCGAGGCTCTTCGGTGCGGACACGCGGCCGTGGATGGCCGGCTTCTACGGCGCGGCGGTCGTTTTCTTCGCGCTTGCATTCTGGACGGCGGGGGCGGGGGCCGCAGCCTTCATCGGCCTTGCGGCGGGCGCGGCGCATCTGGGCTGGCAGGTCGCGACGCTCGATCCGGACGACGCGGATCGCTGCCTGAAGCTCTTCCGCTCCAATCGCGACTTCGGCTGGATCCTGTTCGCCGGCCTCCTCGCCGACGCGGCCCTGTCGGCTGCCTAGTCGAGCTGCGGGCGGCCGCGCTCCTTCTTGGTTTTCGACCTGGCCGCCTTGGATTCGAGCCGGCGCCGTTTCGATGCGAGCGTCGGACGCGTCTTCAGACGCTGAACCGGAGGCTCCGCGGCGCGGCGGATGAGTTCGGCGAGGCGCTCGCGGGCATCGGCGCGGTTGCGTTCCTGGGTGCGGAACCGGCGCGCGTCGATGACGATGACGCCGTCGCGCGTCAGCCGCCGGCCGGCGAGCCGCATCAGGCGCACGGCGACGTCGTCGGAAAGCGCGCGGGAGCGGCGGGCGTCGAAGCGGAGCTGGACGGCGGTCGCCACCTTGTTGACGTTCTGCCCACCCGGCCCCGAGGCGGCGATGAAATGCTCCTCGAGGTCGGCCTCGTCGACGATGATATCGGGGGTCACGCGCAGGCCGCTCATGGGGCGACCATAGCGCGCGACCCGCGTTCCGTCAGTCGGTCGTGTCGCGGGCGATGATCTCGTCGTCGCGGTGGACGAGGCCGGACGGGCGGCCGCCGAGCTTGCGGTTCATGAGAACACGCGGGCGGCGATCGGCGAAGAAGCGATTGAGCCTGCGCGCCTTCGGGCGGTGAACGATCAGCATCCCGATGCGCTCGTGAGGGTCGCGGACTTCGCCGTCGGCATCCTCGATCAGGATCGGCCGGCGCAGCGTGCGTCCCCAGGCCTGCCATTCCGCGATCACGTCGTCGGCATCGCCGGACCTGTAGAGCGGGATGGCTAGATCCCGGTTGGGATGATCGAGACGAAGCGCGACACCCTCGCCGTCGGCATCCGACGTCAGCACGACGCCGCTGTAAGCCGCCAGCGGCACCGTCACATAGAGAGGAACGCCGGCTCCCGTCATCCGGCGGATGACGACCACCTTGTCGGCGATCACGGCGGTCTGGGGAATGTAGCCGGCGCGGACTGTCCCCTGATAGTCGATCCGCGCCGGCAGGTTGAAGGGATCGGGCCGGACACACCGGCTCGTTCCCCGGGACACCCCGAAGGTGTCCACGGTCTGACGCCTCAAATGACTCTCCCTGTCGGATCTCCGCCGGTGTTCCGGTCTCCGCCCGATCTGGAAGCGACTATCGCAGGGAAGTCTTCGAATCCGCTTAAGCGTTTGGGTTAAAAGGTCATGACCATTCAGCGCGCGCGCTTGAAACGACCGGACGGCGACACTACACCTTGCGCAAGCCCTCCAACGCAGCGCCGGAAGCTCCGCCCCCGATATGACCGATCCGTTCGACCAGACCCCCCTCGTCCGCCGCGCCGAGGCGCTCGTCGCAGCGGCGCTGAAGGCAGGCGCGGACACGGCGGACGCGGTCGCGGTCAGGGGCATCTCCGTCGGCGCGCAGGTCAGGCTGGGCAATCTGGAGGACCTGGAGCGCGCCGAGGGCGACGATCTCGGACTTCGGGTCCTCGTCGGCCGCAAGCAGGCGATCGTCTCGACCAGCGATCCCGACGAGGCCGGCTACCCGGCGCTGGCCGAGCGCGCCGTCGCGATGGCGAAGGTAGCGCCCGAGGACCCCTTCGTGGGGCTCGCGGGCCCCAGCCAGTTCACCAGTGAATTCCCCGACCTCGATCTCGTCGACCGTTTCGAGCCGGACGCCGAACTCCTCGTCGAGCGCGCCAGGGAAGCGGAAGACGCGGCGCGCGCCGTCGCGGGCGTCAGCAATTCCGGCGGCGCGTCGGCATCCTGGGGCGTCGGCGGCATGGTGCTGGCGACGAGCGCGGGATTCCTCGGCAGCTATATCGGCTCGCGCCACTCGGTCTCCGCCTCGGCGATCGCCGGGGAAGGCACCGGCATGGAACGCGACTACGACTTTTCCTCGGCCATCCATTTTCCGGACCTCGACGACCCGGCGGCGATCGGGCGCAGCGCCGGCGAGCGGGCCGTGCGGCGGCTGGCGCCGCGGAAGCTCGAAACCTCGACGATGACGGTCGTCTACGACCCGCGCGTCGCCAACAGCCTGGTCGGCCATCTCGCCTCGGCGGTCAACGGCGCGGCCATCGCGCGCGGCACCAGCTTCCTGAAGGACCGGCTGGGAGAGAAGATCCTTGGCGTGGGCATTCGCGTCGTCGACGATCCGCTCAGGCGCCGGGGCCACCGCTCGCGGCCGTTCGACGGCGAGGGCATCGCCACGAGGCCGCTCGACATCGTGGCCGACGGCGTGCTGCAGAGCTGGGTTCTGGACCTGTCCTCCGCGCGCGAACTGGGACTGGCGACCACCGGCCACGCGCAGCGCAGCGTGGGAAGCGCGCCGTCGCCGGGCACGACCAACCTCGCGCTGATGCCCGGATCGACCAGCCGCGACGACATGATCGGTTCGGTCGGGCGGGGCCTCTACGTGACGGAGCTGATCGGCCGGGGCGTCAACCTGGTCACCGGCGACTACAGCCGCGGGGCGGCGGGATTCCTGATCGAGAACGGACAGCTGGGCGGGCCGGTGAGCGAAGTGACGATCGCCGGCAACCTGTCGGAGATGTTCGCCGGCCTCGTCCCGGCGGACGATCTCGAATGGCGCTACGGCACCAACGCGCCGACGGTGATGATCGAGGGGATGACGGTTGCCGGACGCTGACGACCTGAAACTCCTCGAAGAGAGCGCCCGCGAGGCGGGGGCAGTCGCGATGTCCTTTTTCGGGGCCGGCGCGCGGCGCTGGACGAAGGGCGACGATTCTCCCGTCACCGAGGCCGACATCGCAGTCGACCGGCTGCTGCGCGAGCGGCTGACGACGGCCCGGCCGGGCTATGGCTGGCTGTCGGAGGAGACGGCCGACGACGGGTCGCGGCTCGATTTCCGCCGGGTCTTCATCATCGATCCGATCGACGGGACGAGGGCCTTCATCGACGGCGACGACAACTGGGTGGTGTCGGCCGCCGTCGTCGAGGACGGACTGCCGGTGGCCGGCGTCCTCTACGCCCCGGTGCGCGACGAGCTATGGTCGGCGCGGGTCGGCGGCGGCGCGCGGCTCAACGCCGCACCCATCGCGGTAGCCGACCGCCCGGACCTCGCAGGCGCGCGGGTGGCGGCCTCGCGCAAGTCGATGGACCTCGCCGGAATCTCGGGGCTGGAGGGTGAATTGAGCCGCACCTACACCAAGTCGCTGGCCTGGCGGCTCGCCCGCGTCGCCGATGGCGGCTTCGACGTGGCGCTCGCCTCCGCGCATGCCCGCGACTGGGACCTTGCGGCCGCCATCCTCGTGGTGCAGGAAGCTGGCGGCCGGGTCTCGAGCCTCGACGGCGGACCCGTGCGGCTCAATCGCGCCGACACGCGGCATGCCCCGCTCGTCGCCGCCGGCCCGGCCCTGCACGCGGTGATCATGGAAGCGGCCGGTCGCCGGCGGAAACACAAGACGGAGAGCACGACATGAGCGAAGCCGGATCGGACCGCCAGCTTCTCCACCTCGTCCTCGGGGGCGAACTGAAGTCGCTCGACAGGATCGAGTTCGAGGATCTCAAGAAAGTCGAGATCGTCGGGCTCTATCCGAACTACAGCGCCGCCTACGATGCCTGGAAGGACGCCGCGCAGCGGACGGTGGACAATGCCGAGATGCGTTATTTCATCGTCCACATCCACCGCCTCCTCGATCCGGAGACGGACACGGCGCGGAACGCGGGCGACCGATAGACCGCGATCCGGCCCGGTCCAGCGGAGCACGAGCGCACGATGCTGAAGCGCCTTGTCCGGTCGCCACGCGTGCAGGCCGCCGCCGGCCTGCTGGGCGCCGGATACCTGAAGCTGGTGTTCCGCACCAACGGCTTCACCATCGATCCGCCGGACATCTACGACAGGGTCGACGCGGAACTGCCCGTGATCCTGGCGATGTGGCACGGCCAGCACTTCATGTCGCCGTTCATCCGCCGGCCCTACCACCGCGCGAAGGTCCTCATCTCGCGCCACCACGACGGCGAGATCAACGCACAGGTCGCCGAGCGGCTCGGCGTCGGCACCATCCGGGGGTCGGGCGATATGAAGGGCCGGTTCCACACCAAGGGCGGACCGGCGGCCTTCCGCGCCATGCTGGAATCGCTCAATGCCGGCTGGACCGTGGCGCTGACCGCCGACGTGCCGAAAGTCTCGCGGCGCGCCGGCATGGGCATCGTCAAGCTCGCGTCCTACTCGGGCCGACCAATCGTGCCGCTTGCGATGACCACGAGCCGCCGGATCGACCTCAACAACTGGGACCGGACGACGATAAGCCTGCCCTTCGGACGCGGCGCCGCTGTCGTGGGCGACTGGGTGCGGGTTCGCGCGCATGCAGACGACGAGGAACTCGAGGCCGCGCGGCTAGAGGTCGAGGCCAGCCTGAACGTCGCCACCGAGCGGGCGCTGGCGCTCGTGGACCGTCGCGATGGCTGATTTCGCAGGTACGGCCATGCTCTCCGCCTATCGCGCGGCAACCGCAATCGGCCAACCCCTGACGGGGCCGCTGCTGTGGTGGCGGACGCGGAAGGGCAAGGAGGACGCCGACCGGCGGAACGAGCGACACGGTATCGCCGGCCGTCCCAGACCCCGGGGACCGCTGGTCTGGTTTCACGCGGCGAGCGTCGGCGAGACGCTGGCGATCCTGCCGCTCCTGCACGGGCTGACCGACAGGCACGGCGTCTCCGGGCTGCTGACCACCGGAACGGTCACCTCGGCGCGGATGGCCGCGGCGCGCCTCCAGACGAACGTCGTCCACCAGTACGTGCCGCTCGACGGCAGGGGCTTCGTCCGCCGGTTCCTCGACCACTGGCGGCCGGGGCTGGCGGTTTTCGCCGAATCCGAACTCTGGCCCAACATGATCCTGGAGACCTCGGCGCGGAAAATCCCGCTCGCGCTCGTCAATGCGAGGATGTCCGAGCGGTCCTACGAGGGCTGGCAGAGGGGGCGCGGCATGATCTCGGCGCTCCTGTCGCGCTTCGACGTTTGCCTCGCGCAGTCGGAGGCGGACGCCCGCCGACTGGCGGAACTGGGCGCAGACGGCGCGATGTGCAGCGGGAACCTCAAATTCGACGTGCCGGCGCCGGGAGCAGGCGCGGGCGAGCTTGCGCGCCTGCAGACCGCCATCGGGGCGCGGCCGCGCTGGGCCGCCGTCTCGACGCATCCCGGCGAGGACGAGCTCGTGCTCGACGCCCATCTCGTCATGGCGCAGGACCGGCCGAAGCTCCTGACGATCATCGCCCCACGCCATCCCGACCGGGCGGAGGCGGTGGCCGCGGCGGCACGAACACGCGACCTCGTCGTCGCGCGGCGCTCGGCCGAGGGACTGCCCGGCCGCGACGCCGACGTCTTCATCGTCGACACGATCGGCGAACTGGGCCTCGTGTTCCGCGTCGCGCCCGTGACCTTCATGGGCGGTTCGCTGGTGCGCCATGGCGGGCAGAACCCGATCGAGCCGGCCAAGCTCGGCTCGGCCATCCTGCACGGCCCCCATGTCGGCAACTTCGCCGAGGTCTACGCCGCGCTGGACGAGGCCGCCGGGGCGGAAGCGGTGAACGGGCCGGTCGACCTGGCGCAGCGGGCCGCGCGCCTCGTCGACATGCCGGAGGCCGCCAAGCTCCGCGCCAAGGCGGCGGCCGCCGCGATCAGGCCCTTCGGCGGCGCCCTCGAGCGGACGGCGAAAGCGCTCGACCCGCTCGTCGCCACCGCGGCGCGGGGAGGCTGAAGATGTGGCGGCCGCCGGCATTCTGGGACGATCCGTCCATGGGATGGCAGGCCCTGATGCTGCTGCCCGCCTCCATCGTCTACTCAATCGTCGCCGCGCGGCGGATGCGGCGCATGCCCGACCGGGCGGTCGGCGTGCCCGTCATCTGTATCGGCAATCCGACCGTCGGCGGGGCGGGCAAGACGCCGACCGCGATCCATGTCGCCAGGCGGCTGATCGCGCGCGGCCGCAATCCCGTGTTCCTCAGCCGGGGATACGGCGGCACCACGAAGCGGCCGACCGTCGTGGACCCGGTGAAGCACCGCGCGGGCGACGTGGGCGACGAGCCGCTGCTGCTCGCCGAGGTCGCGCCGACGGTGGTGGCGGCGGACCGGGCCGCCGGAGCGCTGAGGGCGGAGCGGCTCGGCGACGTCATCGTCATGGACGACGGCTTCCAGAACCCCTCGCTGGCCAAGGACCTGCCGATCCTGGTCATCGACGACGACGCGGGGCTGGGCAACGGCATGCCGCTGCCGGCGGGGCCCTTGCGCGCGCCCCTCGGCAACCAGATCGGGCTCGCGCGCGCCCTCCTCCTCATCGGCAGCGGCGGGAAGGCGCAGGTCGCGGAGCGCGCGGCCGAGATGTTCCGGCTGCCGATCCTGCGGGGCTCTCTGGTGCCCGATCCGGACGTATCGGCCCAACTGGCCGGCCGCGCCGTGATCGCCTTCGCCGGAATCGGGCGGCCCGAGAAGTTCTTCAAGACGCTGGAGACGACAGGCGCGCGCATCGTCCGGCGCACGCCCTTCGCGGACCATCATCCCTACAGCGAGGACGAGGCCAGCGCGCTGATCGACGCTGCGGCGGCGGCCGATGCGCGGCTCGTGACGACGGAGAAGGACCTCGCGCGGCTTTCCGGCGGGGCCGGCGCGCTCGCCGCGCTCCAAAAGGCGGCGACGGCGCTTCCGGTCAGGCTGGAGATCGAGGACGCGTCGCAGGCGGAGCTGGACCGGCTGATCGATGCGGCGCTGGCCGCGAAGGCACGGTGACGGGCCGAGCCTATGTTTCCGATGCGAGCGCCTGTGCGTAGATGCCGGCGGCGATCTCCGGGCTGGAATAGGGTTCCTGCCGGGGCACGCTCCAGTAGCGCAGTTCGGCGAGCGGGATGGGCTTTCCGGTGACCGCGCAGCGCACGAAGCTTCCCGACTTCAGGACACGGTAGTCGCCGTCGAGATACTGGATCACGGCCTCGCCCTCCCCCGAGGGGCGCTCGAAGCGGTTCATCGCAGGGCTCCTTGCGTTGCGGCGACCTTCTAGATAGCGGCGCCGGCGACGGAATTCCACCGGCTCAGTCCTCGAACAGGTTCGACTGGCCCGCAGGTGCCGCGGCAGCCTTGCGCGCAGGCGACGCCGGTCGGGCGCCGTCGACCACGACGGGCATCGTATCGTCGCCGGCGAACTCGACGACGAGCCTGGTTCCCGGCGACTGGCCGGCCGACGAGCGCACCAGCCTGCCTGCCGAATCATGCACCAGCGCGAAGCCGCGGGCGAGGACGTTCTTGTGGCTCAGGGCATCGAGAAGCTGGGTGGTGCGCACCAGGCGATCACGACGGCGGGTCCGCGACGTCCCGTACGCTCTCTCGCCGCGCTCGACCAGCGCGGTCAGGCGCTCGCCGGCACGGGTGAGCGCGCGCATGAGCTCGCGCGGGGTGAGCCGCGACGCCACCGCGACGAAGGCGGTGCGGTGGGCGCGGGCATTGGCGAGCAGCGCACGCGGCAGCCGTCCGGCCGCCTCGTCTAAGCGCTGGCGCGGCAGGGCGAGCACATCGCCGATGCGTGGCAGCCCCCGGGTGGCGGCCCTGAGAGCGTTGCGCCGTTCCTGGACGAGGCGGATCAGCGCGCCGGTGAGCCGGCGGGCCCGGTCCGACGTCGCCGCGATCAGCTCGCTGCGCACGGGGACCGCCATCTCGGCCGCCGCCGTCGGGGTCGGCGCGCGCCGGTCGGCGGCGTGGTCGATCAGCGTCCAGTCGGTCTCGTGGCCGACCGCGGCGATCAGCGGGATGGCGCTTTCGGCGGCGGCGCGGACGACGATCTCCTCGTTGAAGGCCCAGAGGTCCTCGATGCTGCCGCCGCCGCGGGCGACGATGAGCACGTCGGGCCGCGGGATCGCCGCCGCCGGGGCCGAGGGCGTTGAAGCCGCGGATGCCGGCGGCGACCTCCGCGGCCGCGCCGTCGCCCTGCACCCGCGCCGGCCAGACGAGCACATGGCGTGGGGAAGCGGTCGGCGAGCCGGTGCAGGATGTCGCGGATGACGGCGCCGGTCGGCGAGGTGACGACGCCGATGACGCGCGGCAGATAGGGCAGCGGGCGCTTGCGGCCTTCGTCGAAGAGACCCTCGGCGGCGAGCTTCTTGCGCCGCTCCTCGAGGAGCGCCATGAGCGCGCCGACGCCGGCCGGCTCCAGCGTGCTCGATGACGATCTGGTAGTTCGAGCGGCCGGGATAGGTCGTCAGCCTTGCCGGTCGCGACGACCTCCATGCCCTCCTCGGGCTTGAAGACGCAGGCGGGCGAACGTGCCCTTCCAGACGACGGCGTCGATGCGCGCCGACTGGTCCTTGAGCGTGAAATAGCAGTGGCCGGAGGAATGGGGACCGCGGAAGCCGGAGATCTCGCCGCGCACCCGGACATACGAAAACGCGCCCTCGACCGTGCGCTTGACGGCCTGAGACAGCTCGGAGACCGAGATTTCGGGCAGGTTGCCGGCTTGTGCTTCGGACATGCGGCCCTGTTTACGCGATGTTCGGAGCGCGCGCGAGAGCGGCGCAGGCAGTTGGCCGTTGCCCATCGACCGGAAGCGCGTTTACCCTCGCACCTCCAGCATGGGGCGCGGGCACATCGGCCGCAGGCGGCACCGCACGCCGCGCGGCGCCAGAAGGAGCGTTTCCGCAATGACCGCCCGACACATCCTGCGGGGCCTGGCCGCAGCCATTCTCGCGCTGGCGATGACCGCGCCAGCCGGGGCGCAGACCGCCGCGAAGGACCTGTTCGGCGCCAAGCAGGAGCCGGCGCCTCTTCAATCGCGCGCCATCGGCACCTATGCGCGCGGCTGCCTCGCCGGCGCTGCCCCGCTCGCCATCAACGGGCCGGCCTGGCAGGTGATGCGGCTGTCGCGCAACCGGAACTGGGGACATCCCTCGCTGATCGCGCTCGTCGAGCGGCTGGCGGGCGACGCGCGCGGCGACGGCTGGAACGGGCTCCTCGTCGGCGACCTCGCGCAGCCGCGCGGCGGACCGATGCTGACCGGCCATTCCAGCCACCAGATCGGCCTCGATGCCGACATCTGGCTGACGCCTATGCCGAACCGGATGCTGACGCGCAGGAGCGCGAGGAGATGAGCGCCGTGTCGATGCTCGCGGACGGATCGCTCCATGTCGATCCTGCCCGATGGACCGACACGCACGCCGCGCTGATCCGACGCGCGGCGAGCTACCCGGAAGTCTCGCGCATCTTCGTCCATCCCGGCATCAAGCAGGCGCTATGCCGGTTCGCCGGCGGCGACCGGGAGTGGCTCAGGAAGGTGCGGCCCTGGTGGGGCCACCATTATCACTTCCACATCCGCATGAGCTGCCCGCCCGGCATGGCCGGATGCGCCAACCAGGACCCGCCGCCGGCCGGAGACGGGTGCGGCAGCGAACTCGACTGGTGGCTGTCGGACGAGCCGTGGAAGCCGTCCGACACGCCTGCAGCGCCCCGCGCGCCGCTCAGGCTCGCCGACCTTCCCGGCGAATGCCGGGTGGTTCTGGAGGCCGGCGCCTCACCGCTGCCGGCGGGCGCCGTGCCGCTGCCGCGCGACAAGCCCTGACGCGTCAGGCGGCGACGCCGGTTCCGATCGGGCAGGCAACGCCGGTGCCGCCGAGGCCGCAATAGCCGCCGGGGTTCTTCGCCAGGTATTGCTGGTGATAGTCCTCGGCGAAATAGAACGGCCGGCGCGGCGAGGATCTCGGTCGTGATCGTGCCGATCCGCGCTCGTCGAGCGCCTTCTGGTAGGCGGCCTTCGAGCGCCTCGGCGGCCGTCCGCTGCGCCTCGTCGAAGACAGTAGATGCCGGAGCGGTACTGCGTGCCGATGTCGTTGCCCTGGCGCATGCCCTGCGTCGGGTCGTGCGCCTCCCAGAAGCGCCTTGAGCAGCGCCTCGTAGCTGACAGCCGGCGGGTCGAACACGACGAGCACGACCTCGTTGTGGCCGGTGCGGCCGGAGCAGACCTCGTGATAGGTCGGGTTCGGCGTGTGGCCGGCCCGCATAGCCGACCGCCGTCACCTAGACGCCCGGCGATCTTCCAGAAGACGCGCTCGGCGCCCCAGAAGCAGCCGAGCCCGAAGAGTCGCCATCTCGAGACCCTCGGGATACGGCCCCTTCAGCGGGTTGCCGTTGACGAAATGGTGCTCGGCGGTGGGGATCGGCTCGGCGCGGCCCGGCAGCGCCTCCTCGCGCAGGGGCATTGCGACGGACTTCTTCGTGAAGAACATGGGGACACCTCCGTTCGTCCCCCAATATGGGGGCGCGGAGGCCGCCTGTCACCGCGTGTCGAGTTCGGGCATCTCGGGCCGGCGCTTCTGACCGAGGAACAACAGGAACGCGCCGAGCGCGGCGAGCATGGCGAAGGTCGGGGCGAGCAGCACCCAGACGATGACGGAATCCCAGAGCCATGGCGCGGACGTGGACCCGACCGCCTCGCGCGCGGCCTCGAGGCTCTCCGGGCTCGCCTGCCGCCACAGGGCGCCGAGGGAAGTCATCACCATTTGCGACGCCGCGATGGTGCGCGCGCCGTCGACCACCAGCGCGACGAGCGCGCCGGCAAGCAGCCAGAGGCCGAGGAACCGGGCGATGAAACGAAGCATGGGAGGACCGCCGCACTGTCTCAGAGACGCCCCGAGAGATAGCCGCGCCGGCTGCCCGAGGCAATCTGCCTCCGGCGACTTGCGTCCGACCGCATCGTGGCTATAGTCCCGCCACCTTCGCGGAGGGATGGCCGAGCGGTCGAAGGCGCACGCTTGGAAAGCGTGTAGACGGGCAACCGTCTCGTGGGTTCAAATCCCACTCCCTCCGCCAATTGGCCCAGATTGCCCTCCATGGTGCGATACAGCCGCCGATTGCCGCATCGCCGGCAAGAACCGGCGAATTCTACGCTGCAGCTCGATATATCTTGAAGATCAGCGTCGGCTGGAGCGGACGCAGTTGCGGTTGTTCGCAGCTCGTTCATCGAGGCCCCATACCTGCCGTTCGTCTAGTTCTTCAGCATGATAGAGCCGTGAAGTAAGCGGAATCTGCGAACCATTCGCAAATATTTACCGTCAACTAGCGACCGTCGTGGTATCCGCGACGGACGACGCTGCGGCATCGTCCGCTTTTATCAGCGTTTCGGGCAATCCTGCTGCTTCCAAATTTGCGCGCACATTTAATTGAGCCCGACGAATTCTATCGCAAGGCTTTCCGCTGATTTAGTTGCATTCTCCAAGTCGTCCACACCAGAAATCTCGTGCCGGAGCGACTTAAGTATCTCATCGTAAAAATAAGTTGACCAGTGGTAAGCGAAGCTCTCGCCAAATTTGTCGAAGCCGTCCTTTGAATTAGGAACCAACTCGACCACTGTCTTGCTCAGCGCACCCGTCTTGATCAAATTACCTTTATTGCTAAGGGGTATGGCCAAGAGCCTCATCATCAGGGTGGCATTCATAATGATGCTCTCGTATGCATCGAAGGCCTTCAGTGACTGCTCACTGAGATACAAGCGGGGAAGGGTCTTATCGACCGCTCCCAATTGCTTGATCTTATCATCCAATTCAAAGGGTTTTACCAATAAATCGATGAAATTAGCCAACTTTGGATCGCCAGCATCCTTCAGTATTTCTTCGATGTTGAGTATCTTCATATACTCAACCAACATCGAAAATTGAGCCAGCCCGTGGCGAGCGCGCAGTAGTATCTCAGCCGCTTCAAAACGTTTGGATTGTAGCGCCGTGTCGTGATCGCGTCGGGCAGAAACGAGGAATGAGCGGATCTGCTCCAGTTCCTTCTCGTTGTCTCTGAGATCGCCCTTAAACTTCTCAAGGCGCTTCTCGAACCGATGCTCAATCGCCTTGGAAAAGAACTTCGCAATTGTGTCACGGAGTAAGTAGCCCACTACGCTGATAACGCCGGCGGTTGTTGCCACATTGAGTAGCCACTCCCCAAGCCCCGGCATGCGGACCTCCACCTTCGCAGGCGCCATACTCGTACTGCACAGAACAGGCTACCACGTTGATTTGTGGTGCCTAGGGCGCTGGCGGGGCTCTTCGCAAAAATCCGCGTCAGGCTGGCTGCGCGGTCATCTCGTACCATTGTATGAATGGCCGCTTTCCCGCGATGGCCCGCCCTAACCTGTCTTTCCGCCCCCCACCCCATCTTGGCCACTCGCTCGCACCTCAATTTTGGAGGGCTATAGCGTAGACGTAGGTCTCCGTTTCTTCGGCTGCGGCGCGCCGTAATCCCCGCCGGTTGATTCTTATAGCTTGAGCAGATCGCCGCTTAGTCCGGACGATGCCTGGAAGGCGGGGCGCAAAGGCCGACGCGGTCGCATATGCGTCACCTGGCCGAGATGAACACGACATGCATCGTGGTCGCACACACGATCAGCACGATCGAGAGCGCCGACCGCATCTTTGTCATCCGCGCCGGTCGGACCGTGGAAGAGGGCGGCTTCGCGAAGTCCGCGGCCGCGGGCGGAGAATTCGCCGCTCCGGCCCGGCGCCCGATGATGAACTGAACCCCGAATTCCGCATACATCCGGTCACAATCCTACTTTTGCGGTACGCATGGACATCCGGCGCGGGACGGATGGACAGGCAGCGCCCCGCGCCTTTCGGGACAGTGTCTTCGTCAAACCGGGCGGCAGGGCCGCCGAACCGCGAAGGCAGGGATTTTCGCTCGGCGACTTTTGACGGCCGCCGCGAGCGGCTCTTGCCGCGATCTCGTCGCGACACGTGCGCTTGTCGCGCCACGAGGCCGGACAATCTCAGGAGAACAGCATGTCACAGGACGCAATGATCGCCTTCGTCGCGCGAATTCGCACGGATGCAACGCTTGCCGGGCGCATGTACGACCTGGCCGCCGAAGGCGAGGAGGCGGTGAACGACGTTACCGTCAGCAGGCTCGCCCGGGAGGCGGGTTTCGCGGTCGATCCCGCCGATGCGGCGGCTTTTCGCAAACGGGCGCGTGAGGATTCCGATGCGCGGCTGTCCGACGAATCGCTCGAAGGGGTGTCGGGCGGAGCGTATTCGCGGGACTTTGCCGGTCTGTAAGCCGAGGCAGGCGAGGCCGGTATCGTGGCGATATCCGATGTGCATACCGGCAACTCGTAGCGCCTCTCGTGGCGCGCTGGCGTATTCCGCGCGGTCAGGCGGGAACGTATGTCAGCCTGATGGTGTTCTCGCCGAGCGGATCGGTGGCCACGAGGCGGAGCGGCGGCCGGGGGGCGGCGAAGAACGGCTTGCCGCGACCGAGAACGACCGGGTGGAGATACAGCCGGTACTCGTCGATGAGGCCGAGGTCGGTCAGGCTTCGCGCCAGATCCGGCCCGGAAACAGCGATCTCCCCGTCGAGCCGGGCCTTCAGGCCACGGATCTCCGCATCGAGGTTGTCGCCGACGAGCGTGGCGTTGGGGCCGACCGACTTGAGCGAGCGCGACACCACCCATTTCGGCTGGGCCCGCCACGCCTCCGCGAACTCGCGTTGCTCCGCGCTCCACTCGGGACGGTCGTCGTCCCAATAGCGCATCACCTCGTACATGCGGCGACCGTAGACGCTGCCGGTGAGGTCGCGGACGTGCTCGATCCAGTGGCGAAAGAGCGCGGGATCCGGGGCGAACTCCTGATGGTCGACGTAACCATCGAGGGACTGGTTCATTCCGAAGACGAGTTTCGCCATGCCGCGGTCCTCCGCCATTTCCAGCCAGTCGAACGTTCTCCGCGTGCGGACGCGGGGCCAGAATGCCAACCCGCATCAGCGTCAGCCGCTCCCGCCGCGGCGAACTGAACGGCCGCCATGGTTCATGCCACGATGTCGCGTCCTGGTGTAGCCTCGGGGTCGCGGGCGACGCCGAAGGGGTAGCGCAGGATCGCGACGAGCGGCGATCGAACGGTAGATCCGCGCTCCTGGCGCCCAGCACGCGCGCGCCGGTGAGAAGCGCGCGGCGGGCAACCTCGTCCACGACGCTGTATGCCTGAGGCGTGTCGCTCGCGGCATAGGTGACGCTGCCATCGAGCTCGCTGACGAATCCGGGAACGACTGCGTCGAGGTCGACGAGAAGCTCCTCCACCGCGCCCGCCGTGGCGGCATGCGCGGCATATGAGAGGTCAGCCGTGGCCCGCCGCGGGTAGAGCTCGGCATAACGTGCGTGGACCGCCTCGATGTCCTTTCGATAAAGTCTGTCGAGGATCGGCAGGGCTGCATCGGCCAGCTCTGCGTCGGTCGTTTCGTCGTGATCGCCAAGAATGATCTCGTCGACCATGCGCGGATAGCCGCTCGTCGTGCGGAAGAGCGCGGCCATGGGCTCTGTGGCTGCAAGTACCAGCGGTGTGCCCTGTCCGGCGAGCACCGGCCTCAGCGCGCCGGCAATCTTGCGCGCGAACTTCTGCAGCAGGACCTTCTTGTCCTCCTTGCCCGCAGGAGGGTGCGGGGGGGTCGCGTTGTCCGGACGTTGCGTCGCCTCCTCGAGGTCCTTCCGCAGGCCGGGAATCAGCACCCGTTGCGGCGGAAGGTTGACGAAGGCATGCACCAGCCGGACGCTGGTCGCCGACAGCGCCAGGACGAACACGTCGAGCGGCGAGGTCATCACGCGGATCAGCGGCGTCAGATGGAAGCGATCGGAGACCTCCGCCAGCGCCTTGGGTCCGTAGGAGAGCCGATATCTGACCATCGATCCGGGCGTCGCGAGCACGGCCACCCCCCGCGCCGCCACGCGCCAGGCAGCGTCACCCTGCATGCCCGGATCGAGCTTGCCGAGCCGGAGCTTCTTGGCGTTTGAGGACGGAAGTATCCGGCCCGCCAGAGGCGCCAGACGCGCTTCGAGCGCAAGGCGTTGCTTCTTCGTGATGTCCAACTCGCCGACCTGCGCAAGCGCCTCTTTCGCCAGGTCCTCGAAGGCTATGCGATTAATGCTGGCGTCCGCGGGGCTGGGCGATGTCGGCACATAGATCGAGACGCTGGCCTTGTCCCGGGCCAGCGCCAACGTCTTGAACTCCTCCAGGCTCGGAACATCGACATGAAGCATCAGGTGTTTCCGCCTGCATCGGGGAAGGTTCGGAACGGCTTCGATCAATAGAAGCCAGACGGGAGGAACGCGCTGACGCCCATCAATTTCCATCCAGGCGAACGGTGAGGCAGACCGGATTACACCCAGCACATGGGCGCGGCCCGCAGCGCGGCCACAAGTGTCGACGCGGAAGATGCGCGTGCGGACGGGCTACCTCGTCCGGTCCCTTCGACGCGGACCGGATCGATGGGTTGCGCCATGCCGCATGATGCCGGTCGCCCGGCAATAGCTGATGACCGCTCCCTTCATGATGGACGTGCCGCGCCCCTCATCTCGACGGCCTCAGTGGGCAACCACCATCGCCACCGGAGGCTTCCGCACCAGATTGGACGTGACCCGCGGAGCACCCATTCGCGCAGGCGGAAGTGGCCATAGCCACCCATGACGAGGTGATCGGCATCCTGCTCGGCGACCTCGGCAAGCAGGGTCTTGGAGGCGCCGCGCTCGCGGGGCTCGATCCGATGCATCCTCGCCGCGGTGCCTCTATTCCGGTTCTTCAGAACGCCGCGTCATTTCCGGCTCGGACTTTCCCTTGCAGTTCGCCGGTAGGGGCCGATCGATTGCGTCAACGCTCTTCGCCCGCCGCCACGCCGGCGACGGCTTTCGGCTGCCCGACCTCCCTCTTGAGACGGCTCAGCATCGAGGCGGCGTAAGTGGCGTAGGGGCCGATCCAGCGTTCGTGGATGGCGTGGATCGGGAGCGCGTCGAGGTGATTCCAGCGCTCGCGGCCACGCCGCTCTACGACGACCAGCCCGGCGTCCTCCAAGACCCTCAGGTGTTGCATGATGGTGCACCGGTCGAGGTCCGGCACGAGATCGCACAGCATGCCGGTCGTGCGGGGGCCGGACTTCAGCGCATCGAGCATTCGCCGCCGGGCGCGATGGCCCAAGGCCTTGAAAAGCGCGTCGTCCTGATCGTCCGTTGACATGTTATATTTTTATAACATAATGACCCACAGTACAAGTGGAGACTGCTCCAATGGACCTCAGGTTCACCGTCAGCGGCCGGATCGCGAAGCCGGTCAGCGAGGTTTTCGAGGCGGTTGTCGATCCGGGCCGCCTCTCAAGGTTCTTCACCACCGGCGGAGCGGAGGGGCGGCTCGAGACGGGGTCGGTCGTGACCTGGGACTTTCACGATTTCCCCGGTGCATTTCCGGTTCACGTGAGCGAGGTGACGCCCGACGAGCGCATCGTTCTTCAATGGGACGCAGCCGAAAGCACGGTCGCGCCTGACGAGACCGGAGCGCGCAGGACGACCGTGGTGATGACGTTCGAGCCGACCGGCAACGGGCGCACACTGGTGCGCATTTCCGAGTATGGGTGGCTGGAGACACCCGAGGGGCTCGCGGCGTCCTATGGAAATTGCGAAGGCTGGACGGGGATGCTCTGCGCCATGAAGATATGGCTCGAGCACGGCCTCAATCTGCGCGAGGGCTTCTACAGATGAAGCGGCGCTACCCGGCGCCGGAAACCTTCCTGTCGGCGTTGTAGATGACGACGAGCGCCTTGGCCTCGCCGTTGACGCCCCGCCCGCGATGGGGCCGGGAGGAATTGAAGTAGATGCAGTCGCCCGCCGTAAGGCGATAGGTCTCGCTGTCGACCTGCATCTCGACGGTGCCGCTGAGGACGAAGACCATCTCCTCGCCCTCGTGCTCGAAGAAGAGCTCCTTCAGCACCTGCGCGGGATAGGTGAATATGAACGGCTCCATGTGGCGGTGCGAGAGGTTGCGCGCCAGAACCTGGTAGTCGTAGCCAAACGAACTGCCGCCTCGGATAGCCTCGATCCGCTCGTCGGCACGGACCACCGAGACCCCGGTCGCATCCGGCTCGGGCACGGGCACTGCCTCCTGAAGGAAGTTGGCGACCTCGGTGTTCAGCGCCTGCGAGATGCGCGCAAGCGTGCCAATGGGCGGGGCGCTGCGACCGGTCTCGACCTTCGACAGGTAGCCCTTCGTGAAGCCGGTCCCGGCGGCGAGTTCGTCCAGGGTAAGACCGCTAGCTTTCCGCGCCTCGCGCAGCCGCGCGCCGATCGAGCGTGCCAGACCGCCGATCTCAGACGCAGTCCGGCCGGGCCGGGACACGGCCGGAGGGCCGTCCGACGGCAGCGCGGTTTCCCGCAATCCGCTCACGGGTCGCCTTGTTTCCTCGGCTGACATAAGGCGAGATCTCCCAAACTTCTGCTCCAGACATAGCCAGATCACCCGGTCACAGCAAGACCGCCCTGGTATGAACGGCCGGCATGTTGACAAAAGTTTCATGATAAGAAACCAATGACGGCAATTGGAGGTCCCCCGATGATCGCAGGCCGTCTCCACACCGGCGAGAAGATGATCCACCTGCGGCGTCGCGACGGCGCAGCCGCGGCGGAACGTGCGGCCGGCCGCATTGCCGAGCGCCTGGATGCGGCGGCGAGCGCGGGCCTCGCGGGAGCGGAGTTCCTGTTCCTGGCTTCCGAAGGTCCCGGCGGGATCCCGGTGGCAACGGTCCTGGCCGGGCATCCAGGCATCGCCAGGTCCGACGCGACCGGGGAAACGATCGCCCTCGACATGCCGGCGGATGCAGCGGCGCCCACGCTGCGGGCCGGCGATGCCGTGGCGCTGCTCGTTCCGCTCGGGGGGCAGCGCGGCTGCCTCCGCATTTCGGGTCGCGTGGAGGAGCGTTGCGGCACTCGCGTCGTCTTTCGCATCGCCCAGTGGTTCCGCACCGAGGGGCGCTACCTGCCAGAGAGGGAACGCGGGCGAGGGGAGAGCCCGGTGGGCGTCGCCGGCTCGACATCCGGCACCCCGTCGGCCGAGGAGATCGCCGCGTTCATCCCAGGCGTCGATACGCTCCTCGTCGCAACCCGCACGCCCGAGCTCGCGGGGCAGCCCTGCCACGGCCTCGACGTGACGCTGCGGGCCGGCCTGCCGAACTTCGTGTGCTTTGCCGACGGCCCGACGCTCGTTTGGCCGGAATATCCCGGCGACGGCCATTTCAGCACGCTGGGCAACATCATGGTCGACGGCCGCTGCGGCGTCGTCGCGACGGGTGCGGGAGACGGCCGGGCCCTGATCCTGTCGGGGCGGGCCGAAATCATCCGGCGCGACGAGGCCACGGGCCTGACGGGAAGCGAATGCGCGGTCCGCTTCCAGATCGAGGCGGCGGCGTTCGGCCTCGACCGCCTCGGTGCCGCGCGACCGATACGCGCCTATTCCCCGGCGCTCCTTAACGTCCCTGCCCCGACTGCCCTGCCCCGCCGCCTGCGCATCTCGCGCATCGTCGAGGAGGCGCGTGACGTCCGCCTCCTTCTATCTCCAGGACGCCGAAGGCCGCCCGCTTCCGCCTTTCAAGGCCGGTCAGCATCTCACGCTAGACCTGCCCGAAGGAGCCGGGCGCGACTACACGCTGTCGTCGTTCGCGCCCCGCCCGTCCGCCTATCGCGTCACCGCACGGCTCTACGGGCCCGAAGCGGGCGGCCGCGGCGGGTCGGTCGCGCTGCACGGCCACCAGGAGGGAGACGTTCTCGAGGCAGCCGGTCCGAGCGGCGCTTTCGTGCTGCCCCGCGATCTCCGGCGGCCACTGGTCCTCGTCAGTTCCGGCATCGGCATCACGCCCATGATCGCATTCGCGGAGGAACTCGCCTGGCGAGCGCCGCGGCATCCGCTGTGGTTCGTCCACGGCGCGCGGAACGGCGCCACGATGGCGTTCGCGCGCTCCTTGCGGGCGCTGCGTAACGAGCTTCCGAACGCCCGGTGGCACGTGCGCTTCAGCGCGCCGCGGGCGGTCGACAGGCCGGACGTCGACTTCCAGTCCGAGGGGCGTGTCGACATCGCGCTACTGCAGAGCCTGCTCCCCTTCGGCGGCTACGACTTCTACCTGTGCGGGCCGGATGCGTTTCTCTCGACGATGACGCGGGGCCTGCGCGAACTCGACGTGCCGGACGAGCGCATCCGCCTGGAATCGTTCGCCATCTCCGGTCCCGAGGAGGGAGGCGCGGACGACGCGCCCGACGACGAGGAGCCGCTTCCCGAACTCTTGCCACGAACCGTCTCGTTTCGTGGCGCTGGCGTCACGGGGCTTTGGGAACCCGAAAAGGGCACGCTTCTGGATTTCGCCGAGGCGATGGGTATCGCGGCGCCGCACTCCTGCCGGACCGGCATGTGCGGGGCCTGCTCCCAGACGCTGGCGGCCGGCAGCGTGCATCGCGTGCAGGAGACGGCGTTCCGCCCGGATCCGGGCCGGATCCTTCTTTGTTCCTGCGTGCCGCTGACAGATATCGAAATTGAGCTGTGAACGACGCCGGGACGGCGTTGACAACGCGGATGATAAAGTATCCTATTTGGATACTTTCTAGACGCACAGGAGGAAACCCCGTGTCCACGAACCCTTTCGTCACCAAGGAGCCCACGCCCGGCGGCTCGACCTACGTGAAGCCCCAGGACATGGACTGGAAGCCCGCCCAGTTCCCCGGCATCCAGATCAAGGTTCTGTACGAAAACGCTGAATCCGGCGAGCTGACCTGCCTGCTGAAATGGGAGCCCGGCGCCACCCTGCCCTTCCACCAGCATCCCGAACTGGAGCAGAGCTACGTGCTCGAGGGGTCGTTCTACGACCATGACGGGATCTGCCGCGCCGGGGAGTTCGTCTGGCGTCAGCCCGGCTCCTATCATGAAACCCACAGCGACGAGGGCTGCATCCTCCTCGCCGTCTACCGCAAACCGAACGTCTTCGGCAACACGGCGGGCTTCGGCGTCGAAGCGCGCAATTCCGAGACCGCCGCAAGCTGAGACCGGCCGGAGCGGCGCGGCGCGCCGCTCCGCCTCTTCCCCCGCATCTCGTGGCTCCGGGAGCCGCGACCCGGCATTCGACCGGTAGCACGGAACGTTCCGCGCCATGAGCGACGAGCAGCCGATCACTTACGCCATTCTGATCTATGACGGCGTCGAACCGATCGACCTCGGCGGCACCTACGGGGTGCTGTCCATGGGCAGGCGTGTCGATCCGCGCATTCGCATGTTTCTCGTGGCGGAGCGGCCGGGCCTCGTTCGCCTTGCAAACGATCTCGTCGTCATGGCTGACCATGGCTTCGACGACTGCCCACCGGCGGACGCGCTGATCGTATGCGGCGGCCCCGGCTGGAGGCGCGAGATCGGCAACCCGCGCATGCTCGACTTCCTGCGCGCCTGGACGCCCTCGCCCGTACTCGCTTCGGTCTGTACCGGGGCCCTTATCCTCGCGGCCGCGGGCGCGCTGGCCGGGCTCCAGGCGACGACCCGGCGCAACGCGGTGGCGGGCGAGGACACCGCGCCGCTGAAGCGGATCGCCACGGAATTCGAAGACATCCAGGCAGTCGAGGCTCTTGTGGTGGACAACGGGCCGGTAGTCACCGGCGGCGGCGTCAGCCTGGCCATCGACACCACGCTGCATCTGATCGCCCGGCTCCAGGGCGGCGAGATCGCCGACCGCATCGCCGAAGCGATCGAGTACGCCGTCGCCTGGCGGGCCAACAAGCAGGCTTTCAGCGCGCTCGCGCGCTGATCGACGAAGGGAACGCCGGACGGCGCCGCGTCGCCGGACCGCACATAAGTTTCCCAATAAGAAATACAACTCAAACCAAAGTTTGGAGGAAACCGTGTCACGTAACCGGACGAAATGGATAGGGGCGCTGGCCGGCCTGGCCACGGCGCTCGCGACCGTCACCGCGCAGGCCGATTCGCCCGCGAAATGGAGCATGCAGAGCTGGTTCCCGAGCAGCCTTCCCCAGGCCGGGACACTGGGCAAGGAAATCGAGCGCAAGATCGCGGCGGTCTCCGGCGGCCAGTTCACGATCCAGTTCTACGAACCCGGCGCCATGACGCCGCCGCCGGAATGCTTCGACGCCGTGTCGGCGGGCGCCATCGAGGCGTGCTGGAGCATCTCGGCCTACTGGCAGGGCCGCAATCCGGCCTTCTCGATCTTCGCCGCCACGCCGTTCGGCCCCCAGTGGCCCGAACTCGTCGCCTGGTTCTACGACGGCGGCGGTCGCGAGCTTTATGAGAAGCTCTATGAGCCATTCAACATCCACGCGATGCCGTGCGGCGGCATGAGCCCCGAGGCCGCCGGCTGGTTCCGCAAGGAGATCACCAGCACCGCCGATTTCGGCGGGCTCAAGATGCGCATCCTGGGCCTCGGCGGCGCGGTGATGGACCGGCTCGGTGCGTCGACGCAGCTCCTGCCGGCAGGTGACATCTATCCGGCGCTCGAACTCGGCACCCTCGACGCGACCGAGTTCGCCACCCCGTCGGCCGACCGGGTGCTCGGCTTCTTCGAAGTCGCCAATCACTACTATTTCCCGGGCTGGCACCAGCCGGCGACGTTCTACGAGATCATCGTGAACCTCGACGCGTGGAACGCGCTGTCCGACGCCCAGCGCATGCAGCTCCAACTGGTCTGCGGCGACAACGTGCGACAGGCGATCGTCGAGGGCGAGAGCCGGCAGGCAGAGCCGCTCGCCTTCTTCAACGAGAAGGGTATCTCCGTCTCGCGCCTGTCCGACGAGATTCTTCAGGAACTCCACGAGAACTGGCTCGAGGTGGTCGCCGAGTATTCCGCGCAAAGCCCGGAATTCGCCGAAGCGTGGGAATCGCTCTCCAAATTCCGGGAGAACTACCGGGGGTGGGCGGGGCTTCAGGAGACGCGAAACCTCGACTTCCTGCAGCATTGACGGTCCGAGACCGTCGTTCGCGTGACCTCGTCGGGGCGCGGCAGTGCCCGCGCCCCGGCCGTCCCTCCCGCGCGCCGCGAGGTTGGCAATGCGCACGCTCCTTCTGATCAGCGACGTCCTGGCCCGGCTGACGAGCGGCATCGGCCGCATCGTCGCCTGGCTGCTCGTCCCGCTGATGCTCGTCATCGTCAGCGACGTCGTGCTCCGGCGCTTCTACGCCGTCGGCTCGATCCGGCTCCAGGAAATGGAGTGGCACCTGCACGCCACCCTGTTCCTCCTGACCATCGGCTACGCCTACGTCGCCAACGCCCATGTCCGCATCGAGCTTCTGCGTGAAAGCTTCAGTTCGCGGACCAAGGCGGCCGTGGAAATCGTCTGCCTGTGCATCCTCGTGCTGCCGCTGACCTGGATCCTGATCGACTACAGCTACGACCTGGTCGTGCGGTCCTACAACGCCGGCGAGCGGTCGCCGCATGCCGGCGGCCTGCAGCACCGATGGCTCATCAAGGCGGCCATGCCCGTCGGCTTCCTGCTGCTCGCGGCCGGCGTCCTGTCGGTGCTGCTGCGCGCCGTGGTGATCCTGTTCGGCCAAGAGAGCCTGCGCGCGGCGGCCTCGACGCCGATGCTGCCCGCCACCGATCCCGACCGCCTACCCTCCCAGCCCGACCGCGGATAGCGACATGCTCGTCGACGCACTTCCCATCCTCATGCTGACGACCATGGCAGTGCTCCTGTTCACGGGGGTCCCGGTCGGCTTCGTCCTCGGCGGCGTCGGGCTTGTGTTCGCGCTGATCGGCAGCGCCCTCGACGTCTTTCCGTTCGCCCGATTCATCATCCTGCCGGGGCGCGTCTTCGGCGCCATCGGCGAGAACCTCGTTCTCGTCGCCATCCCGATGTACATCTTCATGGGAACGGTGATGGCCGAGAGCGGCGTCGCCCGGAACCTGCTGATCTGCCTGCAGGTCCTGTTGCGCCGCGTCCCAGCCGCGCTGTCGGTGGCCGTCATCCTGATGGGCACGATCCTCGCCGCCACGACGGGAATTGTCGGCGCGTCGGTCATCATGATCACGCTGCTGGCGCTGCCCGTGATGATGGAGCGCGGCTACAGCAACGCGGTGTCGACGGGCACGATCGCAGCTTCGGGAACGCTCGGCATCCTCATTCCGCCCAGCATCCTCCTCGTGGTCATGGCGGACCTTCTGGCGACCTCCGTCGGCGGGCTCTTTGTGGCCGCGCTGCTGCCGGGGCTGCTCCTGTCGGCGCTGTATCTCGTCTACATCGTGCTGATGGGCTGGTTCAGGCCCGATCTCGCACCGCCGCTCGCCGCCGACGTCGGCCCGCAGAGCGCAACCGAACTCGTCGTCCTGCTGGTCAAGGGGTTCTTCGCGCCGACCCTCCTCATCACCCTCGTCCTCGGCTCGATCTTCCTCGGCTGGGCGACACCGATGGAGGCTTCGGGCGTCGGCGCGCTGGGGGCGGTGCTGCTGGCCCTCATGAACGGCCGCTGGCGCTTCGACTTCTGGCAGCGCTGCATTCAGAACTCGGCGCTGACCAACGCCATGCTGTTCATGATCTTCATCGGCGCCACCGTGTTCGCCTTCGTGTTCCGGGCGCTCGGCGGCGACGAGATGGTGTCCGGGCTCTTCGAGAGCCTCGGGCTCAGCCCCTGGGGGGTCATGGCCCTCATGCTCTTCATCATCTTCATGCTGGGGTTCTTCTTCGAGTGGATCGAGATCACGCTGATCGTCATCCCGCTCTTCGCCCCGATCGTGCAGGGGCTGGACTTCGGCGCGCATGTCGCATCCGCCGACGTCATCGTCTGGTTCGCGATCCTGATGGCGGTGAACCTGCAGGCGAGCTACCTGACGCCGCCCTTCGCGATCACGCTGTTCTACATGCGCGGCCTGGCACCGGCGAGCGTGCGCATGCAGCAGATGTATCTGGGGGTTCTGCCCTTCGTCGCCGCCCAGCTCGTGGCCCTGGGGTTCATCCTGGCGTTCCCGCAGATCGCGCTCTGGCTGCCCAGGCTGCTCTACGGCTAGGGCGCGGCGTCATTCGAGACGCCAACGCCACGCACGCCGGAACACGACCGACGTGCGTGGCGAACCGGCGAACCGGATTCAGGCCGCGGCCACCCGGCCGCCGTGGTGGGTCCGGGCGAACCACGAGATCAGGACGAAGGCCCAGCCCTCGAAGAGAAGGGCGACGCCGACTAGGACGCCGGGCGCGAACAGACCTGCCTGCGGCATGTTGGCCATCAGCCAGACGCTGACGATCAGCGCGATGATCCCGGAAATGAGGAGCCAGATCCAGCCGTCCTGCGGCCTGACGCTCAGGGACAGGGCGACCTGGGCAACCCCCTGCACGAAGAACACCGCGGCGATCAGCACCGTGATCGCGATGGCGCCGACGAAGGGGTTGGTCCAGATGAGGACGCCGCCGACGAGCTCGACCACGCCGACGAGCAGATTCCACATGAACCCGCTCCACGCCTTGGACTGGAAGGCGTGGATGATCTGCATCACGCCGGCGACCGCCAGCACGACGCCGATGACGAGGCTGGTCGCCAGCGTGGACATCAGCGGCAGGGCGATCGCCGCCACGCCGCAGACGATCAGCACGCAACCGAGCGCCAGGAACCAACCACGATTTTCACGGACGGCAGCCGATACCCGGGTGCTGTCGTCCGACATTGCCCAAATACTGGTCATTGGAGCGGACCTTTCCGAACGGGGAAGACGGAACGTCGCGCGAACATTAGTCCCGTACGGACAGGGGGCGATTGATCCATGTCAAGGCTGCGACCTTTGCCACCGCCGAATCCGCCGTCCGCGACGAGGTCTGAAAAACAAGAGGATTTTCGCCTTCCGCAGCAATTCGCGGCCGATGTAATCGGCCATAGTTCGGCTAGACATAAAGTGCCTTCAGTCGCGAACCGTTGCAGCTGAAGCCCATCGCCTCGCTGATGCGGCGCCAGCCTGTTTCCGACCACCTCTCATCCGCAAGAGCCTTTGCGTCACGCCTGCGATGGGTGCCGGCGTGACGGGATGCGGGAGATGGAGTTGGATTGTTTCGCTGATCAATGCCCGCGCGCCCAAGCCCGGCAAGCGCGGACCGGACACGGAACGCGGTTCGAAGGCATTGGAACAAACCCGTTAGTAGCTTGTTTCACTGTTGCGTTTATTTCGAATGCTGCACATATTCGCGTTGTCTGCACACGCACGAGGGAGGGAGTTATGGCCGCGGAAAAAGCTCGGATCTTTGATGACCGCATGCCGTCCAGTGCAGAGATTGATAGTGCGAACCAGCTGCGCCGAATTCTGGCAAGCACCATCAAGGACGATGAACCTACGCGTCTAAATCTCGCCGTCGACGCCGAGGTGCGGGCGGATGTCGTGCTAGCGCCGGCTTTGGCACGCTCATTCATGACGTTGTTGCGGTATGTAGGAAGCGGGCGAGCGGTTACGATTGTCCCGACAGAAGAGATGCTAACCACACAACAAGCCGCTGATCTCCTCAACGTTTCCAGGCCGCATCTAATCAAGCTGCTAGAAATGAAGAGCATTCCTCATTCAATGGCTGGCCGCCATCGCCGCATTCGCGCGCAAGATTTGTTTGACTACAAGCGGAATCGCGATAGCGAGCGAGCAAAGGCTCTCAATGATTTGGCGGAGATGGACGCGGACTTGATTTAACCCGGGCAAATGAGAGCGAATCGGTACACAGCAACAATCGATGCATGCGTGTTAGCTGGCGCACTGCCGCGTAACATGGTCCTCAGCCTGGCGGAGGCTGGGTTCTTCCGCCCACGCTGGTCCGCAGAGATTCTCACTGAAACCGAACGTGCCATTTGTTCCATCCTCCAGGGGAAGGATGCCGATGAGGCGGAAGTCTTGGCACGCCGTCATCGCGAAGCTATCAGCCAAGCATTCCCCGAGGCTATGACCGAAAATTATCAGAAACTCATCCCGAGCTGCGAGTTGCCGGATGAGAAGGACCGCCACGTGCTCGCCGCCGCTATACAGGCGCGCGCTTCCGTCATTGTGACCGAGAACATCAAGCACTTCCCTGATGCCGTCATAGCTGAGTTTAACATCACTGCCTCAACGGCGGATGAGTTTCTGGCTGATGTGATTGATCTTGACACTCCTGGGGCTGTCGCTGCGTTGCGCACGATGCGCCACCGGTTCAAGAAGCCAGAACTCGATGCAGAGAGCCTGCTATTGAAAATGGAAAGCGTCGGCCTCAACCAGACAGCCAATCTCCTTATCGGCGAGATCGAATCGCTCTAGCCAATTTCAAGCCGAGACACTACCTGCGCCCCGCGATGCTTCCGCCGGGCGATCCGCCTCCTCCGAACACCCCCCGCAACCCCGCCATTCTCGGCTCCACCGCTTGACGCCCGGCCCGACTTCTGATGAAGGACGGGCAGCGCAACACATAAATGGCGATGAGGTAGGAAATGTCGGTCAGCGGCGTGTCGGAAGGCGTACTGTCGCCCGGTCGTCACCCCGTTCAAGGCAGATCTCGCCCCGACGGCGCGCAGCTCGCCGCGCATTGCAAGTGGCTCCTCTCGCAGAACGTCGGGCTCGCGGTCTTCGGCACCAACAGCGAGGCGAACTCGCTGTCGGCTCGAGCGAGCGCATGGCGCTGCTCGACCAGGCTGATCGAGGCGCGGCGTCGACGCCGGCGCGCATGATGCCGGGCACCGGCTGCTGCGCGCTCACCGACGCGGTGGACGCGACCGAGCACGCGGTCGACGCGCGGCTGCGGCGGCGTCGCTGATGCTGCCGCCCTTCTACTACAAGGGCGTCAGCGACGAGGGCCTCTACCGCGTTCTTCTCGGAGGTGATCCAGCGCGTCGGCGATGCCCGGCTGCAGCATCTACCTCTACCACATCCCGCCGGTCGCCCAGGTCGCCGATCACCCAGGGCCTGATCGAGCGGCTGCTGAAGGACTACCCGGACACGGTCGCGGGGATGAAGGACTCCTCGGGCGACTGGAACAACACCAAGGCGATCATCGAAGCCTTCCCGCGGCTTCGACGTCTTCGCGGGCTCGGAGTCGTTCCTGCTGCAGCCCATGCGGACGGCGGCGCCGGCTGCATCACCGCGACCGCCAACGTCAACCCGGCGGCGATCCACAACCTCTTCGCCACCTGGCAGGAGAGCGACGCCGACGAGCAGCAGGCCGACCTGACGGCGCTGCGCGGCGACCTGGCCAAGTATCGCGATGATCCCGGCGCTGAAGGCGACGACGGGCCACTATTCGGGCGACGCGACCTGGGGGCGGGTGCGCCCGCCGCTGGTCGAACTGAGCGATGCCGAGAAGCAGACGCTGGCCTCCGCGCTCGCCGCACGCGGCTTCGACATGCCGGGCCTGAAGCTCGCGGCCTGACCGGAATCCCGGAGCCGGTCTCAGGCCGGCTCCGAAATCTCCTGGAGGGCGAGCCACTCCTTCACCGTATCGAGCTTCTGGGCGAGGTGCTTGCGCAGGATCTGCGCCAGCCCCTTGCCGTCGCGCGCACGAATTGCGGTGAGGATCTCCTCGTGCTCGACGACCGCCTGCTTCCAGCGGTCCGGTGACATGTTGGCGAGATAGCGCGTCGCCATGATGCGGCCCGACAGCCCCCGATAGACGCTTTTCAGCGTCTCGTTGCCCGTGGCGTCGAGGATGGCGACGTGGATCGCCTGGTTGACCCGGAAATAGGGCTGCAGCTCGCGCTTCTTCCAGTGAGCGACCATGCGGCCGTGCAACTCGGCGATCTTGGCGATCTCCTCGTCGGTGATCTTCTGGCAGGCGATCTCGCCGGCCAGCGCCTCGAGAGCGCCCATGACCGGGAACACCTCCTCCAGCTCCTCCGGCGTGAGGACCGAAACGACCGAGCCGCGATTGGGGCGCAGCGTGACGGCGCCTTCCGAGGCGAGCACCTTCAGCGCCTCGCGAAGCGGCGTACGCGAGACCCCGAAGCGCTGGCAGAGCGCGAGTTCGGGAATCTTCTCGCCGGGCGCCAGCTCGCCCGTCGTGATGAGGTCCCTCAGGCGCTCGGCAAGCTCCTCGTGGAGCGGGCGGCGGGAGATGGAGTGAGTCGCAGAGAGTGTGGCCATTTCACCAGTCGAGCACGTGATTCCGCGAGCCGCAATATCCCGGATATCGCGGCCTCTGGATTACCACAGGGCCGGCGGCTTGGCACGTATACTTAATGCGCCCGTCGGCGCCGGTCACCGCCCCTTCCATTGCGGCTGGCGCTTGGTGAGGAAGGCGTCCATTCCCTCGCGGAAATCCTCGCTCATGTAGCACATCAGGATGAGTTCCTCGGACTCCTCCACCGTCGAGGCATTGATCCGGCGCAGCGCCTCCTTGGTGGCGCGCAGGGTCAGCGGGGCGTGGCCGGCGAGCATGGTCGCGAGCTCGGTGGCGCGGGCGGCGAGCGCGCCCGCATCCGGCACCACCTCGTTGACAAGTCCCCAGCCGAGCGCCTCCTGGGCGCCGACGAGGCGGGCGGTGAAGATGACGTCCTTGACCCGGGCCGGACCGATCAGGGCCGACAGCCGCCCGAGATTGGACATCGACAGGCAGTTGCCGAGGGTGCGCGAAATCGGAAAGCCGAAGCGCGCGTCGGCGGTCGCGATCCGCATGTCGCAGCACGCCGCGATGGCCGCGCCGCCGCCGGTGCAAGCGCCGGCGATCGCGGCGATGGTCGGCACGCGGCAGGTCTCGAGATGGCCGAGCACGCGGTCCATGCGCGTTTCGTAGCCGAGCGCATCCTCCGGCGTATCGAAGGCGCGGAACTGCGAGATGTCGGTGCCCGCGGCGAACGCCTTCTCGCCGGCACCGGTGATGACGAGCGCCTTGACCGCGTCGTCGCCGTTGATCTCCTGGCAGATCCCGGCGAGGCGCTCGTACATGGCGAAGGTGAGCGCGTTGCGCGCCTGGGGGCGATTGAAGGTGATGCGGGCGACCGGCCCGTCGATCTCGTAGATGAGCTCCGGCTCGACCGCCGCCTGTTCCGCCATGGTCATGTAACTCTCCTTAAACATTGTCGACCGGACCCCGGCCCGTCGCACTCAGCGCATCATCTTCGGGAAGCCAGAGCGACACTTCGGGGAAGAAGGTGATGATGGCCAGCGTCGCGAAGAGCGGGAACGTAGAACGGCAGCAGCTCCCGCAGCACTGCTGCGCATCGAGACCTTCGCGATGTCGGTGATCAGGAACAGCGCAAGCCCCATCGGCGGCGTCAGCAGGCCGATCATCAGATTGAAGATCGCGACGATGCCGAGATGCACCGGATCGACGCCGGCCATGTGCAGCGGGCCGGCGATGATCGGGATGACCAGCAGCGTCGCCGTCGTCGAATCGAGGAACATGCCGGCGATGAGCAGGATCACGTTGACGATGAGCAGCAGCATCGATCGGATCGGTCGACAGCGACAGCAGGTAGCTGCGCGAAGGTCTGCGGGATCTGCTCGATCGCCAGGATCCAGCCGAACAGCGCCGCCGCCGAGACGATGATCAGGATCGCCGAGGTGCTCTTCACCGTCTCGAAGGCGGCGAAGACGAGGTGCTGGACCAGGTCAGCGTGCGGTAGACGAAGGCGCTGATGAAGATGACGTAGACCACGGTGATCGGCGGCCGCCTCGGTCGGCGTGAAGACGCCGAGCAGCATGCCGGCGACGAGCAGCACCGGCGTCATCAGCGCCGGCAGCGCGGGCAGGAAGATCGCCCAGAGCTTCGCTCGGCGTCGGCCAGCGTTCGGCGCGCGGGAAATTGCGCCACCGGGACATGACCGCGACGGTGATCATCAGCAGCGCCACGCAGATCAGCGCCGGCACGATGCCGGCGAGCAGAAGCTGGATGATCGAGACGCTGGTGACCGAGCCGTAGATGATCAGCGGGATCGACGGCGGGAAGATCGGCCCGACGATCGGCGGAAGCGCATGTGAGCGCGCCGGCGAAGTCGCGCTTGAAGCCGCGCCTGGCCATGGCCTTGACCTCGATCCGGCCGAGCCCGCCGATATCGGCGAGCGCGGCCCCGCTCATGCCGGAGAAGATCAGGCTGGACGAAGATGTTGACCTGCGCCAGCCCGCCGGGCACGCGGCCGACGAGGGTGTCGGCGAAGCGGAAGATGCGCTCGGTGATGCCGGACTGGTTCATCAGGTTGCCGACGAAGATGAAGACCGGCACGGCGACGAGCGGGAAGGAATCCAGCGCATAGGCCATGCGCTGGCCGATCAGCTCGATGGGGAAGCCGTTGAGCAGGACATAGGCGACGGCCGGGATCAGGATCGCCAGGACCACCGGCCAGCCGAGCAGGAAGAAGAGCGCGAAGGCGCCGATGACCAGTGACGCTCATGGACGTTCGCCCCCGCTGCGTTCCCCGACCCTTGTCCTCGAGCAGCTCGAGATCCTCGTCGGGCGGCTGCTCCTCGGCGAAGGTCACGTAGAGCGGCCTGTCGCGCAGCGCCTTGACCATCTGGATGACGCACTCGACGGCCGCGAACAGAAGGCCGGTGAAGGCGGCGGAGAAGAAGACCCAGTAGGGAATGCCGAGCGTCGGCGTGGCGTTGTTCAGGTTCCGCCAGGTCGCCACGCCGACGGAGTATGCGGCGATGCCGAATCGCCAGGGCGCCGGTCAAGGCGATGACCACGCGAAGCCACTTGCGGAGACGCGCCGGGAGCAAGCGCGACATCTCCTCCATGCGGATGTTGGCGCCCGAGGAGACGACGTAGGGGAGCGTGAGGAAGACGATGCAGATCAGCATGAAGCGCGTGAGCTCGCTCGGCGCCGATGAAGGAGACGCGGGTGAACTCGCGCAGGGCCACCTGGAGGACCGGAAGGGCGATCATCACGGCGAGCAGGGCGAGGCCCAGATCAGCGCAGGAACTTGCGCAGCGGCCGGACGGTCCGGTCGATCGGTGAACCGGTCCGTCGGTCGGCAGCGCCTGGCGGGCGTCGGCCGGGCCTGGCAGATCGGACATCCAGGAACTCTCGCGGGGCTCTGGAAAGAATTCGGCCGGGCGGCAGACGCGCCCGGCCGGGTCTCAGGCGGCGATCACTTCATCGCCGACGATGCGCTCGATGTATGCGCCCCAGGTCGGGAAGTCCCGGCCGACCTGGGCGCCGACGCCCTCGCGGAACTCGTCGAGCTCGAGGCCCTCCTTCTCGGTGACGAAGGTCATGCCGTGCCCTCCAGCTCGCCGATCAGGTCGCTGCTCGGCCTCGTCGCCATGCTTCGAGCGTCTCCTCGGCGAGCTCGCCGAGCGTCGCCAGGATCGCGGCGCTGGTCCTCCTCGGAGATCGACTGCCAGGACTCGCTCGTTGATGAAGACCGGCAGCACGTTCTGCATGTGCGCCGGTCAGCATGACGTGGGTCTGCACCTCGTAGAGCTTGTTGGCGTTGATCATGGTCAGCGGGTTCTCCTGGCCGATCGACCATGCCGGTCATCAGCGCGGTCGGCAGCTCGCCACCTCGACCGGCGTCGGAATCGCGCCGAAGCCCGAACCATCGTCGTCCAGAGCTGGAGCGGCACGCCGCGGAACGCTTGCCCTCGAGATCGGCCGGCGAATAGACCGCCTGCTTCGCGGTCATCTGGCGCGCGCCGCGATAGAGGCGGCCGATGATGCGCATGTTGCCGCCGGAGACCAGCTTCTCGTTGAACTCCTGCATGACCTCCGGAGTAGGCGGGATCGGTCGCCGCCAGCGCATGCGCGCCGTCGCGGTAGATGAACGGCGCGGAGAAGACGGCGATGTCCGGCAGGCGAGCTGCTCCAGCGAGGCGAACTCGTGGTGCGCCATCGGGATGGCGCCGCTGCGCACGCCGTCGATGGTCTCCTGAACGCCGCCGAGCTGCGAGTTCGGGAAAACCGGTGACGGTGACGCGGCCATCGGTGGCCGCCGGGATACGTTCGGCGGCCTCCTCGGCGTACCAGTACTGGATGTCACCCTCCGAGCCGACATGGGCATAGCGGAGATTGACCTGGGCGTCGGCGGAGCCGGCGTGGACGGCCAGGCCGGCCGCGACAGCCAGTCCGGCGCAAAGGAAAGTGCGGCGAAGCATGGTGCGTTCCTCCAGAAACGGTGATTCCCCGACCGACCTCATTGGACTCCCGGGCCGGTGCTCGATTAGAGTTGCATACCAAAATAGGCTTGTGAAGCCGTTCTTCGCTCGATCGGGGTTACGGCACGGCTGAACGAGCGGCATCGAAACGGACCATCGGTAAAGGGAGAAAACGGCATGGCGGCGACGGTTGCATTCATCGGTCTCGGCCTCATGGGGGCGGGTTTCACCAAGCGTCTCGTCGAGACCGGACACCGCGTCGTCGGATATGACGTTGATGCCGACCGGAGGGCCGAGGCGAAGGGCTGGGGCGTCGAGATCGCGGCCTCGCCGGCGGACGCGGCCGCTGACGCCGCCGTCGCCTGCATCTGCGTGACCACGACGAAGGCCGTCGCCGAGGTGGTGACCGGCGAGAGGGGGCTCGCCTCGATCGACCTCAAGGGAAAGGTTGTCGCGGACTTCTCCACAACGGAGATGGCGACGACGAAGGCCGTGGCGGCCGCCGTCGCCAAGGCCGGCGGCGCCTTCCTCGACGCGCCGGTCTCCGGCGGACCGCCGGCGGCGGAAGCCGGGACGCTCGCCATCATGGCGGGCGGCGACGAGGCGGCCATCGAAGCGGCGCGCCCGGTGCTCGAATCCGTCGGCAAGCTCACGCATATGGGCCCGACCGGCGCCGGCCAGGCGACCAAGCTCGTCAACCAGGCGCTGTGCCTCACCAACTACTGCATCGTCGCCGAGGGCCTGAGGATCGCCGAGGCCTACGGCGTCGACGCCGCCAAGATACCCGCCGCACTGGAACCGGGGCTCGGAAACTCGGCCGTGCTCCAGGTCATCTATCCGCGCATGGTCGCACGCGACTACGCGCCGCGCGGCTATGCCCGCCAGATCCTGAAGGACCTCGAGATGCTGCACGAGGCGACGCGGGAGCACCACCTGTCGATGCCCATGGTCTCCCAGGCGCTGACGATGTTCCGGCTGATGGTCGCCCAGGGCAAGAGCGAGCTCGACGGCGCGGGCGTGGTCACGCTGCTGCCGGAACCCCAGTCAGACGGCAAGCACTGATGGCAGCGTCCGGCCAACGACCCGCAATGGTTGACCTTCGAAAAAATGGTATGCAATCTATCCTGTGATGCCCGTCGGGTGTCCGGAGGGCGGGTAAACCGTCCCGAAAACCAGATAGGGAGTTTCGCCCAATGACCAACCGGAAGATCTTCGGCTGCGCCGTCCTGGCGTTCGGCCTGGCGGCCGGCGCCACGACGCCCGCATCGTCGCAGGCACTGGACCTGCAGTTCGGCACCACCAGCCCGCCCGGCAACATGCAGACGCTTTCAGCGGATGACTTCGCCAACCGCGTGAACGAGAAGGTCGGCGACCAGGCGACCGTCTCGGTCTACACCGACAGCCAGCTCGGCAGCGACCGCGAGATGCTGCAGAAGCTCAGGCTGGGGACGCAGGACATGTCCCAGCCCTCGACCATCATGTCGACCATCGTGCCGGAGTTCGGCCTGTTCGACCTGCCCTATCTCGTGGCCAGCCGCGAGCACATGGAGTGCATCGCCCAGGAGATCATCTGGCCTGAGCTGGCGCCCAAGGTCGAGGCGCAGGGCTACAAGATCATCGGCATCTGGGAGAACGGCTTCCGCCATATCTCCAACAACGTCCGGCCGATCAACACGCCGGAGGATCTGTCCGGCATCAAGCTGAGGACGCCGCAGGGCGTCTGGCGCGTGCGGATGTTCGAGGCCTATGGCGCGAACCCGACGCCGATGGCGTTCTCGGAGGTGTTCGTCGCGCTGCAGACCGGCGTCATCGACGGTCAGGAGAACCCGTATTCCAACACCTATGCCGGCCGCTTCCAGGAGGTGCAGACCTACCTGACCGAGACGCGGCACGTCTACACGCCGAGCTTCCCGACCGCGAGCCTGAGCCGGTTCAACTCCTATCCGCCGGAGGTGCAGGAGGCGATCCTGGAAGCCGGTACCGAGACCCAGGCCTGGACCTACGAGGAAGCCGAGCGCCTCGACGAGGAGACCAAGCAGCAGCTCCTCGACGCAGGAATGGAGTTCAACGTCGCAGATCGCGACGCCTTCGTCGAAGGCTCGCGGTCGGTCTACGAGATTTTCGCCCAGGAAGTCGAGGGCGGGCAGGACCTCATCGACCGGGCGCTGGCCCTCGCGGACGGCTGCTGAGGCGGACCGCACCTTCGGGGGGCCCGCCGCCGGGCTCCCCGACGACCTCGGGAGGGGGAGCAATGATCCGGATCGTCAGCAAGGTGCTCGAGCGCGGCCTCGTCGCGTTCTGCATAACGCTGCTGGCGGCGCTGACCATTCTCGTGGTGACCGCCGTCACCGTCCGCAAGATGGGCGCGTCGTTCTCATGGTATGACGAGGTCGCCTCGGTGATGCTCGCGTGGATCACCTATTACGGAGCGGCGCTCGCGGCGCTGAAGCGCGCGCATCTCGGCTTCCCCACCCTCGTCGCCGTGATGCCGCCCGGCGTACGGCTGCCGCTGGTGATCCTGACCGAGACACTGGTCATCGGCTTCTTCGCCATGGTGACGTGGTTCGGCTATCAGGTGATCGTCATACTGCACGGCGACACGCTGATCTCGCTGCCCTGGGTTCCCGTCGCGCTCACGCAGAGCGTGATCCCGATCGCCGGCGCGCTGTTCATCATCGCCGAACTGCTGACGGTGCCCGAGCGCATCCGCGAGGCGATCCACGGCGAGGCGCCGCCCGATCCCGAACAGATCATCGGCGGGGTCACGAAATGATCCCGATCCTGATGCTTCTGGGCACCATCGCGCTGGTGCTCGTGAACGTGCCGATCGCCGTGTCGCTCGGCATCGTGGCGATGTCGGCGCTCTGGTACAGCTACGGCTTCAGCAACCTCGTCATGACCGCCGTCGTGCTGTTCGAGGGCGCGACGAGCTTCCCGCTTCTGGCGATACCGCTGTTCGTGCTCGCCGGCGCGATCATGAACTCCACCGGCATCTCGCGACGGCTGATCGCGTTCGCTTCGGCGCTGCTGGGCTTCGTCAAGGGCGGCCTGTCGATGGTGAATATCGGCGTGTCGCTGTTCTTCGCCGAGATATCGGGCTCGGCAGTCGCCGACGTCGCGGCGCTCGGGTCCATCCTGATACCGGCGATGAAGAAGCGGGGCTACCCGAAGGAGTTCGCCGCCGCCGTCACCTCGTCGTCGGCGTCGCTCGCCATCATCATCCCGCCGTCGATCCCGATGATCCTCTATGCGGTGATGGCCGAGACCTCGGTGGTCCAGCTCTTCGTCGCCGGCATCGTTCCCGGCCTGCTCGGCGCGGCGATGATGATGGGCCTGTCGATGTGGTTCGCCCACCGGTACAATTTCCCGGTCGAGGAGGTGTTCCAGATCAAGCGGCTGTGGACGACCTTCAAGGAGGCGGCCTGGGCCTTCCTGCTGCCGCTCATCATCCTCGGAGGCATCTTCGGCGGCTTCGTCACGGCAACCGAGGGCGCGGGTCTGGCGGTGGTCGCCGCCCTGTTCATCGGCGGCGTCATCTACCGCGAGATGAGCTGGCGCGAGCTCTATGACGGGATGAAGGACGGCGTCATCCAGACCGCCGTCGTGATGCTGCTCGTCGCGACCTCGGCCTTGCTCGGCCAGTATCTCACGTCGGCGCGCGTGCCGCAGATGCTGACCCAGGCCATCATCACGCTGACGGAGAACAAGTACGCCGTCCTGATGATGCTGAACGTGCTGTTCCTGGTGCTGGGCTGCTTCATCCACGGCGCGGCGGCGATCATCCTGGTCGTGCCCATCGTCATGCCGATCGTGCATGCCATCGGTATCGACCCGGTCCATTTCGGCCTGATCGTGACGCTCAACCTGGCGATCGGCCAGCAGACGCCGCCGGTCGCGAGCGTCCTGATAACGGCCTGTTCGATCGCCAAGGCGGACGTCTGGGACGTGACCAAGGTCAACCTGTATTTCATCGGCGTTCTTCTCGCGCTCCTGATGATGGTGACCTACATCCCGGCGATCCCGATGACCCTGGTGGAGATCTTCTACCGGTGAGGAGCAGACCGGACGCACCGCCCGAGCCGAGGCAGATGCCTTCGGCCGGGCATTTTCGCGGGCGGGCCATCGAGCCCCGCCCGACAGCACGCACGAACGACAGGAACCGCGTATGACGGCACTTTCCGGCCTCAAGGTCATCGACCTCACTCACATCATGGCGGGTCCGACCTGCACGCTCATGCTGGCCGACATGGGCGCCGACGTTATCAAGGTGGAGAAAGTGCCCGGCGGCGACGACACGCGCCGCTCCATCCCGCCGACGGTCGGATCGAAGTCGGCGGCATTCCTGATGATGAACCGCTCGAAGCGGGGGATCGCCCTCGACCTCCGGCAGGAGAGCGGCAAGGCGGTGCTGCGCCGGCTTCTCGCGGACGCCGACGTCCTCGTCGAGAACTACCGGCGCGACACCATCGAGAAGCTCGGCTTCGGATACGAGGCGGTGCGCGAGATCAATCCCGGCATCATCTACTGCTCGATCACCGGCTTCGGGCGCACCGGACCCTATGCCGACAGGGGCGGCTTCGACCTCGTGACGCAGGCGATGAGCGGCATCATGAGCATCACCGGCACGTCGGCCGACGAGCCGCCAGTGAAATGCGGCGCGCCGCTGACCGACATCACCGCCGGCCTGCTCGCGGCCATGGGCATCCTCGCCGCGCTCCAGCACAGGAACCGGACCGGCGAAGGCCAGCTCGTCGACACGTCGCTCCTGGAGGCCGGCATCATCCAGACCTACTGGCAGTCGGCGATGGCGCTGGCGACCGGCGTATCGCCCGGCCCGCTCGGCTCGGCCCATCCGCTCAACGCGCCCTACCAGGCGTTTCGCGCCTCGGACGGCTGGATCGTCATCGGCGGCGCCACCCAGCGGCCACTGGCGAACGGCTTCTGGAGGCCATCGAGGCGCCGGAACTCGGCCGAGGATCCGAGGTTCAAGACCAATGTCGAGCGCATGGCGCATGTATCGGAACTGGAGGCCGAGCTGAACGCGCGGCTCGCCAAGCGCACCGCCGCCGACTGGCTCGCGCGCTTCGACGCGGCCGGCGTGCCGGCGGGCCCGGTCTACTCGATCACGCAGATGCACGCCGACCCTCAGGTGAGGGCCCGCGACATGGTGGTCGACGTGCCGCACAGTACGCTGGGCAGCGTCGCGACGATCGGCCTGCCGATCAAGTTCTCGAAGACGCCGGGCGGCCCGCGTTCGGGCGCTCCCGTCTACGGCCAGCACAGCCGCGAGGTTCTCGCGCAGGCCGGGTTCAGCGACAGCGAGATCGGGGAACTCCTGGACACGGGCGCCGTGGTCGGCGCCGAGACGATGGCAGAAGGATCGAATGCATGACCCACTCGGCACCGGCGATTGCCCTGGTGATGGGAGACGCCGCCGGCGTCAGTTCGGAGCTGGCCGCGCGGCTCCTGGCGCGGCTCGATGAACTCGAGCCCGCCGCCGTGCTCGTCGTCGGCGATCGCGCGCTTCTAGAGGAAGGCGCCGCGGCAGCGGGGATCACCCTCGACCTGCCGGGCATCGACGATCCGCGGCGCGAGGCGCTCGCACCGGGCCGGCCGATGCTGCTCGACCTCGGCCACAACAACGCCACCGGCATCCCCAAGGGGGTGGCGACCGCCGAGAGCGGGGCCTTCGCGATGCGCAACTTCGGCGAGGGCCTGAGGCTGGCGCAGGCCGGGGTCGTGGACGCGGTCTGCTTCACGCCGTTCAACAAGCAGGCGCTCAAGCTGGCCGGTAACCCCTATCGCGACGAGATCCACTGGGCGGCCGACAAGCTCGGCTTCACCGGCCGGTGCGGCGAATACAACCGGCTGGACGGCCTGTGGAACGCGCGGGTCACCTCGCACGTCTCGCTGGCGGAGGTCGCCGCGCTGATCACGCGCGAGGAGATCGTCGCCTCGATCCTCGACGCCGACAGGACGCTCCGGGAGGCGGGGACGCAGAGGCCGCGGCTGGCGGTCGCCGCGCTCAATCCGCACGCGGGCGAGGACGGCCTGTTCGGCCGCGAGGAGATCGACGTGATCCGGCCGGCCGTGGAGGAGGTGCAGGCGCGCGGCCTCGCCGTCGAGGGACCCTTCCCGTCCGACACCGTCTGGATGCGTGCCGTGCGCGGCGACTTCGACGGCGTGGTGAGCATGTATCACGACCAGGGCCAGATCGCGCTCAAGCTGCTCGGCTTCACGCGCGGCGTGACGATCCTGGGCGGACTGCCGGTGCCGATCGCGACGCCCGCGCACGGCACCGCCTACGACATCGCCGGCCAGGGCAAGGCCGATCCCGGCGCGACGATGGCCGCCTTCGAGACGGCGGTGGCGATGGCCCGGGCGCGGATGAGCGAGGCGGCCTGAGACGGCGGCGGCCACCCGGGCCGCCGCTTCCAACCTCAGTGCGACATCATCACCGGCACCGTCTGGTGCTCGAGGACGTAGCGCGAGACGCCGCCGAACAGGAGCGAGCCGAGCTTGCCGCGGCCGAATGCGCCCATGACGAGGACGTCGGGCTGGGTTTCCTCGCAATAGGCAAGGATCGTCTTGCCGACGCTGCCCTGCCGCTTGAGCGGCACCCGGCGAGCATCGATGCCGTGGCGCTTGAGGTGCTCGATGATGTCGTGGTCGCCGAGGCGCGACAGCCGTTCTGCCTCCCCTTCCGTCTCCACCGACACGACATCGAGACGCTTCTTGGTCTCGAGGATCTGCATGGCGTCGGTCAGGGCGCGTGCGGCGGACGCCGAGCCGTCCCAGGCGATCACCGCCTCCTCCTTGAAGGGGCGCACCTGATAGTTCTCCGGCACCATGATCACGGGCTTGCCGGCCCTCAGGATCAGCTCCTCGGGCTGCAGCGCGCGGCCGCCGTGGCGGATGGCGCCCTGGAACTGGCCGGTGATGAGCATGTCGAAATAGCGGGACAGGCGAGCGAGCAGGAGGCTCGGCGGGCCGTTGAAGGTGATCCAGTCGGCGGGATTGCCGCCGGCGGCCTTGACCGTCTCGTGGAACGAGTTCTCGATCGTCTTGACCGCCTCCATCTCCGCCCTCTTCATCACGCCGAGGACATCCTCCGGAATCCATCGGCGCACCTGGCTCTCGTACTGGTCGGGTGCGTGGATGTGCGCGCCGGTGAGGGCGGCGTCGTATTTCTTCGCCATCTGGAGAGCGAAGCGGACCGCGTTCTGCGATCCCTCGTCACCGTGATACGCGACAAGCAGGTCCTTGATAGCCACAGCGTTTCTCCCGTTTTCTGGTTGGTCGGGCTCTTCCTGCACAGGCTCGACGGATCGTAACGGGATAGGAGGCGTTACTCCAGAGGCCTCGTCGCCCGGCACCGAACGGGCGGTCCAACGGCCGAAAGGATGCTATTGTTGCCGCATCCGGCGCCCGCGTCACGACCAGCCAGAGGGAGGTCACATGACGACGGAATACACGGTGGGCATGAATGACGACGGCAGATCGCGCAGCGTCGTCGTCGAGGCGGAAGACGCGCTGATCGCGGCGCTCAAGGCGAAATGCGCCAGCCCCGGCGCGACCATCAACTATGTGCGAAAGTGCAACCGCCGGGGTGACCGGCGCCACCCCCACGAGAAAATTGCGATGGGCGCGTGAGGCTCGTAGCGTCCGGTGCGTTCGTCATACCGGCCGGAGCGCAGCGCAGGTCAAACCGCAGCGACTGCGGTTTCTGGCGATCCCGGATCAGGCGGAGCCTGTCCGGGATGACAACATACCGGGCCGGGAATGGGCCCTAATCCAGCCCCTCACCGCGCAGGAAGTCGAAGTCGCAGCCTGTGTCGGCCTGGGTGACGTGATCGGCGTAGAGGCGCGCATAGCCGCGGGCCGGCTTCTCGGGCGGGGTCCAGGCGGCGCGGCGGCGGGCCAGTTCCTCCTCGTCGACGAGCAGGTCGAGGCGCCGCGCCGCGACGTCGAGCCGGATGATGTCGCCCGTCGCGCACGAGCGCCAGCGGCCCGCCGACGGCAGCCTCCGGGGCGACGTGCAGAATCACCGTGCCGTAGGCGGTGCCGCTCATGCGCGCGTCGGAGATGCGCACCATGTCCTTCACGCCGGCCCGCGCGAGCTTCGCGGGAATCGGAATCGAGCCGGCCTCCGGCATGCCCGCGCGCCGATCGGGCCGGCGCCGCGCAGCACCAGCACGTGGTCGGGCGTGACGGCAGGGCGGGATCGTCGATGCGCGCGGCGAGATCGTCCAGACCCTCGAACACGAGCGCCGGTGCCCTCGTGCTGAAGGAGCGGTCCGCTGGCGGCCGCGCGCTTCAACACGGCGCCATCCGGCGCGAGCGATCCGCGCAGCACCGCGAGCGCCTCGCCCGCCGCGACCGGATTGTCGAGCGGCCGGATGACGCCGGCGTCGGTCCAGGCGGGCCAGGCGTCGAGCACCTCGCCCAGCTGGCGGCCGTCAGCGGTCAGGCGCGTCGAGGTCGAGGCGATCGCGAAGCCGCCGCATGAGCGCCGGAAGTCGCGCCGGCGTGATGGAAGTCCTCCATGAAGCCCGCGCCGATCGGCTTTGAGATCGGCAAGCACCGGCGTCGTCGCGCCGATGGCGATCGACTCGCGTCGAGGTCGAGGCGAATGCCCGCGCGTCCGGCCATCGCGACGAGATGGATGACCGCGTTCGTCGATCCGCCGAGCGCCTGAAGCACGGTCACCGCGTTGCGCACGCTCGCCGGCGTGACGAGATCGGCGGCTGTCGGCGCGCCGGCCGTCGCCATCGCCACCGCGCGCCGGCCCGTCGCTTCGCCGAAGCGCAGCCGCTCGCTGTGCACCGCCGGAATGCTGGCGCCGCCGGGCAGCACGAAGCCGAGCGCTCTCAGCGAGGCACGCCATCGTGCTGGCCGTGCCCATCACCATGCACGTGCCATGCGTCGGCATCAGGCGTCCGCGCGCGGCTCGAGCCGCGCGTCGTCGATCTCGCCGGCGCGGCGCGCCGCCCAGAGCCGCCGGCAGTCCGTGCACGCGCCCAGCCGCTCGCCCTCGTCGTGGCCGGCCAGCATCGGTCCGACCGGCGCCACGAGCGCCGGCACGTCCGCGCTGACCGCGCCCATGATCTGCGCGGGAATCGTCTTGTCGCAGCCGCCGACCAGCACGACCGCGTCGAGCGGCAGCGCGCGCAGCATCTCCTCGGTGTCCATCGCGAGCAGGTTCCGCAGGATGAGACTCGATGGGATACGCGAAGGACTCGTGCAGCGAGATGGTCGGAAAGGTGAACGGCAGCCCGCCCGCCATCGTCACGCCGCGCTCGATCGCGGCGATCAGCTCGGGGCCGTGGCGTGGCAGGGATTGAAGTCGCTCGCCGTGGAGGCGATGCCGATGACCGGCCGGTCGAGCGCCTCGCGGAGAGGCCGCGCGCCTTCAGGAAGGCCTCGCGCAGGAATCGCGCGAAGCCGGCATCGCCGTATTCGGTGAGCCGGCGGGACAGGCCGCGGCTCACCGGCCCGACTCACGGGATGAGGAGGATCGCGGCATGGGGTGTCTGCTCCGGGGCTGCCTGACGGGTCGCTACCACCGCCTATAGCAGGCCGGAAGGCGGTTCGTGAACCGCTGTCAGATCGTGATCCAGCCGAGGTGCATTGCGATGCCCTGGGAGAGGTAGATGACGCCGATCGCCAGCACGATGCGTTTCTGCCAGCGGCGGAACTGGATGTCGCTCAGCTTCTCCAGGAACCGGCGGGCGGCGATGGTGCCCAGCGTCGCCGCGATGACGCCGACGGCGATGACGGTGACGCTGATCGCGGCCTCGCCCATGGCCGCGATGCCGCCGAAATAGACGAGCTTGGCGGTGTGGCTCGTCACCTGCGCGGTGGCCTTTGTGGCGACGATGGTCCGGCGGTCGACCTGCATGCGCACGAATATCGCGTCGAGCAGGGGGCCGGAGACGCCGGATACCAGCTGCAGGCAGGTGCTGACGAAGCCACAAATCTCAGACACGCCGCGCTGGTCGGCGCGCGGGGCCATGTTGTCGGGCACGGCGACGGCGGCGAGCGGAACGAGACCCAGCACGATGAGGACGGTGGCCGTGTCCGGCACGTAGAGGATCATCATGAACATCGCCAGCGCGGCCAGGACGCCGAGCAGGAAGCGCAGGACGATCACGAAATTGGTGTAGCGGTACCACAGGATCGCCCGCCAGCCGTTGGAGGCGAGCTGGGTGAAGGCGTGCAGCACCATCGCCGAGGGCACCGGCATGATGTAGACGAGCACGCCCATCAGGATCATGCCGCCCGCCATGCCGAAGACGCCGGCCAGGAACGAGGTGCCGAAGACCAGGATGCCGAGAAGCGCGACTAGCGGGGCAGCGAGGGCCATGTCAGGCGCGCCCGACTGGATGGGTAGTGAGGTTCAAGGGCCGGTCCGAGGAGTTCGCGAGGTGGGTGGAGGCCCATTACTCCCGCAAGGCGGGGGCGTCAATCAACGCTCACGCAACCCTGTTCTGCAAGGTGCCGATCGGCTCTATCGTCACCGCCACCTCGTCGCCTGCCTTCAGGTAGCGCGGCGGCTTGAAGCCGATGCCGACGCCGGCCGGGGTTCCCGTCGCGATCAGGTCGCCCGGCTGCAGCGTCATGCCGCGCGAGGCCGTCTCGATCAGGGTCGGGATGTCGAAGATGAGGTCGTTGACGCCGATCGACTGGCGGACCTCGCCGTTGACCTTCGTCTCCAGATGCAGCGCGCCGACGTCCGGCACCTCGTCGGCGGTCACGATCGCCGGACCCATCGGGCAGAAGGTGTCGTAGGACTTGCCGAGGAACCACTGGCGGTGGCGCTGCTGGGTGGCGCGCGCGGTGACGTTGTTGATGATGGTGTAGCCGTAGACGTGGTCGAAGGCGTCCTCGGGCCGGATGCCGCGCCCGGCCTTGCCGACGACCACCGTCAGCTCCCCCTCGTAGTCGAGGGTGCCGTCCCGGTCGAGCGAACCGTCGATGTCGTCGCCGGGGCCGATCACCGAGGTCGGCGCCTTGGTGAAGAAGATCGGCACCTCGGGGATCTCCTGCCCGCCGCTCGAGCCGTCGAAACCGGAGCCCTCGAACTCCTTGGCGTGCTCGTAGTAGTTCTTGCCGACGCACAGGATGTTGCGGACCGGGACCGGGACCGGCGCGAGGATCGTCACGTCGGAGCGCGACAGCGCGCCATCGGCCGCCGGGAGCGCCGCGGCGATCTTCTCCTTCAGCGCCTCGCCGCCCGCGATCACGCCCAGCATGTCGGACGGCGCGCCGTCCAGGAGACGGTCGAGCGGGTGGATGCCGGCCGGCGTCTCGACGCCGACGCGGACGTTGCCGGAATGGGAGAAGGTGATCAGCCGCATCGGGATTTTCTCGGTTCACTCGTTCAAAAAAGAACCGCGCCGCCCGCTGATCGCAGGCGGCGCGGCATTGCGGTATCGGCTCAGCCTTCGCTGAGCAGCGTGCGGTAGCGCTCGGCCAGCTCGGCCGTGGCGGCCGCGGTCGCCATGGTGGTTTCCTGGTCGTCGCTGTTCATGAAGACGTCCGGCACGCCGGCATTGGCGAAGCCCTCGACCAGCTCCGGATCCTCCAGCGTCTGGCGCATCGTCTCCTGGATGAGCGCGAACTCCTCGGGGAAGTTCTCGATGGTCTCGGTGTGGAACGCCCAGGCACGCGAGGAGGTGAGCTCGGGAATGTCCGTGCCGATCGCATCGTTCACCGTCGGCGCGTCGCCGGTGGCCTCCGGAGCGGCGTTGGTGTTGGCGAAGACGCCGAGGATGCGGACCTGCTCGCCCAGTGTGATGGGCAGGCTGACCGGAAGGGCGCAGCAATCCACCTCGCCGGTGATCGCGGCCATCGAGGACGGGTTGCCGCCGGCATAGGGGACCAGGTTGAAGTCGCCGCCGGTCTCCTCGGCCATGGCCAGCATTCCGATCGAGGCGGGATGCGGCAGGCGGCTGACGGAGCAGCTGACCGTACGGCTCTGCGACTGCTCGACGAGCTGCTCGAGCGACTCGATCGGCAACTCGGCGCCGACGAAGACGGCCATGGGCTCGGAGAAGAAGGTCTGGAAGAAGGTGATGTCCTCGCCGACGTTGATGCCGGTGTCCTGCAGCACCATCATCATGACCTCGGGCCCCATGTTCGAGGACAGGAGGTTGTACGGGTCGCGCTCCGTGCGCTGCATGTAGAACTCATAGCCGACCTGGCCGGCGGCGCCGGGATAGAAGGCGAGCTCGAAGTTGGTGTCGAGATACTTCCGCCACACGTTGCAGAAGATGCGCGTGTCGCGGTCCGCGCCGCCGCCCTCGGAGGTCGGAATGGTGATCTGCAGGTTGCGCGAGGGAAAGGACTGGCCCCAGGCCGGACCCATGATCGACATGGCGGCAGTGCCGGCGGCAGCCGACGCCATGAAGTTGCGGCGCGTGAGATTGAAAGGTCGCTTCATACGTCAATTCCTCCCAGTTTTCGTTTCTGTCTGGCGGGCGCGAACCCGTTCCGATGGGCGGAACCAATAGGGTTCCATTTCAATGATTGGTTTTGGTATAGTCCCGCCACGGAGTCAAGGCGCGCCGGACCCTTCAGCGCAGGCCTTTCAGGGGCAACAGCTCGACAATGACCGCGGCGACCCATACGCGACAGACCCTGGAGCGGGACGACGTCCTGGCCGATCTCCGCCGGATGATCGCCGACGGCTCGCTTCCGCCCGGGGGACGGCTGCCGCCGGAGCGGGAGCTGGCCGAGCAGATGCGCGTCAACCGGCGCATCCTGCGGGCGGCGCTTGCGGTGCTCGCCGAGGAAGGATCCATCAGCCGGCAGGTCGGGCGCGGCACCTTCGTCGGCAGGGCGGCCTTCGGGCCGTTCGACGCGGCGGTCGAGGACCAGGTCACGCCGATGGAGCTGATGGAGGCGCGCCTGGCGATCGAGCCGGTGATCGCCGGGGAAGCGGCGCTCAGGGCGCGGCAGGGCGACCTGCGCCGGCTGTCGCTCTATCTCAAGCGCGGCGAGGAAGCGGCGAGCTTCGACGTCTTCGAGGACTGGGACAGCGCGCTGCACAGGGCCATCGCGGAAGCCACCCAGAACGTGGCCTTCGTCCACATCTCGGACATGTTCGTGCGGATGCGCGCATCCGGGGAATGGACGCGGCTCAAGAGAATTTCATTGTCGCAGGAGCTGAAAACGGTCTATCGGCGGCAGCACCGCCAGATCGTCGACGCGATCGGCGAGCGTGATCCCAAGTCCGCCGCCCAGGCGATGCGGGACCATCTGACGCTGGTGCGGGAGCGGCTGTCGCAGCCGACGCCCTGGGCCGGCGACTGAACACCGCCCCCCGCTACCGGCGGGCGGCCATCACAACGAGGGGGAAAATCGTCATGGAGCGCCGCAGGATCGGCAATCTCGAAGTGTCCGCCATCGGGCTCGGCTGCATGGGCATGACGCCCATCTACGGGACGCCCGACGACGCGGAATCGATCGCCACCATTCACCGCGCCATCGAACTGGGCGTCGACATGATCGACACCGCCGACGCCTATGCCGACGGCAAGAACGAGACGCTGGTCGGCAAGGCGCTCAAGGGCAGGCGGGGCCAGGTGGTGCTGGCCACCAAGTTCGGCAACATCCGCTATCCCGACGGGCGGCGCGAGGTGAACGGGCGGCCGGACTACGTCATCGAGGCCTGCGAGACGTTGCTCTCGCGGCTCGGCACCGACGTCATCGACCTCTATTACGTCCACCGCATCGATCCCTCGGTGCCGATCGAGGATACGGTCGGGGCGATGGTGAAGCTCAAGGAACAGGGGAAGATCCGCCATCTCGGGCTTTCCGAGGCCGGACCGGACACGATCCGGCGCGCCCACGCCACGCATCCGATCACGGCGCTGCAGACCGAGTATTCGCTGTGGTCGCGCGATCCCGAAGCGGAGACCATCGGCCTGTGCCGCGAGCTCGGCATCGGCTACGTCGCCTACAGCCCGCTCGGGCGCGGCTTCCTGTCGGGGACGATCACCGACATCGAGAACCTGGAGGAGAACGACCGCCGCCGCGACATGCCGCGCTACCAGGGCGACAACATGGCCCACAATCTCCAACTGCTGGAGCGGCTGAACGACCTGGCCTCGAAGGAAGGCTGCTCGACGGCGCAGCTCGCCATCGCCTGGGTCCTGAGCCGGGGCGACGACATCGTCGCCATCCCCGGCACCAAGCGGCGCAAGTGGCTGGAGGACAACGTGGCGGCCGGCGACCTCGACGTCTCCCGGGGGACGCTCGACGAGCTCGACGAGGTGTTCGCGCCCGGCGCGGCGCTGGGAACGCGCTATCCGGCCGGGCAGATGAAGCGCGTCGGTCTCTGATCGATGCGCCGAGGGCGGACCGGCTTCACAGAAGCTGGCCCGCCTCCTCGGCGAGGAATGTCCGGAAGGCGCGCGGTGTGATGACGCTCAAGCCGTCGAACGGATTGCCGAGGTCGTAGACCAGCATCAGGATAAGGCCGGTGTAGCCCGCGAAGGCCGCGATAAGGGCGAAGGTGGCACGCGTCGGCGGCCAGGCGAAGAAGCAGCCCACCATGACGACGAGCCCGCCGATCGCTGCCACCCAGAACAGGACCGACGGGTAGGCCCGGGCGCCGGCCGCGCGTTCCTCGCGGAGATCCTCGATCCTGTAGACCTGATCGACCAGCCGGGCGTGGATCAGCGCGCGTCTCCCCTCGCCCGGCTCGATCGACAGCACGCGGTCTATGAGTTCGTCCCACAGCGCCCAGCTCGCATCGGCGAGGCGGGCTTCCTGCGCGAGCTCCGGCCAGTCGAAACGCACGACCGCGTCGGCATAGCGCGCGACGATGCGCTGGATGCCTTGCGTCGACACGCGATCGAAGCGTTGCAGCTCGTAGTAGACGTTGGAAACGGTGCGCGCCTCCTCGGCCACGGCGCGCCGCACGTCCGCCTCGTTCTCCTTGCCGTCGGCGAAGACGAGCGCGACGATCAGGCCGTGCAGGACGCCGATGCGGAAGATCGTCGTGCGGGCGAAGTCGACGGTCTTCTCGTCGGCCTCTCCGCCGTAGACGGAGCGGGCGCCGGAATAGAGCAAAAGCGACAGCCCCGCTGCGGCCAGCGTCGCCACGATCAGGATCGACCACTGCACGAGATAGGCCATCACAGGCCCCCGTCGACGGGCGGCCCAGACGATACCGTAGCGGAAGGTCCGTCAAGACCCTCGATCGGAGTAAGCCCCGCTCTAGTGTCCCCGGCTTTCGAGCCAGTCGCGCATCATGCCGATCTCGGCCTCCTGCGCGGCAATGATCTGCGCCGCGAGCGCGAGAATCTCCGGGTCGTCCCCGTGCTCCAGAACCACGCGCGCCATGTCTATGGCGCCCTGGTGGTGGGGGATCATGCCGCGCACGAAGTCGACGTTGGCATCGCCCGAATACTCGATCGCCATGTCCCGGTGCATCCGGTCGTTGGCCTGCCGGAAGGCAGCGGTCGAGGCATCCTCGCCGGCCGGATGGTCGCCGTGTCCGTGATGGTGGTCCTGCTGGGCCAGGGCGATGCCGGCGAGCGCGACGAAGGCGACGGCGGCGGTGACGGCGGTTCTCATCTGCGAAATCCCTCCAGCGACGCCAAGCCGTGCCGGCGAGCGCCGGCATGCAACAGGCCGCTAAACGACGATATCGGCCGAAACATGGAGGGTTCGGCGCTTTACGGCAAGCGGCAGGCGCGGTCTGATTGGCGCCGCATGATTCGACGATGACGGAGACGTCGCGACCGTGTCCTCATTCGATACGTTCCTCGACCGGACCGGCCGCTTCGTGGCGCGGGTGCTGCGTTCGGAATCGGTCGGCTACGAGCCGTGGACTCCGCCCGACCCCGACCGGCTCGCGCGCCTGCTGCAGCCCGGCGACGTGCTGCTCGTCGAGGGCAACCAGCGCATCTCGGCGGCGATCAAGTACCTGACGCAATCCACCTGGTCGCATTCGGCGATGTATGTGGGCGACGTTTTGCCGGTGCCGGCGGACGGGTCCGAGCGGCCAGTGCTGATCGAGGTCAATGTCGGCGATGGCTGCGTGGCGGTGCCGCTGTCGAAATACGAGCATTTCAACACGCGCATCTGCCGGCCGGTCGGGCTGACGCCCGAGGACCGGAGGACCGTGGTTCAGTTCATGGTCGAGCGGATCGGGCTCAGATACGACACGCGCAACCTGGTCGACCTCCTGCGCTACTTCCTGCCGACACCCCCCGTTCCGGTCCGCTGGCGCAGGCGCATGATCGCGCTCGGCTCGGGCGACCCGACGCGGGCGATCTGCTCGACGCTGATCGCGCAGGCGTTCGAGAAGGTGCGCTATCCCATCCTGCCCAAGGTCGAGACGGTGGAGGAGGGAGAGTCGCGCGTCGAGAGCGGATATTCGCGCAGCGAGATCCTGCATATCCGGCATCACTCGCTCTACACGCCGCGCGACTTCGACGTCTCGCCCTACTTCGCCATCGTCAAGCCGACGATCGCGCTGGGGTTCGACTACAAGCAGCTGGCCTGGAAGCACGACGAGCCGGACGCGCGGCGCGAAGCCGGCTGACCGCCGGCGACCGCGCGTGTAACGTCGGTCCGAGGACGTCCAATGGGAGGTATTTCGTTCATGACCGGAAGGACTGGGATCGGGCGGCGCCAGGTTCTGGGGCTCGGAGGCGCGGCCGCGGCGACGGCGCTCGCCGCACCGCATGTCGCGCGCGCGCAGGTCCAGCACGACTGGAAGCTCGCCATGGCCTGGCCGAAGAACTCGCCCGGCGTCGGCGTCAACGCCGAACGCTGCGCGCGCATGATCGAGGCGATGTCGGGCGGACGCATCCGCATCGAGGTGTTCGGCGCGGGCGAACTGGTGCCGCCCTTCGAGGTATTCGACGCGGTGTCGGCGGGGACCGCCGAGCTCGGCCACGGGGCCCCCTATTTCTGGCAGGGCAAGGACCAGGTGTTCCACTATTTCACCGGCGTCCCGTTCGGCCTGACGGCGGCCGAGCATTCCGGCTGGCTCTATTTCGGGGTCGCTCAAGGATTGTGGGAGCGGTCCTACGAGCCGCACGGGGTCGTCCCCTTCTACGCCGGCTCATCGGGCCCCCAGGCGGGCGGCTGGTTCGCCCGGCCGGTCGACACGCTCGATGACCTGCGCGGCCTCAACATGCGCATCGCCGGCCTCGGAGGCGAGGTGATGCGCCGGCTCGGCGTAAACGTCGTCCTCCTGCCGCCGGGGAGATCTTCAGCGCGCTGCAGGCGGGCACGATCGACGCGGCGGAATGGATCGGGCCTTGGAACGACCTCGCCTTCGGGCTCTACCGGGTGGTCAAGTACTACTACCTGCCGGCCTTCCACGAGACCGGGCCGGCGCTGGAACTGATGATCAACAAGGAGCTCTACGACGGCCTCGACGACGACCTGCAGCAGATCGTTCGGTTCGCCGCCATGGCCTCGGCGACGGAATCGCTCGCCGATTTCACGTTCCACAACGCCGAATCGCTGCGCCCGCTGCTGGCCGAGGAGGGCGTCGAACTGCGCACATGGTCCGACGAGGTATCGGCGGCGCTCGCCGAGCAATCGGAGATCGTGCTGGAGGAACTGGCGGCCACGAGCGACCTTGCCGGCGAGGTGCATGCGTCCTTCATGGAGTATCGCCAGAAGGCGGCCGAGTTCGCCAGGGTCAGCGACCAGAGGATGCTGGAGATGCGCAGCCAGGCGCTGGGTCTCTGAGCCCTTCCCTCGGGGCGCGCCGTCTCAGGCGGCGGCGTGCTTGACGCAGATGCGCTCGCTTTCGTCGGGCGCCACCTGCTCCTCCATCAATGCGCAGCGGTGGATGTCGCCATCCCCCGCCGACGCCTGGAAATGGCGGCATGTCGGACAGGCGCCGAAGCTCGGTCGCCCGCCCATGACCCGCAATTCGTCAAGCAGCGCGGAAAGCTGGGCGGAGAGCTGTTTCGCATCGCGACCGAGCGTCACGGCGGCGGCCTCGATATCGGAGATCGGGTCCCGCGCGAGCAGGTCCTCCCCGCTCTGGGTCAGTTCCAGCGCGAGCAGGCGCTCGGGCGTGCGGTCAGCCCGCCGCCGCTTGCCGACAAGGCCCTTTCGCGCCAGCGCGGAGACCGTCTGCGAGACGGTGCCCTTGGTGGCGCCGAGAAAGGCGGCGAGCGCCGTCGGCGTGTTGGAAAACCGGTTGCAGCGCCCGAGGTAGCGCAGGGCCTCCCACTGGGCGGGATTGAGCCCCCCGTTGAAGCGCCCGGCACGGATCACCCGGGCGATGCGGTCGATGGCTTCGGCGATATCGCCGGCTTCGTTCGGATTGTTCATTTTTCTTCAATGCCGACATTGAGCGGATTCGAAGTAACGTATCCGTTATTATCGGCTCGGCGCGACCCGTCAATTCACGCCCGCGTGTCGTGTCGAAATTTCCACAATCCGGACCGTGTCAGTGCGCCTCGTCCCAGTTGGCGGCCGCGCGGGCGTCGACCTTGAGCGGAACCTTCAGCGAAACCGCCGGCATCGCCGCGTTTTCCATCACGTCGACGATGACGGGAATCGCCTCCTCGACGTGATCGTGCGGGATCTCGAAGACCAGCTCGTCGTGGACCTGCAGGAGCATCCGCGCCTCGACGCGGGCCCTTTCGAGCGCTGCGTCCATGCGGACCATGGCGCGGCGGATGATGTCGGCGGCCGACCCCTGGATCGGGGCGTTGATCGCGGCGCGCTCGAAGAAGGCGCGCTCGGAGGGGTGGCCGCGGGTGATGTTGGGGTAGTGCGCCTTGCGGCCGAAGATGTTGGCGACGAAGCCGTGCTCGCGGGCAAACGCCTTGGTGGTCTCCATGTAGTCCCGGATGCCGGGGAAGCGCTCGAAATAGCGCTTGATGTACTCGGCCGCCTCCTCCGCTCGGGATCGAGAGCTGGTTGGCGAGGCCGAAGGCGGAGATGCCGTAGATGATGCCGAAATTGATCGCCTTGGCGCGGCGGCGCACCATCGGGTCCATGCCCTCGATGGGTACGGAGAACATCTCGGATGCTGTCATCGCGTGGATGTCGAGGCCATCCTCGAAGGCACGGCGGAGCTGCGGAATGTCGGCGATGTGGGCGAGCACGCTCAGCTCGATCTGGCTATAGTCGGCCGACACCAGAACCGAGCCGGGCGCGGCGACGAACGCCGTGCGGATGCTTGCGCCCCTCCTCGGTGCGCACCGGGATGTTCTGCAGGTTCGGCTCGGACGACGACAGCCGGCCTGTGGTCGTCGAGGCGAGCGCGTACGATGTGTGGACGCGTCCCGTCCCGGCGTTGATGTATGTCGGAAGCGCGTCGGTATAGGTCGACTTCAGCTTGGAGAGCTGGCGCCATTCGAGGATCTTGCGAGGGAGCGGCATGGCCCGGCGGCCAGCTCCTCCAGCACGTCGGCGCCGGTGGCCCAGGCGCCGGTCTTGGTCTTGGCGCCGCCCTTCAGGCCCATCTTGCTCGAACAGGATGTCGCCAAGCTGCTTGGGCGAGCCGATGTTGAAGTGGCTCGCCGGCGAGCTCGTGGATCTCGGCCTCCAGGCCGGCCGCGCCTGGGCGAAATCGCCGGACAGCCGCGACAGGATCTGCCGGTCGACCGATGATGCCGCGCCGCTCCATGCGGGCGAGCGCCGGGACCAGCGGGCGCTCCAGCGTCTCGTAGACCGTGGTCAGCCGTTCGGCGACGAGGCGGGGCTTTAGGAGCCGCCACAGCCGAGCGTGACGTCGGCGTCCTCGGCGGCGTATTCCGTGGCGCGGGGATCGCGACCCGGTCGAAGGTAACCTTGTTGCGGCCGGTGCCGGCCACCTCGCCGAACTTGATGGGCACGTGGCCGAGATGCGCTCGGACTGCTCGTCCATGCCGTGCCCGTTGCGGCCGGCATCGAGCACGTAGGAGATCAGCATCGTGTCGTCGATGGGCGCGATCTCGATGCCGTAGCGCGACAGGAGCAGCCAGTCGTATTTGAGGTTCTGCGCCGACCTTCAGGACGCCGGGCGCCTCCAGCAGCGGCTTCAGCCGGGCGAGCGCGTCGCGCCATCGGCGATCTGCTCGGGCCGCCCTCGCCGCCGAAGTCGAAGCCGTCGGCCGAGCGGTGGCCGAGCGGGATGTAGCAGGCGCGGCCCGGTCGGACGGCAAGCGAGACGCCGACGAGATCGGCGGCCATGCAGTCGAGCGACGTCGTCTCGGTGTCGACGGCCACGACGCCGGCCTCGCAGGCATCCGCGATCCATGCGTCGAGCGCCGCGAGCGTCGTGCACGGTCTCGTAGCCGCGAGCGATCGACCGGGGTGGCCGCCGACTCGCGCCGCGCGGGCGGCGACGCAGGCGCCGGGCGTGCCGTCCGACGTCTCGCGCCTCGGCCGGCGCCGACGCCGGAGCGTCGCGCCGGCGGGCGCTTCCGGCCGCGCTCGCGGCCTCGCGCACGCCGGCCCGCGGCCGTCGCCAGCGCGTGCGACCTCGGCCGGCTCGACCTTCGCCGGATCGACGCCCGTCGCCTCGGCGACGCGGCGCGTGATGGCGGTGAACTCCATCGCCTTGAGGAAGGCGATCAGCCGCTCGGGATCGGCGGTCTGCGCACGCCGAGCGCGTCGAGCGGCACGTCGAGCGGCACGTCCTGGTCGAGCGTCGACGAGCTTGCGCGAGATGCGGGCCTGCTCGGCGATCTGGATCAGGCTCTCGCGGCGCTTGGGCTGCTTGATCTCGGCGGCGCGCGCCGAGCAGCGTCTCGAGGTCGCCATACTCGGCGATGAGCTGCGCGGCGGTCTTCACGCCGATGCCCGGCACGCCCGGCACGTTGTCGACGCGAGTCGCCGCGCAGCGCCTGCACGTCGATCGACCTTGTCGGGCGTCGACGCCGAATTTCTCGAACACCTCGTGCGGCGCCGATGCCGCTTGTCCTTCATCGAGTGTCGTACATGCATCGACGCCGTGGCTCGACGAGCTGCATCAGGTCCTTGTCGGAGGAGACGATGGTGACCTTGGCGCCGCCGCGCGACGGCCTGCGCGCATAGGTCGCGATGATGTCGTCGGCCTCGCAGCCCTCCTGCTCGAGGCAGGCGACGTTGAAGGCGTGGGCGGCCTGCCGGATCAGCCGGAACTGCGGGAGCAGATCCTCGGGCGGCTCGGGCCGGTGCGCCTTGTACTGGTCGTAGATCTCGTTGCGGAAGGTCTTCGCGGAATAGTCGAAGATCGACGGCGATATGGGTCGGCTCGTCCTCGCCGTCGCGCATCGCGCAGGAGCTTGCACAGCATGTTGCAGAAGCCGGGACGGCGCCGATCGGCAGCCCGTCGGACTTGCGCGTCAGCGGCGGCAGCGCGTGATAGGCGCGGAAGATGTAGCCCGAGCCGTCGACGAGGATAGACGTGGTCGCCCGTCTTCACGGGGCGTGTGGCATCGTTCGGCATGGCGCGGACTATGCCGCGACGATCCCGGGTTGGCGAGCCCCAAAGAGGCGCGGCGGGCTATTCGGCCGGGACAAGCCGCGCGGGACGGCGCAGCCGCGCCCATTCGGGACGCACGAACAGGAGGTCGAGCCGCGTGCCGCGGACCAGGGCGGCCAGCACCAGGGGCGCGACGACCGCCGCCAGCGTCACGATCAGCGACATCGTGCCGACGTCGGACACGAGGCCGATCTTCAGCAGCACGGCGCGGGTCACCGCCATCGGCAGGAAGAAGGCGAGATAGATCACGATCGAGTCTCGCCCCGCCAGCCGCAACGGCACCGCGGCCGCCGTCTGGGCGATCAGCGCGGCCACGGCGATCAGCGCGGCGGCGCCGGCAGCGCCGAGGACGAGGCTGACGACGGGCAGCTCGGCGAGCCGCCGAAGACGACAATGGCCGCGTTGGACGCCGCCCAGACCAGGACCGCGACCAGCGCCATCGTCGGGCGGCGCATGACATCCTCGGCAAGCGGCGAAGATGCGCGGCGCCAGCGCGTAACCGGAGTAGAACCAGACGAAGCGGCGAGCAGAACTCGTCGATCATCACCGAGCCGGTGTGGACCGGGCGCGATCTCGAGCACCGCCGCGCCGACCAGCACGATGACCGGGTAGGCCGGGCGCAGGAGCTTCGCGGCGACGAAGAAGAGCGCCAGGTGATAGATGAACCAGAGCGTGCCGAAGGGCTCGCACGAAGGCCTCGAGATACATGCCGCGCGTGCCGGCCGCAGCCGTGCTCGGCGGCCATGCCCGGCGCCTTGAAGGCGAACTGGATCGTCAGCCAGAGCACGTAGAAATAGGCGAAGTGCAGGACCTTGCGGTCGAGATAGAGCCGCCACGGCGCGTCGATGCGGCGGGCGAGGAACAGGCCGGCGATCAGGAAGAAGTCCGGCATGCGGAAGGGCGCGGCGAACTCCACCAGGTGCCCATCCAGCCCTCGCGCCCGCCGCCTTCTCGACGCCGAGCGTGGAATGCATCATCACCACCATGATGATGCACATGCCCTTGGCGACGTCGACCCAATCGACCCGAAACGGTACAGGCTGGTGAGCGGCTGGCATCGAAGTGTCTCCCTGCGGCACGAAAGGCGGCCGGAGCCGCCCTTGCGAACCCCGCGCCGCAAGCTGCGTGCCGGAACCATCCCGGCGGTGAGCCATTGACCCTCGATCAACGTGAAATGTGCCTTGCGGGAAGGAGACGCCAATGACCGGCCGTTCGATGACCGCGGTCGCGTGCGCCGCTGCGATAGCCGCGAGCACCGCCCCCCTGTTTGCAGCCGACGCCTTCGACGGGCGCTGGTCGGTACACGCCGTCACCGAGGCGGGCGAATGCCGGCAGAGCCTCGAGGTTCCCGTCGAGATCGCCGGCGGCGAGGTTCGTGGCGCAGGCGCTTATGCGATCGCCGCCAGCGGGCAGATCGAGGCGTCGGGAGAACTCGCATTCGTCATCGCGCATCAGGGCGACGAGGTGAGCGCGACCGGGCGGCTCGATCTGGCCGAGGGCGAGGGCGAGTGGGCGGCGGAGGAACTGGGATGCGCCGGCCGCTGGGTCGCGCGCCGCGAGTGACGGCGGCCCGCACCTGACGCCCGATCATCCTTGCCAACGCCTTCCCCTGGGGCATAATCGCCTCCCCTGGAATTGGCGGGACATGTGGGAGACTGCCGTGGTGAGACCGGTCGGTAGGGTTCTGGCGGCCGTCGCCGCGTTTCTGTTCTGGACGATTACGGCCCACGCCTACCCGGCGAGCACCACCGCCGACCTGAACATGCGCAGCGGTCCGGGAACGCAGTACACCGTCATCACCGTGATCCCGGCAGGCGCGCCGGTGGAGGTGGTCGGCTGCTCCGGCGGGATGGTGCGACACCGTCTTGGATTGTGCCGCGGCTATGTGAGCGAGCGCTTCCTCGCCTCCGGCTACGTGCCGCCCCGGCCGCCGGCCGTCGCTCCGCCGCCGTTCCCGCCCGTCGTCTCGCCGCGGCCGCCCGTGATCGCCCCGCCGCCGGGCACGCGGCCGGTGCCGCCCTCCTTCGGACGCGGTTGCGACGAGCGCGGCGCGACATGGGCGCTCGGGCAGTGGGCGAGCCCGCGAACGGTGGACGAGGCCGGGCGATCCGCCCGCGCGCGCACCGTCCGCGTGATCCGGCCGGGCGATCCGGTCACCCGGGACTACCGCCGCGACCGGCTCACCATCGAGGTCGATTTCAGGAACCGGATCCGCGACCTGAGCTGCGGCTAGGCGCGGAAAACGACCGTCAGGTTGTTGGCCGGCATGTCCACGGTCTCCTCGAGGCGAAATCCGGCCCTCGTGGCGAGGCGCTCGACCTCCTCCAGCTCGCGCACGCCCCAGGACGGATCGCGCCTGCGGAGGTCGGCATCGAAAGCGGCGTTGCTGGGCGAGGTGTGCGCCCCGCCGATCCGGAACGGACCGTACAGCACGAGCGGCCCGCCGGGCGGCAGGAGCCGGGCGGCGCCGGTCACCAGCGACCGCGTCGCCCTCCACGGCGCGATGTGGATCATGTTGATGCAGACGACGGCATCGGCGCGGTCGAGGCCCCAGCGCGGCGACGTCACGTCGATGTCGACGGGGGGCCGCAGGTTGCCCGGCGCATCGCCGTCGCACACGGCTTCCAGCGAGGCGCGCATCGCGGCATCGGGGTCGCTCGTCTGCCAGACGAGCGCCGGCATTGCAGCGGCGAAGTGCAAGGCGTGCTGCCCACTCCCCGACGCGATCTCCAGCATCAGCCCGGACGGCGGCAGGACGCGGCGCAGCACCTCGAGGATAGGACCCTTGTTGCGCTCCGCCGCCGGGGCGAAGCAGCGGGCGCCGTCACCGGCCGGGCCGGCATATTCCGTCATATTCGAAAGCCTCGTGCCCTTTTGCTTCTCGCGGACCCCAAGCCCGGCATCCATGGGGATCGCAACTCCTGACGTAACGCAAGGTTCCCCTCGGCCACAACGACGCAAAGCCCGCATTGCCCCCACCGCCGGCTTTGGCTATTGTCCGCCGCACTCGGCCAAGCACCCGTAGCTCAGCTGGATAGAGCGCTGCCCTCCGAAGGCAGAGGTCACAGGTTCGAATCCTGTCGGGTGCGCCAAGTTTCCACACTTCAGAATGAAGCTGGGCACCCGATAAGGGGCTTTGCTACAGTTTGTCTATCGTTGAGCCCTAGCCAAGCGAGTTGGCTGGCCCGGGTCGCTCTGATGCAGGACCAGCGGTAGAAGCAATCGCATGGCGTTTGGCATTTTCATTCATCGAGCTGACTTCAGCTTACGATGACAGTCCCGCCGAAAGATACCAGTTTCCCCACCAGTACCTAGGACGTGTGGAGGCCTGTGTTGGTGACTGGATCATCTACTACGAGCCGACCAAGGTTACGGAGACGCGTGGTTATTTCGCCATCGCTAGAGTTGATCGCGTTGTTCCCGACCCTTCGACCCCAAGAATGTTCATCGCCCTCATAGAACCCGGAAGTTACCTCGATTTCGCAAGCCCCGTCCCGTTCACCGACCCCAGCGGCGTGATCGAGCGTGGGCTTTTGAATGAAGATGGGCGGATTTCTGGGCGTGCCCAAGCAGCCGTTCGGCCGCTCACACAGAGTGACTTCGAGCGCATTGTAGGGTTGGGGTTGGACGACGTTGAGCCACCACTTCCTCGAGTTTGCGATCCCGCAGTGCCACTTGGCTTCGGCGACGAGCAAGCGCCATTCGAGCATGAACAAACACGCGAAAGAGTAATCCAGCTGTCATCGCGACTCCTGCGGGATCGCATATTCCGCCGCGTCGTTCTCCGCGCATACGATGAACGATGCGCCGTCAGCGGTCTCAAGCTTATCAACGGTGGCGGGCGGGCTGAGGTCGCAGCGGCGCATATCAAGTCCGTAAAGGCGAATGGTCCTGACATAGTCAGCAACGGGCTTGCGCTATCAGGTACGGCCCATTGGATGTTCGATCGTGGACTGATCAGCCTCTCTGATGATCTCGAGATTTCTGATTTCACGCCAAGTCAACGATGTGGATGCCGTTCGCTCCTTCATTAACAGGAGCGGACACGCGGCTGAGCCTCGAAGAAGCCATGAGAGGCCGCATACTCATTTTTCTGCAGTGGCATCGAGAGCATTGCTTCAAGGTGTGATCCAACAATTCGGGACGGCGTGAGCGGTCACTTAGAAATCACAGAACAAACAATCACATATGGGCGCCCAGCTTCATCCTCTCCGGCGCGCCAGCTTTCCCCTCTCACCTCAATGAAAATCCCGGGATTTCGGCAGGATCCGCACGTTGCGGGGGTGGCCGGTGGGGCGGGTGGAGCCGCCGTCTCTGGGGTGGACGGGGCGGAGGATTCTCGTCGGCGCGCGACAGGACGAGGCGGGCGGAGTGGGCGTCGGACAGGCGCGACAGCTCGGCCGTTCGGTCGCGGACCACGTCGGCGATCAGGTGAACGACGCCTTCCTTGCTTTTTCTGCAGGCGACCTTCCAGGAGGGCGAGGCGGGCGCCCATGACCTCGCGGCGAAAGCGCTCGAAGCGGCGCGCCCAGATGAGCGCGTTGGTGATGCCGGTCTCGTCCTCGAGCGTCATGAAGATGGCGTTGCCCTTGCCGGGCCGCTGGCGCACCAGCACGACGCCGGCGACCCTGCACCCAGGCGCCGTCCGGGACCTGGCGCCACCTCGGCGCAGGTCGATGACCCCCTCGCGCGCGAAGAGATCGCGCAGGAAGGCCATCGGATGGGCCTTCAGCGACAGGCGCGTGGTCTGGTAGTCGGCGACCACGTGCTCGCGGAGCGGCATCGCGGGCAAGGCCGGCGTCCGGCTCCTCGCCCAGTTCCGGCGCGCCGGCGGCGGCGAACAGCGGCAGGGGCATCGTCGTCGGGCAGGCGGCGCACCGCCCACAGCGCCTCGCGCCGGTCGAGCCCCATGCGAGCGGAAGGCATCGGCGTCGGCCAGCTGCCGCAGCGCGCGGCGCGGGCAGGCCGGTGCGCCGGCGCACAGCGCCTCGACGTCGCCGTAGCCCTCGCCGCGCAGCGCCAGAGGCGCTCGGCCCAGTCCTCGCGGAAGCCGTCGATCTGGCGCAAGCCGAGGCGCAGCGCCAGGCCCGCCGTCGTCCGTCCTCCAGCGTGTTGTCCCAGACGGCTGCGCTTCACGTCGACGGCGCGCACCTCGACGCCGTGCTCGCGCGCGTCGCGCACGATCTGGGCCGGCGCATAGAAGCCCATGGGCTGGGAGTTGAGCAGAGCGCGCAGGCGAAGGCCGCCGGATGGTGGCACTTGATCCAGGCGAGACGTAGACCAGGCGCGCGAAGGCGGCGGCGTGGCTTTCGGGGAAGCCGTAGCTAGCCGAAGCCCTTGATCTGCTCGAAGCAGCGCTGCGCGAAGCCGGGATCATAGCCGCGCGCGCACCATGCCGCTCGACCATCTCGTCCTCGAAGGTGTGGATCGTGCCGTCGTGGCGGAAGGTCGCCATGGCGCGGCGCAGGCCGTTGGCCTCGTCGTCGGTGAACTCGGCGGCGACCATGGCGACCTTCATGGCCTGCTCCTGGAACAGCGGCACGCCGAGCGTCTTGGTGCAGGACCTTGCTTCAGTTCGTCGCGGGTCATGCGGCGGCGCGGGCGAGGGATAGTCGACCTCCTCCTGCCCCGTGCGCCGGCGCAGATAGGGATGCACCATGTCGCCCTGGATGGGCCGGGCCGGACGATCGCGACCTGGATGACGAGATCGTAGAACTCGCGCGGCTTCAGGCGCGGCAGCATGTTGATCTGGGCGCGGCTCTCGACCTGGAACACGCCGATGGAATCGCCCGTGCAGCAGCATGTCGTAGACGGCGCGCGTCCTCGCACGGGACGCTCGAGCCAGATCGTGGTCCGCGCCGTCGTGCGCGCGCATCAGATCGAAGGCCTTGCGGATGCAGGTCAGCATGCCCAGCGCCAGCACGTCGACCTTCATCAGGCCCAGCTCGTCGATGTCGTCCTTGTCCCATTCGATGAAGGTGCGGTCCGTCCATGGCGGCGTTGCCGATGGGGACCAGCTCGTCGAGCCGCCCGCGCGTCAGGACGAAGCCGCCGACATGCTGGGAGAGATGGCGCGGAAAGCCGAGGAGCCGGCGGGCAAGCTCGACGGCGCGGCGGATCACCGGGTTGTCCGGGTCGAGCCCGGCCTGCGCGGATCTGCGCGTCGCGGATGCCGCTCGCCCCAGCTTCCCCACTGCGGTGTCGGCGAGGCGGGCGGTGACGTCCTCGGTCAGGCCCAGCGCCTTGCCGACCTCGCGGATGGCGCTGCGGGGGCGATAGCGGATCACGGTGGCGGCGATGCCGGCGCGCTCGCGGCCGTAGCGCTCGTAGATGTGCTGGATGACCTCCTCGCGCCGCTCGTGCTCGAAATCGACGTCGATGTCGGGCGGCTCGCGGCGTTCCGCCGAGATGAAGCGCGCGAAGAGCAGGTCGTGCTCGTCGGGATCGACGGAGGTGATGCCGAGCACGTAGCAGACGGCGGAATTGGCCGCCGAGCCGCGGCCCTGGCACAGGATGCCGCTTGATCCTCGGCGAAGCGGACGATGTCGTGGATGGTGAGGAAATAGCGCGCGTAGTCGAGCTCGGCGATGAGGGCCAGCTCCTTGTTCAGAAGCCGGCTGACCTTCTCCGGCACGCCGTCGGGATAGCGGACAGGTCGCGCGCCGCCAGGTCAGCTCCTCCAGCCAGCCCTGCGGCGTATTGCCCGGCGGCACCGGCTCGTCGGGATATTCGTAGCGCAGCTCCGACAGCGAGAAGTCGACGCGGGCGAGGAAGCGGACTGCGTCTCGGCCACCGCCTCGGGCGCGTCGGCGAACAGCCGCGCCATCTCGGCGGGGGCTTCAGGTGGCGCTCGGCGTTGGCTTCGAGCAGACGGCCGGCGCTCGTCGATCGGTCACCCCCTCGCGGATGCAGGTCAGCACGTCCTGCAAGGTCGCGCTGCGCGGGGATGTGGTAGAGCGACGTCGTTCATGGCCAGCGAGCGGCACGTCCGCGCCCGCGGCGATCGCCCTCAGGCCGCGAGCCGGCGGCGGTCGTCGCCGCGCCGGTGCATGGCGGCGGCGAGCCAGACCGCGCCGGGCGCCGCCTCGTCGAGTTTCGCCAGCGTCGCCCCGATCCCGCCGAACGCGCGGCCGGGCATGACGATCAGCAGCAGGTCGCCGGCGTCGCGCCAGCAGGTCGTCGAGACGCAGGACGCACTCGCCCTTGTTGCGCGGCGAGCTTGCCCAGCGTCAGCAGCCGGCACAGCCGGCCCCAGCCTGCCCGGTTCTCCGGATAGGCGAGGATGTCGGGCGTGCCGTCGGCGAAGACGAGCCGGGCGCCGACGACCAGGCGGAAGGGCAGCTCGCTGCCCGCCCCGTGCGCCTCCTTCCAGGCCTCGCGCGCCCTGCCGACCGCCGCATGGGCGCGCACGACGCCGGCCACGGTGTTGCGGTCGGCAACGGCGATGCCGCGATGGCCGAGCAGCGAGGGCCTCAGCACCAGGTCGGCCGCGTGCGAGGCGCCGCGCAGGAAGGAAAAGTTGGTCGTGACGGCGAGCTCGGCATAGCCGGTCATGGGAAGACCCCGTGCAGGAACCAGCGCGGCGCGCCGTCCTCGCCGTAGAGCCCCTGCCGGAACAGCCAGAAGCGGCGGCCGCCGGCGTCCTCGACGCGGTAATAGTCGCGGGTCGGCCCGTCGGTCGCGCGCCACCATTCCGGCGCGATGCGCTCCGGCCCCTCGGCGCGGGCGACCTCGTGCAGGACGCGGCGCCAGCGGAACCGGAGCGGCGGGCCGTCCGGCACCTCGGCCAGCGCCTCGATGGGCTGGGGCGGGTCGAACAGGTGGAGCGGGCGCGGCAGGGCGTGGGACGCCGGCCTGGCCCATGCGACCGCTGCGGACCCCAGCTCGACGGCCGGCACGGCGGCTTCCGCCCGCTCGGGGACATGGGTATCGGCGGGGGCGAAGCGCACCACGGCGCCGGCGCCGAAACGCGCGCCCAGCCGGTCGACGAGGGCCGCGACCTCGTCGGCGGCGACCGTGCGCCCGTCGAGGCTCTTCTGCCGCACGGCGAAGGGCTCGACGGCGAGGACGGACAGGCGAAGGAGATCGAAGCCGAAGCCGGGGTCGAGAGGATCGGCGAGCGCATCGAGCCGGTCGCGGAACAATCGGCCCAGCACTTCGGATTCGCGCACCGGCTGCCCGGTCTCGACCGACAGGCGCTCGACATGGCCGTCGCTGCGGTGGAAGGAGGCCTCGAAGGCCCGACCGCCCTCGCCGCGCGCCTCGAGCAGGCGGCCGACCTGGCCGGCGAGGCTTTCCAGCACCTGGAGCGCGTAGTCGACCAGCGCGATCGGCTCGGCGAAGCGGCGCTCCGCGGTGACGGCGGGCAGCGGGCGGCGCGGCGAGAGGCGAGCGTCCTCCTCGCCCAGGAGCCGGGCGAGCGCGGTCACGAGCCCCTCGCCGAAACGGGCGGCGAGCGGGACGCGGGGCCTCGCGGCGAGATCGCCGACCGTCTTGAGCCCCGCGCGCAGGAGCGCGACCACGGTGTCGGGATCTATGCCGAGCGCGGTGGTGGGCAGGCCCGCCACCGTCTCCGCCTGCCGTCCGGGAGGGACGCAGCCGGCATCGGCGAAGCGGGCGAACGCCCGGGCGCCCTCGGGCGTATCGGCCACCGCGGCGCGCGCACCCACGCGGGCGGCGGCGAGACGGGAGACGATATCGGCCCGCAGGACCGCCTCGCCGCCGAAGAGATGGGCGCAGCCGGTGACGTCGAGCAGGAGGCCGGCGGGCGGGTCGAGCGCGACGAGCGGGGTGTACCGGTCGCAGGCGTCGGCGAGACGTTCGAGGAACGCGGCGTCGGCCGCCGGATCGGATTCGACGGCGCGCAGGGCAGGCACGCGGGCGCGCGCGTCGGCAAGCGTCATGCCCGGCGCGATACCGAGCTTTCGCGCGGACCGGTCGACGGCGGCGAGCCGCAGCGCGCCCGAGACCTTCTCGACGAAGACGAGCGGCTCAGCCGGCGCGGGCGAGCCGCTCGAGCGCCGCAGCCGGTCGGCCGGCAGGAACGGCAGCCGCACCGCCAGATAGCGCCGGGACGGCATTGAAGACGCGCAACTCATGGTCCCACTCCAGGCGCCAGTTCCGGCCGGCGGTGCCGCCGCGCTGGCGCAACAGGGCGATGTCGAAGGCCGGCCGCCCCGGCGCGTTCGCCGGGAAGGGCCGGGAAGGCGCGGCCGCCACCTTCCAGCGCGTCGCCGCCGCGCTGGCATGGGGCGTGGCGGCCAGGCGCAGGAACAGGCAGGCCACGCCGGAGCCGGCGGCGGCGAGCGACAGCCGCCGGCTCACCGTGAAGTCGATCTCGGGCGGCGCGCCCCATGGCTCGATCACCACCGCGCCGAGAGCCCGGCAGCCGAGCGCCTCGCCCCCCGCGCGCAGGACGCCGAGCACGTCGGGCACCCTGACCATCAGGAGCGCGTCGGGATCGAGGCCGAGGCCGGCGAGCCCCCGGGCATGGAGCCGGCCGGCCTCGATCTCGCAGAAGGCCTGGCGCACCCACATGACGGGCCGGCCGCCCGCCCCGCGCAAGGCGAGCGCGGCGGCGAAGCCCGCCGCCGCCGCAGCGTCCGCCGTCACGCCCGCGAAGACCTCGTGGACGCGACCGCGCGCGAGCCCGCCGCCGAGGGCCGCGTCGACCTCGCCGACACCCAGCCCGAAGCGGCCCTCCGGCGGGGCTTCGGGCGTTTCGAGGGCGGCGAGGCTCGCCCTCAGACGGGACAGTGTCTCCTGCATGGCCCACTATATGTTCCTGATTTGTTCCTATGGAAGCGCAACACGGGGGACGGAGTCAAGACGGTTGGAGACGGGGCGCTAACGCGGGACCAGCGACAGGAAGGCGGCAAAGGCCTCGCGATAGGCTTCCGGACCGGCCGCCCACGATTGCAGGTGATCGGCACGCGTCCGCAGCGCGACCGTCACGCCCCGGCGCTTCTCCAGAAGACTGTCGCTGACGTCGGACGGCACGATGCGGTCGCCGTCGCCATGGGCGAGGAACACCGGCCCCTCGAAACGCGCGACCTCGTCCAAGACCACCGCCTCGCGCATGTCTATTGGAGAGGAGACCGCGATCATGACGAGCGCGACACGCGCCACCCCGCCAGGAAGCGGCAGTCCCCTGCCGGTGGCGAGATGGCGCAGCACTCGAGCGAAGTCGAGGGCCGGCGAATCGAGGGCGACCGCCACAACGGACGAAGCATGTTCCGACCAGCGCAGGAACTGGCCGACGATGCCGCCGCCCATGGATTCGCCGACGAGGAGGACGCGGTCGTGTCCACGGCCGGCGAGGAAGACCACGGCGGCCTGGACGTCGGTCCACTCGCGCAGGCCGAAGGCATAGCGGCCCTCGGGCGAGGCGGGCGCACCCTCGTCGTTGCGGTAGGTGACCAGAAGCGTCGGGACGCCTTCGGCGGCGAGAACCGACAGATGGCGATAGCCGTCCTCGCGGGACCCGGCGATGCCGTGGACGTAGACGGCGGCGAGCTGCGCGCCCTCCTCCCCGGCCACGAACCAGGCAGGCGCCGGACCGAGCTCCGTTTCGATCGCCACCATCTCGAAGGCGATCCCCAACGCCTCACGGGGATCGCCCCGGTAGCCGAGCGCCAAGGGATCTTCTGGCCGTGCTTCCCGCCCCAGCGCCTCGGCGAGCGGCCCGACGGTCAGGATGCCGACGGCGGCGCGCTGGAGGATGAAGCCGGCGGCCAGAAAATAGAGCGAGACCGCCCCGGCGAGGGCGATCGCGACAAGACGGACAAGACGCGCGGGGGAGCCTGACACGACCTGCAGTCCGACCCGATAACCGCACGCAGACTAGACGAGCCCCCGCGCCCCGCCAATGGAAACGCGGGGGGCGGCCCTTGTCAGGACGCCGAATCGTCGGCGTTGGGGAAGAAGAGCTGCTGACCGTTGAGCTGGTAATCGGCGATCGCCTGCTGGCCTTCCGCCGAGACGAGCCAGTCGATGAACGCCTGGCCCTCCTCCGCCTTCACGTGGGGGTGGCTCTCCGGGCTTACGAGGATGACGCCGTACTGGTTGAACAGCCGGTCGTCGCCCTCGACCACGATGTCGAGGCCGCGGCGGTTCTCGAAGCTGATCCAGGTGCCGCGGTCCGACAGCGTGTAGGCGGGCATCTCGGCGGCGGTGTTGAGCGTCGGGCCCATGCCGGAGCCGACCTCGCGATACCACGCGCCCGACGGCTCGATGCCGGCGGCGGCCCACAATGCCTTCTCGGCCTGGTGGGTGCCGGAATCGTCGCCGCGCGAGGCGAAGCTGGCCTCCGCCCCGGCGATCTTCGCGAACGCCTCGACGACGTCCGAACCGCCGCGGATGCCGGCGGGATCGTCCTCCGGCCCGACGACGACGAAGTCGTTGTACATGACGTCGAAGCGCTCGACGCCGTGGCCGTCCGCCACGAACTGCTCCTCGGCGGGCTTTGCGTGAACGAAGACGACATCGGCGTCGCCGCGCCGCCCGGTCTCAAGCGCCTGGCCCGTGCCCTGCGCGATGACGCGGACCTCGATGCCGGTCTTCTCCTGGAAGATCGGCAGGAGGTGGCCGAAGAGACCCGACTGCTCGGTCGACGTCGTGGACGCCACGGTGATGAACTCCTGGGCGGAGACCTGCGGCGCGGCGAGGACCGCCAGCGACAGGGCGGCGGCGGCGAGTGTCGGCTTGAAATGTCTCATCGGACTTCCTCCGTTCTTGTTTCCTGAAACGTCACCAGAGAAGCTCGCCACGGATGAAGGCGCGGGCCTCCTCCGTGTCGGGCTCGTCGAAAAAGCGGGCGGCGGGCGTCTGCTCGAGCAGCCTGCCGTGATGCAGGAAGACGACCTCGTCAGCGAGGCGGCGGGCCTGGCCCATGTCGTGCGTCGTCATGACGATCTTCACGCCCTCGGCGTGGAAGGTCTCCACCATCTCCTCGATCGAGCGGGTGGCGGCGGGGTCGAGCGCGGATGTCGGCTCGTCGAGGAAGAGGACCTCGGGCCTCAGCGACCAGGCGCGCGCCATGGCGAGGCGCTGCTGCTCGCCGCCGGAGAGCACGCGGGCGGGACGCTCGGCGATCGCCTCGAGACCGAAGCGGGCGAGCGCGGCTTCCGCGCGGGCGCGCCGTTCGGGCCGGGGGACGCCGGCGACGGAGAGGGCGTGGGTCAGGTTGGCGATCGCGCTGCGGCGCAGGAGCACGGGGCGCTGGAAAACGAGCGCGTGCCGGCGGCGGCCGTCACCGGCCCAGACGACGCGCCCCGACGTGGGACGGATCAGGCCGTGGCAGAGCCGCAGCGTCAGGCTCTTGCCGGCGCCGTTCGGGCCCATGACGACCGTGCGGACACCCGCGTTCAGCGTCATGGTCAGGCCGTCCACGAGGCGCTTGCCGCGGATCTCGTAGGAGACGTCCTCGACCCTGAGTGGCAGGATGGAAAGCGTGCCGTGCATGGCCCTCACCCCGCCGCCCGCTGGGCGAAGCGGCCCGCTGCGTAGGCGCCGGCGTTCAGCGTCAGCGTCAGCGCGATGAGGATGATGCCGAGCCCCAGCGCCAGCGCGAGATCGCCGCGCGAGGTCTCCAGCGCGATGGCCGTGGTCATGGTGCGGGTGTGGCCGGCGATGTTGCCGCCGACGATGAGCACCGCGCCGACCTCGGCGCTGGCGCGGCCGAAGCCGGCCAGCAGCGCGGTGATCAGGCTGAAGCGGCCGTCCCACAGGAGCGTCGGGATCGCGCGCCAGGCCGACGAGCCGAGAGAACGGAGCTGTTCCTCGTACTCGGCCCAGAGATCCTCGATCACCTGCCTCGTCAGCGAGACGACGATGGGGGTGATCAGCACGGTCTGGGCGATGATCATCGCCGTCGGCGTGAACAGGAGCGCGAGAGGACCGAGCGGGCCGGAGCGCGACAGCATCAGATAGACGACCAGCCCCGCCACCACCGGAGGGAGGCCCATGAGGGCGTTGAAGGTGACGATCACCGCGCCGCGCCCTCGGAACCGCGACAGGGCGAGCGCCGCGCCGAGCGGCAGGCCGACCAGCGCCGAAATCAGCACCGCCGACAGCGTCACCCTGAGCGACAGGGAGACGATCTGGGCGAGCGTCGGGTCAAGGCCGACGATCAGCGCGAAGGCGGTGGCAAACGGTCCGTCCCCGGACATGAAATCTCCTCGAAGTCCGGGGCAACTATGGACAATTCCGCAAAGTGATTAAACTATGTAATCATTGCGTTATATTGCAGGATTATGTTGATGGACCTGATGACCACGGCCGAGGTCGCCGACTATCTCCGCATCAAGGAGCGGACGCTCTACGAGATGGCGACCAAGCGGCAGATTCCCTGCACGCGGGCGACGGGAAAGCTCCTCTTCGCCCGCCATCTCGTCGACCGCTGGCTCGAGGCCCACACCGAGCTCACCGCGGCGGCGGTCGCGCCGCCGCCGCCGATCTATGCGGGGTCGAGCGATCCGCTGCTGGAATGGGCGCTTCGGGAGTCCGGGTCCGGCCTCGCGGTACTCGCCGGCGGCAGCCTCGACGGGCTGAAGCGGCTCGCCGAAGGCAAGGCCCTCGTCGCCGGCACCCACCTGCCGGACCCGGAGGGCAACGGCTACAACGTCACGGCGATCCGCCGCGAGCTGCCGTTCCCGGACGTGGCGGCGATCCGGTGGGCCGGCCGGGAACAGGGGCTCCTCGTCGCATCGAGCAATCCGCTCGGGCTGGACGGCATCGCCGATATCGCCGCGAAGCGGGCGCGGCTGGCGCTGCGTCCGGCCGACACCGGAAGCCGCGTCCTGTTCGACATTCTGGCCGAGAGGGAAGGCGTCGAGGCGGAGCGCCTCATGGTCTGCGCGCGCGAACCGCGCACCGAGCCGGACCTGGCGGCGATGATCGCCGACGGCGAGGCCGACTGCGGTCTCGGCGTCGAGGCGGCGGCGAGCCGGCTCGGGCTCGGTTTCGTGCCGCTGGGCATCTCGGAGGCCTTCGACCTCGTCATGCGCCGGCGCGACTACTTCGATCCGCCGATGCAGCAATTGCTGGCTTTCGCGCGCTCCGAGGCCTTCGTCCGGCAAGCGTCGGCGCTGAAGGGCTACGACATCTCGACGCTCGGCGCGGTGGCGTTCAACGGCTGAGGGCGTCGTCGGCGGCCCGCACCCGGCAGGCGCCCGCCAGCGCCCCGACGCGGGCGCGCTCGTCCTCGGTCAGCGTCGCCGCCACGGTGTCGTCCCACATGCCGGCGGCCTGCAATTCGTCCACCAGGCAGGCGCAGGACGCCCGGCACAGCGCGCGCTCGGCGCCCGCCCCGACGCAGGTCGCCGTGCAGCTCCGTTCAAAGCGCGTCTCCTCCACGTGTGGGAGCGGCCCCACGGCCTGGGCGATCAGGAACGCGACCACAAACAGCACCGGCTGATGGATGAGGTAGATCGCCAGCGAATGGCGGCCGGACCAGACGAGAACCCGCCCGAGCCGCCCCTCGCCGCGCCAGCCGGCCGCCGGGCTCGTGGCGAACCCCGAGGCGAGCGCGATGCGCGCGGCGGCGATGCCGGCGAGCACCATGCCGAACCACGGGAACACGGGGACGTAGTCGTTGGTGTAGGGGATCGTCGCGCCAAGGCCCGTCCACAGGAGCGCCGGATGGTCGAATGCCGGCCAGGCGGCGACATGCGGCAGCGCGAGCACGACCGCCGCCGCGGCCAGCACCAGCCACACCGGCGCGCGCAGGAAGGCGAGCCCGAGCACGCTTCCCGCCGCGATCGAATGCAGGATGCCGAAGAAGATGAAGGCGTCGGGAAAGGCGAACCAGGTCGCGACCGTGACCAGTGCCGCGGCGGCGACGATCATCATGAGCCGGCGCAGGAAAGGGCGAAGGCGCAGGCCCCGGCGGTGGGCGAGCACGAGGCTCACGCCGACGAGGAAAAGAAACGAGCCGGCGATGGCCCACGCGAAGACGCGCCATCCCGGATCGTGGGCGACATCGGTCGCGACCAGGCGGACGAAGGCCAGGTCCCAGGCGAAATGGTAGACGGCCATCGCGGCCAGGGCCACGCCGCGCGCCGCGTCGACCGCCGCGAAGCGCGACCCCCCGGACCCGGCGGCCGGATCGAAGCGCAGGCCGGCGTTCTCCACCGCCGTCATGCCGGGCAAGCCATGCGGTCAGCCGGCTGAGGAGACCATCGGCGGTCGGCGTGCGGGGGAATGTTCATCGAGACGACGCGACTTTTGATGCGGGTCAATGTGACGGGGCCACCGAGGCGACAGGGTTCTTCGGCAACTCGGAGGGAGACCCTATCATGCCTGTCGAATCGATGCTTATCGCGGCCGCCGTCGTCGCCGTCTTCGCCATCTTCATGGCACTGATCGTCTATGCCGACCGGACGGCGGGCGGGCGCTAGGACGGCCCCGGCGGCGAGGCTACCACCCGCCGCCACCGCCTCCTCCGCCTCCGCCCCCGCTCGAGCCGCCGCCGCCAGAGCCCGAGAAGCCGGAGCCTGACGAGTTCGAGACCGTCGCAGCGCCATAGGCGCCCGACAGCGCCCTGCCCAGGCTGCTCAGGTCGCCGACCTCGCCAAAGCCCCTGCCGCCCCGGCCGGAGTACCAGGAAGGCGACAGCCAGACATCCTCCTCGCCCTTGCGTTTCGCCGCCTCGATCGCGTCGCGGAACTGGTTGGTCCACGCCGTTTCGACGTCCAGCGCCACGGCGTAGGGCAGGAGTTCGTGGAAATGCTCGGGAGTCCGGTCGGGCGGGTTGTGGAACTTCAGCCGGTCGGCCTCGGCGACCTTCAGATAGAGCTTCGTGCCCTCGATCTCGTCGAGCGCCCCGCGACCGACGGCGGTCGGGGCCTTCAGCAGGTGATAGAAGAGGACGTTGATCAATGCGACGGCGGTCATGGCCAGGAAGGGCGCCAGCCCCATCTGCAGGCCGAAGAGCACGAAAAGGCCGGCGATCACGACGCCGAAGATCGAGAGGATCGCCGCGCTCATGAGCGCCGCGAAAAGTGAGGCCATGCCCCCGGTCGCCCGGAAATCGGCGATCTGTCGCCACGTCTGGTAGGCGATCTGACCGAAGACGACGGCGAATATGGCCGGGAACACGGACAGGAACCGCCCATCGAGATAGTCGACCGACAACGCGGCCGCGGCGACCCAGCCCAGCACCGTGACGACGACGCCGAGGACGAACCAGCCGGCGTTGCGCCTGAAATAGATGCGATTGAAGGTCCGGTCGAAATGCTGTTTCAGGGCCTCCGCGGCAGTCGTCAGCGTCCCCCTGTCGGATTTGTCCAGCACCACCTCGTCATGGCCGGCGAACAGCGCCCGGAACAGCCTCGCCTCGCCCTCCGACATCGGCTTCCTGCCCGCCCCGGCCGGCGTCCGGCGGACGGTCTTCCCGTCGTCGTCCTCGTGGATCGTCACGTAACCCTTCACCGCGAGGCTGATCAGGGCTGCGGAAAAGGCGGTCGGGTCGAACCCCATCCGCGAGATGTAGCGCATGGCCGCCGGCGGCAGCTCGGGGTGGTAGATCGGGATGATCGTCCCTGGCCTTGGATCGCGCCCGATGCGGAACCAGACGAACAGGTAATATCCCAGCACGATGATGAGGGTGAGGCCCGCCGCGGCGTAGGCGCCGTTGCGGCTGAGCCACTGATAGAATCTGGTGCGCGCGTCGGCCTCGACGACGAAGCCCTTGGGCCAGCCTGCGGCGACGGTGAGCCCCTCGCCGGCGCGCAGCGGCCGCGTGGTGGTGAAGACCGGCCGGCCGGCCTCGTCGCGCGAGATCACCGCGTCCTGGCCCTGCTCGCCGCGATACCCCGTATAGACGGCGAGGCGGAACACGTCGGTCCCCTGGGGCGGCACGACGACGGCGCGGGCGCGCACGACGTTGAAGGCCCAGTCGTTGCCGGTGGCGTTCCAGTAGACCTCGTCGAAATCCTCGAAGCGGCCGACCTGGCCGCTCATCGCGTAGACCAGCGAATAGCGGTGGATGCCGGGCTCCAGGAACACGTCCTCGGCACCGAAATAGATGCGCAGGCCGGTGTCTGTGCGCTCGATCCTCCAGGGCTCGCGACGGCCGTCGCGCTCGAGGGACATCAATTCGAAATCGGACCGGCCAAGGCCGATAATCCCGACGCCGCCGAGCGGGATGTCGCGATAGATGCCGCGGCGAATCTCGCGGCCGAGAGCCACCACCTCGATCTCCTCGGTGACGACGACGGAGGCGTCCTGCCGCGCCTCGACAACGACCGAGAAATCGCGGATCTCCTCGCGGACGAGCGGCTGGGCGGCGGCGACGCCCGAAACGAGCACCGCGCAGGCGATCAGCGCCGCGGCGAGGGTGCGGAGCATCACGGGACGCGCTTCAGCTCTTCTGGAAGGAGACCGGCACCGGCCTCGCGGCCTCCGCCGCCTCCGCCTCGTCGAGCTCGAAGAACTCCGCCTTGCGGAAACCGAACTGCCCGGCGACGAGATTGGAGGGGAACTGGTCGATCTTGACGTTCAGGTCGCGCACGGAGCCGTTGTAGAAGCGGCGCGACATCTTGATCCGGTTCTCGGTGTCGGTCAGGTCGGCCTGGAGCTGGGCGAAATTCTGGTTCGCCTTGAGGTCGGGATAGGCCTCGGCGAGCGCGAACAGGCTCTTGAGAGCGGACTGGAGCATGTTCTCGGCCCGCGCCTGGTCCTCCGGGGTGCCGGTGCTGGCCATCGCCGCGTTGCGGGCCTGGACCACCTTCTCCAGCGTGCCGGCCTCGTGGGCGGCGTAGCCCTTGACCGTCTCGACGAGGTTCGGGATCAGGTCGTAGCGGCGCTTGAGCTGCACCTGGATATCGCTCCAGGCCTCCTCGACGCGCGTCCTGAGCGAGACGAGCGCGTTGTAGGTGACCATGACGTAGCCGGCGACGGCCACGGCTGCCGCGACGAGGATATAGACGAGCGACATAGGAACGATCCTCCCTTCTGCGGCGAACACGCTATACGCGGGAGGGGCCGAACGGAATCGTGAAGTTTGCGCAGGCACGCGTCCGCGACAACGACCCCGCCCCGTCCCGCAGGGCGGGACGGGGCGGTTCAGGCGGGGTGCCGCGAGGCAGGCGGCACCCTCTGGGAGCCCGTCCGATCAGTTCGGCATCAGGACCTGATCGATGACGTGGATGACGCCGTTGTCGGCGGCGATGTCGGCCTGGACCACGGTCGCCTCGTCGACCATGACCGCGTCGCCCGACTTCTCCACGGTGAGCGTGACGCCGTCGTTCAGCGTCGGGACCTCGCTCTGGCCCTCGGCGATGTCGCCGGCCATCACGCTGCCCTCGACGACGTGATAGGTGAGGATGGCGACGAGCTGGTCGCGGTTCTCAGGCTGAAGCAGGCCCTCGACGGTGCCTTCCGGCAGCGCGGCGAAGGCTTCGTCGGTCGGGGCGAAGACGGTCAGCGGACCGTCGCCCGACAGCGCCTCAACGAGGCCGGCGGCCTGCGCGGCCGCGAGCAGCGTCTCGAACTGCCCGGCGCCCTGCGCCGTCTCGACGATATTGGCGGCATTGGCCGAAGTGGCGATGCCGAAGGCGAGAAGCGTCCCGCCGATGGTGGTCTTCCAGTTCATTTTGCGTCTCCCGCATTCATTGGTGGGGGGCTGAATGGGGCGCCGGCGCTCTGATTGCATGCGGTCCGGTCTACGCCGGCTGCCGCGGGACGGATCATGCATCGCCATCACGAGTTCGTTGATGGCCACAGACCGCGCGGGTGATCCGGACCGGTAGGCAGCCCGTAGAGATCGCGGTATCACGGAAGGCCCGGAGAAAATGTACGCGGCCTATAGAATGGACCACAGCGCGAGCGACGCGGGCGAAACGCCCAGGCCGGACGGCATGTCGACTCTGATCGTGCGCGTCGCCGAGGCGCGGGACAGGGATGCATTCCAGCAGCTCTTCCTGCACTACGGACCGCGCGTGCGGAGCCTGATGCTGCGCAAGGGCGCGAATGCGGACCTTGCCGAAGACCTGATGCAGGAGACCATGCTGTCGGTGTGGACGAAGGCGGCGCTCTACCAGCCCTCCAGGGGCTCGGTGGCGACGTGGATCTTCACCATCGCGCGCAACCTGCGGATAGACCGGCTGCGCCGCGAGGCGGTGCGCCATTTCGACGACGTGAACGACCTGGAGATATCCGAGACCGACGCCCCCGACACGAATGTCAGCGCGCAGGACGATCTGGTCATCGCGAGCCAGGAACGCGACCTCGTCGCGGGCGCGCTCGCGGACCTGCCGGCCGAGCAGGCCGAGATCATCCGGCTGTCGTTCGCCGACGACCTGTCGCAGAGCGAGATCGCCGAACGCCTCGGCCTTCCGCTCGGGACGGTGAAATCGCGGATGAGGCTCGCCTACCGGAAGCTCCGGGCCGCTCTGGAGGACGAGATTTGAAGATCAGCCACCATCTCGACGACGCCACCCTCGTCGCCTACACCGCCGGCACGCTGAATGAAGCGCTTTCGGTGGCGGTTGCATCGCATCTGGCGGTCTGCCGGCAGTGCCGGGAGGCCGCCCGGCGGGCCGAGGCGATCGGCGGCGCCATTCTCGACGCGGTGGAGGCGCAGCCGGTCTCTGCCGACTCGCTCGCCCACATGATGGCGAGGATAGATCGCGCCGGCGCCGCGCCGGAGATCGGCACCGCGCCCGTCCGGGTCGTGACGGACCCGCGCGTGCCGCATCCGCTCGCCCGCTATCTCGACGGCGGGCTCGACGCCATCCGCTGGCGCTGGATCGCGCCGGGCGTCCACAGCCACAGGCTGGCGCCGTCGGACGGCGGCGGCAACCTGCAGCTTCTGAAGATCGGCCCGGGGCTGGCGATGCCGGAGCACGGCCACGGCGGCGCGGAGCTGACGCTGATCCTCGAGGGGTCCTACTCGGACTCGACGGGAAGCTACCGCCCCGGCGACATCGCCGACCTCGACGAGGACGTGGAGCATTCGCCGGTGGTGGATTCCGACATCCCCTGCATCTGCCTCGTGGCGACCGAGGCACCGACGCGCTTCAAGGGCCTGCTGGGCAGGATCTTGCAGCCGTATTTCCGGATCTGACCGGCGCACGCCATGTCGTCACCGCAATGGAAGACCGCCTGGGTCACCGGCGCGAGTTCGGGGATCGGGCGGGACGTTGCGCTCCGGCTCGCGCGAGAGGGCGTTTGCGTGGCCGCGTCGGCGCGCGGGGATCACAAATTCAATGACTCACCCACTGCCGCCAACCCTACCAGCACGCCCACCGTCATCCATGCGATACCGCGCCCTTCCTGCACAGGAAACAACCAAGCGAATCCTGCCACCAGCAGCACAACAAACCAATTCCCCGGCAAGGTCAGCAGTGTGGTCAGCCATGCACCAATACATAGCAGTACCAATACTGTTGCTGATGGATAGTACATCCAGACAGGGTCAATTTTCCAGGATGAGATGTCCATACGCGAACATTCTATCGCTATACACAGATAGGAACAGCAGAGAATGAAAACTTCCTAATTTTTAAGCCACGCTGTGTCCAGATACTTGACTATTTCTAATTTCATTCCACTGTCTGTCGATTCAAGTCGGTGGCGTCGCGCGGCAATTTGAGATGACTGGTGGCTTTTAAAATCGCATACAATTATCCAGAATGGCTATTTGTCAGAAATAACCTTCTCTTGCCTTTGTGTAATTTGTTATGCCGAAGAAGCGACTTAGCGTGCGGGACATCGCCAACGCGGCAAATCTGAGTTCCGACGAGACCTTGCTGCGCCTCTGGAACGAAAATATTGGTTACGTGAATGGTCCGTCTGACTTAGTTCATAGCCGCGATTTAGACCGGCACGTCGAGCCGTAGAACTTCCGACTGACGGCAATTGACTTCTGTCGCGTATTGGCGAAACCTCCTTGGACTTAGTCCATTGGAGTTTTCACAACTCTTAGATCGCAAGGGGCTCTCTGCAGATGAGGGACGGCTGACTTTGCCGAAGCGCTGTCCGCATGCTAACCGCAGAAAGGCAACGGGGGGTAATTACAATTCCTGAATCAAAGCCCTTAATTGCTGAAGAGAAGCGAAAGGAGCCGACACCATTTGTGTGGTATCAAGTTGGACACGAAGTCACAATTCAGATGTTATCGTACCAGGATGTCATAAACATTCATAACCAACTTGTTGCTGATTTCACGATTCATAACGACCCCATTAATCCAGCAGGCGTTCGCAATGAGAATCTTTTGTAATCGGCTATTTGCCGGCCTCAAACTCAGATTGGCAATGATCGAAAGTATCGTACTGGTCTGTCAGTCTTGATTTGATGCTGAGTATTTGGTTTCCTTTCGAGGTCATTTTTCCCTCGGCAAGGAGGCCAATCATGGGTAAGCGATATCGGATCACGTTGGAGGTGGAAGAAAGGCAAAGTTTGGAACAACTGCTGGCCAAAGGCAAGGCCGATGTGCGTCGGCTCAAGCATGCCCAGATTCTGTTGATGTCGGATGAATCACAACGCGGTCGGGCATGGCAGCGTGCCACGCATCGCGGAGGCGGTCGGTTGTGGGACGGCGACGGTGGAACGTGTCCGGCGTCGTTTCGTCGAAGAGGGATTAGAACTGGCGCTCAGTCCGTATCGTTCACCGCGACGCGAGTATCGCCCGAAGCTGGATGGCGAGCAGGAAGCGAGGTTGATTACGTTGGCCTGCAGCCAGCCGCCGGAAGGCCGTGCACGCTGGACGTTGCGGCTGCTGGCGGATGCGATGGTGGAACTTGAACTGGTGGACTCGATCTCGCACGAGACGGTGCGCCAAACGCTGAAAAAAACGAGCTTAAGCCCCATCTGAAGAAGATGTGGTGCATTCCGCCGAAGCAGTCGGCGGAGTTCGTGTACCACATGGAGGACGTGCTGGAAGTTTACAAGCGGCCGTACGATCCCAGGCGGCCGGTCGTGTGCATTGATGAGACCTTTAAGCAATTGATCGGTGAGACGCGTGAACCGCTTCCACCGCGACCGGGTAGTTTGGAACGATTCGACCATGTCTATGTGCGTAACGGCGTGGCCAGCCTGTTCATGGCGTTCGAGCCGCTCAGGGCGTGGCGGACGGTGGCCGTCACCGATCACCGGCGGCGACTGGAATGGGCCGAGTTCATTCGCTCGCTGCTCGACAGGACGATATCGGCGTGCCGAAAAACTGGTGCTGGTGATGGATCAACTCAACACGCATTCGGCGGCCAGCCTGTACGAGGCGTTTCCGCCAGCCGAAGCGAAACGCCTGGCGGACAGGCTGGAGATTCATCACACGCCCAAACATGGCAGTTGGCTGAACATGGCCGAGATCGAACTGAGCGTCCTGGGTCGCGAGTGCCTTGATCGTCGGATTGCCCAGCGCGCTACGCTGGCTCGCGAGATCGAACATTGGGTCACCGCAAGAAATCGACGCAAAACATCCGTCAACTGGCAATTCACCACCGCCGACGCCCGAATCAAACTCCGCCGACTTTACCCATCACTTCACGACTGACAGACCACTAGAGCCGATAAACCTGCCAACAGGGCGCTGTGCGGTTCCGGAATGATCGATTCCACAACTACATGCGACGACCCGACCCTGAGCCGGAAACGTCGACTGTCTTCTGGGGTCAGGTGCAGACCGTGATCAGTGATGCTGTTCGCCGTCAAGGCGATAAAAGTATCGCCAGGGGCAAAGGCGGAAGTCTCAGAAAGTACCAGATCAAGGCTGCCGGACAACTCAACATTGCAGCTCCGCTTCGCTCATCGTTCGGCCGTGCATTGCGACGATTGCCGCCAGCACAAGCAGCGATATCGTCGCCGGCTCTGGAATGCTAACGACAACTCTGGCTGTGAAGTGCGACCCACGCGGTCGATTGCCAACAGTACAAGCAGTAAATCGCCGTCAGGCACGCTGTCAATTCGTCAAGTGTGAATCGCTCCACCGGCCTTAAGTGAATCGCCGAGCCATACTACTTCTTTCCATGCTTGACCGTCAAAGCGAGGGAGAAGTGGATTCCGTCCAGCAGCCGTTCGTCGGTAAGGGCGAGGTCGACGACCGCTGCGTCGCCGGCAGCTGTCGTCAGACTCTTTTCTCAGGTCTTCGGACGCATCCAAGAGCAACTGGCCCTCTTCGGGTGTCAAAACCCCTCCCGCGATAAACGCGTTTACCTGGTTGGTAAACGCGTTGAGCACGTTAGAGAGCCACGTGCGTCTTCCCGGCCTCAAAATTCGCTTCGACGTGCTCGAGCTTTACACTCAGTGCGTTGCCTTGCCCATGATTTAAAGCGCCCTGGTCAACCAATAGTTGCACGAGTGCCAGCAGATTAGCGATCTGCTCTTGGGCCGATAGAACTGAGATCGTAACCGACGCAGTGCTGGTCAGGCTGCCATCGCTGACTTCATAGATAAAGCTGTCGACGCCATAGTAGCCAAGTTGCGGCGTATAGACGAATGTGCCATCGCTATAGAGCAGCAACGTGCGGTAGCAGGTCCGCTGACCGGTGTCGTAGTGACCGTTAAGGAATCGCCATCGGGATCGCTATCGTTAGCCAGCACGCCGTCGTCATTCACGCCGGCGGTGAGCGTGCCATCGCCGTCAGTAACAATTAATTCCCCGACTGAGTGACGATGTAAGTGTCGACATTGGCAGCGGGCGGCTGATCGAGGGCCACGCCCAGCGCAAATTCGCCGCGGGTCGCATTAACCCCCGTCACGCGGACGGTGTAGGCGCCCGCGAGAAGTGCAGTATGGCGAACCAGCGCGTTCCGCCCGTCAGGTGCACCGTTGTCGTCTCTGGCCACCAACGCTCCCGTAGGATCATACAGTTCGACTTTCGGGTCAAGGTCGTTGACAAATTGGCCTGGGCCACCGGCGGGCGTTGCGGTCTCGATCCGGATTGGATCGTCCGCGTCGAACAGCACCCGATAATAGTTTGGTGTCGATTCGGCTGAACCAAACGTCCAGTCCAATACTTCTTGCACGGCGATGAAGCCCCCGGTGGCAGCGGTGAAACCGACATATGCCATGCCGTCGCCCACCTGGGAGGGAATATCCACAACATAGGATTGATTGGCAGTCGCCAAGGTAACCGTGTCGGTAATCGTCGTGTGCAGCACGGTGCCGTCGTAGACCATATCGACTTGGAACGGATGTTGGCTGTGGAGGTCGATGCCCGTCCCGTTGAAGTGGACCACAACATCGCCGCTGCCCAGTTCCGGCACGGTCGGAGACCGCCGTCGGTGAACAGACCGGTCGAATTGATTCCTTCGCCAGCGTTGTTCCAAATGTCAAACTGACAGCGACACTGCTGCGTATTCCTCGCAGGGGCCCCGGTTGATCATAGCCATAGCCGAGACCGCCGCCGCCCGCTCCTAGTGCCGTCGCGCTGTCCCTGAATGGTAAAAGTCAGCCCATCCGCCAGGGGAAATGTCCCAGGATATGATTGAAAACGTGAAGCTGTTCGTAAACGTCGTGATATCAACTGGATCCGACCGGAAGACGCTACCCACCCACCACCTGCGCTCGTCAACCGAACGATCTCATTGACGACCATCGCACTGCCGTTGAAGGTCAGACCGCTGGTGTCTGTAAACCCACCGCCGATATTCCCCAAAACCGTCTCGTTGACCAGATCCAGGGAGCAATACATCTTTTTATGTGGCGCAAGCGGTTCGTTACGTATTGCTGGAAAACCACTGGTGCTTTTGCATGGAAGTTACATGACCATCGATCTGAATTTCGCTCAACTAATACCAGAGCTGGCAAAAAAACACAAGGTGATCGCATTAGAAATGCAAGGACACGGACGAACAGGCGACATCGATCGGCCCTACTCCTATCCGGCCTTAGCAAGTGATGTCGATGGACTTCTCAATCATTTGAAAATTGATAGCGCAGATGTATTGGGTTATAGCCTAGGTGGAACAGTTGCATTTGAACTTGCAATCAAACATCCGAAGCACGTGACAAGCCTTGTCATTATTTCATCAGTATTCAGGCTCGATGGATGGCTCCAGTCTGCGCGCGACCTTTTTCCTACCATTAAGCCGGAGTTCTTTGAAAACACTCCGCTAAAAACCGATTACGACCGACTTGCTCCTGATAAAAATCACTGGAAGGATTGGGTGAACAAGATGGTTGCCTCTGAAGGTGTTCCTTTTGATCTCGGTGCCGATAATCTAAAAGCATTGAAGTGCCCCGTACTTAATTATCAGTGGCGACAATGACGGCGTCGATCTAAATCACATCGCTGAAATGTATCGATCTGTGCGGCGGCGGTGTTTTCGGTGATATTTCCGGACTGCCAAAGTCACGACTGGCAATAATTCCAGGAATGACGCATGTGACGTTGATGATGGAAACGGCAAAGCTAATGTCCATTATAGATCCATTTCTGAAGTAGAAAAATCAAAAACTCCATAACAATGAAAAAACTTGAATTCAAAATAACGATCGCCTCACCGGCTAAAAATGTGTGGAACATTATGCTTGATCGTAAAACGTATAAAGAATGGGTGAAGGCAGGATGGCCTGGTTCTGATTATGACGGAAAGTGGGCTAAGGGTGAAAAGATCCGTTTTATCGGGGAAAGTGCCGATGAACCTGCGGTAGCACAAGGTGGTACATTAGCATTAATAGAAGAATTCAAACCTTACGAAACGATATTGGCTCGACACATTGCTGTTATCAATGCAGACGGCTCAGAAGATTATGACAGCGAGATAGCAAAAGGATGGGTTGGAACGTTGGAGCGTTATACATTCACAGAATCCAAAGGAAATACAACGCTAACGGTTGGGATCGAATCGAATCCTGACTGGGAAAAGATGTTTCAGGATGGATGGCCTGTCGCATTAAAAGCGCTGAAGGAAATTTGTGAAAAGTAATTAACCAAACTTAAATTCAATAAAATAAAGAACATATGAAAAAGGTGAACATTTTGCACTGGGTATTTACGGGTTTGTTTGCGGCATTAATGTTGTCTTCAGCCATTCCTAATATGTTGTCCTCGAGCGAATGGGTGGCAATAATTACACAACTCGGTTATCCCACATACATTCTTCCTTTACTTGGAGTTGCTAAATTTCTCGGAGTAGTTGCTATCCTTGTTCCCGGATTTCCTCGTCTGAAAGAATGGGCATATGCTGGTTTTACATTCGACCTTATCGGAGCAACTTATTCCGGAATCGCCCTCGGTGGCTTTGACCCAATGATGCTAACGATGCTCGTTTTCTTTGGCTTCGGAGCCCTTTCGTACATCTATTATCACAAGAAGCTTGCGCTGCAGCAAGGGTATGTTGCTATCGCATAATTTTGAAAAAGGCCGAGACTCATCAGCGGTAATCTTCATTAAACAGCAAGAATTAAAAATATCTTCTGATCTTTGGATCCATGAAGACTATACTGTTTCAGGTTTTGTGCCTGTCCTGTTTAATAAGTTGTACTACCCCGAATGATAAGAATGAAGAAAAGGCAGCGGGCAAGCCACGAACCGTATTCATGAACTCAACGAAAATGAATTGCCAGCGGGAGAAAAGGTCATTGCCCTCGTCGGAGGCACAGCTTATTGACGGAAATGGTGGTGAACCCATATCATCATCCTGCATAATCGTTCGGAACAACAAGATTGAATTCGCTGGAAGGAAGGATGAAGTCAGTATCCCCAGCGGGGCCGAAGTGATTGATGTTAACGGCATGACTATCCTACCAGGATTGTTCGATGCTCACTATCACAATGAAGGCAGTCACGATATGCCAACCATTTACCTGGACCGTGGCATTACTTCCGTGAGGGATCCAGGAGAATGGATTGAAATGTATGATAGTGTACGGATTGTCGGGGTTACCGATGCCAAGATTATTCTTAACAGGGCCGCACCTCAACACATTTCCACCCGCTTATCCCGAAGATGCGATCATTGTTCAGGATGCTGAAGAAGGTCGTTTAGCGGTGGAACGGTTGGCGAATGATGGCGCAACTGCAATCAAAGTTTACTTTGGACTTCCTTTAGGGACGATCAAAGAGGTTTGCAGTGTCGCCCATAAGTATGGCCTCCCCGTTACAGCTCACCTTGAGATCACGAATGCGTGGGATGCGATAAACGCGGGGCTGGATGGCATTGAACACGTTACATCCTTCGGACCGATCCTTATCCCTCCGATGGAGGCTGAACAATACAAACTTCGTGTTTTGGCCGACAACGATGCCCGTAAGCGCGGAAGGTATGAAGTGTGGAACCGGATTGATGTAGCGAAGAACATGAGTTGTTGATTCGCTTTGCCGTTTCCTTGCTGAGAAAAAGATCTTCTTAAGTCCAACACTGGCTGCATTTGAAAAAAGATCGGACAAGGGCGACCAGGTGGAAGTAGATGCATTTAAAAATATGCTTGCGTTTATGGGCAAAGCGAAAAAGGCCGGCGTCCGGGTTGTAGTCGGTTCACATACCTATGTCGCTTATGCTGATTATGGCTATGCCTATTTCAGGGAGATGGAACTTCTTATTGAAGCGGGCCTGAGTCCTATGGAAGTCATCGTAGCGGCAACC
>CAWDMT010000017.1:0-203500 GCA_963803485.1 uncultured Alphaproteobacteria bacterium | reverse complement strand
CACGGCGAGATGACGATCACCTGATCCAGCCAACCGCGGCCGGAGGCGGCACCGAGCTGAAGGCACGCACGAGCACCTTCCGTTGGACGACAACGAGTCGGCTGGAGCATGTCGATCGCCAACGGATGTCTCGTCGAAGCGGCGAACGGCAGGCGCTGTCGGCATCGGTGTTCGCCGCTGCTCGTCGTCGTCGCACCCGCCTCGGCCTGGACGGTCGTGGGCGACGAGGGCGCGCCCGAGGCCGAACTGGTGATATCGACGACGAAGTACGTTGCCGGACTCGGGGTGGTGCTCGGGATCGGGCCAACGATTCGCCGGCGCCGACCTGGCTCCACCGCGCCCTCCGCGACGCCCTGATCGGCGACATCCTCGGCGACATCCGGATCGCCTGCTCCAGGCGGTGTTCATGACGAGGTCACCGCACTCGTCTGAATCCGATCAGGTTCATCGCGTCGTGGTTGTCGCGGTGACCGACCGTGTTGTCCGCGCGCGACCGAGGCTGTGGACGGAACTGCTGATCGTCGGCATCAAGCCGGTGCTCGGGCGTCATGATGGTTCAGCGGCGAGAGCCTCGCCGAATCGATCGAAGGGCCGGGGCATGACTGCGAAGAGCGCATGAGCGGAGAGCAGATCGGCGAACCTGGGCGATCGGTGTGCTGCTGGAGTGGCGCACGTTCGGCGAGCCACTCGAGAGCGCCGACCGGGCGTTGCATCGGATCGGCACCCAGCTCGGACGAGCGCGCCGGGCCACGCAACGACTTTGTTCACGGCACGCATCGGTCAGATTGGTGAGGGACTGACGGACGTCAAGCACCTGCGCGAGCGTCGACCACGCCGGCCTGGAGAAGAGGCTCGGCCGGTGATGAAAGGCCACAGTCTTCCCGCAACGACGTTGCGGCTGTCTCTTCACGACACTCAACGTCGACGTCCCCGCCCTCGGTCGTCAGCAGCTACGAGCTCGACGCAACTGATTGGGTGAACTAATCGAACCCGATTCCGATCTGCACGCCGCCGCGTGCACAACGCTGCAGGCGCCTATGTATCTTCTATCGATGCAACTCGATGGTCCAGACGACCGATATCGCTAACCGGCGCGCTTCCGACGGACGGCGTCGCCGTCGAGTCGCCGACATGGCGTTGGTCCTGGTCAACTTCCGAAGCCGGGCGTCGGGAAGGACGATGCAACGTCTGTGTGGCCGTGGCGAGGCGATGGTGGGGTTCGGCATGTGGCCATCGGGGTGATCCGATGTTCGGGATCGATTTCGGTCGATTCTCTCGCCGAACGGCGCGGCGGACGGCGCCGTGCCGACGGCTCCATCGGTCGAGGCCACGGGCTGGGCGAGGGCCTCGACGAGACGGCGTGCTGAATATACGATCTGCGTGACCACGCGACGACCGACGCCATCGCTGTACGGTCCACAGGCGCGTCGCAGCGACGCTGGAAGTATCGCCGCCGGCTCCGGGACCGCCTGCCTGCGGATCGTGCCGAATCGGCAGGCGTTCCTCGAATGCCGTCACATCGCGCACCGGAATCGACGTCGAGGTCGATCTCCGGGGAGGAAATAGGCGCCGGCTGACATAGCCGTCACGTCGCGCGGCCCTCTGTGTGCGGCGGAGCTCCGGGCTCCTGAGGTTCGACTCTGGGCGGCGGAGGCAGCGAGTTCACTTCGCGCCCAGCGAACCAGGCTGGACGAACGCTTCAGCGTCGACGTCGGCGCGCGGCGCTTCGCTCGAGCGCTTCGGCCGCCGGCGCTCGACCGCACGAGACGGTGGACGTGGCATCGACGGCCATCGCTGAGGAGTCTGACCCGGCTCGAGGACGTGAACAAAACCGGCGGCAAGGACTCGGATGGGCGGCACGGACGCCAACCTCGACCGCCGCGGCAAGACGATCCGCCTCGCGTACGAACCCCTGATGTCGTGCATGGTACGTGCGTCGCGACATCGCCGAGATCGACCGCGGAGACCGAGCTGGTCCCGCCAGCGATGCGAGCAATCGGCTACCATCTGGTTTCCGAACCAGCGCGGGCGGAGGTGATTCTTTCGGCGCCTGCGTCATACGCACTGATCTCGGATGAAGCTCGGCCACGATTCGCCGACCTGCTCAGCGCCAATCCGTGGCCTCTTCGACATGGAGCGTCCGAACGATTCGGTCGTGATCGGCTTCTCGATCCTGATGATGGGGCCGATGGAATTTCGATCCGTGGATCGACCTAATGGACATGGCAGCGTGGCTCCATGGACGGTCGGGGCGAGGATCGCGGCGCCGCACGAGGACTCGCCTGATGTGCCTGCTGCGAGTGGGACTGTGTCCACCCTGCTGGTGCTCGAGCCGCTCGGCGGTCGATGGGCGCGTGGGTGGCGCTCCGCAGGGCGTCCGGCTCTGCGCTCGAGTCACGGTCGTCCCACCTCGCCGACTTCCACACCCGCTCGGCGACTTCGAACCGGCGGACGTGATCGGCTCCGCCTACTGCATCCGCCACTACGACGTCGACGACGTTCGGCGGACGCCAGGACGGCGTCAGCTCGCCGCCCGCCAGGCCTCGCCGCAGCGGGGCGCCCGGCTCATCGTCGACTTCGTTCCCAACCACGTCGCCCCCGACCACCCTTGGCTCGGCGCCCATCCCGAGTACTTCGTCCTCGGCGACGCCGACGACCTGGCGCGTGCGCCGAGCGAGTTCCTCGGGTCGGCGACGCGGTCATCGCCCGTGGCCGCGACCCGTTCTTCCCGCCATGGCCCGACGTGGCCCAACTCAACGCCTTCGCCCCCGGGCTCCGAAAGCCGCCATCGACACGCTCTCGACATCGGCAGCCTCGCCGACGGTGTGCGCTGCGACATGGCGATGCTCATGCTCAACGACGTGTTCCGCCGGACCTGGGGCGACCGTCCCGGTCCGACGCCTGACACGGAGTACTGGACGGACGTCATCTCCGCCGTCCGCGCCGTCCACCCCGACATGCTGTTCGTCGCCGAGGCCTACTGGGACCTCGAGTGGCAGCTGCAACAGCTCGGCTTCGACTACTGCTACGACAAGCGCCTGTACGACCGGCTCCTCGACGACCCACCTCCGAGCAGTGCGTGGCCACCTCAACGCCGACCTCGGACTACCAGCAGCACCTGCTCCGGTTCACCGAGAACCACGACGAACCACGAGCCGCCGAGCCAGTTCCAGCCAGCAGCACTGCGAGCCGCCGCCGTCACCATCGCCACCCTGCCCGGCGCGACGATGTGGCACGAGGGCCAGTTCGAGGGCTGGCGGGTCCACGTGCCCGTCCTGCTCGGCCGACGGCCGAAGGAAACACGATGACCAGGATCTGCGTAGGTTCCACCTGGCTGGTCGAAGGCGCACACAGGATTTCGTGGTGGTGAATGGGCGCTGTCCGATGTAACCGGCTGGCCGGACAACCTGAGTAGCGCCCAACTCCTCGTGGTCGTGGACAGGCAGTGACGGGCGTGCCCTGGTCGTCGTGAACTACGCCGGCCGAGCCCGCATCGGCGATGGTCCACCCGCGTCTGGGTACGACGTGGCGGGGACGCAGTGGTGGTCGATGATCTGTCTCACCGGCAACAGGTACGAACGTGATGGCGACGACATGCCGCCACGGTCTGTATGTCGTGCTTCCACCTGGAAATCGCACTGTTTGGCATGGACGCCAATCGGGAAAGCAGCCTGAGAGAGAGGATTCGCTGATGGGAAACGACGACACGGTCAACGTGCGCTACATGGTCACCGACGTCGAACAATCGATCGTGTTCTAGCACGGATGCGCTCGGTTTCGAGGTCCTGACAAGGCGGTTCCGGCATTTGCCGATGTCAAGCGTGGTACCTTCGGCTGCGGCTATCCGGGCCGGCGAGCTCTGCCGGGCGGGCGATGCCCGACGGCGCGCAACCCGGGCCGGGCGGATGGAACCGGATCCACTTGCTCGTAGACGATCTGGAGGCCGAGGTCGAGCGCCTGCGTGCGGCCGGTGCCACGTTCCGCAACGACATCGTGCGCGGCCCGGGCGGCAAGCAAATCCTGTTGCTCGACCCGTCGGGCAACGTCGTCGAACTGTTCGAGCCGGCGAATCGTTGAGCCGCGGCCGGCCCAGCTACCATCCGCTGCCGGTCTGATGGTCAGACCGGTTGACGGAGAGGGGTTCGTGATGGCAGTTCCGACGTTTGGCAGCGTCCTCATCGGCTCGAGCCAGGTCGACGCGATGAAGAGCTGGTATCGGGCGTGCTTCCCCGACGCCACCGAGAACGACATGGGCGCGTTCGAGTTCGGCGGCGTGGCGCTGTTCGTCGAGGAGCACAGCGACGATCCGGCCCGACCAAGGAGCCGGCACGTGTGATCATCATCCTCTCCGTCGAGGACTGCCGCGCGATCGAGGATCACCTCAAGGTGCGCAGAACGTCAACTGGTCCGCGAGGTCGAGCAGATGCCGTTCGGCCTGATCGGCACCGTCACCGACCCCGACGGCAACTACGTCCAGGTCATCCAATGGGGCGCGACGCCCGACCGAGGGCCACGGCGGCTGACAGCCGCGGCCGGGCGGGCCCGTCGACGAAGTTCCGAACAGTCGTCAGCGGATGACACGATTGCGTCGGGCGCCGGGGTAGTCCTGCCAGCCACCGACGTCGGACGGCCGTCGCCCACGAGCCCCATTCGAACGGCGCGGTCCGCTCCGACGACGCGCACCTGCACACCGAGGTTGTTGAATCCCACACCGATATCGAAGTCACGCGTCGTCGACGTCCACTCGTCATGACGGTCGAAATGACGCCCGAGGTAGAGGCTGCGCGCGACGTCGAGTTGCTCCTCGATGAACTTCACTGGCGGAGCGTCGGTCGGCAGTTGGTTCAACTCGAGCGTGCCCTTCAGGTAGTCACGAACGCGGCTCGCCTCCTGATCGAACTGGTCCGCCGACGGTTCTGCGGTCGTGGCCTGTGCCGGCTCCTCGCTCGTGTTCGCCGACGAGTCGCTGATCAGACTGGTCACGCCGTCGCCGAGGATCTGGTCACGAATGCGCACCCATTCCATGACATACAGCTGCTGTCCCGGATCGTTCGGATCGAGGTGCTGCGGGCCGGCCGGATACTGCTCGAAGAAGTGCTCGTTCGTCGCCGCGACCAACACCTCGTCCCGGATCTCGATCCAGACAGCGACCCACTGCTGATGCGTGGGTCGTCGGGATCGATCGTGTACGGCGCTGTCGGATTGCGGTAGTGGTACCGCTCGTCGACTTCCTCATGCAGCGTCGTGCGGTCGTTCGGCGTAGTCATCGCTGGAGCGTAGATCGACTGCCGTCACGTGGCGACACGATGACGTGGCGTCAGCCGAACTGCTTGTCCAACCACTCCTTCATGTCGCGGTTGGCACGGCGGGCGATCGACGAGCCTGCTCCCATCGAATCGAAGCCGTGCGGCGCGCCGGGATAGACGTGCAGCTCGACCGGCACGCCGGCGTGCCTGAGCCGTGTCGCGTACTCGACGTCCTCGTCGCAGAAGCCGTCGATCGCACCGACCGCGACCAAGCGTCGGAGGTAAGCCGGCGAGGTCGGTGGCGCGTGCCGGCGCTGCATACCCGGTACGTCCGGCCCGCCCTTTCCCGACCCGATGTACGAGGTCCAGCCGAAGTTGTTCGCGCTCGGTGGCCAGATCGGATCGATCCAGGTGCTCGACGCGGTGATCTGGCGGTCGTCGATCATCGGGTAGAGCGAGCAGCTGAAACGTGACCGGCAACTCGCCGCGGTCGCGGGCGAGCAACCCCAAGCCCGGCGGCCAGACCACCCCCGGCACTGGCACCGCCGATGCCGACGCGCGCAGGCGTCGACACCGAGATCGTCGGCGTGGGCGTGAACCCATGCCAGACCGGCGTAACAGTCGTCGAGCGGAAGCGGGTACGGATGCTCCGGCGCCAGCCGGTATTCGACCGACACGCCCACACAGCGCACGCTCGGGCACCAGCGATCGAAGCGCAGGTCGTCGCCAACGTTGCTGCCGAGCACGTAACCGCCGCCGTGGATCCAGTACACGCATGGCAGCCGGCCCTCGACGCCGACCGGCCGGTGCACGCGCACCGACACTCCTGTCGTGTCGTCGATCACGTGATCGGTCCGAGTCACGTCGTCGGACAACGGCTCGACCGGCCGCTCCGCCATCACGGCGCGCACGTCGTCGATGTTGTCGAGCGTCAGCCCGCCGAGCAGCGCGCCGACATCGATCGGCGAAGCATCGAGCATTTCGGCGACCTCACGGTCGATCAGCGGTCGCACGTCGACACTTGCAGTCATGGCGGGCGATGCTCGGCAGGATCAGCGGGCGCCGGCGAGCCGGTCGAACCGGCTCGCCGACGCGATCCGAAGTCAGTTCAGGTCAGTTCAGGTCAACGCAGGTCGAAGCGGTCGAGGTTCATGACCTTGTCCCACGCAGCGACGAAGTCGTGCACGAACTTCTCCGGCGCCGTCGTCCGAGGCATAGACCTCGGCCAGCGCCCGCAGCTGCGAGTTCGACCCGAACACCAGGTCGACCGCAGTCGCGGTCCGCTTGACCTCGCCGCTGCCGCGATCACGGCCTTCGTACACGTTCTCGGCCGACGTCGACGGCTTCCACTCCACGCCCATGTCGAGCAGGTTGACGAAGAAGTCGTTCGTCAACGTCTCCGGGCCGGTCGGTGAAGACGCCGTGCTGGACCGCCGTAGTTCGCGTTCAGCGCACGCATGCCGCCGATCAGCACGGTCATCTCGGGGGCGGTCAGCGTCAGCAGGTTGGCCCGATCGAGCAGCCGCTGCTCGGGCGGCAGCTTGTCGCCGGACCGGAGGTAGTTGCGGAACCCGTCGGCCGCCGGCTCGAGCACCGCGAACGACTCGACGTCGGTCTGCTCCTGCGAGGCGTCGGTGCGTCCCGGCGCGAACGGCACGGTGACGTCGTGGCCGGCGGCCTTCGCCGCCTTCTCGACCGCCGCGCAGCCGCCCAGCACGATCACGTCGGCGAGCGACACCGCGTGCCACCCGACTGCGAGCTGTTGAAGTCCTGCTGGACGCCTTCCAGCGTCTGCAGCGCACTCGCCAGTTCGGCCGGCTCGTTGACCTCCCAGTCCTTCTGCGGCGCGAGCCGGAGGCGGGCGCCGTTGGCGCCGCCCCGCTTGTCGGTGCCGCGGAAGCTCGCCGCCGACGCCCACGCGGTGGAGACGAGCTGCGAGACCGACAGACCCGAGTCGAGGATCTTGGCCTTGAGGGCGGCGATGTCGGCGTCGCCGATCAGGTCGTGATCGACGGCGCGGCACCGGATCCTGCCAGAGTTGCGCCTCGGGCACCCACGGACCGAGGTAGCGCGACAGCGGACCCATGTCGCGGTGCAGCAGCTTGTACCACGCCTTGGCGAACGCGTCGGCGAGCTGGTCCGGGTTCTCGTGGAATCGCTTCGTGATCGGCCCGTAGATCGGGTCCATCCGCAGCGCGAGGTCGGTCGTGAGCATCATCGGCGCGTGCCGCTTCGACGAATCGTGGGCGTCGGGCACGGTGCCCTCCGCCTCGGGGTTCTTGGGCTTCCACTGGTTGGCCCCGGCCGGGCTCTTGGTGAGCTCCCATTCGTAGTTGTAGAGGTTGTCGAGGTACCCGTTGTCCCACTTCGTCGGCTCGTTGGTCCAGGCGCCCTCGAGCCCGCTCGTGAGCGCGTCGACGCCGACTGCCGCTTCCGTAGCTGTTGACCCAGCCCAGGCCCTGGTGCTCGACGGGGCAGCCCTCGGGCTCGGGTCCGACGTACTCGGAGCCGACCGCACCGTGGCACTTGCCGAACGTGTGGCCGCCGACGATCAGTGCGACGGTCTCCTCGTCGTCCATCGCCATCCGCGCGAACGTCTCGCGGATGTCCTTGGCGGCGGCGAGCGGGTCGGGGTTGCCGTTGGGGCCCTCGGGGTTGACGTAGATCAAGCCCATCTGCACGGCACCGAACGGATCGGCGAGTTCGCGCTCACCGCTGTAGCGCTCGTCGCCGAGCCACGTGTCCTCGGAACCCCAGAAGACCTGCTCGGGTTCCCACACGTCGGGCCGGCCGAAGCCGAAGCCGAACGTCGTGAAGCCCATCGACTCCATCGCCACATTGCCGGTGAGCACGAGCAGATCGGCCCACGAGATCTTCTGGCCGTACTTCTGCTTGATCGGCCAGAGCAGCCGCCGCGCCTTGTCGAGGCTGGCGTTGTCGGGCCAGCTGTTGAGCGGTGCGAAGCGCTGCGCGCCTTGCCCACCGCCACCCCGGCCGTCGGCGGTACGGTACGTGCCGGCGGCGTGCCACGTCATGCGGATGAAGAGCGGCCCGTAGTGGCCGTAATCAGCCGGCCACCACTCCTGTGAGTCGGTCATCAGGGCGACGAGGTCCTGCCTCAGCGCGTCCACGTCGAGCGTGGCGAACGCGTCGGCGTAGTTGAAGTCCTCGCCCAACGGGTCAGCCGCGGGCGAGTGTTGGTGAAGCACCGAGAGGTCGATCTGGTCCGGCCACCAGTCGCTATTCGTCCTCGGCCGTGTCGCCTTCGGGGTTGGCGACGGGATTGCTGGGCTTTCGCTTTCGCTGCCTTTGTCAGACACGTTCGTCTTTCTCCTGTTTCGATGTGTCTTCTGGTTGCCGGCCGCACGCGACCGTGGTTGTTCGGGATCCTCGGTTGGAATGGTCAGCTCGAACTCGCGGCGAGACATGCGGGGCATTTGCCCCAGTAGACCACCTCGGCCTCGTCGATCTCGAAGCCCGCATCGTCGGACGCCGTGAGGCAGGGGCGTCGCCCACCGCGCAGTCGACGTCGACCAGGCTGCCGCAGCTGCGGCAGACCAGGTGATGGTGATTGTCACCCACCCGTAGCTCGTAGCGCGAGCCGCCGACCCCGCCGGTGGATGCGCCGGAGCAGCCTCGTCGGCCAGCGAGCCGACGCGTCGTACACCGCCCGGCGCGAGATTGCCCGATGTCGGCCCTGACGATCTCGACCGCGTCCTCCGCCGTCAGGTGTGGCCGACTCGAGACCGCACGCAACACGGCCAGCCGTTGCGCCGTGACGCGATATCCGTGCTGCCTCAGAAGGTCAGCCGGGTCGGATTCCATATCTGCATTATGTGCAAGTTGCGTCTGCGTGTAAAGCAAGTGTTCGGTGGTATCGTCGGAGACCCTTCACACCGGCAGCGAAGACACCGATGAATGAAGCACATAACATAACCAGTATCGTGACTACTGCGGCGCGCGACGGGCCGCTACGCGCTACTTTGAAATACTGAAATGACTATGATGACAATAATGCCGAAGCGGCTCGGGATGAATATGCAACCAAATTCCGCTTCAGCATGACAAAAGGTCCCTGTTGCTTGCTTTGCAAGCATTCATTACTTGACATTTCTGCTTGTTGCCGGGTGGCTCCCCGACATGGACTTCACGATACACGGGGGGCTGGGGGGTGGCAACCTGCAATGATTAAGAATCCATGAACCTGTCTGCCGCCCTCCAGCGTGTCACATTCCCGCCACAGGTGGGTTGAACGAGCAACTGCCTGAGAATTCTCCCGAAACACGTCGGCGCAGTCGAGCCGTTGTCCGAATGGATCGCCGATCGCGCAATCGGGGCATCGGCAACCGGCCCGGACCGGAATTGGCCCCCTCCGGGACCCTTCCGGATGTTGTGTCCGCAAGTCATTGAATTGTCGTAAAAACGACTGCGCGGTTTCGAGGGCCGGCCTTCGAGGTTCCGGCCACGTCGGGCCCTTCCCGGGCGGGCCGGACAGACCCGGCCGCGGGGCAACAAAAAAGCCCGGCCGAAGGGCCGGGCCTGTCGATCCTGGATCGGATTCCTCGTCGACGTTCAGGCCGACATGGCCTTGATGCGGGCAGACAGCCGCGAAACCTTGCGCGAGGCGGCATTGGAGGGAAGACGCCCTTGGGGGCCGCCTTCATGATCTCGGGCTGCGCCGCGCGAAGGGCCCGCCGCCGCGCCGTGTCGCCGCAGGCGATCGCCTCCTCGACCTTGCGGATGAAGCCGCGCATGCGCGTGCGCGGCGACTTGTTGATGGCGGTCCGGCGGGCAATCTTGCGCGCGGCCTTCTTGGCCGAAGGTGTATTTGCCATTCTACTTCTCCGGATCGTCCGCCGACGTTTCGACCGATGGGCGCGAGGCGGGCGACGTAACCAAGAACGCGGCGGATCGATGCGAGCCGCCGTGAATTTGCACGGCTGTATAGTGACGCCCCCGCGAAGGCGTCAACCGCGCTCGGCGGTTGCGGGGCCTACCGATGGCGGAATTTCGGCGGCCGCTTCTCGAGGAACGCCGCCATCCCTTCCTTCTGGTCCTCGCTGCCGAAGAGCGCATGGAACAGCCGCCGCTCGAAACGCAGGCCCTCGGCGAGGGTCGTCTCCTCGGCGCGGTTGACCGCCTCCTTCACCATCATCGCGGCGGGCAGCGAAGGCGGCGATCTTCTCGGCCACCTTCATCGCCTCTCGATCAGCTCGTCGGCCGGCACGATGCGCGAGACGAGCCCGGCGCGCTCCGCCTCCTCCGCGCCGATCAGCCGGCCGGTCAGGCACATCTCCATCGCCTTCGCCTTGCCGACGACGCGCGTCAGCCGCTGCGTGCCGCCGGCGCCGGGAATGACGCCCAGCGTGATCTCCGGCTGGCCGAACTTCGCGGTGTCGGCGGCGAGGATGATGTCGCACATCATGGCAAGCTCGCATCCCGCCGCCCAGGGCATAGCCGGCCACTGCCGCGATGAGCGGCTTCCGGATTCTGGCGACCCGCTCCCATCTCGCCGCGAAGTCGCCGACATAGGCCTGATGAAGTCTTGTCCTGACATCTCCTTGATGTCGGCGCCGGCGGCGAAGGCCCTTCGTTGCCGGTGATGACGATGCAGCGGATATCGTCGTCCGCCTCGTATTCGTCCAGCGCCTGGTCGAGTTCGGCGACGAGCTCGGAGTTGAGTGCGTTCAGCGCGTTCGGCCGGTTGAGGGTGATGAGCCCGACCTTCCCGCGCCGCTCCACCAGGATGTTCTTGTAGGTCATGTCCCAGGAACCTCCAGCCGTGCGGATCGCCGATTCAACGGCTACATGAGCCCCGCCCGGCTGACAACCCGCGGGCCTCAGCGCTGGCAGGCCGGGCAGTAGAAGGTCGAGCGGCCCGACTGGACGATGCGCCTGATGGTGCCCCTGCATCCCGGCGCGGGCATTTCTCGCCCTCGCGGTCGTAGACGCGGAAGCGCTGCTGGAAATAGCCGAGCTCGCCGTTCGCCTGCACATAGTCCCGCAGCGACGAGCCGCCCGCCTCGATCGCATCGGCGATGACGGCGCGGACGGCATCGACAAGCCGGTCGGCGCGCGGTCGCCGCGCGATCGCTCGCCGCCATCCGCCGCGGCGAAAGGCGCGCGCGATACAGCGCCTCGCACACATATATGTTGCCGAGGCCGGCGATGACGCGCTGGTCGAGGAGCGCGGCCTTCAGCGGCGCGCGCCGCCCTTGCGAAGCGCGGCGGCCAGCGCTCGCCGTCGAGCACGTTGCCGGTCGGCTCGAAGCCGAGACCCGAGAAGCATCGGATGCGCATCCAGGTCGCGGCGCGGATCAGCAGCATGAAGCCGAAGCGGCGCGGGTCGTTGTAGACGATCCGCGCGCCGCCCTTCAGGAAGGACCACGTGGTCGTGCGCCGCCGCCTTCGAGCGGGCATGATGGAAGTCGCCCGGCGTCGCCGCCGCGCCGTCCTGCCTCGATGCGGAACGAGCCCGACATGCCGAGATGCATGAGGAGCACCGTGCCGTCGTCGAGCTCGGCGAGCAGATACTTGGCGCGGCGGCGGAGAGCCGACGATCGTCCGGCCCTTCAGCCGGGCCGCGAAACGCTCGGGAAGGGGAAGCGCAGATCGGGCCGCCGCGCCTCGCACGCTCGATGCGCGCCCCCCATCACGGGCGCCAGCCCGCGCCGCACGGTCTCGACTTCGGGAAGTTCGGGCATTCGATCACCTGCGATCAGGACCGGTAACCGATCGGGCGCGGACGATAGCGTGGGCCGACCCTTGCTATGGTCGCGCCGCCATGACGAAAGAGCGCGAGACGATGCACGGCGGCGAGACCCATTCGGCTACGCGTCGGTCCCGAGCGACGAGAAGCAGGGGCGTGTCGACGACGTCTTCTCCAGCGTCGCCCGCCGCTACGACCTGATGAACGACCTGATGTCGGGCGGCCTGCACCGGCTGTGGAAGGAGGCGATGGTGAGCGCGCTCAATCCGCCGCGGCGCCGCCCGGCTGGTCGGTGCTCGATGTGGCCGGCGGCACCGGCGACATCGCGTTCCGCATCGCCGAGGCGGCCGCCGGATGCACGCCGTCACCGTCGCTCGACATCAACCGCCAACATGCTCGACGTCGGCCGCAGCGCGCGCGCAGGCAGGCCCTATGACGGACGCCTCGACTTCGTGGAGGCGAACGCCGAGGCGCTGCCGCTTCGACGACGCGAGCTTCGACGCCTATACGATCGCCTTCGGCATCCGCAACGTGCCCCGCATCGAGGGGGCGCTCGCCGAAGCCTTTCGGGTGCTGAAGCACGGCGGGCGTTTCCTCTGCCTGGAATTCTCCGAGGTCGACATGCCGATGCTCGACCGCGTCTACGACCTCTATTCCTTCAGCGCGATCCCGGCGCTTGGGCCGCATGGTCGCCGGCGACGCCGAGCCCTACCGCTACCTGGTGGAATCGATCCGCAGCTTTCCCGACCAGGAGCGCTTCGCCGACATGGTCCGCGCCGCCGGCTTCGGGCGCGTCAGTGGCGCACCGCTGTCGCGGCGGCATCGCCGCGCTTCACTCCGGCTGGCGGATCTGAAGACGGTGCGCGGGCGGTGATATCGGGAATCGTCCATATCTCGCGGCTCGCCCGCGCCGGCTTCGTGCTGGCGCGCGCCGGCGCCTTCGGCTTCGTCGACCTGGGCGAACTGCCGCCGCGGCCCCGCGCTCGCCGTGCGCATCGGCCGCAGGCTCGGCCGCCGCCGGCAGAGCGCGGCGGGCGCCTCGCCGCAGCGCTGAACCGGCTCGGTCCGTCCTACATCAAGCTCGGCCAGTTCCTGGCGACCCGGCCGCGACATCGTCGGCGCCGACACGGCGGCAGACCTCGCCCAGCTGAAGGACGATCTGCCCGCCTTTCCCGCAGGAAGCGGCCCGCAAGGCCGTCGAGGCGTCCATCGGCAGGCCGATCGACACCGTCTTCGACAGCTTTCGGCCCCGCCGTCGCCGCCGCCTCGATCGCGCAGGTCCACAAGGCGGTGCCGACGCCGGCGGGCGGCGCGCCGTGGCCGTGAAGGTGCTGCGGCCCGGCATCCGAGCGGCGCTTCGCCGCGCGACCTCGGACCTTCTTCTTCGCCGCCCGCTTCGTCGAGCGCAACGATCCGCGCGAACGCGGCGGCTGCGGCCGGTCGCGGTCGTCGAGATCCTGCGCGCAGCGTCGTCCTGGAGATGGACCTGCGGCTGGAGGCCGCCGCCTATTCGGAGATGGCGGAGAACATCACCGGCGAAGACGGACTTCCGCGTCCCGCGCGTCGACTGGGAGCTGACCGGCCGCGACGTGCTGGTCACCGAGTGGGTCGAGGGCACGCGCTCCGCGACCGCGAGGCGCTCGTCGCGGCCGGCCACGATCCGAAGCGCCTCGCCGCCGTCGTCATGCAGTCGTTCCTCCGCCACGCGCTGCGCGACGGCTTCTTCCACGCCGACATGCACGAGGGAAACCTCTTCGTCGACGAGGACGGCCGCTCGTCGCCGTCGATCTCGGCATCATGGGCCGCATCGGCCCGAAGGAGCAGCGCTTCCTCGCCGAGATCCTCTACGGCTTCATCCGCCGCGACTACCAGCGGATCGCCGAGGTGCATATCGAGGCGGGCTATGTGCCGCGCGATCCATTCGGCGGAGGACTTCGCCCAGGCGCTCCGCGCCATCGGCGAGCCGATCCACGGCCATCGCGCCAGCGAGATCTCCATGGCGCAGCTCCTGGCGCTGCTCTTCGAGGTCACCGAGATCTTCGACATGCAGACGCGGCCGGAGCTTGTGCTCCTGCAGAAGACGATGGTGGTGGTGGAGGGCGTCGGCCGCGACGCTCGATCCGCGAGTTCGACATGTGGACGACGGCCGAGCCGGTGGTCGCGCGAGTGGATCGAGCGCAATCTCGGGCCCGCGGGGCGGCTGCAGTCGAGCAGCCGCCGGCGCTGCCGGCAGCTCGGCGCGCTTCGCCGGCCAGCTGCCCGAGCTCTGCCCGCCGCGCCGAGCGCCTCGCGCCAGGAGCTCGACCGACATGGCCGCGGCGACGGCGTCCGGCTCGATCCGCGAGACGCGTCGAGGGCATCGGCGACGCCGAGGCGCCGGCAGCACGCGCTCCGGCCGCGTCGCGCTCTGGTCGTCGCGATCGCGCTCGTCGCCATCGCGGCGGCGCTGCGTGAGGCACGTGCGCTGTATCGGTGCTACATGGCGCGGCGCATGTAGCTGGACGATGACCAGACGCATCCTTATCGATCATCGGCGGCGGCATCGCCGCCTACAAGGTGCCTGGAGCTGATCCGGCGCGCTGAAGGAGCGCGGCGTCGCGGTGCGCGTGCGTCCTGACGCAGCTCGGCGCATCATTTCGTGACCCCGCTGTCCGTCGCGGCGATCACCGGCGAGCGCGTCCATCACCGATCTCTTCGACCTTGACGGACGAGGCACGAGATCGGCCACATCCGGCTGTCGCGCGAGGCCGACCTCGTCGTCGTCGCGCCGGCGACTGCCGATCTCCTGGCCAAGATGGCCCACGGGCTCGCCGACGATCTCGCCACCGCCGTCCTGCTCGCGACCGACCGGCCGGTGCTCGTCGCGCCGGCGATGAACCCGCGCATGTGGGCGCATCCGGCGACGCGGCGGAACGTCGCGCGGCTCCGCGGCGACGGCGTCGCCTTCGTCGGACCCGCAGCCGGCGAGATGGCGGAGCGCGGCGAGGCCGGTGTCGGCCGCATGGCCGAGCCTGCGGCGATCCTCGCCGGCATCGAGGAGCATGCTCGCCGATACCGACGCGCCGGAGCCGCTTCGCGGCGCCCGCGCGCTCGTCACGTCGGGTCCGACGCACGAGCCGATCGATCCCGTGCGCTATCTCGCCAACCGCTCCTCGGGCCGCCAGGGCCACGCGATCGCCGCAGGCCGCGGCGCGCGCCGGCGCGTCACGTCACGCTCGTCACGGGTCCGGTCGTGATCGCCCGATCCGCCCGGCGTCGCGACGGTGCATGTCGAGACCGCCCGCGAGATGCAGGCCGCGGTCGAGGCGGCACTTCCCGCCGACATCGCGGTATGGCCGCCGCCGTCGCCGACTGGCGCGCCGCCAGCGCGGGCGCCGCAAAGATCAAGAAGGACGGGCGGCAGGTCCGCCCCGGACTTCGCGCTGGTCGAGAACCCCGACATCCTGGCGACGCTCGGCCACCACGCGACGGCCCGGCCCCGCCTCCTCGTCGGCTTCGCCGCCGAGACCGAGAACGTCGTCGACCACGCCCGCGACAAGCTGAAGCGGAAGGGGCCGACCTCATCGTCGCCAACGACGTGTCGCCGGCGACCGGGGTCATGGGCGGCACGCGCAACCGCGTGCACCTCGTCGACGCCGCCGGCGTCGAGAGCTGGGCGGAGATGGCGAAGGACGAGGTCGCCCGCCGGCTGGTGGCTCTCATCGCCGAACGTCTCGACGGGAGCGGCAAATGACCGCGCCGACGCTCAGGGTCCGCCGCCTGCCTCATGCGGCGGGCCTGCCGCTGCCCGCCTACGAGAACGTCCGGGGCGGCGGGCATGGACCTGCGCGCCGCGCTGGCCGGCGATACGCCGATGACCATTCCGCCCGGCGCGCGCGCGCTGGTACCGACGGGTCTCGAGATGGAAATCCCGGCAGGCTTCGAGGGACAGGTCCGACCGCGCTCCGGCCTGGCGGCGAAATCGGGCGTCACCATCCTCAACGCGCCGGGCACCATCGATTCCGACTATCGCGGGGAGGTGAAAGTGATCCTGGTCAATCTCGGCGACGCGCCCTTCGAGGTCGAGCGCGGGGCGCGCATCGCACAACTCGTCATCGCGCCCGTGACGCAGGTCGCCGTCGAAGCCGCGAGCGAACTGGCCGGGACCGGCCGCGGGGCGGGCGGCTTCGGCTCGACGGGTGCGGCATGAGAGCCGTTGCCCCGATTCTGGCGCTCGCCCTGGCCGTCTCCGCCCCGGCGCTGGCCGCCGACATCGCCGAGCACCGTATCCTCGGCTTCTCCCCCGACGCCGGCGTCTTCGCCTTCGAGGAGTTCGGCGTTCAGGACGGCTCGGGCTTTCCCTATTCCAACATCTACTTCCTCGACACCGCCACGGACGCCTGGCTGCCGGGCACGCCCATCCGCGTGATGCTCGAGGACGAGCAGCGCCCGCTGTCCGACGCCCGGGCGCAGGCCCGCGAAGCCGCCGCCGCGCTGATCGGGGAGACGGGCATCGAGGACCGCCACCTGACGCTCGCCCACAATCCGCTGGGCGAAGTGGAGGCGAACCCCGTCATCGTCGATTTCGGCGTGCCGAAGCCGTGGAGCGCGCTCGAGGACATCGACCGGCGCTTCCGCGCCGAACTCGACATCTTCTACGCCGAATCCCCCGGTTTCGACTGCGTCACGCTCATCGGCGACCGCCCGACCGCCTTCCGGCTAAAGCTCGCGACGGCGGACGGCGGCGCCGAGACGGTGCTCCACGAGGATACCTCGATCCCAACGTCGCGCGGCTGTCCGATCAGCTACCGGCTTACCCGGGTGATCGTCCCCGACGCCTGGCCGGTCGTGACGGTCGTGGTGCTGGTCAGCGTGTTGCGCTTCGGCTTCGAGGGCGCCGACCGGCGGTTCATCGCGGTCGCGGGCGAACTGCCCGACTAGGACCGCCCCTTGCGGAATGCCGCGCCCGCCCTGATGTTGGATATATGGAACTTTCGCGCGAGGAACTCGAGCGCTACGCGCGCCACATCGTTCTGGCCGAGATCGGCGGGCCGGGCCAGCACAGGCTGAAGGCCGCCCGCGTGCTGGTCGTCGGGGCGGGCGGGCTCGGCGCGCCGGTCATCATGTATCTCGCCGCCGCCGGCATAGGCACGATCGGCATCGTCGACGACGACCGGGTCCAGCTGTCCAATCTCCAGCGCCAGGTCGTCCACGAGACCGACGACATCGGCCGCCTCAAGGTCGACAGCGCGGCGGCCGCGATCCGGCGGCTCAATCCGCACGTCGCGATCGAGTCGCACGAGATGCGGGTCACGCCGGAGACTGCGCCCGGCCTCGTCGCCGGCTATCACGTGACGGTGGACGGCTCCGACAACTTCGCGACCCGCTACGCGGTCGCCGACGCTTGTGCCGCCTGGCGCAGGCCGCTGGTGACGGCAGCCGTGGGCCGCTTCGACGGCTCGATCACGACGCTGAAGCCCTACGAGGCGAGCGGGACGGGGGAGCGCAATCCGTCCTACCGCGACCTTTTCCCCGAAGCGCCGCCCGAGGGTCTGCTGCCGACCTGCGCCGAAGCCGGCATCCTCGGCGCGCTCACCGGCGTCGTGGGCTCGATGCAGGCGCTCGAGGTGATCAAGCTCGTGGCCGGCGTCGGCGAGCCGCTGGTCGGCCGCCTGCTGCTCTTCGACGGCCTGTCGATGCGTGTCGAGACGGTGGCGTACTGAGCCTGCGCGATTAAGGCGGCATTAACCATAACCTTCGCCATACTGCCGGAAATGGTGGAAGGAAATGCTGTCGATGCCGTCGCGCCTCGTCGCCGCTGTCCTCGCGATTTGTCCTGCAACCGCGCTGGCAGAAGCGCCCGGCCTTTTCGCCGGCGTGGAGGTGACCGCCGGCACGGCATCCGGATCGTCCGGCACGAGGGATGGAGGAGCACCCTTCGCCGGCGGCGGCATCGTGGGGAACGTGCAGTTCGGGGAGACCCTGGGGATCGGCGGGCACGTTGGTTACCAGTTCGACACGGCCCTGTCGGTATTCGCCAGTTACCAGCATGTCCGAGGCGATATTGGCTGGAATGCCGACTTCCCGGCCATCGGCGCCTCGTCGAGATTCGACGGATCGGCGCTCAGCGACGTGATACTGGGGAACGTGGCCTTCGATCTGGCTCTTTCAGACGCCACCACACTCAGCTTTGCCGGGGGAACTCGGAATATCGTTCAACACTCTGCAGGGCGTGGTGGAGACGGTGGCGGGCACGGGGGCGTTCATTTCCAACGTCGCCGACAATACCGAGATCGGACCCGCCGCCAGGTTAGGCGCGGGAATTCGACACCGGATCGCGCCGAATGCCGTGTTAGGCTTGGACGCTGCGGTCGCCTATGTCGGCGACTTCGAGACGGGAAACACGAGAAGCGGTAATCTCGGCGTCACTGACATCAACTCCTACGGGATCGACGATGTCTGGCGCGCAAATCTCGGCGCTTCGTTCAGATTTGAGTTTTGACGCGGCCGCCGCCTTCGGGGCGCTCCTCTAGACGCCGAGCCGCCGGGCGATGGCGAGATTGTAGTCGCGGATCCAGCCCGGGATCAGGAAGGCGTCGATTACCCACCACAGGGCCCATACGGCGATGAACAGCCAGCCGATCAGGATCGGCGTCGTCAGCCAGCCGAAGCCGTGGATCAGGAGCTGCAGGATGCCGCTCGGCACGCGCCCCGCATACATCCGGTGCGCCCCGAACATGCCGAGGAAGAACCACAGGATATAAGCCAGCAGCGCAGACCGGCTCCTGGCGTCGTATTCCATCATGGCGCGGCTCGCGGCGGCGTCGTTCATCGGGGCAAGTGCTCCTGTTGGCCTGCCGTCTATGTGGGCACGCCGCGCCGGTTCGCAAGAACTCAGAGCCAGGGGTGGCGCTCCATCGCCTCGACGCGGGAGAGCCCGCTGCGGGCGATCTCCTCGACGGCCGCCAGCCGGTCCGCGACCGCCTCGCCGTCGGCGGGCAGGACCGCCAGCGCCTTGCTGCCCGCGGCGAGCTCGCGCGCGTGACCCAGGAGACGACGGCGATCGGCCGCGTCGCCGACGTTCGAACATCAGCGTTCCGATCGCCGCCATCATGTGCAGCGCCGCCGCCGGCTCCGTCTGGAAATGCGGCCTGAGCCGACCGAACACGAAATCGGCGAAGCCGGCGAAGTCTTGCGACCGCAGGATCAGCCTCGGCTTCCCGCTCTTCCCCGCCATGACCTCGGGGAGCGGATGGCCGCGCGCCGCGCGCACGAGCGCGGCCTCGAGCCAGTCGAGGCACGCCATCGCCGTGCGCGGGTCGTTGAGGCTCGGCGACAGCGCCCGCTCGGCCACGTCGATCAGAAGCTGGGTGAGGAAGTGCAGGTCCTGCGCCGGCGTCCGCCCCGCGCCGATCTCGAAGGCGGCGACGATATCGTCCATCGCCCCCTCGGCGCGCGCCTGCGGCCAGAATCCAGCCGAACGGCCGCCCCTCGACGACGAAGTCCCCGGGAGAACGGTCGGCGCGAAGGGTGAGATCGTGTTCGTCGAGCACCGCGACGAGACCCTCGAAGTCGACGATGCGGACGTATCCGGTGGCCCGCGCGGCAACCGCCCGCGCGCTCTTCGGCGCGGCAGGTGCCTGGGGAGCGGGGTCGGGAGCGTCGTCGGGAAACCGGCGCGCGACAATCGCCACGAGCTGCGATCCGACATCTGCGACGAGGCGCGACAGCCGGATCGAATCCGGTGCGTGATGGAAGAAGTCGATCAGCGCCCCGATGCTGCCGATCGCCATCGCGAAGGCGATCATGAGCGACACCGGGGGCACGTCGTCGCCGACGACCCGGATCACGAGGAGGCAGTAGAGAAACGTCGCCAGGAACATCCCCAGCGCGACCTGGTGGCGCCGGTCGCGCATGAAATTGCCGACGATGCGCGGGCCGAACTGGCCGGACGCGAAGACGACCGCCGCGATGAGGACGGAGAATGCGACGCCCGCGACCCCGATCACGCCTCCGGCGACGGTCGTCAGGACCGCCCGCGCGCTGTCGGGATCGATGTCCGGGCCGAAGCCGATCGTTTCGACCGCACGGAAGTCGGTGGCGAGGTCGAAGGCCGCCGCCCCGAAGGCCAGGACCGCCGCGGCCGCCGTCATGGCCAACGGCACGAACCAGTAGCTCTCGCGGACGTGCTCGAGCAGGTCGCTGAACCCGGCGCGCGGCCGCTTGGCCATCACAGCATCGAGGGCAGGACACGGTCCGGCGGCCGGTGGCCGTCGGCGAAGGTCTTGATGTTGATGATGACCTTCTCGCCCATGTCGATTCGTCCCTCGAGCGTGGCCGAGCCCATGTGCGGCAGGAGCAGCACGCGATCGGACCTGGCGAGCTTGGGATTGACCGACGGCTCGTGCTCGAACACGTCGAGGCCGGCGCCGGCCAGCTCGCCCGCCTCGATCATGCGCGCCAGCGCGTTCTCGTCGATCACCTCTCCGCGCGCCGTGTTGACGACATAGGCCTCGGGCCTGAGCAGCTTCAGCCGGCGCGCCGACAGCAGGTGGTAGGTTGCGGGCGTGTGGGGGCAGTGGATCGAGATGACGTCCATCCGCGCCAGCATCTGGTCGAGGCTGTCCCAGTAGGTCGCCTCGAGCTCCTCCTCCACCGAGGTCGGGAGCCTGCGGCGGTTATGATAGTGGATCTGCATGCCGCAGGCGCGTGCCCGCCGCGCCACCGCCTGACCGATCCGCCCCATGCCGACGATGCCGAGCCGCTTGCCGTTGATGCGGTGGCCCAGCATCCAGGTCGGCGACCATCCCTTCCAGGCCCCGCCCTCCATCACCTTGATGCCGTCGGCGAGCCTTCGTGGCACGGCGAGGATCAGCGCCATCGTCATGTCGGCGGTGTCCTCGGTGAGGACGCCGGGCGTGTTGGTCACCGCGATGCCGCGCTTGTTGGCGGTCTCCACGTCGATGTTGTCGACGCCGTTGCCGTAGTTGGCGATCAGCTTGAGGCGCTCGCCGGCCTGGCTGAGGAGGCTCGCGTCGATGCGGTCGGTGACCGTGGGTACGAGCACGTCGGCCGTCTTGACCGCCTCGACGAGCCGCGCCTGATCCATCGGCGTGTCGTCGATATTGAGGCGCGTGTCGAACAGTTCGCGCATCCGCGTCTCGACCATGTCCGGCAGCTTGCGCGTGACGATGACTAAGGGACGGGTCTTGGGCATCGTCGGCGTCTCTCGGTCGTTCGGATTTATCAGTCGTTTACCGTGCCGGCGTTACCTCTCGATATCGCCGGCGGCAAGCCTTCGCGGAATTTGTCTAGCAGACGGCCAGGCAAAGACAAAGCTCATCGGGACGGCCGCGGGCGGGGGTTGACCTGTGACTGGAAGCGATCTGTCTTCTACGTCGATGCTACCGAATCGGAAGATGCTGACCACCCGCGGACCCGCCGCCATCGCCGTGCTCGCCCTGATCGTGGTGCTCGCCTCCTGGGCGCACGGGTCGACGGACGACGCCGCGGAGGTGGCAAGTCCCGCGACCGTGCAGACGGGTCCGAGCGGGCTGCCCCTGCCGCGCTTCGTCAGCCTGAAGTCGGATCGTGTGAACGTGCGCGCCGGCCCCGGCCAGTCCCATCGGGTGGCCTGGGTCTTCTCGCGTGCCGGCCTGCCTGTCGAGATCGTCGCGGAATTCGAGAACTGGCGGCGCATCCGCGATTCCGACGGCAGCGAGGGCTGGGTCTTCCATTCGCTGCTGTCGGGACGGCGCACCGGCGTCGTAGCGCCGTGGTCGGGGGAGAGGCGCTCGCCATCCGCCGTCAGGCCGGCGACGGCGCCGAGGCCGCCGCGCTCCTCGAGCCCGGCGTGCTGGTCGACATCCAGGCATGCGACGGCGCCTGGTGCCGTCTCAACGTTCAGAACGTCAACGGCTTCCTTCGCCAGGAGCACATCTGGGGCGTCTATCCGAGGGAAGTCTTCAGGTAGTCGAGGCCGGCGGTTTCAGCGCCGGCGCGTCTTGCGCACCCTGACCACCACGTCGATATGCGTGATCTCGAGCCCCTCGGGCGCCGTCGGCAGTCCCGAAATGCTGATGTCCGCGCCATCGATGTCGATCAGCCGGTTCTCTTCCTCGACGTAGAAGTGGTGATGGTTGCTGGTGTTGGTGTCGAAGTAGGACTTCGCGCCGTCGACCGCGACCTCGCGCAGAAGCCCTGCCTGCGTGAACTGGTGCAGCGTGTTGTAGACGGTCGCAAGCGAGACCGGCACCGAGGCCCGGATCGCCTGCTCGTGCAGCATCTCGGCCGTGACGTGGCGGTCCTCGCCCGTCAGCAGCAACTCTCCGAGCGCGAGCCGCTGCCGCGTCGGGCGCAGTCCCGCGCCGCGCAGGCGCTCCGCGACATCGCGGCTGTAGGCTTCCCGCGCTGCTGCGTCCCCCGAACTCCCTCGGGGCGCTCGTCATCGTCATCTGATCGCGTCCGGCGACTGTTTCGACTGGCCACAATATACGGCGCGCCAAGGCCTTGGGCAAGCTGGCGGACCTGCTCCGGCGGCGGGGTTCTGCGCCCTTTCGAGTGCCTGGAAGCTGTGTTAGGTAAACGCCAGCCGCGAATTGGCGGCATCCTGAAACGGCATCCACGAGAAGAGCGAGGCTGATGAGCGAACGCCGGTCGAGTTACGACTACGAGGAACTGCTCGCCTGCGGTCGCGGCGAACTGTTCGGCGCCGGCAACGCCCAGCTTCCGCTGCCGCCCATGCTGATGTTCGACCGGATCACGCAGATCGCCGAGGATGGCGGTCCGCATGGCAAGGGTCTGATCCGCGCCGAGCTCGACATCCGGCCCGACCTCTGGTTCTTCCCCTGCCACTTCAAGGGCGATCCGGTGATGCCGGGCTGCCTTGGCCTCGATGCCATGTGGCAGCTCGTCGGCTTCTTCCTCGGCTGGCTCGGCGCGCCGGGCAGGGGCCGGGCGCTCGCCGTCGGCGAGGTGAAGTTCTCGGGGATGGTGCTGCCGAGCGTGTCGAGGGTCGAGTACGGCATCGACCTGAAGCGGGTCATTCGCCGCAAGCTGACGCTCGGCATCGCCGACGGGTGGCTGAAGGCCGATGGCGAGACCATCTATCAGGCCTCCGACCTCCGGGTCGGCCTGTTCACGCCGGAAACGGCCGAGGCCGCCGGCTGAGGCCGGACGAGACAATGACTGAACGGAGAAAACGGCGATGAGACGCGTGGTGGTCACCGGGCTGGGCATCGTGTCCTCGATCGGCAACTCGGCGCAGGAAGTGACGGCGTCCCTGCGCGAGGCCAAGTCGGGGATCGGCCGCGCCGAGGACTATGCCCGCCTCGGATTCCGCTGCCAGGTCCACGGCGCGCCCGAGATCAACGTCTCCGAGATGGTCGACCGGCGCGCCCTGCGCTTCCATGGCGGCGGCACCGCCTGGAACCACGTCGCGATGGATCAGGCGATCCGCGACGCGGGTCTCGAGGGCGGCGACATCTCCAACGAGCGCACCGGCATCGTCATGGGATCGGGGGGGCCGTCGACACGGATCATCGTCGAGGCCGCCGACATCACGCGCGACAAGGGCCCCAAGCGCGTCGGCCCGTTCGCCGTTCCGAAGGCGATGTCCTCCACCGCCTCGGCGACGCTGGCCACCTGGTTCGGCATCAAGGGCGTCAACTATTCGATCTCGTCGGCCTGCGCGACGTCGTCGCACTGCATCGGCAATGCCGCGGAGATGATCCAGTGGGGCAAGCAGGACGTGATGTTCGCCGGCGGATGCGAGGATCTGGACTGGACGCTGTCGGTCCTGTTCGACGCCATGGGCGCCATGTCTCACTCCTTCAACGACACGCCGGAGACGGCGAGCCGCGCCTATGACGTGACCCGCGACGGATTCGTCATCGCCGGCGGCGCGGGCGTGCTCGTGCTGGAGGAACTGGAGCACGCCAAGGCCCGCGGCGCGCGCATCTATGGCGAGCTCGTCGGCTACGGCGCGACCTCGGACGGCCACGACATGGTGCAGCCTTCGGGCGAGGGCGCGGTCCGCTGCATGCGCCAGGCGCTGGAGCGCGTCGACGGTGCCGTGGACTACATCAACCCGCACGCCACCTCGACGCCCATCGGCGACCTCAAGGAGGTCGAGGCGCTGCGGGAGGTCTTCGGCGACAACTGCCCGCCGGTCTCGGCCACCAAGTCGCTCACCGGCCATTCGCTGGGGGCTGCCGGCGTGCAGGAGGCGATCTATTCGCTCCTGATGATGCAGGGCGGCTTCATCTGCGAAATCCGCCAACATCACCGAGCTCGATCCCGCCTTCGCCGACATGCCGATCGTGCGCGAGCGGCGCGACGGCGTAGAGATCAACACCGTGCTGTCGAACTCCTTCGGCTTCGGCGGCACCAACGCGGCGCTGGTGTTCCAGCGTTACGCTGCGTGATGGAGGTCTCGATGGGGGAGAAGCTTCTTTCCGGCAAGCGCGGCCTGGTGATGGGGGTCGCCAACGATCACTCCATCGCCTGGGGGATCGCCCGCACGCTCGCCGCCCACGGGGCCGAGCTCGCCTTCACCTACCAGGGCGAGGCCTTCGGCCGCCGTGTCCGCCCACTCGCCGAATCGGTCGGCGCGAACATCGTCGTCCCCTGCGACGTCGAGGACGTCGCCACGGTGGACGCGGCCTTCGACCGGCTGGCCAAGGACTGGGGCTCGATCGACTTCGTCGTCCACGCGGTGGCCTTTTCCGATCGCTCGGAACTCAAGGGCCGCTACGCCGACACCTCGCGCGAGAACTTCGTGCGGACGATGGTGATCTCGTGCTTCTCATTCACCGAGGTCGCCAAGCGCGCCGCCGCGCTGATGACCGACGGCGGTTCGCTGCTGACGCTGACCTATGCCGGCTCGACGCGGGTGATGCCCAACTACAACGTCATGGGCGTCGCCAAGGCGGCGCTCGAGTTCGAGCGTCCGCTATCTCGCCGCCGACTACGGCCCGGGCGGCATCCGCGTCAACGCCATCTCGGCCGGGCCGGTGCGGACGCTTGCCGGCGCCGGCATCACCGACGCGCGCCTCATGTACAACTATCACAAGTCCCACGCGCCGCTGCGGCGCGCGACATCGCTCGACGATGTCGGGGGGGCGGCGCTCTATCTCCTGTCGCCGCTGTCGTCCGGCGTCACCGGCGAGGTGCATTTCGTGGATTCCGGCTATCACGTCATCTCGATGCCGCGTCCCCAGGACGCCGGGCCGATGACGGCCGACAGCGAGACCGACGACATGAAGGCGGCCGAGTAGGCCGCCTTCATCGCTCTCCCGGGTCCGTCCGACAATCTCAGTCGAGTTCCCAGATCGCCCCGCGCTTGCCCGGCGCCGCGATCATCGCGGCCGGCGCGCCGAGCGCCGGGACATCGTCGTCCTCGTCCATGGCGGAGCGCCAGGTGACGCGGTTGCGCCCGCCATGCTTGGCGTCGTAGAGCGCCCGGTCGGCCCGCTCCATGACCTCCTCGAGGGTGGAGTCGGGGGCTTCCAGCACCGCCACGCCGAAGCTCGCCGTGACGCGGGAGCCTTCGAGCACCGGCAACGGCAGCGAAGAGATCTTCTCGCGCAGCCGTTCGGCGACGACGAGCGCCTCCTCCCGGCGCGCGCCGGGCAGCATCACCGCGAACTCCTCCCCGCCGATGCGGCCGAACCGGTCGTACATCCTGAGCTGGCGGGTCACCGCGCCCGACAGGATCCGCAGGACCGAATCTCCCGCGGCATGGCCGTGGGTGTCGTTGATCGCCTTGAAGTGGTCGATGTCGAACAGGACGAGCGCGAGAGGATCGCCGGAGCGCCGCGAGCGGGCGACCTCCTCGATCGCGCGGGCAAAGAAGCTGCGCCGGTTGGACAGGCCCGTGAGCGCGTCGGTGTCGGCGTGGCGGCGCAGCTCGTTCTGCGCGGCCTCGAAGCCGGCGACGGTCTCCTGCACCTCGCGCATGAGCCGGCCGGCCTCGTCGCCGTACTCGGTCGGCAGCGCGGGAACCTTGCCCTCGTGCGAGTAGCCCTGGAGCGCGTCCGCCGCGATCAGCACCGGCGCGAGCACCTCGCGCACCACCATGGAGGTGATCGCCGCCCCGATCGATGCCGCGCCGGCCACGATGGCCAGATAGATCACCGCGCCGCCCGAAACGGTGGCCAGGTGCCAGGCGGCCGCCATGGCGACCACGCTCAGCGGCAGGTTGGCGCAGACGAGGCAGACCATTGTGAGCCGGCCGGCATACGACCTCGGCCATTTCAGGCGCGCGAGCAGCTTATAGAACTGAAGCGCGTTCTGCTGAACCTGCAGTGCCGGCCCGGTGGTGGTGGTGCGCATCTTCGTCGTCCCTCTTAAGGGCATGAGTTGCCTCCGGGCTTTTCGCCCATCGCCGACAGATAAACGCGCTCCGGTTTTCAATTCGATGAATACAGACACTAGAAAGAACATCGAGGACTGCGCGAATTAGTCGGGCAATCGTCGAGATTTGACTTGGGGGAGATAGCTAAAATGCAAACGACCCGACGGAAGCTCGCCGGGTCGCGCAATCAGTCCGGAAACGTGGCTGGAAGCGTCAGGCGGCTTCGCCGGCCCCGACTTCCTCGCCCGTCTCCTGGTCGACGACCTTCATCGAAAGGCGCACCTTGCCGCGGTTGTCGAAGCCCATCAGCTTCACGTAGACCTCGTCGCCTTCCTTGACGACGTCGGAGACCTTCTCCGGCCGGCCGGTCGAGAGCTGCGAGATGTGCACGAGGCCGTCGCGCGGGCCGAAGAAGTTCACGAAGGCGCCGAAGTCGACGACCTTGACGATCTTGCCGCGGTAGATTTGGCCGACCTCGGGCTCCGCGACGATCGACTTGATCCAGTCGAGCGCGGCCTTGATCGCCTTGCCGTCGGCCGAGGCGACCTTGATCGTGCCGTCATCCTCGACGTTGATCTTGGCGCCGGTCTTCTCGACGATCTCGCGGATCACCTTGCCGCCGGAGCCGATGACGTTGCGAATCTTGTCGACGGGGATGGTGATGACCTCGATGCGCGGCGCGTATTCGCCGAGCTCGGGCCGGGCTTCGTTCAGCGCGTTGGCCATCTCGCCGAGGATGTGCAGACGCCCGTCCTTGGCCTGGGCCAGCGCCACCTTCATGATCTCCTCGGTGATGCCGGCGATCTTGATGTCCATCTGAAGCGCGGTGACGCCCGCGTCGGTGCCGGCGACCTTGAAGTCCATGTCGCCGAGATGGTCCTCGTCGCCGAGGATGTCGGACAGGACCGCGTACTTCTCGCCCTCGAGGATCAGGCCCATGGCAATGCCCGCCACCGGCCGGTCGAGCGGCACGCCGGCGTCCATGAGCGCCAGGGATGTGCCGCAGACGGTCGCCATCGAGGACGAGCCGTTCGATTCGGTGATCTCCGAGACGACCCGCAGCGTGTAGGGGAACTGCGCCTTCTCGGGCAGGATCGGGTGGATCGCGCGCCAGGCGAGCTTGCCGTGGCCGATCTCACGGCGACCGGGCCCCGCCATGCGGCCGGCCTCGCCGACGGAATAGGGCGGGAAGTTGTAGTGCAGCAGGAACGATTCCTTGTAGGTGCCCTGCAGCGCGTCGATGAACTGCTCGTCCTCGCCGGTGCCGAGCGTGGCGACCACGAGGGCCTGCGTCTCGCCGCGCGTGAACAGCGCCGAGCCGTGCGCGCGGGGCAGGAGGCCGACTTCCGAGACGATCTGGCGGACCGTCTTCAGGTCGCGCCCGTCGATGCGGTGGCCGGTGTCGAGGATCGAACCGCGCACGACCGTCTTCTCGAGCGTCTTGAAGGCGTTGGCGACGAGACCGGCGTCGAGGCCCTCGCCGTCGGCCGGAGCCAGCTCGGCCAGGACCTTCTCCTTCACCGCCGACACCGCCTTCTGGCGCTCGGTCTTGGCGACGATCTTGTAGGCCTCGGCCAGGTCGGCGCCCGCGAGGTCCGCGACCTTGCGCTCGATCTCGGAGTTGTCCGCCACCGCGTGGTCGCGCGGCTCCTTGGCCGCCTTCTCGGCAAGCCGGATGATCGCGTCGATCACCGGCTGGAAGCCCGCGTGACCGTGCATGACGGCGCCGAGCATGACGTCCTCGGAAAGCTCCTTGGCCTCGGACTCGACCATCATCACCGCGTCGGTCGTGCCCGCCACGATGAGGTCGAGCGCCGATTCCGGCATCTCGTCGAGCTGCGGGTTCAGGACATACTCGCCGTTGATGTAGCCGACGCGCGCAGCCCCGATCGGGCCCATGAAGGGCGCGCCAGAGAGCGTCAGCGCGGCCGAGGTCGCGACCATTGCGACGACGTCGGGATCGTTCTCGAGGTCGTGGCTGAGCACGGTGACGATGACCTGCGTCTCACAGCGCCAGCCATCGGCGAAGAGCGGGCGGATCGGACGGTCGATGAGGCGGGAGACCAACGTCTCCTTCTCGGTCGGCCGGCCCTCGCGCTTGAAGTAGCCGCCCGGAATCTTGCCGGCGGCGTAGAACTTTTCCTGGTAGTGAACGGTGAGCGGCAGGAAGTCGACGCCCGCGCGCGGCTCCTTGGCCGCGACGACGGTGGCGAGCACGGTGGTGTCGCCGTACTTGGCGAAGACGGCCCCGTCGGCCTGCCGCGCCATCTTTCCGGTCTCCAGGACGAGCGTGCGCCCGCCCCAGTCGATTTCCTCACGGTGAATCTGGAACATGTTTCATAGCCTCATGGTCTCGGAGTTCGGCGGAGCCATGGGCAAGACGGCGGGGCGGTCGTATCAGGCCGACCGTCCGGCGATCCTCCCCATGGCCATGCCTCGTCTCCTATCGGTTTGTGTCGCGCGGGAGGCGGCGTCGTTGTTCGCCGCCGTCCGCGCGGGTTGGGCCGTCAGCGGCGGATGCCGAGACGGGTAATGAGGTCGCGGTAGCGCGCCTCGTCCTTGGCCCGCACGTAATCGAGCAGGCGGCGGCGCTGGCTGACCATCTTCAGAAGGCCGCGCCGCGAATGGTTGTCGGCCTTGTGCAACTTGAAGTGCTCGGTCAGGTTGACGATGCGCTCGGTGAGGATCGCGACCTGCACCTCCGGCGAGCCGGTGTCGGTGGAACCCTTCGCGTATTCCTTGATGAGTTCCTGCTTGCGTTCGGCGGTAATCGACATCGGTGATACGTCTCCGTTCTGATCGGACGCCCGGTCTCAGCCGGGGAGGTTGAAGATGCGTCGGGGATGCAGTTCGCCGCGTTCGGCCTCAGCGAGGGCGACAAGTTTTCCTTGTGTCGTCGCGTAGACCAGACCGCGGATCACGGGCGCGTCCCGTCCGCGAAGCAGGACCGGCTGTCCGTTTCTGAGCCGGGCTGCGTCAGACTGGTCGATGGCCAGTGCCGGGATGTCGTCCAGCGCGGTCTCGACCGGTCTCAAGGCGGTGGCCAGGTCATTCTGGCCGGCGTCTCCATGACACAATTCCTGGAGTTTTTCCAGCGGAATCATGTCCTCCTCGGCGAAGGGCCCGACCGCGACGCGCCTCAGCGCCGTGACGTGCCCGTGCGTTCCCAGCGCCCGTCCCATGTCGCGGGCGAGCGAGCGCACATAGGTACCCTTGCCGCATTCGCACCAGAAGACGGTCTCGCGGTCCGACGTTGGCCCCTCGCGTTCGAGGATCGCGATCTCGACCCGGCGTGGCGCGAGTTCGACCTCAGCGCCGTCACGCGCGAGGTCGTACGCCCGCTCGCCGCCGATCTTGATCGCCGAATAGCGCGGCGGAACCTGTTCGATCAATCCGGTGAAACTCGCCACCACCGCGTCGATCTCGGCATCGGAGGGGATGCGCTCCGACGTAGCGGTGACCGTGCCCTCGCTGTCGTCGGTGTCCGTCTCCTCGCCCCAGCGCACGGTGAACCGGTAGGCCTTCGAGCCGTCGACGACGAATGGAACCGTCTTGGTCGCCTCGCCGAGCGCGATCGGCAGGCAGCCGGACGCCAGCGGGTCAAGCGTCCCGGCGTGCCCCGCCTTGCCCGTGTCGAACAGCCGCTTCACCCGGGAGACGGCCTGCGTCGAGGTCAGGCCCGACGGCTTGTCGAGGATGAGCCAGCCGTGGACGGTGACCTTGCGCGAGCGCCTGCCCATGCTGGCCGCTACTCCTTGCCGTCGAGGTCGCGGGCGACCTCCGGCGAGCGCAGGAGCCGGTCGATCTCGTCGGCGGTGTCGAACCTGTCGTCGGCGACGAACTCGAGTTCTGGCGCGAATTTCAGCTCGACGCGGCGGCCGACGAGTCCGCGCAGGTAGCGCCGGTGGCGCGACAGCGCCTCGATCACCTCGGGCTCGGCCTGTCCGCCCAGCGGGGCGACGTAGGCGATGGCGCGCTTGAGGTCCGGCGTCATCCGCACCTCCGGCACCGTCACCGGCACGCGCTCCAGTACCGGATCGTTGACCTCGCCGCGCTGCAGGATCTCCGACAGCGCGTGGCGCACGATCTCGCCCACCCTCAATTGCCGCTGGCTCGGCGCCTTCGGGGCGCCGCGGCGATTTGCCTGCTGATTCATCGGCTTCGTTCCATGGCGGCGGGCCGTCTGGCGGCCCGCCCCTTGCGCACCCGGCCCGTCAGGGCGTCACAGCGTGCGCTTGATCTCTTCGACCGTGTAGCACTCGATCACGTCGCCAGCGCGCATGTCCTGGTAGTTCTCGAAGGCCATGCCGCATTCCTGGCCGGCGACCACCTCGCGCACCTCGTCCTTGAAGCGCTTCAGCGTGGACAGCTTGCCCTCGTGAATGACCACGTCGTCGCGGATGAGGCGCACCTGCGCCCCGCGCTGGACGGTGCCGTCGGTGACGCGGCAGCCGGCGACCTTGCCGACCTTCGAGATATTGAACACCTCGAGGATTTCGGCGTTGCCGAGCATGGTCTCGCGAATACCGGGGGCGAGCAGGCCGGACATCGCCTGCTTCACGTCGTCCACGAGGTCGTAGATCACGTTGTAGTAGCGGATCTCGACGCCCTCGCGATCGGCCGCGTCGCGGGCCTGGCGGCTGGCGCGGACATTGAAGCCGATGATGACCGCGTTGGAGGCTGCCGCCAGCGTCACGTCGGATTCGGTGATGCCGCCGACGCCGGCGAGCAGCATACGGGCGGCCACCTCGTCGGTGCCAAGCTTTTCGAGCGCGCCCATGATGGCCTCCGCCGAGCCCTGCACGTCGGACTTCACGACGAGCGGGAACTCCTTGCGGCCCTGCTCCTTGAGCTGGCTCATCATCTGCTCGAGCGAGGTGCGGGCGAGGCCTGCGCCGCGCGCCTGCATCCGCTCGCGCCGCTTGCGCTGGCGGTAGTCGCTGATCTCGCGGGCCCGTGCCTCGCTGTCGACGACGGCGAACACGTCGCCGGCTTCCGGCGTCGCGTCGAGGCCGAGGATCTCGACCGGCATGGCCGGTCCGGCGTCCTCGACGTTGTCGCCCCGGTCGTTGACCAGCGCGCGGACCTTGCCCCATTCGGCGCCGGCGACGAGCACGTCTCCGACATGCAGCGTGCCGCGCTGGACAAGCACGGTGGCGACCGGGCCGCGGCCGCGGTCGAGCTTGGCCTCGATGACGACGCCCTCTGCGGCGCGGTTCGGGTTCGCCTTCAGCTCCAGGATTTCCGCCTGCAGCATGATGGCTTCCAGAAGCTTGTCGAGACCGGTGCGCTTCAGCGCCGAGACCTGCACCTCGAGCGTGTCGCCGCCCATCTCCTCGGTGACGACCTCGTAGCGCAGCAGGTCGTTGCGCACCCGGCCCGGGTCGGCGTCCGGCTTGTCCATCTTGTTGACCGCGATGATCATCGGCACGCCGGCAGCGCGGGCATGGTTGATCGCCTCGATGGTCTGCGGCATGACGCCGTCGTCGGCCGCCACGACCAGGATGACGATGTCGGTCACCTTGGCGCCGCGCGCGCGCATCGAGGTGAACGCCTCGTGGCCCGGCGTATCGATGAAGGTGATGACCTGCCCGTTCGGCGCCGTCGCCTGGTAGGCGCCGATATGCTGGGTGATGCCGCCGGCCTCGCCGGAGACGACGTTGGCCTCGCGGATCGCGTCGAGCAGCGACGTTTTGCCGTGGTCGACGTGTCCCATGATCGTGACGATCGGCGCGCGGGGCTGCATATCCTGCTCGGCGTCGTCCTCGCCGTGCAGGCCTTCCTCGACGTCGGCCTCCGAGACGCGCTTAACGCCGTGGCCCATCTCCTCGACGATGAGCTGCGCGGTATCGGCGTCGATGACGTTGTTGATCTTCAGCATCTGCCCCTGCTGCATCAGCAGCTTGATCACGTCGACGGCGCGCTCGGCCATGCGGTTGGCGAGCTCCTGAATGGTGATCGTCTCGGGGATGACCACCTCGCGAATGATCTTCTCGCCAGGATCGCGCTGGTGGCCCTGGCGCTTGTCGCGCTCGCGCCGGCGGCGGATGGCCGCGAGGCTGCGGCTCCGCTCGGAATTGTCGAGCGCATTGGACAGGGTGAGCTTGCCGCGGCGGCGTTCCTCGGTGCGCCGGCCCGGCTTCACCTCCGGGGTGCCGCGCTTCTTGGCGCGGCCCGCCTCGTCGTCTTCGGCGGCCGGCTCGCCGGGACGCGCCGCCGGTGCGGCCTCCGGTGCGGCGGCGGTTTCTCCGAGACGCTTGCTGGCGGCCTCCTCCGAACGCTTCTTCGCTTCGTCGTCCGTGCGGCGCCGCTCCTCCTCCTCGAGCCGGCGGCTCTCGGACTCCTCGCGCTCGATCTTCAGGCGGGCTTCTTCCTTCTCGCGCCGCTCGGCCTCGACTTCGGCGTGCTTGCGCTCCTCGGTCTCGCGCACGCGGGCTTCGGCCAGCGCGTGGGCACGAGCGTCCTTTTCCTCGTCGGTGAGGGTGCGCAGCACCACGCCAGGCCGCTTGGCGGCCGGCTGCGCGGCGGCGGGCGCTTCGGGCTCGGGCGCCGGCGCCGGCGCGGCGGCGGGCGCGGCCGGGGCGGGCGCCTCGGCCGGCGCGACCGGCTCCGGCGCGGCCTCGGCGGCGGCCTGGCCCTCGCCCGGCGACAGGATCGTGCGCCGCTTCTTCTTCTCCACCAGCACCGGCTTCGACCGGCCCCGCGGGAAGTTCTGCCGCACCGTTCCTGTCTCGACCGTCCGCCGGAGGCTCAGCGTCTTCTTGCGCTCCACCGTCAGGGTCTTGTCGTCGGGCTGCTTGGTATCACTCATAAGGTCCGTCCTGACTGTCGTGCTCCGCGCGTCCCGCACCGCCGTGCGCAAGACCGCTATAGCGTTCGTAAGCGCGGCAGCGTTCCGCCGCCGCTTCGCCGCCTCGAGCCCGCTCGAGGGCAGCATGTATCACATTCTCCCGGCCCAAGGCCAAACCCAATTCCTCGCCCGTGAAAGCGCGGCAGGTCACGGGCCGGCTGCCTCCGGCATGCGCGGCCTGCTCCAGCTTGCGCACGCCGTCAGCGGCGGCGTCGGCGGCATGGATCACCAGTACCGCCCTGCCGCGTCGCAGGAGCGCCTCGACATCGGCGAAGCCCAGCTTCAGCCGCCCGGCCCGCCGTTCGAGCCCGAGGCCGCCGAGCGCGGCGTCCCGCAACAGGCGACCGACGTTGTCGGCCAGTTCGGCCGGCGCCTTCGCCGGCGCCTTCAGCGCCCGGGCGAAGAGGCTCTTCGCCACCGCCTTCGTCACCGCATCCCGCGTCGCCGTCACCCAGACGCCGCGTCCCGGCAGCCGGCGCTTCAGGTCCGGCACCACCGACCCGTCGGGCGCCGCCACGAAGCGGATCAGCTCCCCGACGGGCCTGACCTGCCGCGTGACGATGCAGCGCCGCTCGGGCATGCGCCCGCCCGGGCCGTCGTCGGTATCGCCGGCCTCAGGCGTTTGCGGCGGCCTCGTCTTCACCTTCGCCGTCATCGGCGGTCTCTTCAGCAGCGGCCAGGTCGGCCTCGTCGATCCACCCAGCCTTGACGCGCGCGGCCATGACGATCGCCTCGGCGTCCTCGCGGCTCAGGTCGAAGCCGTCGAGATAGCCCGGCTCCCGCCGGCTCTCGCCGTCGACCCGCTCGTACCAGCCGACCAGGTTGTCGGTGGCGCAGCCGGCAAGGTCCTCGACCGTCTTCACGTCGTTCTCGCCGAGCGCCACCATCATCGCGTTGGTCACGCCGGGCACCTCGGCCATCGCGTCGTCGACGCCGAGCTCCTTGCGCCGGGCGTCGCGCTCGCCCTCGATGCGCTCCAGATATTCCCGGGCGCGCATCTGGATCTCCTCGGCCGTCTCCTCGTCGAAGCCCTCGATGCCGGCGATCTCGTCGATCGCGACATAGGCGACCTCCTCGATCGACGCGAAGCCCTCCGACGACAGGAGCTGGCCGACGACCTCGTCGACGTCGAGCGCGTCCATGAACATCTCGCGTGCGCTCGGAGAACTCCTTCTGCCGGCGCTCGGATTCCTCCTGCCTCCGTCAGGATGTCGATGTCCCAGCCGGTGAGCTGCGAGGCGAGGCGCACGTTCTGGCCGCGCCGGCCGATGGCCAGCGAAAGCTGCTCGTCGGGCACCACCACCTCGATGCGCTCGGCGTCCTCGTCGAGCACCACCTTGGCGACTTCGGCCGGCGCAGCGCGTTGACGATGAAGGTGGCGGCATCCGGCGACCACGGGATGATGTCGATCTTCTCGCCCTGCAGTTCGTTGACCACCGCCTGGACGCGGCTGCCGCGCATGCCGACGCAGGCGCCGACGGGATCGATCGAGGAATCGTCGCGAGATGCACGGCGATCTTGGCGCGGCAGCCGGGGTCGCGGGCCACCGACTTGATCTCGATGATGCCGTCGTAGATCTCCGGCACCTCCTGCGCCGAACAGCTTCGCCATGAACTGCGGGTGGGTGCGCGACAGGAAGATCTGCGGGCCCCGCTGTTCGCGAGCGCACGTCGTAGATGTAGGCGCGCACGCGGTCGCCGGGCCGGAACATCTCGCGCGGGATGCAGCTCGTCGCGGCGGATGATCGCCTCGCGCGCGGCCGAGATCGACGATGACGTTGCCGTACTCGACGCGCTTGACCACGCCGTTGACGATCTCGCCGATGCGGTCCTTGTACTCCTCGAACTGGCGCTGGCGCTCCGCCTCGCGCACCTTCTGGACGATCACCTGCTTGGCCGATCTGCGCGGCGATGCGGCCGAAGTCGATGCGGCGGCAGCGGCTCGGCGATGAAGTCGCCGGGCTGCGCCGCCGGGATTGCGCTGCGCGCGCCTCCTCGACGGCGATCTGCGTCGCCTCGTTCTCGACCTCTTCGACGACCTGCGTCAGCGCGGTGCAGCCTGATCTCGCCGGTCTTGGGGTCGATCTCGGCGCGGATGTCGTTCTCGCTGGCCGTAGCGCGAGCGGGCCGCCTTCTGGATCGCCTCCTCCATCGCCGCGATCACGATCTGGCGGTCGATCGCCTTCTCGCGCGCCACCGCGTCGGCGACCTGCAGAAGTTCGAGCCTGTTTGCACTGACTGCCATGGCCATCGGTCGTCTCCGTCTCATGCCGTTTGCCTCAGGCGTCGGGCGCCTCTGCCCGTTGCCTGCCGCGAGTGCCTCTGCGATCAGCGCGTCGGTCAGCACCAGCTTCGCGCCTCCGATGTCCTCGACGGCAGGGCACCGCATTCGCCGTCGCCTCCGCGCCGTCGATCTCGACGCGCACCGCTTCGCCGTCGAGCCCGCGATCGATGCCGCGGAAGCGCTTGCGCCCGTCGACGCGGCACCGCCAGCTCGATCTTCGCCTCGTGGCCGGCGTAGCGCTCGAAATCCGTCGGCCGCACCAGCGGCCGGTCGATGCCGGGCGAGCGAGACCTCGAGCATGATAGGCGCCCTGGATCGGATCTTCGACGTCGAGCATCGCCGACATCGCGCGGCTCAGCTCGGCGCAGTCGTCGACGCTCATCTCGCCGTCGGCGCGCTCGGCCATGACCTGCAGCGTCGGCCTGTCGCGCGCCGCTCACGCGCACGCGCACCAGCCGATAGCCCAGTCCTCGCAGCGGTCGGCGATCGTCGCGATGCGCGTCTGCAAGGCCGCTCTCGCGGAGCATTCGCGGCTCGATTTCGCTGACGGCGCGGTCTGCCATAGTCCGGCCTGTCGACGCCGGCAACACAAACAGAGCGGGCCCCGGGGGCCCACCCTCTATCTAGTCGACGACGTCATGAGACACGGAGATTACGCAGGCAGATATAGCGCAAGCCGCGCCCCTTACGCAAGGGCTTTCAGAGCCCTGCGGAAAGCGCAGATAGGCAGGGCGTTCGGCCCTCGCGCGATCGCCTTCGCCTCGTATCGCGTCGCCGGCCAGTCCGCCGGGCGGTCGGCGCCAGTCCGCCGCCCGGCGCGCGGTCCAGCGAAAGTCCGCCGGTGCGCGCAGAATGCGTCAGCGTCCAGTCGACATAGTCCGGCCATGTCGCGTGGCGAAGCGCAGCTCGGCGCCGCGGCTTCAGCACCCGGGCGAGCGCGTCGAGATTGCCGTCGTTCACGAAGCGGCGCTTGTGGTGGCGCCGCTTGGGCCACGGATCGGGAAACAGGAGAAGACCCGCGACAGGCAGCCGTCGGGCAGCCGTCGAGCAGCGCCGCGCGCATCGTCCGTCGTGGATGCGGACGTTGTCGAGCGCGGTCGTGCTCGATGGCGGCCAGGAGCTTGGCGACGCCGTTGACGAAGGGTTCGCAGCCGATGAAGCCGACGTCGCGGTGGCCGTGCCGCCTGCGTGGGCGAGATGCTCGCCGCCGCCGAAGCCGATCTCCAGCCTGCACCTCGCCGACGGCGTGCCGGAAACAGTGCCGCGGGGTCGATGGGCGCGGGCCGCCCGAGATCGGGCCGCCGGCTGTGGCAGCAGCGTTTGCACCAGCCGCGCCTGCCGGCGCGCAGCTTGTGGCCCTTGGCGTCGGCCGTAAAGCAGGCGGCGGACGTCTTCAGGCATGGATATCGCGCGCCCGGAACAGGCGGCGTTCAAGCCAGCGCCGACTTCAGCTCGTCGACGAGATCGAGTCTTCTCCCAGGAGAAGCCGCCGTCGGGCTCGGGCGCGCGGCCGAAATGGCCGTAGGCCGCGGTGCGCGCATAGATCGGCTTGTTCGAGCTCGAGATGCTCGCGGATGCCGCGCGGCGTCAGGTCCATGACCTCGCGCAGCACGCTCTCCAGCTTCGCCTCGTCGACCTTGCCGGTGCCGTGCAGTCGACATAGACCGACAGCGGCTTGGAGACGCCGATCGCGTAGGAGAGCTGGATCGTGCAGCGTGTCGGCGAGGCCGGCCGCGACGACGTTCTTGGCGAGGTAGCGCGCGGCATAGGCGGCCGAGCGGTCGACCTTGGTCGGGTCCTTGCCCGAGAAGGCGCCGCCGCCATGCGGCGCCGCGCCGCCATAGGTGTCGACGATGATCTTGCGGCCGGTGAGGCCGGTGTCGCCGTCCGGCCCGCCGATGACGAAGCGGCCGGTCGGGTTGACGTAGAAATCGCTCCTCGGGGCACATCCAGCCCTCGGGCAGCACCTCGAGCACGTAGGGCCGCACGATCTCGCGCACCTCGGTCGGTGGACAGCTCGTCGCCGTGCTGGGTCGAGACGACGACGGAGGTCGCGCCGCACCGGCTTGCCGTTCACGTATCGCAGCGTGACCTGGCTCTTGGCGTCCGGCCCCAGCCCCGGCTGAGCGCCGGAATGGCGCGCCTCGGCGAGCGTCTTGAGGATGTTGTGGGCGTAGTAGATCGGCGCCGGCATGAGAGCTCGGCGTCTCGCGGCAGGCATAGCCGAACATGATGCCCTGGTCGCCGGCGCCCTCGTCCTTGTTGCCGGCGGCGTCGACGCCCATCGCGATGTCGGCTCGACTGGGCGTGGACGTGGCACGTCGACGTCGGCGTGCTTCCAGTGGAAGCCGTCCTGCTCGTAGCCGATGTCGCGCATCGCCGTGCGCGCGCGATGTCCTCGAGCATGGCTCGTGGGTGATCGAGGCGGGGCCGCGCACTTCGCCGGCCAGCACGATGCGGTTGGTCGTGCACAGCGTCTCGACGGCGACGCGCGCATGGGGGTCGGCGCGCGAGATAGGCATCGACGATCGCGTCCGAGATGCGGTCGCAGACCTTGTCGGGATGTCCTTCGGAGACCGACTCGCTCGTGAAAAGGTAGTCGCTGCGCGCCACGGGCGGGATCCCCCTCGTTGTCTCGCGGATGATGACGGGGGCGCCCTGCCGGACGCTCCTCTCGAAGCCGGCGATGTTCTGGCAGTCGGCGGCTGACGCGTCAAGCGCGCCCGACGCCTGCGATGCAAGCGCCCGGTCAGCCGTCCTCGGCGACGGCCTGGACGAGTTCGACCACCTTGCGGCGGACCCGCGGGTCGCGGATTTGCAGGAAGGCCTTGTTGAGCTGGAGGCCTTCCGCGCTGGAGATGAAGTCGACGATGAAGCGTTCCGAGCTCGTCTCCGACATTCCCTGCACGTCTCCCGACGTGCTGCCCGGCATGTCCTCGTAGAAGAACGAGACCGGGACGCCGAGGATTGGCCGATCCTGAACAGCCGGCTCGCGCCGATCCTGTTCGTGCCCTTCTCGTACTTCTGGACCTGCTGGAAGGTGATGCCGAGCTGTTCGCCCAGCTTCTCCTGGCTCATGCCGATGAGGACGCGGCGCAGCCGGACGCGGCTGCCGACGTGAACGTCGATTGGATTGGGTGCCTTGCGGTTCATCTGGTTGTGTCGCTGGGGGGGAGTTGCCGCCCCCGATCGGGGATATCGGCTGACTGCCGACGGTGGTTAGGATCGCGTCCCTGCTGTGACGGTGAGGGAATTCTAACTCGAAACTACGACCGGGGAAACAACCGTGATCACACCGCCGCGGGCGAGGCGGCGAAGTCCTATTCGCGTTTTCCGCGCAACGCAATGGTCATGAAGACGAGCAGCATCGCCAGCAGCACCGGGTTGCCCCAGCGCCGGAACGGCGTCGGCTCCAGCGCCGCCGGCAGCCGGGCGTCGAGGACGCCGCGGGCGCCGAGCCCCAGCGTGGCCTCGAGCCGCCCGTAGGGGTCGATCACCGCGGAGACGCCGGTATTGGCGGCGCGTATCACCGGCAGGCCTTCCTCCACTGCGCGCAGCCGCGCCTGCCTCAGGTGCTGCCAGGGGCCGGGGCTGTCGCCGAACCAGCCGTCGTTCGTCACGTTGAGGATGAAGCCTGGCCGGTCGTCGGCATCGATCACCGCGCGCGGGAAGATGATCTCGTAGCACACGAGCGGCCGGAAGCGCGGCGCGGTTCCCGCCTCCATGGTCCGTGGCCGAGTGCCCGCGGAAAAGCCGCCGATCACGCGGGTGAGCTGCTCCAGCCCCAGCCGCTCCAGCGTCTCCTGGAACGGCAGGAACTCGCCGAACGGGACCAGCCACACCTTGTCGTAGGCGTCGCGTATCCGCCCCTCCGCGTCGATCACGAGGACCGAGTTGTAGACGTTGTAGCCGCTGTCTTGCGCCGGGTTGCGCTCGATGCGCTGCATGCCGGTGACGAGCGTCGTGCGCTCCGGCAGGAGTGCCGCGATGGCGGGCAGTGCCTCGGGCTCGGCCTCGAACACGAAGGGCAGGGCGGATTCCGGCCAGACCAGCAGGTCGACGTCGGCCACCCCCATGGCGTCGGGCGAGGTCGCCTGGTCGCTGAGTTCGAGATAGCGCGCGAAGATTTCCGACCGGTTCTCCAGCCGCCACTTCTCCGCCTGCGAAATCGACGGCTGGACGATCCTGACCCGGGTTTCCTCGAAGGCCGCCTCACCCGCGCGGTCGAGCCGCCATGCACCGTATCCTGCCAGACCCGCCAGCGTGGCAGCCGCGAGAATCGGGACCGCCAGCCTGGACCGCCCGCCGCCGGCTAGCGCGGCGGGGCTGGCGAAGACGAAGACCGCCAGGAGCGTCATGCCGTAGATGCCGACGAGCGCCGCCGGCTGCATCAGCACGGGCGTCGCCGTGAGGGCATAGCCGAAGACGCTCCACGGGAAGCCGGTCAGCACGTGCCCGCGCAGCAGATCGGCGAGCGTGAGGGCCAGCGCCAAGGCGAAGATGCGTTGCGGACCGGACGACCACATCAGCCGCGCCAGTGCGGTGCCGAGCGCGGTGAACAGCGCGAGCCCGACCGGCAGCGCGACGACGGCGAAGGGCATCATCCAGCCGAAGACGTCGGCTTCGACGAGGAACGCGGCCCCGATCCACCACAGCCCGGCGAGGAAATAGCCGAATCCGAACGCCCAGCCCACGGTCGCCGCCGCCCACAGCGCCGCCCGCCGGGGCCTCGGCCCCGCCGAAACGGTGCCGTCGATCAGCCAGACGAGGACGGGGAAGGTGAGGAACAGGATCGGGAAAACGTCGAAGGGCGGCAGCGCGAGCGCCGACGCCGCGCCCGCGACAAACGCCGTCGCCAGCCGCCGCCAGCCCCACAGCACGACGAAACGGCTGGACAGTCGATCCAGAAGGTGGCGCACGCCGCTTGTGCCCCCGATTTCGCTCGCGCCTCAGGCCGCGTCTGTCTGGTCGGCCTGCTGCTCCCGCATCGGCGGCTCGCCGGCTTCCCCGCGACGGTGTATCCGCACCCGCTTCACCCGCCTCGGGTCGGCTTCGAGTATCTCGAACTCGAAACCGCCGGAGAACGTCACCAGCTCGCCGCGCACCGGCACGCGCCCGGCGCTGTTGAACACGAGCCCGCCCAGCGTGTCGACGTCCTCGGCGAGATCGCCGACCTGGAATCCCTCGCCCAGCGCCTCTCCCAGCTCCTCGATCGTGGCGCGGGCATCGGCGATGTAGCCGCCGTCCGTCGTCGGCACGATCATCGGCGCGCTCTCCTCGTCGTGCTCGTCCTCGATGTCGCCGACGATCTCCTCGACGAGGTCCTCGATGGAGACGAGCCCGTCGGTGCCGCCGTACTCGTCGACGACGACGGCCATGTGGATGCGCGTCGCCTGCATCTTCACGAGAAGGTCGACCGCCGGCATCGACGGCGGCACGTACAGCACCTTGCGCACGCAATTGGTCTCCGCCAGCGTCGTCTTGAGCGAGACCTTGCGCAGGTCGAGGCCCTCGACCGCTGCGCTCCTGCGCCGCGGCGGGTCCGTCTCGTCGACCTCGGCGCGCGTCGTCATCCAGCTCACCGAATCCTTGATGTGGACCATGCCGATCGTGTCGTCGAGCGTTTCGCGATAGACCGGGAGACGCGAATGGCCCGCCTCGCGGAACTCCTTCAGCATTTCCCCGATCAACTCCGAGGCGTCCACCGCGTCGATGTCGGCGCGCGGCACCATGACGTCGTCGACCCTGAGGTCGCGCAGGCCCAGGACGTTGCGAAGCATCGTCCGTTCCTTGGCCGACAGCGTGTCGGAGACCGACTCTTCCTCGTCGAGCACGTCCTCCAGACTTTCACGAAGGGAGGAGGGGCGTACGCCGAACAAGGCCTTCAGCTTCTGGACGAAGCCTTCCGAGGGTTCCTGGGCGGGCGCGGCCCCTCCGATACTACTGGCGGGCTCTTCCTGCGCGGGTTGCTGTTCCTTGGGCATCGTCGCCTCGTTCATGATGTCGTCGTCTCTGCGATCGGTTCGGCCGCGTAAGGGTCGGGAATCCCCATGTCGGCGAGGATGGTCGTCTCGAGCGCTTCCATGGCGTCGGCCTCGGTCTCGTCCTGATGGTCGAGGCCGACGAGGTGAAGCACGCCATGCACCACGAGGTGCGCGAAATGATCACCCGGCGGCCTGCGCTCGGCGGCCGCCTCCCGTTCCAGTGTCTCCCGCGCCAGGATCACATCCCCCAGCGAGCCGTCCTCCCCCAGCGGGAAGGACAGGACGTTCGTCGCCTTGTCGATACCGCGGAAGCGCCGGTTCAGGTCGCGCACCGTGGCGTCGTCGGCCAGCACCACCGTCGCGGCACCCGCCGCTTCGGGCGCGCGCAGCGGAAGCCGCGCGGCGATCTCGGCGACCAGCGTCGGCACGCCGATCGCGCTCCAGTCGCCGGCCTCGTGGACGACGTCCAGAACGAGGGGCGGGTCAGCCGGCGCCATCGCCGGTCCTTTCCGCGGACTCGTAGGCACGCACGATACGCTGGACGAGCGCGCTGCGGACCACGTCGGCCTCGCCGAAAGCGGCATGGCCGACGCCTTCCAGCCCGGCGAGCAGGCGCACCGCCTCGGCTAGCCCCGAGCTCTGTCCCGGCGGCAGGTCGATCTGGCTCGGGTCGCCGGTGACGACCATCTTCGAATTCTCGCCGAGCCTCGTCAGGAACATCTTCATCTGCATCGGCGTGCAGTTCTGCGCCTCGTCGAGGATCACCGCCGCGTTCGCGAGCGTGCGTCCGCGCATGAAGGCAAGTGGCGCGATCTCGATGACGCCGCTGGCCAGCCCCCGCTCCACGCGTTCTGGGGGCATCATGTCGTAGAGCGCATCATAGAGCGGGCGCAGATACGGGTCGACCTTCTCCCGCATGTCGCCCGGCAGGAAGCCGAGCCGCTCGCCGGCCTCGACGGCGGGTCGCGACAGGATCAACCGGTCGACCTGACCGCGTTCCAGCAGCGCCGCGCTGTAGGCGACTGCGAGATAGGTCTTGCCGGTGCCGGCCGGGCCGGTCCCGAACACGAGGTCGTTGGCTTCCAGAAGCCGCAGATAGCGGTCCTGCGTGGGAGTACGCGCGGTCACGGTGCGCTTGCGGGTCGCCACCTGCGCCAGCGTGCCCAGCCCCGGCAGGTTCGCCTGGTGTTCGGGCAGCGCGGTCGCCACCCGGATCGCGCCGTCGACATCGCCCAGCGTGATCTCCTGGCCGCGCATCAGCCGCTGGTAGAGGCTTTCCAGCACGTCGACCGCGTTGGAACAGGCGTCCGCCGGACCGCGGACGGTCACGTGGTTGCCGCGCGCGCTGGTCTCCACGCCGAGCCGCTGCTCGATCAGCGCGAGGTGCTGGTCGTACTGGCCGTAGAGGTCGCTCGCGAGCCTGTTGTCTTCGAACGTGATGACGCGTTCCGCCGCATTGTCGGCGGCTCGCCCGCGCGGTTTGCCGGCGGATGTCCGCCCGGCGGTCGGCGCATCGCTCAAGGACTGGCCTCCATCGCCCTCGCCGGCGGCCGCGCCGGCCGGGTGCCCTTCAACGTTCCGAATAGACTGTTCGATCCCGCCGATTCGATGACGACGTTGAGGATGCGGCCCCGAGCGTCCGGCGACGTCTCGATGACGACGGGCTGCAGATAGGGCGAGCGGCCCACCATCTGTCCCGGCTTGCGGCCGGGCTTCTCGATCAGGACGGGAAGCGTGCGCCCGGCGGCGGTGGCGTTGAAGGCCAGTTGCTGCTCGCGCAGCAACGCCTGCAGCCGCGCGAGCCGCTCGGCCTTCGCCTCCTCGGGCACCTGACCGTCCATGCCGGCGGCCGGCGTGCCGGGGCGCGGGCTGTACTTGAACGAGAAGGCCTGCGCATAGCCGACCTCCCGCACCAGCTCCATCGTGTCGTCGAAGTCGGCCTCGGTCTCGCCGGGGAACCCGACGATGAAGTCGCCCGACATGGCGATGTCGGGCCGCGCCGCGCGGATCCGCTCGATCAGGCGGAAATAGTCGTCGCGGCCGTGGCGGCGGTTCATCAGCCCGAGGATGCGGTCCGAGCCGGACTGCACGGGCAGGTGCAGGAACGGCATCAGCGCGTCGAGCTCGCCGTGGGCGGCGATCAGCGCGTCGTCCATGTCGCGCGGATGGCTCGTCGTGTAGCGCAGCCGGTCGAGGCCGTCGATCCGCGCGAGCTCGCGCAGGAGGCCGGCGAGCCCGCGTTCGGCGCCATCCGGCCCCGTGCCGTGCCAGGCGTTGACGTTCTGGCCGAGAAGCGTGATCTCGCGCACGCCGGCATCGACCAGCCGCCGCGCCTCCTCGACGATCGCCGAGACCGGCCGCGAGACCTCCGCGCCGCGGGTGTAGGGGACCACGCAGAAGGTGCAGAACTTGTCGCAGCCTTCCTGCACCGACAGGAAGGCGGTGACGCCGCCGAGACGGATGCGCTGGTCGCTGGCCGCCGGCAGGTGGTCGAACTTGTCCTCGGGCGGGAAATCGGTGTCGACGACTGCCCCCGCGCCGGCCCGGGCCACGATGTCGGGCAGCCGGTGATAGGCCTGCGGGCCGAACACCATGTCGACGACCGGCGCACGGCGCACGATCTCCTCGCCCTCTGCCTGCGCGACGCAGCCGGCGACCGCGATCAGCGTCCCGCGCCCCGTCCTCGCCCGCTCCTCCTTGACCGCGCGGACCCGCCCGATCTCGGAATAGACCTTCTCGGCCGCCTTCTCGCGAATATGGCAGGTGTTGAGGATGACGAGGTCGGCCTCGTCCATCGCTTCGGTCTGGACATAGCCCTCCGGCGCCAGCGCATCGGCCATGCGTCCGGAATCATAGACGTTCATCTGACAGCCGAACGTCTTGATGAAGAGCTTCTTCGGTGAAGCCGTCATGCGCAAGGATAAGGGTGGCGGATCAGGGCCGCATGGCGGCGATGAAGGCGATCGCGTCTCGGCAAGGCGGTTCGCAGGTCTCGCGGGTCAATTCCTACAGCTTTCCCTTCCTTACCGCGTTTCGCCGCGCACGAAAAGGGGACAGGCACAAGGGGGACGCTCAGCCGGGATCGCGGCCGGTCATCAGGTCCAGCGCCATCCGGCGCACCTCCACTTCCGCTGCGGCAGCCACGGCCTTGCGATCGGCCGGCCGTTCGAGCGGTATCGGCATTGCGAACGACACCGTGACGTTGACCGTTCCGGCCTTGAGGAGGCGCCAGAGGTGGCCGGGCAGTTCCAGGTCGCCGTGCCAGGCGACGACGCGGCGGTGCTGGCGGCCCATCGGCAGTCCGTTGAGCCGCGTGTAGGCGATCGCCGCCGGCTGCACGTCGATGCGTGGAACCGCGCCGTCCTCTCTCGCGAGTTCGTGCGCCGCCCCCATCAGCGCGCTGCGGAACGGCAGCACGCGGTTGCCGTCCGTCGAGGTCCCCTCGGCGAACAGGACGATGACGTCGCCCGCGGCGAGCCTCGAGCCGATCTCGCGGCTCGTCCGGCCGGTCCGGCTGCGGCGCTCGCGGTCGACGAAGACGGTACGTTGGAGCCGCGCCAGCGTGCCGATGACCGGCCAGCCGGCGACCTCGCTCTTGGCGACGAAGGAGACCGGCGCGATCGAGCCGATGACGCAGATGTCGAGCCAGGAGGCGTGGTTCGCGGCGATCATCAGCGGCCGTTCCCGCGAAATGGCGCCGAGCGTGTTCACGCGCACGCCTAGCAGCGCGCAGACGAGGCGGTGGTATAACACCGGCAGCCGCCGCGACGGCGCGCCGACGGCGCTCAGCAGTCCCTGTAGCACCATGCCGACCGGCGTCACGATGCCGACGGCGGTCAGGATGAAGATCGCGCGGAGCGTGCCCACGGACGGCGCGTCAGCGTTCGTCGTCGCGCATCGGAACCCCGTAGAGCTCGAGCCGGTGGTCGACGACGCGGTAGCCGAGACGCCGCGCGATGGCTTCCTGCAGACGTTCGATCTCCTCGTCCCGGAACTCGATGACCTCGCCGCTCTTCAGGTCGATCAGGTGGTCGTGGTGCTCGTCCGGCACCTGCTCGTAGCGCGAGCGCCCGTCGCGGAAGTCGTGGCGCTCGATGATGCCCGCGTCCTCGAACAGCTTCACCGTGCGATAGACCGTCGAGATCGAGATCTTCGGGTCGACGGCGGAGGCGCGACGGTACAGTTCCTCGACGTTGGGATGGTCGTCCGACGCCGACAGGACGCGCGCGATGATCCGGCGCTGCTCGGTCATCCGCATGCCCCGCGAGAGGCACTGCTCCTCGATGGTCTTGTCGGCGTCGCTCGACATCGGCTGTCCGTCCCCGAAGGCGATTCTTCGCCGGTTTCCCGGCATCCTACGAACCGGCCGGCGGCGCGTCCACAAGGTCGCGCGCCATGATCAGCGCATCCCGCCGCCCGTCGGCGGTGGCGTAATAGCCGGTTCTCCGGCCGGCGTCGACAAAGCCGGCGGCGCGATACAGCGAGATCGCCGCGGCGTTGTCGTGGCGAACCTCGAGATAGGCGCGCCCGGCGCCGCGCGCCCTGCCCGCGGAGAGCCCCTGCGCCAGCAGCGCCGCCGCGATGCCGCGCCGTCGGAACGCCGGGTCGACCGCCAGCATCAGCACCTCCGCCTCCCCGGCGACCACGCGCAGGAGCGCCAGCCCGGCCGTGGTGCCGTCGGCCTCGGCGGCGAATCCCAGCGACAGGGGGTCGGCCAGCAGAACGCCCCAAGAGCCCGCCGGCCATCCCTCGCCGGTCGCCGCCTGGTGCAGCCTCGCGATGGCCGCCGCGTCCGCCGGCGTCAGCACCCGCAGGCGCACGCCGCTCATCGCCGCGCCACCGCCGCCTTGGTCTGCGGCTTGGCGTCGGGTGCGCGCAGGTAGAGCGGCCTGGGCGGCGCGGGATCGGCGGCTCCCGCCGCCAGGCTCGCCACGGCAAGGCATCGCGGATAGGCCGGCGAGCCGGCGAACCTGAGCCGCGTCCCCGCCGCCGCGACCAGCCCCGCGCCCGAGCCGTACACCGCGGCCACGTCCGCCGGCAGGCCGGCGGCCGCGTCCCGCGCCGTCGCCGCCATCGCCGCGCTCAAGGCCCGCCCATCCACGCCGAAGGCCTGGGCGTAGACCTCGTCGCGCCGGGCGTCCATGGCGACCAGGAGGGGCCCGTCGATGCCCTCCATCCGCGCCGTCCCGGCCAATGCCTCGAGCGTCGTAACGCCGGCCGCGGGACGGCCCGTCGCCAGCGCCAGCCCCCGGACCGCCGCGACGCCGACACGCACCCCGGTGAACGTCCCGGGGCCAACGGTCACCGCGAAGCGGTCGATGTCGCGGAAATCCACGCCGCTCTCCGCCATCAGTGACGCGATGAGCGGCATCAGCGCCTCGGCATGGCCGCGCGCCATCTCCTCGACGCGCTCGACCGCGCGTCCGGTGCCGGTGTCGAGGATCGCGGCCTGGCAGGCCGACAGCGCGGTATCCACCGCCAGCACGATCATGGGGTCACAGGATCTCTGCGAACTCGTCGAAGTCGAGGCGCGGAAGGCGCGGCCTGAGGCCGGTGCGGTCGCCGTAGCCGAGATTGCACAGGAAGTTCGCCTTCACCCGTCCGTCCGGGAAGAACTCCCCCTCGACGCCTTCCCGGCTGAACCCCGACATCGGCCCGCAGTCGAGCCCGAGCGCGCGGGCGGCGGTGATGAGATAGGCGCCCTGCATGCTGGAGCCGCGATAGGCCATGCGCTCGAGCGCCTCCGGCTTGCGCCCGGCCATCCGCTCGGCCTGACCTTCGCTGTGGGGCTGCAGCTTGGGCATGAACTCGTAGAATCGGCTGTCGTGGCCGATGATGGCGGTCGCCGGGGCGCTCATCGTCTTCTCGACGTTGCCCTCGTCGAGATGCGGCTTGAGCCGCGCCTTGGCCTCGGGCGACACCACGAAGACGACGCGGGCCGGACAATGGTTGGATTCCGTGGGACCGAGCTCCATGAGTTCGGCCAGCGCCCGGAGCGTCGCTTCCGAGACCGGCCTGTCGGTCCACTTGCGCAGCGTGCGCGCGTTACGGAAAAGCTGGTCGAGCGCCGCATCGCTCAAGGGGTCCGCCATTCTGTGCTCCCTGGCCGGTAAATCGGCCTCAAAGGCTAGCCGAACGGCGTCCCCCAGGCGACCCGGTCGCTCAGACCGGGCGCACCTCGACGACGTTCGGCACGAAATGGCGCAGCAGGTTCTCGATGCCGTGCTTCAGTGTGGCGGTCGAGGACGGGCAACCCGCGCAGGCCCCGCGCATGTGCAGGAACACGATCCCGTCGCGGAATCCCTGGAAGGTGATGTCGCCGCCGTCCGAGGCGACGGCCGGCCGCACCCGCGTCTCGATCAGTTCCTTGATCGTCGCCACCGTGTCGGCGTCCTCCGGCGCGAAGTCCTCGCCGTCGGGCTCGGCCGCCTCCTCGCCGTCGACCGCGTCGGCGATCAGCGGCTGGCCGGTCATGTAGTGTTCCATGATCGCGCCGAGGATGGCGGGCTTCAGGTGCTGCCACTCGCCGTCGTCCTTGGTCACCGCGATGAAGTCGGCGCCGTAGAACACGCCGCTGACGCCCGGCACCGCGAACAGGCGGCGCGCGAGCGGTGATCGCGCGGCGTCCCCGGCCGAGCGCATGTCGAGCGTGTCGCCGGCCAGCACGTCCCGGCCGGGGATGAACTTCATCGTCGCCGGGTTCGGCGTCGCTTCGGTCTGGATGAACATGCGTCTCGTCCTTGCGGCTTGCCCGACTCGCGGGGCGGCGCGGTCGCGCCAATTCTTTAGAACCATTCTACCATCTGGGCCGGCCATGGCAATTCGTCAATGGTCCGGGCCGCGTCAGGAGACGGCTTCGATCTCCTCGTCGGACATCGTGCCGGGCACGATGGTCACCGGAATCGGGAAACCCCCCGCCCCGCGGCTGGCGATCGAGGAGACCAGGGGGCCGGGCCCTTCCTTGCCGGTGCCGGCTGCAAGGACGAGGATCGCGATGTCCTCGTCCTCCTCGATGAGCGCCAACACCTCGTCGGCGCGGCTGCCCTCGCGGATCACGAGCTGCGGCTCGACGTTGGCCCATTTGCGCGCCTTCTCGGCAAACTCGCCGAGGACGCGGCGCGCCTCGTCCTGGGCTTCGGCGCGCATGATCTGCTCGACGCCGAGCCAGTGCTGGAAATCCCCCGGCGCCATGACGAACAGCATCACCAGCGTGCCGCCGGTATGCACCGCCCGGCGAGAAGCATAGTAGACGGCGCGCTCGCATTCCGGCGTGTCGTCAATGACGACGAGGAACTTGCGCCTGTGGCCGGGTTCGTGGGAGCGCCGGATTCGGGTCATGGCCGGCATGCTGCCATCCGGTTGCGGGAGCGGCAAGCGATCCCTCAGCCGCGCACGAAGCCGACGATGTCCTTGACCGAGTCCATCACCGGCGTGGCGATGGCCCGCGCGCGCTCGGCGCCGTCTGCCAGCACCCGGTCGATATGGTCCGGATCGGCGGTCAGCTTGCGCATTTCCCCGGCGATCGGCGCGAGCTTCTCGACCGCCGCCTCGGCGAGCGCCTCCTTGAAGCGCGAGAACGGCCCGGCGAACTCCGAAAGCACCGCGTCCTGGGTCGTCCCGGCGAGCGCGGCGTAGATCCCCACGAGGTTCGCCGCCTCCGCGCGGCCCTCCAGCCCTTTCGCCTCGGAGGGCAGCGGCTCGGGATCGGTCCGCGCCTTGCGGAACTTCAGCGCGATGGTGTCGGCGTCGTCGGTCAGGTTGATGCGCGAGTAGTCCGACGGATCGGACTTCGACATCTTCTTGGTGCCGTCGCGCAGGCTCATGACGCGGGTCGCCGGGCCCTGGATCAGCGGCTCCGGCAGCGGGAAGAATTCCTCGCCGTGGCCGTTGGCCGCGATGGACTGGGCGAAATCGAAGTTGAACTTCGCAGCGATATCGCGGGCGAGCTCGAGGTGCTGCTTCTGGTCCTCTCCCACCGGCACGTGCGTCGCCCGGTAGGCGAGGATGTCGGCGGCCATCAGGTTGGGATAGGCGAACAGCCCGACCGAGGCGTTCTCGCGGTCCTTGCCGGCCTTCTCCTTGAACTGCGTCATGCGGTTGAGCCAGCCGATGCGCGCGACGCAGTTGAAGACCCAGGCGAGCTCGGCATGGGCCGCGACCTGGCTCTGGTTGAAGACGATGTGCTTGCCGGGGTCGATGCCAGCGGCGATGAATGCGGCCGTCACCTGCCGCGTCGCCGCCTTCAGCCCCTCCGGCCCGCCCCAGACGGAAACCGGCACCGTGATCGCGTGCATGTCGACCACGCAGTACAGGCAATCGTAGTTGTCCTGCAGGTCGACGAAGCGCGCGATGGCGCCGAGATAGTTGCCGAGGTGGAGGTTTCCGGTCGGCTGCACGCCGGAAAACACGCGTTCCGCGAACGCCATCGCTGCTCTCTTCTTTCCGAGGAAATTCGCCGCGCCTTATGGACGATGGGGGCGGGCGATTCAAGCGTCAGCGCGATGTCGCCCGCCCCAGGTCGGCCCGCGTGACGACGCCGGTGGCGACCGCAAGGCCGCCATAGACCGCCGCTCCGGCGCCGACGATGACGAGGAGTTCGAACAGCGACGATCCCGGACCCCGCGGCGCGTAGGACGACAGGAGCCAGGTCACCGCGTAGAGCGCGGCGACCATCCAGGCGGTGGCGTGAAGCGCCAGCAGCGTGCGCCGCTTCAGCCGCGCGTCGATCTCCAGATGGCCGTGCCGCCACAGCCGCTGCGCGAGAAGCCCCGCATTCAGCCAGCCCGCGACCGACGAGGCGATCGCGATGCCGACATGGCCGATGAAGGGGAAGAGCGCGAGGCTGAGCGCGACGTTGGCGGCGACGCTGGCGGCCGCGTACCACATCGGCGTCTTCGTGTCCTCGCGGGCGAAGAAGGCCGGCTGCAGCACCTTGGCGAGCACGAAGGCCGGCAGCCCGAACGCGAAACCCGCGAGCGCGGCGGCCGTCGCCGCCGTGGCCTCCGGCCCGAACGCGCCGCGCTCGAACAGCCCCCGTATGATCGGCTCGGGCACGACGAGGAGCGCGACCGCCGCCGGGATCGTCAGCGACAGCGCGAATTCGAGCGCGCGGTTCTGCGCGTTGGCCACGCCCTCGCCGTCGCCGGCCCTCAGCCTGCGCGCAAGCTCCGGCAGCAGCACGACGCCGATGGCGATGCCGATGGTGCCGAGCGGCAACTGGTAGAGCCGGTCGGCGTAATAGAGGTAGGACACCGCGCCGGCCTGCAGCGAGGCGATCATCGTGCCGATCACGATGTTGATCTGCGTGATGCTGCCGGCCACTACGCCGGGGATGCCGAGCGAGACGAGCCGCCTGATGCCGGGCGTCATGCGCGGCCGGCGCAGGCTGAGCCCCATGCCGGCGCGGCGCGCGGCGATCACGAGGACGACGAGCTGCACGACGCCGGCGACGAAGACGCCCCAGGCGAGCACGTGGCCGGCGCGCGCCGTCTCCTCCAGCCCGAAGGCGACGATGATGACGAGCGCGCCGATCATCACCGCGTTGAGGAGCGCCGGCGCGAAGGCCGCCACCGCGAAGCGCCCCAGCGCGTTGAGGACGCCCGACAGGAGCGCCACCAGAGAGATGAAGACGAGATAGGGGAACGCGATCCGCGTCAGCGTCACCGACAGGTCGAACTTCTCCGTGTCGCCGATGAAGCCCGGCGCCAGGATCATGAGGACGAGCGGCATGGCGATCTCGGCGATCGCGGTGAGGATCAGGAGCGCGAACAGGAGCCCCGACAGCGCCTCTTCCGCGAACCGCCGCGCCTGACGCGCGCCCTCGCCTTCGAGCGCCTTGGCGAAGAGTGGCACGAAGGCGGCGTTGAAGGCGCCCTCGGCGAAGATGCGCCGGAACAGGTTCGGCAGCCGGAAGGCGACGAAGAAGGCGTCGGCCACCGGCCCGGTGCCGAGCGCGGCTGCCGTCAGCACGTCGCGCGCGAACCCCAGCACCCGGCTCACCACCGTGCCGCCGCCGACCGTCGCGAAATGCCGTAGAAGGGCCATCGAGAAAACCTATGTTGTCGGCACAAGCAGCGGACGGTCGGATGTCCTTCTGCTCACGCCGCTTCCTTCTTCTCCGTGCCGAGCGCCTGCAGGAGATGGCGCCGGATGGCGGCCTGACGGTTGGCGTTGGTGATCTTCTGCCCCGTGAGGTCGGTGACGTAGAACACGTCGACGGCCCGTTCGCCGAAGGTCGCGATATGCGCCGAGGCGATGTTCAGGTTGAGGCGGGCGAGCGTGTCGGTGAGGTCGTAGAGAAGCCCCGGCCGGTCCAGTCCCGTCACCTCGATGACGGTGAAGCGGTTCGACCAGGTGTTGTTGACGAGGACGTCGGGCTCGACGGTGAAGGCGCGGATGCGGCCCTTCGGCGCGCGACGGTCCTTCAGGAGGTCGGCGATGCGGACCTCGCCCTTCAGTGCCTGCTCGATCAGCCGTCCTATGCGCCCCGCCCGCCGTCGTTCGTCGGCCGCCTCGGGCAGTTCGCGCGAGATGAAGATCGTGTCGAGCGCGTAGCCGTCCGACGTCGTGAAGATCTGCGCGTCGACGATGTTGGCCCCCGACGCGGCGCATGCGCCGGCCAGGATAGACAGGAGCCTCGGGTGGTCGGGCGCGAAGACGGTGATCTCGGTGATGTCGCGGAACGTGTCCGTCGTGACGCGGGTCGCGAGCGTCCGGCTCTCCGCCGCGATCTCCCGCAGGAAGCGGGCATGTTCCACGCGCCGCTCCGGATCGGTCCTCAGCCAGTAGGCGTCGTAGTGGCGCGCGCAATAGGCCTCGAACTCGGCCTCGGAGAAGTCGGTCAGCGCGGCTTGCAGTTCGCCCTGCGCCTCGCGCACGCGCACCTGGCGGTGAACCTGGCTGTGCCCGCCGGCGAGCACCGGCTCGGTCTCGTAGTAAAGCGTCCTGAGAAGCTGCCCCTTCCAGCCGTTCCACACGCCCGGGCCGACCGCGCGGATGTCGGCGACGGTGAGGATCAGGAGGAGCTTCAGCCGTTCGAGGCTCTGCACGGTCTGGGCGAAGTCGAGGATCGTCTTGCGGTCGGCGAGGTCGCGCGACTGGGCGATCATGCTCATGACGAGATGCTGCTCGACGAGCCAGGCGATGGTCTCGGTGTCGGCCGGCGAGAAGCCGAAGCGCGGCGCGAGCCGGCGCGCCACGCGCGCCCCGGCGATCGAGTGGTCCTCCGGCCTGCCCTTGGCGATGTCGTGCAGGAACGCCGCGAAGTAGAGCACCTCGCGGCTCTTGATCGTATGGATGATCTCGTTGGCGAGCGGATGGTCCTCGGCGAGCCGCCCCTTGTCGATCGCCGCCAGGAGCCCGATCGACCGGATCAGGTGCTCGTCCACCGTGTAGTGGTGGTACATGTTGAACTGCACCAGCGACACGATCTTCCCGAATTCCGGGATGAAGCGGCCGAGAACGCCGGCCTCGTTCATGCGCCTCAGCACGATCTCGGGATCGTTGGCCGCCGTCAGGATGCGCATGAAGAGGGCGTTGGCCTCCTCGTTCTCCCGCAGCCTGCCGTCGATCAGCTTCAGCGACCGCCGCGCGAGCTTGAGCGCTTCCGGGTGGAAGGCGAGGTTGTACTTGTCGGCGAGGAAGAACAGGCGGATCAGGTTGACCGGATCGCGCTCGAAGGCGAGGTTGTCGGCGACGTTGAGGCGGCTCGCCTCGATGACGAAGTCGTCGGACTCGGCGAGCTTGCCGGGTTTCCTGCGCCGGAAGCGCTGCATCACCCGCGACAGCACCTGCGCCCGCTTGACGTGGCGCACCTCGAGCGCGTTGCAGAAGATGCGCGTGAGGTCGCCGACGTCCTTGGCGACCAGGAAGTAGTGCTTCATGAACCGCTCGACGTCCCGGATGCCCGGGTGCGGCGTGTAGGCGAGGCGCTGCGCCATCTCGCGCTGCAGGTCGAACGACAGCCGCTCCTCCGGCCGGCCGGTCAGGAAGTGCAGGTGGCAGCGCACCGCCCAGAGGAAGTCCTCGCATTTTCGGAACAGGCGGTATTCGGAGCGGTCGAAGACGCCGGCCTCGACGAGTTCCTCGCCGCTCTCGACCCTGTAGAAGTACTTGCCGATCCAGAACAGCGTCTGGAGGTCGCGAAGGCCCCCCTTGCCGTCCTTCACGTTCGGCTCGACGAGGTAGCGCGATTCACCGGACCGCGCGTGCCGCGTGTCGCGCTCGGCGAGCTTGGCCTCGATGAACTCGGGGCCGGAGCCCTTGACCACGTCGGCGTCGAACCGCTCCACCAGTTCGTCGAACAGGCCCCTGTCGCCGCAGATGAAGCGGGCGTCGAGGATCGAGGTGCGGATCGTCATGTCGTCGCGCGACAGGCGTATGCAGTCGTCGACCGAGCGGACGGCGTGGCCGACCTTCAGCTCCATGTCCCACAGCGTGTAGAGCACATGCTCGACGACGTTCTCGCTCCAGGGCGTCTTCTTGTAGGGCATGACGAACAGCAGATCGACGTCCGAGCCCGGCGCCATGGTCGCCCGGCCGTATCCGCCGATCGCGACCAGCGCCATGCGCTCCGAGGAGGACGGGTTATCGACGGGGGCGAGCTTCGTCGTCACGAACCTGAATACCGACTGCACGATGGCGTCCTGAAGCCCGGCGATCGCCCGCGCGCAGGCGAGCCCCTTGCCGTTGTCCGAAAGCGCCGCCTCGATCGCACGCAGGCCGTCGCGACGGGCGCGCTTGAGCTCGTCGAGCATCGCGGCGCGGAAATTCGCGCCCTCGCCGTGCGCCTCGCGCAGCTCGCAAAGGGCGTCGTAGAGCGCGTTGGCGTCCGCCGCCTGCGGCCGGCGGCGTTCCGGGCGGTTCATGGCGCGGCGTCTCCGGATGCGAGCGACTTCAGGGCATAGAGCACGTCGAGGGCCTCGCGAGGGGTCAGTTCGTCGGGGTTGATCGCGGACAGGCGCTCGGCGAGCTGTCCGGGCTTGTCGGGCACCGGCCTCGCCGGCTGCGCCTTCAGGTGGCTCGCGAACAAGGGCAGGTCCTCCACGAGACCGGCCGCGCCCTCCCGGCGTTCGGTGTCCTCGAGATGCTCCAGCACCTCGCGCGCCCGCGCCAGCACCGGGGCGGGAAGCCCCGCGAGCCGGGCGACCTGGATGCCGTAGGAGCGGTCGGCGACGCCGGGCGCGACCTCGTGCAGGAAGATGACGTCGCCTTTCCACTCGCGCACCTTCACGGTGGCGTTGACGAGGCGTGGCAGCGTCTCGGCGAGCGCGGTGAGTTCGTGGAAATGGGTGGCAAACAGCGCCCGGCTGCGGTTGACCTCGTGCAGGTGCTCGATCGCCGCCCAGGCGATCGACAGGCCGTCGAAGGTCGCCGTGCCGCGGCCGATCTCGTCGAGGATGACGAGCGAGCGGGCATCCGCCTGGTTGAGGATGGCGGCGGTCTCGACCATCTCGACCATGAAAGTCGACCGGCCGCGTGCCAGGTCGTCGGCCGCGCCGACGCGGCTGAACAGCCGGTCGACGACGCCGATCCGGGCGCTGCGGGCCGGCACGAAGGAGCCGGCCTGGGCGAGCACCGCGATCAGCGCGTTCTGCCTCAGATAGGTCGACTTGCCGGCCATGTTCGGCCCGGTGATGAGCTGGATGCGCCCGAACTCCGCCTCGTCGGCTGGCCCGAGCGCGCAGTCGTTGGAGACGAACGGCGACCCTCCGTCGGCCCTGAGCGCCTGCTCGACGACCGGGTGCCTGCCGCCCTCGATCGCGAAGGCCGGACCCTCCTCGACCTGCGGCCGGACATAATCCCACTCGGCGGCGACCTGCGCGAGCCCGGCATGGACGTCGAGTTCGCCGAGTGCGGTGGCGGCGGCGTCGAGCGCGGTGCCGTCGGCGGCCACGGCCTCGCACAGCGCCTCGAACACGGCGCCCTCGAGCGCCGCCGCGCGGTCGGCGGCCGAGGCGATGCGCCCCTCGAGCTCGCCGAGCTCCTGGGTCGAGAACCGGAGCTGGTTGGCGAGTGTCTGGCGGTGGAAGAAGGTGTCCGACAGCGGCGGAACCGTCATCTTCGCGCCGTGCTGCGCCGTCACCTCGACGAAATAGCCGAGCACGTTGTTGTGGCGCACCTTGAGCGAGCGGATGGCGGTCGCGTCCTGATAGGTCGCCTGCAGCCCGGCCACCACCTTGCGGCTTTCGTCACGCAGGCCGCGTGCCGCGTCGAGGTCGGCGTCGTAGCCGGCCCGCACGAAACCACCGTCGCGCCTGAGGACGGGCGGGGTATCCACCAGCGCCGCGCTCAGCATGTCGCCGAGCCCCGTATCGGGGCGCCCCAGGGCTTCGGAGATGCGCGCGAGCGTTTCGGTCCGCGCCGCAACGCCGGCCTCGTCCAGGAGTGCCGCGAGTTGGTGGGATGTCGCGATCGCGTCGCGGATCGATCCCAGGTCGCGCGGGCCGCCGCGCTGCAGCGTCAGCCTTGCCCGGGCGCGGGCGATATCGGGCGCGCCTCGCAGCACCTCGCGGATGCGCTCCCGCAGGGCCGGCTCCTCGACGAGGCAGCCCACCGCGTCGAGGCGCGTGGCGATCGCCGCCGGGTCGGTCAGTGGCGCGGCGATCCGCCGGGCGAGCTCGCGGGCGCCGGGCGCGGTGACGGTCCGGTCGACGGCGGCCACGAGGCTGCCGCGCCGGTCGCCCGTCGTGGTCGCGACCAGTTCGAGATTGGTCCGCGTCGCCGGATCGATCGCCATCGTCGCGCCGCGCGTCTCGCGGACCGGGAACGAGAGCGGCGCGCGGTGGCCGATCTGGGTTCGGTCGACATAGGCAATGACCGTGCCGGCCGCCGCCGTTTCGGCCCGGCCGAGCGTGCCGAACCCGTCGAGCGTCGCGACGCCGAAATACGACTGCAGCCGGCGCGCGGCGGCCGTGGAGTCGAATATCGCCGGCGGTAGCGGCGTCACCGCCGAGGGCAGGCCGCGCCAGATGTCCGCGAAAGCCGCGTCGTCGCGCATGGCGTCCGAGACGAGTACCTCGCCCGGGGCGATGCGGGCGACGAGCCCGCCGAGGTCTCCTGCGGTCGTCTCGGCGACGCGGAACTCGCCCGTCGAGATGTCCGCCCATGCGACCGCCACCGCCTCGCTCTCGCCGCGCACCCGCGCGACGGCGGCGAGGAAATTGTTGCGGCGCGATTCGAGCAGCGCCTCCTCGGTCAGCGTGCCCGGCGTCACGAGCCTGACGACGTTGCGCCGGACGACGGACTTGGAGCCGCGCTTCCTCGCCTCGGCAGGGTCCTCGAGCTGCTCGCAGACGGCGACCTTGTGGCCGAGCGCGATCAGGCGCTGGAGATAGTCGTCGGCGGCATGCACCGGCACGCCGCACATCGGGATGTCCTCGTCGAGGTGCTTGCCGCGCTTCGTAAGCGTGATGCCGAGCGCCCGGCTCGCCGTCTCGGCGTCGTCGAAGAACAGCTCGTAGAAGTCGCCCATCCGGTAGAACAGCAGGCAGTCGGCGTTGGCCGCGCGGATCTCTAGATACTGCCGCATCATCGGGGTGACGCGGGCGTCGTCCCAGGGCTCAAGGCGCGGGGCGTCGGCATCGGCTGCGGCGGTCTGCGCGGTCATGGCCGGACCCTAGCAGATGGTATCGGGCGATTCACCGGTGCCGCCTCCATGGCGTTGCTTGAGCCCGTCCGATGCGACCGATAAGGTCCGCCGAAGTGGAAAGCCAATAAGAACCGGAGGAACTGCGCCCATGCCGTCCGATTTCGACTCCGCCGGCCGACGGCCCACATTCACCGACCAGGACGCCCTGCTGTTCCACAGCCAGGGCCGGCCCGGCAAGCTCGAAATCGTGCCCACCAAGCCGATGGCGACCCAGCGCGACCTGTCGCTGGCCTATTCGCCCGGCGTCGCGGTTCCCGTGCAGGCCATCGCCGACGATGCCGCGCTCGCCTACGACTACACGACCAAGGGAAATCTCGTCGCCGTCATCACCAACGGCACCGCCATCCTCGGCATGGGCAATCTCGGCGCGCTGGCCTCCAAGCCGGTGATGGAGGGCAAGGCCGCGCTCTTCAAGCGCTTCGCCGACATCGATTCGGTCGATCTCGAGGTCTCCACGGAGGACGCCGGGGAGTTCGTCAACTGCGTGCGCTATCTCGGCCTCACCTTCGGCGGCATCAACCTGGAGGACATCCGCGCGCCGGAATGCTTCACCATCGAGAAGGAGCTTCGCGGGCTCCTCGACATCCCCGTCTTCCACGACGACCAGCACGGCACGGCGATCATCGCCATCGCCGGCCTCATAAACGCGCTCGATCTCACCGGCCGCGACATCGCCGCGACGAAGCTCGTTTGCAACGGGGCCGGCGCGGCGGGCATCGCCTGCCTGTCGCTGATGAAGGCGATGGGCTTCAAGGCCGACAACATCCTGCTCTGCGACACCAAGGGCGTCGTCCACAAGGGCCGCAAGGAGGGGATGAACGAGTGGAAGGAGCTCCACGCGGTCGAGACCAACGCCCGGACGCTCGCCGACGCGATGGAAGGCGCCGACGTCTTCTTCGGCCTGTCGGTGAAGGGCGCGCTGACCGCCGACATGGTCCGCTCGATGGCCGACAACCCGATCATCTTCGCCATGGCCAACCCCGATCCCGAGATCACGCCCGAAGAGGTCGCCGAGATCCGGGACGACGCCATCATGGCGACGGGGCGTTCCGATTATCCGAACCAGATCAACAATGTCCTGGGGTTTCCCTACATCTTCCGCGGCGCGCTCGATGTGCGCGCGAGCGAGATCAACGATGAGATGAAGATTGCGGCCGCCCGCGCGCTGGCCGATCTCGCCCGCGAGGACGTGCCCGACCAGGTGGCCGCCGCCTATCGCGGCAACCGGCCGAAATACGGCCCCGACTACATCATCCCCGTGCCGTTCGATCCGCGCCTGATCTCCGCCATCCCGCCGGCGGTGGCGAAGGCGGCGATGGAGACCGGCGTCGCGCGCCGGCCCATCGATGACATGGAGCAGTACAGCCAGACGCTGTCGGCCCGCCGCGATCCCATCGCCGGCACGCTGCAGCGGCTCATGGGCAAGGTGCGCCAGTCGAAGAAGAACGTGGTCTTCGCCGAGGGCGAGGAGGAGCAGGTCATCCGCGCCGCCTTCACCTTCGCCGCTGGCGGCCTGGGGCGCCCCGTGCTGGTCGGCCGCGACGAGCGCATCCGGGATTTCGATCAGGACGCTGGGTCTCGAGCCCCGCGACGACGTGGCGATCATCAATGCCGGCCTGACGAAGCGCAATGTCGACTACGCCGAGTTCCTCTATGCCCGCCTGCAGCGCTCCGGCTATCTCTTCCGCGACTGCCAGCGCCTCGTGAACACCGACCGCAACATCTTCGCCGCCTGCATGCTGGCGACGGGCGACGCCGACGCCATGGTGACCGGCGTCACCCGCAATTATTCGATCGCGCTCGAGGACGTGCGCCGCGTCATCGACCCCAAGCCCGGCCACAAGGTGATCGGCGTGTCGATCGCCGTCTCGCGCGGCCGCACGGTCCTCATCGCCGACACCGCCATCGAGGAGATGCCCGGCGCACAGTCGCTCGCCGACATCGCGGTGGAGGCCGCCGGCACCGCGCGCCGCCTGGGCTACGAGCCGAGGGTTGCGCTGCTCGCCTATTCGACCTTCGGACACCCGCTCGGCGAGCGTTCGGAGAAGGTGCGCGAGGCCGTCCGCATCCTGAACTCGCGGCGCGTCGACTTCGAGTACGACGGCGAGATGGCCGCCGACGTGGCGCTCGATCCCGAGCTGATGGCGACCTATCCCTTCTGCCGCCTGTCGGGGCCGGCCAACGTCCTCGTCATGCCGGCGATCCATTCCGCGTCGATCTCCACCAAGCTCCTCCAGGAACTGGGCGGCGCGACCGTGATCGGCCCGCTGCTGGTCGGCCTCGACAAGGCGGTGCAGATCGTGCCCCTGGGCGCGACCGATTCCGAGCTGGTCAACATGGCCTCGATCGCCGCCTACAACGTCAGCGGCTGACGGCGTCCGGCGTGGATCAGGTGGCCCACCGCCAGCGCCGGGCCTTCGGCCTGGCGCGGCAGCGCTGGAGGAACTCCCCGTAGGGTCCGTCGAGCAGGCCGCGCCCGCTGGCGAGCTGGCTGACGGTCGGATCGCCCCCGTCGGGTTCAAGTTCGACGATGATCGGGCCGCGGTCGCTGAGCGAGACGTCCCAGCCCGTCAGTTCGAGCCCGGGCAGCGCCGAGGCGGCGCGGACCACCATCTCCGTCAGTCCGTCCCAGTCGGGCACGCGGTAGCCGATCAGGTCGCGGCCGCTGTCGGGATGCCGGTCGATCTCCGTCAGGCCGGGCCCGTTCCCCTTGATCACCCGACCGACCGTTCCGGTTTCGAGATCGAGCGCCGCCATCATGTTGCCGCGCCACAGGACGTTGGCCTGGTTCGCCCCCAGTGGCAGGCGCCATGTCGCCCGGAACGGCTTCGGCACGCCACCGTGGTTGAGCACCATGATGCGGATCGTCGAGAGGCGGCGCCCGGTCATGTCCGCCAGCCGCTGGTCGGAGTGAAGGCGCTCCTGCAGGAGATATCCGCGCCTGAAGTAGCGCTCCGCCTCCTCGACGAAGCGGGTAACGGGAAAGCGCTGGCCGCTGGCGAGCTCGATCTCATCGGCGCCGGGATGGTAGGCGTCGACCGATGCGATGCCCACGCTGGCCGTTGAATCGACGGGCTTGGCGAAGAAGGGATAGTTGCCCTCGTCGCGCAGCCAGTCGGCGAGCCGGTCCGCGGAGGCGAGGCTCGCCGCGCCGGACAGGAACCGGGCCGGGTGGAAGATCGCCCGTGTGGCGGGAATCGGCAATCCGAGCCCGCTCATGCAGGCATAGAAGGCCAGCTTGTCGCTGCCGATGCCGAAGCAGCGGCGGTCGAGATGCACGCCGTTCATCTCCGCGCGCAGATTGTGGCCGACGAAGGCGGCCTTCGCATCGGGCGACAGCGTCTCGTCGTAGAGCCGGTAGTAGAAGTACTCCGCCGGCATGATCTTCCCCGGTCCGAACTTCAGCCGGTACATCTCGCGGACCTGCGCCCAGTAGCCCTTGCCGGTGGCCTCGTTGACCCTGCGCATGAGCGTCGTGTAGTCGAAGGAGGGCATGACCTTGGAATGGTCGATGGGTCCCCTCGACGCTGCGTCGTCTCTCGGTTCAGGCGAAGCGGTGGCGGTTGCGGCGGTCATGGCAGGCTCGCGGGCTGGCGTATCGTGGCGTATCGCGGCCGGGATTGTGTCGTTCCCCCGTAAAGGAATGATTGCCGCGTGAAACTCCCCGTTAGGCCCTGACCGCGAATCATGTACTTGGATCGACGTCCTCAAGGGGGAATTCGACAGACGTTGCTCACCCTTCTGCGAAGTCTCCGCGCCCGATGGTTTTCTGCGCCGCCCGCCGACGCGGAGGTCGGCGATCGCCAGTCCGGCGCCATTCCCTATGCCTATGTCGACGAGACCGTCGTCTTCCTGCTGATCACGTCGCGGCGCACCGGCCGCTGGATATTCCCCAAGGGATCGCTGCCGCGTGGCGCCAGCCCCCAGGCCCACGCCGCCCGCGAGGCGTTCGAGGAGGCCGGCGTCGAGGGGCGCGTCGAGAGCGACTCGATCGGTTCCTACCGCACCTGGAAGACGCGCGGCATCAGCCGGATCGTGATCGAGGTGGCGATGTATCCGCTGCTCGTCGAGACCCAGGCCGACGACTGGCCGGAGAAGGGCGAGCGGCACCGCCACTGGGTGACATTGACCGACGCCCGCAGGCTCCTCACCGACGACCGGCTCCTCACCATGGTCGACGCCATCGCGCGGCGCGACCCGCCGCGGCTACGGGCGGATCGCGAGCTGCATGCCGAGGTAGAGTAGGGCCGCCAGGGTTCCTGCCGCCGGCACGGTGAAGATCCAGGCCGCGACGATCCCCGAGACGTGCTGCCGGCGCACCAGCCGCCGACGCGCCCGCTTCTGGCGCCGCTCCACCGCCTCCTCGGGCGTCGCGTTCAGGGCCTCGACGTCGAGGAAGCGCGTGCGCGGCTGGACGGCCGGGTTCGGTATCCCCTCGTTGCTCATCCGTTCGCGCAGGAAGCCGACGCCGAAGACGCCGCCGATGGCGATGTGCGTCGACGACACCGGCATGCCGAGCGCGGACGCTATGAGGACGGTCGTTCCCGCCGACAGCGCCACGCAATAGGCCCGGATCGCGTTGAGGCGGGTGATCTTCTCGCCCACCGTGCGCATGACCTTCGGCCCGAACAGCGCCAGCCCCAGCGCGATGCCGGCCGCACCGATGGCGAGCACCCAGAACGGCAGCGCGACGTCCGATGCAGCGGCGCTCCCCGTTTGCGCGGCGTTGACGATCGCGGCAAGGGGGCCCACGGCGTTGGCCACGTCGTTGGCGCCGTGTGCGAAGGAGAGGAGGGCGGCGGAGCAGATGAGCGGCAGCGTGAAGAGGTCGGAGATGTGCTTGCGGCGGTTCTGAAGCCCGCGCGCCTGCGCGGCGATCCACGGCCGGGACGCCCACCACGCGGCCAGGAAGGTCGCCGCTCCGAGAGCGAACACCGTCGGGTTCGACGGCCGCCAGACCCGCGACAGTCCCTTCGAGACGAGATACATCGCGAACACGCCGGCCATGACGGCGATCAGGAGCGGCACCCATCGTCGCGCCGCGTCCAGCATGTCCTTCCGGTCGAGCACCATGCGGTGGACGAAGGCGAGGATACCCGCCGCGATCAGCCCGCCGAAGACGGGCGAAATGATCCAGCTCGCCACGATGCCGCCCAGCGTCGGCCAGGAGACCGCGCTCGCCCCGAATGCCGCGAGTCCCGCGCCGACCACGCCGCCGACCACGGAATGCGTCGTCGAGACCGGCGCGCCGACGAAGGTCGCGAGATGGATCCACATCGCCGCCGCCAGCAGTCCGGCGGTCATCAGCAGGATGAAGTCGATCGCCGCGACGTCCGGGGCCGGCTGGATGACGCTCTTGGAAATCGTCTCGACGACGTCGCCGCCGGCCAGGATCGCGCCGGCCGCCTCGCAGATCGCGGCGATGACGAGGGCCGCCTTCAGCGACAGCGCCCGCCCGCCGACCGCCGGGCCCATGTTGTTGGCGACGTCGTTGGCGCCGATGTTGAGTGCCATGTAGCCGCCGATGGCGGCTGCCAGCACCACGTAGATGCCGAGCGGGCCTTCGGCGAGCGTGAAGCTGGCGAAGGCGACGATGGCCATGAGGAAGATCGCCGCCAGCCCGGGCGCCGCCACCGCGCGCGAGAGGCCGTAGGTCGCCTCCTCGAGGCGGACGACCTTCTTCAGGTCCTTGTCGAGCTTAGCCTTGGCCACGTTTTCCCCGCCGCCCCATCGTCTGGAAGGCGCCGTGTAACACCGTGAAGACCGGAAATCATTGCGAAATCGGCCGCTCATGACCGAAAAATGACGCTCAGTCCGGATCGAGCAGCCGTGGGCCCGTGCCTTCGACCGAAAGCGCGTCGCCGGGATTGCGCAACGGGCAGGCGCCGATCGACAGGCAGCCGCAGCCGATGCACCCGTTCAGGTCATCGCGGAGCCGGATGAGGCGGGCTATCCGCTCGTCGAGGTCGGCGCGCCACCGCCGCGACAGCCGTGTCCAGTCTCGCGCCGTCGGCGTGCGTCCCGCAGGCAGGGCTGCGAAGGCCTCGGCGACCGCGGAGAGGGGAATGCCGGCGCGCTGCGCGACCTTGATGACGGCGATCCGGCGCAGCACGTCGCGGCCGTACCGGCGCTGGTTGCCCGGGCTCCGGCGGGACGAGATCAGGCCCTTCGCCTCGTAGAAGTGGAGCGCCGAGACCGCCACCCCCGCCCGTGCGGCGACCTCGCCGACACCGAGCTCCGGCGTTACGCGGCGTGCTGATACGGTCATTCCCGCCTCCCTTGACCTCAACCATGGTTGAGGTTCTATAAGCCTGCTCCCGATGAAGCAAACAGGGAGCCCCCGTATGAGGCGATTCGATCCGCCTGTGGCCTTTCAGGTCGCTTCGCGCTATGTGCGCTCCGGCCAGCAGCACCAATCCGGTCGGTCCCCCATGCAGCCCGTGATTTCGGTCCGAAATCTTTCGAAGACCTATGAGTTCGGGCTTCGAGGCGCTGAAGAATGTCGACCTCGAGATCGGCGCCGGCGAGATATTCGCCCTGCTCGGTCCGAACGGCGCCGGCAAGACCACGCTGATCAGCATCGTCTGCGGCATCGTCAATCCGGGAGCCGGCGAGGTCCTCGTCGACGGCCATGATATCGTGCGCGACTACCGCGCCGCGCGCTCGATGATCGGTCTCGTGCCGCAGGAACTGTCGACCGACGCCTTCGAGACGGTACGCGCGACGGTGACGTTCAGCCGCGGCCTGTTCGGCAAGCCGTCGGACGCCGCCTATGTCGAGCGCGTGCTGAAGGACCTGTCGCTCTGGGACAAGCGCGATTCGAAGATCATGACCCTGTCGGGGGGCATGAAGCGCCGCGTCATGATCGCCAAGGCGCTTGCCCACGAGCCGCGCATCCTGTTTCTCGACGAGCCGACGGCCGGCGTCGATGTCGAACTGAGGCGCGAGATGTGGAACCTCATCCGCGCCCTGCGCGACACCGGCGTCACGGTCATCCTGACGACCCACTACATCGAGGAGGCCGAGGAGATGGCCGACCGGGTGGGCGTCATCAACCGCGGCGAGATCGTCCTCGTCGAGGACAAGAACGAACTGATGCGCAAGCTCGGCAGGAAGCAGCTCACCTTGCAGCTCGCTTCGCCGCTCGACACCGTGCCGGCCGAGCTCGCCGGCTACGGCCTCGAACTCGCCGCCGGCGGCAGCGAGCTCGTCTACACCTACGACACGCAGGCCGAGCGCACCGGCATAACGGCGCTGCTGCAGGCCCTGAACACGGCCGGCATCCGCTTCCGCGACCTGCAGACCGAGCAGAGCTCGCTCGAGGATATCTTCGTCAGCCTGGTGAGGGACGGTCGATGAACTGGCGCGCGGTTTGGGCGATCTACTATTTCGAGATGGCGCGCGCCGGACGGACGCTGCTCCAGAGCCTGGTCTCGCCGGTCATCTCCACCTCTCTCTATTTCGTCGTCTTCGGCGCGGCGATCGGCTCGCGGATCGAGGAGGTCGAGGGCGTCGGCTACGGCTCGTTCATCGTGCCGGGTCTCATCATGCTGACCCTGTTGCTGCAGTCGGTCTCGAACGCCTCGATCGGCATCTACTTCCCGCGATTCACCGGAACGATCTACGAGCTTCTCTCCGCGCCGATCTCCTATCTCGAGATGGTGATCGGCTATGTCGGCGCCGCCGCCACAAAGTCGATCGTTCTCGGCCTCATCATCCTGGCGACGGCCGGGCTGTTCGTCCCCATCGAGATCGCCCATCCGGTCTGGATGGTGCTGTTTCTCGTCCTCACGGCGCTGACCTTCAGCCTGTTCGGCTTCATCATCGGCATCTGGGCCGACGGCTTCGAGAAGCTGTCGATGGTGCCGACGCTGATGCTCACGCCCCTGATCTTCCTCGGCGGGGCGTTCTATTCCATCGACATGCTGCCGCCGGCCTGGCAGACGGTCAGCCTGTTCAATCCGGTCGTCTACCTGATCAGCGGGTTTCGCTGGAGCTTCTACGGCGTCGCCGACGTCGCCATCGGGATCAGCCTCGCGATGACCTTCGTCTTCCTGGGCCTCTGCCTCGTGACCGTCTGGTGGATTTTCCGCACCGGCTGGCGGCTGAAGGCGTGAGGCGTCAGGCGGCGAACTGCTCGCCGCCGATCCGCGCCAGGAAGTTGCCCTGGCGCAGCGACGCCGCGGAGTTGGTTACCGGCGCCCGCGACCCGCTGCGATGGTCAACGAAGGGATGACCTGCTTCGTCGCCTGTTGGGGGCGCTCAGGAAAGCCTCTCCCTGGGCGCGCCGAAATGCCCGAAATACCGGGGGTTGATCGAGGCGACGGGAAGGACGACGCAGACGTCCGTCGTCCCGAACTGGTTATCGACCACCGCCCCGTCGCCGATATGGGCGCCGAGCCTGAGATAGCCCTTGAGGAGCGGCGGCAGAGCGTTGAGGGCCGCGCGGACGTTGATCGCCTCGGCGGGCATGCGGTTCATCCCCACCGCCCGGTCGGGCAGCGCGGCGACGCGCCATTCCTCCGGCGCGCGCGCGGTGTGATGCAGGAAGGACAAGGGCAGCGCCAGGCGCTCCGGCTCGGTTCCCTCCAGGCTCGCGCAGCCAATCATCACGTCGATGCCGAAATGCTGCACATACGCCCAGTTGCCCGCCCACAGCAATTCGATCGTCCTTCTGGTGCGGTAGGGCTTGAGAACGCAGGACCGCCCGAGTTCGAGGAAGTTCAACGGGCGCTTGCGCTCGATGAGAGCGGCGATGTCGAATTCGCTCGCGCTGTAGAATCCGCCGAGGCGCTCCGCCACCTCCTGGCGCAGCAGCCGGTACGTTCCCACGACCGCGGGACGCCGCCGGTCGCGCATCCTCGGGAAGATCTCGGGATCTGGCTCGTGGTCCACGACCAGCAGGTGGTCGCAGATCGCGTCGAAGCCGTCGACATCGCGGCGGCGGAGAAATGCCGCCGGACCCGACTGCGCCGACATCTCCTCATAGAAGACCTTGAAGCGCAGCGCCTGCGCGAGACGGACCTCGCGCGAATTGCGGGCGAGCCGCACCTCCAGCGGCCCGATGCGCCCGAACGAGTCGGGCACGCTTGCGGTCCCGCCTTCGCCGGTCTCGCGCGGGCGGAACGCCGCCGGCACGAGACGCCGCTTACGCCATGCCGGCCGATAGATCTCGGTCAGCCTCATGCCCTCCAGCCACATCGCTCCGATCGTCCCGTCGTGCCGGGCCCGCTCGTCGACCGTTGCCTTGCCCGGAACGGAGCGGCCCCGTCCTTAGACTTTGGAATCATACTTGCGCTACGGTTTTGTGACAATCGTGACGGGTGTCATGCCGACCGCCGCGCGCGGCCGCCGGTGTGGTGGGCGAGGCAGGCGACGAGGTCGTCGCGGTCCACCGGCTTCGACAGGAACCCGTCCATTCCCGCATCGAGGCAGGCCGCCCTGCTTTCGGCGAAGGCATTGGCCGTGAGAGCGATCACCGGGAGGCGCGCCGCCCCCGACACCGTTTCGATCTCGCGGATGGCGCGCGTCGCCGCCAGCCCGTCGAGGCCCGGCATCTGGACGTCCATGAGCGTCAGGTCGAAGGCCGGTTCGGGCCGTCGGCGCACCAGCGTCGCCCGCACCGTCCTCAGCGCCGTCTCGCCGTCGCGCACGTGCACGACCTCGTGGCCGAGCCGGGACAGGAGCGCGGTGGTGAGGAGCGCATTGATGTCGTTGTCCTCGGCGAGCAGGATCCTGAGCCGCTGCGGCGCGGGCGCGACCTGCATGCCGGTTCGCGGCGTCTGGTTGCGCTTGCGGCCGCCGGAGACGCCGAGCCGGGCGAGCAGCGATTCGCGCCGCACGGGCTTGATGAGGTAGCCGGCAAATCCTTGCGCGGCGAGGTCCGTCAGCAGCTCGCGCTCGGTCGGCGCCAGCATGAGGATGGCGGGCCCGGCCTCGGCGGCGATGCGCTCGCCGCGACCGAGCGCGGCGTCGACCAGCACCGCGTCGAAGCGGTGCGATGCCGCGCGCCGGCGAAGCGCCGCCAGCGTGGCCACGACATGCACCACGGCGCCTTCCTCGCGCAGCGTGAGCGAGAGCGCGCGGCGGAGGGCGGGCGACGGCGCCGCGACCAGGAGCCGGCGTCCGGCGAGTGTCGCGGGCCCCGGCCCGGTGCCGCCGGAGGCCGCCTCGAAGTCGAGCCGCAGCGTGAAGACGCTGCCCTGTCCCGGCCGGCTCTCCACGTCTATCCCCCCGCCCATGGCGGCGATGATGCGCCTCGATATGGCCAGCCCCAACCCCGCGCCCTCGTAACGTTGCGCCAGCCCCGCGTCGCCCCGCTCGAACTCCCCGAAGATGCGTTCCCTCTCCGTCTCGGCGATGCCGATGCCGGTGTCGCGAACCTCGATATCGATGCCGATCCTGCCGTCGGCGGCGTCGGGCCGCCGGCCGAGTTCGATGGTGACGCCGCCGCGGCTCGTGAACTTGATCCCGTTGCCGGCAAGATTGACGAGGACCTGGCGCAGCCGGTCGGCGTCGCCGATGAGCGAGGCCGGCACGTCGCGCGAGACGAACTGCGCGACCTCGAGGCCCTTCTGTTCGGCGCGCGGGCTGAGGAGTTCGGCGACGTCGCGCACCAGCGCGGCCGGCGAGAAGGGCTCTCGGGCGAGGTCGAGCCGGCCGGCCTCGATCTTGGAGAGGTCGAGGATGTCGTCGATCAGCCCCATGAGGGCCGCCGCCGAACCGCGCACCGTGCGCGCATAGGCGGTCTGCTCGGGTGTCAGCCGCGAATCGAGCAGGAGATCGGTCATGCCGATGATGCCGTTCATCGGCGTCCGGATCTCGTGGCTGACCGAGGCCAGGAAGCGTGTCTTGGCCCGGCTTCCCGCCTCCGCCGCGTCGCGTGCCCGGCGCAGTTCGTCCTCGCTCGCCATCCGATCGGTGATGTCGCGGCCGACGCTCTGGACTTCGACGAGACGGCCCGACCGGTCGCGGATCGGCACTTCCTCGACCGCGAACCAGCGCGGTCCGTCGACGGTTTCGAAGCGGGCGTCGTAGCGTCCCTCGGCGACCCCGGCGGGAGGGGCGCCGCCCGGTCGGCGCGGTCCCGCGGCGGTCCCCATCACCGCGTCGCGGTCCAGCCCGAAGGCGCGGCAGCACGCGTCGTTGAGGAAGGTCAGCCGGCCTTCGCGGTCGCGCCTGAGGATGATGTCGCCCTGCGCGTCGATCATGTCGCGGTGGCGGGCCAGGCTCTCGGTCAGTTCCCAGCCCTGGTCCTGTGCCGCCTCCAGCCTGCGGGAGAGTTCGTGCGCCGCCCGCTCCGCCGCGATCCGTCGCTGCCGCTCGGCGAGCGCGTACGCCGCGAGCGCCGGCAGTGCGAGCACGAGCGAGACGGCGAGCGCCAGCCCCAGCTCCGGCCCGGCCGGCAGCGTGGCGATCGCGACGAGAGCGACGACGGGGGCCGCCGCCGCCGCCGCCAGCCAGGCGCGCGCCAGTCGGTCGATCGGGGGGAGCTGCGGTGTTTCCGCCATCGGTGTCCGGCCTGTCCGGTAATCGCGAGCCCGCGATAATGGCCGGTCGGTCTTAAGATCGTGTGATCGCGGGTCTGGACGCCCGGCCGCCGGTCAGGCGGCCGCGAGTAGCCCGGTTCCCGCGGCCCGGTAGCTGACGGCCTCCGCGACATGGATGCGCGCGATGGCGTCGGCCCCGTCGAGGTCGGCGAGCGTCCGCGCGACGCGCAGCACACGGTGATAGCCGCGCGCCGACAGTCCCAGCGTCTGCGAGGCGTCCTGGAGCAGCTTGAGCCCCGCGGCCTCGGGCCGCGCGATCTCGTCGAGCAGCCGGGTCGCGCAGGTCGCGTTGGTGGTCGCGGCCGGCAGGCCAAGCGCCGCGTATCGCAGGCCCTGCACGTGACGCGCCGCCGCGACGCGCGCGGCCACCTCGCGGCTGCCCTCCGCCGCCGGCGGCAGCATCAGGTCCGCCGCGCTCACCGCGGGCACTTCCAGGCGGATGTCGATGCGGTCGAGCAGGGGTCCGGAGATGCGCGCCTGGTAGTCGGCCGCGCAGCGCACCCCCGCGCCGGCATGTCTGCCCGGCCTCGCTCGCCGTCCCGCAGCGGCAGGGGTTCATCGCGGCGACGAGCTGGAAGCGCGAGGGATAGGTTGACCCGGTGCATCGCCCGGGCGATCGCCGTCTCGCCCGATTCGAGCGGCTGGCGCAGCGAATCGAGCACCTGTGGCGTGAATTCGGGCAGTTCGTCGAGGAACAGGACGCCGTTATGGGCGAGCGACGACCTCGCCGGGCCGTGCCTTCGACCCGCCGCCCACCATCGCCGCCATGGAGGCCGAATGATGCGGCGCGCGGAACGGCCGTGCCTGGGACAGCTTGCCACCCGCGATGGTGCCGGCAATCGACTGGATCATGGATATCTCCAGCAGTTCCGGCGGCGTCAGCGGCGGCAGCACGGAGGGCAGCCGGCTCGCCAGCATCGACTTGCCGGCGCCCGGAGGGCCGACGAACAGCAGGTTGTGGCCGCCGGCCGCGGCGATCTCGAGCGCGCGCTTGGCCATCTCCTGGCCGCGGATGTCGGAGAGCTCGAGTGCCTCGCCGACGGCCTCGCGGATCGCCGGCTTCGGCCGCGCCATCATCTGGGTGCCCTTGAAATGGTTGACCAGCGCGATCAGGTCGGCGGGCGCGAGAAGCCCCATTTCGGGGCCCGCCCAGGCCGCTTCCGCGCCGCATTCGGCCGGACAGATAAGCCCGAGGCCCATGGCGTTTGCGCCGATGGCGGCGGGCAACACGCCCGCGACCGGCGCGAGCCGTCCGTCGAGCGCGAGTTCGCCCGCACGACGCACCAGCCCGACAGCGCGTCGTGCGGCACCGCGCCGATCGCCGCCATCAGGCCGAGCGCGATCGCAGCGTCGAAATGGCTGCCTTCCTTGGGTAGGTCGGCGGGCGCGAGGTTGACCGTGATGCGGCGCGGGGGAAGCGCCAGCCCGACCGCCGTCAGCGCCGCGCGCACCCGCTCGCGGCTCTCCGCCACCGCCTTGTCGGGCAGCCCGACGATCGAGAAGGCCGGAATTCCCGGCACGACCTGCACCTGGACGTCGACGCGGCGCGCCTCGATGCCGACGAACGCGACGGTGGTGACCCGACGACCATGTCTGCCCCCTTGCCCTGCGTGCGAAGACTGTAGCGTCCACACGCAGGGCGAGCAAGAACATTATGAGAACAAATTGTAGCCGCGGGTCAGGCCGCGCGCTTCGCCTCGATCGTGTCCCAGATCAGGGCGGCGATGTCCGGCCCGCCCAGTCCCTTGATGGCCCGGATGCCGGTGGGCGAGGTGACGTTGATCTCCGTGAGGAAGCCGTCGATCACGTCGATCCCGACGAAGATGAACCCGCGCTCGCGCAGGCCCTGTCCGATGCGCTCGCAGATCTCGCGCTCGCGCGGCGTCAGCTCCGTCGTCTGCGCGGCGCCCCCGCGCACCATGTTGGATCGGAGGTCGTCCTCGGCCGGGACGCGGTTGACGGCGCCGGCGAATTCGCCGTCGACGAGGATGATGCGTTTGTCGCCGTGCTTCACCTCGGGGAGGAAGCGCTGGACCACCCAGGGTTCGCGGAAGGTCGCGGCGAACAGGTCGTAGAGCGAGCCGAAATTGAGGTCGTCGGGCGTCACCCGGAACACCGCCTGCGCCGCCATTGCCGTAGAGCGGCTTCATGACGATGTCGCCGAACTCCTTGCGGAAGGCCACGATCTCGGCCCTGTCGCGGGTGATCAGCGTCGGCGGCATCAGGTCGGGGAATTCGGTGACGTAGAGCTTCTCCGGCGCGTTGCGCACATGGGCGGGGTCGTTGACCACCAGCGTCTGCGGATGGACGCGCTCGAGAAGGTGCGTCGCCGAGATGTAGTGCATGTCGAAGGGCGGGTCCTGGCGCATCAGGATCACGTCGACGTCGGTGAGCTCCCGCCGCGCCGCTGCGCCCAGCGTGAAGTGGTCTCCCTGGACCTCGCGCACCGAGACCGGCGCGAGCGCCGCCGACACCCGGCCGTCGCGCATGGCGAGCGTGTCCGGCGTGTAGTAGGTCATCTCGTGGCCGCGCGCCTGCGCTTCCAGCATGAGCGCGAAGGTGGAATCCCCCTTGATCGAGATCTTCTCGATCGGGTCCATCTGGACGGCGACGCGCAATGTCATTCTTCACATCCTGACGTGGTCTGCATCGAAGGCGTTGGTCACGATCCGCGGCAGCCGCCAGGGCGACCACGCGACGACGTCGAACCGCAGCGTGTATCCGCCATAAGCCGGGTACTTCGCAAGCCACCAGCACGCCGCGTCCGCGATCCGGCGCCGCGCCCTCGCGGTGACCGATTCGAGCCCCGCATCCCTCGTCGGCCGGCGCTTCACCTCGACGAAGACGACGAGCCGTCCGCGCCGCGCGACGAGGTCGATCTCGCCGACGGGGGTCCTCAGTCGGCGACGACAGGATGGCGAAGCCCCTCAGCCGGTAGAGGAGGGCGGTCGCCGATTCCGCCGTCCGACCCGCCGTCTCCGCCCGCTTGCGGGCCTTGAGGTCAGTCATCTCCGGCCAGGTCCAGCGCCCGCCGGTAGAGGTCGCGGCGTTTCAGGCCAGTCTCGGCTGCGAGCCGCGCCGCCGCCTCGCGCGTCCCCACCTCGCCGATGAGGTTTCCGAGCCGCGCGTCGATCTCGACGGCATCGGGGATGGCCGCGCCGTCGACCGGCGGTCCGACGACGACGACGACCTCCCCCTTCGGCGGCCCGGCGTCGGCGAAGTGCGCCGCGAGACCGGCGAGATCGCCGCGTATCACGGTCTCGAACCGCTTCGTCAGCTCCCGCGCGACGATGCCCTCGCGATTGCCCAGCGCCGCCGATAGGTCGGCGAGCATCGCCGGCAGCCGCTTCGGCGATTCGAAGAAGACGAGCGTTCCGGGGATGCCCGCGATTTCCGCGATCCGATTCGTCCGCGCGCCCGTCTTGTGCGGCAGGAAGCCCTCGAACCAGAACCGGTCGCTCGGCAGTCCCGAGACAACGAGTGCGGCCAGCACCGCCGACGGCCCCGGCACCGCATGGACCGCATGGCCGGCCTCGACGGCGGCCCGCACCAGCTTGTAGCCTGGATCGGAGACGAGCGGCGTTCCGGCGTCGGAAACGAGCGCGACGGCCGCGCCTTCGTTGAGCCGCCCGAGGATCTGCGGCCGCCGCTCGGCGGCGTTGTGCTCGTGGTAGGAGACGAGCCGCGGCGCGAGGCCGTAACGGTCGAGGAGGCGACGCGTGTGGCGGGTGTCCTCGCAGGCGACGAGGTCGGCGCCGGCCAGCGTCGCCAGCGCCCTGAGCGACACGTCGGCGAGATTGCCGATCGGCGTCGCCACGACGTGCAGCCCCGGTGCCGGTCGCCCGGAAAGCGCCAGCGCCGCCTTCGCAGCGTCCGCCGGCTCGTGCCGGGTGGTGGTGTCGGTCGCCTCTGTCATCGGTCCTTGTCCTGTCGGACCGAACCTAGCACGGCCTGGCGCCGTCCGGGTCGCGCGGGCGGGACGAATTCGGCGGTTTGCATTCACCGGTACGGTCACTAGAATCCGAACCACGGGATGCGCCGTTACCCGCGGGGGCGGATGTGGCGCGTGGGGCACGCGTATGGGGACCTTGCCGTGATAGCCGATCTTCTTGGGCTGGCCCGCCGCGCGCTTGCGCGGCGCGGAGCCGGCTTGCTTGCCATTGCCGCCGCGCTTCTCGCGGCCTCCTGTGGTCCGACGAGTTCCGTCGGTCCGGTCATCGGGCCGGGCGCCGGCCAGTCCGAGGCGATCGGGTCCGGCTCGGTCACGGTGGGGCTGCTCCTGCCCCTGAGCGCCGACGGCGGCGCCGGCGAGGCGGCCCGCGCCATGCGCAACGCCGCCGAGCTCGCCGTCTCCGAGGTGCCGGGCGCCGATATCCGCCTTCTGCCATACGATACCCGCGGCACGCCGGAGGGCGCGCAGACCGCCGCGCGCGCCGCGATCGACGGCGGTGCCCGCCTCCTGATCGGTCCGCTCTTCGCCTCGGAAGTCCGCTCCGCCGGCACGGCCGCGCGCACGACCGGCGTGCCCCTCATCGGCTTTTCCACCGATTCCAGGCGTCGCGTCGGAGGGCGTCTATCTCCTGAGCTTCCTGCCCGAAAGCGACATCGAGCGGATCGTCGGCTATGCCGCGCGAAGCGGCAAGCGGTCCTTCGCCGCGCTGCTGCCCGAGAACGCCTACGGATCGGTGGTCGAGGCCGCCTTCCAGAACGCGGTTTCCCGCGCCGGAGGCCGCGTCGTCACCATCGCGCGCTACCAGCCCGAGGAGGCTTCGATGCGTGCCGCGGTGGGCCAGGTCGCTTCGGCGGGTGCGCAGGTCGACGCCGTCCTCGTGCCCGACGGACCCGCAGCGCTGCGCGCGCTCGGACCCATGCTGGCCTCGGCCGGCGTGACGACGGGCGGCGCGCAGATCCTGGGCAGCGGCCAGTGGAACGACGAGGCCGCCTGGCAGGTGCCGGAGCTCGCCGGCGCCTGGTTCGCCGGGCCGAACCCGGCCGGCTGGCAGAACCTCTCGGCGCGCTATCAGGCCCGCTTCGGGACCCGGCCGCCGAGAAGCGCCTCGCTCGCCTATGACGCGGTGACGCTCGCCGCGGCCCTGTCGCGCATCGGCGCCGAACGTCTCGCCCGCCACGCTCACGAGCCCGGACGGCTTCGCCGGCGTGGACGGCGTGTTCCGCTTCCGCCGCGACGGCACGAACGAGCGCGGGCTGGCGATCCTGCAGGTCGATCCGGGCGCGGCCCGCGTGCGCCAGCCGGCGCCGTCGAATTTCGCCAGCGGGACCTGATCAGCTCCTGAGCGTCCCGCCCGTCGCCTTGGCGACGGCGGCGACGATCCGTTGCGCCGCCGCGTCGATCTCCTCGTCGGTGAGCGTCTTGTCGCGCGGCTGCAGCGTCACCTCGATGGCGACCGACTTCCGCCCCTCGCCGAGGCTCGCGCCCTCGAACACGTCGAACACCGAGACGTCCGCGATCAGCGCCTTGTCCGCCCCGCGCGCCGCGCGCACGATGTTCTGCGCCCGCACCTCGTCGGCCACGATGAACGCGAAGTCGCGCCTCACCGCCATCAGGTCGGAGGCGTCCAGCGCGGGCTTCGCCCGGGTCGCCTTCGCCCGCGGTGCGGGGATCGCGCCGAGATCGACCTCGAAGGCGACCATCGGCCCGTCCGCGTCCAGCGCCTTGAGGATGCGCGGATGCAGTTCGCCGAAGCGCGCCAGAACCGTCTTCGGCCCGAGCGTGATCAGGCCCGAGCGGCCGGGATGATACCAGTTGCCGCCGCCCGGCTGCACCTGAACCGACGCCACCGGCGCGCCGAGCGCTGAAAGCACGTCCATCGCGTCGGCCTTGGCGTCGAAGGCGTCGACCGCGCCCGCCGGTCCCGACCAGTGCCGTCCCGATCCCGTGGCCCGCGCCGTGCCCCGGCGCACGCCGGCCGCGATCTCGCGCTGGTCCTGTGGCCGCGTGCCGTGATAGGTCGCGCCGATCTCGAACAGCGCCACGTCGGCGAAGCCCCTGTCGGCGTTCTTCTGTGCCGCCGTGACGAGGCCGGGCAGCAGGTTCGGCCGCATGTCGCTCATCTCCGAGGAGATCGGGTTGGCGAGCGCGAGGCGCGCCTCGCCGGCCGCGCCGAACGGTGCGGCATGGCCTTCGGGGATGAACGACCAGGTCACGGCCTCCACCATCCCGCGCGCGGCAAGCGTTCGCCGCGCGGTGCGCTCGCGCGTCTGCAAGAGCGTCAGCACCGGCTTCGCCACCCCGGCGACGCGCGGCAGCGGAACCGTCTTTACGCGGTCGACCCCGACGATCCGCGTGACCTCCTCCACGAGGTCGGCGGCCTCGTGCACGTCGGGCCGCCAGCTCGGCACCGCGACGCGTGGGCGCTCCTCGTCGCCGGTGACCCAGAAGCCGAGCCGCGTGAGGATCACCTTCACCTCCGCGAAGGACAGTTCGAGGCCGGTCAGGCGGCCGATCTGGCTCACGTCGAAGTCGATGATGCGGTCGGCCTCGGGGATTTCCCCGGCGAGCGTGATCTCGCTCGGCGTGCCGCCGCAGATATCCATCACGAGACGCGTGGCGAGTTCCAGGCCGGGAAGCGTGAACGCCGGGTCGACGCCCCGCTCGAAGCGGTATCGGGCATCCGATTCGATGCCCAGCATGCGGCCCGTGCGCGCAACGGTCCTTGTGTCCCAGAGCGCGGATTCGATCAGCACGTCGGTCGTCGTCTCGTCGACGCCTGAATGCTCGCCGCCCATGATGCCGGCAAGCGATTCCGGGCCGTTCTCGTCGGCGATGACGACGACGCTCTCGTCGATGGCGTAGGTCTTGCCGTCGAGCGCCAGAAGTTCCTCGCCCGTGGTCCCGCGCCGCACGGTAAGTCCGCCCTTCACCTTGGCCGCGTCGAAGACGTGCAGCGGGCGGGAGCGGTCGAAGGTGACGTAGTTGGTGATGTCGACCAGCGCGTTGATCGGCCTCAGGCCGATGGCGCGCAGGCGCCGCTGCATCCAGTCCGGTGACGGGCCGTTCCTGACCCCGCGCACGAGGCGCAGCGCGAAGGCCGGGCACAGATGGCGGTCGGCTTCGGCGAAGTCGAGCGTCACCGGGACGGGGCAGGGGCCGTCGCCCGGCACCGCCGCGACGTCCGGCGTCCTGACCTTGCCCATGGAGGCCGCCGCCAGGTCGCGCGCGACGCCGGAGACGCCGAGCGCGTCGGGCCGGTTCGGCGTCACCGCGATGTCGATGACGGGATCGTTCAGCCCCAGGATCTCGGCGAGCGGCGTGCCGACGGGGGTGTCCTCGGGCAGGTCGATGATGCCGTCATGGTCCTCCGACAGCCCCATCTCGCGCTCCGAAACGAGCATGCCGTTCGAACTCGACGCCGCGGATCGTCGTCGGCTTGAGGTCGATGCCGGTGCCGGGGATATGCGTGCCCGAGGGCGCGAAGACGCCCTTCATGCCGGTGCGCGCGTTGGGCGCGCCGCAGACCACCTGCACCTGCCCCTCGCCGGTATCGACGATGCACACGCGCAGCTTGTCGGCGTTCGGGTGCTGCTCGGCCTTGACGACATGGGCGACCCGGAACGGCGCCAGCGCCTCGGCCGGATCGTCCACGCCCTCGACCTCGAGCCCGATCAGGCTCAGCTTGTCGGCGAGCGCGGAAACCGGTTCCTCGGTGTCGAGATGGTCGCGAAGCCAGGACAGGGTGAACTTCATCGCGAAAGCCCTCCCGCGAGGCTCGGCAGGTCCAGTGCCGCGAAGCCGTAGTGGCGCAGCCACCTCAGGTCGGCGGAGAAGAAGGCGCGCAGGTCCGGCATGCCGTATTTCAGCATGGCGATGCGGTCGATCCCCATGCCCCAGGCGAAGCCCTGGTAGCGCGCCGGATCGAGGTTGACGGCCCTGAGCACGTTGGGATGCACCATCCCGCAGCCGAGGATCTCCAGCCAGTCGTCGCCCTCGCCGATCTTCAGTTCCTTGCCCGACCGGTCGCAGTTGATGTCGACCTCCATCGAGGGTTCGGTGAACGGGAAGTGCGAGGCGCGGAAGCGCATCTTCACCTCGTCGACCTCGAAGAACGCCTTGCAGAACTCCTCCAGCACCCACTTGAGGTTCCCCAGATGGGCGCCTTCGTCGATGACCAGGCCCTCGACCTGGTGGAACATCGGCGTGTGCGTCTGGTCGTAGTCGCAGCGGAACACGCGGCCCGGCACGATGACGCGGATCGGCGGCGTGCTCGTCAGCATGGTGCGGATCTGCACCGGGCTCGTATGGGTCCTGAGCAGCATCCGCGAGCCGTCCGCGTTCTCCGGGAAATAGAACGTGTCCATCTCCTGGCGCGCCGGGTGCTCCTCGGGGATGTTGAGGGCGGTGAAGTTGTGGAAGTCGTCCTCGATGTGCGGGCCTTCGGCGATCGAGAACCCCATGTCCGCGAAGATCGCGGTCAGCTCGTCCATCACCTGGGAGACCGGGTGGACCCGGCCCTGCGACAGCGCGCTGTCGCGCACCGGCAGGGTGACGTCGACCCGCTCGGTGGCGAGCCGGCGTTCGAGCTCGGCCTCGCGCAGGGTTTCGCGGCGCGCCTGAATGGCGTCGGTGACGCGGGTCTTCAGCCCGTTGATGAGCGGGCCATTCTCGCGTCGCTCGTCGGGGCTCATCGATCCGAGGCCCTTGAGAAGCTCGCTGACCGATCCCTTCTTGCCGAGCGCCGCCACGCGCACGCCCTCGAGGCTCGCGTCGTCCGCGGCGTCCCCGACCTGCTTCAGGATGTCGGCTTCGAGCCGGTCCACATCGCTCATGACGAGCGTCTCCGTTTGTCCCGTGTCACGTCTCTAAGACAGGGGTCCGGAACGGCACGATGCGATGCGTCCGGACCCGTCCCGGCGCGGGCGATTTACGTCCGCGCCGGGCATCGGCCCCGGAAGGGCGGGGGAGCGCGTCAGGCGAGCGCGGAGCGGGCCTGGTCCACCAGCGCCTTGAAGGCGACCGGCTCGCGCACCGCGATGTCGGCCAGCACCTTGCGGTCGACCTCGATCCCGGCCTTTCCGAGGCCATTGATAAATCGGCCGTAGGTCAGGCCGTGCTCGCGGACGGCGGCGTTGATGCGCTGGATCCAGAGCGCGCGGAAGGTGCGCTTCTTCGCCTTGCGGTCGCGGTAGGCGTACTGCCCGGCCTTGTCGACCGCCTGCTTGGCGACGCGGATCGTGTTCTTGCGACGGCCATAATAGCCCTTCGCCTTCTTGATGACCTTCTTGTGACGGGCGTGAGCGGTGACGCCCCGGGAAACGCGCGACATGGGGTGTCTCCTTACTCGGCCGTGGCCGGCTTGGCCGCGGATGTGCGGCGCTTGCGGGCGTAGGGCATGTACTTGCGGACGATCTTGGCGTCGGACTCGTCGAGCACCGACGTGCCGCGCGCGTTGCGGATGAACTTGGTCGTCCGCTTGATCATGCCGTGGCGCTTGCCGGCCTGCTGGGCCTTGAACTTGCCCGTGGCCGTCACCTTGAAGCGCTTCTTGGCGCTCGATTTGGTCTTCATCTTGGGCATTTGGCTCTCCTGAAATTCCGATTGGACATGAAGCGCGACACGAGGGGCTGGAAATGCCCCGGACGGTCGGCCCTGTCGGGTTTGAGCGGTCTCAGCAGCCACGGCATGCCCTGTCGCCGGGCGGCTGGTGCGCGGGCAGGCTTATAGCCGCTCCCGCGGCGCCGCGCAACGTGCGGCGGCGTTCCCGCCGATAACACGCATTGCGTGTGTTATCTCTAATTTTACCCGCATGGATAAACTACCCGCAATGTTTGTATGAAATACATCATACACGCATAACGTGCCAATGCCGCGTCGGCGTACCGGAAGGTGGATATCATGTGGTCGAGGCGTTTCAGGGAGTGCTCCGGCGTGGCGGCGATCGAGTTCGCCATCGTCGCGCCGGTCTTCATCCTCCTTCTCCTGGCGATCCTGATCTTCGGGATGTTCTTCACCGTCGCCCAGAGCGTCCAGCAGATCGCCGCCGAGGCCGCCCGCGCGGCGATCGGCGGGCTGTCGGACACCGAGCGCGAGGAACTGGCCGTCGCCCGCGCCATGTCGGAGGTCGGCCGCTACCCGCTCCTCGTTCCGGAAAACCTCGACGTCGCCGCCGCCATGGCCGATCACGATCCCGATCTCTTCGAGGTCACCGTCGTCTACGACGCCTCGCATCTCGGGCTTGCGGCCTTCTCGGGGCTGTTCCCGGTCCCCGCCGAGCGCATCGAACGGATCTCGGTGATCCGCCGTGGCGGCTGGTGAGGCGCGCGCCATGATCGCCAGGCTCCTCGCCCGCTTTCGCCGCGACGCCTCGGGCGCCGTCGCCATCGTCTCCGCGTTCGCGCTCGCCGGCAGCATCTTCGCCGCCGCCCTCGTCGCCGACACCGCGATCCTCTACCTCCACAAGCGCCAGGCCCAGGGCGCGACGGACCTCGCCGCGCTCGTCGCCGCGCGCGAACTCGCCGCCGCCGCCCGGATCGCCTCCGGCACGCTCGCCGACAACGGCTTCGCCACGCCCGAGGCCTTGTCGGTCGCCACCGGCCGCTACGAGGCCGATCCCGGCCGCGCTCCGACCGAGCGCTTCGCCCCCGGCGGAGGTCCCGCCAACGCCGCCCATGTCCGCATGACGACGCGCGCTCCCGTCGTCATGTGGCCCATCCTGACCGGCATGGCGGGACCGACGCTGGTGACCGAGGCCGTCGCCGTCAACACCGGCCTCGCCTCGTTCTCGATCGGCAGCCGGCTGGCCTCGCTCGACGGCGGCGTGCTGAACGCCGTCCTTGGCCAGTTGCTGGGAACGCAGGTGTCGCTGACGGTCATGGACTATCGGTCGCTGATAGACGCCAGGGTCGACCTGTTCGACGTGATGGACGGCCTCGGCGTCGATCTGGGGCTCGCCGGAGAAACCTACGGCGACCTTCTCGACCTCGCCGTCGGGCAGGCCGACCTTGCCGCCGCGGTGATCTCGGCGCTCGACGCGACGGGCCTGCACGCCGGCGCCGTGCGCGCTCTCGAAAGGCTGCCCTTCGCCGATGCAACGGTCAGGATCGGCGATCTCGTCTCGCCGGGGCCGGCGGCCGGCATCCCGCTCGGCGGCGACCGGGCGGGGCTCGCCGCCGACGTCTCCGCCTTCGATCTCGTGACGGCGGCGGCGAGGCTTGCAGACGGCGGCCGCGCGATCGACGTGTCGACCGGCCTCAGCCTGCCCGGCCTCGCCGGCCTCGACCTGCGCCTTCTGGTGGGCGAGCCGATGCAGGGCACGTCCTGGGTCGAGGTCGGGGCGGAAGGCACGACCGTCCACACCGCGCAGACGCGGCTGCTCCTCGATGTCCGCATCGGCGGCACCGGCCTGCTCGCCGGGGCGCAGCTTCGCGTTCCCGTCTATGCCGAGGTCGCCGCCGGCACCGCCACGCTCGCGCGGGTTCGCTGCGGATACTGGTCGCCCGACGACACCACCGTCACCGTCAGCGCGCGGCCGGGCCTCGCCCATCTGTGGCTCGGCGACGTCGACCGGGACCGGCTGCCGCTGTTCGGCAGCGCCATCGTTCCGGGCCAGGCCCGCCTGGCCGCCACGCCGCTCGCCAATATCGACGCCGCCGCCAATGTCGAGATTGCGAACCACGGGGCCCGGGACATCAACTTCACCCGTCGCGAGATACGCGACGGCACGGTCAAGACGGTGGGGACGGGCTCGTTCCTGGGCCCGGCCGTCGGCTCGCTGTTCTCCAGCGCCGACATAAGGGTCCAGGTGCTCGGCATCGGCATCGGCCTGCCGGGCCTCCTGCGCGGCCTCGTCGGCAACCTGCTCGCCTCGGCGGCCGCACCGCTCGACGGCGTGCTGAACGCCGTCCTGCGGACCGCCGGCATCGGTCTGGGCGAGCTCGACGTCACCGTCGGCGGCGTGCGCTGCGACGGCTCGGCGCTGGTGCTCTAGATGGGAGAGGGAAGGGGAAGAGGCCCGGCGCCGCCTCAGCGCGGCGCCAGCACCATGATCATCTGGCGGCCTTCGAGCCGCGGTTCGTACTCGACCTTGGCGATCTCGGTCACCTCGTCGCGCACCTTGTGCAGGAGTTGCATGCCGAGTTCCTGGTGAGCCATCTCGCGGCCGCGGAACCTCAGCGTGACCTTGACCTTGTCGCCCTCTTCGAAGAACCGGCGCACGGCCCGCATCTTCACCTCGTAGTCGTGGGTGTCGATGTTCGGGCGCATCTTGATTTCCTTGACCTCGATGGTCTTCTGCTTCTTGCGCGCCTCGGCCGCCTTTTTCTGGGCCTGGAACTTGTATTTTCCGTAGTCCATGATCTTGGCGACGGGCGGCGACGAGTTCGGCGCGATCTCGACGAGATCGAGTTCGGCTTCCTCGGCCGCGGCGATCGCGTCGCCAATGTCGATCGCGCCCTTGTTCTCACCTTCCTGGTCGATGAGCTGGACCTGCGGTACGTCGATTTCCCCGTTGACGCGCGGCCCTTCCTTGGTGGCCGGCATGGGCTTCATCGGTCGGCGTGCGATTGGTAAAACTCCTCTGTGGACTTCACTGGCGGCTGATCCCCGTCGCCACTACGGAAATCACCCTTCGTCGGAACCGTCCGGCGAAGTGCGGCCGATATAGGATCGGGACAAAGCCCGGACAAGTCAATAATTCTCACGCTCCGTCAGGCCGCAGCAGCCCGGAATAGAGCCGCAGCGTGGCCGCGGTCATCGCCTCGAGCGAAAAGCTGGCGCAGGCGTGTGCCCGTGCGCGGGTGCCCAGCGCCCTGCGATCGGCCTCGCCCAGCGCCAGCGCCCGCACCAGAGCCTCCGCCAGCGCCGCCGCGTCTCCGGCCGGCACGCGCCATCCCGTGCGGGCCGTCTCGTCGGCCTCCGGCGGGGCCAGCACCGTCTCCGGCGCCGCCCCGAGCGCGCTCACCACGACCGGCCGCCCGGCCGCCTGCGCCTCCACCGCCGTCCTCCCGAAAGCCTCCGGCTCGGTCGACGGCACCGCCACCACGTCGGCGAGCGCACAGGCCGCCGGCATGTCGGCGCAGTGTCCGACGAGCCGCACCCGCGTGCCCAGCCCCGTGGCGAGCACCCGCTCGACCAGCCCGTCCCGGTAGCCGTCGCGCCCCTGCGCGTCGCCGGCCAGCACGAAGTCGACCGTCCCGTCGCCGGCTTCCACGATCATCCGGGCCGCGTCGATCAGCACCTCCTGCCCCTTCCAGGAGGTCAGCCGCGCCGGCAGCAGCACGACGCGCCGCCCCTCCGCGATCCCCCACGCGCCGCGCAGCGCCGCGATCCGCCCGGGCGCCACGGCGGACGGATCGAACGCCGCGGTGTCGATCCCCCGGTGGATGACCGTGATGCGCCCCTCGGCCACCCTGTGGTGCCGGGCGATCCGCCTGGCCGTGAAGTGCGAGTTGGCGATCACCGCGTCGCCGCGCGCCATCACCGAGTTGTAGAGCCCCTTCAGTGGCCCGCCGGGTCGGTAGGCGCCGTGATAGGTGGTGACGAAGGGCAGCCCCGTCCGCCGCGCCGCGATCAGCGCGCTCCAGGCCGGCGCCCGGCTGCGCGCGTGGATCAGCGACACGCCCTCGGCCTGCGCGATGGCCCTCAGCCGCCCGGCATTCGCGACGATCCGCGCCGGGTTCTTGGTCGCGGCGGGAAAGTCGATCCACTCCGCCCCGGCCGCTTCCAGCTCCGCCACCATCCGCCCGCCGGTGGTCGCCACCAGCGCCCGCCCGCCCGCCGTCACCAGCGCGGCGGCGACGTCGACGGCCGTGCGCTCCGCCCCGCCGGTGTCGAGCGAGGGGACGATCTGCAGCACGGTCACGCCGGTCATGTCCGGCGGGGTTGGCGGGGCGGCGTCTTCCATGGCAAGACCCGTTACATGACAAGCACGCGGGAGGCGAGAGGGTGAGCGAGGCGCAACGCCACGATATCGAGGTCGGCGAGGGGGCCGAAGCGCGCCGCATCGCGGTGCTGGCGCGGCCGGGCGCCGGCCCGGCGATCGTCTGGCTCGGCGGCTATTATTCCGACATGGCCGGCACCAAGGCCGCCGCGCTCGACGCCTGGGGCGCGGAGACCGGCCATGCGGTCGTCCGCTTCGACTATTCCGGCCACGGCATCTCCGGCGGCGCGTTCACCGACGGCACCGTCGGCCGCTGGCTCGAGGAGGCCCGCGCCGTCGTCGAGGCCTTCACCGACGCCCCCCCGGTCCTCGTCGGCTCGTCCATGGGCGGCTGGATCGCGCTTCTGCTCGCGCTGGAGATCCGCCCCGCCGGGCTCGTCCTGCTCGCGCCGGCGATCGACATGACCGAGCGCCTGATGTGGAACGTCTTCCCCGCCGAGGTCCGTCGCGAGATATCGGACAACGGGGTCTGGCGCCGGCCTTCGCAATATGACGAGGAGGGCTACCCCGTCACCCTGAAGCTGATCGAGGACGGCCGCGGCCGTCTCCTCTTCGGCGAGCCGTCCATCGAGCCCGGCTGCTCGGTCCACATCCTGCACGGCCGCGAGGACCCCGACGTGCCCCTCGACGTCTCGCTCGACCTCGTCTCGGCCCTGTCGAGCGACGACGTGACGCTCACCATCGTCCACGACGGCGATCACCGCCTGTCGCGGCCGGACGACATCGATCTCCTGAAGCGCACCGTCGCCGGCATGGCGGCCCGGGTTCAGCGGCCTTCGCCGGCCTCGTAGAGCGCCTTGAGGCCGGATTCGAAATCCGGATAGGCGAGCCGGACGCCGAGTTCCGACTTCACGAGCGCGTTCGAGACCCGCTTGTTGTCGGAATAGAAGCTCCGCGCCATCTCCGTCATCTCCGCCTCCTCGAACGCGACCTCGGGCGGCGGCGGCACTCCGAGGAGTTTCGCGGCGTATGCGACGGGCTCCTGCGGCGGCGCGGGCCGGTCGTCGGCGACGTTGTAGACCGCGCCGGCCCGGGGTGCGGCCATCGACGCCTCGACGATCCCCGCGATGTCCTCCACATGGATGCGGTTGAAGACCTGTCCCGGCTTGATGATCCGCTTCGCCCTGCCCTCACGGATCGAGACCAGCTGGTTGCGCCCCGGCCCGTAGATCCCGGCGATGCGGAACACCGCGACGGGAATGCCGGTCCGCGCGCCGAAGGACTGCCAGGCGTTTTCGGCGATGACGCGCCGGCGCCCGCGCGTGTTCGCCGGCTTCGGCGGCGTCGTCTCGTCGACCCAGTCCCCGCCGGCGTCGCCGTAGACCCCGACCGTCGACAGGTAGCCGAGCCACCGGATCGCGCCGGCGCGCGCGCAAAGCTCGGCCGCGTGGTGGCCGATCACCGGATCGCCGCCGTCGTCGGGCGCGATGGAGACGAGGACATGGTCGGCACCGTCCAGCGCCCGGCCGACGTCCGGACCGGCCCGCGCGCCGTCGAAGACGGTCGCCTCGATTCCCCCGGCCCTGAGGCGGCCGGCCTTCTCGGGCGTCCGCACCGTCCCGGCGACCGTCCAGCCCCGTTCCGTCAGCCGCCGCGCCAGCGTCAGCGCCGAGTAGCCGAGCCCGAAGACGAAGAGCCGGCTCATGCGCCCGCCGTCTCGCAAGCCATCGCCGCGAGCCATTCGGCCCGTACCGTCTCGTCGGTCTCGCCGGTCAGGTGGGCCCGTGCGGCCTGCGCGAATTCGTCCGCCCCGGCGAGCCGCGACAGCGCCCAGACGGCGGCCCCCCGGACGAGCGCAGAGCCGTCCGACAGCCGCTCGCGCACGACCGCGACGAGCCGGACGTCTCCTGAATTCCCGATGGCGATCATCACGTTGCGCAGCACCCGGTCGCGGCCGGTCCGCTTGACCGGCGACTTGCGGAACAGCGCGCGGAAGGCCGCGTCGTCGAGGCGGGCAAGGTCGGCGAGCGCCGGCAGGTCGAGTTCCTCGCGCGCGGAAAGCCGTGCCTCGCGGCCGGCCTGCGCGAACTTGTTCCAGGGGCATACGGCGAGACAGTCGTCGCAGCCGAAGATGCGGTTGCCCATCGCGGCCCGGAATTCGTGCGGGATCGGCCCGGCGTGCTCGATGGTCAGGTACGAGATGCAGCGCCTGGCATCCAGCGTATAGGGCGCCGGGAAGGCGTCGGTGGGGCAGATGTCGAGGCAGGCCCGGCACGATCCGCAGTGGTCTGCCTCCCCCGCGTCGGGCGCAAGCTCGGCATCGGTGAAGATCGCGCCGAGGAACAGCCACGAGCCGAACTCGCGCGACACGAGGTTGGTGTGCTTGCCCTGCCAGCCGAGGCCGGCGGCTTCGGCGAGCGGCTTTTCCATCACCGGCGCGGTATCGACGAACACCTTCACGTCGGCGCCCGAACCGGCGACGAATTCCCGCGCCACCGCCTTCAGCTTCTTCTTGATGACCTCGTGATAGTCCTCGCCGCGGGCATAGACCGAGACGTTGCCTCTGTCGGCGTGGTAGAGGTTGTCCATCGGGTCGCGGTCGGGCCCGTAGTTCATGCCCATGACGACGACCGAGCGCGCCTCCGGCCACAGCGCGTTGGGGTGGCTGCGGCGGTCGGCGGTGTCGGCGAGCCAGTCCATGGTGCCGTGCCGGCCGAGGTCGAGGAATTCGATCAGCCGCGCGCCGGCGAGCGGCACCGCGTCGGGCGTCGTCACGCGCACGGCGTCGAATCCCGCCTTGCGCGCCGCCGCGACGATGCCGGACTTCAGGGCGTCGGTATCAGAAGTCGAGGTCGACATAGGTGTTGGACGGCATCATGCCGGGCACCTGGTCGACGAGGAGGGGGCGGAACGAGGGCCGCGACTTGACCCGCGCGTACCAGGTCTTGGCCGCCTCGAACTCGTCCCACGGCACGTCGCCCAGATAGTCGATGCAGGACAGGTGCGCCGCCGCCGCGAGATCGGCATAGGACAGCCGTCCGCCGCCCAGCCAGTTCCGGCGGCTCGCCAGCCAGCCGATGTAATGCAGGTGATAGCGCACATTGGCGCGGGCGGCCCGTATCGCCGAGGAATCCGGCGCCCCCCCGCCCTGGTCTGCGGTCATGAAGCGCTTGTAGATGCGCTCGTGCAGGAGATAGGACGAGACCTCCTCGTTGAACCGGTAGTCGAACCAGTCCAGCAGACGGCGCACTTCGGCGCGCGCGTGCGGGTCGTCCGGCATCAGGCGCTTCTCGCCTAGGTCGGCCCCGCGCGTCTCGTCGAGATATTCCAGCACCGGCCGGATGCCGCAGACCGGCGCGCCGTCGCCGTCGAGCAGCACCGGCAGCGCGCCCGACGGGTTGACGATCAGGAACTCCCGGCGCCGTTCCCAGACCCTCTCCTCGATGAATTCGGCCGACAGGCCGTATTCGCCGAAGGCGATCCGGACGGTGCGCGAGAACGGGCAGAAGGGGTGATGATAGAGCGTCAGCATATGGTTCCGGCCCTCGCGTGCGATTGGCCCGACGCGGGCCTTCGGGTATAGAGGCCGGCGCGCGCCGGAACAACCTGATTCGCCCGGCGTGCCGCTGGGTGAGGTCCATGTCTCCCGAACATCTCGTTCTCCTCGCGGTGGTGCAGGGCATCACCGAATTCCTGCCCGTCTCGTCCTCGGGACATCTCAACCTCGTTCACCTGCTGACGAATCTCCCCGACGAGGGGCCGGTGATCGATGTCGCCGTGCATGTTGGCAGTCTCGTGGCGGTCTTCGTCTATTTCTGGCGTGATGTCCTCTATCTCCTGGGCGGCCTTCGCGACGTCGTCCTGATGCGCTTTTCGACGCCGGCGGCCCGGCTTCTCCTTCTCCTGGCGCTCGCCTCCGTGCCGCTGGTGATCGTCGGCGGGCTGATCCTGCTGACCGGCTCCCTCGATTATCTCCGCAATCTGAAGGTCATCGCCTGGACCACCGTCATCTTCGGGATCGTCCTCTACCTGTGCGACCGTTTCGGCGGCCTGACGCGGACGGTGGAGGGCTCGAAGGCCACGGATGCGCTGGTGATCGGCCTTGCGCAGTGCATCGCGCTCATTCCCGGCGTGAGCCGGTCGGGAATCGCCATGTCGGCCGGCCGCGCGCTCGGCTTCGAGCGCACCGAGGCGGCGCGTTACGCGACGCTGCTGGCGATCCCGGCGATCCTCGCCTCCGGCGCCGGCACCGCGCTGTCGGTGCGCGCGACCGCCACGCCCGAACTCATCGCCGACGCGCTTCTTGCCGGCGCGCTCTCGGCGGTCGCCGCCTTCCTGGCGATCTGGTTCATGATGGCGCTACTGAAGCGGGTCTCCATGACCCCCTTCGTCGTCTATCGGATGCTGCTCGGCGTGCTTCTTCTGTGGCTCGCCTACGCCTGAGGCCTCAGCTCCCGCCGTTGGCCTGCGGCCGGGTGAACTGGCCCGCCTTGCGGTAGCGGTGGAGATAGGTCGGCAGGACCGTCGCCATGGCGTGCGGCTCGATTCCGAGGCCCTCCAGCGTCCGGCCCTCGGCGATCGCCTCCTCGCTCACCACGTTGTCGCGGGCAAGCTGCCTGACCTGGTCGACGGTGAGGATGCCCCCCGGCAGAAGCTGCAGGAACCGCGCCTTCATCCTGGCCAGTCCGAACGGCAGGGTCACGAGGAGCCGCTTGCGGTCGATCTCCCTGAGCATGATCTCCATCAGCTCGCGGAAGGTCCTCACCTCCGGCCCGCCGAGTTCGTAGACCGCCCCGCCGCGCGCCCCGCCGTCCACCGCCCGCGCGACCGCCTCGGCGACGTCGCCGACGAAGACCGGCTGGAACCGCGTGTGCCCGCCCCCGATCAGCGGCAGGACCGGGCTGATCCGCGCCATCTCGGCGAATTGGTTGAAGAACGAATCCTCCGGCCCGATGACGATCGAGGGCCGCATGACGACCGCGCCCGGCATCGCCTTCAGGACGGCGGCCTCGCCGGCCGCCTTCGACCGCGCATAGGCGGAATCGGAGTTTGCGTCGGCGCCGATGGACGAGACCTGCACGAAGTTGCGCACCCCCGCGTGGCGCGCCGCCTCCGCGATCGTCGCCGGCCCCTGGCCCTGCACCGCGTCGAAGCGCTGCCGGCCGGTCTCGTGCAGGATGCCGACGAGGTTGACGATGTGGTCGGCGCCCGCCACCGCGCGCTCGACAGAGGCGCGGTCGCGGATATTGGCCTGCACCGCGACGACCTGGCCGACGCGCCCGAGCGGCTGCAGGTGGCCAGCCAGGTCCGGCCGGCGCACCGCCGCCCGCACCCGGTAGCCGCGCTTGACCAGCGCCCGCACGACGTTCCGCCCGACGAATCCCGAGCCGCCGAACACCGTCACCAGTTCGTCTCCGGCGGGTTTGCGCGCCATCCCGTCTGCCTCCTTCGGCCCACCCCGTTAGCGGCCCCTGAATAACGAAGCCGCGCCATGGTGTATAGGGCCGCATTGACAAGCGGCGGGCCGCCCAATAACTCTCACCGCGCAATGCCCAGGTGGCGGAATTGGTAGACGCGCTAGCTTCAGGTGCTAGTGCCCGAAAGGGCGTGGAAGTTCGAGTCTTCTCCTGGGCACCATTTAGGTCCTGATGGCGCCGCCGCCGGGCGCCGGGACACAAGCGAAGCCGGCTTCGGGCCGGCCAGGCCGAGGCGGTTCCTGATGACCATAACGCTGCATCGCGGCGACCTTCCCGCGGATGTCGATCTCGGTCCGGTCGTCGCCGTCGACACGGAGACGCTGGGCCTCAATCTCGCCCGCGACAGGCTGTGCCTCGTCCAGCTCTCGGCCGGCGACGGCAGCGCCCATCTCGTCCAGCTCGACCGCTCGACCTACGATGCGCCGAATCTCAAGCGCCTGCTCGCCGATCCGGCCGTCACCAAGCTGTTTCATTTCGCCCGCTTCGATCTCGCGGCGATCGCGCGCTATCTCGGCGTCATGGCGCGGCCCGTCTACTGCACCAAGATAGCCTCGCGCCTGACCCGCACCTATACCGACCGCCACGGGCTCAAGGACCTGGTGCGCGACCTGGCCGGCGTCGAGATTTCCAAGCACCAGCAGACCTCCGACTGGGGCGCCGACGAATTGTCCGACGCGCAGCTCCACTACGCGGCCTCCGACGTGCTCTATCTCCATACGCTGAAGCAGCGGCTCGACGAGCTTCTCGCGCGCGACGGCCGGGCCGATCTCGCCGAGGCCTGCTTCGGATTCCTCCCCGCGCGCGCCCTTCTGGACATGGCCGGCTGGGCGGACGAGGATATCTTCGCGCATGCGTGATCGGCGCGGGTCGTGATTCGACCATGATTCACCACCATTTAGCGCTTTGAGCCCTACGTTACGGAAAGCCGAAGGCCTGAACCGGGATCTGGACGACGCACGCGATGGTGACGAGCGACCCCAGCATGGATGACCACTGGCCGGCGCCGCAGCCCCCCGGGGCCGGCTGGCGCGCGGCGCAGCGTCATTCCCGGCGCGTGCGCGCCCTGCGCATCGGCCTGCCCCTCGTCAGCGCCGTGCTGATCGCGGCCCTCCTCGTGTCGTGGCGCTCGCTGCCCACCCCGGTCGGCAATCTCGATCTCGGCGATCTCGGCGTGTCCGGCTCCACGCTGACCATGGAGAACCCGAAGCTCACCGGGTTCGGCGCCCGCGGCATGGCCTACGACGTCACCGCCGAGCGCGCCCTGCAGGACCTGACCGATCCCCAGGTCGTGCGCCTCGAGACGATCTCCGGCCGCGTCCAGCAGCCCGACGGCGGCTGGGCGACGCTCGACGCCAGGGGCGGCGTCTACGATTCCGCGAACGAGTTCCTCCGCCTCGACCGCGACATCATGATCCGCGTCGACGACGGCAAGCGCGCCTTCCTCGAGGCCGCCGAGGTCGACCTGAAGGCGCAGACCGTCAAGAGCGACCGGCCGGTCCGCCTCGAGATGCCCGGCGGCCGCGTGCGCGCCGACCGCATGGACGTTGAGGCCGGCGGCAAGACCATCGTCCTGACCGGCCGCGTCGTCCTCGATCTCCGCCTCGACGGCGGCACCATGGTGGGAGTGAACGATGCCGAGGAATAGCTTAGCGACCCTGGCCGCGCCGGTGCTGGCGCTGGTGATCCTCGCCGCCGCCCCCGCGCCCGCCCCCGCGCAGGGCGTCACCGACGCCCTGTCCGGCTTCTCGGTGGAATCCAACGAGCCGGTGCGCATCGAATCCGACGTGCTCGAGGTCCGCGACGGCGAGAAGGTCGCCGTGTTCTCCGGCAACGTCGTCGTGATCCAGGCCGACACGACCATGCGCACCACCACGCTCAAGGTCCACTACACCGGCGATCCCTCCGGCGCGGAGACCGGCCAGCCGGGCGCCGGCCAGAACATCTCCCGCCTCGAGGCCAATGGCGGCGTGGTCGTCGAGACCGGCGACCAGAAGGCGACCGGCGAGTGGGCGGTCTTCGAGATGGCCACCCAGGAGGTGACCATGGGCGGCGACGTCGTGCTCTCCCAGGGCCGCAACGTCCTGCGCGGCACGAGCCTCGTGGTCAACCTCCGGTCCGGCACCTCGCGGCTCGTTTCCACCGCCGGAGGCGGCAGTGGCCGCGTGCAGGGGCTTTTCATTCCCGGCTCGATGGGGCAGAAGCAAGATTGACGCCAGTTCCGGCACCCCGGGTCTGGCCTCGCCGACGGCCTCGCCGCGCATCGGCGCGCGACCGTCATGGACCGGGTCTGGGGAACTGATCGGAACGCCTGGTGGGTCTCCTGTCGCCTTTCCGGAACCGCTGGCGGCGCGAACGCAGGTCGGAAGCGATGTACGACGTGGCGGACAGAACGCATGAGGGCGACGGCGCCTGGTCCGGCGACGCCGCCGCGCCCGCGCCGATGCCCGGCGGCGGATGGCTGGAGGCGCTCGACCTGCGCAAGGGCTTCGGCGGTCGGCCGGTCGTGAAGGGCGTCAGCCTCGCCGTCAGCCGCGGCGAGGTCGTCGGTCTCCTGGGTCCCAACGGCGCCGGCAAGACCACCTGCTTCTACATGATGACCGGCCTGATCTCGCCGGATTCCGGCGTCATCGCCTTCGATGGCAACGACGTCACCCGCCTGCCCATGTATCGCCGCGCCCGGCTCGGCATCGGCTATCTGCCGCAGGAACCCTCGATCTTCCGCGGCCTGAACGTCGAGCAGAACATCCTGGCCGTGCTCGAGGTCGTCGAGCCAGACCGCAAGCGCCGCGCCGAGGAGCTGGAATCGCTCCTCGACGAATTCTCCATCGAGCGGCTGCGCAAGTCCCCCGCCATCGCGCTGTCGGGCGGCGAGCGCCGCCGCGTCGAGATCGCCCGCTCGCTCGCCTCGCGGCCCTCCTTCATGCTGCTCGACGAGCCCTTCGCCGGCATCGACCCGATCGCCGTCGGCGACATCCGCACCCTCGTGCGCCATCTCGCCGCCCGCGGCATCGGCGTGCTGATCACCGACCACAACGTGCGCGAGACGCTCGGCCTGATCGATCGCGCCTACATCATCCACGAAGGCGCGGTCCTGATGGAGGGCACGCCCGACGAGGTCGTCGCCAATCAGGACGTGCGCCGGTTCTATCTCGGCGACGAGTTCCGGCTCTAGCCGGACGGGGCGGGGGCGATGGCCATCTCTCCGAGGCTCGAGATTCGCCAGTCCCAGGGGCTGGTGATGACGCCCCAGCTCATGCAGGCGATCAAGCTGCTGCAGCTGTCGACCGTCGATCTCGTGGCCTATGTCGAGGCCGAGCTCGAGCGCAACCCGCTGCTCGAGCGGTCGGAGGAGGGGGACGGGCCGTCCGGCGATGCCGACGAGCCGCCTGCGGCGGCCGAGCGGGAGACCGGTCCGCGAGACCTCGTGACGACGACCCGCGAGGGCAGCGTCGAGCAGATCTCCGAGACGCTCGATACCGACTTCGGCAACGTCTTCGACGCCGACGAGCCCAGGGCCGCCCCGGCGCCGTCCGCGGACGGCCTGGAGTCCGGCTGGAACACCGTGCGCGGCGACCGGCGCGCGGGCTCCGGCGACGAGGACCTGCTCGAACTCGACGCTTCGCCGCCGGCACCACGCTGCACGATCACCTCGCCGCCCAGCTCATGATGGCGCTGCCCGATCCCGCCGACGCGGCTCATCGGCAGCCATCTGGTCGACCTGGTCGACGAGGCCGGCTATCTCACCGAGCGACGTCGGCCAGGTGGCCGCGCGGCTGGGCGCGCGAGCACGGCGAGGTCGACGCCGTGCTGGCGGTGCTCCAGACCTGCGACCCGTCGGGTGTCTGCGCGCGCGACCTCGCCGAGTGCCTCGCCATCCAGCTGCGCGAACGCGACCGCCTCGATCCGGCGATGCAGGCGCTGCTCGACAACCTCGATCTGCTGGCCCGCGCGCGACATGGCCGGCGCTGATGCGCGCTGTGCGGCGTCGACGACGAGGACATCGCCGACATGGTCGCCGAGATCCGGCGTCTCGATCCCAAGCCCGGCCATGCCTTCGACGGCGAGCCGCTGCAGCCGGTGGTGCCCGACGTCCTCGTGCGGGCGCGCCCCGACGGCGGCTGGCAGGTCGAGCTCAACACCGACACGCTGCCGCGCGTCCTCGTCAACCAGAGCTACTACGCCACGGTCGCCCGGGGCGCCCGGTCCGACACCGACCGCGCCTTCCTGTCGGATTGCCTGCAGCACGGCCAACTGGCTGATGCAAGAGCCTCGACCAGCGCGCCCGCACCATCCTGAAGGTGGCGAGCGAGATCGTCCGCCAGCAGGACGCCTTCCTGGCCGACGGCGTGCGCCACCTGCGGCCGCTGATTCTGCGGACCGTCGCCGACGCCATCGAGATGCACGAATCCACCGTCAGCCGCGTCACCGCCAACAAATACATGGCGACGCCGCGCGGCATCTTCGAGCTGAAATATTTCTTCACCACCGCCATCGCCGCCGCCGACGGCGGCGAGGCCCATTCGGCCGAGGCGGTGCGCCACCGCATCCGCGAGCTGATCGACGCCGAGCCGGCCGACGACATCCTGTCCGACGACGCCATCGTCGACGTCCTGCGCGACGACGGCATCGACATCGCCCGCCGCACGGTCGCGAAATACCGGGAGGCGATGCGCATCCCCTCCTCGGTGCAGCGCCGGCGCGAAAAGCGCGCTAGAATATGAAGGATTCGCGGGGTCAAGCCGCGCGCGGTCTTTTCCCCACTGCCCACGACGGTGGTGGGGAAGCCATTGCGTTCGCGATTGACTTGCTGTGGTGTGGTCCTTAGGTTCCGGCACCGCCGCGGCAGGGACCGGTTTGTATACCGGTCGGGCGCGGCGAGACGCCCCGGTCCTGCGGGGGACGGCGCGTGGTGTAAAGCGCGGCGCGTGAAGTAGACCGACTGGGTTCGTCCGAACGACACGAGACCATGCAGCTTCGGGTCACCGGCAAGAACATCGATGTTGGGGAAGCGTTGCGTGCGCAGGTTGCCGAGCGGCTCGCCGGCGCCCTCGACAAGTATTTCGACCGCGGCTGGTCGGGTCTCGTCACCCTCGAGAAGGAGGGGGCGGGCTTCCGGACCGAATGCCGGGTCCATCTCGATTCCGGGATGGACCTGCAGAGCCGGCGGACGCGCCGCCGACGCGTATCAGAGCTTCGACCAGGCCGCCGAGCGGCTGGAGAAGCGCCTGCGCCGCTACAAGCGGCGGCTGAAGGATCATCACGCCGATCAGGGCGGCGACACGCTGCCCGCGGCGATCGACTACGTGATCGCGGCTCCCGACGAGGAGGCCGACGCGATCGAGACCGTGGATGACAATCCCGTCGTCATCGCCGAGACGCAAGCCGTTCTCGGCCGCATGACGGTGAGCATGGCGGTAATGGCGATGGATCTGTCGGAGGCGCCGCTCGAGGTGTTCCGCAACGCCGCCAGCGGCCGCTTCAACGTCGTCTACCGCCGCGCCGATGGCAACATCGGCTGGATCGACCTGCCGGATGCCGGCGAGAGAGAGGCGCGGGGCTGACGGCAGCCTTTGCGCGGGCCAATGCCCGCCGGCCGTCGCGAGACCCTGTGACTGGAAGACATGGACCTAAGCGATCTCATCCGTCAGGACGCGGTGGTTGCGTCGCTCAAGGCGAACTCGAAGAAGCAGGTGATTTCAGGAGCTTGCCGAGCGCGCGGCCGATCTGATCGGCATGCCGTCGCGCGACGTCTTCGACGATCTCCTGCAGCGCGAGCGCCTGGGCTCGACCGGCATCGGCAGGGCATCGCGATCCCGCATGGCAAGCTCGCCAGCCTGAAGGGGCTGTTCGGCATGTTCGCACGGCTCGACAAGCCGATCGATTTCGATGCGATCGACGACCAGCCGGTCGATCTCGTTTTCCTGCTGCTGGCCCCCGAGGCCGCCGGCGCCGACCATCTCAAGGCGCTCGCCCGGATCGCCCGCCTGATGCGTGAGCCCGGCACCGCCCAGAAGCTGCGGTCGGCCAAGGACGGCGAGGCGATCTACGCCGTCCTCAGCCGCGCCGCCGAGCCGAACGCCGCCTGACGGCGCCGGCCCCGTCCTGCCCTTCGAAATTCCCGATCAGTGGACGCTGACCGCGGTCAGCTCGTGCTCCATTGCGCCGGCGAGCGCGGATTCCCGGCTGTCGGTGAGCATGATCGGCGTGCCGTCGGCCGCATGCAGCGCGAAGAGCTGGATGCCGGGCGCCATCTCGGGGGCCTGCGGGAACAGGTCCGGAAGGTCGTCCGACATGATCTGCTTGACGTAGGCGATCTCGCTCCCGCCCATGCTGGCCAGGGCCTCGATCGAGATATGGCTTGAGTTCCTGATCTGTTCCATCACCATTGTCCTGACTGCGCCCCGGTACTTAGGGATTACGGGTTCAACCGCGCTGGCGGATTTCGATCGAGCGCGCGATTCGTTCCGGCTCGGGCCGCACCAGCTCCAGCGAGAGCAGGCCGTTCTCGAAATCCGCGCCCCTCACCTCCATGCCTTCGGCCAGCACGAAGGTGCGCTGGAACTGGCGGGCGGCGATGCCGCGATGAAGGTAGTCGCGCGATCCGTCCTCGGTCTGCCGGCCGCGGATCGTGAGCTGGTTTTCCTCCAGCGTGATCTCGAGGTTGTCGCGGGTGAACCCGGCGACCGCGAGGACGATCCTCAGCGCCGTCGCGCCGTCGGTGCGGATGCGCTCGATATTGTAGGGCGGATAGCCGTCTCCCGAGCTTCGCGCGGCCCGGTCAAGAAGCCGTTCGATACCGTCGAAGCCCAGAAGGAAGGGACTATTGAGCGAAGGAACGCGTGTCACTGTGCTTCAGGTCCTTGTTCAAGCGACCTCGATGTCGGGACCCGCCAGGCGGCGCCCCGGTTCTCCGACGGCCTGACGGCCGCTTCGGATCGTCACGATATGGGTGCTCCGCCGGTCTCCTTCAAGCGCCGGGCCCGCAGGTGGGCCGCCGCCCTTCAGAGAGCCGCGCGCACGTCCGGCGTGGCCCTGCCGACCACCTCGCCATAGGATTCGATTGGTCCCGGCCGGCCGAACAGGTATCCCTGCACCTCGTCGCAGCGCTCCGCGCTCAGGAAGGCGAACTGGTCGTCCGTCTCGACGCCTTCCGCGACGACCGGGATCGACAGCGTCCGGCTGAGCTCCAGCACGGCGCGCACGATGGCCGCCGCCTGGCGGCGCTCTGCACCTTGTCGATGAACGACCGGTCGATCTTGATCTTGTCGAACGGAAAGGCCTGCAGGGTCGACAGCGAGGAATAGCCCGTGCCGAAATCGTCCATGGCGATCGAGACGCCGAGCGCCTTGAGCCGCCTCAGGACGTCGAGCGCCCGCTGCAGGTCGCGGATCAGCGCCGTCTCGGTCACCTCGAGTTCGAGCCGTGAGGGGGGCAGCCCGGTGTCGATCAGGATCTGGTGCACGATGTCCGGCAGGTCGACCTGCTGCAGTTGCACCGGCGACAGGTTGACCGCCACCTTGAGCGGCGTCGCTCCAGCCGGCCGCCTCGCGGCACGCCTCGCGCAGCACCCAGTCGCCGATCTGGCACGATCAACCCGCACTCCTCGGCGATCGGGATGAATCGCGCCGGCGACACGTAGCCCCGCGTGGGGTGCTGCCAGCGCACCAGCGCCTCGAAGCCGCAGACCTTCCGTCGGCGACGCGGGTCAGCGGCTGGTAATGCATCGCCAGGCCGCCGGCCCGCACGGCGCGGTCGAGATCGAAGGCGAGGGCGCGGCGGTCGCGGATGTCGTCGTCCATCGCGGCCTCGAAGAAGCGCGAGACGCCGCGTCCGGCCGCCTTGGCGCGATACAGCGCGGTGTCGGCGTTCGACAGCAGCATTTCCGCGGTATCGCCGTCGCCGGGATGGACCGCGATGCCGATCGACGCGGTCAGCGCCACGTCGTGCGCGCCGATCCGGAACGGCGAGCGGAAGATGTCGAGCATGGTCTCGGCCAGCGTCGCGGCGGCGTCGGGCTGGACCGGGTCGCGGTTGATCGCCACGAACTCGTCGCCCCCCAGGCGTGCCACGAACGTGTCCTTGCCGGCGGCCTCGCGCAGCCGGTCCGCAACCTGGCACAGCACCTCGTCGCCGCACATGTGGCCGAAGACGTTGTTGACCTCCTTGAAGCGGTCGAAATCGATGCAGAACACCGCGAACGGCCGTCCGTCCTCGCCGGTCTCGAGCGTGCGGGCCAGCGCCGCCTGGAACGTCGCGCGGTTGGGCAGCCCCGTCAGGACGTCGTGCTCGGCGAGATAGCGGATGCGCGTTTCCGCCGTGCGCCGCTCGCGCAGGTCGCGCACGGCGTAGAGGTCGTGGCGATCGCCGCCATAGGTGATGTCGCGGCCGATGACCTCGACCGGCACGTCGCCCTCGCGGGCGTCGAGCACCCCTTCGCCCGGCTCGCCGGCGACGGCGCGCCCGTTGGACATGTGCAGCCATTTGCCCGAGAGAGACGAGCCGATCACCGTGTCGCGCGGTTCGCCGACGAGGTCGAGGAAGGACTGGTTGACGTTGACGATCCGGTTGTCGCGGCAGATCACGATGCCCTCGACCGCGGCGTCCGCCATCTCGCGCAGCCGGTCGTAGCCCTGCTGTTCGGTGCTCTGCTCGATCAGCGTGGTCGACATGCCGGTCCCGATGACCAGCAGCGAGGCGGCCGCGATGCCGAAGCCCATCAGGGTGGCGGGGATCGTCGAGGCGGGCATGGCGATGGTCGGATCGGGGGTGATCACCACCGCGCCCATGGCCGTGAAGTGCATCGTGCAGATGGCCAGCGTGAGGAGGCCTGCGCCGATCGCCTGGTCCCGGGCGGTGCGGCTCGCCCCCGCCAGCAGCGTCGCCGCCGCCCCCAGGAGTGCGCCGAGCACGATCGAGGCGAGGACGAGGTCCTTCTCCCACGCGATCTGCCCCCCGACCTCGAAGGCGCCCATGCCGGTGAAATGCATTGCAGCAATGCCAGTCCCCACAACCCCCCCCAACGGCGCGGCCGATGGGGGATTCTTCGATCGCCGCAAGGGCGAAGCCGCCGCTGGTCGCCGCGATCGCGATGAACAGCGAGCCGAGGGTCAGCCCCGGCGTGAAGCCTGTCGGTATCGACGGCTGGAACGCGAGCATGGCAATGAAGTGCGTGGCCCAGATCCCGGTTCCGGCAGCGACGCCGGTCAGGAACAGCCAGCCGGCTCTTGCGGTTCCGTCCGCGGCGCGCGCACGGCCGTAGAGCCGGAAGGCGATCATGGCCGCGACGACGCAGACGGCCGCGGCCGTCGCGACGAGCCGATAGTCGTGCTCGACCGCCAGACAGTTCAGAACGCGAAGCATGGAATTGTCTTGCCTAACCCCGAAGTCCCCGGAGCATCCCTACGTCAGCACGGATGAAGCAAATGCGAAGGAAACCGGTTAACGGGCCGTCATCTTCGATTCCGGCGACCGATACGCCGAAGTGACCGCCCAGCCTCGTGGACCGAGGGGCGGGAGAAACCCCCTCAAGTCCTGTTCCGACAGGCCGGCCATCGGCCCGCGATGACCCGATCGCGCCTCAGACGGCGTTAAGGGGCGCGAACCACGCTCGTATCGAATGTCACGGAAGTGAGGTTGCACTCGATCCAAGTGGCTGTCCGGCGGCGGGGCGGGGTGGTGGAGCCAGGGGGAGTCGAACCCCCGACCTCTTGAATGCCATTCAAGCGCTCTCCCAACTGAGCTATGGCCCCACGGGTCGCGCCGCCGAGACGGTCACTTAGGCCATTCTCTCCGCCGTTGCAACTGGCGACGACTGGCGTGCCGTCGTCGGTGGCGGGGAGCGGCTGTTCGTCAGTCCTGTTCGTCCTCGATGTCGCCGTCGATCAGCTTCGAGACGTCGTCGTCGTCTTCCTCGTCGTCTTCGAGGAACTCGTCCTTGACGTCGTCCTCCTCGAGTTCCTCGTCCTCCTCGACGTCGGGGATGTCGCCCTCGAAATCGTCATCGTCGTCGGTGTCGGCGCGGCCGGTGTCCTCTTCCTCGGCGTCGGCGTCCTCGAGCGGCACCAGCGCCTCGTCCATCTCGTCGTCTTCGTCCTCGGTCTCGACGCTCGCAGGTTCCGCGGGCTTTGCGGTCTTCGCTGGCGTTGCCTTGGCGCGGACCGCCGGAGCGGCGGCATACGCCGAGAGGTCGAAGGTCGTCCCGCATTTGGGGCAGACGATCGGGTCCTTGCCGAGATCGTAGAACTTGGCGCCGCATTCGCCGCAGATGCGCTTGCTGCCGAGTTCGGGTCTGGCCATCGCTGTCTCTCGCGTCTCGTTGGGTTTCCGGCCGGGGCCGGTCGAAAAATCGCGCCTGCAATAGACGCTAGTCCCCCGGGTGTCAAAGCCAAAACCCGGCCTTGCCGGCGCCGCGTGATGACGCCCGACCGGGGCTGTGCTAGGAGGCGCCGCGACATAGTTCAAGTCCCCTCGCGACGCCGGACGCCCATGACAACGCACGCCGACGCCACGACTGCCCCGCTCGCCGCCCGCCCGGGCCCGTCCCTGTCGGGCCGCGAAAGCGTGCCCGGCGACAAGTCGATCTCCCACCGCGCCGTTCTTCTGGGAGGGCTCGCGGCAGGACGGACACTGGTCACCGGACTGCTGGAGGGCCACGATGTGCTGGCCTCTGCGGCGGCCATGCGCGCCATGGGCGCCCGCGTGTTGCGCCGCGACGACGGCGTCTGGGAAATCGAGGGAACCGGCGTCGGTGCGCTTCTCTCTCCCGAAGCCCCGCTCGATTTCGGCAACGCCGGTACCGGCGTCCGTCTCGCCATGGGCCTCGTGGCTGGACATGGCATCACGGCGCGATTCGACGGTGACGCCTCGCTCAGGAAGCGCCCCATGGGCCGCGTCCTCGGACCCTTGCTCGAAATGGGCGCCCACATCGTGGATGGCGCCGGCGACCGCCTGCCGCTGACGCTTCAGGGCGCGGCCGATCCCGTGCCCGTGGAATACCGTCTCCCCGTGCCATCGGCGCAGGTCAAGTCCGCCGTCCTCCTGGCCGGGCTGAACTCGCCGGGTACGACGACCGTCGTCGAGCCCGAGGCGACGCGCGACCACACCGAACGGATGCTCGTCCATTTCGGCGCAAAGATTACGACCGCCGTCGAGGCCGACGGGGCCCGCCGCATCGCGCTCGCGGGCCGGCCGGACCTGAAGGGGCGCGACGTCGCGGTGCCCGGCGATCCGTCCTCGGCGGCGTTCCCGCTCGTGGCCGCGCTCCTCGTGCCGGGCTCGTCGGTGACCATCGAGAACGTGATGATCAACCCGACCCGCACCGGCCTTCTCGAAACGCTTCGGGAGATGGGGGCGCGCATCTCCCTGGAGAACGCCCGCGAGGCGGGCGGCGAGGAGGTCGCCGACCTCGTCGTCGAGGCCGGTGCGCTGAGGGGTGTCGAGGTGCCGGCCGAACGCGCGCCGTCGATGATCGACGAGTATCCGGTGCTCGCCGTCGCCGCCGCCTTCGCCGAAGGCCGCACCGTGATGCGCGGGCTCGCCGAACTCCGCGTCAAGGAATCCGACCGTCTGGCCGCCGTCGCGGCCGGCCTTTCGGCCAACGGGGTGAAGGTGACCGTCGATGGCGACGACATGATCGTCGAGGGACGGGGGATCGGCGGAGTCGCCGGTGGCGGTATGGTCGAGACCTTCATGGACCATCGCATCGCGATGAGCTTCCTGGTCATGGGCCTTGCCGCGCGAAACCCCGTCACCGTGGACGACGGCGCGATGATCGCCACGTCCTTCCCGGATTTCGTGCCCCTCATGACCCGCCTCGGGGCGAACATCGGGTCGGCATCGTGATTGTCGCCCTCGACGGCCCCGCAGGCTCGGGCAAGGGCACGCTTGGCAAGCGACTGGCCGCCCATTACGGGCTCGCCCATCTCGATACGGGACTGTTCTACCGCGCCGTCGCGCATCTGATCATCATGCAGGACGGCGACCTGACGGATCCCGCGACGCGGCTCGCCGCCGCCCGCGCTCTGGACCCGTCCCATCTCGTCGAGGGCGTGCTGCGCGGCCCGGGGATGGGCGAGGCCGCCTCGATCGTCGCCGCCGATGCGGCGGTGCGCGCCGAAATCCTCGCCTTCCAGCGCGACTTCGCTGCCAGGCCCCCAGGCGCCGTGCTCGACGGTCGCGACATCGGTACGGTGGTCTGTCCCGATGCCGACGCCAAGCTGTTCGTGACCGCCTCGGCCGAGGTTCGTGCGGACCGGCGCTTCCGGGAGTTGACCTCCGCGGGTGCCGAACTCACTTATGAGGAGGTCCTCGCCGATATCAGGGCGCGGGACGAGCGGGATTCCACGCGCGCGGTTGCTCCCTTGCGGCCCGCCGACGACGCGCACTTGCTCGATACAACCGACTTGGATATAGAAGCCGCGTTCCGGGCGGCCGTCGAGATCATCGACCGCTCGTGACGGGACGATCGGGGGTGCGCGGCAGTCACGCGCGCCCTTGTCGTGTTTCCGGCGGCACCCGCAGGTGTCCCGGCGAGACCGGATAGCCGCCCGATATCGGACGTTTCCGAGGCCCAGGAAGGGCCTGGACGCCGATGGGCATCAGACAAACACCAGCCCGAGCCGCAGGACGCGGCGAGGTCCGCCAGTCAGGAGCGTAGCCGCCGTGGCCGTAGCCAGCACCGAGACTTCCCCCTCCCGCGAGGATTTTGCCGCTCTCCTCGAGGAGAGCTTTTCCCATTCGACCCTCGAGGAGGGATCCGTCGTCAAGGGACGGGTTCTCGCCATCGAGAAGGACATGGCCGTCATCGACGTCGGCCTGAAGACCGAGGGCCGCGTGCCCGTTCGCGAGTTCGGCGGCCCGGGCCGGGAAGACGGCCTGAAGGTCGGCGACGAGGTCGAGGTCTATCTCGAGCGCGTGGAGAACGCGCTGGGCGAGGCCGTCATCAGCCGTGACAAGGCGCGCCGCGAGGAGAGCTGGGAGAAGCTCGAGAAGGCATTCGAGGCGGGAGAGAAGGTCGAGGGCCAGATCTTCAACTCGGTCAAGGGCGGCTTCACGGTCGACCTCGACGGCGCCGTCGCCTTCCTGCCGCGCAGCCAGGTCGACATCCGCCCGGTGCGTGACGTTGGCCCGCTGATGAACACGCCGCAGCCCTTCCAGATTCTCAAGATGGATCGCCGGCGCGGCAACATCGTCGTCTCGCGCCGCACCGTGCTCGAGGAGACCCGGGCCGAGCAGCGCTCCGAGCTCGTCCAGAGCCTCGAGGAAGGCCAGGTCATCGAGGGCGTCGTCAAGAACATCACCGACTACGGTGCGTTCGTCGACCTCGGCGGCATCGACGGCCTCCTGCACGTCACCGATATCGCCTGGCGGCGCATCAACCACCCCACCGAGGTTCTGTCGGTCGGCCAGTCCGTGAAGGTGCGCATCATCCGCATCAACCACGAGACCCAGCGCATCTCGCTCGGCATGAAGCAGCTCGAGGCCGATCCGTGGGACGGCGTCGAGGCGAAGTACCCGGTCGGCACGAAGTTCACCGGCCGCGTCACCAACATCACCGACTACGGCGCCTTCGTGGAACTGGAGCCGGGGGTCGAGGGCCTGATCCACGTCTCCGAGATGTCGTGGACCAAGAAGAACGTCCACCCCGGCAAGATCGTCTCCACCTCCCAGGAGGTCGAGGTGATGGTGCTCGAGGTCGATCCGGTCAAGCGGCGCATCTCGCTCGGCCTGAAGCAGACCCTGGCCAACCCGTGGTCCGACTTCGCCGAGAGGTATCCCTCCGGCACGGTCGTCGAGGGCGAGGTCAAGAACAAGACCGAGTTCGGCCTGTTCATCGGCCTCGACGGCGACGTCGACGGCATGGTGCACCTGTCCGACCTCGACTGGAACCGTCCCGGCGAGCAGGTCATCGAGGAGTTCAACCGCGGTGACATGGTCAAGGCGGTGGTGCTCGACGTCGACGTCGACAAGGAGCGCATCTCGCTCGGCATGAAGCAGCTCGAGGGCGACCCGTTCACCGCGGAATTGGCCGGCGAGCTGCGCAAGGGCGCGGTGGTGACCTGCGAGGTCACCGACGTGAAGGAAGGCGGCCTCGACGTGAAGATCGTCGGCACCGACCTGACGGCCTTCATCCGCCGCGCCGATCTGGCCCGCGACCGCTCCGAGCAGCGTCCCGAGCGCTTCGCTCCCGGCGAGAAGGTCGATGCCCGCGTCACCCAGTTCGACCGCAAGACCCGCAAGGTCGGCGTCTCGATCAAGGCGCTGGAGATCGCCGAGGAGAAGGAGGCGGTCGCCCAGTACGGCTCCACCGACTCCGGCGCCTCGCTCGGCGACATTCTCGGCGCCGCGCTCAAGCAGCAGCGCGAGCAGGACGGCGACGAGGCCGAGAAGCCGGCCAAGGCCACCGAGGCCGACGACGATACGGCGGACGCCGAAGACAAGTGACCACACGGCCGGCCGCGGCATTTGGCTCCGCGGCCGGCCGTTTCCTTCCAGGGAGGCCTGACGGGCGATGACGCTCGATGCCGACCAGATCGTGGACCGCCGCCGGCTGAGCAGGAAGCTCTCCTTCTGGCGGGTTGCGGCCTTCCTGCTCGCCCTCGCGGTGATTGCCGGGCTCGTCTATTCCGGGACGTTGGGAATGATGACGGCACGCGGGGCCCATGTCGCCCGCGTCGACCTCACGGGCGTGATCGTCGACAATCGCGAGCAGATCGAACTGCTCGACCGGGTGGCGCGGTCGCGCTCCGCCCGTGCCCTAATCGTCTCGATCGATAGCCCGGGCGGCACCACGGCCGGGTCGGAGGCACTGTACGAAGCCCTTCGCCGCGTGGCCGAGGACAAGCCCGTCGTCGCCCAGATGGGCACGCTCGCGACGTCCGGCGGCTATGCCGCCGCGCTCGGCGCCGATCACATCGTGGCGCGCCGCAACACCATCACCGGCTCCATCGGCGTCCTCGTCCAGTGGGCCGACATATCCGAGTTGATGACCTCAATCGGCGTCGAATTCGAGAGCGAGAAGAGCTCGCCGCTGAAGGCATCGCCCAATCCCTTCGAGCCGGCCACCGAGGAAGCCCGCCAGGCGCTGCGGTCGCTGGTGCTCGATTCCTACGACTGGTTCGTCGAGCTCGTCGCCGAGCGGCGCGGGCTCGCGTCGCAGGAGGCGCGCAGCGTCGGGGACGGTCGCATCATGACCGGCCGCCAGGCGCTGGACGCCGGCCTCGTCGATGAGCTGGGCGGCGAGGAGGAGGCCCGCGACTGGCTCGCGGCGGAACATGGCATAGACCGCGACCTGCCCGTTCGTCAGTGGTCCACGTCGTCGGGACTGTCGTCCTACGCCTTCGCCGGCAGCGCGGGCTGGCTCGCCCGCGCGCTCGGGCTGGAGACGGTGGCGCGGTCTTTCGAGAGGTCGCTTGCGTTGTCGGGTGCCGGCCTTGACGGTCTCGTATCGGTCTGGCACCCTCAAACCATTGAAGAATAACAATTTACAAGGGGGCGCCATGATCAAGTCGGAACTCGTCCAGCGCATTGCGGACGCCAACCCGCATTTGTACCAGCGCGACGTGGAATTGATCGTGAATGCCATTCTCGATGAGATCACCGGCGCGCTGGCACGGGGCGACCGCGTCGAGCTACGCGGTTTCGGGGCGTTTTCAGTGAAGAACCGGCCCGCCCGCGTCGGACGGAATCCGCGCACCGGCGACAAGGTGTCGGTCGAAGAAAAGCACGTTCCCTTCTTCAAGACCGGCAAGGAAATGCGGGAACGGCTCAACGGCAACGGCCTGTGAGGACATAGGGAGACCCGGACGGCAATGTGGCGGCGTATCGTCCAGATCTTCCTGATCCTGCCTTTGGCGCTGGCGCTGATCGTCTTTTCGGTCGCCAACCGCCACCGCGTGACGCTGTCGCTCGACCCCTTCGATACCGTCGATCCCGCCCTTGCGCTCTCCGTCCCGCTGTTCCTGCTCGTCTTCCTCATTCTGGCGATCGGCGTCGTGGTCGGAGGCGTGGCCGTCTGGCTCGGCCAGGCGAAATGGCGGCGCCGCGCAAGGCTCGAGCACGAGGAGGCCGCCCGCTGGCGATACCGTGCGGGAGAGGCCGTTCGCGCTGCCGCCGAGCCCGAGGCGCGCGGCCGTTCGCTGGTGCCCGTCACACGGCGCTGATCGCCCTTTCGGGCAGCTTCCCGGCATGGACTCAGCGCGCGGGCCGTGGCACGTAGAACGGCCCGGGAGCCGAGCTTGAGGATGCCTCTTGCCCATCGACGTGAAGATCTGCGGATTGACGGAGGACGCTGGCGTCACGGCGGCGCTCGACGCCGGTGCTGACATGCTGGGCTTTGTCTATTTTCCGCCGAGTCCGCGACATGTCGAGGTCAGCTGGGCCGCCCGTCTGGCCGAGGCCGCCCGGGGCCGCGCCCGCGTCGTAGCGCTCACCGTCGATGCCGACGACGCGACGCTGGAATCCATCGTTGCCGGTCTCTCCCCTGATCTCCTGCAACTGCACGGCGGCGAGCCGCCGGCCCGCGTCGCCTCGATCGGCGCCCGTTTCGGGGTCCCCGTCATGAAGGCGATCGGCGTCCGCGTCGCCGGCGACGTTGCGCCCGCCGCCCGGTATGCGCCTCATGTCGAGCGGATCCTGTTCGACGCCAAGCCGCCGCCCGGCGCGACACGCCCCGGCGGGCTCGGCCGGAGCTTCGACTGGACGCTCGTCGCGGGCCTTGACGTCGGAGCGCCCTACATGCTTTCCGGTGGCCTCGATCCCGACACCGTCGTCGACGCCATCACCACCGCGAAACCCGCCGGCGTCGACGTATCCTCGGGCGTCGAGAGCGCGCCGGGGATCAAGGATCCTGCCCTCGTGGCGCATTTCGTGGCGCGGGTCCGCGCGCTCGAGGCCGCGATGTCGGTGGACAAGGAAAGGATGGCGACGTGAACGCGCCCCAGCCCAATACCTATCGCGCAGGCCCGGACGAGCGTGGCCATTTCGGCCTGTTCGGCGGTCGGTTCGTCGCCGAGACGCTGATGCCGCTGATCCTCGATCTCGAGAAGGCCTGGGAGCACGCCAAGGCAGATCCGGCCTTCGAGGCCGAGCTGAAGCATCTGTCCACGCACTATGCCGGGCGCCCGAGCCCCCTCTATTTCGCCGAGCGCCTGACGGAACATCTCGGCGGCGCGAAGATCTACTTCAAGCGCGACGAGCTCAATCACACCGGCTCGCACAAGATCAACAACTGCCTCGGCCAGATCCTGCTCGCCCGGCGCATGGGCAAGACCCGGATCATCGCCGAGACCGGCGCCGGCCAGCACGGCGTCGCCACGGCCACCGTTTCCGCCCGCTTCGGCCTGCCCTGCATCGTCTACATGGGCGCCACCGACGTCGAGCGGCAGAAGCCGAACGTCTTCCGCATGAAGCTCCTCGGCGCGGAGGTAATGCCGGTGACGTCGCGGCGCGGGCACCCTGAAGGACGCCATGAACGAGGCGCTCCGGGACTGGGTCACCAACGTCGAGTCGACCTACTACATCATCGGCACCGCCGCCGGCCCGCACCCCTACCCGGAGATGGTGCGCGACTTCCAGTCGGTCATCGGCTCGGAGGTCCGCGAGCCAGATCATGGAGGCGGAGGGCCGGCTGCCGGACGCGCTCGTCGCCTGCGTCGGCGGCGGCTCCAACGCCATCGGCCTGTTCCATCCCTTCCTCGACGACGCCGACGTGGCGATCTTCGGCGTCGAGGCCGGCGGCCACGGGCTGGAGGGCAACGAGCACGCCGCCTCGCTGACGGCGGGCCGGCCCGGCGTCCTGCACGGCAACCGGACCTATCTCCTGCAGGACGACGACGGCCAGATCCTGGAGGCCCACTCGATCTCGGCGGGCCTCGACTATCCCGGCATCGGGCCGGAGCATTCCTGGCTGAACGACACCGGCCGCGTGACCTACGTTCCGGCCACCGACGAGGAGGCGCTGGAGGCCTTCCAGCTCTGCACCAGGCTCGAAGGCATCATCCCCGCGCTGGAGCCGGCCCACGCGCTGGCCCAGGTCATCAAGCTCGCGCCTGCCATGAGAAAGGACGAGATCATCGTCCTGAACATGTCCGGCCGCGGCGACAAGGATGTCTTCACCGTCGGCAAGATCCTGGGGTACGACCTGTGACCACCCGCATCGACCGCCGTTTCGCGAGCCTGAGGGCCGAGGGCAGGGCCGGCTTCGTGACCTTCGTCATGGCCGGCGATCCCGACTCCGAGACCTCGCTCGCCATCCTCAGGCGCCTGCCCGCGGCCGGCGCCGACGTGATCGAGCTCGGCATGCCCTTTTCCGATCCGATGGCCGACGGCCCGGCGATCCAGGCCTCGTCCCATCGTGCGCTCCACGCCGGCCAGACACTGCGCAAGACGCTCGACATGGTCGCGGCGTTCCGGTCGGGCGACGACGACACCCCGATCGTATTGATGGGCTACTTCAACCCGATCTACTCCTTCGGGCCCGAGCGTTTCCTCGACGAGGCGCTGGCCGTCGGCGTCGATGGGCTGATCGTCGTCGACCTGCCGCCGGAGGAGGACGACGACTGTGCGTGCCTGCGCTCGAGCGTGGGCTCAACTTCATCCGCCTGGCGACGCCCACCACCGACGACAGGCGTCTGCCGCGCGTCTTGGAGAATACCTCGGGCTTCGTCTATTACGTCTCGATCACCGGCATCACCGGGCACGCGCGAGCCGATGTCGCCGCAGTCGCCGAGGCCGTGGCGCGCATCAAGCGCCATACCGACCTGCCGGTCGCCGTCGGTTCGGCATCAGGACGCCCGAGCAGGCGCGCGCCATCGCCGCGGGCGCCGACGGCGTCGTGGTCGGTTCGGCGCTCGTCGAGGCGCTGCGGACGAGCCTCGACGCCGACATGAAGGCCGGCGCCGGGACGGTGGATGCCGTCGTGGGCCTCGTGTCCCGTCTGGCCGACGGTGTGCGCGGCGCCCGTGCCGCGGCGCGCCGAGTGAACATTGAGGATCTGAGCCCTTGAACTGGATCAACAACGTCGTCCGGCCGAAAATCCAGGGCATCTGGCGCAAGCGCGAGATGCCGGAGAACCTCTGGGTGAAGTGCCCGGAGTACCGGCGAGATGGTGTTCCATCGCGACCTCGAGGCCAATCTGCTAGGTCATCCCCGGTTCCGGCTACCACATGCGCATCCGGTCGCCGCGCGCCTGGAACACCTCTTCGACGACGGCGAATATGATCGAGATCGCGACCCCCGAGGTCGCCGGCCGATCCGCTGAAGTTCCGCGACGAGCGTCGCTACACCGACCGGCTGCGCGACGCCGCGCGCCAAGACCAGGCGCCAGGGACGCGGTGCCCATCGCGCTACGGCACGCTCGACGGCGTGCCGCTGACCGCTGGCGTGCAGGACTTCGACTTCATGGGCGGCTCGCTCGGCATGGCCGCCGGCGAGGCCTTCGTGACCGGCGCTCAGACGGCGCGTGCGCGCCAGACGCCCTTCGTCATCTTCGCCGCCTCGGGCGGGGCGCGCATGCAGGAGGGGATCCTGTCCCTGATGCAGATGCCGCGCACGACCGTCGCCGTGCAGCAGCTCCGCGAGGCGGGCCTGCCCTATATCGTCGTCCTGACCGACCCGACCACCGGCGGCGTCACCGCCTCCTACGCCATGCTGGGCGACGTCCACATCGCCGAGCCGGGCGCGCTGATCGGCTTCGCCGGCCCGCGCGTCATCGAGCAGACCATCCGCGAGAAGCTGCCGCCGGGCTTCCAGCGCTCCGAGTACCTCGCCGAGCACGGCATGGTCGACATGGTCGTCCACCGCCACGACCTGCGCGCGACGCTCAGCCGGCTCGTGCCGGCTCCTGACCGGCGCGCCGTCGCTCGCGAGACCCGGTCACCGGCGTGCCCGACATCGAGCCGGATCAGCCTGCGCTGCCGCATGCACGGCCGAAGCCGCCGACTGACGGCGGCTGGGCACGACGCATTCCCGATCGCCGGAACACCTGTCCGACATGGCTTCGTCCGACGTCATTCTCGACCGGCTGGCGGCGCTTCACCCGCGCCTCATCGACCTGTCGCTCGACCGCATCCAGCGGCTGCTGGCCGCCCTCGGCGACCCGCAGCGAGGCTGCCGCCGGTGATCCACGTCGCCGGCACCAACGGCAAGGGCTCCACGCTCGCCTATCTGCGCGCCATGCTCGAGGCCGCGGGCGGCACGGTCCATGTCTATACCTCGCCGCATCTGGTGCGCTTCGACGAGCGCATCCGGCTCGGCGAGGGCGGCTTGTCTCCGAGGCCGAGCTCGCCGCGACCCTGGAGCGAGTGCGAGAACGCCAACGCCGGCGAGCCGATCACCTTCTTCGAGATCACCACGGCCGCCGCCTTCCTGGCTCTTCGCGCGACATCCGGCCGACTACATGCTGCTCGAGGTCGGCCTCGGCGGCCGGCTCGACGCGACCAATGTGTTCGACGGCCGCTCGTCACCGTCATCACGCCCGTCGTCTATCGACCACCGTCGCTATCTCGGCGACACGCTCGAGCAGATCGCCTGCGAGAAGGCCGGCATCCTCAAGCGCGGCGCGCCCGCGTGCTGATCGCGCCGCAAGCCCCGAGGTCCGTCGCGTCGATCGAGGATCGACGCCAGAAGGTCGGCGCGCCGCTGGTGGTCTCGGGGCAGGACTTCGACGCCTCGGAGGAGCGCGGACGGCTGTTTATCAGGACGACGAGCGGCTGCTGGACCTGCCGCTGCCCCGCCTCGCCGGCCGCCACCAGTTCGACAACGCGGGCGCCGCGATCGCCGCTGCTGCGGCTGCTGCCGACTCGGGCTCGACGAGCGACCGCATCGCGGCGGGGCTCGCAGGCGGTCGATGGCCGGCGCGACTTGCAGCGCCTGACGCGCCGGGCCGCTCGTTGAGCGCGCCCCGGTCGACGCGGAGGTCTGGCTCGACGGCGGCCACAATCCCGCACGCCGGCGAGGCGCTGGCCGCAGCGCATGGCGGGCTGGAGGAGCGCGACGCCCGGCCGCTGGTGCTGATCGCCGGCATGCTGCGACGAAGGACGCGGCGGGCTTCTTCGCGCCCTTCGCCGGTCTGTGCCCGCGAGGTCGTGACGGTGCCGATCTTCGATGCGGAAGCCGCCGCTCGAGCCCGCGACGCTCGCGATCGACGCTGCGTCCGCCGGACTCAGCCTGCGCGTCCGCGGCGGCGTCGAGGAAGCCATCGACAGCGCTGGCGCGCGACGAGGCCTGCCGCGCATGCTCATCTGCGGCTCGCTCTATCTCGCCGGCGAGGTCCTGGCCTCGCAGGAAACCGTGCCGAACTGACGGGCGGCACGAAAACGGCGGCGTCCCGAAGGACGCCGCCGTGATGCCGAAGACGTCCGGCCGTCAGATCGCGCTCGTCGAGCCAGTCGAGGATCTTCTGCTTGGGCATGGCGCCGACCTTCATCGAGGCCATCTGGCCGTCCTTGAACAGCATCATCGTCGGGATGCCGCGCACGCCGTAGCGTCGACGGGCGTGCGGGCTCTCCTCGATGTTGACCTTGGCGATCGTCACCTTGCCGGCCAGTTCGTCGGCGATCTGCTCGAGGCCGGGCGCGATCTGCTTGCAGGGGCCGCACCACTCCGCCCAGAAGTCGACCAGCACCGGCTCGCTCGCTTGAGGACGTCCGGCTCGAAGCTGTCGTCGGTGACCTTGACGGTGGCCATGGGAAGTACCTCTTCTCTGCGGCTGTCGCGCTTGCCGCGCGGGTGTGTCGCCTTCGGCGCGAAACCTAGGGACGGTGCCGGGACCTCGTCAAGCGCGACGAAGATCGGCCATGGTGCGCGGCCAGGCTTTCTGGTACCGGCATCAGCTTCGGGCCGTCGGTCCAGACGATGGCGCCGCCTCGATCCGCCGGCCGGGGAAGAGTTTCGCGCAGCACCGCGGCGTAGAGCGCCATCTGCGCGCAGATAGGCCGGTCGGCGTCGCTCGATCGGCCGGCGACCGGCCGGTTGGTCTTGATAGTCGACGACCAGCACGCCGATCGGCCGACCGCCAGCCGGTCGATCCGGCCGACGAGCGTAGCCCTCGGGAGGCCTGCGACCGTCCCGGCGACCGCCACCTCGGCCCGCGAGCCCGGCGCCGAACACCGCGGCGAAGTCGCGGATCGTCGAGCACGCGCGAGCGCCGCGGCGGCCATCTCCGTCCCGCTGCGGCGCGTCAGGTCCACTCGGGGGCCAGCATGCTGATCGCGCGGCCGTCGCCGCGCGCGCGCGTCCGGGGCGATGTCCGGCAGCAGCTGGAGCAGCCGGTGGATCGATCGCCGCGGCGAACCGTCCGCATGCCGCCGCGCCGCAGCGGCGACGGGTCGCCGCCGAGGCATGGTCGCCGAGATCCGACGGCGAGGCACGCGTACGCGGCGTCTCGGCGGTCGCGCCGCGCGCGCGCCCAGCCGGGCAGGGGCCCGGTGCGCGGGCGCCTGTTCCGCCGGCACGTCCGGGCCCGACCGTGCCCGATCGTCGCCGAAGTCGTGCCGCCAGACGGCGTCGCTCGACCTCGCCGATCCGCTCCATGTCGGGCGTCAGCGCGCCGGCGACCATCTCGTACCAGCAGCCCTCGGGAAGCTTGTCGCCGGTCTGGAAGCCGGCAGATGTAGAGCCGGTCGCGCGCCCGGGTCATGGCGACGTAGAGCAGCCGGTGTCTCCTCCTCGCGCTGGCGGACAACGGCGGCGTCGCGTAGCGCCCGCGTCGCCGCACAGTCGTCGGCCTTGCGCGGCGTCCAGACGAGGGCCCGCCGGCCTCTCCGTCCGAACCGGCAAGCCGGGCCGATCCGGTCGTGGCCGGCACGCGGCACGTATCGGCAGGAAGACGATCGGCGCCTCCAGTCCCTTGGCGCCGTGGACGGTCATCACCCGGACCTCGTCGCGACCCTTGTCCATGTCGCGCTTGACCTCGATGTCGGCGCGGCGCCGAGCCAGGCCAGGAACCCGGCGAGCGACGGTGCCCGCGAGCGCTCGAGCTGCCAGCGCCAGGCAGGAACTCGTCGATCGCCTCCTCGGCCTCGTCGCCGAGCCGCCGCTGGAACGCGCTGCGCATGCCGTCCGCGCCCAGCACGCGGCGTAGAACTCGAAGGGCCGCTCGAACGCCGCGCCCGGCCGCGACCAGGCCAAGAAGCCGTGCGTCGCCCGCCTCGGCGACGCTTCGGCGCGCCGCGTCTAGCGCGGCCCAGAGGCTGCCCTTCGCGGCCGTCGCCACGCCATAGAGGCTCGTCCTCGTCGAGGCCGCAGAACGGGCTCTTCAGCAGCGCGGCGAGCGTCGAGGTCGTCCTCGGGCATCAGGGCGAATCGGCCGAGCGCCAGTCAGGTCCTCGACGACGATGTGCTCGGACAGCAGTCAGCCGGTCGGCGCCCGCGACCGGCACGCCCGCCGCGCTTCAGCGCCCGGATCATCGTCCTGCGAAGAGCGCTCGCGGCGTGCGCACGAGGATCAGGACGTCGCCGGCGGCGATCGGCGCGGCCGGTGGCCTCCAGTATCGCTCGCGGCCGTTCAGCCAGCCCCCGATCGTGGCGGCGATGCGCCGGGCGAGCGCGGCGGGCGGGCTGTCGGCGCGCTCGACGTCGAACGGCGCGTTCCAGGGCTCGGGCTCGGCCCGCGGCTCGGCGCTCCACGACCGGCCAGATCTCGACGCAGCCGTAGTCGTCGACCCGGACGCGGCTCGTGCGGATCGGGGCGCGTGTCCGGCTCGGCCGTCAGTCCGGCGGCGGCGGCGGGCGATTCGAACGTCGCGTCGACGGCGCGAAGCACCGCGGCGTGGAGCGGAAGGACAGCGTCGAGCGGCACCTGCGCGAAAGCCTGCTGCGCCGCGGCGATGCGCGCTCGCGAGCATCTCGCGCATCGCCTGCGAAGCGGCGCGGATCGGCGCCCTGGAAGGAGTAGATCGACTGCTTCTCGTCGCCGACGGCGAAGATCGTCGCGCTGACGCTCGCGCGCGGGACGCCCGCGCCGGCGAAGAACTCGTCGATCAGTGGGCGCACGACCTGCCCACTGGCCGGGGCTGGTGTCCTGCGCCTCGTCGACCAGGACGTGATCGAGCCCGCCGTCGAGCTTGTAGAGCACCCACGCCGCGTCGGCGCGTCGCCAGCAGGCTTCGCGGTGCGCTCGATCAGGTCGTCGTAGTCGAGCTGGCCGCGCGCGCCCTTGAGGATCTCGTAGCGGTCGAGCACCCTGTCGGCGACGCGGAACAGCGCGCCCGAGGCGGAGAAGATGCGCGCCGCCTTAAGCTTGTCGCAGAGCGCGAAGACCCGGTCGCGTTCAGCCTCGAGGCGCGCCGCGAGTGCGGGTTCGGTTCCGCGACGGCCTTCGTGACGATCCGGCCGCGCGGCTCCCCGTCCCTCTTCAGGAACACGTCGCGATAGGCGTCGAGACGCGCCTCGTCGCTCGCCGCCGAAAGCGCCAAGCGCAAGCGTGCCGCCTGATCGAGGTCCGTCTTGCTGCCTGTGTCGCAGATCGCAGCCACCGCCTCCCACTCGCTCCTCGGCAGATGGCCACCGCCGAGGATCGCCGAGATCACCGCCACTTCGTCCTCGCCGGGCTTCAGGCCGAGCGTGGCGGACAGGCTGGCCAGCGCCTCGTCCAGGTCGCCGCCGGCGATCCAGCGCCGGAAGTCGCCCTTGCGCGCGACCACCTGCCGGAACAATCCGCCGAGCGTCTCGTCGCCGGCTTCCTCGGCGAGTCGCGAGAGGTCTGCGGCGAGCGGCGAGCCCGGCTCTCCGGCCTCCCGCAGCACGTGGGCTTGTGCCTCGGACAGGAGTTCGGCCGTACCGCGCTCGTCGACCACCTGGAACCCGGCGGTGACGCTCGCCTCGAACGGGAACTGCTGCAGCAGCCGTTCGCAGAAGGCGTGGATCGTCTGGATGCGCAGCCTTCCCGGCGTCTCGATGGCTGCTGCGAAGAGCTGGCGCGCACGGATGATCTCGCGCCCCGTGGGTGGCCGTCCCTCGAGCGTCTCGAGGCGCTCGCGCAGCTCCGCCTCCGGCATCGTCGTCCATTCGCCGAGCCATTCGAAGACCCGGTTGGCCATCTCGGCGGCCGCCGCCTTGGTGTAGGTGATGCACAGTATGCGCGAGGGCTCGGTGCCCGCCAGCAGCAGCCGCAGCACGCGCTGGGCCAATACGTAGGTCTTGCCTGCCCCGGCGTTCGCGCGCACCCACGCCGATCCCGCCGGGTCGGACGCGCGGCGCTGGTTCTCCACGACGAGGGCGGGGATCTTCATCGCGTTCCTCCCCGTCGCCCGCGGCGCTCCATTCGGCAAAGCGCGAAAGGTGGTCGTAGTCGGTGCCCCAGCGGCGCTGCTGGACATGGGTCTTGACGCGGTAAGGCGTCTGCCGGCGGCCGAATTTCGCGAGCATGCCGGCGAGCTTGCCGAGCGTCTCGCGCGCCAGGGTATCGGCATCGGTGTCCTTCAGCACGATCTCGGCAACCCTGCCCGGTACGCGCGCGCCCTTGAGTTCGACATAGGTGTAGCCCGCGATGCCGGTCGGCGCCGGCACGCCCTCGAAGGCGCCACCGAGTATCATCGCCGCCTCCAGCGGGAGCTGGGGACTGAGCCCGCTCTCGACCTGTCTGGCGGTGGGGGCGTTTCCGGTCTTGTAGTCGACCACCACGACGCGCCCGTCGGGCATGACGTTCGATCCGGTCGGCGCGGCCGCGCAGGACGAACCGCTCGCCGTCGACGTTGAACGGCAATTCGCCCGAGACCTCCACGTGGCGTGCCGAAAGTCCCGCCCGTGCCATCGCGTCGAGCGGTGCGAACCAGCGCGCGACGCGCAGGAAACGCGGCCACCAGACGGCGCGCAGCTCGGGATGGTCGTCGATCCCGGCGAACACCTCCTCGCCGATGGCGACGAGTGTGGCGACGGGATCGGCGACGTTGCCGGATGCGAGTGCGTCGTCGAACCGGCTGAGCGCATCGTGGATCATCGTGCCGCGTGTCGCGGCGTCGGGTGCTTCGTCGAGAGCGTCGAGCGGGCGGAGCTTGAGGACGTGCTTTGCATAGACGGCGTAAGGGTCGCGGATCAGCGTCTCGATCTCGGTAATGCTCAGCGCCCTCGGCCGGACCGCCGGGTCCGGGCGAGGCTGCGGCTCTGCAACCTCGTCGCGCCCGTCAGCAAGGTCGATGTCCCGCGCCCAGGCCGCATAGTCCGCGCCCGCTTCCGCAATGCGCCGATAGGCGGTCTTGCCGGCCACCGCCTCCAGCCTTTGCAGCCAGCGCGAGGCGACCGTCGGCTCGCCGCCGAGCTTGGCCGCGCGCACGAGCGCCGCGTTCGGCTGGCTCATCAGGCTTGCAACGTCGTGGGCCGCGAGGCCGATGAAGCGCTCGGGCGCTTCGAGCCCGGCGTCGGCCCGCATCGGGCGGTTGAGGAAGGGATCGGCCCGCGTGTCCGCCGGCCATGTCCCTTCGTTGAGCCCGCCGAGGATGACGAGACTGGCCGACAGCAGGCGCGCTTCTATGGGGCCGAGGATCTGCAGTCGGGGGTGACCCGGGCGGGTCGGCCGCACGACCCGTCCGGCCATCAGCCCGGAGAGCAGGGCGGGGTATTCCTCGAGCGGCAGTTCGAGCCCGCCGTCGCCGGCCATGAGCGCGTCCAGGAAGTCGCTGAGCGCGCGGCCAGCCTCGCCCTCGCGCGCGCCCTCGCCGCCCACGGCCGCAAGGGCCGCTTCGTGCGCCGCGACGAGGTCGGCGAGGCGGACCTCCCCCTGCTCGCCGAGGGTCTCGAGTGGTTCGAGGGCGCCGACGATACGGGCGCAGAGGTCCAGAATCGCCGGCCCCTGCTCGCTGATCGCGCGGCGCACCGCCGGATGCAGCATGTCGTCGGGTCCCGGGGCGAGGCGATGGGCGACGATCCGAGCGAGCCCCTCCGACCCGGGTCGCGGCCGCAGTCCGCGCAGGGTGACGAGTTCGAGTGCCCGCGCCGCCGGCCTGGCCTTCTCCGGGGCCAGCCCGAAGGTCGCAAGCGGGTGCTGCAGGAGCGCCACGAGCGACACCGGTGCGAGCCTGGCTGCGGCGGCTTCGGCGATAAGCCGGAACAGCGTCCCGGGTACGGTGTCGGCGAGCGGCACGCCGGCGGAATCATCCACCGTCAGGTCCCATCGGCCGAGCTCGGCCGAGACCCTGCGAGCCAGCCCCCGATCGGGCGTCACCAGCGCCGCCGTCCGTCCCGGCGTGTCGATGGCCTCGCGCATCATCAGCGCGATGGACGTCGCCTCTTCCTGCTCGCCCGCCGTCTCGACGAGCCGCAGTCCGCCGACGCCGCGCTCGCGCGCCGCGTCGCCGAGACGCGCGCCCATGTCGGCCCAGCGCTCGGTCGTGGCGACGGGGCGGAATGCTTCCGAGACGAGAAGCTCGCGTTCGGGCAGGACCGGACCTCCGAGCGTTTCGACGAGGCCGCGGGTCGCGCCGATCCTGTCGAGCAGCCGCTTGAGCCCGTATTGCGGGTGCCCCGGATGCGGGCCCCCGGCGTCGTCGAGCGCGGCCCAGCTCTCCTCGTCCATGCCGAGGTCGAGGCCGGGAAGCACCACGGCCCCGTGCGGCAGCCGGGCGATGACGCCGAGAAGCTCGGCGGTCGCCGGAATGCTGCCGGTCGAACCCGCCGCAATGACCGGGCCCCGCTGCGGCGTCCGCGCGAGACGGGCGGCCTCCAGCCGGAGAAGCGCGTCGCGCCGCGTCACCGGATCGCTGAGCCCGTGCTCGTCGAGAAATGCCGGCCACTGCTCTGTGACGATCTTCAGGAAGGCGAGCGTGATCGCCCAGTACTGCGCGTGGTTGTCGGCGACCAGGGCGGCCAGCCCCGAAAAGTCGCGCGCCTCGGTCTCGAAGTCGTCGATGAGACGGGCGAGGTCGCGGGCGAGCGCCGCCGCGTCGCCGGCGCGCACGGGGATCGCCACCGGCTCCTCGCGCCCCGGCACGATGAGCTCGCGTGCCACGCTGCGGCCCCAGGCGAGCACGAGTTGGATGAGCGTCAGCAGCCTCGGCAGAGGCTCTATCGCCGGCCTGACGTTCGAGCGAGGAGCCGCCGCCGAGCGCGATATCGGAATCGAAGGCAAGTTCGGCTTCGTCGATGTCGCCGAGCGGCCGGATGCGCGGCAGCGCCAGCGCCTCGCCGCCCGCGCGTTCCACGAGGATGTCGGTGAGTGCCCGGCAGGCGCGGCGCGTGGGCAGGAAGATCAGATGATCCGCGAGCGCGTGGTCACCGGGCACCAGGGTTCCGGCGAGGAGCGCGTCGGCGAGGCGGTCGAGGAAGGGCGCGGACGGCGAAATCGTCCACAGGCGCGGCGTTTCGGGCCGCCCGGCCATCCTAGAGCACGCTGTCGGCGATCACCTGCTCGGCCTCCTTCACGGCCTGCGGCGTGCCCACATGCATCCACAGACCGTCGAGCCGTATGCCGAACAGGCGGCCCGCCTCGGCCGCGCGGTCGAACAGCAGGTTGAGCGAGAACGGCCCCTCCGGCGTGTCGTTGAACAACGCCGGGTCGAGGATCGCGAGACCGGTATAGACGAAGGGCGCCAGCGTGCGTTCCGGCCGGCGCGTGAGCCTGCCGTCGGTGCCGAGCAGGAAGTCCCCCGCCCCGTCATAGCCCGCCGCCGCGACCGTCGGCGCGACGACGAGCAGGGCGTCCATGTTATCGGCGTCCCAGGTCTCGCACAGCCGGTCGATCGGCGAGCGCGCGCCGTCGATCCAGATCGAATCCGTGTTGGTCAGCAGGAACGGCCTCTGCCCCAGATGCGGGAGCGCCTTCCTGATCCCGCCGCCGGTGTCCAGCAGCAGGTCGCGCTCGTCGGAGACGACCACGCTGGGGCGGTTGCGGCCGGCGACATGCGCCTCCAGCGCGTCGGCGAGATAGTGGGCGTTGACGATCGCTGTCGAGATGCCCGCTTCCGCCAACCGGTCGAGCACGTGGTCGACGAGCGCCCGCCCGGCGACGTTGACGAGCGGCTTCGGCCTGTCCTCCGTCAGCGGCCGCATCCGCTTGCCGAGTCCCGCGGCCAGGACCATCGCCGTGGAGGGTCTGAAACCGCCGCTTCCGTTCGTCGCCATGTCGTCAGTTGCCGTCGTCTTTGCCGCGAATCCGGATGCCGGCCGGGAGGTGGGTGTCATACCAGAGCTTCAGGGGCGACAACACCTCGTGCGCGAGTGCGCGCTCGAGGTAGTCGGAGATGCGGGGCAGGTGGGCGAGATAGGCCGGTTTCCCGTCGCGCTTGGCGAGCCTGGCGAAGATGCCGAGAATCTTCGAGTTGCGCTGTGCGATCATCAGCGCCGTTTCGCGCGTGAAGGCGGCTTCGTCGAACCCCGGATCGGCCTTTCGTCGCGCCTGCGCGTAACGGTCGGCGAGGCGGCCGGTCAGGTCCGCCGGCACGTCGACCCGTGCATCGGTGATGATCGACGCGACGTTGTAGGCGGCGGGTCCGAGCACGGCGTCCTGGAAGTCGAGGAGCCCGATCCGCGCGATGCCCGAGCGCTCGCCGAGCCACAGGATGTTGGGCGAATGGAAGTCTCGCAGCACCCAGCTGTGCGTCGCGGCGGCGTCGGCGAGCGGCGCGAGCAGTCCGGTCCAGATCTCCCGGAATTCCGTCTCGACGCCGTCAGGGAGCCGGTCGCCGGTAGCGTATGGCGCGAACCAGTCGGGAACCAGCGAGACCTCCGCCAGGAACGCCTCGATGTCGTAGCGCGGCAGACGATGGACGACGTCGGGCGCGGCCTCCACGGCCTCGGGAAGCGGCAGGGCGTGCAGATGTGCCAGAAGTTCGACCGCCGTCTCGTAACGCTCGGGGACCGGGCGGCGGCTCGCATCGATGATCCCCGTCGATCCGAGGTCCTCCAGCGCGAGGAGGCCGGCATCGAGGTCGGCGGCAAGGATTTCGGGGGCCGACATCCCCCGGTCCCTCAGTGCGCGCGCCACCGCGACGAAGGGTATGACATCCTCCGCGAGGTGCGCGATCCGGCTGTAGGGAACGGTCGTGGCGCCCGGATCGGCCTTGCGCGGTGCATCCATGAGGATAGCGGTTCCCGCGTCCCCGATGAGGCGCTCGTAGCGTCTTGACGAGGCGTCGCCCTGCAGGAACAGGCGGCGGTGCCCGCCGAGGCCAGCCTTCCCGAGGAACGACCGGATCGCGGCCATGCGGGCAAGCCGGTCCGCCCAGTCACCGTGCCCCCTGAGGGTGGCGCGGCGCTCCTGCGGCCGGTCGGGGTCGAGAGCGAGTGAAATCTCCAACCGGTCCCCGGCGAAGGCGCCGGCTGCGCGTTCCGGCCATTCGACGACCACCATGCCGTCGCCACGCCACTCCTCGAGGCCCAGTTCGTCGAGCTCCGAGTTGTCCGCTACGCGGTAGAGGTCGAAATGGGCGATCGGTATCCGGCCCGTCTCGTAGGTCTGCACCAGCGTGAAGGTCGGGCTCGGAACCTCGAGATCGGGGTTGTCGGCGATCGTGCGGATCAGTGCCCGCGCGAGCGTCGACTTGCCGCTTCCCAGGTCGCCGCAGAGAAGGACCGTGTCGCCCGCACGGGCGCCGGCGCCGATCTCCTGCGCCAGGCGCTCGGTCGCCGTTTCATCCGCGAGCGGCAGCTCCTGCGTCGTGACGGGCATCCACCGGTCCTCGCCAGGGCGTCAGCTGACGTTGGGCCGGCTGCGGCCCGAAGCGCTGCGCCGGGCCGTCTCGCCGGCGCGCTGCGGTCCCTCCACCGGCCCTTCCAGGTTGTCGGCCGCCTGCCGCTGTGGTGAGGGCCGTGGCGGGAACACGCAGGTCAGCGTCGTGCCGTGCCCCGGCTCGCTGTAGAGCTTGACCTCGCCGCCGTGAAGCTCGACGAAGCTCTTCACGATCGACAGCCCGAGTCCCGCGCCGCGGTGCCGTGTGCCGTGCGCATGGCTCTCGAAGCGTTCGAAGACCGCGCGCCGCACATCCTCCGGAATGCCACGCCCCTCATCGGCGACCGTGAAGACCACGTTGCCGAAGTCGCGGCGGCACGCCAGCCGGACCGTTTGCCCGGGATCGCTGAAACCGACCGCGTTCGACAGGAGGTTGAAGAGGATTTGCCGGATGCGCTTCTCGTCGGCGAGGAAGCTGCCGGCCTTCTCCTCGATGTCGAGCGCGAGCGTCACCTGCGCCTCGGAGAACCGGTCGCGCATGGCGTCCGTCGCGGCCTCGACAGTCGCTGCGATGTCGACCTGGCCCACCTCCAGTTCCATCACGCCGGCATCGACGGTGGCCAGGTCCAGAATATCGTTGATGATCGCAAGCAGGGCGCCGCTCGAATTGAGGATATGGCCGGTATATTCGAGCTGGCGCTCGTTGAGCGGACCCGTGGACTTGTCGCTCATCAGCTGGGCGAAGCCGATGATGTTGGTGAGCGGCGCGCGCAGCTCGTAGGAGACCTTGTGGACGAACTCGGTCTTGATGCGGGCGGCCGCCACCAGCGCTTCGTTGCGGTCGCGCAGCGCCTTCTCGATGCGCGCGGTGTCGCTGACGTTGGTGAATACGGTCAGCGTCGCGCCGTCAGGCAGCGGAACGGCACGCAGGTCGATGACGCTGTCGTCGGGACGGACGAAGCGGGCCTCTGTGCCGTGCCTGCCGTCGGCCAGGCCGGTGACGCTCTCCTTGAGGTGGCGCCAAACGTCGTCCCCGGCATGCAGCGCCCGGCACCAGCCGATCACCTGCTCGACATGCGGCTCGCCGTCGAGTGAAGTCGCCGACAGCTTCCAGATCGCCGCGAAGGACGGGTTGTAGAGCTTCAGCCGCCCGTCGCTGCCGAACACCGCGATCCCCTCGTCGAGGCTGTCGAGGGTCTCGCGCTGGACGCGGGTCAGCGCCACGAATTGGCTTTCCAGATCGAGTGTCTCGGTCACGTCCTCCACCAGCCAGGCGATGCCACCGTCCGAATGCGGCGACCGCGCGGTCCGCAGGATCTGCCCGTCCGGAAGGTGCCAGAGCTCCTGCACCGGCGCCTGCGCGCCTGCGTCCCGGCGGCTCGACGGTGCCGGGAAGGGGGCCACCTGCCGCTCGCGCCAGGCCCGGTAGTCGGCCTGCTCCGGCAGGCGCCGCGCCACCCGCAGGCGATCCAGGATCTCCCTGTGGCTGGGAAACGCCAGCAGGAACTCGTCCTCGAGCGGCCAGACCGTCCTGAATGCGGCGTTATGGAAGACGAGACGCCCGGCGGTGTCGAATACCGCGATGCCGGCCGTGACCATGTCGAGGGTGCGCACGTGGGCGGTCTCGCGACGTTGAAGTTCGCGCTTGGCCCGTTCGCCGTCGGTAACGTCCACCGCGATTCCCGCCGACGAACCGTCGGATGCGCGTGCCTCGAAGATGTTCAGGGCGCGCCGCTCACCGCCGAGCGTGACCGAGAGTTGCTCGCTCACCGTCTCGCCGGCCATGCGTCGGTCGGCCAGCATGCGCAGCGTGTCGGCGTCGAAGAGTTCGGTGCCTCGGGAGACGGCCCGCGCGGCGTCGCCGTTATCCGCGTGACGGGCGAAGGCCTGGTTGGCCCATGTCAGTTTTCCGTCCGCGCCGCGCATCCAGGCCGGCATCGGCACCGTCGCCAGGAGGCGGCGCATCGAATTGACCTCGCCCAGGAGCTGCTTGTGGCGATGATAGATCTCGGCGAGTTCCCGCCGCTGCCCCGCGAGGTCGCGCAGGCGCAGCACTGCGCGCGGACCGGCGGTACGCCCGTCGGCCTCCACATGACCCCCGCTGCGTGTCTTCAGCATGACGTTGAAGCTCTCGCCGCGATTGCGCAGCCGTTCGACGCGGCGCTCGACGTCCGCCGCCGCGCCGGGCTCGAGCCACTTGCCGAAGGCGAGCACATCTCCGCGCCTGGCCGGCAGGTCCCGGGACGAACCGGGCTCGCAGCGCACCTCCGGCGCGTCGCCCTCGTCGCCCCAGACGACGAGAACCTGCTGGTCGGCGCCCAGAAGGCCCTCCGCGCGGTCTGCGCGCGCGGCGAGTTCGGCCACCGTCTCGGAGGCCAGCGCGCGCGTGTCCCTCAGCCGTTGGCGCGTCCTAACGAGCATGATCGAGACGGTGACAGCGAAGGCGATGATGCCGAGAACCAGCGTCAGCACCGCGGTTTCCTCGCGGCTGAACGCGAGCCGGGTCACCTCGAAGACGCGGCCTGCGATCTCGGGAATCCGTTCGGTCAGCGGGGCGTCGGCCTGCGCGTTCGCCGCCGCCGGCGTCAGAACGATCGCCAGCGTGGGAACGCTTCGGAAGGCGGCGGCGCGGACGGCTCCAGCGGCACAAGTCGACCGGCCGCTCCCTCGCATTCCCCGAACCCTCTCTTCGTGCACGGCACGGCCCCCGTCCGCCGGCTGCGAGGCCGGCGGTATCGGGTCCGCATGCCCCGAATCACTTCCGAATTTAACCGATAAGCGCCCCGCGATGCACGGCCGGGTTGCCCGGGCGTTATTCAGTAGCGGTAGTGCTCGGACTTGTAGGGGCCGTCCGGCTCCACGCCGATATAGGCGGCCTGCTCGTCGGTCAGCCTCGTCAGCTTCGCGCCGAGCTTGGCGAGATGCAGCGCCGCGACCTTCTCGTCGAGATGCTTCGGCAGCACGTAGACCTTGTTCTGGTATTCGCCCGGGCTGGCGTCCACAGCTCGATCTGCGCCAGCACCTGGTTGGAGAAGGAGGCGCTCATCACGAAGCTCGGATGGCCGGTGGCGTTGCCGAGATTGACGAGCCGGCCCTCGGAGAGGAGCAGCATGCGCTTGCCGTCGGGGAACTCGATCATGTCCACCTGCGGCTTGACGTTGTGCCACTTGTAGTTCCTCAGCGCCGCGACCTGGATCTCGTTGTCGAAGTGGCCGATGTTGCAGACGATCGCCATGTCCTTCATGGCGCGCATGTGCTCGATGGTGATGACGTCCTTGTTGCCGGTGGCGGTGACGAAGATGTCGGCGCTCGGCGCGGCGTCCTCCAGCGTCTTCACCTCGAAGCCGTCCATCGCCGCCTGCAGCGCGCAGATCGGGTCGATCTCGGTGACGACGACGCGCGCGCCGGCGCCGCGCAGCGACTGCGCCGAGCCCTTGCCGACATCGCCGTAGCCGCAGACGACCGCGACCTTGCCGGCCATCATCACGTCGGTGCGCGCGGCGGATGCCGTCGACCAGCGATTCGCGGCAGCCGTACTTGTTGTCGAACTTCGACTTGGTGACGCTGTCGTTGACGTTGATCGCCGGGAAGGGCAGCTCGCCCTTCTTCTGCAGCTCGTAGAGGCGCATCACGCCGGTCGTCGTCTCCTCCGAGACGCCGCGGATCGCGCCTTCACCTTGGAGAACCAGCCCGGGTGCGCTCGCGAGGCGCCGCTTGATGGTCGCCGTAGAGCTCTTCCTCCTCCTCGTTCTTCGGCTTGGCGATCAGCGAGGGATCGGCTTCGGCGCGCGAGCCGAGCAGGACGAGCAGCGTCGCGTCGCCGCCGTCGTCGAGGATCATGTTGGCCGTCTCGCCGTTCGGCCATTCGAAAATGCCGGTCGGCGAAGTCCCAGTATTCCGTCGAGCGTCTCGCCCTTGTGGGCGAAGACGGGGATGCCGGCGGCGGCGATCGCCGCGGCGGCGTGGTCCTGGGTGGAGAAGATGTTGCAGGAGGCCCAGCGCACCTCGGCGCCGAGCGCCATCAGCGTCTCGATCAGCACCGCCGTCTGGATGGTCATGTGGAGCGAGCCGGCGATGCGCGCGCCCTTCAGCGGCTGCGTCTCGCCGAACTCCTCGCGGATCGCCATCAGGCCGGGCATCTCGGTCTCGGCGATGGCGATCTCGGTGCGGCCCCAGTCGGCCAGCGCCGATATCCTTGACCCGGTAGTCGGCGCTCATCTCGTCGTCCTTCAAGCTGATCGTCCGCGCGCCGAGCCGGGCGCGGCTGGGGAGTGGCGGAATTGCCGGCTCTATATCAGGCGGCGAACCGACGCTCAATCTTCGCCGAAGCGGCCCTCGACGAGACCCGCCAGCGTCTCTAGGGCTTCGGCCGCGTCGGGGCCGCTCGCGGCGATCTCGATCTGCGATCCCGGCCCCGCGCCGAGCGCAAGAAGGCCCATGATCGAGGTCCCGCCGACGCTCTGCCCGTCGCGGGTGACGACGATCTCGGCGTCGAAGGTGCAGGCGCACTTCACGAATTGCGCCGATGCGCGCGCGTGCAGCCCGCGCTGGTTCGTGATCGTGACGCGCCGGCGCACCGGTCTCTTTGCCGCCATCGTCAGCCGTCGCCGTCGAGCACCTCGCTCGCGACGCTGATGTACTTGCGTCCCGCGTCACGGGCGACGATGGCCGCCTCCTTGAGCGAGGAATCGCCACGCACGCTGGCGAGCTTGATGAGCATGGGGAGGTTCACGCCGGCGACGATCTCCACCGTGGCGTTCTCCATGACCGAGATCGCCAGGTTGGACGGCGTGCCGCCGAACATGTCGGTCAGCACGACGACGCCGGACCCCGTGTCGGCCCGGGCCACCGCGGCGAGGATGTCGTTGCGCCGCTGCTCCATGTCGTCGTCGGGGCCGATCGAGATCGACTCGAACTGCTCCTGCGCTCCGACGACGTGCTCGAGCGCTGCGCGGAATTCCGCGGCGAGGTTACCATGGGTTACGACGACGAGACCGATCATGGCTGTTCGGGGTTCCGTTCACTCGGTGCGGGTGCTGACGGCCGTGAACCCGATCCTTGCTTTTCGGTCATGACGGAACCCGGCCAGCGGAGCGGGAGGCATCTTGGACCGGGGTTCGCGCGGGATTCAAGCCCGAATTGGCCGCGCTCGCAGCTCACGCAACGGTATCGCGGGAAGCGGCTTGCGGGCCCGGACCAGGTCGAGGGCGAGCGTCACGCAGGACGCGGCATCGGGCAGGCCGGCCGGCAACTCGATCCGCGGCATCGCGACCCCCAGCAGCGTCTCGGTGGCGCGACCCTCCTCCGGCAGCCGTTCGGCCGCGCCCTCGCAAACCAGGTCGATCACAAGCCGCACAAGGCCTCGCGGCTCCCATTGCGTCTCCACGAGGCCGATGCAGCGCGTCTCCATAAGCCCCGCGATGGGCCGCGGGGCGGTGGCCACCAGCCGGCCCCCACAGGCATGAAGCACTACCGCGTCGTCGGCGATCAGCCGGGCGCAGAGGCGCGCGTCGGCCCGGTCGATCAGAGCCCTTGCCAGCGACGACTTGCCGCTCCCCGGGGCGCCCCGTATCAGCACCGCCGCGGGCCCGACCAGGACGGCGGTGGCGTGGACGGTGATGCCGGGGCCGGGCATCATGCAGTCGCCGGCAGCCGTACCACGAACCGCGCGCCGGTCGCGTCGGGCGGTTCGCCGGGCGCGGGCTTGCGGTTGTCAGCCCAGATGCGCCCGCCATGCGCCTCGACGATCTGCCGGGAGATCGACAGGCCGAGACCGGAATGGCTGCCGAAGGCGGCCCGCTCGCCGCGGTCGGTGTAGAAGCGCTCGAAGATCCGCCTCGCGTTCTCAGGCGAGATGCCCGGTCCCTCGTCCTCGACGGCGATCTCGACCTCGCGCTTCACCCGCCGCGCCTTGACGGTCACGGTGCCGCCGGGCGGGGAGAAGGAGCGGGCGTTGTCGATGAGGTTGTTGACCACCTGGCCGAGCCTCATGTCGTGGCCGGTTACGAAATACGCCTCGGGCGCGTCGGCCTCGGCGATCTCCAGCGCCACCTCCGGTTCCTCGTCCTGCCGGATCTCCCGGGCCAGCGCGACGACGGTGGACAGGAGGTGGCTGATGTCCACCGGCTCGCCGTCCGACCGCGCCAGCTCGGCATCGAGCCGCGAGGCGTCGGAGATGTCGGTGATCAGCCTGTTCAGCCGCTCAACGTCGTGCTGGACGATCGCCATCAGCCGGTCGCGGTCTTCCTCGTTTTTGGCCAGCGGCAGCGTTTCCGCCGCGCTCCTGAGCGACGTCAGCGGATTCTTGAGCTCGTGGGAAACGTCGGCCGCGAAGCTCTCGATCGCCTCGATGCGGTCGTAGAGCGCCTTCGTCATGTCGCGGAGCGCCCGCGACAGGTGCCCTATCTCGTCGTGCCTGTCGGCGAAGTCGGGAATTTCGGTCCGCGCCTTGGTCCCGTACCTGACCCGCTCGGCGGCGCCGGCCAGGCGGTGGATCGGTCCGGCGATGGTGCCGGCAAGCAGGATCGACAGGACCAGCACCACCGCCGCCGCGACCAGGAATATCCTCAGGATCGCCATCCGCTCGGCGTTGACGATCGCATCGATGTCGCCACCCTGGGTGGAAAGCAGAAGCCCGCCGAGCACCGCCCGGAATCGCTGGATCGGGATCGCCACCGAGACGATCAGCTCGCCCTTCTCGTTGACCCGCACGACGCTCGCCGACGAGCCGTTGAGCGCCGCGTCGAGTTCGGAGTAGCGCCGGCCCTCGCCCGCGCCGAATTCCTCGTAGAGCGGCAGGTCGCCGCGCCGCATCCACAGCCGGAAGTCCTGCCAGGTCCGTGCGATCGGCCCCGGTCCTTCGTCGGCGGCCGGCGGCGGCAGCTCGTAGCGCAGGATCTGGCCGCGCGAGAAGATGTTGCGGGAATCGATGATCATCTGCCCGTCGCGGTCGTAGATGCGCGCGCGCGTCCGCGTCGGCGAGACGAGGCGCCGCAAGATCGGGGCGACCTTCTCGGGATTGATCGGGAACTCCAGCCAGCCGAGGTCGACGTCGCTTGGAGACAGCGTCTGGCCGGTGTCGAGGCTGAGCAGCGATTCCGGATCGATCCGCAGCCGGTCCGGCTCGGTCGTCGCCGATGCCGCGATGGCGCCGGCGATGATCTCGCCCTGCGTCAGGAGGCTCTCGACCCGGGCGTCGATCAGTCCCTCGCGGAACTGGTTGAGGTAGAGGATCGCCGTGACCATCGCCACGAGGCCGGCGAGATTGAGAATCGCGATGCGCCGCGTGACGCTGGAAAAGGCGTGGTCGGCGATGAAGCGCCAGGCGCGGCGGAGCCGCCCGCGCCGCGCGGTGGCGGCGTCGTCGGCGTCGTCGTCTCGCCAGGCCCTTTCGGTCTCGACCGCCATTCCCGCTCCTCGGCCCGCGTCGCCCTAGTTCTCTCGGAACCGGTATCCGACGCCGTAGAGCGTTTCGATCATGTCGAAGTCGTCGTCGGCCGCCTTGAACTTCTTCCTGAGCCGCTTGATGTGGCTGTCGATGGTGCGGTCGTCGACATAGACCTGGTCGTCATACGCCGCGTCCATCAGGGCGTTGCGGCTCTTCACGACGCCTGGCCGCTGGGCGAGCGCCTGCAGGATGAGGAACTCGGTGACGGTCAGCGTCACGGGCCGTCCGCCCCAGGTGCAGTTATGGCGCTCGGGATCCATCATGAGCTGGCCGCGCTCGATCGCCTTGGAGCCTTCCTCCTTCGGTGCGGTCGCCTCGCGGGGGCTGACCCGCCGGAGCACCGCCTTGACGCGCTCGACGAGGAGGCGCTGGGAGAACGGCTTCCGGATGAAGTCGTCGGCGCCCATCTTGAGGCCGAACAGTTCGTCGATCTCCTCGTCCTTGGATGTGAGGAAGATCACCGGCATCTCGGTACGCTGCCGTAGCCGCCGCAACAGCTCCATGCCGTCCATGCGCGGCATCTTGATGTCGAGGATGGCGAGGTCGGGCGGCGCGGCGGCCAGCCCGTCAAGCGCGGATGCGCCGTCGGTGTAGGTCTCGATCCGGTATCCTTCCGCCTCCAGTGCCATGGAGACCGAGGTCAGGATGTTCCGGTCGTCGTCGACTAGTGCGATCGTCGGCATGTATCGGGCCACTCGCTTAGGGTCTGACTGCGTCTGATTCGCCACACATCGCGGGCGATGGGCGAAATTGTGGCGCTGCCGGCCTTGCTGTCTGCCGCGCGAGGCAGTGTATGCGCCGGCGCTCGCCCTGTCATGGACGCCATTCGGGGTGCTATATCACTGCCCTTGGGTGCTTAGAAAGCGGAATGCCATGAACGATCCGGACTTCGACGCCCGCGCGATCGCCCGCCTCCTCATGCGCACGCGCCTTGCCGCGAGCCTGGCCACGCTGGACGCCGACGGCGGGCCATATGCCTCGCTGGTCGCGGTCGCGCCCGACATGGCCGGAGCGCCGCTCCTCCTCATTTCGCGGCTGGCGCTCCACACCCGCAACGTCGCGCGCGATCCGCGCGCGTCCATCCTCCTGGACGAGCGCGACTCCGGCGACCCGCTTCGCCAGTCCCGCATCAGCCTGTCCGGCAGGCTGGTCCCGGCGGAAGAGGAGTGCCTGCGCCAGCGCTACCTCTCCCATCATCCCGACGCCGAGGGCTTCGCGGGTTTCTCGGACTTCTCGCTGTGGCGGCTCGAGATCGCCTCCGCGCATCTCGTCGCCGGCTTCGGCCGTATCGTCGATCTGGCCCCCGCCGACATTCTCGAGGACCTGTCGCAGGCGTCCGCCCTCGTCGAGGCCGAGGCGGGTGCCGTCGCGCACATGAACGAGGACCATCGCGACGCCGTCCGCCTCTATGCGACCCGCCTCGCCGGCGAGGCCGACATCGACTGGCGCTTCGTCGCCTGCGATCCGAAGGGGATGACGCTGGCCGCCGGCCGCCACGTCGTCTGGCTGCCCTTCAGCGAGCCCGTCGCCGCGCCCGGCGACCTGCGCCGCGTCCTCGCCGGCATGGCGCGCCAGGCCCGCACCGCAGCCTGAGGCGGAGCGGGCCTTAAGCCTGGCCGCAACCGCGGCTTGCCGTTCAGGTTTCCTTGTCATACGGTCCCCGGCCTCGACGGGCGGGGGCTTCGTTCGAGCATCCGCCGCGCCCGCGGCGGAGACGGTTCTGCAGGGAAACGGCGCATCGCCGGCGGGCGGTCCCTTCGCCCGGAGACAGGGAGACATTCAGTCGTGATCGAGAGCGGAGAGCGCAACCCGGCGAACGGCGCCGAGACGTTCGGTCTGAGCGGGGCGGCGGAATTGCGTTGGAACTGGTCCGAGGCCCGGCTCTTCGAGGCGGCCGTGGCCGCGGGCGAGGCCGAGGTCAGCGCTCATGGCTGTCTCTCCGCGGTCACCGGCCGTCATACGGGCCGCGCCGCCAAGGACCGCTTCATCGTCCGCGACGCGGCGACGGAGAACGAGATCTGGTGGGACGCGGTCCGTTCGCTGACGCCGGACAATTTCGCCGCCATCAAGTCCGACATGCTGAAACACGCGCAGGGGCGCACGCTTTACGTGCAGGACCTCTACGGCGGCGCCGATCCGACGCACCGCGTAAAGGTGCGCGTCTTCTGCGAGTACGCCTGGCACGCGTTGTTCATCCGCTACATGCTGCGCCGGCCGGAAACGGCCGAGCTCGCCTCCTTCGAGCCCGACTTGACGATCATCGACCTGCCGAGCTTCGCCGCCGATCCGGCGCGTCACGGCTGCCGCACCGAGACCGTCATCGCGTGCGACTTCACCGAACGGCGATGTGCTCATCGGCGGCACGTCGCTATGCGGGCGAGATGAAGAAGTCGGTCTTCTCCTATCTCAACTACCTGCTGCCGCCGAAGGGCGTCATGCCGATGCACTGCTCGGCCAATGTCGGCGACGACGGGCGACGTCGCGCTGTTCTTCGGGCTCTCCGGCACCGGCAAGACGACGCTCTCCGCCGATCCCTACCGCACCCTGATCGGCGATGACGAGCACGGCTGGAGCGACGACGGCGTCTTCAACTTCGAGGGCGGCTGCTACGCCAAGACGATCCGCCTGTCGCGCGAGGCCGAGCCGGAGATCTACGCCACGACCGAGCGCTTCGGCACCGTGCTCGAGAACGTCGTGCTCGACCCGTCCACCCGCCTGCCGGATTTCGATGACGGCAGCCTGACCGAGAACGCCCGCTGCGCCTATCCGCTGCACTATATCCCCAACGCCAGCCCCACCGGCCGCGCAGGGGATCCGAAGAATGTGGTCATGCTTACCTGCGATGCATTCGGCGTCATGCCGCCGATCGCGCGGCTCAACCCGAGCCAGGCGATGTACCACTTCCTGTCGGGCTACACCGCCAAGGTCGCCGGCACCGAGACCGGCGTCACCGAGCCGGAGGCGACCTTCTCGACCTGCTTCGGCGCTCCCTTCATGCCGCGCCATCCCACCGTCTACGGCAATCTCCTGCGCGACCGCATCGCAGCCGGCGGCGCGACCTGCTGGCTGGTCAACACCGGCTGGACCGGCGGCAGCTACGGCGCGGCCGGCCGCATGCCGATCAAGGTGACCCGCGCGCTTCTCGCCGCGGCCCTCGACGGCTCGCTCAATTCCGCGCCGATGCGCGTCGACCCGGTCTTCGGCTTCGAGGTTCCCTCGCAGGTGCCAGGCGTCGACCCAGCCATCCTCGACCCGCGCTCGACCTGGTCCGATCCCGGCCGCCTACGACGTCCAGGCTGCGAAGCTCGCCGAGATGTTCCAGGCGAACTTCGCCAAGTTCGAGGCGCATGTGGACGCCGCCGTCGTCGCCGCCCAGCCCGAGCAGCGTATCGCGGCGGAGTAGGCCCGCGCCACCGCGCCCGGCGAAACGATGACACGTTCTCGCCGGGATTCGGGGCTAGACTTTCCTCCAGTACCCGTGGTTCGGCGGGAACCTGGTTCTCATCCTGCGCGTTGAAGCGCGATTCCTCACCGGGGGCGGTAGAGCGTTCGCCACGGTCGCAATGCGGCCGTCCACGGGAGAGATTTATCCATGGTCGACACGTCCCTTGCGTCGCGCCTGCTCGCGACGGCAACCGCCGCCCTGCGGCGGGATTCCGATGATCTCGGCCAGATCGCGGCCCTCGACGCCGCGATGTGCATCGCCGACATACGCCAGCCCGACATGCCCATCGTCTATGCCAACGACGCGTTCTGCGAGCTCACCGGGTACCGGCCCGACGAGATCGTCGGCCGAAACTGCCGCTTTCTCCAGGGCCCCCTGACGGATCCCGAGGACGTCGACCGCTTCCGCGCGGGACTGGATCTCGGCCGGCCCTTCCGCGTCGAACTCGTGAACTACCGCAAGGACGGCACGCCCTTCCGCAATCAGGTCTTCGTCTCCCCCATGCGCGCCGCCGACGGGACGGTGACCCGGTTCCTCGGCATGCAGGTGCCGCTCGATACCGGCGGCCGAACCGCCGACATTCCTCGGCGGGACACGCCCGACCGGCGTATCCGACATCTCCTGCAGACGATGACGAGCCTCATCAGCCTGCAGATGCGCCGTGCCGCCAGCGAGGAGACGCGCCGCGCGCTGCGCAACGTCATGGGCCGTTTCGAGGCCGTCGCGGCAGGCCACGTCGAATCCCTCGACGGCGACCCGTCGCGACACGATCTGGGAGGCTACCTCGCCGCGCTGGTGAGCCGCCTGCGGACGATCTTCGATGCGGCGGGCGACCGTCCGCTCGATCTGTCGCTCGAACCCGTCGTCGTCGACGAAGCCCGCCGCGCCGCGATCGGCCAGGTCGTCGCCGAGCTTCTCATCGAGGCGTGGCACCGCGGCGAGACAAAGGATATCGCCGAGCCGCTGATCCTGCGGCTCGAGGAGACCGGTGACGGCCGGATCCTGATCCATGTCGCGCTCGGCCGCTTCGACGAGGCGGGATTCTCGAAGACCGCCGTCGCCGAGGAGCAGTACGATCTCGACATCGTCCTAAACCTCGTGCGCGGACTCGACGGCGCCTTCGAGCGCACCCGCTCCAACGGCTTTGCCACCCGCATCCTGATCCCGGGCGACTGAACAGCGCCACGGCTTGAATTCCGCTCCGGGTGACGAGGCCTGCGGTTTGGGCGTCCCGGGCACGGAGTTCCTCGTCCCGTTCAGTCCGGACATGGCGCCTGTCCGATGCGGCAGGATCCGGAAGGCACCGTTCCGGCCGCACCCTCGACTCCGGAGTCCGGCTTGCGCCGCAATGAGCGGAGCACGAGGCCCCGCCTCCGCTACCGCCCCGGATGTCATTGCCGGGCTTGTTCCGGCAATCCACTCGCCTCCTACCTTGCCCCAGCGTGGATCGGATGCCCGGGACGAGCCCGGGCATGACACCGGCGAAAGAACCCGCCCCGTCCGGTGCGGCAGGGCCCGGCAGAATTTGCGAGCCCGGACACCACCGGCGGCTGACGCCCCTTGACCCTCCCGTGGATGCCGGGCAAGTGCTGATCGGCCACGGGAGGGACACAGGAATGCGGGTCGCAGGCGTCGGGACAGCGTTCTCATGAGCGGCGCGCGAGGTGCGGTGGCCGCGGGCCACGCGGTGACGGCCCAGGCCGCCGCCGAGATCCTCGCCGACGGCGGCAATGCCTTCGACGCGGCCGTCGCCGGCCTCCTGGCGGCCTGCGTCTGCGAGCCGGTCCTGGCGAGCCCCGGCGGGGGCGGCTTCCTCGCAGCGCTCCACGAAGGCCGCGTCCGGCATTTCGATTTCTTTGTGGCCGCCCCCTCGCAGAAGCGCCCCTACGACGAGATCGAGTTCGCCGAAGTGGTTGTCGACTTCGGCACGGCGACGCAAGCATTTCATGTCGGTGCCGGGGCGTCGGCGACGCCCGGCTTCGTGCCCGGCCTGTTCGCCGTCCACGAGGCGCTCTGCCGGTTGCCGATGCGCCGGCTGGCCGAGCCTGCGCTGGCGGCCGCGCGCGACGGCGTGCCGGTCACCGCCTTCCAGGCCTATCTGTTCGGCGTCGTCGGCCCGATCTACCGCTGGACGCCGGAAGCCGCCGCCGTCTTCGCTCCCGGCGGCGAGTTGCCGGCCGAGGCCGGCACCCTGCGCAATCCAGACCTCGCCGAGGCACTCGACGCGATCGCGCGCGAAGGCGCGCGCATCGCCACGGAAGGCGAGATCGCCCGGGCCATGGCAGGTCAGTCGCGGGACCACGGCGGCCAGATATCGCCAGCCGACATTCGCGACTACGAGGTCGAGCTGCGTGCCCCGCTCGAGGCATCCCTCGGCCGGTGGCGCGTCGATCTCAACCCGCCACCGGCGCTGGGCGGCGCGCTGGTCACGGCGATGCTGCGCGGGCTGGACGGGGCAGGCCGCGCGGATGCGGCCACGCTCGCCCGCGCCGTCGACGCGACCGACCGCGTCTGGCGCGAGGCGCCGGACGATCCCGGACGGCTGCTCGCCACCCCGTCGTCGCGTCCGGCGGGCGTCGCCACGCGCGGGACAACCCACATCTCCGTCGTCGATGCCGAGGGCAACGCCGCCGCCGTGACCGTGTCCAACGGCGAGGGCAACGGCCGGATCGTTCCAGGCTGCGGCTTCATGCTGAACAACATGCTGGGCGAGGAGGACCTGAACCCGTCGGGCTTCCACCGCTGGCGCGAGGGCGCGCGCCTCGGCTCGATGATGACGCCGGGTATCGCGCGCCATCCGGACGGCACCTCCGTCGCCTTCGGCTCGGGCGGCTCGAACCGCATTCGCACCGCGATCCTGCAGTTCCTGATGAACCGGTGCGCCGGCAACGTCGGCATTGAGGACGCCATATTCGCCGCGCGGCTGCATGTCGAGCGCGGTCATCTCGACATCGAGGACTTCTACGGCGAGGCCGACCGCGAGGCGCTGCTCGCCGCCTTCCCGGACCATCGCGTCTGGGCGGAGCGCAATCTCTACTTCGGCGGCGTACACGCCGTCGAGCGAGCGGCTTCCGGCGCCGTCGCCGGGGCGGGCGACCCGCGCCGCGGCGGTGTCTTCATGGCGGTGTGAAGCCGCGCGGCCCCATTGTGCTTGCCGCCCCATGCCGCGGGTGCTAACTCGCGGCCATGACCGAGCTTTCCCACATCCGCAACTTCGCGATCATCGCCCACATCGACCACGGCAAGTCGACGCTCGCCGACCGCCTGATCCAGATCACCGGCGGCCTCACCGAGCGCGAGATGCGCGAGCAGGTGCTCGATTCCATGGACATCGAGCGCGAGCGCGGCATCACCATCAAGGCGCAGACGGTCCGGCTGAACTACAAGGCGAAGGACGGTCAGGACTATGTCCTGAACCTGATCGACACGCCCGGCCACGTCGACTTCACCTACGAGGTGAACCGGTCGCTGGCGGCCTGCGAAGGGTCGCTCCTGGTGGTCGACGCGTCGCAGGGCGTGGAGGCGCAGACGCTGGCCAACGTCTACCAGGCGATCGACAACGACCACGAGATCGTCCCCGTCCTCAACAAGGTCGACCTGCCCGCCGCCGACGTCGACCGCGTGAAGGGCCAGATCGAGGACGTCATCGGCCTCGACGCCTCCGATGCGGTCGAGATATCCGCCAAGACCGGCATCGGCGTGCCGGACGTGCTGGAGGCCATCGTCACCCGCCTGCCGCCGCCGCGCGAGGGTGATCGCGCCGCGCCCCTGAAGGCGCTCCTCGTCGATTCCTGGTACGATCCCTATCTCGGCGTCGTGGTCCTGGTGCGCATCATCGACGGCGTCCTGAAGAAGGGCATGAAGATCCGCATGATGAAGGCCGAGGCGACCTACGAGGTCGACAAGGTCGGCATCTTCACGCCCAAGCTCGTCGACTGGTCGGAACTCGGGCCCGGCGAGCTCGGCTTCCTGACCGCCTCGATCAAGGAGGTCGCCGACACCAATGTCGGCGACACCATCACCGAGGTGCGCCGTCCGACCGCCGAGCCCCTTCCCGGATTCCGGCCCTCGATTCCCGTCGTGTTCTGCGGCATCTACCCCGTCGACGCCGCCGACTTCGAGGATCTGCGGTCGGCCGTCGGCAAGCTGCGCCTCAACGACGCGAGCTTCTCCTACGAGATGGAGACCTCCGCCGCGCTCGGCTTCGGCTTCCGCTGCGGCTTCCTGGGGCTTCTGCACCTCGAGATCATCCAGGAGCGGCTCGAGCGCGAGTTCGACCTCGACCTCATCGCGACCGCGCCCTCCGTCGTCTATCAGATCAAGCTGACCGACGGATCGGAGATCGAGCTCCACAATCCCGCCGACATGCCCGAGACGGTCAAGATCGCGGAAATTTCCGAGCCCTGGATCCGGGCGACAATTCTCACTCCCGACGAATATCTCGGCAACGTGCTGAAGCTCTGCGAGGAGCGGCGCGGCCAGCAGGTGGACCTGTCCTATGCCGGCTCCCGCGCGATGCTCGTCTACGACCTGCCGTTGAACGAGGTGGTGTTCGATTTCTACGACCGCCTGAAGTCGATCTCGCGCGGCTACGCGTCCTTCGACTACCAGATCACCGGCTATCACCCGAGCGACCTCGTGAAGATGTCGATCCTCGTCAACGGCGATCCGGTCGATGCCCTCGCCATGCTGGTCCACCGCACCAAGGCGGAGACGCGCGGCCGCCAGCTCTGCGAGAAGCTGAAGGACCTGATCCCCCGCCACATGTTCAAGATCCCGATCCAGGCGGCGATCGGCTCCAAGGTGATCGCGCGCGAGACCATCGCCGCGCTGAGGAAGGACGTCACCGCCAAGTGCTACGGCGGCGACGTGACGCGCAAGCGCAAGCTCCTCGAGAAGCAGAAGGAGGGCAAGAAGCGCATGCGCCAGTTCGGCAAGGTCGAGATCCCGCAGGAAGCCTTCATCGCGGCGCTGAGGATGGGCGAGTAGGTCGCATGGATGAGTCGCGGATGGAAATAATCTTTCATCCGCATGCCCGCGAACGTCTGGAACTGCGCGGTGCAACGGAGGACGAGGTTCGCCGCGCCATCCGGGAGGGTGAGAGCTTCCCGGCCAAATACGGACGGGTCGGCTATCGTCGCAACCTTCGCTTCGAGGGCGTCTGGCGCGGACATTCAGTTCGACACAAAACAGATCGAGGTCTATACTGTCGTCGACAAGGGCGAAATCGTTGTCGTCACCGTGATCGTCAAGTTCTTCTGAGGGCGGTTTATGAGACTGACCTACGACAAGGCGCTAAACGTCGCCTACCTGCGACTTCGCGAGAAGCCCGCGGAAGTGGAAACGCTGCGGTTGTCCGACAACCTGCTGGTGGACGTGGCGCCGGACGGGACCGTCTACGGCATAGAGTTCCTCAACGCGAACGATCAGTTGGCCCGCGAGGACGACGGGCATCTGTTGGTGACCGATCCCGTGAGCGGCGAGGAACTGCGACTGAAGGTCGCCTGATCGCCTGACGCCACCCCCCTGCTGACACCCCGCGCCCGCCGTGCTAGTCCGACCCCGGTCATCCGGGAAGCGGGGAGCGGTCGGGCGTCGATGAAGGTTCTTCTTATCGGATCCGGTGGCCGCGAGCACGCCCTTGCCTGGGCGATCTCGCGCAGCCCGCGGCTGACGCGACTGTGGGCCGCGCCGGGAAATGCCGGCATCGCCGAAGTCGCCGAGTGCGTGAGCCTCGACATATCCGATGCCGCCACCGTCGCGGGCTTCTGCCGCGACAACGCGATCGACCTCGTCGTCGTGGGGCCTGAGGGGCCGCTGGCGGACGGGCTGGTGGACGAGCTCGCCGGCGCCGGCATCGCCGCCTTCGGCCCGACCCGGGCGGCGGCGCGGCTCGAGGCCTCCAAGGGCTTCACCAAGGACCTGTGCGCCAGATACGCCATTCCCACGGGCGCCTATGGCCGCTTCACCGACGCGTCGAGCGCGAAGACCTATGTCCGCGACCAGGGCGCGCCCATCGTGGTCAAGGCCGACGGGCTCGCCGCCGGCAAGGGGGTGGTCGTCGCCATGACGGTGGCGCAGGCCGAGGCGGCGGTCGACGAGATGTTCGCCGGCGCCTTCGGCGAGGCCGGCGCGGAGGTCGTGGTCGAGGAGTTCCTGGACGGCGAGGAGGCGAGCTTCTTCGCGCTGACCGATGGCACCCACGTCCTGCCGCTGGCCACCGCGCAGGACCACAAGCGCGCCCACGACGGCGACACCGGCCCCAATACCGGCGGCATGGGCGCCTATTCGCCGGCGCCCGTGATGACCGAGGCGATGATCGCCCGGACGATGAAGGAAATCGTCGAGCCGACCGTCGCGGCCATGCGGGCGGAAGGCGCGCCCTTCGTCGGCGTGCTCTATGCCGGCCTGATGATCACGGACGCGGGGCCGAAGCTCATCGAGTACAACGTGCGCTTCGGCGATCCGGAGGCGCAGGTGCTGGTGATGCGGCTCGACGGCGACATCCTCGAACTCCTCGCGGCCTGCGTCGAGGGAACGCTGGACGCGGTGGAGGCCCGCTGGCGCGCCGAGGCGGCGCTGACGGTGGTGATGGCGGCGCAGGGCTACCCCGGGGCGTATTCGAAGGGCTCCGTGATCCGCGGCGTCGAGCAGGCCGCGGCGATGGAGGACGTCGAGGTCTTCCACGCCGGCACGGTCCGGGAGGACGGCGTGCTGAAGGCCGGCGGCGGCCGCGTCCTGTGCGTCACCGCGCTCGGCCGTAACGTCCGCGACGCGCAGGCGCGTGCCTATGCCGCCATCGACCTGATCGACTGGCCGGACGGCTTCTGCCGGCGCGACATCGGCTGGCGGGCGGTGGAACGGGAGAGCTGATACCCGCGATGTCGGAAGGGCGCATCGATCGCCAGGAGGCCTTCTCGGGCACCAGGGACGTGCCCGATCAGCTCGCCTTCGACGCCGGGCGCCTGAGCCGCTATCTGGAGGCCGCCGTGCCGGGCTTCCGCGGCCCCGTCGGCGTGCGCCAGTTCAGGGGCGGGCAGTCCAACCCGACCTATCTCCTCGAGGCCGCCTCCGGCCGCTACGTCCTGCGCCGCAAGCCGCCGGGCAGGCTGCTGCCATCGGCCCATGCGGTCGACCGCGAGTTCCGCGTCATCTCCGCGCTGCACGGGGCCGGCTTCCCCGTGGCGAGGCCGCATGTCCTGTGCGAGGACGAGGGCGTCATCGGCACCATGTTCTACGTCATGGACTTCGTCGCCGGCCGCGTCGTCTGGGAGCCGCACATGCCGGGCGCCGGGCCGGCCGAGCGTGCGGCGGTCTACGATGCGATGAACGCGACCATCGCCAGGCTGCACACCCTGCCCGTCGCCGAGCTCGGCCTGTCGGACTTCGGCCGGCCCGAGGGCTACGTGTCGCGCCAGATCCGCCGCTGGTCGCAGCAATACGAGGCGTCCCGGGCGCGGGACATTCCCGAGATGGACCGCCTGATGGCGTGGCTGCCGGGCGCGGTCCCGGCCGAAAGCGGGACCGCGATCGTCCACGGCGACTTCCGGCTCGACAACGTGATCCTCGCCCCCACCGGAGCGGAGGTGCTGGCCGTCCTCGACTGGGAACTCGCCACCCTCGGCGATCCGGTCGGCGACTTCACCTACCATCTCATGCAATGGCACATGCCGCCGTCGGAGACAGGGGCGGGGACCGGCAGCCTCGTCGGCCACGACCTCGACGCCCTGGGTATCCCGTCGATCGAGCCCTATGTCGCCCGCTACTGCGAGCGCACCGGCCGCGGCACGATCCACGATCTCGACTTCTACTTCGCGTATAATTTCTTCCGGCTGGCCGCGATCCTGCAGGGCATCGCCGGCAGGGTGCGCGACGGCACGGCGGCCAACGAGAACGCCGCCGCGATGGAGACCCAGGTAGCCCCGCTCGCGCGCACGGCCTGGCGCTTCGCCGAGCGCGCGGGAGCGACATAGAGCCGAGGACCATGACCCGTCATCACGCCAGGCATGCAGAGCCCCGCGCCGGCGCCGGCAGCAGCAGCGTCGGCGTCGCGCTCGGCGGCGGCGGCGCGCGCGGGCTCTCCCATATCGTGGTGCTGGAGGCGCTCGACGAATTGGGCGTCAAGCCGGCGGTCGTCGCCGGCACCTCCATCGGCGCCATCGTCGGGGCGGCCTATGCCGCCGGCATGACGGGCGCGGAGCTGCGCCGCCACGCGCTGGACACCTTCCGCCACCGCGGCGAGGTCTTTTCCCGGCTGTGGCGCGCGCGTTCGACGGCGCGCTTCGCCGACATCCTGGCGCCCACCCTGGCCAATCCCGCCCAGCTCAACGCCGAGCGGCTCCTGGCGGCCTTCCTGCCCGACGCGGTGCCCGACGACTTCGAACGGCTGGCGATCCCGTTCGTGGCGGTGGCGTCCGATTACTACGGCTGGAAGGCGGTGGGACTGTCCACGGGCTCGGTACATCGCGCCGTGGCCGCGTCGATGGCGATCCCGATGATGTTCCGGCCGGTCGTGGTGGACGGCCGCATCATGGTCGATGGCGGCGTCACCGACCCCCTGCCCATCGGCTTCGTGGCGGACCGGGCGGACATCGTGGTGGCGGTGGACGTCGTCAACGGCCCGAAGGGCGACGATCCCGACCGCGTTCCCTCGCCCTACGAGGCGATCTTCGGCGCGACCCAGCTCCTGATGCAGGCCGTCGTCGCGGCACGCGTGGCGCAACGCCCGCCGGAACGTCCTGATCCGGCCCGACATCTCGATCTTCCGGGTGCTCGACTTCCTGAAGGCGCGCGCCATCCTGCGCGCCTCCGAGCCGGCCAAGGAGGAACTCAAGCGGCGCCTCGACGCCGTCCTCGCCCGCCGGTAACCCGAATTTGCCCGTGAGGCGCCGAAGGCCTGCGGGCATCCCTGCCGTCAGTAGTTCATCACCGGCGCCGAGGGGTCGACCTGATTCGTGCCCTGGCCGGGACTGCGGTAATAGGGTGCGTACTCGGTCGACGGTGCGGTCCGGTAGACGGGCGCCGGAGGGGGTGCGGCGTAATAGTAGCCCGGCTGCGAGGCCGCCGAGCCCAGCGCGACGCCCGCGCCGAACCCGATGATCCCGGCCGCCACCGCCGCGTCGTTGTTCCTGCGATACGAATAGTAGCGGTCTCGCGGGTAATAGCGCTGGCCGCGATAGTAGCCCCGGTTGTAGCCACGATGGCCGCGGTCGTAGCCGTAGGACGGGGCGCCGTAGCGCCAGGACTGGGCGTCCGCCGTCGAGGCGAAGGGCACGGTCAGCGCGGTGCCGGCAACCATCGCCGCCGCGATGGCCGTGCCGAGCAAGCTGCGCATCGTCCGGTTCCTGAGCATGTCGCTCTCCCTGTTCGGAGCCGCCCGCCGCCGGCTCGTTTGCCGGGTTCGCGAGCGTCTGCTGAAACGATATCGGGGTGGACCGCTGTCCACCCCTTGCGCAGATACAACGCACCAGGCCGGGTTTCGGTTCGCTTGATCTGCTTATCGCCGGCCGGCGAAGAAGGCGCGCAGGAGGCCGGCGGCCTCGCGTTCGGCGATGCCGCCATAGACCTCCGGCGCATGATGGCAGGTCGCCTGGGCGAAGAAGCGGGGACCGTGGTCGACGCCGCCCATCTTGGGATCGGCGGCCCCGTAGTAGAGCCGCCTGATGCGCGCGAACGAGATCGCGGCGGCGCACATCGCGCAAGGTTCGAGGGTCACGTAGAGGTCGCAGTCCGTCAGCCGCTCGCTGCCGAGAACGGCGGCGGCCTCCCGGATCGCAAGCAGCTCCGCGTGCGCGGTCGGGTCCCTGAGCTCCAGGGTGCGGTTGCCCGCCCGCGCCAGAACCTCGCCGCCGCGCGTCACGACCGCGCCCACGGGAACCTCGCCGCGATCCGCCGCCGCCCGGGCCTCGGCGAGGGCGATCTCCATCGGTGTCATCTGTGTCATTGCCTTCGCGACATCTCGCCGTCCGCCCGCCACTCTGCTATCACCGCGCCATGTCGATCGCCACCTCACCCGAGACGCCCGCCGCAGAACGCATCGCCAAGCGCATCGCGCGCTCCGGCCTCTGCTCGCGCCGCGACGCCGAACGCCTGATCGCCGAGGGCCGTGTCGCCGTCAACGGCCGACGGCTGGACACCCCCGCCGTCACGGTGACCGAGGCCGACCGCGTCACGGTTGACGGCAAGGCCCTGGCCGAGGCCGAGCACACGCGGCTCTGGCTCTACCACAAGCCCAAGGGCCTCGTGACCACGAACCGCGATCCCGAAGGCCGCCCCACCGTCTTCCAGAAGCTGCCCGACACGCTGCCGCGCGTCATGGCCATCGGCCGCCTGGACATCAACACCGAGGGGCTGCTGCTGCTCACCAACGACGGCGGCCTCGCCCGCATCCTGGAACTGCCCGCCACGGGCTGGCTGAGGCGCTACCGCGTGCGCGCCCACGGCACGATAACCCAGGACCGGCTGGACGCGCTGAAGGACGAAATCACCATCGACGGCCTGAAATACGGACCGATCCAGGCGCGGCTCGAACGCGAGCAGGGCGCCAATGTCTGGCTCGACTTCGCGCTGCGCGAGGGCAAGAACCGCGAGGTCAAGAAGGTGCTGGAGTCCCTCGGGCTCGCCGTCAACCGCCTGATCCGGGTCTCCTACGGCCCCTTCTCGCTGCGCGACCTCGAGCCCGGAGCGGTCGAGGAGGTGAAGTCCCGCGTCCTGCGCGACCAGCTCGGCCGCAAGCTCGCCGACGCCGCCCATGTCCGCCTCCCCGAACCCGCGCACAAGCCCGCCGCCGCACGCAAGCCCGCAGATGCGCGTCGTCGCCGGCCGGCATAAGGGGCTCGTCATCGCGGGGCCGAAGGGCGGCGACATCCGCCCGACCTCGGACCGCCTGCGCGAGGCCATTTTCAACATCCTCGCCCACGGTCTCGGCGACCCGGTTCAAGGCGCGCGCGTCCTCGACCTGTGCGCGGGAACCGGCGCCATGGGGCTCGAAGCCCTGTCGCGCGGCGCGCGTTCGGCGCTGTTCGTCGACCTCTCGGCCGAATCCCGCGCCCTCATCCGGCGCAATCTCGAATCGGCCGGCATCATGGGGCTCGCCCGGATATCGAAGCGCGACGCCGCCCATCTCGGCCCCGCCGGCGCGCAAGGCGGCTTCACCCTCGCCTTTCTCGACCCGCCCTATCGCAAGGACCTTGCGAGCCGTGCGCTCGTCAGCCTCGTCAAGGGCGGCTGGCTCGCCGACGCGGCGGTCGTCGTCGTCGAGGAGGCGGCTGACGCCGAGATCGTCGTGCCGCCCGCCTTCGAGGAGATCGACGCCCGCGACTACGGCGAAACCCGCGTGATCTTCCTGCGCTACGGGGCGGCCTCGTGAAGGTTCTCGTCGTGGAGAACTTCGACCACACGACGCCCGGTCTCGTCGGCGAAGCGCTCGGCGAGGCCGGCGTCGAGATCACGCGCGTGCGCGCCCACCACGGGGAGCCGCTTCCCGAGGGGCCCGGCGGCCTCGACGGGCTCGTCGTGCTGGGCGGCGGGCAGTCGGCGGTCGACGACGACGAGCATCCCTACCTGCCGGGGCTCGCCGAACTCACGCGCACCTTCGGCGAGGCCGGCCGCCCGGTGCTGGGGATCTGCCTCGGCGCCCAGCTGGTGGCGCGCGGCCATGGCGGGGGCAACGTGCTCGGCCGCCCGGTGGAATTCGGCTATCACGCGGTCACGCCGCTCGAGGCGGCGCGATCCGATCCGGTCCTCGCCGCGCTCTGCGCGCCGTCGTCCATGTTCCACTGGCATCAGGACACCGTGACGCTGCCGCCGGGCGCGGTGCACCTGGCCTCCAGCGCGGCGACGCCGGTGCAGGCGTTCCGGATCGGCCGCGCCGTCTATGGCATCCAGTTCCATTTCGAGGCGTCGCGGGCGCTGGTCAACGTCTGGTCCGAGGTCTTCGCCGCACCGATCGCCGCCCATACGCCCGACTGGCCGACCCGCAAGGCCGGAGAGCTGGCGACCAAGGGCCCCGCCGCCGACGATATCGGCCTCGACATCGCGCGGCGCTGGGTGGCGCTCCTCTAGCGCGCTTCCGCTTTTCCCTGAGGCGCGGACGCGCACTGAGTTTTTGCTTTGTCGCGTTTCCTTGCGGCGAACCGGTGCCCACTTCGCCTGGAAGCGCTCTAGCGCCGTCCGAACAGCTTCTCGATATCGGCGAGCTTCAGCTCCACGAAGGTCGGCCGGCCGTGGTTGCACTGGCCGGAGTTGGGCGTCGCCTCCATCTCGCGCAGCAGCGCGTCCATCTCGGGCGGCGTCAGGCGGCGGCCGGCCCGCACGCTGCCGTGGCAGGCCATGCGCGAGGCGACCGCCTCCAGACGGTCGGCGAGCCGCGTCGAGGCGCCCGCCTCGGCCAGTTCGTCGGCGAGGTCGCGCACCAGCCCGGCGATGTCGAAGTCGCCGAGCATCGCCGGCACCTCGCTCACCGCCACGGCGCCCGGCCCGAAGCCCTCCAGGCGCAGCCCCAGCGCCTCCAGTTCGCCGGCCCGTTCCGCGAGCCGCTCGGCGTCGGCGGGATCGAGGTCGACGATCTCCGGGATCAGCAGGGCCTGCCGCGAAAGGCCGTTCTCGGCCATGCCCCGCTTGAGCCGCTCGTAGACGAGGCGCTCGTGCGCGGCGTGCTGGTCGACGATGACGAGCCCGTCGCCGGTCTGCGCGATCACGTAGGTCTCGTGGAGCTGCGCCCGCGCCGCGCCCAGCGGGTGGCCGGCCCCGGGCGCGACAGGCTCTGCCGCCACGCGCGCCGAGGGGGCGGCCAGCCCGTCGAAGACCGCCGGTTCCTCGGCAAGGCCCGCCGCCACCGCGACGGACGCCCGGTAGGCCGAGGGGCCGGGCTCGCTCACGCCGCCGAATGGCCGTCGACCGCCGGAGAACCGCGCGAGCGTCGCCTGTGCCCGCGCCGGCGCCGCGCGGGGGCCCTGGCCGACGATGCCGTCGCGCAAGGAGCGGATGACGAGCCCGCGCACCGCGCCGGCGTCGCGGAACCGCACTTCGGCCTTGGCCGGGTGGACGTTGACGTCCACCTCGCGCGGATCGAGCGTCAGGTAGAGCGCGGCAGCCGGCCAGCGCTCGCGCGCCACGACGTCCCCGTAGCCGGCCTTCACGGCGCCGACCAGGGTGCGGTCGCGCACCGGGCGGCCGTTGACGAACAGATGGACGTGCCGCGAATTCGGCCGGTGCCAGGTCGGCAGGCCGGCGATGCCGGTGAGGGCGATGCCGTCGCGCGCCCCCTCGACCGCAAAGCCGTTGTCGCCGAACTCCCTGCCGAGCACGGCGACGATGCGGCGTGTCAGGGCATCCGGCCCGCTCTCCGCCGCGACGTCGAGGACGTTGCGCTCGCCCGCCGTCAGCGAGAAGGCGACGGCGGGATGGGCGAGCGCAAGCCGCCGCACGACATCGGCGATCGCCTGGTTCTCCGCCGTCTCGGACTTGAGGAACCTGAGGCGCGCCGGGGTGGCATGGAACAGGTCGCGCACTTCGACGATGGTGCCGCGCGACAGGGCCGCGGGGGCCGGTCCTTCGCGCACTCCGCCGTCGACCCGGATCGACGCCGCCTCGTCCGAGCCCTCGGGCCGGCTGGTGATGGCGAGCCGGGCCACGGCGCCGATCGACGGCAGCGCCTCGCCGCGAAAGCCGAGCGTGCGGATGTCCACGAGGTCGCCGTCGGGCAGCTTGGAGGTCGCGTGGCGCTCGACCGCCAGCGCGAGTTCGTCCGGCGTCATGCCGCGGCCGTCGTCGATGACTCGGATCAGCCGCTGTCCGCCGCCCTCCGCGATCACGTCGACCCGCCGCGCGCCGGCGTCGACGGCGTTCTCGACCAGCTCCTTGACCGCGCTCGCCGGGCGCTCGACGACCTCGCCCGCCGCGATGCGGTCGACGAGGTGGTCGGGCAGGCGGCGGATGGTCATGCGGGCTTGCGTCCGGATCGGCGACTCGAGGGAGCCGGAGCATAGCAATGCAAGCGGCGGCGTCCCACCCTGCCGATGGCGACGGGCGGGCCGTCCGCGCCGGTGGCCCTACATCTCCTGGAGATAGGCCCTCGCCAGCACCTTGCCCTCCTCGACCGCCGGCTGGTCGAAGGCGTCGACCCCGAGGAGGTCGGCCGCGAGCACAGTCTCCAGCATGAAGTGCATCATCAGTTCGCCGACATGCTCCTCGTCGGCGCGCTCGACGGTCATCACACGGACCGGACGGCCGTTGCGCGCCAGCGTATCGGCGGTGGCGCGCTGCTGCGCATGGACGAAGTCGCCCACGGTCCGTCCGCCGAACTCCGGCTGCCCGGCCTCGACGGCGAGCGCCGGGTCGATGCGCGGGCCGGTGTCGCGGCAATCGGTGCCGATGATGGTGATCAACTTGTCCGCCGGGCCGTCGAGGAAGAGCTGCAGCGCGCTGTGCTGGTCGACGGGGCCGAGCGCGGAGACCGCGGTCATGCCGCGCCCCTCCTTGCCGAGGCTTTCCGACCAGAGCTGCACCCACCAGCGCGTGAAGCGCTCCAGGCGGTCGGCGTAGGCGAAGGTGACGTTGGTGACGATGCCACGGGCCTCTGCGAAGGCGACCGCGACCGCCGCCCCGAGGGCTGCCGGGCAGTCGGCCGGATCGGCGCCCGCCAGCACAGGCGCCAATGCCCGCGCCGCGCCGCGCCGGATCGCCGCGATGTCGGCGCCGGCGACGGCCGCCGGGATCAGCCCGACATTGCTGAGCGCCGTGAAGCGTCCCCCGACGCCCGGATCGTGGGCGATGACGCGCACGCCGTAGGGTTCGAGCAGCTTCCTGAGCTTGTTGAGGCGGCCGGACACCGCGGGCTCGGTCAGGCCGAGAATGCGGTCGCCGACGCGGTCTCCGAGCCCGGCCTCCTCGAACGCCGCGATGAAGGCGAGCGTCTGCAGGATCGTCTCGCCGGTGCCGCCCGACTTCGAGACGACGAGGATCCGCGTCGTCTCGAGCGGCAGCGCGCCGAGCACGGCGTTGAAGGTCGCGGGATCGAGGTTGTCGAGGAAGTGGAGCCTTGGGGCGGCCCGGAAGTCGCCGGCGACGGGAATCCTCCAGCCGGCGATCTGCGCCAGCGTCTGGCCGCCGAGGCTCGATCCCCCGGTGCCGAGCACCACCACGTCGCTGGTGCCGTCCGACAGCCATTGCGCGGCCTCGGCGATCTCGGCGAAGTCGTCGTCGCGCTCGGGCAGGGCGAGCATGGGAAGGGCGTTGGTGCGCCGCGCCTCGGCGAGGGCGGCGAGACCGTTCACGGTCCGGGCCAGAGCGGCGTCGATCTCGCGGTCGCCGAGGCCTCTCTCGCCGACCTCGACGTCCCGGCAAAGTGCGATCGTCTGCTTGAGCGGCATGTTTCCCCCGTATCGCGGCGTCATTCCGACGGCGCCGAATCCCCTCCATTATGGGCACCCGGGCCGGCCGGACCAGCCCCCTTGCCGTCCGAATGGGGCGAGATCAGGGTATCAGCCGCCGTCGGCGGGCATCTCGACGCCGTCCGGGCGCCCGACGAGGACGACGGAAAGCTGCCCCTCGTCGAGGAGCCGTGCCGCCGCGCGCCGCACATCCTCCATCGTGACCGCGTCGATCAGGTCGTTGCGGGTGTTGATGTAGTCTATGCCGAGGTCCTCAAGCTGTAGCTCCACCAGCTGGCGGGCGATGCGGGCGGAGGTGTCGAAGCGCAGGGCGTAGGAGCCCTTCAGGTAGCGCTTGGCCTGTTCCAGCTCCTCCTCGGTCGGCCCGTCCGCAGCGAAACGGCGGATTTCCTCGCGGATGATGTCGAGCGACTGGCCGGCGCGGTCGTTGCGCGTCGCCACGCCGCCGACGAAGAGGGCGGAGTGCTCCAGCGGGTAGAGATAGGTGTAGACCGAATAGGCGAGCCCCCGCACCTCGCGCACCTCGCGGAACAGCCGCGAGGAGAACGAGCCGCCGCCCAGGATATGGTTCGCGACGAAGGCGGGGATGAAGTCCTCGTCGTGGCGCTTGAGCCCCGGCCGGCCGAACTGGACCACGGTCTGCGGGATATCCATCTCGACCACGGTCGCGCCGTCGGAGCCGTCGACCGTGGCGTCCGCGACCTCGTCGAGGCTCGCCGCCTCCGGCAGGCCTCCGAACACCTCGTCGAGGATCGGCGCCAGCGTCTCGGCGTCGACGTTTCCGACGACGGCGACGACGAGGTTGTCGCGGGCGAGGGTGCGGGCGTGGAAGGCCCGGATGTCCTCGGCGGTGACGGTCGCGACCGTCTCGAGCGTTCCGTTCACCGGACGGCCGTAGGGATGGTCGCCGAAGGCCGCCTCCGACCAGACGCGGCCGGCCACGGCGTTGGGATCCTGCAGCTCGCGACGCAGCCCGGACTCGATCTGGCTCCGCATCCGCTCGATCGCGTCATCGTCGAAACGCGGCTCGTTGAGCGCCAGCCGGAGGAGCCCGGTGGCCTCGTCGAGGTTCTCCGTCAGCGTGCGCATCTGGCCGTAGAAGGCGTCGCGGCTGGCGTCGAAGTTGATCTCGACGGCCAGTTCCGAGAGCCGTTCCTGGAAGGCCTGGGAGTTGAGGTCGCCCGCGCCCTCGTCGAGCAGCGAGCTGACGAGGTTGGCGACGCCGGGCTTCTCGGCCGGGTCCTGCGCCGCGCCACCCCGGAAGGCGAAGTTGAGGGTGACGAGCGGGACCGTCGGCTCGGAGACGAGCCAGGCCTCGATGCCGCCCGGCGAGGTCACGCGCTCGATCTCGATCGCGCGAGCGGGAAGAACGAGGACGGTCAGCGCGACGAGCGCCGCAGCGAAACGTCCTCCCAGGGTCACGGCGAGGGTCACGAGCGTCCTCCCGGCGACGCCGCCGCATCGGCGGGCGCGCTCCTCAGATATCCCGTCACCGCGCGGTTCGGCGTCAGGTACTTGCGCGCCACCTTGACGACGTCCTCGGCGGTGACCTCGCGGACGCGGTCCTGCCAGGAGTTGACCTGATCGACCGTCGACCCCGTCGTCAGCGCCACGCCGTAGATGCGCGCGAGCGTCGTCTGGTTGTCCTGGGCGTAGACGGCGGCCGCGATCAGCGAGTTCTTCACCCGCTCGAGCTCGTTGTCGGGAATGCCGTCCTCGATCAGTTCGGCGATCACCCGGTCGAAGCCGCCGGCGAGATCCTCCAGCGAGGTTCCCGGACGCGGCGAGGCGGACACCGAGAAGCGCGTGTCGTCGAGGGCCGATCCCATGTACCAGCCGCTGGCCGAGGTTGCGATGCCCTCGCCGATGACGAGACCGCGATAGAGCCGGCTGGTCGCACCGCCGCCGAGAATCTCGGACAGCACGTCGAAGGCCTCCGCTTCGCCCGGTTCGGCGGTGGTGTAGCTGGGCACCAGCCACTGCCGGCGCACGCTCTCCTGGTCCACTCGGGGGCTGGCGAGGCTCACGTCCCGCATGGCCCTGGGTTCCGGCTCGCGCGGGCGGACCCGATCGCCCGGATCGGCGCGCCGCTCCACCGGCCCGTAATGCTCCTCGGCCAGCGCGCGGACCTCCTCGTCGGTGACGTTGCCGGCGACCACGAGGACGGCGTTGTTCGGCGTGTAGAACCGGTCGTAGAATTCCAGCGCGTCCTGGCGCGTCAGCCCGCGTATCTCGTGCTCCCAGCCGATGACCGGCAGGCGATAGGGGCTGGAGACGAAGAGGGCGGCGTCCATCGCCTCGGACAGCTGCGAGCCCGGCTCGTTGTCGACGCGGCTCGCGCGCTCCTCAAGCACGACCTCCAGCTCGGAGGCCACATGCTCGTCGGTCAGCCTGAGATTGGCCATCCGGTCGGCCTCGTAGCCCATCATCAGGCCGAGATGCTCCCTGGCGACGCGCTGGAAGTAGCCGGTGTAGTCCGACGAGGTGAAGGCGTTCTCCTGACCGCCGATCTCGGAGATCACGCGGGAGAACTCGCCCTCGGGATGTTCCTCGGTCCCCTTGAACATCAGGTGCTCGAGGAAATGCGCGATACCCGACTTGGTCGGCGGTTCGTCGGCCGAGCCCACCCTGTACCAGACCATGTGCGTCACCACGGGTGCCCGCGCGTCGGGAATGACGACGACTTCGAGCCCGTTGTCGAGGCTGAACGTGGAGACGCGGTCTCCGAAGGCCGCCGCGCCGCCCGGCAGGGCGGCGGCGAGGAGCAGGCACAGGCAGCATGTCAGCACCGCGCGTGCCGACGTGAGGACCGGCATGGTGGAACCTCCCGGCTTGGGGCGCGTCTGTCCGCGCGTCTGGGTTGCCCGCAAGATAGGACGGCGCATCGTCGCCGCCATCTTCTTCCCGAAGTCGTGAACGCGGGGCAGCGGGGCCCGCGGGCCCTACCCGCCGAACAGGCCGCCGAACAGACCGCGCCGGCGTGGTTCTTCCTGGGTCTCCGCCGCGACCGTGGGAGCGGGCATGCGATAGCCCGACGGCGGGTCCGTCAGCGCCCGCCGCGGAGGCTCGGAAGGTGCCGCGTTGGGGTCGATCGAGCGCGCCCGGAGTTCCGCCGGATTCACCGCGTTACCCGGGTCCGCCGGCCTGAGCGGGCTGTTGGAATCCACGCGTCCGAAGCGGCGGCCCCATTCGTCGAGGTCGGCGCGGCTCATCGGCTGCGGTGCGTTCTCGACATCGCGCGGCATCTCCTGGAGCGCGGCCCTGCGGGCGGCTTCGTATTCGCGGCGCTGGCGCTCGTCGGGATCGTCGGGCCAGCCCTCTGTCATGGCGATCGCCTGCTGCGGCGGCGGCAGGTCGCCGCTCGGCGGCATGACCAGCGGCGAGCGCGGCCCGTATTCGATGTATTCCTGGTTGGGATCGGCCTTGACCCCGAGTGCGACGAGCGGATCGCCGAGGAGATCCTGCATCGGGTCGCCCGAGCCGCTGCCGGAGGCGAGGCTGTTGGCCTGGCAGCCGGCGAGGAGCGCGCCCATCATCGCCACGGCGCATGCCGTGCGCCAGCGATCGATCGTCCCGCGTCCGTCGTTCATGCGATTATCCCGTCTCGCGCTTCGCGCCGCATCCGTTCCCCTGCGGCAGCCGCTCCGTGCCCACCCCACCTAGTCGGGGTTTTGGGCTCTTTTGTGGCCCGGCCGGAAGGAGTCATACAGAAGCCCGGCCACACCCGCAACAATCGCCACGTCGGCGAGGTTGAACACGTACCACGACCAGCCGAACGCGTGCAGGTGGAAGAAGTCGGCCACCGCGCCGTAGATCAGCCGGTCGACCGCGTTGCCGATGGCCCCGCCGATGAGCAGCCCGAGCGAGGCGGCCGCGAACCTGTCGAGCGTCCGCGACAGCCACATCCACAGGCCGAGCGCGATGGAGACGTTGAGGACGGCGAGTGCGAGCTGGCCTGCCGGGTCGCTCTGCTGGAACAGCCCGTAGGAGACGCCCTGGTTCCAGACGAGGACCAGATCGAAGAAGGGCGTCACCTCGATCGCCCCGCGCGTGGCGATCCCCACGACCTCGAACATCGCCCATTTGTGGACGCGGTCGACGACGAAGACGGCGATGGCGATCGCCGCCCCGAAGAGCGACAGCGGCCCCCACAGATAGGGAACGCGGCCCTTCATTCCGCCGCCACGCGCGCCTCGTATTCGCGCATCGCCGCGGCGTCGCGAAGGGTGAGGTCCGGCCAGTCGGGATCGGAGCCCACTTCGGGCAGGATCTTCCACGAGCGGGCGCACTTGGTTCCTTCGGCCAGCGCCGGCACCACCGCCACGCCCGCCACGTCCTCGAAGCGATAGGCCTCGGCCGGCCCCTCGCCGGCGATCAGCTTCGCCTGGCTGGTGATCGACACCTCCGCCAGGTCGACGCCGGCGACGGCGGCGCGCAGGGCCTCGTCGGCGACGTAGATCTCCGGCGCGGCCTCGAGGCTGGAGCCGATGCGCTTGGCCGCGCGCTCGATCTCCAGCGCGCCGGTCACGACGCGGCGCACGCGGCGCACCTTGCGCCATTTCTCCGCGAGCCCCTCGTCACGCCAGCCCTGCGGCGTTTCCGGGAAGTCCCGGAAGTGAATGGAATCGTCCTCGGAGGGGAAGCGCGACAGCCACGCCTCCTCCATGGTGAAGGGCAGCATCGGGGCGAGCCACGCCGTCAGCCGCGAAAACACCTCGTCGATCACGGTGAGCGCCGCCTTGCGCACCTGGCTCGACGCCGGATCGCAGTAGAGCGCGTCCTTGCGGATGTCGAAGTAGAAGGCCGACAGGTCGACGGTGGCGAAGTTGAACAGCGCCTGGAATATGCGGCGGAAGTCGTAGTCGCGATAGCCCTGGCGCACCAGCGCGTCGAGTTCGGTGAGCCGGTGCAGCATGTAGCTCTCGAGTTCCGGCATGTCGGCGACGGGGACGCGCTCGGACTCGCGGAAATGCGCCAGCGTGCCGAGCATCCAGCGCACGGTGTTCCTGAGCTTGCGGTAGGATTCTACGTTTGCCTTGATGATCTCCGGCCCGATGCGAAGGTCCTCGGTGTAGTCCGAGCTCATCACCCAGAGCCTGAGGATTTCCGCCCCGTTCTTCGCGATCACCTCCTGCGGGGTGACGACGTTGCCGAGCGACTTCGACATCTTGCGTCCGTCCTCGGCCATGACGAAGCCGTGCGTCAGCACTTCCTCGTAAGGAGCCCGCCCCCGCGTGCCGCAGGATTCGAGCAGCGAGGAATGGAACCAGCCGCGATGCTGGTCGGTACCTTCCAGGTAGAGGTTGGCCGGCCATTTGAGGTCGGGTCGCTGCTCCAGCACGAAGGCGTGGGTGGAGCCGGAATCAAACCACACGTCGAGGATGTCGATGACCTGTTCCCACTGGCCGGGATCGTGCGACCCGCCGAGGAAGCGGCGCGCGGCGTCCTCCTCGAACCAGGCGTCGGCGCCCTCGGCCTCGAACGCGGCGGCGATGCGCTCGTCGACCTCGTCGTCGCGCAGGATCTCGCCGGTGTCGCGATGCACGAAGACGGTGATCGGCACGCCCCAGGCGCGCTGGCGCGAGACCACCCAGTCGGGCCGCGCCTCGATCATGCCGCGCAGCCGCCGCTGGCCGTATTCGGGCACGAACCGCGTCTCGTCGATGGCCTTGAGCGCCTTGGCCCTGAGGCCCGCGTCGCCCTTCTCGTCCTCCATCGAGATGAACCACTGCGGCGTGTTGCGGAAGATGACCGGCTTCTTGGAACGCCAGGAATGCGGGTACTGGTGCTTCAGCCGCCCGCGCGCGATCAGCATGCCGGCGTCGCGCAGCGCGGCGATGACCGCCTCGTTGGCGTCGCCCTTGTCGCCGTCCGACGTGATGACCTGCCGGCCGGTGAAGCCCGGCGCGTCGGTGGTGAAGCGCCCGTCGGCGTCGACGGTGTAGGGGATCCTCGTCTCGATGCCGCGGCGCTCCAGGTCGCCCTTCGACGCCATCCAGATCTCGAAGTCCTCCGCGCCGTGCCCGGGCGCGGTGTGGACGAAGCCGGTGCCGGCGTCGGCGGTGACGTGGTCGCCTTCGAGGAGGGGGACGGCGAAGTCGTAGCCGAGCGCGGCGAGGGGGTGGTCGCAGACGAGGCCTGCGAGTTCATCGGCTGTCACGTCGCGCGCGCGCTCATATGCCGCGACGCGGGCGCTCTTCATGACGTCTCCGGCCAGCGCGTCGGCGAGGACCAGCCGGTCGCCGACCCTGGCCCAGTTGTCGTCGGCGGCTTCGGTGACTTCGTAGAGCCCGTAGCCGATGCGGCCCGAATAGCTGATCGCGCGGTTGCCGGGGATCGTCCAGGGGGTGGTCGTCCAGATGACGACGGACGCGCCGGAGAGGCCCTCGGAGCCGCTCGCCACCGGGAACTTCACCCAGATCGTGTCCGACTGGTAGTCGTGGTACTCGACTTCCGCCTCGGCGAGCGCGGTCTTCTCGACCACCGACCACATGACCGGCTTCGAGCCGCGGTAGAGCGAGCCGGACTTGGCGAACTTCATCAGTTCGCGCGCGATCTGGGCCTCGGCGGGAAAGGTCATCGTCGTGTAGGGGTTGGCCCAGTCGCCCTCGACGCCGAGACGGCGGAACTCCGCGCGCTGCACGTCGATCCAGTGCGCGGCGAAGGCGCGGCATTCCTTGCGGAACTCGATGACCGGGACGGTGTCCTTGTCGAGGCCCTTCTCGCGGTAGCGCTCCTCGATCTTCCACTCGATCGGCAGGCCATGGCAGTCCCAGCCCGGCACGTAGTTGGAATCGAAGCCCAGCATCTGGTGCGAGCGGGAGACGACGTCCTTGAGGATCTTGTTGAGCCCGGTGCCGATATGGATGTTGCCGTTGGCATAAGGCGGGCCGTCGTGCAGGACGAACGTCTCGCGCCCCTGCGACATCTCACGCTGGCGGGCGTGGATGCCGATCCGGTCCCAGCGCGCCAGCGTCTCCGGCTCGCGGTCCGGCAGGCCGGCGCGCATCGGGAAGTCGGTCTTCGGCAGGAACAGCGTCTCGGAATAGTCGCGCTTGGGCGCGGAATCGGAACCGGTTGTCATCGTCTCTCGGTCGTGTCGCGAACTGGTGCGGGATGCGGGCAGGAGCGTATCCGGACCTCCGCGCCGCGAGGACGAGGGTCGCTCGCGTCAGGCGGAAGCCCGGCCGGTAATTCGCCTCGTGGTCGCGTGATCGGGCGCCGGTCGCATGGCGCTGCTTTTAGCAGGGCGCCGCGGCGGGATAAAGCCGGCGATTGCGTGGCCGCTCAGGCCGTCTCCCGGGCGAGCACCGCGCGAGCCTTGTCGGCGTCGACATGCATCTGCGCCACCAGCGCGTCGACGGCGGGAAAGCGCGCCTCCGGTCTCAGGAACGCCACCGGCTCGACCTCCACCGTCTGGCCGTACAGGTCGCCGCGGAAGTCGAAGACGTGGGTTTCCATGAGCGGCGCGCCGTTGTCGAACTGCGGCCGGCGCCCGAAGGAGGCGACGCCCTTCCGCGTGACGCCGCCCTGGCGCAGGCGCACGGCGTAGACCCCGTGCCTCAGGCCGCAATTGTCGGCGAGGCGCATGTTGGCGGTCGGGAAGCCGAGATTGCGGCCGCGCCTGGCGCCGGGCACGACCTCGCCGCGCACGTACCAGCGGTAGCCGAGGATCTCGGCGGCCTCGCCGACGCGGCCCTCGGCGAGGAGGTCCCTGACCCGGCTCGACGAGAAGACCGCGTTGGCGTCGCCGGCGGGGCTGACCACGGCGACGTTGAAGCCGAGCCTCTCGCCGAGTTCGGCGAGCAGCGCCGGCGTGCCCGCCCGGGCCTTGCCGAAGTGGAAGTCGTGGCCGACGGCCACGGCGCCGACGCCGAGACGCCCGACCAGCACATCCGTGACGAAGGCCTCCGCCGCCTGGCCCGCGCGCGTCGCGTCGAACGCCATCTCGATGGTCGCGTCGAAGCCGAGCGAGGCGATCAGCCGCGCCTTCACGTCCGCGGGCGTCAGCCGGAACACCGGCCTGTCGGGCCGGAAGAAGGTGCGCGGGTGCGGCTCGAAGGTCAGCGCCAGCGCGGGCGCCCCGGTCGCCGAGGCGATGTCCAGCGCGCGGCCCAGTACGGCGCGGTGGCCGCGATGGACGCCGTCGAAGTTGCCGATCGCCACCACGCCGCCGCGCAGGCGGTCGGGCAGGAGATCGTCGTCGCGGATGATCGTCGGGTCGTCGGGCTGCATACTGCCTGCCGTTCGCCGTCCGGCGAGGTGGCCGGCACTCAGGTCGCGCGGGAAGGAACCAGCACGACCGCCTCCCCGTCAAGCACCGTCTTCGCGTCGACGGTGCATTCGCACGCGAAGGTGGCGCGTTTCTTCGCGGCGTCGAGCCCCGTCGCCTCGACCCTCGCCGTCACCACGTCGCCGATCCTGACCGGAGCGCGGAAGTTGAGGCTCTGCGACAGGTAGATCGCCCCCGGCCCGGGCAGCCGCGTGCCGAGCACCGCGGAGATCAGGCTCGCCGTGTAGAGCCCGTGCGCGATGCGCTCGCGGAACGGTGTGCGGGCGGCGAAATGGTCGGACAGGTGAACGGGGTTGTCGTCGCCCGACAGCCTGGCGAATCCGATGACGTCGTCGGCCATGACCGTACGCATCAGCGTCTCCGCCATGCCGACGCGGATGTCTTCGAAGTAAAGGCCGAAACCGGCCGGCCGCGAGAGCATCGCCTCGCCTCCCAGCGTCATGCCGGGCCGAGCCTAGGAACCGGCCGCGCGGCCGGCAACTCGAATTCGAGCGAACTAGACAAAAGTCGATTAACCACGCCGTCACCCACAACCGCAGATTAACCCGATTTTCAAACCGTCGCCCCAAGGTCGTCGCCAACCACGGCGGACTGCCGAACTGGCCAATCACCGGACCGGACCAACGGTCGATAAACGGAGCCTTTCAGGAAATGGCGATTGACAGCGCGATGCCGATCCTCGTCGTCGACGATTACAAGACGATGATCCGGATCATCAGGAATCTACTCAAACAGCTGGGCTTCCACGACGTGGACGAGGCGACCGACGGCACCGAGGCGCTCGAGCGCATGCGGGCGAAGAAGTACGGCCTCGTCATCTCGGACTGGAACATGGAGCCGATGACCGGCTACGAACTGCTCCGCCACGTGCGCGGCGACGAGCGGCTTAGCCGTACGCCGTTCATCATGGTGACGGCCGAATCCAAGACCGAGAACGTCATCGCCGCGAAGAAGGCGGGCGTGAACAACTACATCGTCAAGCCGTTCAACGCGGCGACGCTGAAGTCGAAGATCGACGCCGTCTTCGGCGCCTGATCGGGAGGGGCGATCATGAGGGGACAGATCGACCCGCGCGCCACGGCCATCTGCCGCGCGCTCGACGACATGAAGGCGGACAGGGACGGCGAGCCGACGCTCGGCGACATCATGCGCATGGCCAACGCCATGTCGACGGCGTTGTCGTCCTTCTTCGCGCTGATGGAGGAGACCGTCCAGAGCGAGTTTCGCGGCATCGGCAGCTACATCCAGAACGTGAAGTCCGACATCGCGAACCTGCAGGCCAACGAACTGCAGCAGACGCATCTTCCAACCGCAGGCCGCGAGCTCGACGCCGTCGTCACCGCGACCGAGGAGGCGACCAACACGATCATGGGGTGCGCCGAGACGATCATGTGCGCCGACGCGTCCGATCCCGAGGCCTACAAGGCCGTGGTCGACGAGGAGGTCATGAAGATCTTCGAGGCCTGCTCGTTCCAGGACATCACCGGACAGCGGATCACCAAGGTGGTCGAGACGCTCGACATGATCGAGCGCCGCGTGAGCCGCTTCGCCGCCCGCTTCGGCGTGGAGGACGCCGAGGGCCATGCCAGCGACGAGGAGGCCGAGCGCGAAAGGCGCAAGCGGGACCTGATGCTCGACGGGCCGTCCGTGCCCGGCGAGGGCATCGCCCAGGACGAGGTGGACTCGCTGCTGAACGCCGCGGGCGCCTGAACGCGGGAAAACCGTGGGGCGCGGCTGGCTACCAGGCCAGCCGCGTCATCACCGCGCGGGGCGAGACCCCGGCGGATGCGAACATCTCCGACAGGACGCCGGCATCGAGTTCGGCTCCCCGGCCCGTCTCCGAGCCGTGGATGCCCTCGGCAACGAACAGCGCGTCGATCCCCATCCGCTCCGCGCCCGCCATGTCGGTGCGCACGCTGTCGCCGATCGCGAGGACGCGCGTCGGGTCGGCCGGACTGCCCGCGACCTCGGCGACCGCATTCAGCGCCCGCTCGTAGATCGGCGCATGCGGCTTGCCGGCCCAGACGACCGCCCCGCCTTCGCTCTCGTAGATCTCGGCCAGCGCGCCGGCGCACCAGACCAGCCGGTCGCCGCGCTCCACCACGATGTCGGGGTTGGCGCAGATCATCTCGAGCCGCCGCCTGGCCAGCGCCCGCAGGAGATCGCGGTAGTCGTCGGGGGATTCCGTCTCGTCGTTCGCGAGGCCCGTGTTGACGACGAGCCCGGCCTCCTCCGCGCCGACCAGCGACACGTCCAGTCCCTTGAACACGGGAAGGTCGCGATCCGGCCCGATATGAAGGACCGCCGCCCCGGGGTGGGCCTGGAGGCTGGCCCGCGTCACGTCGCCGGACGTGACGATCCCGTCATAGGCCTCTCGCGGCACGCCGAGCTGGTCGAGGTGCTTCATGACGCTGGTGCCGGGCCGGGGCGCATTGGAGATCAGGACGACGCTTCGGCGGCCGCCGTCGCGGAAGCGCGTCAGCGCTTCGCACGCCTCGGGCCATGCCGCCACGCCGTTGTGGACCACGCCCCAGACGTTGGACAGGACGACGTTGTAGGAGTTCGCGATCTCGCCTAAACCATCGATGAGATTGACCTGTCCGGTCCGGGAGGGCTTTGCGTCCATCCGGTCCAGATAGTCGATTGCGGCGCTCAGGTAAACGCCGGCCTACGACGCCTTGGCCCACTCCGCGGCGTCGGCGGCCTCGCCGACCACGTCATTGCGAACCGGGCGCGGCGGCGAGAACAGATGCCCCTGTCCGAGCGCGACGTCGAAGTCGAGCAACTCGAGAAGTTCGGACTCGCTCTCGATGCGCGAGGCGATCATGACGATGCCCGAGCGCGCCAGCAGCTTGCCGAGGTCGGCAATGTGCACCTGCGCGCTCTCCGGCGGGTTGCGCAGCGTCTCGGCGTCGATCTTGACGAACTTGACCTTGCGCTCGGCATACACCTTGCCGTCGATGTCGAGGTTGGTGACGTTGTCGATCGAGAACCGGAAGCCGAGATCGGCGAGCGCGTCGAGGCCGGCCTGCTCCATCGGTCCGAGATTGTCGAGCACGTCCTGGGAGAACTCGAAAATGAGCGATTCCGACAGCTCGCGGTTCTCGGTCATGAATTCCATGAACTGCGGGAAGAACTCCTCGTCGACCAGCGACCGCGCGGACATGTTGCAGAAGATCGCCATCTCCTTGTTGCGGCGCGTCATCTTGCGGACGATCTGGACGGCCCGGAACAGCAGGATGTTGTCGATCAGCGGCATGATGCCGGCCGGTTCGGCGACGGGGATGTAGGCGCCCGGCATGATCGTCTCGCCGTCCTCGGCCCTCAGCCGCGTCAGCGCCTCGTAGTAGCGCACCTTGCGCTGGGGCAGCGAGACGACGGGCTGCAGGAAGATGTCGATGCGGTTGTTCTCCACCGCGCCGCGGATCATCTGCAGCGCCTGCTTGGCGGGCAGGCCCGCGAGCGGACCGCTCGCCTCCGCCACCGCCTCCTCCTGCTCGGGCATTTCCTCGGCCACGGGCTTGCGCCTGGCCTTGCCGCGCTTCGGCTCGGCCTGGGCGGCGGCGATCTCGGCGAGCCTGTCGTCGAGCAGCTGGATGTCAGCGGTCACCGCGCCGATGCGCGCGTCTACGACGTCCTCGACCCTGCGGTTCACGCTGGCCTTGAGCTCGGCCAGGCCCAGCTTGACGCTCGACACCTCGCGCGACAGTTCGACGGCGAGTTCGTTGATCGCCTGCAGCTCCGCCTCGACCGCGGCCCGGTCGCGGACGCGGGAGGCGAAGAACTCCGCCAGAACCATGGACAACAGAAGGCCGAAGCCGGCCCATCCCGCCTCCGCCGCGGTGAAGCCGAGCTCGAGATAGAGCACGACCGCGAGCGACGCGGAAATGACGATCATGCAGACCGCGACCAGCCAGATCGAGGCGCCGGAGGACGACGCGTCGTCGCGCTCCGCCTCGACTTCCTCGAACGACTCGTCTGCCGAAGTATCCATCTGTGTCGAAGACATGGGCCTGATCTTATGTGATTCTCGACATCAGGCCGAATACACCCGCAGCCCGAAACAACAGATTAACGGGATGCGGCGAATTGAAGTCGACGGCGGGTTTCGTCAGTCGAGTTCCGAGATCATTCTCCGGAGACCTTCGAACAGGGCGTCGATCTCCGTCTCGCTGATGATCAGCGGCGGCGAGACCGCCAGCGTGTCGCCGGTCATCCGGACCATGATGGCATGGTCGTGGAAGGCCCGCTCCATCGCCTCGAAGCCGCGCGCCCCCGGCGCGCCCTCGCGCGGTTCCAGGTCGATCGCCGCGACGAGGCCGATGGTGCGGATGTCCGCCACGAGCGGCGTGCCCTTGAGCGACATCGCCGCGTCCGCCCACCGCTCCTGCAGGCTGTTGGCCCGTTCGAACAGGCCCTCCTCCTGATAGAGGTCGAGCGTCGCCAGCGCGGCCGCGACGGCGAGCGGGTGCGCCGAATAGGTGTAGCCGTGGAACAGCTCGATGACGTGTTCCGGCCCCTGCATGAAGGCGTCGTGGATCTCGCCGCGCACGATGACGCCGCCCATGGGCACGGTGCCGCTCGTCACGCCCTTGGCGAAGGTGATCATGTCGGGCACGACGCCGTAGCGCTCCGCGGCGAAGGCGAAGCCGAGCCGTCCGAAGCCGGTGATGACCTCGTCGAAGATCAGGAGGATGCCGTGCTTGTCGCAGATCTCGCGCAGCCGCTTGAGATAGCCCTTCGGCGCCGGCAGAACTCCGGTCGAGCCCGCCATCGGCTCGACGATGACGGCGGCGATGGTCGAGGCGTCGTGCAGGGCGACGATGCGCTCGAGGTCGTCGGCCAGGTGGGCGCCCCACTCCGGCTCGCCGCGGCTGAAGGCCTGGTTCTCGCGGCTGTAGGTGTGCGGCAGGTGGTCGACGCCGGCGAGCAGGCTGCCGAAGAACTTGCGGTTGTTGACGATGCCGCCGACCGAGATGCCGCCGAAGCCGACCCCGTGATAGCCGCGCTCGCGGCCGATCAGGCGTGTGCGCGAGCCCTGGCCGCGGATGTTGTGATAGGCGAGCGCGATCTTCAGCGCGGAATCGACGGCTTCCGAGCCGGAGTTGGTGAAGAACACGTGATCGAGGTCGCCCGGCGCCATCATGGCGAGCCGGGTCGCCAGCGCGAAGGCCTTCGGATGGCCGAACTGGAAGGAGGGCGCGAAGTCGAGCTCGGCCGCCTGCTTCTGGATCGCCTCGACGATCGGCTGGCGGGCGTGGCCGGCGTTGCAGCACCAAAGGCCGGCCGTGGCGTCCATGACCGACCGGCCGTCCGGCGTGTCGTAGAACATGTCCCTGGCGCGCACCACCAGCCGGGGCCGCCGCTTGAAAGCCCGGTTCGCCGTGAAGGGAAGCCAGAACGCCTCCAGGTCGTTGGGCGACATCTCGGCGGACAGGTCGATGTCATGGGCGACGGACATGCGCGGCTCCTCGAAGCGGCTGGAATGGGAGGTCGGGTGATCGTATCAGAGCGCCTGTCCGCGGCAAGCGGCCTCGTGGCGGGGGAGCGCGGGGCGAGATTCGGCCTATCGCGATCCCCCTTCCTGTGGCATCTCCGGCACCCCGACGACGCTTCCCGCGGCCCGACCCCATGACCGGCACTCTGCCCCTCGCCGACGACGCCGACCTGCGCCCGATGCTGGCGGTGGTGCTGGCGCTCGCGGTGCTGTCGGCCATGGACGCGGCCATCAAGGGGGTCGGCACCGACGTGGCCGTCACCCAGATCGTGTTCATGCGCTACGTCGCTGGGATGATCGTCGGCCTGCCGGTGTTCCTCATGACCGGGCCGCACGTGATAACCCGCCGGACCTTGACGACGAACGGGCTCAGGGCCGCCGTCATGCTGGTCGCGGCCTGGACGTTCTTCTACGCGATCACCCGCCTGCCGCTGGTCGAGGCGGTGACGCTGGCCTTCACCGCGCCGCTCTTCATCGTGCTGATCGCCCGCGTGGTGCTGGGCGAGCCGGTGCGCTCGCGCGCGGTCCTCGCGATACTCATAGGGCTCGCCGGCGTCCTGCTGGTCGTCTCCGGCGATATCGGGGATGGCGGCCGGCGGGTGCTCACCTGGGCCGGCGTCGCCGCCGCGCTCGTCTCGGCGGTGGCATACGCGTTCGGCACGGTCCTTCTCAGGAAGCACAGCGCGACCTCGACCATCCCCGTCATGGTGTTCTCGCAGGCCGCGATCGCCAGCGTCCTGATGCTGCCGCTGGGGCTGTATACCTGGCAGCCCGTCGAGACGTTGCTCCTCGTCTGGTTCGCCATGATCGGGCTCCTCGGCACGACGGGCCATCTGCTCATGGCCTGGGGCTTTTCGCGCGCGAATGCGGGGCGCCTTGCGCCGCTCGAATATTCCGCATTCCTGTGGGCGCTCGTCTTCGGCTGGGCCTTCTTCGGCGAGATCCCGGCGCTCGCCACCTATGCCGGGGCGGCGGCCATCGTCGTGGGATGCTGGGTGGCGACGAGGCCCGGCTGGCCGATTTATCCGCGCCGCCGCTTCGTGCCGCCGGCCGACTGAACACTTGAACTCCTCGCGCCAGTGCTCTTATCTCGCCAGTCAACTGCTGGCACTCACCTGACGGGAGTGCTAGCAGCTCATCCCAAGGCATCCCCCGGACCGGGGGAACGGATATTCTGGAGGAGCAGAAAAGATGAGCTTCCGTCCGCTGCATGACCGCGTGCTGGTGAAGCGCCTCGACGAGGAAGAGAAGACGTCGGGCGGCATCATCATCCCCGACACCGCGAAGGAAAAGCCGAGGAGGGCGAAGTCGTCGCCGTCGGCCCCGGTGGCCGCGACGAGGATGGCGAGCGTCATCCCCTGGACGTCAAGGCCGGCGACCGCATCCTGTTCGGCAAGTGGTCGGGCACCGAGGTGAAGATCGACGGCGACGATCTACCTCATCATGAAGGAGTCCGACATCATGGGCGTCATCGAACAGAAGGGCGCGAAGAAGAAGGCCGCGTGACCGGTGACGGACGCGGTTTTTTCTTTGAAGCCCTGAAACAGAAGGAAGAAGTCACATGGCTGCGAAAGACGTTAAGTTCTCGACCGACGCGCGCGACCGGATGCTGCGCGGCGTCGACATCCTGGCCAACGCCGTCAAGGTGACGCTCGGCCCCAAGGGCCGCAACGTCGTCCTCGACAAGTCGTTCGGCGCCCCGCGCATCACCAAGGACGGCGTCACCGTCGCCAAGGAGATCGAGCTCGAGGACAAGTTCGAGAACATGGGCGCGCAGATGGTGCGCGAGGTGGCCTCGAAGACCAACGACATCGCCGGTGACGGCACCACCACCGCGACCGTGCTCGCCCAGGCGATCGTCCGCGAGGGCGCCAAGTCGGTGGCCGCCGGCATGAACCCGATGGACCTGAAGCGCGGCGTCGAACTCGCCGTCGCCGAGGTCGTCAAGGACCTCAGGAAGCGCTCCAAGAAGATCAACACCTCGCAGGAAGTGGCCCAGGTCGGCACGATCTCCGCGAACGGCGACCGTGAGATCGGCGACATGATCGCCGAGGCCATGCAGAAGGTCGGCAACGAGGGTGTCATCACCGTCGAGGAGGCCAAGTCGCTCGAGACCGAGCTCGAGGTCGTCGAGGGCATGCAGTTCGACCGCGGCTACCTCTCGCCGTACTTCATCACCAACGCCGAGAAGATGATCGCCGACCTCGAGGACCCCTACATCCTCCTGCACGAGAAGAAGCTGTCGAACCTGCAGTCGATGCTTCCGGTGCTCGAGGCCGTGGTCCAGTCCGGCCGTCCGCTCCTCATCATCGCCGAGGACGTCGAGGGCGAGGCGCTGGCCACGCTCGTCGTCAACAAGCTGCGCGGCGGCCTCAAGGTCGCGGCCGTCAAGGCGCCGGGCTTCGGCGATCGCCGCAAGGCGATGCTCGAGGACATCGCCATCCTGACCGGCGGCACGGTGATCTCCGAAGACCTCGGCATCAAGCTCGAGAACGTCACTCTCGACATGCTCGGCAAGGCCAAGAAGGTCACGATCACCAAGGAAGAGACCACGATCGTCGACGGCGCCGGCAAGAAGAAGGACATCGAGGGCCGCGTCACGCAGATCAAGGCGCAGATCGAGGAGACCACCTCCGACTACGACCGCGAGAAGCTGCAGGAGCGCCTCGCCAAGCTCGCCGGCGGCGTCGCGGTGATCCGCGTCGGCGGCGCGACCGAGATCGAGGTGAAGGAGAGGAAGGATCGCGTCGACGATGCCCTCAACGCCACCCGTGCGGCGGTCGAGGAAGGCATCGTACCGGGCGGCGGCGTCGCTCTGCTGCGTGCCCGTGACGCGGTCGTCAAGCTGAAGTCCGACAACGCCGACGTCCAGGCCGGCATCGACATCGTGCTGAAGGCCCTGGAGGCTCCGATCCGCCAGATCGCCGAGAACGCCGGCGTCGAGGGCTCGATCGTCGTCGGCAAGGTGTCGGAGAACAAGTCCGACACCTTACGGCTTCGACGCGCAGACCGAGGAATACGGCGACATGGTCGCCGCGGGCATCGTCGACCCGACCAAGGTCGTGCGCACCGCCCTGCAGGACGCCGCGTCGGTCGCCAGCCTCCTGATCACCACCGAGGCGATGGTGGCCGAGCTGCCGAAGAGGGAAGCCGCGCCGGCCATGCCGGGCGGCGGCGGCATGGGCGGCATGGACTTCTGAGGAAGTCCATAAAGCCGCCCATCAGCCAAGTGGTGCCCGGATCGATTTTCGATCCGGGTGGCGGCATGGACTTCTGAGGAAGTCCATAAAGCCGCCCATCGACCAAATGGTGCCCGGATCGATTTCCGATCCGGGTGGCGGCATGGACTTCCGAGGAAGTCCGATCCTTCTGCGAGTTCAAGGGGCGGTCTTCGGACCGCCCCTTTTTCGTTGAACGGAATCTTTTCCACAGCCGCCGAGTTGTGGCCCGCGTCGCCCTCTGCTTGAATTCCAATGGGGAAGTTGGGAGCTGGGGATGGCCGCGCGGTGGCGCGACCTGCCGGCAGTGCTGCGTGTGTGCGTATGCGCGATGCCGATTTTGGCGGCTGCACCGTCGGCTGCCGATACGGATTCCGCCGATCCTCCGAGCCTTCATCTCTTCTTCGGCACGGACGCGACGAGCCGGTCCCTGTTCGGCCATCAGGGCTTCGTATGGGCGCCGGCCGGCCATCTCCACGAGTTCCGGCCCGCGGCTCCGCGGTCTCGCCAATGGCGGCGCATACACCTACGAGACGATGGGCTGGGAGGTGACGGGCCAGACGCTGGCCGCGGAGATTATGCCGGGCTTCCAGTGGCTCGCGCCGAACCGGGGCCTGACGGTCTATCTGGGGGCCTCGGTCGAGGACCACCGGACGCAGCCCCACGATCCCGGGAAGCCGATGCAGGGCACGGATGGCGGTGTCGCGGTTCTCGCCGAGGGCTGGATGCGCGTCGGGGAGGGCGCGATCCTCGACGCCTCGGCCGCATACGCCTCGGCCGGCCGCAGCTATTCCGCCCGTGTCGCGGTGCGTCTCGAGCCCGTCGACGGCCTCGTGCTGGAGCCGGAGATCGCTGCCTTCGGCGAGCCGGGCTACGACCAGCTCCGGTTCGGCCTGTTCGCCGAAATCTACCGCAAGGAGGCTCTCACGGTGCTCGCCGGCGCCGGCTGGGCCGTCGACCGCGACGGCGACGGTCCCTACGGCGGCGTCAGGATCAAGCGCTGGCGCTGAGCCTCACCGCCCGGCGGCGGCCGTGCCGGCGGGGGTACGGTGGACCAGCAGGCGCGCGACGACGAAGGCCCCGATGACCGCGGCGGCGAAGAGCGCGGAGTCCGCCCAGACCGGCAGCGGCAGCGCGAAGGCGCTTGTCACCAGGCTCGCGAAGGACAAGCCGAGGGCGGCCGTGAAGCCCACGCAGACCGAGACTGCGACGCTCTCGCGGTCGAGCCAGACGGGATGGTCGGGCCGGCGATAGGCCCGGGCGACGAGGCGGAAGGCGAAGATCACCGCGGCGAAGACCACGACGGAAACGAGGAAGGCCATGACGAGCACCTCGAAGGAACGCGCGAGCGGCCCTCGCGCGGGGCTCGAGGCGGAGTGTGCTGGCTTTCGGCGGCGTTGCCCGTGCAACTGACGTCCCGGGGCGCCTGTCAGGCCGGACGCTCCGTCCGACATCCGATATCTGAGCATGCCGCCGCGTCGGCGCAAGCCTCGCCCCGGCGGCCCGGGAAAAACTTTCGTATGATCCTCTTACGCAACGTCAGTCCCGACACGATCTAAACGTGTTGCGGGCGGCGGGTGCCGCGCGCGAACCCGTTCCGGGACGTACGACCCATGTCCATGCCCACGACCGCTGCCGGAGCCGGCCTGCCGCCGGCGCGCCGCGCCGCGCTGACGGTCGCCTTCATCAACGCGGTCGCCGTCACCCTCCTCGTCGGATTCCGAACTGTTCTTCGTCGCGCTGTCGCTCGACTGGTCGCTCGCCGGCGTCCTCCATTTCGGTCCGGCGATCTACCTGCCCCTCGGTGCGATCTTCGCGGCCGGCTCGCTGTGGGGCACGATCTGGATGTTCCGGAAGGCCTGGGCGGTGGAACGCCGGCTCGCGCTCGAAGGCGACGACGCCGTCTAGCCGAGCCGGGCCACGACCTTGTCGTAGAGCGGGTTGGCTGCCTGGAACACGTAGTCGGGCCGGGAGACCGAGACGTTCGCCGCGCCCTGTTCGCGCAGGAAGTCCACGAGGCCGTAGAGGGTTTCGGCCGGGCAGTGCAGGACGACGGCGCCGGTTCCCTCCACCCCTTCGGGCGCCTCGCAGCCGAAGCGCGCGGCGGCTTCGGCCGTCGCGGCGGCCCGGTCGCCCGAGACGAGCGCGCGGACCTCGCGGACGCTGCGCGCGCGTTCCTCCGCCCAGATGCGGTCGAGCAGGGCCTTGAGCGCCCGCCGGTTTTCCTCCGGCCAGTCCGCGCGCAGAGCCGCGACGAGATTGGCCTCGCTCCGCAGGATCACCCCGTCGTCGAGGACCTTGAGCGCGTTTGCGGCAAGCGTCGCCCCGGTCGTGGTGATGTCGACGATCAGGTCGGCGGCGCCCGAGGACGGCGCGCCCTCCGTCGCGCCGAGGCTCTCCACGATCAGGTAGTCGCCCACCGCGTGGCTGGCGAAGAAGGCGCGCGTCAGGTTCACGTATTTGGTCGCCACCCTGAGCCTGCGCCCGTGGCGGGCGCGGAACCCCTGCGCCACGTCGTCGAGGTCGGCCATGGTGCGCACGTCGATCCACATCTGCGGCACGGCGACGACGACGTTGGCGTTGCCGAAGCCGAGCGTGCAGACGAGTTCCAGCGTCTCGTCGCAGTCCGGCACGCTTTCGCGCAGGAGGTCCTCGCCGGTGACGCCGAGATGGACGTTGCCGAGGCTGAGTTCGCGGGCGATCTCGGCCGCCGACAGGAACATCACCTCGACGCCCTCGACGCCGGCGATCGCGCCGCGGTAGTCGCGCGCCCCCCGGTTGCGCGTCATCTTCAGCCCGGCGCGCGCGAAGAAGGCGTCGGCGTTTTCCTGCAGCCGGCCCTTCGACGGCACGGCGACGGTCAGGAGCGCGCTCATCCCCGGTCCCTCCCGACGATGCGGTCGATCCAGATCGAGCAGCCGACGGCCGGCACCGGCTCGCGCGCCCCCAGCATGGTCAGGAGCCGGTCGTAGCGTCCGCCGCCGACGATCTGCGACGCGCTGAGCGAGGGGGCGTACATCTCGAAGACGAAGCCCGTGTAGTAGTCGAGGCGGCGGCCGAAGTCGGCGGCGAATTCCATCGCGGCCAGGTCGATGCCGCGCGCCGCCATGAGGTCGAGCCGTTCGGAGAAGGCCGCGAGGCCGGCGCCCACGTCGATGCCGGCAGCCGCGGCGATGCCCGATAGCTGGTCGAGCGCGGCGCGCGGATCGCCCGAGACGGCGGCTGCCTCGAGGAGAACGTCGCGGCGCCCGGCGGCGAGCCCGCCGTCGGCGGCCAGCCGCGCCTTCTCCAGAAGCCGTTCGGCGATCTCCTGCGCGCTGCGCCCGCCCACCGGCGAGATGCCGGCGACCGCCATCATCTCCTCGACGGCGGCGCTGGCGGCGGCCGGGTCTTCGGTCGACAGGGCCGACAGCAGCGCACCGCGCCCGTCCTCGGTCCCCGGCGTCTGCGTCAGGGCGTCGGCGAGCCCGCCCGGCCGGCCGAAGGCGGCGCGGAGGCGGCGCGGCCACGGCTCGGGCAGTTCGAGCGCGGCGACGAAGGCCATGAAGAGGCCGGGATCGCCGAGCCGGATCGACGGCCGCTCGATCCCGAACGCCCTGACCGCGTCGAGCGCCAGCGCCACGAGGTCGGCGTCGGCGGCCTCCCGGTCGGCGTCGCCGAACATCTCGACGCCGCCCTGCAGGATCTCGCCCGGCGCCTCGCCCGGCCGGTAGCGGAACACCGGCCCGAGATAGCAGTAGCCGGCGGGGCCGACGGCGCCCGACAGGATGTGGTCGCGGCTGACGGGGATCGTGTAGTCGGGCCTGAGGCACAGCTCGCGGCCCTCCGGGTCCTGCACGAGATAGAGCCGGCGGCGGATGTCTTCGCCCGACAGGTCGAGGAATATGCCGGCCGGCTGCAGGATCTCCGGTTCCGCGCGCGCGAGCCCGCGCGCCGAGAAAAGCGCGGTCAGGGCGTCGAGGCCTGCGGTGGTGTCCGTCGTCATGGCGTTCGCTTCGGTGAGTGCCGGCGGCTCTTTAGCAGGTGGAGGGGCGGTTGGCGAGGTGGGGAGGGTGGGGGAGTGGGGGGTAGCGAGTGGGGAGTAGGGAATAGCGAGTAGGGAGTAGGGAGTGGGGAATGGCGAATAGCGGGTGGGGATGGGCCGCTGCCGCCCGTAGGGCGGACGCAGCGGTGGCGCCAGGCACGTCACGCAGCCTCCTTCGTTGCCGCGCCTCGTTCCGAGGCCGGGATATGATCAGGTCGGGGGCGCGGGCGCTTTTCGAAGCACCTCATCAGTTGGTTTGTATGGCGCTCCGCAAAGCGCCCGCCACGGCGATTTTCGGCCATTGTCCGGGAGCCGCGCTTCAGCGGCACGGGCGGCGGAGGGCTAACCCCGCCTGACGGTCCCACCCTCTCCATGACAGAGAGTTCGGAACTGGCCCGGCCGCCTTAAGCCCTCGATGGAGCAGCCCCGCCATAGTACGGGACGGACGGCCCGGACGGCCCCGCCGGCTCCCGCCCCCGACAGGGCAGGAACGGACGCGCCGCCCTTCCCCGCGAGAGCCCGTGTCGGATCCGGACACCGCCCCCCATGGGGAAGATGAGGGGGAGTGTACGGGAGGTTTGGCGATGGTGAATAAAATCGGGGCGGGAAAATGGTAAGGGACTGAGGGGAATGGGGTATTGGATTTTCGGGCGGGATTTTGTTCAGCTTTTTCGGCCGTGTGGGGGCGCCGATCTGGATTCCGGCCTGCGCCGGAATGAGCGGGGGGTGGGGCTTGGCTCATTCCTCTCCGTTCGTCCCCGCGAACGCGGGGACCCAGGGATGCGGCAGACGCGACATCTGCGGAGGGCTGGGTCCCCATTTGCATGGGGACGAACGGAGTGTGTGGGGGACGGGCGGTGATCGCGCTGGCGGGCGAGCGATCACGGATCGGCGGTGCCGTCCCGGATGATGAGGGAGGAGGCTTGCCGTCGTCGCGTCAGGCCTGCCGGTCGAGGACGCGGCGGACGGCGGCGACGAGTTCGGTCTCGGGAACCTCTTCCTGCGCGGGGCGGGCCTCGCGCCATTCCTCGCGGGTCTCGATCTGTCCCGACAGCGCGGCGCCGAGCATCAGGTCCTTGACCTGGACGACTCCGCGCGCGCGCTCGTCCCCGCCCTGGATGACGGCGACGGGGGCGCCGCGCCGGTCGGCGTATTTCATCTGCGGACCGAAGTTGCGCGATGCTCCGAGGTACATTTCCGCGCGGATGCCGGCGTTGCGCAAGGCCGCCACCATGCGCTGGGCGTTGGCGATGCTTAAATCGTCGCGGTCGATCAGGACGACGACGGGGCCGGTCGCGGCCTTCGCGTCGAGCTTGCCGAGCGCCGACAGCGCGGCCTGCAGGCGGCTGACGCCGATGGAGAACCCCGTCGCCGGCACCGCCTCGCCGCGGAACCGCGCCACCAGCCCGTCATAGCGCCCGCCGCCGGCGACCGAGCCATAGCGGGCCTTCTCGCCCTTCTCGTTGACGGTCTCGAAGGTCAGCTCGGCCTCGTAGACGGGGCCGGTGTAGTATTCGAGGCCGCGCACGACGGAGGAATCAATGGTGATGCGTCGGGAATCATATCCGGCCGCCCGGCACAAACGGGCGATTTCACCCAGTTCGCGGACGCCTTCCCGACCCGTTTGGCTGTCACCTACAACTCGAAACCAGTCGTCGATGACACCTTCAAGATCACCCTGATCCTCATCCATCTGGAATTCAATGTAACGCAAGACCGGCTTGGCCTGCTTGGCCGAGAGCCCCGCCCCCTTCGTGAAATCCCCGCTCTCGTCCTCGCGCCCCTCGCCCAGCAGCGCCTCGACGCCCTCGATCCCCACCCGGTCCCGCTTGTCGATGGCCCTGAGCACCATCAGCCGCTTGCCGGCGTTCTCCTCGCCGGCAAGCCCGATGGCCTCCATCACCCCGTCGAGCACCTTGCGGTTGTTCACCCGGATCACGTAGTCGCCGCGCTTGATCCCCAAGGCCTCCATGGTGTCGGCCATCAGCATGCACATCTCGGCGTCGGCGGCGACGGTCGGGGTGCCCACGGTGTCGGCGTCGAACTGCATGAACTGGCGGTACCTGCCCGGCCCCGGCTTCTCGTTGCGGAACACGTAGCCGGCGCGGTAGCTGCGGAAGGGCTTGGCCAGCCGGTCGAAGTTCTCCGCGACGTAGCGCGCGAGCGGCGCGGTGAGGTCGTAGCGCAGCGACAGCCACTGCTCGTCGTCGTCCTGGAACGAGAACACGCCCTCGTTGGGCCGGTCCTGGTCGGGCAGGAATTTTCCCAGCGCGTCGGTGTATTCGATGGCCGGCGTCTCGAGCGGCTCGAAGCCGTAGCGCTCGAAGGTCTCGCGGATCGTCGCCAGCATGGCGTTGGTCGCGCGCAAGGCGCCCGCGTCATGGTCGACGAGGCCGCGCGGCAGGCGCGCCCTGAGCCGGTTCGCCTTGTCGGTCTTGGCCATGGGAATCCCGGAGTGTCTGGAGTGTTTTCGCCCGCCCGAGGCGGGCGCGACCTACCTAGAACACTAAGGCGCGGGCGGCAAGGCTGGCGGGCGCCGGGGTGCCCGCCCGCCTACTTGAACAGCGCGTCGATGTCGGTCTGCGAGGCGTGGCCCTCGTCGCCGTCGAGCTTGGGGCCGTTGAGCAGGCCGTCGGTGCCGGCCTCCTCGCCGGTATCGAGGACGACGGGGCCGCCGCCGGTGCTCTCCGGGCCGACCCAGGTGTCCATCATCCGTTCCACCCGCTCCTCGATGAAGCGCAGCGTGGAGACGACCTTGGTGATGCGCTGGCCGGTCAGGTCCTGGAAATTGCAGGCCTCGAAGATCGCCACGACCTGGTCGCGGATGTCGGCGACGAGGTCCATGTTGCCGGTCTTCTTCAGCGCCGCGTGCAGGTCGGTGGCGTCCTGGTCGATGCGCTCGGCGGCCTGGAGAACGGTCTCGGTGGCCGATTCCGTTCCGCTGACGACGGCGGCGAGCTCGTCGGTCAGCCGCGAGATGTCGCGGCCGCGGTCGCCGACCTGGAGCGAGGCCAGTTCGCCCTTGGTCTCCGCGATCGCCTGCTGGATGGCGTCGAGCTCGCGCCGCAGCGCGGCCACCTCGCGCGAGCGCTTCTCGAGATCGGCGACGACCTCGGGAGCCGGCCCGGCCGGTCCCGCCGCGATGTTCGCCTTCAGGTCGGCGATGGCGTCGAGCACCGCGCCGAGGCCCTCGGCGTCGGCGGCGGCGCCGTTCGGGCCTCCCGTTTCGATGGTGAAGCGCCGTGCGCGCATGTTCATGTCCGGCCTCCGGCGGCCTTCGCGGCCTGCTCGCATTGCTGGGTTTTGACGAGCATTGCACGGCAAAGCTTAAGGCCGGGTTCATCGTCGGAGCGCCGCCGTTTACTGGCGGTCAACCATGGCACGATTTCCGCGCGGCGAAATCACCATGTTCACCAATCGGTTGAAGTCCTCACGCTATCGTGTTTGCAAGGGTGGGGAGACCGGCGCAATCTGTCTGCTGGCAACCCACGCGTGCAAGTGCAGTAGCCGGTGAGTACGTCCATGAAAACGATGTTCCTGATCGCGGTCCTCGCCGCCGGGATGGCGGCGGGTACGGTCGGGGCGGCGGCCCAGTCCGCCCCCGGCCAAGAGCGCCGGCCCGGCGTGAACGACCGCATGCCGTTCCCCACTCTGATGAACACGCTGTTCGCCCGCCAGCGCGGGACAACCGTTCCGCCGCCGCGCTTCGTGCGTCCGGGGCAGCCCCCGCCGGCGCGGTCGCAGGCCGCGGTGCGCCGCGGGCCGCCGCCGGTCGCCCTCCAGGCGGCCCCGCGCGACCCGTCCATGCCGGTGCCCAACTGGGACGCGCGCCAGTTCGTCGCCGCCCCGGCCCCGCGCCGCGTGGCCCCGCCGCCGCCCCCGATGCTCCGCGCCGCGGTGCCCGCCCCGCAGCGCCCCGCGCCGGCGCGCCGCGAGATCGATCCGCGCTACCTGCCGCAGGTCGTCGACTACGACGGTGGACATGCGGCGGGCACGATCGTGATCAACACGGCCGAGCGCCACCTCTATCTCGTCCAGGACGACGGCAAGGCGATGCGCTACGGCGTCGGCGTCGGCCGCGAGGGCTTTTCCTGGCGCGGCACACAGACCATCAGCCGCAAGGCGGAATGGCCCGACTGGCGCCCGCCCGCGGAGATGAGGAAGCGCCAGCCCTATTTGCCGGCCTTCATGCCCGGCGGCCCGCAGAACCCGCTCGGCGCGCGCGCGCTCTATCTCGGCGACACGCTCTATCGCATCCACGGCTCCAACGAGCCCTGGACCATCGGCCAGGCGGTCTCCTCGGGCTGCATCCGCATGCGCAACGAGGACGTGATCGACCTGTATGGCCGCGTCGGCATCGGCACGCGCGTCGAGGTGATCTGACGCCGTCGCGCGGGCGGCACTGTGGTATACTGCCGTGCCGAGGAGCAGACGACGTGACCGCGCGACCCGACCATCCCGACACGTTCCAGCCGACGATGACCGCGGCGGGCGCCCTCGTGCTCGCCGTGGCCGGTTTCGCAGGCCTCGCCTTGTGGATCGCGGCCGGCGAGGCGGTCTATGTCGAGCGCCTGTTCGCGGCGATCGCGACCTGCTTCTGAGGCGATTGCCCATTAAATCGGCAGCGTAAACCCTCTGATAACCAACACTCCCCAGATTGGCCGGTGAAGCTGGGGTGGTATGCAATGAATCCGTTCGTGCTCGGACTTGCAGCGGCGCTCGTGCTGTGCGGCGCACCGGCGGGCGCCATGCCGATGCGCGCGCCGTCGATCTCGCTGATCGACGACAGGGTCGTCGCCGAGGTGCGCCAGATGGCCGCCGCGACGGTGGTCTGGCGTTCGGTGATCGCCCAGAACGAGCGCAACGCCAACGTCGGCCAGTCCGACATCGACCGGCTCGACGCCCAGTGGATCGCGGAAACGGAATCCGACAACCAGCCGCTGATCGCGAGCACGCTGACGGGGCCGCTGTCGAGCTACCTGATCCGTGTCCAGGCCGGCGCGCTGGGGCTCTACACCGAGATCTTCGTCACCGACATGCACGGCCTCAATGTCGGCCAGAGCGCCATCACGTCGGACTACTGGCAGGGCGACGAGGCGAAGTTCCAGAAGACCTACCCGATCGGTCCCGACGCCGTGTTCGTCGACGAGGCCGAGTACCACGAGCCGAGCGGCACCTGGCGGGCGCAGGTCAACATCACCGTGACAGAACCCGAAAACGGGCAACCGATCGGCGCCATGACCGTCGAGGTCAATCTGACCGAGCTTCAGCGCCGCAGCCGCCATGCGGCGGGCATGTAGAACGTCGCGTACCGGGGGAAAGACGATGAAGATGTTCAAGCGGATTTTCGGAGTGCTGGGGCGGGTCCGGCTCGGCGCCATGACGATCTCGCGGCGCGTGATCGCGACCTTCCTGGTGCTGATCGGCATCAACGTCGCGGTCGGCGCGCTCCTCTGGCAGGCCACCGACGAGGTGGAGAGCGCCAACCGCGAGGCGATCGAGGTCACGCACCTGATGCGCGCCGTCGCCGCGTTCTCGTCGGCCTTCGAGGCCGAGCAGGGCACCATCCGCGGCTATGTCATCTCCGGCGAGCAGCGCATGCTGCAGGTCGCCGAGGAGGCCTCGACGCGCGCCATCGCGGCCCATGCCGAGGCCAAGGAGATCGCCACGGACCGCCAGGTCTCGGCGATGCTCGACCTGGTGATGACGTCGATCCGCGACTGGTACCGCAGCGTGCGCGATCCGCAGATCGGCCTGATGCGCAATCCCGGCACCGTGGACGAGGCGCGGCTGTTCGAGACCACGGGCGAGAACACCGCGCGCATCGATCAGGTCCGCATGATCATCCAGCAGATCACGAACCGCGTCGACACCCTGGCGACCCAGAAGGCCGGGGAGGTCTCGGCCGCCGGCGACTGGATGCGCAGCGTTGTCGGCGCCGGCATGCTGACCATGATCGTGCTCGGCGTGCTTCTGGGGCTCAACGCGGTCGTCTCGATATCGCGCCCGATTCGCCGCCTCACCGACCAGATGGGGCGGCTTGCCGAGGGCGATACCGAGTTCGAGATCGCCGGCGCCTCGCGCCGCGACGAGATCGGCGCAATGGCCTCGACGGTCGAGGTGTTCCGCGAGAACGCCGTCGCGCGAGCCCGGCTGGAGGCCGACGCGCAGTCCGAGCACGAGCGCGACGTGAGACGGCGCCAGCGCATCGAGACCCTCGTCGCCGGCTTCCGCGACGAGGTCTCGCAACTGCTCGCTTCTGTCGGCGCCAACATGGAGCAGATGAAGGAGACGGCGCTCGTCCTGACCGGCATCGCCGAGCAGACGGCGGGTCGTGCCGCCAACGTCGCCTCGGCCTCCGAGGAGGCCTCGGCCAACGTCCAGACGGTGGCTACCGCAGCGGAGGAGCTGTCGACCTCGATCAACGAGATCAGCCGCCAGGTCAACGAGACGACGCGCTTCGTGTCGGACGCCACCACCAGCGCCCGCGACACCAACGACAAGGTCGCCGGCCTCGCCGACATGGCCCAGCGCATCGGCGACGTGGTCAGCCTGATCCAGGACATCGCCGAGCAGACCAACCTCCTGGCGCTCAACGCCACCATCGAGGCGGCCCGCGCCGGCGAGCGCGGCAAGGGCTTTGCGGTGGTCGCTTCCGAGGTGAAGACGCTGGCCGGACAGACCGCGAAGGCGACCGAGGAGATATCCCAGCAGATCGCCGCCATCCAGGGATCGACCGGCGGCGCCGTCGACGCCATCAAGTCGATCGCCGCGCGGATGGAGGAGGTCAACACCTACGCCACCGGCATCGCCGCCGCCGTCGAGGAGCAGGGGGCGGCGACCGACGAGATCAGCCGCAACGTGCGCCAGGCCGCGTCCGGCACCCAGTCGGTAGTGGAGAACGTGTCGGGCCTCGAGACGGCGGCCGGCGAGACGTCGCAGTCGGCCAGCCAGGTCGAGCAGGTCTCGCGCGACGCCGCCGAGCAGGCCGACCGCCTGCGCCAGGCCGTCGACCGCTTCCTGCAGGAGGTCGAGGCCGCCTGACCGGTGGTCAGGCCGCCGAGGTCGCGCGCCCGCCTTCGACCTGCGCCGCGATCTCCCGCGCCGCGCGCTCGGGGTCGGCCGCCGAGCAGATCGCCGACAGCACGGCAACTCCGTCGGCGCCGGCCGCGACCGCGGCTCCGGCGCGCGCGGCGTCGATGCCGCCGATCGCGACGATGGCCAGCCCCGTCAGGCCGCGTATCCGGCCGAGGCCCGCCAGCCCGAGATCGGGAGCGGCGTCGGCCTTGCTGCCGGTCGGATGAACCGGCCCCACGCCCAGATAGTCGACGTCGTCCAGGGCGTCCGCGGAGCGCGCGAGGTCGTGCTCGTCGCGGATCGACAGGCCGACGATGCGGTTCGGCCCCATGAGCGCGCGCGCGACGCCGGCCGGCAGGTCGTCCTGGCCGACATGCACTCCGTCCGCCCCGGCGGCCAGCGCCACGTCGGCCCGGTCGTTGACGATGAGCGGGATCGCGAGCGGCCTGAGCAGCGCCACGAGGTCGCGCGCGGCCTCGACCAGTTCGCGGGTCGACGCCGCGGGATGGCGCAACTGCACCGCCGTCGCCCCGCCCGACACCGCCATGCGCGTCACCTCATAGGCGCTGCGCCCGGCGCAGTGTTCCGGATCGACGACGAGATAGACGGATGGATCGAACGCCGCGGGCATGATGGCCTCCTAGACCAATTCCATCAGGACGTGGGCGTGTCGCTCGAGCGTCGCCTCGTCCATCAGGTGCAGCGCGTCGCAGATTTCCGCCGGCATGTGTCCCGGCCCCCTGCAGCGCGATCCGGCGACGGCGCCGGCCGCGCCGAACACCGCGAGCGCGGCCACGGTCGCCTCGAGCGGCGGTGCGGCCGTGGCGAAGGCCCCCGTCACGGCGCTGAGCGCGCAGCCGAGCGCGGTGGATCTCGGCATCAGCGGATGCCCGCCCTCGATTGCGACCACCCGCGTGCCGTCGGTGGCGTAATCGGTCTTGCCGGTGACGGCGACGACCGCGCCGCTGCGCTCGGCAAGCGCGGAGGCGGCCGCCAGCGCGTCGTCGGAACGTGCGGTGGAATCGACGCCCTTCGTCTTCGCGCCGGCCGCGCCCGCCAGAGCCATGATCTCGCTGCCGTTGCCGCGGATCACCGCCGGCCCGAGCGCGGCGAGCTCGGTGGCGACGCAGGTGCGGTACGGCGTCGCCCCGCATCCCACCGGGTCCAGCACCCACGGCTTGCCGCCGGCGTTCATCGCGCCGATCGCCAGCAGCATGGCCTCGACCCAGGGCGGCGACAGCGTGCCGATGTTGACCACCAGCGCGTCGGCGATGCGCGCGAAGTCGGTCGCTTCCTCGGCGGCGTGCACCATGGCCGGCGACGCCCCGATGGCGAGCAGTGCGTTCGCCGACACCGTCATGGCGACGAAATTGGTGATGTTGTGGACGAGCGGCGCGCGCTCGTGGACGCGGGCCAGAACGGCCGCGCAGTCGGCGGTGGTGAAGGGGCCTGGGCTTCTCGTCATCGCATCCTCCGTTGCCGCGCCGCGTCGGCGGCGATGAACGGGAATGCGGCCTTGCGCCGCGCTCTCGCATCCCTCCGCCGGTACGACCCGGATCAGGTTCTACGGGTTGGCGTCGCCGCCTCTCAGCCCGCGAAGGGCACCCCGTGGAGATACTTCGAACCCTAACGGCAGTCGGGCCCGAGGGGAAGGGGTTGCGTGTCGCTGGTGCTATGCCGGTGCGTTGGTTTTCGTCGCGAGGCCGCGCGGCGGCGGGCCGCCATGCGCCCAGTCGAGCAGCTCGACCGTGTGGACGATCGGGATCGACGTGCCGCCGGCGATCTGCGTGATGCAGCCGATGTTGCCGGTGGCGATGACGTCGGGGCGGACGCTCTCGATGTTGGCCGACCTTGCGGTCGCGCAGGCGGCCGGCGATCTCCGGCTGCAGGATGTTGTAGGTGCCGGCCGAGCCGCAGCAGATGTGGCCCTCGGGCACGTCGCGCACGGTGAAGCCGGCGTCGGCGAGCAGCGCCTTCGGCTCCTCGCGGATCTGCTGGCCGTGCTGCATCGAGCAGGCGGAGTGGTAGGCGACCGTCAGGCCGTCCCGGCGCCGCTGGCGTCGTCGAGGTCGAGCGTCGGCGAGATACTCGGTGATGTCCTTGGCGAGCGCCGAGACGCGGTCGGCCTTGCTCGGCGTAGGCCGCGTCGTCCCGAGCATGAAGCCGTAGTCCTTGATCGTCGTGCCGCAGCCCGACGCGGTGATGACGATGGCGTCGAGGCCCTCGCCCTCGATCTCGCGCGTCCAGGCGTCGATGTTGGCCGCGCGAAGGCCAGCGCGGCCTCCTCGCGGCCCATGTGGTGGACGAGCGCGCCGCAGCAGCCCTCGCCCTTCGGCGCGCACGACCTCGACGCCGTGGCGGTCGAGCAGGCGGATGGCGGCGGCGTTGATGCCGGGCGCGAGCACCGCTCTGCGCGCAGCCCGGCAGCAGCGCGACGCGCCCGCGCGCGGCCCGTTCGCCGGATGGACTGCCGGCGCGGCGGCGCCGGCGCGGCAGCCGCGACGGCGCGAGCGCCGGCATCGCCGCGAGGCGGCGCGAGGCCCGGCACCCGCCGCACAGCAGGCGGCGCGAAGCGGCCGCGCCGATGCGCCGCAGCAGCGAGCGCGGCGCGGAAGCGCTTCGGATAGGGCAGCACGGCCGCCAGCAGGCGCGCGCATCGCGCGGTCGTGCAAGGGCCGCTGAGTAGGTCTTCTCGATATGCGCGCGGGCATGGTCGACGAGGTGCATGTAGTGCACGCCCGACGGGCAGGTCGTCATGCAGGACAGGCACGACAGGCAGCGGTCGACGTGCTTGACGACCTCGCTTCGTGGCCGGCTTGTCCGCCCTCCAGCATGTCCTTGATCAGGTAGATGCGGCCGCGCGGGCGAATCGAGCTCGTCGCCGAGGAGCAGGTAGGTCGGGCAGGTCGCGGTGCAGAACCCGCAATGCACGCAGGACCTGCAGGATCCTCTCCGACGCCGCGACCTGCGGGTCTTCCAGTTGCCGGGGTGTAAAGTTGGTCTGCAAGGAATGCGACTCCGGTTACTAGCCCTCCCCCCTTGCGGGGGAGGGTTGGGAGGGGGGTGGCCCCGCGGCACGGAGGATCGTATCGAGCACGCCTTCGATATTGCCGAGTACGTCGTTGTTCCAGACGCGCAGCACCGTATAGCCGCGAGATCGAAACCAGGTATCGCGACACTGGTCGGACTTGCCACCATGTTGCCCGCCGTCGACCTCGACGACGAGCTTGCGGTCGTGGCAGACAAAGTCGGCGATGAAGCGGCCCATCGGCACCTGCCTCCGGAATGCCAGCCCTTCGAGGCGATGGGCACGCAGGCGGCTCCACAGACGGCGCTCTGCGTCGGTCATCTCCCGGCGCATAGCTTTCGCACGCTGGCGTTGGACTTGGGGAACGGCGGTATGAGCGGGCGCCCCGACGGGCACCCGACCCCCCTCCCCATCCCTCCCCCGCAAGGGGGGAGGGGGTACGCGGTCGCTAGGGTGGTTCATGCGCGGCACGGCCTCACACCCCCGCATACATCCGGCCGGGGTTGAGCACCCCGTCGGGGTCGAAGCTCTCCTTGATCCGGCGCGTCAGCGCCATGATCGCCTCGGGCTGCGGCTCGAACACGTCGACCCTGGCGCGGATCTCGTCGGGCGCGCGCATCAGCGTGGCGTGGCCGCCCCGTCCGGCGAGCGCGGCGCGGATTGCGCCCGCCCCTGCGTCGTGGCCGGCCTCGACGCCGACCCAGAGGAGCCCGCCGCCCCAGTCGTAGCGGATCTCCGCGTCGGTTCCCGCGCGAATGGCGGCGGCCACGTCGGGCCCGTGCGAGGGCGTGACCGAGACGCGCCATACCGCGCGCGAGGCCTCGAAGGCCGGCTCGCGCAGCGGTTCCCAGAGCGCGGCGCTCGCCTCTCCGGTCACCACCGTCGCGGCGCCGAAGCCCGAGAGCGCCTCGGCGAGCGCCGTCGAACGATAGGCGACCTGCCGCTCGAAGCCCTCGATCCTGAGAAGCGTCCGCGCGGGGTCTCCCGGCAGGTGCGCGGCCCCCGTCACCTCCCAGGGGCTCGTCAGCCCGGCCGACAGGCAGGCGACCGCGCGGCGGTCCTCGAGCCCCTCGACGACGAGCGTCGCCTCGGTCTCGGGCGCCGGCAGCACCTTGAACGTCACCTCGGTCAGGACGCCGAGCGTGCCGTGGCTGCCGGCCAGCAGCTTGACGAGGTCGTAGCCGGTGACGTTCTTCATCACCCGCCCGCCCGACTTGATCGTCTCGCCGCGCCCGGTCACCGCGCGCACGCCGATGAGGCCGTCGCGGGCCGAGCCGGCGTTGATCCGGCGGGGGCCGGACAGGTTGCAGGCGGCGACCGCCCCGATCGAGGGCTCGCCGCCGCTCCCGTAGAGGGCGGACAGGCGCGGCGGCTCGAAGGGCAGGCGCTGGCCGCGCTGGGCGAGCGTTGCCTCGATCACCGACAGGGGGGTGCCGGCATGGGCGCCGATCACCATTTCGCTCGGCTCGTAGAGCGTCACGCCGGAAAGCCCCGCCAGCGACAGGGGCGTCGCGGCCACGGCCGGCCGTCCCAGCCCCCGCTTGGTGCCGCCGCCGGATATGTCGAGGTCCTCGTGGCGGCCGCGCGCCTCGCGGACCGCCTCCTCGACCTCGGCCTCGCTCGCCGGCCGAAGGGCCGTCTGCGTCGTGGTCACGCCGCCTCGCGCATGTCGAGCGGGAAGACCTTGGCCGGGTTGAGCAGCCATTTCGGATCGAAGATCGTCTTGATTCGAACCTGCTGGGCGAGGTCCGTCGGGTTGAACTGGTGGATCATCAGGTCGCGCTTCTCGATGCCGACGCCGTGCTCGCCGGTCAGGCAGCCTCCGACATCGACGCAGAGCTTGAGGACCTCGGCCCCGCAACGCTCGACCTTCTCGAGCTGGACGGGGTCGTTGGCGTCGAAGAGGATCAGCGGGTGCAGGTTGCCGTCGCCGGCATGGAAGATGTTGGCGACGCCGAGCCCGTAGCCCGCGCAGATTTCCGAGATGCGCGTCAGCACCTCGGGAAGCCGGCCGGTCGGGATGGTGCCGTCCATGCACATGTAGTCCGAGATGCGGCCCATGGCGCCGAAGGCGGACTTGCGGCCCTTCCAGATGGCGGCGGCCTCGACCGCCGACTTCGCCTCGCGGACGTGGCTGCAGCCATGGCGGTTGGCGATCTCGACGATGCGGGCAAGCTGCTCGTCGATCTCCTCGGCCGAGCCCTCCACCTCGACGATCAGCATAGCCTCCACGTCGCGCGGATAGCCGGCATGGGCGAAGTCCTCGCAGATGTGGATCGCCGGCCTGTCCATGAACTCGATGGCGACCGGCACGATGCCGTGGCCGATGATGTCGGAGACGCAGACGCCCGCCGCCTCGCTGGAGGAGAACCCGAAGAGCACGGGCCGCGCGCCCTCCGCCTTGGGCAGGATGCGCAAGCTGGCCTCGGTGACGATGCCGAGCTGGCCCTCCGATCCGGTGACGAGCCCCAGGAGGTCGTAGCCGGCGGGATCGAGGTGGCTGCCGCCGAGCTCGATCACGGTGCCGTCCATCATCACGATGGTGACGCCGAGCAGGTTGTTGGTTGTCACGCCGTATTTCAGGCAGTGCGCGCCGCCGGAGTTCATGGCGACGTTGCCGGCGATGGTGCAGGCGAGCTGGCTCGACGGGTCGGGGGCATAGAAGAAGCCGTCCGCGTCGACCGCCGCCGAGACGGCGAGGTTGGTGATGCCGGTCTCGACGCGGATCGCCCGGTTGGCGAAATCGCGCGTCAGGACGCGGGACATGCGCGAGACGCCAACGACGACGCTGTCGGCGAGCGGCAGCGCGCCGCCGGCCAGCGACGTTCCCGCGCCGCGCGCGACGACCTTGACGCCCTCGCGGTCGAGATAGGCGAGCACCCGGCTCACCTCCTCCGTCGTTCCCGGCAGCACGACCGCGAGCGGCATCTGGCGATAGGCGGTGAGCGCGTCGGTCTCGTAGGCGCGCAGCTCGTCGTCCTCGGCCATCACCCAGCGCTCGCCGACGATATCCGCGAGGCCGGCGACGATCTCGCCGCGCCGCGCGATGACGCTCTCGTCGACCGGAGGCAATGCGAGACTGGACATTCCGCTCCCTCCCGGGGATGTTCTCCCGGCGCCGGCTTCGCCCGACGGGGCGCGGCGCGACGTGAATTCTTGTTCTTGACCTAGTGTGGCATCGCCGCAGTTATTCTCAAGCCCCGGGCGGCGACAAGAACTCTTTCCCGGGGCCGTCTGGATGGGGCCGAGGATACGCCGATGAGCGACCTCACGGATATGGAGATTTTCGCCCGCGTCGTCGGGACCGGCGGCATGTCGGCCGCCGGCCGCGAGATGGGGCTGTCGCCGGCCGTCGTGTCGAAGCGCATACGCCGGCTCGAGGAGCGCCTCGGCGCGCGGCTTCTCCAGCGCACCACCCGCCAGATCACGCTGACCGAGGAAGGCCAGGGCTACTACGAGCGCGTGCTGGGCATCCTGGCGTCCATCGAGGAGGCGGAGGGCTTCGTCACCCGGCGCAACGAATCGCCGCGCGGCACGCTGAAGGTGACCGCGCCGACCTCCTTCGCGCGGATGCACATCGCGCCGCATCTGGGCCAGTTCCTGCAGGAATTTCCCGACCTGCGGGTGAGCCTGATGCTGTCGGACAAGTTCGTCGACATCGTCGGCGAGGGCTTCGACCTCGCGGTCAGGATCGCCGCGCTGGAGAATTCGAGCCTGATCGCCCGCCGGCTCGCCCCCAACCACCGCATCATCTGCGCCGCGCCGTCCTATCTGGAGCGCATGGGCGAGCCGACGACGCTCGCCGATCTCGCCGAGCACGACTGCCTGTTCGCCACCCATCAGGACATCTGGCAGCTCGAGGGGCCGGACGGTCCCGTCGCGGTGCGCGTCACCGGCGCGCTGCAGACCAATTCGAGCGAGGTGGTCCGCGAGGCCGTCGTCGCCGGGCTGGGCATCGCGCTGCGCTCGACCTGGGACATCGGCGACGCGCTGAAGAGCGGTGCGCTGAAGGTCATCCTGCCGCGCTATCGCGAATCCAAGCGCGTCGGCCTCTATGCCGTCTATCCGAGCCGCCGGTTCCTGCCGGCCAAGGTGCGCGTCTTCATCGATTTTCTCGCCGCCCTCTACGGTCCCGAGCCCTATTGGGACGAGGGCCTCGACATCCCGGGCGTCGCCCGTCGCGAGGCCGCGGAGTGACGTAACGGTTGTTTCACGCGAGCCTGTTAGTCTGAAGCCATGCTGGGGAGCACACACGAGCCGCGGGGGCGATCGCGCGCCGCCGCACTGTTGGCCGTTTTCGCGATGATGCCGGGCCCCGCGTTCGCGGCCGGCGATCCCGACGCCGGCGCGCTCGCCTTCGCGCGCTGCGCGGCCTGCCACGAAATCTCGCCGACCGGCGCGAGCCGCGTCGGCCCGCCGCTCGACGGCATCGTTGGCCGACGCGCGGGATCGCGGGCGGGATTTGCCTATTCGCGTGCCCTCGCCGGGGCGGGCGCCAATGGCCTCGTCTGGACCGAGGAGGCCCTCGACGACTATCTCGCCGACCCGCGCCGGTTCGTGCCCGGCGTGCGGATGGCCTTCCCGGGCATCCCGGACGCCGCCACCCGCAGCGACATCATCGCCTATCTCGACAGCGTCGAGCGCACCGGCGGAACCGACTGAGACCCCTCGTCTTGTGGAGACGCGCCCCCATATGATGCGTCGTTGCATCAAGTGTTGGAGGTTTCCATGACACTCAAGATTGGCGACACGGTACCGGATTTCGAAGCCGAGACGACCCAGGGCCGCATTTCGTTCCACGACTGGATCGGCGACAAGTGGGCGATCCTGTTTTCCCATCCCAAGGATTTCACCCCCGTCTGCACCACCGAACTCGGCGTGATGGCCGGCATGATGCCGGACTTCGAGAAGCGCGGCGTCAAGGTGATCGGCCTCAGCATCGATCCCGTGGACGATCACAAGCGCTGGATGGAGGACATCAGGGAGGTGTCGGGCAACGCGGTCACCTACCCGATGATCGGCGATTCCGACCTGTCGGTCGCCAAGAAGCTCGGCATGCTGGCCGACGACGCCGGCTCGAGCGCGCAGGGGCGCACGCCGGCCGACAACCAGACCGTCCGCAACGTGCTCGTCATCGGCCCGGACAAGAAGGTCAAGGCGATGATCTCCTATCCCATGACCACAGGACGCAATTTCGATGAGATCCTCAGGCTCGTCGATTCCCTTCGGCTGACGGCCGACCACAAGGTTGCGACGCCGGCCAACTGGACATCCGGCGGCGAGGTCATCATCGCCGGCTCGGTCTCCAACGACGAGGCCAGGCAGAAGTATCCCGGCGGCTGGAAGGAGCCCAAGCCCTACATCCGCATCGTGCCGCAGCCGAACTGACGGCGGCTCACGCTTCTTCGTCGGGCAGTTGTTCGGTGTCGCCGGACAGTTCCTGCTCGGCCTCTTCCATCGGCTGCTGGGTGAAGCCCTTCGAGGCCGGCCATCTCCTGGCGTCGCGCTCGATCTCGACCGGGCTGGACGACATAGGCGGTCGACCAGTTCGGCGAGCGAGCTCAGCGCGTGGATGTGGATGCGCTCGTAGCCGTGCGAGGCGTCGACGCCGAAGGTGACCAGCGCGGTGCGCACGTCGTGGCCGGCCTCGATCGGCCGAGGCCGAATCCGACCGGTAGTAGCGGAACACGTCCTTCTGGTAGCGGATCTCGTTCTCGCGGCACAGATCGACCAGCTTCTTGCGTCAGGTGATAGTCGAACGGCCCGGCCTGGTCGGCCATGGCGATGGTGACGCCGAATTCGGACGAGTTCTGGCCCGGCGCGGTGGTGCCGTTGTCGATGGCCACCATCGAGGCGACGTCGGGCGTGAGCGATCGACGACGCGCCGACGCCGACCTCCTCGGCGATGGTGAACAGCCAGTGGATGTCGACCGGCGTCGTCGCGCCGCTCGCGCTCGCAGCGCCTTGAGCGCGGCCAGCATCGATGGCGACGCCGGCCTTGTCGTCGAGATGGCGCGAGACGATGAAGCCGTTGTCGAGGAATTCCGGCTGCGGATCGATGGCGACGATGTCGCCGACGTCGATGCCGAGCGCGAGCGTCTCCGCGCGGTGCGGCGTGCAGGCGTCGACGCGCAGCTCGACATGCTCCCAGCCGACGGGCTGCGTGTCGACCTCCTCGTTGAAGGTGTGGCCCGAGGCCTTCAGCGGCAGGATCGTGCCGCGATAGGTGCCCTGCTCGGTGAAGAGCGTCACGCGCGCGCCCTCGGCGAAGCGCGCCGACCAGTGGCCGATCGGCACCAGCTCGAGCCGGCCGTTCTCCTTGACCAGCTTCACCTGCGCGCCGAGCGTGTCGAGATGGGAGACGATGGCGCGCGCGGCCGTGCGCCGGCTGCCCTGGCGGATGGCGCGGATCGCGCCGCGCCGCGTCAGCTCGGGCGTCAGGCCGAGCCGCTGCAGCTCCTCGGTGCAGTAGCGCACGACCTTGTCGGTGTAGCCGGTGGGGCTGGGGATCGCGAGCAGCTCTGGCAGCTGCTCGGCGAGATAGTCGATCGTCGATCGGTCAAGCCTCATCCTCGCAGTCAGCTCTCGTCCGTGCGCCTGCGCGCCGACCTGGCGGCAGCGACAGCGGAAACAGCAGGTCGACGAAGCGCTCCGCCGTCGGCTGCGGCTCGTGGTTGGCCAGGCCCGGCCGCTCGTTGGCCTCGATGAAGACGTAGTCCGGCTCGCCGGGCGACTTGACCATGAAATCGATGCCGACCACCGGAATGTCGATGGCGCGCGCGGCGCGTGCATCGCCGCTTCGACCAGCGCGGGATGGACGATGCCGGTCACGTCGTGGATCGAGCCGCCGGTGTGCAGGTTGGCGGTCTTGCGCACCACGATCTCCTCGGCCCGGCCTCGAGCACGTCGTCCAGCGTCAGGCCCGGCCGCGGCGAGGCAGCGCTCGGTCTCGGCGTCGATCGGGATGCGTGCTTTCGCCGCCGGTCGCGGCCGCGCGGCGGCGCGACTGCGCGCTCGATCAGCGTGCGCGATGGTCGTGCTCGCCGTCGCCGACCACGCGCGGCGGCCGGCGGATGGCGGCGGCGACCAGCTTGATAGTCGATGACGACGAGGCGCAGGTCCTCGCCCTCGAAGCAGGCTTCGAGCAGCACCCGGTCGCGAGACCGTCGCGCGCAGTCGCGATCGCGCGCTCGATCTCGTCGAGTGTCGGTCGAGCCCGACGGCGACGCCGCGGCCCTGCTCGCCGCGCGCCGGCTTGACGACGACGCTGCCGTGCTGGTCGAGGAACGCCTCGATCGCGCCGCGTCGTCGCCGGCGTCGATCTGCTCGGGCACGGCGACGCCGGCGCTTGCGCACCACGCGGCGTGGTGACCGCCTTGTCGTCGCAGATCGACATCGGCGACGCCGGAGGTCAGCTCCGACAGGCTCTCGCGGCAATGGATCGAGCGGCCGCCATAGGACAGCCGGAAGAAGCCGCCCTCGGCGTCGGTGATCTCGACATCGATGCCGCGCCGGCGCGCCTCGTCGACGATGATGCGCGCATAGGGGTTGAGCGCGTCGTACTCGTCGAGCGGCGCGGCGAAGAAGCGTCTCGTTGATCGGGTTCTTGCGCTTGACCGCGAAGACCGGCACGCGCCGGAAGCCGAGCTTCTCGTAGAGCGCGATCGCCTGCTCGTTGTCGTGCAGCACCGACAGGTCCATGTAGGCGCGCGCCGCGGGCCTTGAAGTGCTCGGCCAGGCGGCGCACCAGCATCCTCGCCGATGCCGGGATGGCGCGCCTGCGGATCGACCGCCAGGCACCAGAGCGAGGAGCCCGCTCTCGGGATCGTCGAAGGCGCGGCGGTGGTCGATGCCGGTGACGGTGCCGATGATCTCGCCGGTGGCCTCGTCCTCGGCGACCAGATAGGTCAGCGCGCGGCTGTCGCGCTTGCGACCAGAAGAAGTCGGGTCGCACCGGCACCATGCCGCGCGCGGCGTAGATGCGGTTGACCGCGTCGGCGTCCGCCTCGCGACGACGAGCCGCCGGATGAAGAAGCCGCGCGGCTGCCGGCGGCGCGGGCCGGTAGGTCGGCGAGGTCGAGCCGGTAGGTGTGCGAGGGGTCGAGGAAGATCTCCTGCGGCGCCATGCGCGAGCAGCACGTGCGGATCGCGGACGTAGAAGGCGATGTCGCGCCGCTGCGGGCCCTTCGGCGCGCGAGCGCGTCGACGAGTCGCGTCGGCGTCGTCGAAGGTCTGGCGCGAACAGCAGCCGGCCCCAGCCGCAATCGAGCGCCGCGTCGGCTTGCGGCCGCTCGGTCTGCGCCGTCGGTGCGCCGATCGGCGGCTTCATGCGATCTCGGTCGCGCAGGCGCTGCCGAGCCGGTGGCCGAGGCGCCTTGTCGGCTGCGGCGCCGCCGCGATCGTCGTCGGCCGCCTTGCATCCTGCGGGCCATGCTCAGATGCCGTGGGTCTGCAGCCACAGTTCCAGCAGCGCCGACCTGCCAGAGCTCCGAGCCGCGCAGCGGCGTGATGTGCTCCGTCGGGCTCGGCGAACAGCTGCTCGAGATAGTCCTGCGCGGAACAGGCCGCGCTCGCGCGCCGGCCTGCGACGTCAGCGCGTCGCGCACCATGTCCAGATAGGGCCCGTCGATATATTTGAGCTGCGGGACCGGGAAATAGCCCTTCGGCCGGTCGATCACCTCGTGCGGCATCACCTTGCGCGCGCGACGTCCTTCAGCACGCCCTTGCCGCCGTCGCTTCAGCTTGTGCTCGGGCGGGATGCGCGCGGCCAGCTCGACCAGTTCGTGGTCGAGGAACGGCACGCGCGCCTCCAGCCCCCAGGCCATGGTCATGTTGTCGACCCGCTTGACCGGGTCGTCGACCAGCATCACCGTGGCTGTCGAGCCGCAGCGCCTTGTCGACCGGCGGTCTCGGCGCCCGGCGTGCGCGAAATGCGCGGCGACGAAGCCGCGGCTCGGGTCGCGTCGGCGCATGCCAGTCGCGGATCGAGCTGCGCCGAGCAGCGTCGCGTGGTCGCGGTCGAAGAACACCCGCGCATAGTCGGCCACCGGGTCGTTGCGAATCCGGCAGCGGCGGATACCAGTGATAGCCGCCGAACACCTCGTCGGCGCCCTGCCCGGACTGCACCACCTTGATGTGCTTCGAGACCTCCTTGCGACAGCAGGTAGAAGCCGACGTTGTCGTAGGAGACCATCGGCTCGGACATCGCCGCGATGGTGCCGGGCAGCGCGTCCATCAGCTCGGTCGGACGGCACGAAGATCTTGTGGTGCTCGGTGCCGTAGTGCTTGGCGATGAGGTCGGAATAGACGAACTCGTCGCCCTTCTCGCCGTTGGCCTCCTCGAAGCCGACCGAGAAGGTCATGCAGGTCCTGTCTGGCCCGCCTCGGCGAGCAGGCCGACGATCAGGCTGGAATCGACGCCGCCCGACAGCAGCACGCCGACCGGCACGTCGGCGACCATGCGCCGCTCGACCGCCGCGCGCAGCGCCGCCAGCACCGCGTCGCGCCAGTCCTCGGCGCGACGTCGCGCATCCGCGCCGATCGCGCTCGAAGGCGGACTGCCAGTAGACGCGGTCCTGGTGCGCTGCCGTCCGGCTCGATGACGCGGATCGTCGCCGGCGGCAGCTTGCGCACGCCGTTGAGGATGGTGCGCGGCGGCGGCACCACGGCGTGGAAGCGTCATGTAGTGGTGCAGCGCGACGCGGTCGATCGAGGTGTCGACGTCGCCGGCCGCCAGCAGCGCCGGCAGCGACGAGGCGAAGCGCAGCCGCGCCTGGCGTCTCGGCGCAGGTAGAGCGGCTTGATGCCGAACCGGTCGCGCGCCAGCACGACGCGGCCGCTGTCGCGCTCGTGGATCGACGAAGGCGAACATGCCGTGGAAGCGCTCGACGCAGTCGCTCGCCCCAGGCGTGCCAGGCCTTGAGGATGACCTCGGTGTCGCCGGTGGAGAAGAAGCGGTAGCCCTTGCGCCTCGAGCTCGGCGCGCAGCTCCGGATAGTTGTAGATGCAGCCGTTGAAGACGATGGTCAGGCCGAGCTCGGGGTCCACCATCGGCTGCTCGGCGCGCGTTCGACAGGTCGATGATCCTCAGCCGCCGGTGGCCGAGCGCGACCCGGCCGCGCGACACGATTCCCCGGCCGTCCGGGCCGCGCGGCGCCATTGATTCGCACATGCGCCCGAGCGCGCCCGCATCGCGCCGGCGCGCCGTCGAAAGTCACTTCACCGCATAATCCGCACATCGTCTCTGTCGCTGAACCTCTTGTTCCTGTGGGCGGGCGGAACGACGCCCCCCGATAACTGTTGATAGGGAACGTCGCTGCCACGAATTCGTTCCTGTTTACAACACGAATAATTTGAGGTCAAATGATGTGAGGAGGAACAAATGGCCATAGATGCTGATGGAGGCGGGAAAGGCGCCGGCGCCCCCCCGCTCGATGCCGATGCGATGGCGGTGGTCCGCTCGATCCGGCGGATCATCCGCGCGGTGGATATCCACTCCAAGCGCGTCGGCCGCGGAGTCGGGCTGACCGTGCCGCAGATCGTCGTTCTCGCCGGCATCCGCGATCTCGGCCAGACAACGTCCTCGGCCCTGTCCGCCCATGTTCAGCTCAGCCCGCCGACCGTCACGACGATCCTCGATAACCTCGAGGCGCGCGGTTTCGTCGAGCGGATCAGGAGCGTCGTCGACCGGCGCGTCGTCCATCCACGTCTGACGGAGGCCGGTGGCCAGGTTCTGGAGGCCGCGCCTCCGCTGCTTCAAAGCGAGTTCATGGTCGCCTTCGCGGACCTGACCGACGCCGAGCGCGCCGAGATCGTCCGTGCCTTCTCCAGGGTCGCCTCGATGATGGCCGCCCCCGATGGCGACGCGGCGCCGGTGCTTGAGATCGGTACGATCTCCGGCTGAGCCCTCAGTCCGCCGCGTGCCGGCGGATGCGCCTGACCAGCGCCCACACCATGATCACCACGGCCGGCACCGCGACCGCCGTCGCCACCGCCGGGTCCCATGGCAGGCCGAACGCCTCCTGTCCGCCCCGGGCGAGATAGCCGATCAGTCCCACCACGTAATAGCTGACCGCCGCCACCGACAGCCCCTCGACCGTCTGCTGGAGGCGAAGCTGCAGGCGCGCCCGACGGTTCATCGATTCAAGCAGGTCGCGGTTCTGGCTCTCCAGCTCGATGTCGACGCGCGTCCTGAGGAGGTTGGAGGCCCGCGCCACCTTGGTCGACAGCTCCGCCAGCCGCGCCTCGATGCCGTAGCAGGTCCGGATCGCGGGCTTCATCCGCCGCGCCAGGAAGTTGGTGATCGTGCCGTAGCCGGCGACCCGCTCCTCGCGGATCGTCTGCCAGCCGTAGCGACATGATCTCCTCGTAGGCGTGCGTCGCCCCGAACCTGTAGGCGACGGCGGCGGCCTCGGATTCGATCTCGGCGGCGAGCCCGGTCAGCCGGTCGAGCAGGCCGCGGCTCGATTCGTATCCCGACGCCTCGCGCATGCCCGCCGTCAGCGCCGTCACCTCCCGCTCGATGCGCCGGACGATCGGCGTCACCCGCTGCGCCTCGGGAAGCCCGAGGAGCGCCAGCGTCCGGTAGGTCTCGATCTCGAGCAGCCGTTGCACCAGCGCCCCGGCGCGCGCCGGTCCGAGCCCGCGATCCTCGACGAGGATGCGCGTGAACCCGCTCGCATCGGGCCGGAAGTCGGTGGCGACCACTGCGTTGCCGTCGTCGACCTTCGCAACGCAGACGCTCGTCCAGTCGAACGCCGAGATGTCGGGCCCGCCCTGTGTCACCTCGACGAGCGCGAGACGGCTCGCGACGAGGAGTTCGCCCACCGGCTTGGGCAGGAAGGCGGCGAGCGACGTGAGCTTGGGGGCCGTGAACGGGTCGCCCGGCGGCGGCGCCACCACGAGCGTCATGGTGACGAACTCGGTATGGCGCTCCCAACGCAGTTCGGCGTTGCCGAGCGTCACGACATGATGGCGCACGCCCGGAAGAGGCGACTGCCCCCCTTGCGCCGCGCAGAAGCGCGCCAGCGCGGTCTCCGCCTCGTCCGCCTCGTCCTCGCCGGTCAGGAACGCCAGGTGATGCAGGACCCGCGGCGTCTCGACCGGGCGGAACGGCCGGGCGTGCACCTCGCCGACGACGATGTCGCGCAGCGGATGCACGGGAAACGGCGAGGTTTCGGCCGCAGCCGGGGCGGCGGTCTCCGGGCCGGGGTCGCTCATGCGGGTTGATCCTGACAGTGTCCGATAGCGTTCCCTAGACCACGGCCCGCGCCCGCCGCGCAAGCCCTCTCGATCAGCCCAGCAGGTAGCTCGGCAGCCACAGGACCAGCGCCGGGAAGGCGATGCACATGGCAAGCCCCAGAAGCTGCAGCGCCACGAAGGGCACGATGCCGCGGTAGATCTGCTGATTCTCACCTCCGGCGGCGCCACGCCCTTCATGTAGAACAGCGCGAAGCCGAACGGCGGCGTGAGGAACAACGTCTGCAGGTTCACCGCCGCCAGCACCAGAAACCAGATCACGTTGGCCCGCGCCACGCCCTCCCACACGCCGACATGGGTGCCGAAGTCGAGCACTCCGACGATCGGCGCGAAGACCGGCATGACGATCAGCGTGATCTCGATCCAGTCGAAGAAGAACCCCAGCGCGAAGATCATCGCCATCAGGACGAGCAGCACGCTCCACGGCCCGACGCCCGTCTGCTGGATGAACTCCACGATCAGGTGCTCCCCGCCCAGCGTCCTGAACACGAAGGAGAAGCATGTCGCGCCGACGAAGATGCCGAACAGCATGGCGCCGGGAGCGCGGAGCGCTGGCAGACCTCGGCGAATACCGCCCCCAGGTGAGCTGGCGGTTGAGGGCGGCGAGAACGATCGACCCGCCCGCGCCGACGCCGGCGGCTTCGGTAGGCGTTGCCCAGCCGGCGAAGATCGAGCCCAGCACGAGGACGATCAGCGCGATCGGCGGCAGGAAGCTGCGCACGATCATGGCCGCGAAGGCGCTCCGCGTCGCCGGCCCGATGTCGTCTGGCAGTGGCGGCGCCAGGTCCGGCTTAATGTGGCAGAGGATCCAGATGTAGACCAGGTAGAGAAGCGACAGCAGAAACCCCGGCACGACCGCCGCGATGAACACCGTGCCGACCGGCACCGACAGGAGGTCCGCCATGATGACCAGCATGATCGAGGGCGGGATCAGGATGCCGAGCGTGCCCGAGGCCGCGATGGTGCCGGTCGCCAGCGGCACCGAGTAGCGCCGCTCCAGCATCACCGGCAGCGCCAGCAGCGTCATCATCACCACCGAGGCGCCGATGATGCCGGTCGTCGCCGCCATGATCGTACCCATCAGGGTCACCGACAGCGCGAGGCCGCCGGGCACCCGGCGCAACAGCACCTGCAGCGCCTGCAGAGGTCGCGGGCGACGCCCGACTTCTCCAGCATCGTCCCCATGAAGATGAACATCGGGATCGCCACGAGAACCGGGCTCTCCATGGTCGACCCGAAGATCCGCAAGGGGATCAGCGTCAGCTGCTGGAGGCGGAACATCCCGACCATGTCGCCGATCACCGCGAAGGCGAGCCCGACCCCGCCCAGCACGAAGGCGACCGGATAGCCGGTGAACAGGAGCACGCCGAGCGCGAAGAACATCCAAAGCGGCAGGAGATGGAGGAAGGTGTCCACGGCCGGGCGCCTCAGCGGGTGTCTGCGGCCGCTTCGGCCGGTTGCGGCAGGTCGGCGGGGTGGACGCCGGCATGGTAGCCGGAGCGCGCCCTCAGGCTCTGCGGGCCGAACAGGTAGACGACGCATTTGAGCGCCACCGAGGCGCCGGCAAGCGCGAGCAGCGTGAAGCCGACCGGCAGGAACGCCTTGATGACGAACCGGTAGGACAGCCCCGTCTGCGCCGACAACCGCTCCATCATGGAAAACGACTTCGACGCGAAGTCGTAGCCGTAGAGCACGACGACGTAGCAGTAGGGGATGAGGAACAGGAGGCACCCGGCGAGCTCGATCCAGACACGGGTCCTCGGGCCCATCCGCTCGCGGATCAGTTCGATGCGCACATGCGCGTCGCGGACATAGGCGAAGGCGAAGCAGAGCAGGAACAGGACCGCGTGCAGGTGCCATTCCATCTCCTGCAGCTTCGTCGAGGTGAAGACGCGGTACCACCCCGTCGAGGTGAAGGCCGGGTCGATCTCCAGGTATTTCCGCTGCAGCACGTCGTAGACGATGATCGCGATCATCGGCACGTAGAGGAACGACGCGACGAGCCCGATGCGGGTGGCCAGCGAGGCCAGCGCCTCGCTTTCGGCGAGAAGGAACGGGTGCGGCCCTTCCCGCGCGCGCCGTGCGGCGAGCGCGAAGATGCCGACGATCATCGCGACCACGGCGATGAGGATCCATGACGCGACCGGTTCTAGCGCGGCATAGAACTCGATCAGCGCCGCGGCCGCCTCGTTGCCCTGGCCGGCCGCCCTGTTGAGCGCGTTGAGCTGGGGCCGGCCTATGGCGAAGGGCGAGGCGATCATCAGCGCCATGGCGCCGATCAGCGTCGCCGAGGTGAGGAACCCGGGTCGCGCACGCACCCACGCCGACAGGGCCAGCATGGCGAGCATGGCGCCCAGTGCTGCGAAGGCTGCGAACGTGCCCGCCGGCAGGAACACCAGCGCGAAGGCCGCGACGATGGCGGCGAGGGTGGCGATCGTACCCATCCGGGCCTCTCGGGACGCCGGGGGCGCGGCCGGGCGGGTCCGCCCGGCCGCGATCCGGACCGGTCAGCGCAGGTAGCCGAGCTCCTTCCACCGGGCGTAGCGCTCGCGGAACTCGGAGAGCGAGTCCCAGGCGCGCTTGAAGTCGGCGTCGGCCGCCGTCTCCTCCGCGATCACCTCCTGCCAGGCCGCCCGCAGCGCGTCGAGCACCTCCGGCGACCACTGATGGATCGTGACGCCGTGGCCCTCGAGTTCCTCCAGCGCGGCGAACTGGATCGCCTCGCCCTCGGCCAGGCCGTGCGTCATCCCCGCGTCGCACACGGTCTCGATCTGGATCCGGGTGGTGTCGTCGAGGCCTTCCCACAGGTCGAGGTTGATCATCAGGTCGAACAGCGTCGCCTGCTGGTGCCAGCCGGGGAAGTAGTAGTGCTTGGCCACCTGGTAGAAGCCGAGGTTGAGGTCGATGGCCGGCATCGAGAACTCGGTGGCATCGATCGTTCCCAGCTCGAGCGCCGGGAAGATGTCGCCGCCGGCGAGAAGCTGGGTCGACACGCCCATCTTCTCCATTACCTTCGCGCCCAGGCCGAAGAAGCGCATCTTCAGGCCCTGCAGGTCGCTCGGCGAGTTGATTTCGCGGCGGAACCAGCCCGACGCCTCGGGCGCGATCAGGCCGCAATGGATGCCGTGTATGTTGTACTTGTGGTAGATCTCGTCGAAGATTTCCTTGCCGCCGCCGAACTTGATCCAGGCGAGATACTCTCCGGCCTCGGGGCCGAACGGCACGGCTGCGAACAGCTGCAGCGCCGGCACCTTGCCGGCCCAGTATCCCGGTGTCGACCACCCGGCTTCCACGGCGCCCGAGGCGACCGCGTCGAAGGTCTCCAGCGCCGGCACCAGCGCGCCGGGCTCCTGGAACTCGATGACCACATCGCCGGCCGTGACCTGCTCGACGCGCTCGGCGACCCATTTGCCGAGCGTGCCGAGCTGCGTCAGCGAGCCCGGATAGGTCGACTGCATCTGCCAGACTTCCTGCGCGCCGGCGTTGCTCGCGCCAAGCGCCAACCCCGCGGCGATTGCCACGGCACCACAGGTCCTGATCATGTCAAATGTCCTCCCAAGACAGGCCTCTCCGGAGCCCCTCAACTCCGATGCCGGCATTCTGCGGCCGGCGGGCGCGCCGGCCTGCGCACCCGGGAGTCAGAGTAGACGCAACGCAACTCCCCCTGCCAGCGGGAAATGTCGGTCCCCGGCTAAGCATTAGGGAGGGGGCCGTGACGGCGACAAGGCGATTGACCCGCCGTTTACAGGCGCACTACTGTCCGCCCGCCATGACAAAGTCTCTCCGTCCAGGCCCGCGCGTCGGCCTCTTCGTCACCTGCCTCGTCGATCTGATGCGGCCGAATGTCGGCTTCGCCGCGGTGAAGCTGCTGGAGGACGCCGGCTGCACGGTGGAGGTCCCCGTGCAGACCTGCTGCGGTCAGCCCGCCTTCAATTCCGGCGACCGCGCCGACGCCCGCGCCATCGCCGAGGCCACGGTGACGGCCTTCGAGGGCTTCGACTACGTGGTGGCCCCGTCGGGCTCCTGCGCCGGCATGCTGAAGCTGCACTATCCCGAGCTCTTCGCCGGCGATCCGCGGTGGCAGCCGCGCGCGGCGGTCTTCGCCGACCGGGTGCACGAGCTCGTCTCCTTCCTCACCGACGTGATGAAGGTGAAGGGGGTGGCCACGCGGTTCGAGGGAACCGTCACCTACCACGACTCCTGTTCGGGCCTGCGCGAGCTCGGCATCAAGCGCCAGCCGCGCGAGCTCCTGCGCAGCGTCGAGGGCCTCGCGCTCGCCGAGCTCGCCGACGCCGAGGTGTGCTGCGGGTTCGGCGGCACCTTCTGCGTCAAGTATCCCGACATCTCCGAGAAGATCGTCTCGAAGAAGACCGAGAACATCGCCGCGTCGGGCGCCGACACGCTGCTGGCCGGCGATCTCGGCTGCCTGATGAACATGGCCGGCCGCATGTCGCGTGAGGGCCGCACCGTGAAGGCGCGCCACGTCGCCGAGGTGCTGGCGGGCATGGCCGACGGGCCGGCGATCGGCGATCCGGCGGAGTAGGGCGATGGTCGAGATAACGTCGCCGAGGTTCAAGGACAACGCGCGCGGCGCGCTCGCCGACCCCCAGCTCCAGCGCGCGCTGGGCCACGTCGAGAGGGGCTTCATCGAGCGCCGCGCGGCCGCCGCCGCGAAGCTGCCGGAGTTCGACGCGCTGAGGGACCGCGCCCGCGACATCAAGAACCACACGCTCGCCCATCTCGACCTCTATCTGGAGGCCTACGAGAAGCGCGTCATCGAGGCCGGCGGCCATGTCCACTGGGCGGCCGATGCGGGGCAGGCCCGCGACATCGTCCTCGACATCTGCCGGCGCGTCGGCGCGAAACGCGTGACCAAGGGCAAGTCGATGATCTCCGAGGAGATCGCGCTCAATCCCTTCCTGGAGGAGCGCGGGATGGAGGTCGTCGAGACCGATCTCGGCGAATACATCATCCAGCTTCGCGGCGAGCACCCGAGCCACATCATCGCCCCGGCCGTCCACGTCAACAAGGACGAGGTCGAGGCCGATTTCCGCCGCGTGCATACCCATCTCGAGCCCGGCCGCGACCTCACCGAGCCCGAGACGCTGCTCGCCGAGGCGCGCGGCGTCCTGCGCGAGCGCTTCCTGACCGCCGACGTCGGCATAACGGGAGCCAACTTCCTGGTCGCGGAGACCGGCACCTCGATCATCGTCACCAACGAGGGCAACGGCGACCTCACCCAGACCCTGCCGCGCGTCCATATCGTTCTGGCGAGCCTGGAGAAGGTCACGCCGACCATGGAGGACGTGTCGCAGATCCTCCGCGTGCTGGCCCGTTCGGCGACCGGCCAGGACTTCTCGGTCTACACCACCTGGTCCACCGGCCCGCGCCGGGCCGAGGATCCAGACGGCCCGGAGGAATACCACGTCGTCCTCCTCGACAACGGCCGCTCCTCGATGCTTGGGACGGAGTTTCAGGACATGCTGCGTTGCATACGTTGCGGCGCCTGCATGAACCACTGCCCGGTCTATCATGCCGTTGGCGGCCATGCGTATGGCTGGGTCTATCCAGGGCCGATGGGCGCGGTGCTCACGCCCTCGCTGATCGGCGTCGACAAGGCGGGGCACCTGCCCAATGCCTCGACCTTCTGCGGCCGCTGCGAATCCGTGTGCCCGATGCGCATCCCGCTGCCGAGGATGATGCGCAACTGGCGCGAGCGCGAGTTCGAGCGCCACCTGTCGCCCGCCACCCAGCGCTGGGGACTGGGCGTCTGGGCGTTCTTCGCGCGCCGCCCCGCGCTCTACCGGCCCCTGACGGCCATGGCGATGCGCGTGCTGGGCGCGTTCGGAAAACGCGACGGCCGTTTCCGGTCCCTGCCGCTCGCCGGCGGCTGGACGTTGAAGCGCGACTTCCCCGCGCCTTCCGGCCGGACCTTCCAGTCGATGTGGGCCGACAGGCGGGGCCGGACATGAGCGCCCGCGAGACCGTCCTCGCAACGCTGCGCCGCTCGCTTCACGCCGACGCCGACGACGCGGCCCGCCGCCGCGCCGTGGAAGAGCGGCTGGCGACCGCGCCGAAGGGCCTGATCCCGGCGCGCGCGCAACTTCCCCGCGACGGCCAGGTCGCGCTCTTCATGGAGATGGCCGAGGCCGTCGACGCCACGGTCGAACGGATCGCTGACCCGGCAGACCTGCCCGTCCGCGTCGCGGCCTACCTGCGCGAGCGTAACCTGCCGCAGCAGGTGGTGCGCGGGCGCGACCCCCTGTTCGCGGAGATGCCGTGGGACGGCCAGCCGCAGCTCGAGATCAGGGCAGGCCCGGCCGACGGCACCGAGCAGGCCGGCCTTTCCCGCGCCTTCGGGGGCGTCGCGGAGACGGGCACCCTCGTCATGGCGTCCGGCCCCGACAACCCGACGACCATCAACTTCCTGCCCGAGCACCACATCGTCGCGCTGCGCGCCGAGGACGTCGCCGGCGACTACGAGACCGTGCTCGCCCGCATCCGCGAGACCTACGGGAAGGGCGGGATGCCGCGCGTCGTCAACATGATCACCGGCCCGTCCCGCTCCGCCGACATCGAGCAGAAGCTGCTGCTGGGAGCCCACGGTCCGCGCAGGCTGCACGTGATAATCGTCGGCTAGCCCGGCGGACGCCGCCAACGCGGCGCAAGAAACGACCAGGGAGGCTTCATGTCCGTTTCGCTCATCACCTATCTCACCACCATCCGCTTCGGCGAGGGCGCCGTCTCCGGCGTCGCCGACGACCTGAAGGAGCTCGGCGTTTCCCGCGTGCTCGTCGTGACGGACAGGGGGGTGAACGCAGCCGGTCTCGTCGAGCGTGTAATGGCCGGCGTCGCGAAGGACGCGGTCGCCGGCGTTTTCGAGGACACGCCGTCGAATCCCACCGAGGAGGCGGCCGAGGCCGCTCTGGCGATGTACCGCGAGACGGGCGCCGACGGCCTGATCGCGATTGGCGGCGGCTCGCCCATCGACCTTGCCAAGGCGGTGGCGATCATGGCCGGCCACGACGGGCCGTTCGAGCAGTACGCCGCGATCCTGGGCGGCATCCCGAGGATCACCGCGAAGGTCGCCCCGCTGATCGCGGTGCCGACCACGGCGGGCACGGGTTCCGAGGTCGGCCGTGCCGCGCTCGTGACGCTGCGCGACGGCCGCAAGCTCGGCTTCATCTCGCCCCACCTCATTCCGAAGCGTGCCGTCTGCGACCCCGAGCTCACCTACGGCATGCCGCCGCGCCTGACGGCCGCCACCGGCATCGACGCCATCAGCCACTGCGTCGAGACCTTCCTTAGCCCGCGCGACAACCCGCCGGCCGAGGCCATCGCCATCGACGGGCTCGCCCGTGCGCTGGGCTACATCGAGGCGGCGGTCGCGAATGGTGCCGACACGGCCGCGCGCCGCGAGATGATGATGGCCGCCCTGCAGGGCGGGCTGACCTTCCAGAAGGGCCTCGGCGCGATCCATGCCATCTCCCATCCGATCGGCGGTCTCAAGGAGCCCTCGCTGCACCACGGCGAACTGAACGCGGTGATGCTGCCGCCCGTGCTCGCCTTCAACGAGCCCGCCGCGCCGGCCAAGTACGCCGCCCTGCGCCATGCCGCCGGCCTCGCCGGCGCCGACGACATCGCGGCCCATTTCGACCGCCTGAACGAGAAGCTGGGAATGCCGCGCAAGCTGTCCGACATGGGCCTGCCGCGTCAGGTCATCCCGAGCATCGTCGAGGGCGCGCTCGCCGACCATTCGGCCGCCACCAATCCAAGGCCCCTCGACAAGGCCGGCGTCGAGGCCCTGATCGAGGCGGCGTATTGACGCGTCGTTACCGGTCCCCCTCGTCATCCGGCCGCAGCGGCTGCGTTCCCTGGCGATCCCGGATCGGCCTTATGGCCGTCCGGGATGACGATGGAGAGGTCTTTATGGTTCGCCGGCCCGAGCCCCTTCAGAACCGCGTCACCCCCTTCGGCGACATTATCGCCGATCCGGCGCGCGGGGCTCTCATGGGCAATCGCGGCGGGCGCATCCATGATCCCGCCACGCGGACGCTGACGCCCCGGCGCTGGGCCTCGCGGCAATGGATCTGCTGCCTGACGTTGTTCGGGGAACGGCGTCGCGCGGTCATGGGGCCGGGCTATACCGAATTGTTCTTCCTCGACGAGGTGACGGCGCTGGCGGCCGGCCATCGTCCCTGTTTCGAATGCCGCCGCGACGCCGCGCGCGCCTTCGCGGCCGCGCTCGCCGCCGGCCGGGGCGAGGGCCGCAGGCCGGCCGGCGACATCGACCGCCTCCTGCACGCCGAGCGGCTCGAGGGCCGGGGCAAGCGAATCCACCAAGCCGCGCTCGCGACCCTCCCCGACGGCGCGATGATCGCGGTCGACGGCGAGGCCTTCGCCGTCTCCGGCGACCGGCTGCTTGCCTGGACGCCCGCCGGATACGGCAGGGTCGTGGCGCGGCCGTCCGCGGGCACGGCCGCAGTGCTGACGCCCGCTTCGGCGGTTGCCGCTCTCAGCGCCGGCTATCGCCCGCTCTGGCACGAAACCGCGACGCGATGAGGCGCGCGGGCCTGCCGTCTATCGCCGCGAGCCCCAGCCCGATCATCGCCATCCCCAGAAAGGCGTTGGCCCCGACGCGCTCGTCGAGGAAGACCGCGCCGAGCAGCAGCGCGGTCACCGGGATCAGGAATGTGACGAGCAGGAGGTTCGTGGCGCCCGCCGTCGCGAGGATGCGGAAGAAGATCACGTAGGCGAGCGCCGTCGAGACCAGCGCGAGCCCGACCACCGCGCCGAGCGCCGCCGCAGACGGCATCGCCAGCTCCCATGGGCGGTCGGCGAGGAGCACGATGGGCAGCATCATCACCGTGGACGTCAGGAGTTGCGCCCCCGCCGTCACGATCGGCGGATCGCCCCGGAAGCGCCGCGCCCACACGCCCGAGACCGCGTAGAGCACCGCCGCCGCGAGACAGGCGATCTGTGCCAGGACCGCGAGCCCCAGCCCCTGCAGCGCCTCGAAGCCGATCAGCGCGGCCACCCCCGCCAGGCCGAGCACGACGCCCGCGAGCTTGCCGGCGTTCATCTTCTCGTCGTCGGTGAAGACGTTGGCGACCAGCACCGTGAAGAGCGGCGTCGTGGCGTTGAGAATGGCGGCGAGCCCGCTCGCCACCTCCGTCAGCCCCCAGATGAAGAGGCTGAAGGGCAGGACGTTGTTGAGGAGCCCCATGATCGCCAGGTCGCGCCATTTCGTGCGGCTCGAGGGCAGGCGGTGGCCGAGTGCATGCAACACGACGACCAGCGCCGCGGACGCGATCGCCACGCGCATCAGCACCACGGTGAGCGGGGGCAGTTCACCGACGGCCACCTTGGCGAAGAAGTAGGAACCGCCCCACAGCAGCGACAGCAGGAGAAGCAGCGCCCACTCGACGGGGCCCATGGGAGATATCTTCGGCTGCATCGCGAACGCCACCTGTCCGGAACCTTGTCGCGTCTACGCGCGTTGCAATCGAAGCGCCACCCGGAAATGCGCCGATGTTTGGAGAGGCAGATGACCGAAGATCCGAAGACCGGAAAGCAGCGCGCCGAGGAGCGCGAGCGCGAGGCCGAGAGCGAGGAGCTCGACGAGGAGCTGGAGGAATCCTTCCCCGCCAGCGACCCGCCGTCGTCGACCCAGCCCAAGCCCGACCGCGACTGACGGCCTCCGCCTCGCCGCAGCGGGCGGCCCGAGTCCGGGCCGCAACAATCGCGGCCAAGTTGCCACACCGGCGGCATAATCTCCGCCGGCCCATTGACGGCGAGTTCCGCCGGGGCGCACCATCATGCGACGAATCATCCGCTGGGACAGGGGCTGTCCCGCGGCCGGCGCGACCGAGATGCGGCACATCGACGGGCGCCCCGGCCAGTGGTTCGCAACATGAGGGGGCCAAATGCTCGGCGACATTGCTGCCGAGGCCGTGATCGCGCCATCAGCGACGATGAAGACGGCCGACTGCGAGGGCGTTTCCGTCCCGCATCAGTTCAGTGAAACGCGTATCTCGGTCTTGTTCGTGGACGATCTTGATGCCGACGCCGAGCGCGTCCGCGCCGCGCTCGCGGCATGCCGGGACATCGAGGTCGAGGTCCAGCACGTCACCGATCCCGACGAGGCGCGCCGGCTCTGGGACGCCCGCGTCCACGACGTTGCGATCTTCGACATCTGGCTGGGCCGGGGCACCAGCGTCGAGCTCCTGGAGGCCTTCGCGCTCGACGATACCGGCCGGCCGCTGGTTGTCCTGTCGAGCCTGCCCGACGCCGAGGCCTGCGCCATCGGCGGCAACGCGCGCGACTTCCTGGTCCACAGCAAGCAGCGCCTGACCTCGACCGCGCTCGCCATGACGCTGGGCTCCGCGCTCGCCTTGTCGCGCCGCCGCGCCGTCATGCTCGCGGCGTGATGGATTCCGCTCAGTGACATTCTCCCGTCACAGTTCTGCGTCCTGATTGATCCCGCTCAATGCCGCGGGCGGTCGGGTGGCCATAGCCTGCCGCCGAGACGGTCGACAGGGAGGCAAGACAGATGACGGCGAACAACGACCAGCCGCGTCCAGGCGTGGCGGACCTCGGCCTTATCGAGATCAACCAGAACGCCTTCGAGGCGGGCCTCGAGATGCAGATGGTCCTTTTCGAGACCGCCAACCGTTTCGCTCAGGAATGTGCGGCCTTCGCCGCGCGGCGGGCGCAGGCGAGCGTCGGCGACGCGGCGGCCTTCGCCAGCGTCACCTCGCCCGACGAGCTCGTCGACGTGCAGCGCAGCCGCCTCAAGCGCATGATGGACGATTACGCCACCGAGACGGGTCGCTTCGTGCGGCTCACCGAGCAGGCGATGAAGGACGGCGCGGAAGCGGTCCGTTCCGGCGACTCGTAATCCCCTTCAGCGAAGGTGTCAGCCGTCGCGGCCCGAGAGGGCCGCGTCGAAGATGGCACGCGCGGCCTCCTTCGTGAGTTTCACCGGATTTCCGCCGGCAGTCGGGTCGACGATGGCCATCTCCGCGATGAGGTCGGCCTTGGCGGCGTCGACGCCGAGTTCGGCGACCGTGTGCGGCACGCCCGTCTCGCGCCTCAGTTCGATCACCCAGCCCATGAAGGCGTCGAACGAGGCTTCGAGGCCGATATAGGCGGCGAGCCGCGCGATCTTCTCCTCGATCGCCGCCCGGTTGAAGGCGAGCACGTAGGGCATGAAGACGGCGTTGGTCAGCCCGTGATGGGTGTCGTAGAGCGCGCCGACGGGATGCGACAGCGAATGGATCGCGCCCAGGCCCTTCTGGAACGCCGTGGCGCCCATGGCCGCGGCCGCCATCATGCCGGCGCGGGCCTCTATGTCGTCGCCCTGGCGCACGGCGCGCAGGAGATGTTCCCTGACCAGCCGGACGCCCTCCGCGCCGATGCCGTCGGCCATCGGGTGGAAGCCCGGCGCGCAATAGGCCTCGAGGCAGTGGGCGAGTGCGTCCATGCCCGTACCCGCCGTCAGCTTCGGCGGCAACCCGACGGTCAGCTCCGGGTCGCAGATGACGACCTTCGGCATCATCAGCGGGTGGAAGATGACCTTCTTGGTGTGCGTCTCCTCGTTGGTGACGACGCCGGCCCGGCCGACCTCGGACCCCGTTCCCGCCGTCGTGGGCACGGCGACGATGGGGGCGATGCCGTCGGGGGCGGCGCGCGTCCACCAGTCGCCGATGTCCTCGAAGTCCCAGAGCGGTCGTGTCTGCCCCGCCATGAAGGCGATCACCTTGCCGACGTTCGAGCGCCGAGCCGCCGCCGACCGCGATCACCCCGTCATGTCCGCCGACCCGGAACGCCGAGACGCCCCTGGTGACGTTGCCCTCGACCGGATTGGGCCGGACGTCGGAATAGACCGAGACGTTCAGGCCGCCCGCGCGGCAGGCCTCGATCATGTCCGCGATCATCGGCAGCCCGGCGAGGCCGGGATCGGTGACGAGCAGCGGCCGGGCGATCCCGGCGGCGCGGCAGGCCTCCGCGAGTTCGGCGATGCGGCCGGGTCCGAAGCGGACGGCTGTGGGGTAGTTCCAGTTGGCGGTGAGGGTCATGTGGCGTGCTTCCGGATGATGGCGCGTTGAAGTGTGTCTGAGGTCCGTTCCGCCTGTCGTGCGGCTTCCGGCTCGCTGTGCTCTCGTTCCGCGTCGGCTTCGCCGCCGCGGCCCCACCCCCGACCCCTCCCCACGAGGGGGAGGGGAGTCGCTTGCTGCGGCGCCCGGGCTCCCTCCCCCCTTGTGAGGGAGGGTCGGGGAGGGGGTCGCCCAAAGGGCGGAAACGGAGGCGCCGGCATCGCCCCCATCAGAACCCCGTGCGCATGTGGAAGGATTTCGGCCGCGTGAGGGTCTCGTAGCCGATGCGTGACAGCGTGACGCCGCGCCCGGTGTTCTTGACCCCGGTCCACGCGAGCGCCGGGTCGAGGTAGTCGCAGCGGTTCATGAACACCGTGCCGGTCTCGATCCGCCGCCGATCGTCTCGGCGTCGCTGAGGCTGGAGGTCCAGATCGAGGCGGTCAAACCGTACTGGCTGTCGTTCATGAGCGTGATCGCTTCCTCGTCGTCGGCGACCGCCATGATGCCGACGACGGGGCCGAAGGATTTCCTCCGTCATCACCGACATCTGGTGGTTGACCCCCGTCAGCACCTGAGGCGCCATGTAGGGTGTCCCGGCGGCGTCGCGCGGGAACGACGTTCGGATCGATGTGCGCCGTGGCTCCCGCCCGCACCGCGCCGTCGATCTGGCCGCGCACGAACGCCGCCGCCTCCGCCTTCACCATCGGTCCCAGCGTCGTCGCCTCGTCGAGCGGGTCGCCGAGCACGTAGCCCCGGGTCGTCTCGACGAAGCCCTCGACGAATTCGTCGTGGACGTCGCGGTGTACGTAGATCCGCTCGATGCCGCAGCAGGACTGGCCGGAATTGAAGAATGCCCCGTCGACGAGGTTTTCGACCGCATGCGCCATGTCGGCGTCGGCGCGCACATAGGCGGGGTCCTTGCCCCCGAGCTCGAGGCCGAGGCCGGTGAAGGTGCCGGCGGCGGCCGCCTCCATCGCCTGCCCGCCGGCGACCGAGCCGGTGAAGTTGACCTGGTCGACATGGCCGCCGGAAATGATCCGCGCGGTCTGCTCGTGGCTCAGGAACAGGTGCTGGAACAGCCCGCCGGGCAGGCCCGCCCGGTCGGCGGCCGCCTGGAACCGCTCGGCGACCAGGAGCGTCTGCGCGGCATGCTTCAGGATCACCGCGTTGCCGGCCATCAGCGCCGGCACGACCGTGTTGACCGCGGTGAGGTAGGGGTAGTTCCACGGCGCGACGACGAGCACGACGCCGAGCGGCTCGCGGACGATCCAGCGCCGGAACTTCTCCTTCGGCCCGGGATCGATGCGCATGAGCGAGGCGTTGGCGATCTCGATCATGTAGCGCGCGCGCTCCTCGAAGCCGCGCAATTCCCCCGCCCCGTAGCGCACCGGCCGGCCCATCTGCCAGGCGAGCTCGGGAATGATCTCGTCCTTCATGGAGAGCATGGCGTCGACGAAGGCGTTGCAGACCCGCTCCCGCTCGGGGATCGGAACCGTCCGCCAGGCACCTTGCGCCGCCCGCGCACGGTCCAGCGCGGCGGAGATGTCGGCCTCCCGCGCCAGCGGCCGTTCGGCGAAAACGCTCCCGTCGACGGGCGATACGCAGCGTACAGTGTCGGTCATTCAGGTCCTCTGCCGGTCGATGCCGCCGGTGGGGCGGCCTCTTCGATCCTTGAACATCTGTTGGCGGCGCGGCCCGGGACAACCCCGGAAGGCGACGTCACGCCCGCTCGAAGCCTCGCTTCAGCTCCCAGTCGGTGATGCGCCGGTCGTATTCGAACTGCTCCCATTCGGCGGTGTGGACGTAGTGGTCGACCACCTCGTCGCCGAAGGCCGCGCGCAGCATCTTGGACTTCTTCATCAGGTCGGACGCCTCGCGCAGCGTCTTGGGGATCTCCCTGAGCCGCTTGCCGTGATAGGCGTCGCCCTCGAACGGAGCCTCCAGTTCCAGCTTCTCCTCGATGCCCGCGATGCCGGCGGCGAGCAGCGCGGCGAAGGCGAGATAGGGGTTCAGGTCGGCCCCGCCCATGCGGCATTCGATGCGGATGCCCTTGGAGTTCTCGCCGCACAGCCGGAAGCCCGCGGTGCGGTTGTCACCCGACCAGATCGCCTTGGTCGGCGCGAAGGTGCCGACCTGGAAGCGCTTGTAGGAGTTTATGTAGGGCGCCAGGAACCAGGTGATCTCGCGGGCGTATCTGAGCTGGCCGGCGACGTAGTGGCGCATCATCTCCGACATGCCGCGGTCGCCCTTGGGATCGAGGAACAGCGGCTTCTTTCCGCCCGCGTCCCACAGCGACGAATGGATGTGGCAGCTCGATCCGGCGAGGTCGTAGCGCCACTTCGCCATGAAGGTCACCGCCTTGCCGTGCTGGTCGGCGATCTCCTTGATCGAGTTCTTCAGGATCACGTGGTTGTCGGCCATGGTCAGCGCGTCGGAATACCGGACGTTGATCTCCTCCTGGCCGGGACCCCATTCGCCCTTGGAGTTCTCGACGGGAATCCCCGCGCCCTGGAGCCCGGTGCGGATCGCCCGCATCACGCCCTCCTCGCGCGTCGTCTGCAGGATGTTGTAGTCCTCGATGTAGTAGCCGGCGTTCTCGAGCCCCCTGTAGTCCTTGTCGAAGGCGTCGCGGAAGGAATCGTCGAACAGGTAGAACTCGAGTTCCGAGGCGAAGAAGGCCGACGCCTTCATGGCCTTCAGGCGCTCGAGCTGCGCCTTCAGCATGTTGCGCGGCGCATGCGCGGCCGGCGCGTGGTGATGGTCGAGGATGTCGGCGAGCACCATCACCGTGCCCGGCAGCCACGGCAGCCGCCGCATGGTGGAGAGATCGGGCTTCATGACGAAGTCGCCGTAGCCCTTCTCCCAGTTGGCGATTCGTAGCCGGGCACCGGCTCCATATCGATGTCGTTGGCGAGCAGGTAGTCGCAGGCATGCGTCTCCTCGATCGCCGAATCCAGGAAGAACTCGGCCTGGAACCGCTTGCCGACGAGGCGGCCGATCATGTCGGGGAAGCACAGGACGACCGTGTCGACGTCGCCGGCGGCCACCGCCTTCTTCAGGTCCGAAAGTGAGAGGTTCCCAGCCATCTGCTCGCCGTTCTCTTGTCTCGTTCAGGGGGCGGACCGGCGCGTCCGGCGCCGGCCCGTGCTTCGGTGGTGCGGCCGTCAGCCGTAGCGGTAGGGCGCGCCGGCGCCGCGCATGGTCTCGGCAT
>CAWDMT010000016.1:0-50855 GCA_963803485.1 uncultured Alphaproteobacteria bacterium | reverse complement strand
TCCCCGCCGCTAGCGGAAGAGTAAACCGACCATGGAACCAACCCCTGCACACCATGCAAAACGATATGCATTCAGCCGCGAAGAAGTCGCTGGTTCGCGGGGCCGGACGAAGGTGCTCGTCGTGGCCTTGTTGCTCTTGTCGATGGGCCTCGTGATCTGGCACAACGCCGGCGCCAGTCAGGAGCAGCCCGTTACCGAAGCGAAAATGCGGCGGCTCGAATCCGCGCCGGCGAGCCGTCAGGAAGTGCGCACCACTGATCATGCGAAGCCAGCCAACGCGATTCGCCTCTGCCAGGTGCTGAGCCCGGCCGATCCGAACCCGATTCCCGGCGGTCGACTGCGTGAACCACTGCCCGCCGGGACTACGAGGCGACGCTGGGACGCCGATGGGCCCGGTGTGGGGATTTCCAGGAATGGGCCCAGGGCGAATACGTGGGCCGGGCTCGCTTGTCGCACGTGCCGACGTATCGGCTGCGCGTCGACGACCAGCTGGACTTCGTGTTTCGCGTCACCCGCAACGAGATTCCCGACGCCCTACAAGCTCAACGTCGGCGACGAGGTGACGATCGAGTCGACGACCGACACGGAGCTGAGGCGCAACGCTGATCGTGTTGCCCGACGGCACGATTACGCTGCCGCTGTTGGGCCAGGTGCGCGCCGCCAACATGAGCGTGCCGCAACTGCGCGACGAGCTCGACAAGCGCTACGAGAAGTACTACAACATGCCGGCGATCACGGTCACGCCGGTCAAGGTCGACACGCAGCTCGAAGACCTGCGCTACACGGTCGGCGGCCGATCGGGCTTCGGCGGCCAGGTTCGCTGCCGGACGCATCACGCCGGAAGGCACGATCCAATTGCCGGCCGTCGGCTCGGTGCCGGCCCAGGGCCTGACGCTCGACGAGTTCCGCGTGGAGCTGCACGAGCGGTTCGCCGAGAAGATCGAGGGCATCGAAGTCATGCCGGTGCTGACGGACCGTGCGCCGCGGTACGTGTACGTGCTGGGCGAAGTGCGAGTCGCCGGGCCGCTACACGCTGGAAGCGCCCACCACGGTGATGCAAGCCATCGCGATGGCCGGCAGTTGGACCGATCGGCGCCCACATCACGCACGTCGTCGTGTTTCGCCGCGCCGACGACTGGCGGCTGATCGCCACGATGCTCGATCTGCGGGCCGCGCTGCTCGGCAAGACGCCCTGCCCGGCCAGCGAGATCTGGGTCAGCGACGCCGACTTGATCATCGTGCCCAAGTCCAAGCTTCTGCGGGCCGACAACTTCATCGAGCTGGTGTTCACCCGCGGCATCTACGGTGTGGCGCCGGTTAGCGGCAACCTGACCTACGGGGCCTTCCGCGGGCTGACGCCGCTGCCGTAGCCCGGCTTCCACGCCGAGACCAGCACGTCCCCCGCCAGAGCATCGGTTTTCAGCCGATGCTCTTGCCTTCCTGGCGGCGGATCAGCCCCGCACCAGCTTGGTCGCCGGAAATGCGTGACCGCTGCCGGAGGGCTACTGCGTCGTTTGGAGGTAATCCGCAACTTGGGGGATGCTTGACAATATCGGTCGAATAAGTAGATTGTAGGCGACACCAAGGACAGGTCGGATCGGGACCAAGTTAACCCGCCGAGCCACGGTGGTTCGCGAGGTTTTTTTTGACGCTCGCAAGTGCGGCGCTGACGCCACGCGACGGCTGACCCTTTCGACCAACCTGCGGACCGGACGGAAAGGTCATCCGCTTGGCGCGCGCCGCGGCATTTGCGACGGATGGCCGACATATGGCAGCACCTGTCGAGAGCCTGGAAAGTCTGGACGATCGGACTTTGACGTCAAGCGAATCGCTGCAGGGCGTTTCGCCCAAGCGGATGTCACCGCGCACATCCAAGCGGCATTGTCGGCGCTGCTCGAGGCGCACGAGTACGTGCAGGACCTGGGCTCCAATCCGTGGTGAGGATGAAGCACTGACGATGCTGCGGCGGTTAAACGTGAGCAACAGCGACCTTCGCTGGCTGGTGGCTCGCGGGCTGGTGGATCACGCGGTTGAAGTGACCCGCACCGGCGACGCGGCCCGTGGTTTTCGTCAGCCGCCCCGGCCAGTGTTTTCCAAGCGGGCATGCTTCGTGCTAACTACCCTGGGAATGACGCTGGCAGGCGAGCTAGCGGGCGCGTCGACGTCGCCCCGGCCGCTCCTCGTAACGCCTCGGACGAGAAGCCGCGACTGACGATTGCCGCCAGGCGTCCGTCTCCGCGCCAAGTGGGACCGCGATCGCAAAGAGCTTCGTGTCGGCGGTACCGTGGTCAAGCAATTCAAGTTGGCTGCGAGTGACCCCGAATCGGTGCTGGCCGCGTTCGAAGAGGAAGCGTGGGCTGTGCGGATCGACAATCCCTTGCCGCCGGCGGGCGAAAAGTCGTCGCGGCACCATCTGCAGACGCGCTCGACACGCTCAATCGCGTTCAGACAGGCCCCCACTTCCGATTTTCGGAAGATGGCAACGGTCAGGGCGTGCGGTGGGAGTATTGCGCGGACCAGCGGTCTCGCCGCGGGAGCTGAACGCCCCCTCCCGGTCGGCGTCGCCGCAGCCTATAATGGTGCCAACCCGCCCGGAGGCACCATGATCCCGAAGTTCCTGCCCGCGCTAGTTGGTTCGCTCGCACTGTCCCTCGCCGGGCTGTGGGCCGGTTCCCAGTCGGATGAGCGGCCGAGGAGGCCCTCGAACATCCGCCGGGCCTACATCGCCCGAGAAGTCAGCCGAGGCACTTCAAGGTGGCCGAGGGGCTGGCGATTGGCCTCGTCGCGCCGAACCCGAAGTGACGCCAGCCGCTGTCGATCAGCTCGACGACCGCGGGCGGATGTGGGTGCTGCAGTACCGGCAGTATCCCAACCCCAACGGCCTGAAAGCCGTGAGATGGACAACTGGCTGCGGACCAAATACGACAAGGTTTCCCGATCCGCCGCCGAAGGGCCCCGAGGGGCAGGACCGCATCTCGATCTATGAAGACACCGATGGCGACGGCCGCGCCGATTCGGTCAATTTATCTCGGACTTGAACCTGGCCTCGGGAATGGCGATCGGGCACGGCGGCGTGTTCGTCGTGCAGCCGCCGTATCTGCTTTTCTATGCCGACCGCGATCAGCGACGACGTGCCGGATGGCGTCCGCCGGACGTGCTGCTCAAAGGGTTCGCGATGGAAGACGTCAACGCGTTTGCCAACTCGCTGACTTCGGGACCCGACGGCTGGCTTTACGGAGCGCAGGGAGCACGGCGACGGCCGACATTCGCGGCATTGGGTTTCAGCAAGGCGTGTGGCGGTTAGGTCCCGCGCACCCGCGAGTTCGAGCCGTCCGACATGCGTCTTCTCCCTCGTTGTCATTTGGCCCGCGCCGTGGTCCGGGCGGCCATGTCATGTGGGCCGCATTATGCAAACCGCGCCGGGGGGCGGCAACGGGCCGCGGCCCGGTACCTTCGTAGCAGGCGGCCGGTCAGCCTCCGAGACGATCGGCGAAATCGGCGAGCTCGCGATCGAATCTCGCGGCGTCCTCCTGGAACAGCGAGTGGCCGATGCCCTCGTAGACCGAGAGGTCAGCGCCGGGAATAAGGCGCGCGTGATGTTCTCCCATGGCCGGCAGGACGACGCGGTCGCGTGATCCGTAGGACAGGAGGACCGGCAGGTCGAGGCGGGCCATGAGCGCGTCGTGGTCGACACGGCGGGCGAACATGCCGCGCCGTACACGGGCGGGCACGAGCATGTTGTAGTCGAGCGCGCGTTCGAAGGTCTCGTCGTCCGGGCGCTTCTCGTAGCAGAGTTCGAGGAAGGCGCGCATGGCAGTGCGGGCCCCGGAGCCGCCGGCGAGGTAGAATCCCTGTACGAGCTCGGTGAAATCCTCGCCGAGGAACGGCTTGAGCGGGCGGCCGACCTTGGACACGGCTGCCACGAGATCGATGCCGGCGATCGCTTGCGTGCCGTGGACGGCGACGTAGTCGAGGATCACCGTGCCGGCATAGGACCAGGCGACCACGACCGGCCGGTCGAGGCCGAGCGCGTCGATAACGGCGGCGACGTTGCCGGCCCAGTCCCCGGCTTCGCCATAAGCATCCTCCGGCTTGCCGGAGCGACCGTGGCCGCGCAGATCCATGCGCACGAGGCGGAAGCGTCGGAGGGCCGGTGATTCGAACTGGCGATCCCAGCACAGGCCGCACTGGCTGAAGCCGTGCAGGAAAAGGATCGGCGGGCCGGACGGATCGCCCGCCTCCTCGACATGGAGGCTCACCCCGCCCGAGCCTTCGACGGTCCAGGTCCTCATGCGTCCCCGTCGAAGCGCCAGACCGCGGTGTGCTTGATCTCGGCATCCTCCAGCGCGCGCGTCGTCGGCACACCATATTCGGCGAGCTTCGCGAGGCCCGTCTTCGGGAGATAGCTTCGGCCGGGGTCGCCGATCAGCACCAGCGAGCCGTGCTCGATCTCGCGGACACAGAAGGCGGCCACGCGCGGGGCGATCTCGCGGTCGTAGAAGAGATCGCCGACGAGCACCGTGTCGAAGCCGCCGGGACGCCCGTCGAGCAGGTCGGCGTCGACGATCTCGATCTCTACCGCGTTGGCAACCGCGTTGACGTTGGCGGCCGAGCAGGCCCAGGGGTCGGGATCGGCGGCGGCGACGCAGGCCGCTCCCGCCTTCGCCGCCGCGATGGCGACGAGCCCCGATCCCGTGCCGAGGTCGAGGACCCGCCGGCCGGCGACCGTCCCGGGATGGTCCAGGACGTAGCGCGCCAGCGCCTGCCCACCGGCCCAGGCGAATGCCCAGAAGGGCGGCGGCAGCCCCATGGCGCCGAGCTCCTCCTCGGTGCGGTGCCACAGATCGACCGCCTCGTCGGCGACGTGCAGCGATATCTCCGGCACCAGCGGCACCGGCTGTAGCCGCGTGTTCGCTGCGACGAAGGTCGAGCGGCGGTCTTCGAGGGCTGCAAGCGCTGGCTCGGCCATCACCCTTTCAGGCCGCCCATCTTCCGGATCGTCTTCCATTCCGTCGCGGTGACCGGCTGAACCGACAGCCGCGAATTGTTCGCCAGGACCATGTCCTGCAATTCCGGCTCCAACTTGACGTTGTCGAGCGTCACCGGCTTCGGCATCGGTTCGACCGCGGCGACATCGACGCACTCCCACTTGCCGGTGCCGTCGGTGGTGTCGGGATGGGCCTCGGCCACGACCTCGACGACGCCGACCACGGCCTTCTCGTCGACGGAGTGATAGAAGAAGCCCAAATCGCCCGTCTTCATCGCCCGCATGTTGTTGCGCGCCTGGTAGTTGCGCACGCCGTCCCACTGCGTGCCCTTCTTCCCGGCCTTCACCTGATCGTCCCACGACCAGGCGCCGGGCTCTGACTTGAACAGCCAATAGGCCATGCCGCCTCCTCGTCCCCTCATTCCTCGCGGAACGGCCGCGAGAGCAGTCCTTCGATCGCCGCGTCCACGTCGAGTTGGCCGGCCACCACGTCTGCCACCGCCTGCGAGATCGGCATCTCTATCCCGAGAGCGTCGGCCCGCGCCACCACCGCCGATGCCGTCCACACGCCTTCGGTGACGGCGCTGCGCCCGCCGAGGATCGCCTCGACGCCGCCGCCGCGGCCGAGCTCGATGCCGAAGGAGAAGTTCCGCGACTGCGCATTCGTCGCCGTCAGCACGAGATCGCCGAGGCCGGACAGCCCCGCCAGCGTCTCCGCCCGCGCGCCGAGGGCCTGGCCGAACCGCGACAGTTCGGCGAAGCCCCGGGCCACGAGCGCCGCGAGCGCGCTGGCGCCGAGGCTGCGCCCCTCCACCGTGCCGCAGGCGATGGCGAGCACGTTCTTCACCGCGCCGCCGACCTGCGTGCCCGCGACGTCGGTCGTGCGATAGGGCCTGAACGTCGTGTGGCCCAACGCCTCGACGAGTGCCCGGCCGGCCGCCTCGTCGCCGGCCGCCAGCGTCACGGCGGTGGGAAGGCCGCGCGCGACGTTGGCGGCGAAACTCGGGCCGGACAGGATCGCGACGGCAGCCTCCGGCGCTTCCTGGGCCGCAACGTCGCTCAGGAAGAGGCCGGTCTCGCGCTCGAAACCCTTGGCGGCGAGGACGAGGGGAGTGCCGGGGACGACGAGGGGCGCCAGCGCCCGGACGGTCCGGCGCACGCTCTGTGCAGGCACGGCCACCACGATCGCATCCGCGCGCGCCGCCTCGGCCAGATCGGCGGTCGCCCGCAAAGCGGGATCGAGCGCGATGCCCGGCAGGCGCCGCAGGTTCTCGTGACGATCGGCAATGTCGGCGACGGTGGCCGCGTCGCGGGCCCACAGGATGGTGTCCCGGCCGGCGCGCAGGGCGGCTGCGGCAAGCGCTGTCCCCCAGGCGCCGCCGCCCACCACACCAATGCGGTCGATCGCCCCCGTCACGATGCGCGCCTCGTCTCCTCGAGCGGCCAGCGCGCGCGCGCCGGCGCGTCCATGGTGTCCGTCAGCCCGTGCGCCAGCCGTTCCGCGCCCGCCCAGGCGATCATCGCGGCATTGTCGCCGCAAAGGGACGGCGGCGGCGCGACCAGCCGTGCGCCGTAGCGGTCCGCAACGGCTTCGAGCGCGATGCGGACGGCGGCGTTGGCGGCGACGCCGCCGGCGACGACGAGAACTGGCGGCGCAGTCGATTCGGCCACGAAACGCTCCAGCGCGTTGGCGGTCCGGTCGGCGAGGCAGTCGACGACGGCGGACTGGAAGGAAGCGCACAGGTCGGCGACGTCCTCGTCCGACAGCGGCGCCATGCGGTCCGCTGCGATCCTGAGGGCCGTCTTGAGCCCGGAGAAGGAGAAGTCCGCGCCGGGGCGTCCGGCCATCGGGCGGGGCAGGGGCAGGCGGGCAGGATCGCCGGTCGCGGCCATGCGCTCGACCGCCGGGCCGCCCGGCCAGCCGAGCCCCAGCATCTTGGCGGCCTTGTCGAAGGCCTCGCCGACGGCGTCGTCGATGGTGGTGCCGTAGCGCACGTGGTCGCCGACGCCCCTGACGGCGACGAGCTGCGTATGGCCGCCGGTGACGAGGAGCAGAAGATAGGGAAACGCGATGGCGTCGGTGAGCCGGACGGTCAGCGCGTGACCTTCCAGGTGGTTGACGGCGACGAAGGGCAGGCCTGCGGCCATCGCCAGCGCCTTGCCGGTCATCAGGCCGACCAGGAGGCCGCCGATCAGCCCCGGTCCGGCGGTGGCGGCGACGGCGTCGAGGTCGGCGAGCGTTACCCCCGCCTCGCGCAGCGCCCGCGCCACCAGGCCGTCCAGCGCCTCGACATGGGCGCGCGCGGCGATTTCCGGCACGACGCCGCCATACGCCTCGTGCTCGCGAAGCTGGCTCAGGACGACGTTCGACAGGATGCGGCCGGCGCCCGCCTCGTCGCGCTCGACGATCGCGGCCGCCGTCTCGTCGCAGCTCGTCTCTATCCCCAGAACGCGCAAGGTTCCCCGGGCTCCCTGATGGCAAGGCGCGTTTACTCGGCTTCGCGCGTCTCTATAGTCGTGGCGATCGACCCCTGTCACCCTCGGAGACCCGCGTGCCGGCCTTCCCTGTCCGCATAGCTACCCGAACGAGCCCGCTGGCGCTCGCGCAGGCCGAGGAGGTGCGCGCCCGGCTCGCGGCCGCGCACGGACTGGGCCTCGAAGCCTTCGAGATCGTGGGCCTGCGCACCACCGGAGACCGCATCCAGGACCGGCCGCTGTCGGAGGCCGGCGGCAAAGGGCTGTTCACGAAGGAGATCGAGGAGGCGCTGATCGACGGACGGGCCGATCTCGCCGTCCATTCGGCCAAGGACGTTCCGACCTGGCTTCCGGAGGGCATGACGCTGTCGGCGATACTCCCTCGCGAGGATGTCCGCGACGCCTTCATCAGCCGAACCGCCGGTACCTTCGCCGAACTGCCGGAAGGCGCTGTCGTGGGAACCGCGTCGCTTCGCCGCGCCGCGCTGGCGCGCAGGGTGCGGCCCGACATCGAGGTGGTCAACCTGCGTGGCAATGTTCGCACGCGGCTCGACAAGCTGGAGCGCGGCGAGGTCGCCGCGACGTTCCTCGCGCTGGCCGGCCTGAAACGGCTCGGCTTCGAGGCGGAGGCGACCGAACTGCTCGACATCGAGGCATTCCCGCCGGCGCTGGGACAGGGGGCGATCGCTATCGAGAGCCGGGAGGCGGACACGCGCATGAACGATCTTCTCGCGGCCATAAACGATGCACCGACCGCGGCCGCGCTGGCCTGCGAGCGGGCGTTCCTCGCGGTGCTGGACGGCTCGTGCCGAACGCCCATTGCGGGCCATGCGCGCGTCGAAGGTGGCGTGATGACGTTCCGGGGGCTCGTCCTCAGCCCTGACGGCGCCACTGCATTCGAGGCGCGGCGCTCGGGCGATCCGGCCGAGGCGGCGGCGCTCGGGCGCTCGGCCGGCGAGGAGGTCGCCGCGGCGGCGGGGCCGGAATTCCTCTCCGCACTCAGGGAGGCGCATTGAGGCTCCTCGTCACAAGGCCGGAAGCCGACGCCGAGCGTACCGCGCGCGCCCTGGCGGCGCTCGGACACGAGGCGGCCGTCGCGCCGCTTCTCGAGATACGCGCGGTGGATGCGGCACTTCCCGGCGAATTGCCGCAGGCGGTCCTGGCGACGAGCGCCAACGCGATACGCGCGATGGCGGGGCGGCTCGCCGCGACTGCGCTCAAGTCCCGTCCGCTCGTCGCCGTCGGGGAAGCGACGGGGGCGGCGGCCCGCGAGGCCGACTGGGAAGACGTAAGGGTGGCCGAGGGCGACGCCGTTGCGCTCGCGGCGCTGGTCCGGGCGACGCTGTCGCCGGGCGGGGGTTGCCTGTTGCACCTGTCGGGCCGCCACATCGCCGCCGACCTGTCGGACATGCTTTCGCCTGCGGGCTTCACCGTCGACCGCGCCGTCGTCTACGAGTTCCACCCCGGCCTCGCGGCTGCCGGAAGCGGCGAGCCGGGCATTGACCGAAGGGAGCCTGGACGGCGTCCTCGTCTATTCGCCGCGCACCGGCCGCGTGCTTCTCGACCTGGCGAGCGAGGCCGGACTGTTCCCGGCGCTCGCCGGCGTCACCCATTATTGCCTGTCCGAGGCCGTGGCGGCGCCGCTGCGCGCGGCGGGGTTATCACGCGTTCTCGTGGCCGGGCGCCCGGACGAGGATGCGATGCTGGGCCTGCTCGGCAGGAGCCGTTGAACCTGTGACCACGCAGGCGGTCTCGCGACAGTGCGGCCAAAGCGTGTATAACCCCGGGACGGTGGTGCCGATGGAGGGCCGGCGCCACGATCGAGTGCGAGCAAGGCCGGAAGGACGAGAATGGCGACTGGCGAGGACAGGCCGAAGACGGGCGACGCGCGGAAACGGCGCGCTGTGAAGCCGAGTACGATCGACCTGGAGGCGACCGAGGTGCGGCAGGAGCCCAACGAGCCCGCGACCGCTCCGGCGGACGACGAGGCACCGGCCCGGCCGGAGGCGGACGAATTGGCGCAAGCCGATCCGGTCGCGCGCGACACGGCGGCAACCGGCGCATCGGAGGCGGCGAGCGCCGATGCAGCGTCCACGCCTGCGGATGACGGCGTGGGGCGGCCGGACGCAGAGCGGGACGCGGCGCGCTGGCCCAGTCGGGGGTCCGAATTCATCGTGCCCGCCCTGACCGGCGCGGCCGCCGCGCTCGCGGTGGTGCTGTTTCTCTATTTCACGCGGACCGAGACGCCGGTGACGCCGCCGGCCGACGGGGAAATCGCCGCGCTGGCCGGGCGTCTCGAAGCCGTCGAGGCCCGGATGGCGGAGGGGGAGCCGGCGGACACCGATGCGATCGAGCAGCGGATGGAGACGGTCGAATCGCAGCTCGCAGAGGCCACCGGACCGGACCTGTCGCCGCTGGAATCGCGCATCGCGGCGCTCGAGGAAGCCCCGGTCCCCGCCGCCGACACCGGCGACCTCGGGGCGCGGATCGAGGCGACGGAGACGGCACTGGCCGATCTGCGCGAGACCGTATCCGGGCTCGCGGACCGGCCGGCGCCGGATGCCGATCTCGCCTCGCGGATCGACGCGCTGCAGCAGGCGCTGGACGAGGAGCGCGGGGCGTCGCAGGCGCTTCGCGAGGAAATCGACCGGCGGATGCAGGCACTCGCCGACGAGACGCGTCGCACGGATGCCGCCGCCGACCGCGCGGTCTCGCGCGCCGCGGCGGTTTCGGTCGCTGTCGCGGGGCTGACGCGGGCGGTGGACTCCGGCCAGCCCTTCTCAGCCGAACTCGACGCACTGCGGCCTTTCGTCGACGGGGACGCCCCCCTTCAGGCACTCGGCGCCCATGCGGCCGACGGGCTTCCCACGGCGGCGCGGCTGGCCGGCACCTTCGACGCCTCGGCCGTGCTATCGGCCGGAACTCCGGAGGGTGCCGAGGACGGCGGATTCGTGTCGCGGCTCGCCTCCAGCGCCCGCTCGCTGGTTGTCGTACGGCCTTCCGGACCGGTCGAGGGACCGGGCCGCGAGGCGGTGGTTTCGCGGATCGAGGCGGCTCTGGCGCGCGGCGATGTCGAGGCGGCGCACCAGGAGTGGCAGTCGCTCGACGAGCCGGCGCGCGAGGCCACGGCCGACTGGGGCGCCGCGCTCGGTGCGCGGGCCGCCGCGGACGCCGAACTTGCAGCGGTCGCCACCTCGGCCTCGGCCGCGCTCAGAGCGGCCGCCGACGGCGGCGGCGGCTAGGCTTGCGCATCGGACCGGGACAGTCATGGTACGCGTACTCACCTTCCTCATTGCCGTAGCCGCGCTGGCGCTCGCCGCGGCCTGGCTCGCCGATCATCCCGGAGCGGTCGTCCTCGACTGGCAGGGCTGGCGCATCGAGACGAGCGTGATGGTGCTGGCCGGCGCGGTGCTGATCGTCATCGCGCTCGGCATCTTCCTGTGGTCGGTCCTGCGCATCGTCGCGCACGGGCCGGAGCACATGGCGGATTTCTTCCGCGCGCGGCGCCGCGACAAGGGCCTCAGGGCGATCAGCCGGGGCATGATCGCGGTGGGGGCCGGGGACGAGCGCCAGGCGCTCCATCATGCCCGCGAGGCACGCAAGCTGATGCGGCGGGAGCCGCTGACGCTGCTGCTCGAGGCGCAATCGGCGCAGCTTGCCGGCGACCGGGACGCGGCGCGAAAGGCCTTCGAGGCGATGCTCGAAAGCCCGGAGACGGAGCTTCTGGGCCTGCGCGGCCTGTTCGTGGAGGCCAAGCGGGCCGGCGACGCGGACGCGGCGCGCCTCTTCGCCGACCGCGCCGCCGCGATCTCGCCGGGTCTGCCATGGGCGGCCGGCGCGATGCTCGAATTCCAGACCCGCGACGGCGACTGGGAGGCGGCGCTTCTCACCGTGCGGCGCAATGCCGACAACCGGCTGATGACGAAGCAGGACGCCGCCCGGGCGCGCGCGGTGCTGCTGACCGCGCAGGCGCTCGAGAGGGAAGAGGACGAGCCCGAGGGCGCCCAGGCGCTGGCGCTCGAAGCCCACAAGCTGGCGCCGGAACTCGTGCCCGCGGCGGTCGTCGCCGCGCGACAGGCGGCGGCGACGGGCAACACGCGTCAGGCGACCCGCATCGCGGAGAAGACCTGGAAACTCAACCCGCATCCCGACATCGCGGAGGTCTACGCCCATGCGCGGCCCGGCGATTCGGCCCGCGACCGGCTCAAGCGCGCGCGAACGCTCGCCCAGAAGGTGCCGAATCACCCCGAGAGCCGGATCGCGGTCGCCGTCGCGGCCATAGAGGCGCAGGAATGGGCCGCCGCGCGGGGCGCGCTCACGCCGCTGATGCACGCGCCGACCCAGCGGGTCTGCCTGCTGATGGCCGACATCGAGGAAGGCGAGCACGGCGACATGGGCCGCGTTCGCGAGTGGCTCGCCCGCGCCGTCCGCGCGGCCCGCGATCCCGCCTGGACGGCCGACGGATGGGTTTCCGAGCACTGGGCGCCGGTATCGCCGGTGACGGGTCGTCTCGACGCATTCGAATGGAAGGTGCCCGTCGAGGCCATCGGCGGGCCGGATGAAATGGACCTGCCGGCCGAACCGGAACCCGCGCCGACACCTGCGCTCGTCGTGACGCGGGCCGAGCCAAAGCCCGAGCCGAGGACCGAAGCGGCGCCTTCGCCGCCGCCGGCGGTGATCGAGGCGGAACCCGAGACCGCGGCCGAGCACCCGGTGGAGCCGAAGACGGAACCGCAGCGGGCAGCACCGGCAGACGAGAAGCCGGTGCGGCCGGTAAAGGAGCCGGAGCCGAAACCGGCGGCCGCAAAGCCCGCGCCGAGGCCTGTTCCGGTCCCGCCGCAGCCGCGGCCAAAGCCGGTGGTGGAGGCGGATGGGGAGGCCAACGTCATCTTCCCGCGCCCGCCCGACGATCCCGGTCCCGACGCCGCCATCGAGGACGAGCCGACGCCGCAGGCACGATCGCTTCCCTGAACGAACCGCGGCGCTTGAAAAGCCAGCGCCCCACCATTAATGAAGGCGCCGTGGCCGGTGTAGCTCAGATGGTAGAGCAACGCATTCGTAATGCGTGGGTCGGCGGTTCGAGTCCGTCCACCGGCACCATCAAACGATGATGATGATGAAAGCCCCGGGAAACCGGGGCTTTTCGTTGGCGGTCGGCGTTCTCAGAGGACGCCGTACTTGGCATAGGCGTCGCGCAACAGCATGCCGGCCTCGATGTCCCGGCGCGTTGCGTCCTCGCTGGCGACCTTGGCGTGGGCCTCGGCCATCACGCTGCCGGCCATGGCCTGCGGGATGATCACCACGCCGTCGGCGTCGCCGAAGACGTAGTCCCCGGGGGCGACGCGCACGCCGCCGCATTCGACCACCACGTCCATCGCGATCATCTCGGCCCGGCCGGCCGAGCTGAGCGGCGCTATCCCGCCGTGGAAGACCGGGAAGCCCATGCGCAGGATGTGCCGGGTGTCCCGCACGAGGCCGTCGGTGAGGCAGCCGGCGGCGCCGCGACAGCGCGCGGCCGTCGTCAGCAGCTCGCCCCATGGCGCGATGCGCTCGCTCGGTCCGTCGCAGGCGAAGACCGCGACGTCGCCGGGTTTGAGATCGTCGACGAGGGCGATCTCGACCTCGAAAGGATTGGCACCCTCCGCGACCTCATACGCCAGCGCATAGAGGCCGGTGCGCGCGCGGCCGAACATGACGCTGTCCGGATCGAGAGGCCGGATGAAGGGCCGCACGGCCTGCCCCGTGAGGCCTCGCTCGTCCAGGACGTCACTCAGGACGGCCGTGTAGAGGTCGCGCGCCATCTCGCGCAGGCTGGTCTCGTCGTCGGTCGGACTATCAGACATCGCTTCCTCCCCTGTCGAACGCCGGCAACCCGTCTTCGCCCGCCAGTCGCGAGACCACGTCCTCGAAGGACAGGCCGGCGTCCGCCCATTCCTCGACGCGCATCGCGCCCAGCGCGGTCGCGGCGACGGCGTCGTAGGTTTCGGCGGCGCCGTGCAGGCTCGAGCCCGTCACACCGACGCTTTCGAAGGTGGCGGCGATCTCCCTCATCTCGGCGACCCATCGGAACGCCTTGGGCACGCTGCCGGGGACCTGTCCGCGCATGCGCGCGTACTGGTCGCGCTGGCTGGCCGCGAACTCCGCGCGCAGGACGTCCGAGACGCCCAGACGCTCGGCCGCGACGGCGAGCTGCGTCATCAGCGCGAAGGATCCCTTGGTGAGCGCGGCGTAGCACATCTTAACCGCCGAGGCGTCGCCGACATTCGGACCGGCAAGGCGCACGTCGAGGGCCTGGCCGAGCGCTTCGACGAGAAATGGCGCGTCCGGGCCGGAGAGATACAGCCGGGTGTCGGCGCGCGCAGGATCGCGCGGCGGCGGGCCGATGATGCCGCCGTCGGTGAAGCGTCCGCCGGCGCCCGTGACGGTCTCGGCGATGCGGATCGCCGTTTCCGGGGAGACGGCGTTGCAGTCCACATAGGCGACGGGCTTGTCTGCGGCGCGAATGGCGTGCGCCATGCGCGCGGCCAGCGGCTCGGCCGCTTCGGGCGAGACGACGGAGAGGATCACGTCGCTCTGCATTACAAGCTGGATGTCCGAGCCGACGTCCTCGACGCCGGCCGCCGCGGCGAGGTCGCGGGTGCGCGCGCTTCGGCCGGCGAGGCTCGAAATCGTCCGGATGCCGGCATCGGCGAGCCGCATGGCGATTCCGCCGCCCATGTCCGCGGGCATCATCACGCCAACCGTCTTCACACTCACGTCCTCACCCCTCCCGGTCTTCATGGCAGGCTTCATTCAATCGGCATTCGGCATCGGCCTCAATGTCGACCGGGCGGAAAGCTCGAATAATTGGTTCGGCGCGCGAATGTGGCCTGTTGCCGCGATTCCCGGACATTCCGGCCGGCCGGCTTGACTTGGCTGCGTGCCCAATATCTACCAACCAGCGATTGGTCAGGCGGGATCCGCTCCGTCTGCACACAACAGGACCCCCACCGGAGGACAGCCCAGCATGCCGACGAACGCTCCCGCCCCAGCCGCCGCCGAGAACATGCGCGCGGTCGCGCGCCTCGACATACCCGGTGGCGGGCAGGTCGTCGTGCGCGACGGCTACGCCTATGTCGGCCACATGCGCCCGCCGAACGGGACGAGCATCATCGACGTGCGCGATCCCGCGAACCCGAAGGTGGTGGGCCACGTTCCGCCGCCGAGTCCGTATTCGCACACCCACAAGGTCCGCTTCGCCGGCGACCTGATGATCGCCAATGTCGAGCAGGACAGGCGGCACTTCATCCGCAAGGGCGAGAATATCCCGGCGGCCGAGGCGAAGCTCGCGGCGGAGCTCGGCCGGCCGCCGAGCGAGGCGGAGATCGCGAAGGCGATCGGGGTCAAGGACAGCGACATGGAAGACCTGCGCGCAGCGGTGGCGCGGGGATATTCCGAAGGAGGCTTCCGGCTGTTCGACGCCTCCGACCCGGCCAACCCGCGCGAACTCTGCCACGTGAAGACCGGCGGCGTCGGCGTCCACCGCTTCGACGCCGACGAGCGCTATGCCTACATCTCGACCGAGATGGACGGCTATCTCGGCAACATCCTCGTCATCTACGACCTGAAGGACCCGACGCGCCCCGAGGAGGTGTCGCGCTGGTGGATGCCGGGCCAGCATGTCGCCGGCGGCGAGACGCCGCACTGGGATGGCCGCAAGAACCGGCTGCACCATGCACTGAGGTTCGGCGACCGGCTGTGGGCGGCCTGCTGGTACGCCGGCGGATGGGTGATCGACATCTCCGACATCTCCAAGCCGAAGACGCTCGGCAGCTTCGACTACCACCCGCCGATCCCCGAGCCGACGCACACCTTCATGCCGGTGCCGCAGAAGATCGGCGGGCGGGATCTGGCCCTGATGATCGACGAGGAGCACGACGGCCACGTGCGCGGCCAGCCGCACGGCTTCCTGTGGGTGGTCGACGTGACCGACGTCACGGACATCAAGCCGGTCTCGACGTTCCAGGTGAGCGAGCTCGATTCGCCGTTCGCGCGGGTCGGAAGCCGCTTCGGCGCGCACCAGTTCCAGGAGCACCTGTCGGGCACGCACGTCTTCTGCACCTGGTTCGCGGGGGGCTTGCGCGTCGTCGACATCGCCGATCCTTCGGTGCCGCGCGAGGTGGGTTTCTTCGTGCCGCAGCCGGCGTCGGGCCATGCCGCGCCGCAGAGCAACGACGTCGACGTTGATGACCGTGGGCTCGCCTACGTGATCGACCGCGAGGTTGGTTTCGACATCGTCGAGTTCACCGGCTGAGCGGTCAGCCCGGGCCTTCCGAATCGAGAGGCGGCGGGGTCTCGCGCCCCGTGGCTTTCCGCTCGCGCAGGAAGATGAAGAAGCCGGCGGCGATGATGATGCCGCCGCCGATCAGCGTGTGGGCCGCCGGCACGTCGCCGAAGACGAGATAGCCGTAGACGATCGCCCACAGGAGCAGCGTGTACTGGAAGGGCGCGACGATCACCGCGTCGGCGAGCTTCAGCGCCCGGTTCACGAAGATATGGGCGAGCATCGCGACGATGCCGACGAGCGCGAGGAGGCCCAGGTCGAACAGGGTGGGCGTGACCCAGCCGATCGGGGCCAGCACGAGGCCGGCGGCCAGCGCGCCCAGCGTCTGCCAGAACACGAGCGTCGTGTCGGGCGTGCCGCGCAGCATGCGGCCCGTCAGCATCATCATGCCGAAGCACCAGCTTCCGGCGATGGAGATCAGCGCCGGCCAGGTCAGCGCCTCGGCGGAAGGCTGGAGCGCGATCATGACGCCGACGAAGCCGACCGCGATGGCCGTCCAGCGCCGCCAGCCGACCTTCTCGCCGAGCAGGAACGGCGACATGGCCGCAACGTAGATCGGCGCGGCGAGCCAGTAGGTCATCACGTCGGCGAGCGGCAGGTAGACGACGGCCGAATAGAAGCAGAAGACCTCGGCGGTCGACAGGACGACGCGCAGGGTCTGCAGCCAGGGCCGCTCGACGCGGACGAGCGCGGGTGCGCCTGCCCGCCAGGCCATGGGTCCGAGGATGAGCAGGGCGGCCGCGCTGCGGATCAGGAGCACCTGCCCGACCGTGTAGGTCGCGACCAGCCACTTGCCGAGGGCGTCGTTGGAGGCGAACAGGAACATGCCGACCAGCATCAGCGCGACGCCGAGGGCGGCTGACGGGGTGACGGTGACGGCCGCCGGGGCGACGCGCAGGCTCATGTCGGACGATCCTCAGGCGGTGTCGGTGCGGCGGAGAACGGCGTCGGCGCGCCTGTCGAGGCCGGGGAGAAGCTCCAGCCCGAGCCCCGGCGCGTCCCCCACCGAGATCTGCCCCTTCTCCACCGTGGGAAGCGCCGTGACAAGCTCGGTGTACCAGCCCGTGTAGAAGGCGCGCACGGATTCCTGGATCAGCGCGTTGCGCGCGTGCATCGAGAAATGGCACGACGCCATGAAGACCACGGGGCCGGTGCAGTCGTGCGGCGCCACCGGCATGTGGTGGGCCTCCGCCATGCCGGCGATCTTGCGCGCCTCCGACAGGCCGCCGCACCAGGACAGGTCCAGCATCGCGACGCCGGCGACGCCGGTCGCGAGATAGTCGCGGAAGGCGTGCGGATAGGCGAGCGTCTCGGACGCGCAGATCATGGCCGGCGAGTGTCCGCGCATAGGCCTTGAGCGTCTCCAGCGAATCCATCCGCATCGGGTCCTCGTGCCAGAAGGTGCCGTAGGGCCGGAGCGCGCGGGCGATGCGCATCGCGGCCGGCAGCTCCCAAAGCGAGTGGAACTCGACCATGATGTCCATGTCGTCGCCGACCGCCTTGCGGATCTTCTCGAATGGCTCGAGTGCGGTCTTCAGCTCCGCCGCCGAGATGTCGAGCCCGCCGCGTTCGCTCGGCGGCGATGTCGAACGGCCAGATCTTCATGCCGGTGATGCCCTCGCTCGAGGAGGGACTGGGCGAGCTCGTCGGCGTGGTTCAGGAAGGCGTCGAGGTCCTCGTAGGGGCCGGCCTTCGCTCCGGTGCCCCAGTTGGCGACCGCCTGTGCTCTGGCGTCGCGGACATAGCGGTAGCCGGCGCAGGTGTTGTAGGTGCGGATCGCGTCGCGCGACCTGCCGCCGAGCGCGACGGCGACCGGCACGCCGAGCGCCTTGCCGAAGATGTCCCACAGCGCGATGTCGATCGCGGAGTTGCCGCGCGTCTCGACGCCGGCGCCGCGCCAGCCGAGATAGCCGATCAGGTCGCGGTTGATCGCCTCGATCTGGAGCGGATCGCGCCCGACCAGCTTCGGCGCCGCGGTCTCGTGGATGTAGGCCTCGACGGCGGCGGCGCCCATGAAGGTTTCGCCGAGGCCGGCCAGCCCCTCGTCGGTGTGGATGCGGACCCAGAAGATGTTGGGGAACTCGCCGAGCCGGATGGTTTCGACGGAGGTGATCTTCATCGGCGGCGTCTTTCGGGAAGTACAGGAGGCGGCGGAAAGCCCGCCGCCCCCGGGATTGCCGTTCCGGTCAGTTCTGGCCGCGCATCTCGGCGAGCGCATCCTGCATGCGCTGGACGACCTCCTCGCCGATGGTGGCGGCGTGGCGTCTCGTAGACCGGGCTCACCTTCTCGCGGATGCGCTCCTGCTCGTCCGGCGGTGAGCTCGTTCACCTGCATGCCGGCTTCCTTGACGCTTGGCCAGCGACTTGTCGGACAGCTCGCGGCTCGCCTGGCGCTGCTCGTCGCGGCCGATCGATGGCGCATTCCGACAGGATCTCCTGCTCCTCGGCCGAATAGGTGTCCCAGATCTGCTTGGAGAACAGCACCAGGAACGGCGTGTAGGCGTGGCGCGTGACCGACAGATACTTCTGCACCTCGTAGAACTTCGAGGTGTCGATGGTGACGAACGGGTTCTCCTGGCCGTCGATGGCGCCGGTCTCCAGCGCGGTGAAGACCTCGCCGAAGGCCATCGGCACGGCGTTGGCGCCCAGGGTCTTGAAGGTGTCGAGGAAGATGTTGTTCTGCATCACGCGCACCTTCATGCCCTCGAAGTCCTCCGACTTCGTCGACCGGGCGCTGCGAGTTGGTGAGGTTGCGGAAGCCGTTCTCCCAGTAGGCGAGGTTGACGAGGCCCGACCTCCGGCATCTTGTCGGAGATGTACTTGCCGAACGCGCCGTCGAGGATGGCGTCGGCCTCCTTCTCGTTGGCGAACAGGAAGGGCAGGTCGAACACGCCGAGCGCCGGGCACGATGCCGACCAGCGGCGAGGTCGAGGTGATGACCATCTCCTGCGTGCCCGAGCGCAGCGCCTGCGTCGCCTGCAGGTCGCCGCCGAGCGCGCCGCCCCAGAAGGCGTTGAGCTTCATCTTGCCGCCGGACTTCTCGCTGCAGGCACTCGTTCATGGCGCGCGACGCCGTTGCCGACCGGATGGTCCTCGTTGACGCCGTTGGAGACGCGGATGGTGCGGTCCTGGAACTGCGGCCGCGGCGGGCAGGCGCCAGCGCGCACGAGGGCGGCGGCGCGAGGCGGCCGCGAGCAGTGTCTTCTTCATCTGACTTACCTCCCTTTGGCACTTCGACTGGCTTCGGCTTCTCTCGTCAGCCCTGAGCAGGCCGGCTACCTCAGCCAGCGCAGCGGCACGAGCACGAGCTCGGGGAACAGGACCAGCAGGAACAGCACGACGACCTGGGCGAGCAGGAACGGCACGACGCCCCTGATCACCTGGCCCGAGCGGCACCCGCGCCACGCCGCAGACCACGTTGAGCACGATGCCGACCGGCGGCGTGATGCAGGCCGATGCAGTTGTTCATGATGAACAGCACGCCGAAATAGACCGGGTCGATGCCGGCCTCGCTTGATGATCGGCATCAGCACCGGCGTCAGGATCAGGATCGTCGGCGCGAAGTCGAGCGCCGTGCCGACGACGAGCACCAGCACCATGATGACGAGCGAGCAGCAGCTTCGGCCGGTCGATCAGCGGCTCGAGCAGCGCGCCGATCTCGGCCGGGATGTTGGCGCTGGTGATCAGCCAGGCCGAGACCAGCGCCGCCGCCACCAGGAACATCACCACCGCCGTCGTCTTGGCCGCCGTGCAGGAACACGCCGTAGAGATCGCGCGAGCTTCAGCTCGCGGTAGATGAACATGCCGACGAAGAGCGCGTAGACCGCCGCGACCACGGCGGCCTCGGTCGGCGTGAAGACGCCGAACCTGATGCCGCCCAGGATGATCACCGGCATGAGCAGCGCCCAGCCGGCGCGGCCGGTGGCGCGCAGCCGCTCGCGGCACGGACTGCGCGCGGCAGCATCGCGACGTTCTCGCGCCGCGACCACGATCAGCCAGGTGACGACGAGCGCGACGGCCATCAGCAGGCCCGGGAACGATGCCGGCCAGGAACAGCTGCGGTGATCGAGACGTTGGCGGCGACGCCGAAGATGATGAAGCCGATCGAGGGCGGGATGACCGGCGCGATGATGCCGCCGGCGGCGATCAGGCCGGCCGCGCGCGGCACGTTGTAGCCGGCCTCGCGCATCATCGGGATCAGGATCGCGGCGAGCGCCGCGGTGTCGGCCGCGGCCGAGCCCGAGAGCGAGGCCATGATGACCGCGGCGAAGATCGCCACGATGCCGAGCCCGCCGCGGATATGGCCGACGCAGGCCACGGCGAAGTTGACGATGCGCTTGCGACAGGCCGCCCGCGTTCATGAGCTCGCCGGCCAGCAGGAAGAACGGGACGGCCAGCAGCGGGAAGGTGTCGGCGCCCTCGATCATGTTCTGCGCGACGATCTGGGTGTTGAAGATGCCCATGTAGGTCATCAGCGCGATGCCGCAGACCATCAGCGCGAAGGCGACCGGCATGCCGATCGCCATGGCGCCGCAGCAGCGAGACGAGGAAGACGACGATCGGTCATTCGGCGCGCTCCCTGACGCTGTGCGGCCTCGTGCCGTACTCGCCGGCGAAGGCGCGCGATCTCCGCCTCGGTCGACGCGGCCGGTGAGGATGCGCACGAGGCGGACGCGCGGCGATGCAGGCCGATGCCGAGCGCTGGTGAAGAAGCCGATGCCGTAGACCCAGATCATCGACATGCCGATGACCGGCGCGCCGTCATCGACGCGTTGATCGGCGTGCTGCTTCCAGGTGCCCCAGAAGAACACCGCGCGCAGAGCAGGATGACGAGCGTCGGTGACCACCATGCAGACCATGCGGCCGCGCGCGGCCGAACGTCGCGCACCAGCGTCTCGACGCCGAGATGGGCGTTCTCGCGCAAGGCGACCACGGCGCCGATGAAGGTCAGCCAGACGAAGAAGTAGCGCGACATCTCCTCGGACACGTCGATGCCGGAGTTGAAGCCGTAGCGCAGCACCACGTTGCCGAACACCATGACGACCATGCCGGCAAGCAGCAGGACGAGGAGGACCTCAAGGCCCTCGAACAGATAGTCGATCACCTCTCTCATGTCGGCGCTCCTCCCTGAGCTGTCCGGCATGACATGCCGACGGATGTCCTCGCGCGCCGAGCGCGATCAGTTTCGTCAGCGCCTCTTGCGGCCGCTCGGGCTCCCGCTCGATGATCGCGTCGGCGACGTCGCGATGCATGGGCAGCGAAGCCCGCGCCGTTCCATGCTGATGACCGACAGGCTGAACGACACCCTCAGCGTGTTGGCGATCAGCGGCACGAGCTGGCGCAGGAACTGGTTGTCCGAGCCGACGATGATCGACTCGTGGAAATCGAGATCGGCGGCATGGTAACCGCCGTCGCCGTCGACGGCCGCGGCCATCCGGCCGTAGGCTTCCTCGAGGGCCGACGATGGAAAGTTCGGGTTCGCGCGGCCGAGTTCGGCCGCATGGGCTCGATGCCGAGACGGAAGTGGATGAGGTCGTCGACGAATTCGCGCGGTCAGCCCGCCCGCGATCCGCCAGCGACGACCTGCGGGTCGAACAGGCTCCAGGTTTCGATGGCCGGACGTTGTGCCGTGGCGCCGCGCACCTCGACCATGCCCTTGGCGACGAGCGTGCGCATCGCCTCGCGCACGACCGTGCGGCTGACGCCCAGCTCGCCGCCGATCTCCTCTTCGGTCGGCAGGCGACTGCGCCCGAGGGAACCGGCCGCCGACGATCCAGTTGGCGATCCGGTCCACGGCTTCCTGGTGGCGGGTGCGCTGCTGGGACATTCCATTGATCATATGTATGACCTCATATCGGAGAAGGGTGAAATCTGCGCTGCACCGCAGCAATTCGTCGTGGCGCTGCAAGAGCGCGCGACATCGGGTCGTTAACCGAATTCCGCTCAACGGCTTTCCGTTGGTTAATTTTCGGTTACTATGAGCGCTGGTGAAGCGAGGGCGGAGCGCTCCGGCCTCAGGAAAGCGGCGGGTTCCTATGAGTTTCGAGTGGAAGCCCGGAGGGCCGGAAGCGTTGGCGTCGACCGGCGAAGTGGTGGAGCTCTCGTTCCCCGCCCGCGCAAATGTCGTCTCCCTTCGGCGACCCTGTCCGACGATGCCGACCGCCATGCGGTCGCTCGCCGAGGAACCGCATATCGGGCTTACGGTCGACGAGCGTCGCGATCTGCTCCTTGCTCAGGACAGGTTCGACGAGCTCGAGGTCCGCATCGAGCCGGAAGACCGGGCCTTGTGGTGCTACATGCGCCCCAGGGCCGCGCCGAGCTTCACGCCGTCGCTGCTCGCCGACCTGATCTCCGTCCGCAAGGCGATCCAGGCCTCGTTCGAGACGTGGAAGGAGGGCGAGGAGGCGCCGCTGCGCTACTTCGTCGGCGGGTCCCGGCTGCCGGGTATCTACAATCTCGGCGGCTATCTCAGCCTGATCGCCGACCTCGTCGAGACCCGCGACCGCGAGGGACTGCGCCTCTACGCCCGGGACTGCATCGACGCGGTCTATCACGCCGGCGTCGCCTTCGACGTTCCGATCGTGACGATCGCGCTCCTGCAGGGCGACGCACTTGGCGGGGGGCTGGAGGCGGCGCTCGCCTTCAACGTCCTGGTAGCCGAGCGCGGCACGCGCTTCGGGCTGCCCGAGGTGCTGTTCGGCCTGTTCCCGGGCATGGGGGCCTACAACTTTCTCGCCCGGCGGATGGATCCCGCCCGCGCCGAGAAGGTGATCCTGAGCGGCCGGGTCTTCGAGGCCGAGGAATTCCACGAGATGGGCCTCATCGACGTGCTCGCCGACCCGGGCGAGGGCGAGAAGGCCGTCCGCGAGTACATCGCCGGCCAGCGCCGGCTCTACGACGTCCACCGCAGCATCTACCAGATCCGCCAGCGCACCAATCCGCTGAACCTCGACGATCTGCTGAGCATCTCCGAACTCTGGGTGGACACCGCGCTCAAGCTGACGCCTGCCGACCTGCGCAAGATGCGCAGGCTGTCGGCGGCCCAGACGAAGCGGTTCCAGCGTAGCTAGTCCGCGTCGCGGGCACCGCCCGCCAGCCAGCGGTCGAGAAAGTCCTTCAGCCAGCGGCGCACGTCCGGATCGTGAATTGACCGGCCGTCAAAATGGGCCTGCCTCGACTGCGCCCCCGGCAAGGTCAGCCGATGCGCGCCGCGCACCGTCCAGCGATGCATCATGGCGAGCGTCAGTTCGGCGTGGAACTGGATGCCGTAGGCGGCCGGGCCGACGCGGAAGGCCTGGTTCCGGAACATCTCCCCTTGCGCCAGAAGGGTGGCGTCGCGCGGCAGATCGAAGCCCTCGCGGTGCCACTGGTAGACGGTGGCGGGCCAGTCCATCATCCGGCGGCCCTCGTCGGTGGCGGCCAGCGGGTAGTAGCCGACCTCCGCCATCCCCTCGGGGTGCGGGGCGACCCTGCCGCCGAGATGGCGCACGAGCATCTGGGCGCCGAGGCAGATGCCCAGCAGCGGCGCCTTCTCCCTGAGCGGCACGGCGAGCCAGTCGATCTCGCGGCGGACGAAGTCGTCCTCGTCGTTGGCGCTCATCGGGCCGCCGAAGACGACGGCGCCGGCGTGGCGGGCCATCGTGTCGGGCAGCGGGTCGCCCAGGCACGGGCGGCGGATGTCCAGTTCGTATCCACGCCGCTGCAAGGCTTGGCCGACGCGTCCGGGCGTCGACCTCTCCTGATGCAGGACGATGAGGATCTTTTCCGCCAACTCCCGGACGCCCCCGGTCACATCGCGCTCAGCCCGCCGTCGAGCTTGATCTCGGCGCCCGTCATGAAACGGGATTCGTCGCTGGCGAGATAGATCGCGGCATAGGCAACGTCCTCCACCGTGCACAGCCGCCCGAGCGGGCATTGCCTGGCCACCTTCTCGCGCTGCTCGTCGTCGAGTGCCTTGCGCTCGCCGCCGCGGGCGAACGCGTCCTGGAGCAGCGGCGTGTCGATGAAGAAGGGGTGGATCGAGTTGGCGCGGATGTCCTCCTTCTTGCGCGCGGTCGCCAGCGCGGTCGACTTCGTCAGCATCCACACGCCGGCCTTGGCGGCGTTGTAGGCTGCGATGTTCGGCCCCGCGACGATGCCGGCGATGGAGGACAGGTTGACGATGGAGGCGGGCTGCGACCGGCGCAGCAAGGGCATGGCGAGGCGTGTGCCGAGATAGACCGAATCCAGGTTGATCTCGAGCCCACGCTTCCAGGTCGCGTAGTCGGTTTCCTCGACGGACCCGGTGACCCATATGCCGGCGTTGTTGACGAGGACCTCGAGTTCCGCCGAAGGCCTTCTCGGTCGCCTCGATCGCGGCGGTCCAGGCTTCCTCCGAGGTGACGTCGTGCCCGGTCGCGGCCGCCGCCCCCGGCGTCCCGACGTTGATGGCGTCTGCGAGTTCGGTGGCGCGCGCGCCATCAAGGTCCGTGATCATCACCCGCGCGCCCTCGGCGACGAAGGCCCGGGCGATCGCGGAGCCGATCCCGCCGGCGCCGCCGGTGATCAGCGCCCTCTTGCCGGCGAGCCGACCGCCCGCACCCCTCTCACGACCCTCAGCTCCCACCTGCGAACTCCCCGTTTGCCGTTCCGCCGCCGGCCCGCCGCCGGGGCCAGGTTGGCGTAGCCGGTTTCGCGCCTCGACTCAACATGACGCAGGGGCCGCGGGCATCATGCGCCGTTCCCTCCCGAGGCAGCGCGGGCGCGCTTGCGCGAGGCGATGCGGTCGCGCGAGGAGACGCCCAGAAGCTCGGATACGCGCCACACCAGATTGTCCTCGAACTCGTGGACCTCGCCGTCGGCGTAGACCAGCTCCCACAGCATGTCGACGACGCGGATGCGCCCGGCCTCGTCGAGCGCGCGCAGCAGCACGCTCGTGAAGGTGTAAAGGTCCACGGCCTCGCGCTCGCGCTCCCGGGCCGCGGCGATGAGCTCCAGCGTCTCCTCGTCGCTGAGCGAGAACTTCTCCTTCAGCACGGCGCGCAGGCGCACCTTCTCGGCGGGGTCCGTCGCACCGTCGATGGCGACGGCATGAACGGCAAGCGCGGCCACCGCGACGCGGTGGTCGTCGATCTGGAAGGCCAACTCCTCGCCGCCGGACAGGTCCTTGAAGAGACGCTGAATCGCCTCGAACATCGCGGGTCTCCGAATCGGTGGGTCGGACGGGATTCTAGGGCGTCCGACGCCGCGCGCACAGTCGCGCGAACGGGGCCTGCTGCACCGCAAAATCCGCATTTCATTAAAATTATAGTCGATCCGCGCGGCTTTTCTTAAAGGCGGTCCGACTAGGGTCTGCGCTCCCGGAAGGCATCGTATCCCGCCTTCCACCGCACCGGCCGCGTCACGGGCAGGCGCGGCAGCAGGGACTTCGTTCGGCGGTGACGCGGGGATGGACCATACGAAAATGTCGCTCATCGTAATCCTCGACGATCGGGTTACCAACCGGAACCTCTTCAAGAGGCTCGCGGGATCGATTTCCGACTCCGTGAGGACGCAAGGATTCGGCGAGCCGCAGGAGGCCCTCGAGTGGCTCTCCTCGAACACGCCCGATCTCGTCATCACCGACTACAAGATGCCCGGCATGGACGGCGCGGAGTTCATCCGCCGCTTCCGCAAGCTCGACGGGGCCGCCGAGATTCCCGTCATCGTCATCACCGTCTACGAGGAGCGCAGCTTCCGCCTGAAGGCGCTGGAGGCCGGCGCCACCGACTTCCTGCAGAGCCCGGTCGATCATCAGGAATTCGTCACCCGGGCGCGGAACCTGCTCAAGCTGCGTCAGCAGCAGCTCCTCCTGACCAAGCGGGCGCGCACGCTGGAGCGGCGCCTTGAGCGCAGCGAGCGCTACGCGCGAGGAGGCGCTGCGCGATTCCAGCGAGCGGCTGGCCCAGGTCATCGACACCGTGCCGGCCATGATCAGCGCGACCGACGGCGAGGGGCGGCTCCTGTTCGTCAACGCCTATCACGGCGCGTCCTCGGCACCGACCCCTCCGAGGTCGTCGGCGAGCAGGTCAGCTCGGTGCTCGGCGAAGAGGGCGGCGCGCGCTTCACGGCACTCGACCGGATGGTGTTCGAGACCGGCCGAGGCGCTGCCCAGCTTCGAAGAGGAGATCGTCGACCGGGACGGCGTGCGCCGCATCCTGCTCACCACGAAGTCGCCGCTCACGCGATCTCAACGATTTCGTCGTCGGCGTGCGTCACCTCGTCGCTCGACATCACCGACCGCAAGCGGGCTGAAAGCCATCTGTATCCATCTCGCCCATCACGACCCGCTGACCGACCTGCCGAACCGGACGCTCCTGCGCGACCGCCTGCGCCGCGAGATCGCGCGCGCGCGGCGCGGCGACCACGCCTTCGCGCTGCACCTCATCGACCTCGACGGCTTCAAGGGCGTCAACGACGTCCTCGGCCACTCGACCGGCGACGAGTTCCTCAAGGTGGTCGGCCAGCGGCTCGCTGTCGGTCGTGCGCGAGAGCGACATGGTCGCGCGGCTCGGCGGCGACGAGTTCGCCATCCTGCAGACGCGGCCTGGCGCGCAGCGAGGACGCGGCCGAGCTCGGCGCGCGGATCCTGGCAACCGTCGACGAGCCGCACCTGTTCCGACGGCGAACGACCTCGCCTCCAGCGCCAGCATCGGCATCGCCATCCATCCGGCCGACGGGATCGACGGCGACGAGCTTCTGAAGAACGCCGACCTGGCGATGTACCGGGCCAAGAACGACGGCGGGAACCTGTACCGGTTCTACGCCGCCGACATGGACGCGCGCGCGCGACAGTCGATGGCCCTCGACGCGGAGCTGCGCAAGGCGCTCGCCCGCGACCAGTTCGTGCTGCACTACCAGCCGCAGGTCGACATGCGCACCGGAACCATCGTCGGCGCCGAAGCGCTGCTGCGCTGGCAGCATCCCGACGGCGCGCCTGCGTCGGTCCCGGGCGACTTCCTGCCGCGCGCCGAGGAGAACGGCCTGATCGTGCCGATCAACGAATGGGTGCTGCGCGAGGCGTGCCGCGAGGCCGCGTCCTGGCGCAAGATGGGCCTGCCTCCGGTGCGCATCGCGGTCAACCTGTCGCCGGTCCAGTTCCGCAAGCAGAACGTCCCGCTCCTGGTCGCCAAGGTCCTGGGCGATACCGGGCTCGATCCTGCGCTGCCTCGACCTCGAGACTCACCGAGAGCATCGTCATGCAGCGACAGCGAGACGGTGGTCGACCATCTGCGCCAGATCCGCGCGCTCGGGCGTCGGCGTCTCGCATCGACGACTTCGGCACCGGCTATTCTCGCTGTCCTACGTCAAGCGCTTCCCGGTCGACCGGCTCAAGATCGACCAGTGCTTCGTGCGCGACCTGCCGCGTGATCCCAACGACGCGGCCATCGTGCGGGCGATCGTCAGTCTCGGGCACAGCCTCGAGCTCAGGTCGTCGCGGAGGGCGTCGAGACCGCCGAGCAGCTCGAGCTGCTGCGGGCGGAGGGCTGCGACGAGGTGCAGGGCTATCATCTTCGGCCGTCCGATGCCGGCGGCGCAGTTCATCGAACTGGTGCGCGGAGCCCCGGTCCTGGCGCAGACGGGCTGACCATGATCACCGCCGACGGCGCAGGCAGCACCGTGTCGAAGTCGACGGAGCAGGCGGCGCCGGCCTCCCGCCTGCAACGGCTGCGCGATCTCCTGCGCAATCGTCCCGACAGCGAGCACGAGATGACGATCAACCGGCTGGTCATCAGCACGGTGATCCTGACCTACCTGATCGGCGCGAGCCTCCTCGGCCACGAGGGTGCCTGGCGAGATGCTGCAGGCGACCGGTCCGCTCTTCGCGCTCTACCAGTCCTGTCGCTCGGTCTGTTCGCCCACATGCTGCACCAGCCGGGCGTGTCGGCCGCGCGCCGCCTGATCGCCATCGTGCTCGATCTCGGCATGCTGTCCTACTGCCTGCATACGGGCGGCGAGGCGACGGCGCTGCTCTATCCGCTCTATCTCTGGGCGATCTTCGGCAACGGCTTCCGCTTCGGCATCCGCTACCTGTTCGCCGCCGCGGTCGCCGGCGTCGCGGGCTTCGGCGCGGTGATCTGGACGACGCCGTTCTGGCACACCCATCCGGCGCTGTCCTGCGGCCTGCTTGCGGGGCTCGTCGTGCTGCCGCTCTACGTGTCGCAGCTGATCCGCAAGCTGAACGAAGCCAAGCGCCAGGCGGAGGAGGCGAGCCGGGCCAAGAGCCTGTTCCTGGCCAGCGTCAGCCACGAGCTGCGCACGCCGCTCAACGCCATCATCGGCCTCAGCGACCTGTTGCGCGACACGCGGCTCGATCCCGAGCAGCGCGACATGGCGCGCACCATCGGGCGGTCGGGGCGCTCGCTGCTGTCTCTGATCAACTCGATCCTCGACTTCTCGCGCATCGAGGCCGGCCGCATCCTTCCCGCCCCGGCCGATACTCGACGTCTGGCGCCTGCTGGCCGACGTGCGCGGAATGCTCTCGGTGCAGGCCGAGCGCGAAGGGCCTGCGGCTCAGCGTCCACGTCTCGGCGCGCACGCCGCAGATCGTGCGGACCGACCGCAGCCACATCGAGGAGGTGCTGATCAATCTGGTCGGCAACGCCGTGAAGTTCACCGCGCAGGGCGACGTCACGGTCACGGTGGACACCGTCGAGACCGGCGGCGGCCCGACGAGGCTGCGCTTCGAGGTCGCCGACACCGGCATCGGCATCGCCGCCGACGCGCAGAAGCGCATCTTCGACAGCTTCACCCAGGCCGACGAGACGATCATCGACCGCTTCGGCGGCACCGGCCTCGGCCTTGCGATCTCGCGCCAGCTCGTCGAGCTGCACGGCGGCCGATCGGCGTCGAGAGCGAGCCGGGCGAGGGCAGCACGTTCTGGTTCGAGATCAATGTCGCCGCGCCGGCCGATGCGAGCGTTCCCGCGCCCAGCGAGGACGATCCCGTCGTGGTCCTGTCGGCCAGCCCGAACATGTTCGCGCTGGTCGAGGCATGCGGCGTTCCCGCGCTGCCGGCGCGCGACGTGGCGGCGGCGGGTGCCAGGATCGCGGGGCTGAGGGCCTCGGAAATCGACAGGCCGGTGGTCGTCGTCGATCCGCGCGACCTCGACGCCGACGCCGCGTCGATCGCCGCCGAACTCCTCAGCCTGCGCCGCGAGCTGGCGCCCGTCCTGGTGCTCGTGACCCCCGACGCGCGCGGCGCGCTCGCCGACCCGGTGCTGCGCCGGCTCTACGCCACGGCCGCGCCCGTTCCGCCGACCGCGCAGGGGCTGGCGACGGCGCTCGACATCGCGCGGACGCTGCGCGTGACAACCGACGACCAGGATACCCCTGCCGCCGCATCCAAGGGGGTCGGCCCCAGCCGGCGCATCCTGGTGGCGGAGGACAACCGCACCAACCAGAAGGTCATCGAGAAGATCCTCGAACGGGCCGGCCATGTCGTGGAACTGGTCGACGACGGGGAGGCGGCCCTCGACGCGCTGGCGGAGGGCGGCTTCGATCTCGTGCTGATGGACGTCAACATGCCTGTGCTCAACGGCATCGAGGCGACCAAGCTCTATCGATTCGCCTCGCTGGGCGACGCCAACCCGGTGCCGATCGTCGGCCTGACGGCCGACGCGAGCGAGGAGGCACGGCGACGCTGCCGCGAGGCGGGCATGACCGAGTTCGTGACCAAGCCCGTCAAGGCCGCGCGGCTCATCGAGGTCGTCGAGACGCTGACGGCCGGCGCGGACGAGGGCGGAGCGACCGTCGTCGAGTTCGGCGCCGGCGCGGAGGTCGAGGACGCCATCCCGCATCTTCGTCTGGTCAGCGACGAGGCGCCGTCGGTCGACCCGGAGACGCTGAAGGGGCTGCTGGAGCTTGGCGGCGACGAGTTCCTCAAGGAACTGGTCGATCAGTTCCTGAGCGATGCGTCGGACATCCTGCGGTCGATCGCGGGTGCCGTCGAAGCCAAGGACCTGCAGAGCTTCCGCGACGAGGTGCACGCGCTTCGCTCGAGCTCGGCCAATATCGGGGCCCGGCGGATCTACGAGATGTGCCTGGGCTGGCGGATGGTTCCCGCCGACCAGTTCGGCCGCGAGGGCGCCGACTACGTCGACGCGCTGACGTCGGAGCTGCGGCAGGTGCACGATCGGCTCAGGCGCGAGATCGACCGGCCGGCCGGCACGCCGCACGTCCTTCGTTCCATGTGACGCGGCCGGCGGCTTGCCGCCGGCACCCGATTCCCCTGCCACCATCAGGCGACCGCCGCGACGAGGCCACCCGTCCCGCGCGCATGCCGCGCTTCCGCCGCCCCGATAGGTAGAGTTTACCTTAGGGCGCCATCGGCGTTACCGCGAACAGAATCCGCAGTGATCTTTCCAGTCAAAGCAGGAGGCCGGCAGATACTATGCCGGCTTCGTTAGAAAGTATCGCCTAATATATAATGGTATACATCAATAGTTATTGGTACTACGAATGCGAAGTTCCTATATATATTCGGAAATTGGCAAATCTATCTGTTCACGAAAATTTGAAGTTAGGAATTTGTTAACCACATTCTTCTCTTCTTGAAAGGGAAAATGACTCCTCAACGTGGTGGGCTGGCAAAATGATCCTCTCGAGACTTTCCATTTCGGCAAAAATCCTTTTGGTTATAGGCGTGTTGGCGTCAGTCAGTGTCGTCACCGCGGGGGTCGGCTATGTGACGATGCGCTCGCTGGCGGAAGCGACGCATGAGGTCGATACGTCGGCGACCGAGATCCGCATCGGAACGCGGATCGCGCAGAACGCCATAGAGCTCAGCCGCGCCGAATACTGGATGGCCCTCGACCCCCAGGACGTCGCCCGGGTGATCCCGATCATCGAAGCCTCCCGGGCCGAGCTGGAGGACCGCCTGTCGCGCGCCCTGGCGACCGCCAGCGGCAACCAGATCACGATGCTCAATGCCGTGCAGTCCGCCTACGAGTCCTACCGGCCGGAACTCGAGAACACGATCCAGCTCGCCCGGCGCTACGCGACGGCGACGGAGATGACGGAATCCCAGCGCCGCCTGTACGACTCGGTCAAGGCGAGCGCGGAAGAGGTCGAGGCGCTGCGCGAGGCGATCACGACTTACGTCAACTACACCGACCAGCGTGGCACCGCAGTCGTCGAGGCGGCGTCGGCGAGTGCCTCGAGCGGTACGATCATTTCCGTCACGGTGGCGGCCATCGGCGTCGCGCTCGGACTGGCACTCGGACTGTTCATCTCGCAGGTCGGGATCACCCGTCCGTTCCGGGCGATCGTCGATTGCCTGCGCAAGCTGGCCGACGGCGACCTGCACGTCGAGGTGGTCGGCGCCGGGCGCCGCGACGAGATCGGGACGCTCGCCGAGACCATGGTGATCTTCAAGGACAACATGCTGCGCAACAAGCAGCTCGAGGACGAGGCCGAGGAGCAGAAGGCACGGGCGGCCGAGCAGAGGCGGGTCGAGATGAACCAGCTCGCCGACGAGTTCGAGGCGAGCGTGCGTGCGATCGTGGATTTCGGTTTCGTCGGCCTCCACCGAGCTCAACGCCAGCGCCCAGAGCCTGTCGGCGCTCGCCGAGGAGGCCAACGGCCAGGCGGTGACGGTTGCGTCGGCCTCCGAGCAGGCGACCACCAACATCGAGACCGTCGCGGCGTCGGCGGAGGAGTTCACCTCCTCCATCAACGAGATCAACCGGCAGATCTCGACCTCGTCCGACCAGGCCCGCGAAGCCAGCGGCGAGCTCACCAGCACCAACGAGGCCGTCGAGGGCCTGCGCCGGACGGTGGAGACGATCGGCGACGTCATCGCGATGATCTAGGACATCGCCGAGCAGACCAACCTGCTGGCCCTCAACGCGACCATAGAGGCCGCGCGCGCCGGCGAGGCGGGCAAGGGCTTCGCGGTGGTCGCCAACGAAGTCAAGTCGCTGGCCGGCCAGACCGCCAAGGCGACGGAGGAGATCAGCCGCCAGATCGCCGAGGTCCAGGGCTCGGCGCAACTCTCCATCGAGGCGGTCGGCCGCATCGGCACCATGATCCAGGCGATCAACGAGGGAGCCTCCGCCGTCAGCGCCGCCGTCGAGGAACAGGCCGCGGCGACCGCGGAGATCGCCCGCAACATGCGCGAGGCCGCCTCTGGCACACGGCAGGTCAACGAGAATATCGGCGGCGTCAGCCAGGCGGCCAGCGAGACCGGCCGGATGTCGTCCGACGTGCTCGGCGCGGCGACGGAGCTGAGCCAGCAGTCGGACATGCTGCGGGTCGCCGTCGACGGCTTCATCGAGAAGGTGCGGGCCGCCTAGCGCGACCCGCCAGTGCGGGGAGCGCGCGGACGGCGTCTGTCACCCCCGGGCGTCAAGGCCCGCGCTCCCTGCCCGCGGAACCCCCGAGGCTCCCTCCGGCTCAAGTCGCCTGCCCGTCAGGGCCGGCGCCGCCGGGGGGAGCCGACCGCGTTCCGGGCCGCTACTGGAGATTGATCCGCAGGCCCGCGCCCAGGAAGTTCGAGCCGGTGTGGCGGGGCGCGATGACGCCGTAGATGCCGGAGCGGTGGTGAATGCGCGGCACCAGCGAGACCCCGGGTAGAGCGTCGTGGGAGAATTCGGCCTCGAAGGCGAGGTAATTCAGGAGCTTGTGTGCCTCCGCGCCGCGCCGGACACCCTCCAGCTCCGGCCGCGACAAGGCGAGCGACAAGCCCTCGCCGATCGCGAAGTTGACGTTCGCGCCCCCGGGCAGGGCGATGTCCGGCGAGCGCCAGAAGACGCTGAAGGCGAGCTCGACATGGTCCTGGTCGCCGAAGTGGTGGCCGACGAGGCCCTCCAGCTCAAGCGACGTGCCGTTGACGACCGGCGCCAGCGCTCCGTCGATCCGGATATCGGGCAGGACGACGTAGGACAGCGCGCCGAAGACCATGTGCGCGTTCTCGTAGTCCATGCTGCCGCTGACGAGGCCCTCGGGAATCGAGGCGAGCCTGGTCTCGGCCATCGTGCCGGCATAGACCGTTGCGAACCAGCGGCGGTGTTCGTCGGAAATGTCCGCCCGCGCGGTGGCACTCCAAACGCATGCCGCGGCGATGCACGCCGCCGGCAAACCCTTACGCATCGACATCAAGACGCTTTCACTCCAGCTGCCGCCCCCGGCAGGAAACCCCTCGCCCCGCCGCGTGCGAGGACGGCGCGACCGTAACGGCATCACACCGTGGGGGCAAATCCGGCCCGCGTCACCGGTTCTGGACGACCGCCGGCAGCCATGTACTGATCTCCGGGATCAGCATCAGGACGACGAGGAAGACCAGCATGCCGATGAAGTAGGGCAGGTTGGCCCGGAATATCTCCATCTGGTCGCAATCGGCGAGCTTGGCGGTGATCACGAGCGCGATCGCCATGGGCGGCGTCGTCTGGCCGATGACGACGGCCATCACCATCAGGACGCCGAACTGGATCAGGTTGATGTCGTACATCATCAGGACCGGGAGGATGATGGGCACGAGCACGGGGATCAGCGGATCGAGGAACATGCCGGCAATGATGGCGAGCAGGACCAGGACGGCGATGCGCAGGAAGTCGGAATCGTAGACGAGGATCCAGTCTATGCCCCCGACCAGCGCCTGCGGCACGCCGGCGTTGGACAAACCCCAGCCGAAGGCCAGCGACAGCGCGGTGATCATCTTGAGCTCACCGGTCAGCTGAACGGCGTTGCCGAAAACCCGGTAGAGCCCGCGAAGGCTGAGCTTGCGGTAGACGACGACGGACAGGAAGATCGAGAAGGCGACCGCGAACACGCTGCTCTCCGTCGGCGTGAACACTCCGAGAATGAAGCCGCCGACAACGATCATCGGCACGCCGAACGGAAGGATGGCGCCGGCGCCGGCCCGCATCACCTGGCGGACCTGGAAGTCTCCCGACCTCTGCCACCCCAGCCGCCTTGCCTGCCAGCCGACGATCGTCATCAGCATGAAGCCGAGCAGCAGTCCCGGTATCAGTCCGGCGATGAACAGGGCGCCGAGCGAGGTTCCCGTCACGGCCGAATAGAGGATCATCGGCGAGGATGGCGGGATCAGCGGCCCGACGCCCGCCGAGGAAGCGGTGACGGCGGCGGCGATCGGGGCGGGATAGCCCTCCTTCTTCATCGCCGGGATGATGATGGACCCGGTGCCGGCGAGGTCGGCCGTCGAAGAGCCGATCATGCCGCCGAAGAACATCGACGTCAGGACGTTGACCTGGGCGAGGCCGCCGCGCATGGCGCCCACCAGCGCCTTGGCGAAGTCGAACAGGCGGCCGGAGATTCCGCCGGCGTTCATGATCGTGCCCATGAGCACGAACATCGGCAGGGCGATGAAGACGAACTTGCTGAGCGCTGAGGTCAGGAGCTGCGTGATGGTCTCCGGCCGGACGCTGGTGAGCTGGAAGTCGACGATCACCGCGAAGGCGAGCGCAACGACCATCGGCACGCCGAGTACGAGCAGCGTGCACAGGAGAAGTATGGCGAGGACCGCGATCAGCATCACCGACCCTTTTGCGACCAGTCGCCGGCGACCGTCGCGCGGACGACGCCGATGAGGAAGGCGACGGCGGTCGCCGCGCCGGCGAAGAAGAAGGCCGAGGTCGACAGCCCCTTGGGCAGCCCGAGATACGGCGTCAGGTCGCGCCCGAAGAAGCCGACATAGCGGAAGGCCGACCAGGCGATGTAGGCGAAGACGAAGATCGACAGGACCTGGCTCGCCAGGCCGACGGCCTGTGCCGCCCACGGCGGCAGCTTGCGCGCGACGAAATCGACGCGCACCAGATGGCGGCGGCGAACGGACAGGAACATCCCGATCGCGACCATCCACGGGATAACGCCGAGGACGACCTCCTCGCCCCAGATGAGGGGCCGGTTGTAGAAGTATCGGCCGAGCGTGCTCACCAGGATGATGCCGAAGACCGACGCCAGCGCCGCGATCCCCACCGCCTCGACCGACTTGTTGATCACGCGGTCGAACATGGGAAGCCCCTCGTCGGGGTCGGCCAGCTCCAGGCGCGTCTGGGCCTCGTCGATGCGGCGTGCGATGTCGGAGCCGGCGGGCGCCGGTGGCTGCGCGCCGGAGCGGCCATCGGCCGCCCCGGTGTCCCGTTCCTGGTTCATGCTGTCCCCGAGTCTGCCCGGACGGCTCAGTTTCCGGTCGCGGCGGCGATTGCGCGGGCGGCGAAGTCCTCGCCGGCGACCTTGCCGATCTCGTCCCAGACCGGACGGGCGGCGGTCTGGAAGGCCTCGATGTCGATCTCGTTGACCTCCATCGCGGCGGCCAGCGTCTCACGACCCTCGATGTCGGCCTTGGCGGCGTATTCGCGGCTGATCTGCACCGCCCTGTCGGCCGCGCGCTGGAAGGCCGCCTTCTGGTCGTCGGTCAGCGAATCCCACTTGGCCCCGTTCATCGCCAGCGTCGTGGGGGTGTAGACGTGGGAGGAGAGGGAGAGGTATTTCTGCACTTCCTGCAGCGAGCGGGAGATCACCGACTGGAGCGGGTTCTCCTGGCCGTCCATCGTGCCCTGCTGGAGCGCCAGATAAAGCTCGCCCATGTTCATGGTCACCGGAACGGCGCCGAAGTGCTCGAAGGCCATGATGCGGGTGCGCGAACCCGGCACGCGCAGCTTGATGCCCTGCAGGTCCTCCGGCTTGACGATCGGCCGCACGTTGTTGGTGAGGTGGCGGAAGCCGACGTCGCCGAGGCCAAGAACCTGCACGCCGGCGCGCTCGCGCATGGAATCCTTCATCTCCTGGCCGATCGGACCGTCGAGCACGGCGTGCGCGGTCTCGAAGTCCGGGAACAGGAAGGGCATGTCGAAGACCGCCCATTTGGTGTCGAGCTGCACCGCGTCGGAGGCGATCGGGTTGACGTCGATCTGGCCGGTGCGGACCTGCTCCATGTGGACGATCTCGTCGCCGAGCTGGCCGCCCATGAAGAACTCGATCTCCACGGCGTCGCCGAGCTCGTCCTGGAGCGCGTCGCGGAAGGCTTCCAGAAGCACTGCGCTCGAAGCGCCGGGCTGGCTTTCGGTCGACATCCGGATCTTCAGGTCGGCGGCGCTGGCGGTGCCGGCAAGGCCGAGGGCGGCGGACATCGCGAGCGCGAGGGCGCAGCCCGTGGCGCGGCGTCTGTTCAGTATCATCATCGTTTCACTCCCCGTATGCGCCGCGCTTCGATCATGGCCGCGGCCGCTAGATTGTCGTGGTGGTCTGCAGTCTTTCCATCAGCCAGTCCCGGCCGGCCTTCATGTCGTCGGCCGTGCCGAAGGCGAGCATGTAATGCTCGCGATATCCGGCACCCTCGATGCTGTCGAAGAGCGCCGTGAAGTCGATCGTGCCCTCGCCGGGCTTCAGGTGCTCCTCGACGTCGCCGCGGTTGTCGGCGAGGCGGATCTCGCCGCAGGTCGCCAGGTCGAAGCTCGCCGTGAAGCCGTCGATGCCCTCGGGCAGCATGTGCGCGTGATTGACGGTGTAGGACCAGCCGAAGGCGGGCGAGGAGATGGTGTCGAAGAAGAACCGGCACTCGTCGATGTCATGGCCGAGATACTTCACCTCGGCATCGGCGGGCTCGGGGTTCATGTTCTCGAGCAAAAGCCGGACGCCGACGGTCTCGGCGTAGTCGGCGATGCGCTGCAGGCGGTCGCGCGCGGCGTACTTGCGGCGCTCGAAGTCCTTGGTGAAGTGATAGCCGGCGTGGACGATGATCCAGCCCGCGCCGAGCTTCGGCGCCATGTCGACATAGGCGCGCAGATACTCGTCGGTGGCATCCGACACGAAGGGCGAGGTCTCCGCCGTGTTGACGCCCGACAGCGTGTGGAGCCCCATGCGGATTCTCGTGCCGGTCGGCGAGCTCGCGAACCCCGCGAATGCGCGTCGCGTCCATGGTCGCGAGCGCGTTGGCGGGATTGTCGAGGCCGGTGTTCACATAGAAGAACCCGTTGGCGCCGGCCCAGGCCAGGCTGTCCTCGACACGCATGCGGTTGCCCAGATCGACACCGATCCGGTCACGCAGGGACTGCATCTTCGAGCGTCTCCCCGATCGCCGCGCACTGGTTCCGGGCGGCTTCCGGGACAACCCACGCGCGAAATCTAATTATGAATTATGTATGCATTTGCGCACTGACAGCGCTGTCTGTCAATCCACTTTCAGGCGCCGTTCGGATCGAATTAACCGGCTGGAATCGTTATCAATTCCACTATTCGGAATGCGCGCGGGCAGCGCCAGGCGCACGGCATCGGCCGGCGCCCGACAAGCCGGGACAGCGATCTAGCGCGGATTGCTTCGGGGGCTCATGGTGGAGCCGAGGGGGATCGAACCCCTGACCTCCGCATTGCGAACGCGGCGCTCTCCCAGCTGAGCTACGGCCCCATGAGTGGCGGGGATTTAGGGGTGAGGCCGGGGCCGTGTCAAGCATGGGTTCGGCGCGGCACCGGGTCCGTCAGCCAACGGGGCCGCATGGAGGCGCCCCGCGTCCGCTGGAATGAGCGGAAGGTGGTGCACGCCGGGCCCACGGGCACGAAAACTATTTCAAGGCGACCGGCCGCTCCCGCCGGTCAGGGTTGCGGCGGCGGTGGCGTCCCGGTAGAGGGGAAGGCGCGAGCCAACGCGAATCGCGAGCAGCCCGGGGCAACGAACGTCATGCGCGCCATTCTCAACGTCATCCTGATCGCCCTCCAGCTCTATGTCTGGATCGTCATCGCCTCGGCGATCTTCTCCTGGCTGATCGCCTTCAACGTCGTGAACACCGCAAACCGCTTCGTGGCGACGGTGGCCGAGGCGCTGTGGCGGCTCACCGAGCCCGCGCTCGCGCCGATCAGGCGCTACATGCCCAATCTCGGCGGCATCGACATCTCGCCGATCATCCTGATCCTGACCATCTTCCTGATCCAGCGCGTCATCGTCCTCTATCTCTATCCCAACGTCTTCTGACCGCCCGCCATGCCCGGCTGGTGGCGCGCGGCCGCCGGCGGCATCGCCATCGACGTGCGCCTGACGCCGAAGGGCGGGGCGGACCGGATCGACGGGCCGGCCGAACTGGCGGGCGGACGCGCGGTGCTGCGCGTCCGCGTCAGGGCGGTGCCGGAGAAGGGCAAGGCCAACGCCGCGCTCGAGAGGCTGATCGCCGGGGCGCTGGGCGTCGCGCCCGGCAACGTCGCCGTCGCCTGCGGCCACAGGGCGCGCATCAAGACCGTGCAAGTTTCCGGCGATGCTGACACACTGGGGCGGCTCGTCTCAGCCCTAGAACACAAGAACGGGGGATAAGAAGAAGACATGACGGCACGCATCATCGACGGCAAGGCCGTCGCCGCCGCTCTCCGCGAGAAGGTCGCCGCCGCCACGGCCACGCTGAAGGACCGCCACGGCATCACGCCGGGGCTTGCCGTGGTGCTCGTCGGCGAGGACCCCGCGAGCTCGATCTACGTCCGCAACAAGGGCCGGCAGACGGTCGAGGCGGGCATGCACTCGACCGAGCACAAGCTGCCGGCCGACGCCCCGCAGGCGGAACTGCTCGATCTCGTGCAGGGCCTCAACGCGGACCCCTCGGTCAACGGCATCCTGGTCCAGCTTCCGCTGCCGAAGCAGATGGACGCCGACGCGGTGATCCAGACGATCGATCCGGCGAAGGACGTCGACGGCTTCCACATCATGAACGTGGGCCGGCTCGCGACGGGCCTGCCGGCGCTCACGCCCTGCACGCCGCTCGGCTGCGTGGTGCTGGCCCGCGAGGTCCATGGCGACCTTTCGGGCATGGAAGCGGTGATCGTCGGGCGCTCCAACATCGTCGGAAAGCCGCTCGCCCAGCTCCTGCTGGCGCAGAACTGCACGGTGACGGTCGCCCATTCGCGCACCCGCGACCTGCCCGGCGTGTGCCGGCGCGCCGACCTCCTGATCGCGGCGGTCGGCCGGCCCGAGATGGTGCGCGGCGACTGGATCAAGCCCGGCGCGACGGTGATCGACGTCGGCATCAACCGGATCGAGGGCGAGGGCGGCAAGGGCCGCATCGTCGGCGATGTCGCCTATGAGGAGGCCGCGGCGGTGGCGGGCGCCATCACGCCGGTGCCCGGCGGCGTCGGGCCGATGACGATCGCCTGCCTGCTCAGGAACACCGTCGAGGCGACCTGCCGGCAGAACGGGATCGAGCCGCTGATCGACTGAGGGTCAGCCCGGCTCGACGGAGCCGAAGACCGACCAGTCCATCCGCTCGGCGAGGGTTTCCAGCGCCAGCGTCCCGAGGAGCGAGTTGCCGTTCTCGTCGAGCCCCGGCGACCAGACGGCGATGGTCGCAAGGTTGGGAACGACCGCCAGTATGCCGCCGCCGACGCCGCTCTTGGCCGGCAGGCCGACCCGGAACGCGAAGTCGCCCGACCCGTCGTACTGGCCGCAGGTCAGCATTAGCGCGCTGACGCGCCTGGCGCGGCGCGCCTGGGCCGCGTCCGCCGCCCGGTCGGCGCGGTCCAGCATGAGGTAGTCGCCGGCGCGGGCAAGCTGGCGGCAGGTCAGCATCGTGGCGCACTGGCGGACATAGGCCCGCATCACGTCCTCAACGTCGTGGTTGAGGTTGTCGAACGACTTGGCGAGGTTGGCCAGCGCCCGGTTGGTGAAGCCCGACGAGGAGACCGAGCCGGCGACCTCCTCGTCGATGCGGATCTTCTCGTCGCCGATGCGCCTGGCGATGAAGTCGCGAACCGTGTCCGGAATGCCGTCGCCCTTTGCCGAATCCAGCAGCATGTCGACGACGACCAGCGCGCCGGCGTTGATGAAGGGATTGCGCGGGATGCCCTGGTGGCGCTCCATGTCCACGATGGAATTGTAGGGATCGCCGGAGGGCTCGCGGCCGACGCGCTTCCAGACGTCGTCACCGAACGCCTCGAGCGCGAGCGTGAGCGAGAAGACCTTCGAGATGCTCTGGATGGTGAACGGGTCGTCGGCGTCGCCGCCGGCGAAGTCGTCGCCCTCGCAGGTCACGACCGCGATGCCGAAGCGCCCGGTGTCGGCGTCGGCCAGACCGGGCACCCGGTCCGTCGCCTTGCCCCGGTCCTTCACCCGGCCGATGTCGTCGACGACGGCGTCTATGGTCTCCTCAAGCCGAGCGGCGTCGATCTGCGGGGGCTTGCGGGCCATGGCGTCTCCAGACATGGGAAGCGGGCGCGCGGAATTGCGGCGGCGCGGCGGAACAACGGTTGTGCAATGCGAAGGACCGCATCGCGGTTCCGCCGACGCCGAGCCCGACGTTGTTTTTCGTGATCGCTGGATCGAAAGCCTCGTCGGGTGGGCCGGAATTCGGACCGGGTCGTTATCCGCTGTCCCCGCGGGGTGCATGTGGCCGAGGTTCCGTGCTAGGCGTCCCCCCTGACGCAGCGCAGCGCGGGGCCGCGACTTGGACAAAAGCGAAGATCGCGGGAACGCCCGCCGGGCCGTGACCGTGGGCTCGGCCACGGTCGATATCATCACCGTGGTCGCCGACCGCGACATCGAGCGCGTGACGATGGCGAACGCCACCGCCTCGTTCCTTCTGCTGGAGCAGGGCCGCAAGATCGAGGCGGAATCGATCACCATCCATCCCGGCGGCGGCGCCATCAACACCGGCGTCTGCCTCGCCCGGCTCGGCTTTCAGGTCGCGCCGCTGGTCAAGGTCGGCGACGATCTCAACGCGGCCAAGGTGCTGGAAACGTTCGAATCGGAGGGGCTGTCCGACGCGCTCGTACGGCGGACCGACCGGCTCGGTACCGGCATCGCGGTCATGATCTCCTCGCACGACCGCAACGCGACGATCTTCACCTTCCGGGGGGCCAACACGGCCATCGAGCCTGCCGACGTGCCGGCCGGCGCCTTCGCCGGCGCGGACGTCGTCCACGTCTCGGGCCTCTCCAACCAGTCGGCGGACTGCTATCCGGCGATCATCGCCCAGGCGAAGGCCGCGGGCGCGTTCGTGTCCAACAACCCGGGCATCCGCCAGCTCACCTCGCGCAGGGATGCTTTCTTCGGCGCCCTCGCCGACATCGATCTCCTCACCATCAACCGGGTCGAGGCCGAGGCGCTGCTGCCGGCGCTCGCGGTGCGGGCGAAGGAGAAGGTGCTGGTGGAGCTGCCGCACGATGCGCCGGAACTCGCCAGGCGCGGGCTCGCCGGCGGCGGCTTCGACATGGCGCTGCACGACTTCATGGCCGCCCTGCACGCCTGCGGCCCGCGACACGTCGCGATCACCGACGGCACCGACGGCGCCTACCTGTCGTCGGCGGGCGCCTTGTGCTTCTGCCCGCCGCTCGAGGTCGAGCCGGCCGGGACGGCCGGCGCGGGAGACGCCTTCGCGGCGACGCTGGCGGGCCGTCTGGCGGCAGGCGCGGAACCCGGCGAGGCCCTGCGTGCCGCTTCCGCGAACGCCGCCTCGGTGGTGCGCGCGATCGACACACAGACAGGGTTGCTGACCGCCGCCGCGCTGGAACGCGAGCTCGCCGCCGCCGCGGCCGAATTCGCCGTGCGCGGCCTCGGCTGAAATGGCCGTCGCCCGAGTTGCCCTGAGGGCGCGGATGGGCGAAAATCACGTTACGCTACGAACACCGAACCCCTGACCGGCGGATAGGCCCATGCGCCTGACCAAACAGACCGGATACGCACTGCGCATCCTCATCCACTGCGCCATGGCGGGCGAACGATCCGTCACGGTGGGCGAGGTCGCCCGCGCGCACAACATCACCGAGCACAACGTCTTCAAGATCGTGCCCATGCTGGTGCATGGCGGATTCGTCGAGACGACGCGCGGGCGTGGCGGTGGCATCAGGCTCTCGCGCCAGCCCGACCAGATCCGCATCGGGGACGTGGTGCGCGTCACCGAGGAAACGCATATCGAGGCCGAGTGCTTCGGCGGCGGAGCGGACTGCGCGATCCGGCCGGTCGCCCCGATCAACCGGATTCTAGACGACGCGCTGTCGGCCTTCATCGAGGTGCTGGACCAGCACACGCTGGAGGATCTCGTCGCCGCCCGGCCGCATCCGGCGGCGGGAGCGCAGCAGGCAAAGCGGCTCGCTGACATGCTGTTGCCGGACGACGGGTGAGGCTTTTCGCACACGGTTCGTCGCGCAGGTGCGTCTCCGGTGGCGTCCGGAGTCGATATTTTCGCGTGTCGCGTGTACAACACCCTCCTTGCGGGACGAACGGGGCCGGTGCGGTTCCGAAGGGGAAGGCAACGTCCGGGGGCGTTGTGTGAGAGTAGTGCGTAACTTTCTTGCCGTGCTGTCCGGACCTGTCACGGCCGTGGCCGGGGCGCTTCTGATCGTGACCGCCGGGCCGGCCACTCCCGCACGCGCGCAGGAGCCGGTCCCGCCCGCCGTGGCGGAAGACCGGGTCCGTTATACCGTCACCATCGACATAACGGGAGCCGACGACAACCTGGAGGAATCCATCCGGGCGGCGTCCAATCTCGAGACGCTCGTCGACGAGCCGCCTCCGGGCGCGGCGGGACTGGTGCGCCGCGCGGCCGCCGACATAGAACGCTTCCTGGGCGCTCTCTACGCCGAAGGCCATTACGGCGGCCTGATCGAGATGACGCTGGCGGGCACGCCCATCGAAGCGGAGGACGTGATCGGCGCCGTCGAGGCGGCGGCGGCGCGCGGGCCGGTCCCGGTGCGGGTGCGCATCACCGCCGGACCGCAATACACCTTCGGCGAGATCGCCTTCGAGGACGCCGACACCGGCCGCCCCGGGCTGCCGCTGCCCATCGACACCTCGGACATCGGCATCGCGCCCGGCGATCCGGCGCGCGGCGCCGACGTGCTGGCGGCCGAGGGGGTGATCGTCGACGAGATGCGGGCGCTCGGCTATCCGCTCGCCTCCGTGCCGTCGCGCGAGGCCGTGGCCGACCACGCGACCGACACGCTCGACGTGACGTTCCGCCTGTCGCCCGGCCGGCCGGCGGTGTTCGGCCCGGTCGAGGTGCGGGGTGCGGACGGCGTCGATCCGGCCTTCATCGAGCGGTACGCCGACGTGCCTGCCGGCGAGGCCTACTCGCCCGAGGAGGTCGACCGCATCCGGGAGCAGCTCGCCCGCCTCGACGCCTTCCAGTCGGTGCGGATCGTCGAGGGCGACGAGGTGACGCCGGACGGGCTCATCCCGCTCTATATCGAGGTCGAGGAGCGGCTGCCGCGCTTCATCGGCTTCGGGGCTGCCTATTCGACCACGGAAGGCGCGGCGCTCAACGCGTACTGGGGCCACCGCAACCTGTTCGGCGGCGCCGAGCGGCTCCGGATCGAGGGGCAGGTCTCGCGGCTCTTCGACAACGACATCGAGGACCTGCAGTATCTCGGCCTCGTCACCTTCGAAAAGCCCGGCATCTGGACGCCGGCCGACAACCTCCTGGTCGAGGCGCGGGCCTTCCGCGAGCGGCCCGAGGCCTATGAAAGTCACGGCGTCGGCGGGACCGTGTCGATCCGCCGCCGCTTCAGCCGCCATCTCACCGGCCAGATCGGCGTCGAGTTCGAGGAATCGCGGATCACCGACGCGTTCGGCACCAACAACTACACGCTGGTCGGCCTGCCGGTGCAACTCGACTGGGATTCGACCGACAACCGGCTCGACCCGACGGAGGGATTCCGGGCGCGGCTCGCCGTCTCGCCGTTCTTCGAGGCGGTCGGCTCGTCGCTCGACCTCACCGTGGCGCGCGGCTCGGTGTCGGCCTACCACGCCTTCGACACCGAGGGGCGCTACATCATCGCCGGCCGGGTCGCGGCGGGAACCATCGACGGGCCGGCGCTCGAGTTCATCCCGGCCGACCGGCGCTTCTACGCCGGCGGCGGCGGCTCGGTGCGCGGCTACGACTACCAGAGCCTGAGCCCGCGCGATCCGGCGACCGGGCAGATCATCGGCGGCAAGAGCCTGTTCGAGGCCTCGCTGGAGTTCCGGCTGAGGGTGACCGAGACCATCGGCATCGTCCCCTTCATCGACATCGGCGGCGCGTTCGCCTCGGCAACGCCCGATTTCGGTGATGAAATGCGTGCCGGCGCGGAACTCGGGTTCAGATACTACACGGCCATCGGCCCGATCCGGGTCAACGTCGCGACGCCGCTGGACCCGCGCCCCGGCGACCCCAACGTCGCGGTCTATGTGGGCCTGGGACAGGCGTTCTGACCGTCCGAACGAGGAGGACTTCCGGCATGCGCCGGCTGACCCGGCTCGCCGTCTTCCTGGCGGCCCTGATCCTGATTCCGCTCGTGCTCGCTGGCGCGGCGCTCCTGTTCGCCCAGACCTCGCCGGGCCGGACGATGGTGGCCAACCTCGTCTCGTCGCTTGCAAGCGGTCCCGACCGCACGCTGACGATCGGCTCTCTCGAGGGCAAGGTCCCCTTCGACATGACGCTTCGCAACGTCGCGCTCGCCGACGCCGACGGCACGTGGCTCGAGATCGACCGGGCGCGGCTCGCCTGGAACCCGGTCGCGCTGGGGTCGGGACGCCTCGTCATCGAGGCGATCGAGGTCGGCGAGGTCGACGTGGCGCGCGCGCCGCTGCCGGGCGAGGCGCCGGCCGAGCCGGGCGGCATGCCCGTCCTGCCCTTCGAACTGATCCTCGACCGGCTGTCCGTCGAGCGCCTCGTGCTCGCCGAGCCCCTCCTCGGCGAGGCCGCGACGCTCGGCATCGAGGGCTCGGCGCGGCTCGGCGAGCCGTCGGAGGGGCTCAGCGCGCAGCTTTCGGTCGAACGCCTCGACGGCACCGCGGGCCGCATCGACGCCGACATGACCTATGCGCCCGAAACTGAACTCCTGAACATCCGCCTCGGCGTCGACGAGGCGCCGGGCGGGATCGTGTCGCGGATGATCGGCACGCCCGGCCTACCGGCCCTGCGGCTGAACGTCGACGGCGAGGGCACGCTCGACGACTTCACCGCCGAACTGACGCTCGCCGCCGAGGACCGGGCGCGGGCGCAAGGCACGGCGGCGATGCGGCGCGTGGCGGAGGGCCGGCGGCTCGAAGCCGCCCTCACGGGCGAGCTCGCGGGGCTCGTGCCGGCAGACCTCTCGGGGCTCGTGGAGGGAACGACGACGCTCAACGCCGAGGCCGTCTTCCGCGACGCCGGACCGATCGACGTGGAGACGTTTCAGGTGCTGACGGCGGCGGGCCTCGTCTCGGTCTCCGGCGTCGTCGACCGGCAGGGCGCGGGTCTCGGCCTCGACTTCGAGGTCGTCGCGGGTGAATCGCGGCGGTTCTCCGGCGTCATGCCGGTACCGGCGTCGTGGACCGGCATAGAGGCGTCGGGGCGCATCGAGGGGCCGGTGGACCGGCCGGGCGTCCGCATGCGGCTGACCGGCGAGGGGGTCTCGGTCGACGGCAACCGGATCGGCGAACTCGACACGACGCTGGAGGCGACGCCACGCGGACCCTTGGGCGATCCCGCGACGACGGTCGACGTGGTGCTGGACGGCAACGCCGGGGGCATCTCGCCGGCCGATGCGCGTCTCGCGCAGGCCGTGGGCGGGCAGGCCGCGTGGCGCATCGCGGGCTCCGGCTCGCGGGCGGGCGGCTTCGACGCCGACGAGGCGCGCGTCGAACTGCCGGCGGGAACGGTGACATGGACCGGCCTCGTGACCGCCGAGCGGATCGACGGGCGCGTCGCGACGGAGGGGTTCGATCTCGCGGTCGTGTCGGGTCTCGCCGGACGCGACCTGGCCGGGCAGGCCCGGCTCCACGCCGATGTCGCGGCGGCCTTCGACGGGCGTTCGCTCAGCATCGACGCCGACGGGGCGGTGACGAACCCGAGGACCGGGATCGCGGCGCTCGACGGGGCGGTGGGCGGAGAGGTGACCATCGCCGGCGGCGTGCGCCGGGCCGAGGACGGGTCGTTCGCGTTCGATTCCGTGCGCATCGACGGCGAGACGGTGGCGCTCGCCGCCGACGGTCGCGCCGACACCGGCAGCGCCGACGTGACGGCGACCGTGGCGCTGTCGGACCTTTCCCGGCTCGACGGGCGGCTGACCGGGCGGGCCAACGTCGAGGCGCGGCTGACCGGCAGTCTCGAGGACTTGGCGCTCGACGGGCGCGCGACGCTCTCGGATGCCACGGCCATGGACCGGCCGCTCGACGGCCTCGAGGTCGAGGTCCAGGCGGTCGACCTCACGGGAGCCCCGCGCGGCAGCTTCGGGCTCGGCGGCAGCGTCGACGGCAAGCCGGTGACTGGGACGGGACGGTTCGCGCAGGCCGGCGGCGGGTATGCGCTGAACGGCCTCGATGTCGGCGTCGGCACGGTCAGGATCGCCGGCGACGTGACGCTCGACGAGGCGATGCGCGGGGTCGGGCGGCTAACTCTGCGGGCCGGCGACCTCGCGGACGTGTCGGCGCTCCTGCTCACCGATCTCGCCGGGGCGCTCGACGCCGACGTGGAGCTCAACGTCTCGGGTGGCGTCCAGGTGGCGCGGGTGCGCGCGGACGGGCGCTCTCTGCGGTTCGACGAGACGCGTATCGGCAACGTGACGGCGACGGCGAACCTCACCGACCCGGCCGGCAGCCTGTCGCTCGACGCCGATGTGGTTGCGCAGGCGATCAATGCCGGCGGCACGCGGCTCGACCGCGTGGAGATCACCGCCGACGGCGGGCTCGACGCCAGCGAATTCCGGATCGATGCGTCGGGCTTCGATGCCGGGCTCCAGGCCGCAGGGCGGCTGTCGCGGCCGGACGGCGCGATCACCGTCGATCTCGCGTCGCTGTCGATCACCGGACGCGGCCGGACGGCACGGCTGACCTCACCCTCCACGATCCGCGTCGTCGACGGCGGGGCGGAGATCGCGAACCTGTCGCTGACGACGGGCCAGGGATCGCTGACGGTCAGCGGGCGGGCGGCACAGACGCTCGACCTGACGGCGACGCTCGACGCGCTGCCGGTGTCGCTGGTCGAGATCGCCGCGCCCGGCACGGGCATCTCGGGAACGGTATCGGGCAACGCCCGGCTGACGGGACCGGCGGGCGACCCGCGCGGCAATTACCGGCTCAACGTCTCCGGGCTGTCGGTGCCGGCGATGCGGCAGGCCGGCCTCGCCGCGCTCGGGGTCAGCGCCAGCGGAGAGGTCGCCAACGGGCGCGTCGGGGTTCAGGCAAACGTCTCCGGCCCGACCGGCATGTCGCTCGACGTGTCGGGCTCGGTGCCGATGGCGGCGGGCGGCAGTCTCGACATCACGACGCGCGGGCGGATTCAGCTGGCGATGTTCTCCGACCTGCTGGCGGCGACCGGCGACCGCATCGCCGGTCCGCTCGACGTCGACCTGAGAATCTCCGGCCCTGCGGCGCAGCCGGCCGTGTCCGGCACGGCACGGATGTCGGGCGGAAGCTTCACCAGCCCGCTCAACGGCATCACGCTGACCGACATCGCGCTCCAGGCGACCGGGCGCGAGCGGGCGCTGGAGATATCGAGCCTGTCCGCGCGGACCTCGAACGGGGGCCAGGTGAGCGGATCGGGCAGCGTCACGGTCGATCCGGCGGCGGGGTTCCCCATCGACCTCCGGCTGAGGGCCCAGAACGCCCAGCTCATCAGTTCCGACGTGGTGACGGCGACCGCCGACGCCGACCTGACGCTGCGGGGGCCGGCTGCCCGGCGTCCGCAGCTCGGCGGCACCGTCACGGTGCGGCGCATGGAGATCACCCTGCCGGAAACGCTCGGACGGTCCGGCGCGGTGATCCAGGTGCAGCACCGCAACGCGCCGGCCGCGCTGCAGGCGCAGATCGCGCGCGAGGCGCGCCGCGAGGAGGCGGCGCGGACCGGCGGCGGGGCGGCGCCATTCGCCATGGAACTCGACCTGCGGGTGGTCGCCGCGAACCAGGTCTTCGTGCGCGGGCAGGGCATCGACGCGGAGCTCGGCGGCGAGGTCACGGTGCGCGGCACCTCGGCGAACCCGGTCGTGCTGGGCGGCTTCGACCTGCGGCGCGGGCAGGTGGTGCTCCTGTCCCAGCGCATCAACTTCACGCACGGGCGGATCACCTTCCCCGGCACGCTCGATCCGGAGCTCGACCTCGTGGCGGAGACGACGGCGCGCAGCATCACGGCGCGGATCGGCGTGACCGGCCGGGCCTCGGCGCCGCGCGTCGGCTTTTCCTCCTCGCCGGAACTTCCCGAGGACGAGGTGTTGTCGCGGCTCCTGTTCGACAAGGCGACGGCCGAGCTGACCGCCGGCGAGGCCATCCAGCTCGCGCAGGCCGTGGCGCAGCTCACCGGCGTCGCCGGGGGCGGCGACGGTCTCGTGGAAAATCTCAGGCGCAAGCTCGGCGTCGACGTGCTGGACGTCACCGCCGGGGCGGACGGGCCTGCGCTCGGCATCGGGCGCTACATCGACGACAACATCTATCTCGGGGTCCGGCAGGGGGCGACGGCGCAATCCAGCCGGGTCACCGTCGACATCGACATCACGCCGAACATCAAGGCGCGCGGCGAGGTCGGCGCCGACGGGCGCTCCAGCGTCGGCGTGTCCGTCGAGTGGGACTACTGAGCGGCGCCGTCCCGGGGGGCTCGATGAAGACCGTCTATTCCGAGGATCACCGGCTGCATGCCGCGAGGCTGGAACTCATCGACGGCACGCTGAAGCCCGCGGTCGAAAAGCCCGAGCGCGTCGAGTTCGTGCTCGCCCGGGTGCGCGAGACGGGGCTCGGCGAGGTGATCGCGCCGGACGACTTCGGCATGGGCCCGCTCCACGCCGTCCACGACGCGCGGTATCTCGCCTTCCTCGAACGCGCCTGGGAGATGTGGCGGGCGGAAGGACGCGCACACGAGGCACTGCCGCTGGCCTGGCCCGTTCGCGGCATGCGCAACATCGAGCCCGACGACATCGACGGCAAGCTCTCCTATTTCTCGTTCGATGCCGGGACGCCGGTGACGGCCGGCACATGGGCCGCGGCGCGCGCCGGCGCCAACGTGGCGCTGACGGCCGCCCGTCTCGTGGCCGGCGGGGAGGGCGCCGCCTTCGCGCTCTGCCGGCCACCCGGACACCACGCGGCCGCCGACTATTACGGCGGCTACTGTTTCCTCAACAACGCGGCGATCGCCGCCCGGTGGCTTCGCGAGAACGGCGCGTCTCGGGTCGCGATCGTCGACGTCGACTATCATCACGGCAACGGCACGCAGTCGATCTTCTACGACCGCGCCGACGTGCTCTTCGCCTCGATCCATGGCGACCCGAAGACGGAGTATCCCTTCTTCCTCGGCCATGCCGACGAGCCGGGAACAGGCCCCGGCGACGGGTTCAACCACAATTATCCGCTTCCCGCGGGGACCGGGTTCGATGCCTGGTGCGCGGCGCTGGAGGACGCCTGCGGGCGCGTCGCCGGCTATCGTCCCGACGTGCTCGTGGTGTCGCTCGGCGTCGACATGTTCGAGAAGGACCCGATCTCGCATTTCCGGCTGAAGACGCCGGATTTCACGACGATCGGCGAAATCCTGGCAGGCCTCCGCCTGCCGACAGTCTTCGTGATGGAGGGCGGCTATGCGGTCGGGGAGATCGGCGAGCAATATGCTGAGTCGAGGCGTCAACATAACATTGCCCCCACCATCTCGCCGCCGAAGCTCGACGGGCTCGGTCTCCTCCAGCCGCTCCGCGCGGCCGCGCAGCACGCCGAGGCCGTGGGCCCGTACATCTTGTGCGCCGAGAGCACCACGAAGTCGCGCCGCGCGCGTGCCCTCGTCGGGCGGCAGGTGGCCGGCGGCCTGCGCGAGGTCCAGCAGCGCCGCGGCGCCGTGCGCGTGGGCCAGCGCCACCAGCGCGCGTCGTGTCCACGATCGTGCCCAGCGGCGTTGCTCACGCGCGTGCTGGCCAGCAGCTTCGTGCGCGGCGGCAGCGCGGCGGGCAGCGGCAGCCGGCCCTGCGCGTCGCAGGGCAGCACGACCAGCTCGGCGCCGGTGCGCGCGCAGACCTGCTGCCACGGCACGAGGTTGCTGTGGTGCTCGAGCGCCGTGACCACCACGCGGTCGCCGCGCTGCCAGCCGCGGCTCGGCCCAGCCGCGCGCCACCAGGTTGATGCCCTCGGTGGCGTTGCGCGTGAAGACCACCTCGCGCGGCTCGGCGCCGAGGAAGCGCGCGGCGCGCTGCCGCGGGCGCCCTCGTAGGCCTCGGTCGCGGCGCGCGCGCGCGCGGTGCGTGGCGCGGTGCACGTTGGCGTTGGCCTCCACGGTCGTGGCGGCGCAGGGCGTCCAGCACGGCCTGCGGCTTGTGCGTGGTGGCGGCGTTGTCCAGCTCGCACCGCGCCCGCGGCCAGGGCGGGGAACTGGCGCGCGCCTCCTCCGGGTTCACGACAGCCGCGCGCCGACGATGCGGCTCACCGTGCCGCCCTCGGCGCGCCCGGCACAGCCGCGCCATGACCTCCTTGATCACCTTGCCCATGGCGGCCTTGCCCTGCGCGCCCGTCTCGCGCGATGACGGCCTCCACCACGGCGCGCGATCTCGGCCTCGCCCAGCGCCGGCCGGCAGGTAGCGGCTGGATGACCTCGATCTGGAAGCGCTCCCGCGGTCCGCCAGATCCTCCCGGCCGCCCTTCATGAACGGCCTCGATCGACTCGGCGCGCGTCTTGACCGCCTTCTGCAGCACCTTGAGCATAGGTCGCGTCCGGCGCGTCGTCGCCGGGCGCCCGCGTCGACCAGCGACCTTCTGCGCATCGGACAGCAGCATGCGCAGGACCTCCAGGTCCTCCTTCCTGCCGGCCTTCAGCGCGGCCTTCACGTCCGTCCTGGATGCGCTGCTGCAGGCTGGTCATCGCTGAACTCCGACCGGGCGCGAGATTATACTCGCGCGCCATGCGGGTCTGGCTGTTGGTGGCGATGTGCGGGGTTGGTGCTCGCTCTCCGGCGCGGCTGCGCGCGCAGACGCCCATGCCGCCTGCGGACCTGCTCACGGACCTCGCCGACGACGGCTCGCTCGTCGCGGGCCTCGGCAGCGACGACGCGCACGTGCGCGCTGGTGGCGGCGCGCGGCCTGTCGCGCCTGCACCAGCCGGCCGCAGGCCTCCGACGCGCTGCTCGCGCGTGCGCGCAGACGAGCCCGACCCGGACGTGCTGGTCGCAGCTGATCTTCGCGCTCGGCCACGCCAGCACGCGCCGG
>CAWDMT010000015.1:0-37020 GCA_963803485.1 uncultured Alphaproteobacteria bacterium | reverse complement strand
TCAGCGTGCCGTCCGGCAACTTCGGCAACGTCCTCGCGGGGCTGGGTGGCCCGCACCCAAGCGGCGCGCCGATCGCCGAGCTGGTCATCGGGTCGAACACCAACGACATCCTCACCCGCTGGATCCACATCCGGGACGCTGGAGCAGCACGAGGTGGTTCCCACGCTGAGCCCGAGCATGGACATCCAGATCAGCTCGCACCCTCGAGCGCCTGATCTTCGAGCTCTACGACCGCGACGGCGCAGCCCGTCGAGGAGCTCATGCACGTGTTTCGCGGCGACGGTCCGCGTCGACCTGGACCCGACCCACCAGGCCGCGGTCACAGAGACCTTCAGCGGCGCCGCACTCGACGACGCAATGACCACTCAGGTCATCGCCCGACGTCCTACCCGCGACACGGGCCGGCTCATCGACCCGCACACCCGCTGTGGGCGTCGGGGGCGGCGCTCTGTGTTCCCGGCGTCGCACCGATCTCCCCGTTGGTCTGCCTCAGCCACCGTACTCCCCGCGAAGTTCCCCGACGCGGTCCATCGCGGCGACGGGCGTCACCCCCGAGGTCCCCCGAACGACTCGCCGTCGTGTTCGAACGCGACGAGCAGATGGACCACGTGCCCAACGACCTCGCGGCCGTGCAGGAGCTGGTCCGCGTCGCAGATCGCCCGCTGAACCTGAGCCTGGAAGGATGGCCCTCCGATGAAGTACGTGGTCTGTATCCCCGACGGAGCCGCCGACGAGCCCCTCGCCGAGCTCGGGGGCCGGACGCCGCTGGAAGCCGCCGTCCATGCCGAACCTGGCCCGCCTGGCCGCCCAGGGCGAGGTCGGCCGGGCGGCCACCATCCCCGCCGGGCTTGCCGCCCGGGTAGCGACGTCGGCAACATGTCGATCCTCGGCTACGACCCCGCCCTGTACCACACCGGCCGAGCCCCGATCGAGGCGGCGGCCATGGGCTCGACCTCCCACCGGACCAGGTCGCCTACCGCTGCAACCTCGTCACCCCTCGCGACGACGGCACGATGGTCGACTTCTCCGGCGGCCATCCGACCACCGAGCCGTCGACGCCGAGGTCATCGAGGCGCTCGACGCCGCGCTCGGGCGGTCGACGGGCATCCGCTTCCACCCAGGGGTGAAGTACCGCCACGTGATGGTGGCCCCCGACCGACTGGGCGACGCCGACTGCACCCCGCCCCACGACCTCACCGACAAGCCGGCCGTGCTCCCGACGGGCCGGCCGCCGCCGAAGCTGCACCGGCTGATGGACGCGAGTCGCGAGGATCGTCGGCGCGGTTCGCCGACTGGCGGCCACGCAGATCTGGCTGTGGGGCCAGGGGTCCGCAGCCGCAGTGCCCCCTTCTCGCGACGCGGTTCGGCCTCCATGCCGGCCTGGTGACCGCGGTCGACCTCATCCGGGGCCTCGGCGTGCTGTCCGGCATCGAGGTGGTCGAGGTGCGAAGGCGCCACCGGCTGGTACGACACGAACTACGAGGGCAAGCGCGACGCCGCCCTGGCCCTCCCTGGCCGACGGTGCCGACCTCTTCGTCGATCCACGTCGAGGCGTCCGACGAGGCGGGCCACAACGGCGAGCTCGAGGCCAAGATGCAAGCGCTCGAGAACTGGGACCGGCGCATCATCGCCGCCCTGGTGGAGGCCCTCGACGACCTCGGCCCGTGGCGCATGCTGCTGCTGCCCGACCACCCGACGCCCGTGCGGCTCAAGACCCACACGATGGACTCGGTGCCCTACCTGCTCTTCGACTCCTCGACGGACGGGCCCCGGGCGGCGTCTACACCGAGTCGGCCACCGCCTAGTCGCCCGCGGTGCCGGGCCACGAGCTCATGTCCAGGCTGGTCGCTCACCCGTAAGGAGATCGCAAGGGCACGCCTGTGCTCGCGGGCGTAGCGTCACGACTCGTGACTGAGGCCCGGGTGTGGGTGCGCGTGGCGAAGCCGGACCCCCTCGACGTCGGGCGCGTCACCACCGTCGTGGCCGGGCACCGGGCCGTGTGCCTCGTGACCCGAACGCGAGCAGCCGGTTATGGCGCCTCGACAACCGCTGCCCCCACCAGGGCGGCCGCTCGGCTGACGGCCAGATCGAGGACGGCTACCTGATCTGCCCCTGGCACGCCTACCAGTACGGCCCCGGCGACCGGCAAGCCCCCCCCGGGGTTCGACGACGCGGCCACGCCTACCCCGTCGAGGAGCGTCGCGACGGCGCTGTGGGTCGAGCTGCCGGTCGCCGTCGAGGCGCCGTCGCTCATGGACCAGCTGGTCGACGTGCTGTGCGACTGGGGCCTCGACGCCGTGTTCGGGATGGTCGGCCACTCCAACCTCGGCCTGGCCGACGCCCTCCGCAAGGCGGCGGAGGACGGCCGGCTCACCTACGTCGGCATCCGCCACGAGGGCGCCGCCGCCTTCGCCGCCAGCGGCTACGCCAAGCTCACCGGCCGGCCCGGCGGCCTGCTTCTCCATCGCCGGCCCCGGCGCCACCAACCTGCTGACCGGCCTGTGGGACGCCAAGGTCGACCGGGTGCCGATCGTCGCCCTGACCGGCCAGGTGCAGACCCAGGTGCTCGGGCCCGGGCACCTTCCAGGAGGTCGCCGCTCGCCGAGGCGTTCTCCGCCGGTGGCCGAGTGGAGCCAGACGGTGCTGCGCCGGAAACGCCACCGAGCTGGCCGCCCTGGCCATGAAGCACGCCATCGTGCAGCGCGACGTCGCCCACCTCGTCTTCCCCGACGAGGTGCAGGAGCTGCCCGGCCTCGCCGAGCCGCCGCGCCCGGCCCCGGCCGGGCGGGTGGCCGCCACCGGCATCGCCCCGCCGGAAGCCGAGCTGGCCCGGGCGGTCGAGCTGCTCGCGGCCGCCGAGCGGCCGGTGATCATCTGCGGCAACGGCGCCCGCCCGTACCGGGACGAGATCCTGCGCCTTCGCCGAGCACATCGACGCGCCGGTCATCACCACCTTCAAGGCCAAGGGCACTCGTGCCCGACGACCACCCGCTGGCTGCGGCGTCCTCGGCCGCTCGGGCATCCCGGTGGCGTCGCATCACCATGCAGCAGGCCGACTGCCTGCTGGTGCTGGGCGCCTCGTTCTCCAACCACACGTCGATCGCCACCTAGGTGCCGACGATCCAGGTCGACCTCGACCGCATGATCGCTCGGCAAGTTCCACCCCGTCGAGGTGCCGCTGTGGGGCGACATCGGCCGCACGCTGGCCCTGCTCGGCGGCGGTGCCCGCCGCGTCGAGCGGCCGGCGCAGCGGGACGGCGGTCGCGCAGCGGTGGGCCCGGTGGCGGGCGGAGAAGGCCCACCGCGCGACCTCACCGACGCACCAGGGCCGGATGCACCCGGCGCTCGTGTTCGCCGTGCTCGGCGACGTCTGCCCGAGGACGCGGTCATCGCCGTCGACGTCGGCAACAACACCTACTCCTTCGGCCGCTTCTTCGAGTGCCGCGGCCGCCAGGACGTGCTGATGTCGGGCTACCTCGGCTCGATCGGCTTCGGCTGCCGGCGGCCATCGGCGCGTCGGTGGCGCGTGCGCCGGGCAGGGGTCAGCGGCCGCAAGGTGGTGTCGATCTCCGGCGACGGCGGCCTCGGCCAGTACCTGGCCGACTTCACCACCGCGGTGAAGTACCGCTTCCCGCTCACCCACATCGTGCTGAACAACGGCGAGCTGGCCAAGATCAGCCGGGAGCAGCTCGGCGCCATCCGCCCGGTGTGGGAGACGAACCTCGTCAACCCCGACTTCTGCCGAGTACGCCCGCCTGTGCGGCGGCACCGGCTTCTCGGTGCGCACGCCGGCCGAGCTGCGCCCCGCCCTGGAGGCGGCCCTGGCCCACACCGACGGGCCGTCCCTGGTCGAGATCCACTCATCGAAGGACGTGTGATGGTCGACAAGTCTCGAGGTGGAGTGCCGAAACGCGGAGGCCGAGGCGCCAGGGCCCGCATCGGCGACGCGTACGAGGTCCGTGTGCTCGAGCCCTCGCCGCCGGCCGTCATCGACGAGTTCCTCGCCGATGACCGCTCCCGTGGCCCACGTCGCGCCTGGCATCCGCGCCATCTTGCCGTGGGAACCGGTGACGAGCTCTGCGATTCCGACCTCCGACGCCGACGATCCCGAGCTCGCCGGCTTCTGCATGACCCGGTGGCTCGGCCCCTACAAACCACTGCCCGAGTTGCCGCCGACGTACGCCGCCACCCGCCACGAGCTCCATCGAGTCGCCGCCCATGTGGTCTCCGCGGGCCCGTCGCGAGGTCAACGGGAAGATCGGACTGCGGTGGACGCTCGGTGGGTTCGGCACACCGTTCTTCGGTGACGACGAGCAGGTGCGCGTCGACGGCGATGCGCTCGTGCACCAGCGGGCGGGCGGGTGCACAGCCGACCCGCTCACGACATTGCGCCATGCCGCGACGGTTGTCGGACTCGACGTCGATCCCGACTTCGACCATGGCTACGCCGATGTCGTCGACTTGGGCGATCCCGACGTGCCCCTGCAGGTCGACATCCGAGCCGCGGCGGGCTGGCCGGCATCCCGGTGCCCGAGCGCGTCGCGGGCGTCGATCTGATGCTGGCGGTTGCTGAGGCCTGCGGCGCAGCGGCTTCCGGCCCTATTTCCTCGGCGCCACCGCCGAGGTGCTGCAGGCGGCCGCGGCGAGGCGAGGCGACGCTGTCCGGGCCTGGACTTCGCCGGCTTCCGCGACGGCTATTTCACGGCCGGCGACGAGCCGGACATCGTCGCCGAAATCCGCGACAGCGGCGCCGACTGCCTGTTCATCGGCATGCCGACCCCGCGCAAGGAGCGCTTCCTCGCCGCCCACCGCGACGCGCTCAACGTGCCCTTCATCATGGGCGTCGGCGGCGGCTTCGACGTGCTGGCCGGCCACGTCGCCGCGCGCGCCGGTGCGCTGCAGCGGACGGGGCTCGAATGGCTCTTCCGCATCTACCAGGAGCCGCGGCGCATGTGGTGGCGCTACGCCGCGACCAACGCCGCCTTCGCCGGCGTGCTCGCCGGGAACTCATCCGTCGCGCGCCGGTCCGCGCGCCGCAACCGGCAAGTCGGAGCTGCCGGGGCATGAGCCGATGCAATGATCCTCGTCGTCATCGGGACGCGGCCCGAAGCCATCAAGCTGTTTCCGGTCATCAACCCGCTGCAGGACGCGCGGCGATCCGTCACGGTGAAGGTCTGCGTCACCGCCCAGCACCGCGCAGATGCTCGACCAGGTGCTGGACCTCGCCGGCATCAGGCCCGATCACGATCTCGACCTCATGCAGGCCAACCAGACGCTGACCGACCTCACCGCCCGCATCCTCCAGAAGCGTCGGCGAGGTCCTCGACCGAGGCGCGCCCGACCGCGTCGATGGTCCAGGGCGACACCACCACCGCCATGGCCGCGCGCGCTGGCCGCCTTCTACCGAAGCATCCCGGTCGTCCATGTCGAGGCGGGCCTGCGCAGCGGCGACATCTACTCGCCGTGGCCGGAGGAGGTGAACCGCAAGATCGTCGGCACCATCGCCGACCAGCATTTCGCGCCCACGGCCCGGGCCGCGGACGCGCTGCTGCGCGAGAACGTGCCGCGACGGGCGCATCTATCGTCACCGGCAATACCGTGATCGACGCGCTCTTGCTCGCACGCCGAGAAGCATCGTCGAGTCCGAACCGCGCCTCGCCGCGGCGCTGGGACAGCATCCTGCCGCGGCTCGCCGACAGACCGGCGCGTCGATCCTCGTCACCTGCCATCGCCGGGAGAACTTCGGCGCCGGCATTCAGCGGCATCGCCGAGGCGCTGCTGGCCATCGTCGAGCGCGAGGACGTGTCCATCTGTGCTTCCCGCTCCATCCCAACCCCAACGTCAGCCGACGTCTGTCCGGTGCGCGCTGTCGGGCCATCCGCGCATCGCGCTGCTGCCGCCGCTCGACTATGTGGACTTCGTTCGGCTCTGCTGTCGCTGGCCTACCTCGTGCTGACCGATTCCGGCGGCGTGCAGGAAGAGGCGCCGGCGCTCGGCAAGCCGGTCCTGGTGATGCGCGACACCACCGAGCGTCCGGAAGGCGTTCGAGGCCGGAACGGCGCGCCTGGTCGGCACCGACCGCGACAGGATCGTCGAGGAGACCATGCGGCTCCTCGACGACGACGACCACTATTCGCGCGATGGCCAGCGCCCACAACCCGTTCGGCGACGGCCGTCGCCAGCGAGCGAATTCTCGAGAGCACTCCTCGATGAACAACGAGATTCAGCACCGTCAGCCGTCTATCGGGCTCGGCTATATCGGCCTTCCCACCGCGGCCGCTGATCGCCAGCCGGGGCATCGACGGTCATCGGCGTCGACATCAACCGCGGTCCGTCGTCGACCGTGGCTCGGGCGCGATCCACATCGCGGAGCCCGGATCTCGACGGCTCTCGTGCAGAAGGTCGTCGCCGAGCGGCTTCCTGCGCCGCGACCAACGCACGCCGGAGCCGGCCGACGTCTTCATGATCGCGGTGCCGACGCCCGGTCGACGACAAGAACCGAGCCGGACCTCGACTACGTCATCGCGGCGGCGCGATCGGCATCGCCGGCCTGCTCGAGGCCGGGCAACCTGGTCATCCTCGAATCGACCATGTCCCGGTCGGCACGACCGAGGAGATGCGCGACCGGATTCAGCCAGCTCAGCGCCCCGATCTCAGCTTCCGCTGCCAGCAACGGCCCGGAGCCCGACATCGCCGTCGCCTATTGCCCGGAGCGCGTGCTGCCCGGCCGCATCCTGACCGAGCTGGTGAACAACGACCGCTGCATCGGCGGCATCACCGCGGATTGCGCGCCGAAGGCGCGGCGCTTCTACGAGACGTTCGTGCGCGGCGACTGCATCGCGACCGACGGCGCGGACGGCGGAGATGGTCAAGCTGACCGAGAACGCCTTCCGCGACACCAACATCGCCTTCGCCAACGAGCTGTCGATGATCTGCGATCACTGGGCATCAATGTCTGGGAGGTGATCGACACTCGCCAACCGGCATCCGCGCGTCAACATCCTGAAGCCGGGTCCGGGCGTCGGCGGCCACTGCATCGCGGTCGATCCCTGGTTCATCGTCGATGCGGCACCGGATGTCGCGAACCTCATCCGCACCTCGCGCGAGGTCAACGACGAGAAGCTGCGCCACACGCTCGACCGGGCGGCGGAGCTGATCGAGGCCAACCCGGATGCCGGGATCGCCTGCCTGGGGCGTCGACCTTCAAGGCGAATGTCGACGACCTGCGCGAAAGCCCGGCGCTGACGATCGCGACGGAGCTGGCGCGGCGCTACGGCAGCCGCATCAAGGTGGTCGAGCCGCACCTGCCCGGGATGCCGGACGCCCTTGCGGCGACAGGCGCGTGCTTCGTGCCGCTGGCCGAGGCGCTGGCGACGTGCGAGGTCGCGGTGCTGCTGGTCGACCACGACCAGTTCAAGGCCGTGCCCGCCGACGCGCTGGCCCACATGACGGTGCTCGACACGCGAGGAATTCTGGCGCGAGGCGCCTTCGAGCGCATCGACTTTCCTGGTCGACGTGACTTCGGCCGCCGAGGTGCGGACCGTAGCGGAGGTCCGGCGAACGTGAGGTCTGTACCGATTACCGCCGGTCGCCGACCTAATGCGAGCCGGGCGGAGCGGCTCCAGCATTCCGGTCCGTCCGCCCCGACGGGTCGGAGCTTCGCTCCGTCCGGTTCGCGCCGGCCGGCGAGGAGCGCGCCGAGGCATCGCAGATGACGCTCACGTCGTCCCATTCCTCGATCATCGTCGTCGGCCTGCGCATCGCCGGGGTGCTGTGCCAGGCGGCGACGTTCGTTCTCCTCGTCAATGCACTGCCGGCGCGCGACGTCGGCATCTTCTCCGTGCTCTACGTCTTCTGGAGCCTGGTGCGGATGCTCGGGCCGGCGGGCTTCGACCATATCATCCTGCGCGATGTCGCCGGCGCCCGCGCCAGGGGCGAGGAGGGATATGCGCGGACGCTGTGCTGGTACGGCAGCCTCAGCATATCGGGACTGGGGCTGGTGCTCGCGGCGGCGACCGTCGTCGTGCTCGTGGCGGTCAACGCGATCACCGGAGAGTATCTGTCGGCCGTGGAGATCGGCCTCGTCGCGGGCGCGGTGCCGGCCTTCGCCGTGATGGGCGTCCTGGCATCGGCGCTGCGGGGCTTCGACCGCAATGTCACGTCGCAGGGCATCGAATCCTTCGGCCTGCACCTGCTGGCGCTTGGGCTGGTGGCGGGCTGGTCGTGGTTCGGCACGCTCGATCTGGCAGCCGTCCTCGCCTGCATGGCCGGCTCGGCCTGGGCGGCGACGGTGGTGTACGCCCTTGTATTGGCCGCGCGCGCCGCGGGGCCGTTCGGCGCGATCACGGCCGAGGCGCGCCGCTCATTGCGCCGGCAGTCGCTCGAGGTCTGGCAGGCGCTCCTCCTGATCGGTCTCGCCGACCGGGCGCCGAACTACATCAGCATGATCCTGCTCGGGCCCGTGCCGACGGCCATCCTCGAGGTGGCGATGCGGTTCGGGACTCTGCCGACGATCTTCACCACCGGCGTTTCGGTCACCTTCTCGCCGGTCTTCGCCGGCCATCATGTGCGCAACGAGCGCGAGGCGTTCAGCGAGGCGCTGGCGGTGGGGTCGTGGCTTGCCTTCGTTCCCTCGGCGGGGGTGCTCCTCGTCATCCTGTTCTTCGGGCCGTGGCTGCTCGACCTGTTCTTCCCGGAAATCTATCAGGACGCCTACATCCCGCTCCTGGTGATCGTTGCCTCCTGCGCGATCAACGCGGCCTACGGCCTGTCGAGCCCGATCCTGCTGATGACCGGGCGGCAGCGGCTGGTGCGGACCTATTCGCTGTTCCGAACTCGTCGCGGTCGTCGTGTCGGGGATCGTGCTGGGCTACTGGCTCGGCGTCGTCGGGATCGCGCTGTCGTTCCTGATCGGCTTCGTCGTCTTCGACATTGGGCTCGCCAAGCAGGTCAGGCCGCAGCTCGACGTGTCGGGCTTCCTGCGACCGCAGGGGCTGCAGGCACTGTTCCGCACGCTGAGGATCGCGGGATGACGCCGGGCGCGACCACGCTCGACAGGGCGCAGCCGCTGACGGTCGCGGCGGTCTTCGCCAACGGGCTCGTGGCGGCGGCGCTGATCTACACGCTCGTCTTCGACATGCTCGGCGAGGGGCTGCGGGTGGCGGTCGCGGGCGCGCTCGGTCTCGCGCTCGTCGCGCGCTGCGTCGCGTCGTGGCGGCACCCGTCGGCGCAGACGGCGACGCTCCTCTTCGCCGCGATATTCCTGGTCTGCGCCTTCTACTTCGTCTTCATGATGGAGCCACACGCCCATTCGCTGGGCGAATACAGCGGGCTCGCGCTGCGCCTGATGACCTGCATCTCGGTGCTCATCTACTTCAATTTCGAGGAGAAGGTGATCTCGCCGAGGCTGCTCGCCTTCCTTTGCATCAGCATCCTGATCGCCGCGGCCTGGACCGTGCTCACGGAGCCCTCGATAGTCTACGCGGAATTGTTGCGGCCGGCGACCTTCACCGGCGGGTTCGAGGGCGTGCATTCCAGCGGCTACGTGACGGCAGCGGCCTTCGTCGGGGTCGTCGTCCTTTGGAAGCTCAGCTGGATCCGCACCGGCATGCTTGTCGTGCTCGGGGCGCCGCTTCTCATGATCGTGGTGGCCTACCAGGTGCGGACGACCTGGCTGATGATCGCGGTGTTCGTCGTGACGATGCTGACGCTGCACTGGCGGTCGAGGTCGCGCGACGGCGCCTGGCTGTTCCTGCCGATCGTCGGTATCCTCGCCCTGCTCGTGGGTGTCGCCTACAGCTCGCAGGTCGATCTCCTGACACTTTCGAGCGGTCGCACCAGCGCCTACGAGGAGCGGATCGAGCTGATCTTCCATCGGCCGCCGCTCGAACTCCTGTTCGGCACGGGGCCGGGCTCGGAGTTGCTGCCGTCGGAAGTCTGGTGGTGGGCGCCGAAGAATTCGCACAACGACTTCATCGACCTCACGATACAGCTGGGGCTCGTCGGACTGACCCTGTTCGTCGCGCTGCTCGCCGTCATCCTGAGGACGCTGGACGAGACGCGGATCGCGCTGTTCGCGATGTTCGTCGCCAGCTCGCTGTTCAGCAACGGATTGCTGGCGCGTCCCTATGTGGCGGTGCTGTTCCTCGCCTTCGCGCTCCTGCCGGCGCGGGTGCCGAGCCATGCGCGAGGCGCGCCGGCGGGCGCTTACGCCGTGGGTTGACGGCGAAGGCCGCAGATCAGCGCGTCCAGACCTCGACGTTGTCGACCCACAATTCGAAGGGAGCCGGCTCTGAATCGAACGTTGGCGAGCTTGGTGAACCAGCGGTCGGTGTCGTTCTTGGTGCGCACGCCCTCAAGATCGAAGATGACCTCGCCGTCGAGCCGAGACGACGATCTTGCCCTCGGTGGGGTGCCGCAGGACGTAGATGTCGAGCTCGAACCAGCGGTCGAGCGGTGCGCGGGTATGGGAGCCGTAGCTGAGAAGCCCTTTCGGGGGGCGCGTCCAGTCCGACCAGTTAGGTCCGGCCGAGTAGTCGACGATCGCCAGCGCGAAGACGAGCGCCTCGCCGCGGCGGACGAGGTAGAGCGGCATCGAGAAGTCGGCGTTGTCGGCGCCCGGCGGCGCGCTGCCGCCGCGAACCTCGCGCGTTCCGGCGATCGAGACCGACTCGTCGCGCGCCGTCAGGTGCTCGAGATTGGTGCTGGGCACGAAATACTTGCGCCGCGTGAATATCTCGTTGTGGAAGTCGCCGTCCTCGGCGAAGAACTGCAGCCGGTTCTGCGTGCCGTTCCGCTGAACGTTCTGGCGCATGAACAGAGATCTTTCGCCGGAATAGGCTTCCTCGTGCTGAACCGCGTCGTGACCAGACGGTCGAAGGAATGCGGGGCCACCATCTCGAAGACGTGGTCGAGGTTGTCCCAGGAATAGCCGTAGGCGTCGCGGCCCCTGAGCCAGGCCTGCTTGCCGATGGCGTCGGCCTCGATCTCGAGCGGGCCCTCGAAGCCGGCCTTGAAGACCTGACGAAGTCCGTCGACGGGAATCCGGTGGCCGTCGCGTGCCCCGTCCGAACTCGACGTGAGGAGGGCTTGCGGCTGGGTGGCGATCCCGCCGCCGATGAGGACGGCCGCCGCGACGAGACAGGCCGCCGCCGGCTTTCGACGCAGCTTCATCGCGCCGCCCGGTGCCGGCTCGCCCGACCGCCGGATCGGATGTGATCGGCCATTGATTGCCTCTCTTTACTGGCGACAGTGCGCCATCTCTCCGCAGTATGCCAATAAAATCAGCGACCGAAACACGTCTAACAGCGGTAACCCAGCGTTCGAAAGGCGTAAGCTGGGTCAATAGCACTTGCTCTGGTACCGAAGTAAACTTCGGAAAATATACGGGCGTTGTTGATTTCAGCATCCGAAGAGAGAATTCAATGAGCACTGAGCGGTCTCGCGCCAAGGTGAATGCTTTTGTCGTGGCGCGGGTGCGTCAGCCCTCGAACATCGGACTTAAGATCAAGAGGGCGGTCGACGCCGCCCTCGCCGGTGCAGCGCTTCTGGCCCTGTCGCCTCTTCTGGCCGCCGTCGCGATCGCCATCCGGATCGACTCCCCCGGACCGATCCTGTTTCGCCAGCGGCGCGGGGGGCTCTTCGGCCAGCCATTCGCCATCTACAAGTTCCGGACACTCAACGTCGTCGAGGATGGGCCCGTTATCCGGCAGATCGACCGTGACGACCATCGCATCACGCGGGTCGGCGCCTTTCTCCGGCGGTCCAGCATCGACGAACTGCCGCAGCTCCTCAATGTCTTGCGGGGCGAGATGTCCCTGGTGGGGCCGAGGCCCCATGCCCTTGCGCACGATGACCTCTACGGCGCGCTCCTGCCCAACTACACCTACCGCTTCGCCGTGCGTCCGGGCATCACCGGTTGGGCGCAGGTCAACGGTGAGCGCGGGCCGACCCCGCAGACCGAGGACATGGCGCGGCGCGTCGACTACGACATCTGGTATGTCGAAAACTGGTCGCTGGCGCTCGACGTGAGAATCGTGGCGGCCACGGTGGCGGGCATCGTCACCGGGCGCATGTGCGCCTTCTGATCGAAGCGTCCCCCGGTCAGCGCGCGGCGGTCTTCCACAAACCTACAAGGCGATCGACATAGGTCGAGAGTTGAAACCGTGCGGCGTGCTCGGCGCGGCCGTTGCCGGCGAGGCTCTCGCGCAATTGCGGATCTCCGACCAGACGACGCAGTGCCGCTTCGAGCGCGGGCGCGTCGCCGGCGGGGACCAGGAGGCCGGTGCGGCCGTCCTCAACTATCTCGGGCACCGAGCCGACGGGGGTGCAGACGACGGGCACGCCATAGGCGAAGGCCTCGACGATGGACAGCGGCAGGTTCTCAACGAAAGAGGGGAGCACGAAGACGCCGGCTTCGCGAAGCAGCGCGTCGACCCGATCCGGCCCGACCCAGCCGGGGACATCGACGCGACCCGCAAGGCCGTGGCGCTCGACCGCTTCGCGCGTGCCCTCGACGTCGCCGTTTCCCGCCAGCACGGCGCGCCATCCGGCCAAATCCGACATGCCGGCGAGCGCCTCGACGAGTTGGGGCACGCCCTTGGACGCGTTCAACTGCCCCAGGAAAAGGATGATGACATCCTCGCCGCGCGTATCGCGGCGGGGGAGGGCGGGCGCGCGCGTGGCGTTCGGGAGGACGGTGATGCGCGGGGCCACCTCTGGCAGGCGGTCCCGGACGAAGCGCTCCCACGTTCCCCCGAGGACGACGATCCCGGCGGCATTGCGGAAGAACGCGCCGATGGCGGCCGAGGCGCGGGGGCCGCGCGAGGCCCAGAACCCCTCGTACTGGCCGCCGTGCAGGTGAATGACGTACGGCGTACCGCAGGCCCGCGCGATGGAACTGAGGATCATCTTGCGGAAGGTGCTGCCGAAGGAGGCGACGTTGACGTGCAGCATGTCGCAGCGGCCGGTCGCGCAGCGCGCGGCCACCTGAACGATGGAGCGCAGGAAGACGAGCGGCCGCAAGGGGGGCACGTCGCCGCGCGTTCCCACGAAGGAGACCGCGACGTCAGCGCCGGTCCGGTCCGCCATCTCCTCGCCGACGGCGTCCATCATCCGCGAGATGCCGCCCAGGCCACCGACGCCCGGAGTGAGGACGACGACGCGCAATGGGCGCGTGGCGGACGATGCGCCGGGTCCTCCTGACGGGCGCTGCGGCCGGGGAGCGGGTTCGAGGGGCTCGGCAGTCGAATACTCGTTGTAGCGGGCCATCACAGGAGTCCGGAATCACGATAGTGGCGCACCGTCTCGCGGACGCCGCGCTCCAGCCCCACCGGCGGCGAGAAGCCCAGCGTTCTCTCGATCTTGGCAGAGGTGAAGCGGCGGCGGTTTGCCAGCATGGCCGCCGACCTGCTCGCCCGGGCGACCGCATCGAGCGCGATGGCGGGCACCTTGACCGGGCGGTAGCGCACGCCGAGTTCGTCGGCGATCCACGACACCATGACGTTCGAGGGGCACGCTCTCGCTGTGGATGAAGGTCTGGCCGATCGCGGCGGGATGCTGCGCGAGCGCCATCAGGGCGGCCGCGACGTCCCGGCCGAAGACGTAGTTGGCCCAACTCGTGCGGCCGTTGGACTTCGGCGCGATCCCGATCCGGGCGAGGCGGATCAGGGACATGGCGGTGGGCTTGTCGACGGTGTGAACGCCGCCGAGCGCGACGGGGATCTGAAGGACGCTCCAGGGCAGGTCGGAAACACCGGTATCGCAGACCAGCCGTTCGGCCTCCGTCTTGGTAACGTCGTAGGGCAGGTCGAGGGGGGCGTGGGGGCTCGTCTCGTCGACGACGCTGTCGTCGAAGCCGTGGAGACCGTAGACGCAGCAGGTGCTGAGAAAGACGAAGCGCTCGACCGCGGCGGCGCGTGCCGCGTCGACGAGGTTGCGGGTGCCGTTGACGTTGACCTCGCGGGCGGTCGCGAAGGACGCGGTGTTGGCGTCGCGCCCGACGAGCGCGGCCAGATGATAGACCGTGTCGCAGCCGGCGACGAAGGTCGCCATCTGCGCCCTGTCGCGCACGTCACCACGGACGATCTCGATATCATCGAAACCCGGCGGCACAGGCTCTCCATGAAGCAGGAGGGCACGTATCCGCACACCGGCCGCGAGGAGTTCGCCCACCAGATGGCGGCCAACCATTCCTCCGGCGCCGGTAATCGCACAGGTCGTCATCTTGATCTTGAGCCTGCCTCTCGCTGCAGTCAGCACCCCGATACCGCCCCGAACATCACACCCCCATGCAGCCGGACAGGCCGCCGTTCCACCGGGAAGGCCGCCGGAGCCGGATGATGCGAGGGCGCGACCGGCCGGTAAACTCGACCTACATCGGTAGCGCCCGTACCCGATGGGACCCCCGGGCTAGCCCATTCGCATGATCGGGTGGCGGCGAGGTGCGCCTTGCGTAGCGCTACGTAGCGATCTCGGTTCCGGGGGCACCGCTATTTCGTGTCTATGGACGCTCCGGTGATCCCGCCATGATGGCGCCTCCTGAACCATAGGATGCGATTTCATGACTGTCGGGAGCGGGGGGAACCCAGTGCGCGGCCAAGACAAGCCCGGCGCCGCAAAGCGCCGGCTGCGGGGCGCGGCCAGATCCGTCGCGACGCCGTCGGCGTCGGGCGAGGGGGACGCGCCGGATTTGCACGTTCCGGTGCCGCGATCGGTGCCGTTCGCACAGGCCGCCGGAGAGAACGCCGGCGTGAAGGACCTGCTGGCGGTGATGGGGCGGCACACGGCCCTGATCGCATTCGTCGTCCTGTGCAGTTTCGCCGCCGGCGCGGCCTACGTCCTGCTCGCGCCGCCACGATACGTCGCCACCGCGACGGTGCTCGTCAATCCGGACGACCGTCGCGGGCTCGGCGGAGAAAGCGCCGGGGCGCCCGACGAGTACCGGATCGAGGGCCAGACCCAGATACTCAGATCGGATACCGTGGCGCGCATCGTCGTCGAGGAACTCGATCTCGTGAACGCAGGGATAGAGGAGGACAATGACGCCTTCCTGCTCGATCAGATCCGTGCCGTCCGGGAGGTCGTTGGCGAATTCATCCCGTCGCTTTCGCGCAAGCCGAAGGACGGCGACGCGGTGCAGTCCGCGATCCTCACAGTCCGCCGCAACCTCTCGATTTCGCGTCCGGCGATGACGCAGGTGATCACCGTATCCTACGACTCCACCAGCCCGACGCGGGCGTCGGCGGTCGTGAACGGCCTGATCCAGGCCTATGCGTCGGAACGCCGGAACCGAGAAGCCTCGTCGGCGCAGCAGTCGGTCGAGTGGCTCAGCGGCCGGCTAAGCGAACTGCGGCAGCGGTTCGAGGCGGCCGATCTCGCCGTCGAGGAATTCAAGACCGCCAACAACATCATGGGGGCGGGGACGAACCAGAACCTGCTCGCCGAGCAGCGGCTGTACGACCTCACCTCTCAGCTCGACTAGCGCGCGCGGCGGTCGACCAGGCGCGCTCGCGTTACGAGGCGGCCCGTCGCGTCAGCGAAGGCGAGGCGACCGACCTCGAGGTCGGGCAGGTGCTTCAGAGCGAGCCCATGGCGCGGCTGGCCGCTGCCCGGCTCGCGGAACTCCGGATCGATTTCGAGGGCAACCAGACAGGGGGTGACACCGCAACGCCCGAGCCCGACACCGCCGTCGCGGAGGAACTGCGGCGCGTCGCCGAAACCTATGCGAGGGACCTGGACCGCGCCGAGGCCTATCAGGAGACCCTGGAGCAGGCGCTGGCGGAGGCGGTGCGCGAAAGCAAGCTCATCAACCAGAACCGGATCCGGCTGCGCGAGCTCGAGGATATCGCGGCAACCTCCCGGTCGCTGCACACGAGCACGCTGCAGCGCTACGAGGAAGCCGTCCAGCAGAGCCTGCTGCCCGTCGGCGACGGCGTTCAGGTCCTCATCTCGGCGCGGACGCCCGACGACAAGAGCCAGCCCCGCCCGCTGCTCGTCTTCGCTTTCGCCGGCGCCTTCGGTCTGACGCTGGGCGTCGGGGCGGCGCTGGCGCGCGAGCGGCTGACGAGCGGCTTCGAGGCGGTCTGGCAGGTCGATCCGGCGCTCGGCATCGGCGCCGTCGGAGCCCTGCCGCGCGTGCGCCGGATGTGGCGCAGGTCGAGGGCGTCGGAGCGGACGCGCACCTGCGCGAGCCCGGCAGCCAGCGGTCGGGCGGTGCTCGATGCGCCGCGCTCCACCTTCGCCGAGGTCATCAGGGCCGTGCGGCTCGCGGTGGACGCCCGGCGGAACGACCGCCGCTCGTCGGTTGTCGGCATCGTCTCGGCGGTCCAGGGCGAGGGGCGGGGAACCGTCTGCACCAACCTGGCCCAGGTCATCGGCAAGACCGGGAACACCGTGCTTGTCGTCGACGCCGACATCGCCGACGCGCGGCTGTCGCGATCGCTGACGGGCACCTCCCCGGCGGGACTGGCCCAGGTCCTGTCCGGCGAGGCGACGTTCGACGACGTTGTCTGGCGCGATCCGTTGAGCGGCGGATGGTTCGTGCCCGCCGGTTCCGGGCGCGACGCGGTCGCCGAGCGGTGCCTGGTCGCGTCGGAGCGGATGAAGGCGTTCGTCAAGGACGCCGCCTCGAAGTTCGACTACGTGATCCTGCGCCTGCCGCCCGCCGGCACCACGGCCGACGCCGCGGCTGCGGCCGGGTGGGTCGATGCCTTCGTGCTCGTGGTGGAGTGGCGCAAGACCCCGCGCGACGCGGTGGTCGACGCGATGGCGGCGTCGCGCAGCCTGCAGGGCAAGACCGTGGGCGCGGTGCTGAACAAGGTCAACCTGACGAGCCTGCGCCGGAGCGGGAGCTATCGCGGGCGCCGCCTGTTCTATTCCTACCCCTAGCCGGCGGGACGATGTCCATGGCGATGGTTTCAGGCCCCGGAATGGGCCGTCATGTGGCCGGGCTCGTCGTCGGCGGCGTGCTGCGCGGAACCGGGGCCGTCTCCTATGGCGTCTCCCGTGCGCGCGAACCGGGCACCCTCACCAACGTCTACTTCCACCAGCCGACGGCCGCGGCGTTCCGTGCCTGCGTGACATGGCTCCTGCGCAGCGGCTATCGGCCGGTGAGCTGTCGCCAGATCGACGAGGCCATCCATGAAGGACGGCCTCTGCCGCGCCAGTCGGTTCATATCTCGCTGGACGACGCCTGGCGGTCCAATCTCACCGAGGTGGTGCCGGTGGCGCAGGAACTCGACGTTCCCGTCACGATATTCGTGCCGACCGACGCGGTGGAGAGCGGGCATTACTGGTGGACGCGCGTCGAGCGGACACGGGGAGGCGGGGAGGCCACGATCGAGCGGCTGAAGACGCTGCCCGACGACGAGCGCCGTCGCAAGGTGCTGTCGCTGACGGGGCTGCCCGACACCGCGCCCCGGGAGGCGATGACGCTGGCCGAGCTGCGCCGCATCTCCGCGCTCGCCCAGGTGACGATCGGAAGCCACACCGTCAGCCATCCGATCCTGCCCCGGTGCAGCGACGCCGTGCTGGACCACGAGGTGGGGCGGTCGCGGGAGATACTCGAGGGCTGGCTCGACCGGACGGTCGACACATTCTCCTATCCCAACGGCGACCTCGACGACCGTGTCGTCGAAGCGGTGCGGCGCCATGGCTACCGGCTCGCTTTCACGACGCGGCAGACGCATGGCCGCATCGATGGCGCCGACCCGCTCCGGCTGCCGCGCTTCGCGCTGCTGAACGAGGGCCCGGCCGCGGAGAACATCTGCCGCGCCACGGGCGCGTGGAGCGTTGTCTTCCGCCACTAGCCGATCCGGTTGCACGACCCCTCCGGGCGGCTGCCCTCCGGGCGGTCGATCGCCGTCTCGGGCATGAGAACATGGCGGCCCAATACACGTCGGGAGTCAAAAGGTGGTAGCGGCGATGATCGAATTGGTGCGCGGAAACACGTGGATGTGATTAACGCCTGGAGTATTGGGTCATCCGGAAGTCGCCGCGCCGCGGCAAGACTGCCGCCGGTACCTTCCCAAGGTGTTGGGCGGACGCGCGATTCCGTCGGGGCCGGGTTACGGTCGGATGGTGCTTTCAGCGCGCGCACAATCCTCGGCGGGCCGAATTGCAATGTGCCTTCCCGTCGCCGGCATTAACAATTTTGAATGAATTTGTGTCGAATGCACGCGAAAATACAACCGGTGATCGCAGTTATGTGTTGCTTCAACCGGTTGCCGTGTTGCGAGATGAATGACGTAGAGTTACAATTCAAATTCAGGTTGAACTCTATCGTTATGTGGTCCCCGTCGGTTAGATATGGAGGTGTATAGAGAGTTAACGTCCTGCAAATGGGGTGGGGTCTTATTCTTTCGAAGAGGCGATTTCACATGTGAAAGTATATGCTTCCCCGCCCTTGGACCAATCTCCGACCTTTGCGGCAGAGTGACGAGATTATCGGTGTCTGATAATGGCTGGAGGATGCATCGATGACTTTATACTCTAGCGAGTTGTTGGATCGGAGCTTGAATGGCAATCTCGCTCTCGAGAACAAACTCGCAGACAGTGTGTTAGGCCAGGTGGATGAACTAAGAATCCGAACATCTGGCTGACGCAACCGTGGTTGTCGTGGATTCCAGAGTGCTTATTCGCGAATGTCTCGCAAAGTGTCTGGAAGCCACAATCAGGCGGGGGCCTGTAGTTGCTTTTGCAAGTCTGGGGGAATGGGTGGAGCAGGCGTCGGACGTTTCTAATCCGGCCCTGATTCTGCTTTGCCTGGACGGACGCCGGACGGTCGATGAGCAGATAGAAGAGATCGACCGTGAACGTGCCGAACTGGCCAAGCGGGCGAAACTGCCTCCGATCGTCTTCATCTCCGACGAGGAGGACATCGGGGAGATCGTCAACGCGCTCGACAGCGGCGCCAAGGGGTATATCCCCACCAGCGTGACGCTCGAGGTCGCGGTCGAGGCTCTCAACCTCGTCAAGGCCGGCGGCGTGTTCGTGCCGGCCAGCAGCCTGCTGTCGGCCCGACGGGCGCTCAAATCCTTCGGTTCCGACAAGAAGTCGCCTCTCGCGACCATGTTCACCGAGAGGCAGGCTGCCGTGGTTGAGGCAATCCGCCTCGGCAAGGCCAACAAGACGATCGCCTATGAGCTCAACATGCACGAAAGCACCGTGAAGGTGCATGTGCGCAACATCATGAAGAAGCTCAACGCGCAGAACCGCACGCAGGTGGCCTATCTGACCCAGCACCTGTTCCGGAACGCAGGCTCGTGAAGGGGCCGGCTGCCCCGGCGGATCAATCCGCCGGGGCATACTTCCCGACCATTGGATACTGCGGCCGCTCCGCGTTTCGCTCACAGGAACGAAGGGCGGCCGATCCTCACCAGAAACTAAAGCCGTCCGTGGTCGTTCCGCCAAACGGATGATCCGCTTTCCCTCAACTCCCTAGTCGCTGCGCCGGTTGCGTGTTCCTAAGCTAACACGCTGAATCAATGTCGCTTTCGCGGTCGATGTGACGACAGTTGGCGTGCAGGCGATACGGCGCCGGCGGTCGCGGCGGCGGCGGCGTGGATTGCCGGAACGGATCCTGACGCGGCGATACTGGTGATGCCGGCCGGTCTCGTCATAAAGCCGGCCGAGACCCTGATGGCGGCCGTCCAGGTGGCGCGGCCGGCAGCGGAGGCAGGTTGGATCGTCGCATTCGGCGTCTCCCCGTCTGACCCGGACACCGGCTACCGAATACCTGGAGATCGGCGACACGGACGTGAGCGAGGGCATCCGCAGGCACGCTCCTATACGATCAACCCGACGCTGAAAGCGGCGCTGGATAAGCCGAGGGACGCATGCCCTTTCAGCGCCACTACCATCGATCGGAGCATTGGGTGGTGGTGGTAAAGGGAACGGCCCTGGTCACGCGCGACCGCAACGTCCTTCAGCTTACCGAGGGAGACTCGCTCTTCCTGCCCGTCGCCACGCTGCATCGCATCAAGAACTCCGGCGGCCTGCCGCTGAACCGGGTCGAAGTCCGGTCCGGGCAGTATGTCGCCGGGGACGACGAGGCGCCGGTCAAAGCCATGGCCGCGGAGACATGACGCCGGGCCGATGCGGTCAGGCGGTCATCGCGCAGATGTGACGTGGGCGAAGCAGGAGGATTCTGGCGAGCGTTCGGCAGGGCGATGGCCCCCTCGCGCTCGAGCTGGGTCAGCGTCCGGGACACCGTCTCGATCGTCAGTCCGAGGAAGTCGGCAACGTCTGAGCGCGACATGGGCAACCGAATCCGTCCGCCGTCGTCGCACCGCTCCGCCATGTCGGTGAGGAAGGTGGCGATGCGTTCCATTGCCGTCTTGCGGCCGAGCAGCACCATGTGCTCCTGCGCGCGGGCGAGAGCATCGGCGGTCAGCTCGAAGAGCTTCTGGGCGAACGTCCCGTCGGCGCGAGCGCGGGCCTCCAGCGTCCTGCGCGGAAAGGCGAGAAGCTGGCAGTCGACGATCGCCTCGGCTCCGAAGCGATGCTCCGAGCGGGGCTCGAGCGCGAAGACGTCGCCGGGAAGGCAGAAACCGACGATCTGACGGCGGCCGTCGCTGAGGAGCCTGGTGACCCGCACGGCGCCCGAGCGAACCTTGTAGACGCGGTCCGCCGGATCGCCCTCAGCGAAGATTTCGGCGTTGCGGGGAAAGCCCTGGACGATGCCCAGGGCTGACCAGTCGTCGGGCGTGGGCCCCTCGGATGTGGGGTAGGAGGGGGTGGCCCGTGACAACATGGAAGTGCTCCTCGACGATCCGGTGTGCTACGTCTTGGTTTCGTAAGGGCACTGAGAGGCTCCCGAAATTCGGAAGCATCCCTAAGGGAAACCACGTAGGTGGCCGAACGGACAGACTTTCAGGCGGCAGTGGTGCGCTGTGCCGTGGCAATCGTGGGGGTCGCGCTGGCCGTTCTGGTGCGCCTGCTGCTGGAGCCCTGGCTGGCGGGTCGGGCATCGTTCCTTCTGTTCCTGCCCCCGGTCGTCGTCGCCGCCGCACTGGGCGGTCTGTGGCCGGGCATTCTGGCAGCGGTACTGGGACTGGCCGCCGGGCTCGCCTTCACGATTCCGACGGCCGAGCCGACGGGGGTCGAACTCGTCGGCGTCGCCCTGTATGCCGGGTCGTCGGCCCTCCTGGTCTGGTTCGGCGGCCGGCTGCATGCGGCGCGGATCGAGGCGATGGAGAACGCCGCCGATCTCGCCTCGCGCGAGGCTCACCTAAGGTCGATCCTCGACACCGTGCCGGACGCGATGGTGGTCATCGACGAGCAGGGGATCATGCAGTCGTTCAGCAGCGCCGCGGAGCGCCTGTTCGGCTACCGCCGCGACGACGTGCTGGGCCGGAACGTCTCGATGCTGATGCCCGCGCCCTATCGCGAAAGCCACGACGGCTACATGCGGCGGTATCTGGCGACCGGCGAGAAACGCATCATCGGGATCGGCCGCGTGGTGGTCGGCGAGCGCCGCGACGGCACGACGTTTCCGATGGAACTGTCGGTGGGCGAGATGCGCAGCAACGACGCGCGATTCTTCACAGGCTTCATCCGGGACCTGACCGAGCGCCAGCGCACCGAGGCGCGGCTGCAGGAGTTGCAGGCCGAGCTGACGCACGTGTCGCGGCTGACGGCGATGGGCGAGATGGCGTCGAGCCTCGCGCACGAACTGAACCAGCCGCTTTCGGCGATCGCCAACTACCTGAACGGCTGCCGGCGGCTTCTGGAATCGTCCGGCGAACCAGGGGCGGCACTCCTGCGCGACGCCGTAGAGAAAGCGGCCGAGCAGAGCCTGCGCGCCGGCCAGATCATCCGCCGGCTGCGCGACTTCGTGGCCCGCGGCAAGAGCGAGCACCGGGTGGAGAGCCTGTCGAAGATTCTCGAGGAGGCGAGCGCGCTGGCCATGGTCGGGGCGAAGGAGCAGGGCATCGGCGTCCGGTTCCGCGTCGAGCCGCAGTCCGATCTGGTGCTGGCGGACAGGGTGCAGGTGCAGCAGGTGGTGATCAACCTGATGCGAAACGCCATCGAGGCCATGGAGGCGTCGCCGCGCCGCGACCTGACCGTCGAGGCGCGCTCGACCGGCGACGACGAAATCGAGGTCTCTGTCGCCGACACCGGGCCGGGACTGGCCGAGGAGGTGGCGGGGCGCCTGTTCCAGCCGTTCGTGTCCAGCAAGCCGCACGGCATGGGCGTGGGGTTGTCGATATGCCGGACGATCGTAGAATCGCACGGCGGACGCATCTGGCACGAGGATCAGACCGACGGCGGAGTGGTGTTCCGCTTCACGTTGCCAAGGGCCGCCGTGGACGAGGGGCAGGATGTCGAATAGCACGCTGATCCACGTGGTCGACGATGACGAGGCGCTGAGGAATTCGCTGGTCTTCCTTCTGGCCTCGGCGTCGCTGGAGGCGAGGGGATACGAGTCCGCCCAGGAGTTTCTCGAAACACTGGCGGACCCGACATTGGGCTGCGTTGTCACCGACGTGCGCATGCCCGGGATGAGCGGCATCGAACTCCTCGGCGCCCTCAAGACACGTGGCTGCGACCTGCCGGTCGTGGTGATGACCGGTCACGGCGATGTGCCGCTGGCCGTCGAGGCCATGAAGGCCGGCGCGTTCGACTTCATCGAGAAGCCGTTCGACGACGAGGCGATGCTCGCGACGGTGCGCGCCGCGCTCGCGCGCGCATCGGACGGGCGCGAGGAGGACACCCAGCGCACCGACATACTCGCGCGGATGGCCAGCCTGACGCAGCGCGAGCGGGAGGTGTTCGAGGGCCTCGTCGCCGGCCGCCCCAACAAGACCATCGCCTATGACCTCGGGATCAGCCCGCGCACGGTCGAGGTTTATCGCGCCAACGTCATGACCAAGCTCCAGGCCTCGAGCCTGTCGGAGGTGGTGCGGATGGCGTTCATCGCAGAAGGCGTCGCACGAACGCGGGGCGACCTGGCGGGTTGACGCAGGTCAAGGCGCGCGCCGGTGCCCGCGCGCAATCTCCGCGCTGGCCATCGGGGGCCCACATACAGTGCGTCGGTGCAAATAGATGCTCACCGTCAGGTCCGGGGACCGTCGCGGCTGCGTGATCATCGTGGACGATGACCCGGCGGTGCGCGGCGGGCTCGAGTTCCTGTTCCTGGTCGAAGGGTACGACGTGAGGGTGCATGCGAGCGGCGGAGAGTTCCTGGCGGCCCCGCCGGTCGACGGAAGGGTCTGCCTCATCATCGACCAGGTGATGCCCGGGATGACCGGCATCGAGGTGCTGCGCGAGCTTCGCCGCCGTGGCGAGCGGCCGCCGACGATCCTCATCTCCGCATTCCCCCGCACCTCGCTGCAGCGCTCGGCGACGAACGCCGGCGTCGACATGGTGCTGGAGAAGCCGTTCTTCAATTCCGAACTGACCGACGCGGTGACCGAGCTCATGCTCGGCAAGCCGGCGACGTGCTGATCCCGGCATGGGGGTGGCGCGGACATCGCGGGAGGCGCATGCCGTATCGTCCGGGGCAGGCTGGCACGCGGCGGAGACCGGCAGCGCGCTCGGCGCCTTCGGCAGCGGCCCACAGGGGCTGGAGGCCGCGGAAGCCGCGCGGCGGCTCGCCTCGCACGGCCCCAACGTGCTGCCCGAACCGCCCCGGCCGGGCATCCTGATCCGCCTCGTCCGGCAGTTCGACAATCTCCTCATCCACGTTCTCATCGGCGCCGCGATCATCACCGCGATCCTCGGCCATGTCGCCGACACGGCGGTGATCCTCGCCGTCGTCGTCTTCAACGCGGCGATCGGCTTCGTCCAGGAGGGCAGGGCGGAGCAGGCGATGGAGGCCCTGCGCGACATGCTCGCGCCGCACGCCACCGCGATCCGCGACGGGCGGCGGGTGACGCTGGCGGCGGAGGACCTGGTGCCCGGCGACATCGTGCTCCTCGAGGCGGGCGACCGCGTCGGCGCCGATCTCCGGCTCCTGCGCGCGCGCAACCTGCAGATCCAGGAGGCCGTGCTGACCGGCGAATCCGTGCCGGCCGAGAAGTCGGACGCGCCCGTCGGAGCGGCCGCCGCGCTGGGCGACCGTTCGTCGATGGCCTATTCGGGCACCTACGTGTCGGCCGGCAGTGGCGCCGGCGTGGTTGTGGCGACCGGCGCCGACACGGAGGTCGGACGTGTGAGCGGCCTGCTCGAGGGCGTCGAGCAGCTCACCTCGCCGCTGCTGCGCCAGATGAACGCGTTCGGGCGGCGCCTGACCTACGTCATCGGCGGCGTCTGCGCGGCGGTCTTCGCGCTGGCATGGCTGTGGCGCGGCTACGAAGCGGCCGACGCCTTCATGATCGTCGTCGGAATGGCGGTGGCGGCCGTTCCCGAGGGGTTGCCGGCGGTGCTGACCATCACGATGGCCGTCGGCGTCCGGCGCATGGCGTCGCGCAACGCGATCGTGCGCCGGCTTCCCGCCATAGAGACCCTCGGATCGGTCTCGGTGATCTGCTCGGACAAGACCGGCACCCTGACCCGCAACGAGATGACCGTGACGTCGATCCTGACGGACGGGCGGTTCCACGAGGTCACGGGCATCGGCTACGAGCCGGCCGGCGAGATCAGCGTTGCCGGGGACCGGAGCGAGGCTGCGGCCTCGGCGGCCAGGCGCCTTCTCGTTTCGGCGGCGCTCTGCAACGATGCCGCCATCCGGCATCAGCGACGGCGCCTGGCACGTGGACGGCGACCCGATGGAGGGCGCGCTGGTGACCGCGGCGGTGAAGGCCGCCCTCGATCCGGCCGCCCTGCGCGCGGCCCACCCCCGCCTCGACGAGATTCCGTTCGACGCGCGCCACCGGCTCATGGCGACGCTGCACGATACCGCCGGCGGCACCATCGCCCACGTCAAGGGAGCGCCGGAGCGGCTGCTGGAGCTGTGCGGCCGCCAGATGGGCTCCGGAGGACCCGGGCCGATCGAGGAGAAGGGCTGGCGCGATGCGCTCGAGGACCTGACGTCGGAAGGCCAGCGCGTGCTCGCCATCGCGGTCCGGGAGTTCGGTCCGGGCAAGCGGACGCTGCATCTGTCGGACCTGGAGAGCGGCCTCGTGCTCCTGGGGCTCGTCGGGCTGATCGATCCGCCGCGGCGGGAGGCCATGGACGCGGTGCGCGAATGCCACGCCGCCGGTATCCGGGTGAAGATGATCACGGGAGATCACGCCGGCACCGCACGCGCCATCGCGCGCCAGCTCGGCCTGACGAACCGGACCGACGTGGCGACGGGCCGCGACCTCGAAACGCTCGATTTCGAGGCGCTCAGGCGACTGGCGGCGACGACGGACGTGTTCGCGCGAACGAGCCCGGAGGACAAGCTGAGGCTGGTCGAGGCGCTGCAGGCCGACGGTGCCGTGGTGGCGATGACCGGCGACGGCGTCAACGACGCCCCTGCGCTGAAGCGCGCCGACGTCGGCGTGGCGATGGGCCTGAAGGGCACCGAGGTGGCCAAGGAAGCCTCCGAGATGGTGCTGGCCGACGACAACTTCGCCACCATCGTCGCGGCGGTCCGCGAGGGACGCACCGTCTACGACAACGTGAAGAAGGTGCTGGCCTGGACCCTGCCGACGAACGGCGGCGAGGCGCTTTGCATTATCACGGCGGTGCTGCTCGGCCTCACCCTGCCGATCACCGCGGTCCAGATCCTGTGGATCAACCTCGTGACCTCGGTCGGCCTCGGACTCACGCTCGCCTTCGAGCCGACCGAGCCGAACGCCATGTCGCGGCCGCCGCGCGCGCCCGGCGAGCCGCTCCTGTCCGGCACCCTGGCCTGGCGCGTGGTGCTGGTGTCGCTCCTGTTCGTCGCCGGCGCCTTCGGCATCTTCGTGTGGATGCTGGAGCGCGGCGCCGAGGTCGAGCATGCCCGCACGGCGGTCGTGAACACCATCGTGGTGATGGAGATAGCCTACCTGTTCAGCGTGCGGTACCTGGCGCTGCCGTCCTTCACGCTGAAGGGGGCGACCGGAACGCCCGCGGTCTGGCTCGGTCTCGCGGCGATCGTGGCGCTCCAGCTCGCCTTCACCTACCTGCCGGCGCTTCAGGGGTGGTTCGGCAGTCGGCCGCTCGATCTCGTCGAAGGCGCGGCGGTGATCGGGGTGGGCGTCGCAATGTTCGTCCTCCTCGAAGTCGAGAAGGCGGTGCGGTCGAGCACCCGCCGGTTCGGGTTCGCCCGGGGTTGAGGCCAGCTCCGACCCCTGCCGTCTTCGCAGCTTGTTCACCACTAGGTTGTAGACCCGACTCGGGGACGCCCGGAACGGGACGAAGCGGATGAGGGCATTCTACTGGTTGGGCCGCCATGGCTCCGGAACGGTTCTGCGCGCGGTCACGGTGGTTCTGGCGGTCTTCGCCTGCCTGCTGGAGGGGCAGGGAGCACGGGCGGACACGGAGCCGTTGCGGGTCCAGCTTCTGTGGCATCACCAGGCGCAGTTCGCCGGCATCTACGTGGCCGAGGCGAAGGGATACTACGAGCGGGCGGGGCTCGAGGTCGAACTGGTCGAGGGCGGGCCGGCGACCAATCCGCTTGAAAACCTGGGCCGGGGTGACATCGACGTCGCGCTCGCCTGGCTTCCGGTCGCCATGCAGACCCGCCTGCGCTGGGACGTCGTCAATGTCGGGCAGATATTCCGCGAGTCCGGCTCGGCGCTGGTGTGCCGCCGCGACGCCGGCATCCGGCGCCTAGAGGACATCGCCGGCAAGACCATCGGCGTCTGGTACATCGGCGACGAGGTCAATCTGAGGCACTGGCTCGGCACCGTGGGGGTCGATCCGTCGACGGTGCGGCTCAGGGCGCAGTTTCCCGATGCGCGCGATCTGATCGCCGGCCGCGTCGATTGCGCCATGGCCATGATGTACAACGAATACTGGACCATCCTGGACTCCCATCTCTCACCGAGCGACCTGCTCGTCGTGCGTTTCGACGAGAACGGCCTGGGGTTCCTCGAGGACGGCATCTACGCCACCCAGGGGTCGCTGGCCGACCCGGACAAGCGCGCGGCGATCGCGGCCTTCGTGAAGGGCACGGCCGAGGGCTGGGCCTATGCCGCCGGCAACGTCGACGAGGCCTTCGCCATCACCATGGCGCGCGTGCCGGCCGCCGACGCCGCGCACCAGCGTCGGATGTTCACGTCGATCCTCGGGATGGTGGGGGACGCGGAATATCTCGGTCTTCTCGACATCTCGGCTTTCGACCACTCCGTGGGGATGCTGGCCGACCAGCAGGGGACGGAGGTGATCGGGCGTCTCGCGGAAGGGGCGTGGACGCACCGGATCTGGTACGAGGCCGGCCTCGGTCAGGAATCGCTGCTGACGCTGACGCAGGCCACCCGCCACCATCTCGCCGAGACCGTCGCGACGGGCTGGTTCACCACCCTGCTGCTGTCCGGGTCCGCGGTGTTCGGCTTCGCCGGCTTCATGCGCGCCCAGCAACGCAACTACGATTGGTGGGGTGCCTTCGTCCTCACGCTTCTTCCGGCGGCCGGCGGGGGCACGATCCGGGACCTCCTGGTGGGGGGCGATCGCTACCCTCCCTTCATCGTCCAGGATCCGGCGTACCTGCAGGTTGTGCTCGGCACGTTCCTGGCGGGGATCGTCTCGACGGCGTTCATGTCGGAGCGCGTGGTGGAGAGCAAGGCGTTCACCGCCGCGATGAAGGTGTTCGACACGCTGGGCTTCGCGGCGGTGACGGTGATCGGCGCCAAGGTGGCGATGATGGCCGAGCTGTCGTGGCTATGGATCCCGATCTGCTGCGGCCTGACGGCGGCCGGCGGCGGCATGCTGTCGGACGTCATCAGCGGCAACGAGCCGCGCACGTTCCGGGGCGAGCCCTATGAGGAGATCGCCATCCTCGGCGGGCTGTTCATGTTCATGGGGCTGCAGGTGGCGGACGCCTACGAGCACCAGACCTGGATCACGCCCGCGGTCATCGTCGCGACGCTGGTCGTCACCTTCCTGATGCGCGGCGCCGTCATCGTGTTCGGGATCAGGGTGCCGACATTCGGCCGTCCGGTCAGCCGCGAGACGAGCGCGGCGGCGGGCTGACCGGCGGCGGGCCGAGGAGCTTGCGGGACGCGCGGCCCCGCAAGCCCTGATCTCACTTGTAGGCGCCCATCGGGTAGGCGCCCATCGGGGCGAACGGGATCAGATACCCGAGCTGGGATCGGCCGCAATATCCCGGAAGAGGCAGCGGGACCGACGGGTCGCAGCGCAGGTTGTGACCGCCGTTCGTCGGGGTGCCAACTCCCGGTTCGGGGTCGGGTCCGGCGTACCGCCGTTTCCGGGATCGGTGGGGTCGGTAGGATCGGTAGGATCGGTCGGATCCTTGGGGTCCTTTCCGTGGCCCTTTCCGTGACCCTTGCCATGGCCTTTGCCGTCGTGGCCCTTGCCACCGCGATCCTTGCCGCCGCGATCCTTGCCGTCGCGGTCGCCCTTGCCGCCACGGTCGTTGTCGCGGTCGCCCTTTCCACCGCGGTCGTTGTCGCGGTCGCCTCTTCCGCCACCGTCGCCCTTACCGCCGCGGTCGCCCTTGCCACCACGGTCTCCATTGTCGCCACGGTCTCCATTGCCGCCGCGGTCTCCGTTGCCGCCCTGGTTTCCATTGCCACCCTGGTTTCCGTTGCCGCCGCGATCGCTATTGCCGCCCCGGTCGCCATTGTCCTGGCCGCCCCGCCCGCCGCCGTTGCCGATACCCTGAGAGTTGCCGCCGCCGTTCCCCGGCGCGGCATAGGCCGAGGATTCGAGATGGGGGATGCCCTGGAGGGACATCCCTGACAGCCCGAGTCCGATCACGGCAGCAAAAGTCGAGAAGGCGATTCGCTTCAATGCACCCCCAAGTCGGGGCGCTGACGTTGCGGACCTACGCATATCTGTACTCTCACCATCATCCCGCCGCGTTATTGGCGGGGTATGCAGCCGCATCTGTCGATTGATCTAGACTTAAGTCAAAGTTTAGGCAATTTAAAGCTTTTATCGTCGCGAAATTACGCGAGGGAAGATTAAGTCTTAAGGTTAAGATGCTGGTGTTTTGCTGGTGCGGCGCGGGCGGGTAGCTTCGCTCGGCGGGACGGTCGAGCCGTCGAGCCGTCGATCCGCGGCAAGCTGGGGCCTCCCCTGACGGCTCCGGAGGTTGTATGAGGGGCAGGCGGAATCGGGGCGGATCGTTGCCGGGGCGCCCGTCTCCGCAGTGCGTGATCACGACCGGACGAGACAGATGGACGACCTCCAGAAGATCGACGCGATCGAGGAGACCCAGGCTCAACAGGCCTACCGGGTGCTCGAGGAGATGATCGTCACGCTCGAGCTCGCGCCGGGCAGCCGGATTTCGGAGAACTCCGTCAGCCGTATCCTGGGCTTCGGCCGCACGCCGGTGCGCGAGGCGATGCAGCGGCTCGCCCGCGAGGGAACGCTGCGGATCATGCCGCGCGCGGGCGCGATCGTCTCGGAGATCAACGTCTCGGACCAGTTCCGGCTGATCGAGGTCAGACGCGAACTGGAACGGATCATCGCCGGCAGGGCGGCGCGCAACGCGGACGGGCCGACGCGGGCGATCTTCGATCAGCTCGCCGTCAACTTCGATCGCGCGGCCACGGACAACGACAAGTCGATATTCATCGCCACCGACCGCGAGTTCAACCAACTCATCGTCACCACCGCCGACAACAAGTACGCGCTGCTCGCGATGGCGCCGATCCAGGCGCAGACGCGGCGGTTCTGGTTCCTCCACTTCAAGAAGTTCGGCGATCTCGCGCGGGTGAGCAACCTGCACGCGGCGATCGCGCGGGCGATCGCGAGGAACGACGTGGACGCGGCCCGGCGCGGCTCCGACGACCTCATCCAGTATGTCGAGGAATACACCCGGCGCACGCTCGAGGCGCTGCTCTAGCGTATCGGCCGATCGGCCCGGCAGCACCCGGCAACCGCCGTTCTCCCGACCTGCCCGTCCGTCACGATTGCCAATCGAGGCGGCATGTGCCTAATTAAGATGCCACTGACATATCAGATGGCGCTGCAGCTTTCCGGGGGAGGGCACGAGGGCGTCATGAGCGGACAACGCAGCATGAGGCCGACGGGGGCGAAGCTGCGGCCGGGCACCGGGGCCGCGGTTTCGGGCCGTGTTCCGCCGGTTAGCCTGTCTCCTCGCGATTTCACGACATGTCACCGGAACGCTCCGTCGCGCCGACGCGACGGGACGGGCTTCGCCATGCACGGCATCCGCCCGGGCAGGGCCGAGGCGAGCGGCATGGCTCTTGCAGAGGGTTCGATCGCCTAAATCCAGCGCATCAACAAGGGGAAGGGGATGACAATGGACAGGAGAAGCTTTCTGAAGGCCGGCGTGGCGGGTTCCGCCATTACCGCCGGAACTCTCGCGGCGCCCGCCGTCGCCCGCGCCCAGGAAACCGTCACCTGGCGCATGACCAACGCATACGCGCCGAACTCGCCGTTCTACGTCACCGGGCCGGGCAGCCCCACCGACTTCATCGAGAAGGTCGGCGTCATGTCGGGCGGCCGGCTCAACATCCAGCACTTCGCGGCCGGCGAACTGATCCCGGCCTTCGAGGGCTTCGACGCCGTCGCCGCCGGCACGGTGGAGTCGAACGCCGCCAACTCCTACTTCTGGTCCGGCAAGACCTTCGCGGCGCAGTATTTCACCACGGTCCCCTTCGGCATGAGTTTCCAGGGCCACATGGCCTGGCTGTATCATGGCGGCGGCATCGACCTGTGGCACGAGGTCTACGAGCCGTTCGGCGTCGTCGCGTTCCCGATGAACAACACGGGCGTGCAGATGACAGGCTGGTTCCGCGAGCCGATCGAAAGCGTCGAGGACTTCAACGGTCTGCGCATGCGCATTCCCGGCCTCGCCAGCCAGGTCTACGGCGAGCTCGGGGTCGATGCCCGCGTGCTGCCGGGCGGGGAAATCTTCCCGGCACTGGAGCGCGGCGTGATCGACGCAGCGGAATTCGTCGGTCCCTACCAGGACCGCCGCCTCGGCCTGCAGAACGCGGCCAAGTTCTACCACACGACGGGCTGGCACGAGCCGGCGACGACGGGCGAACTGCTGATCTCCAAAGGCGCGTGGGACGCGCTGCCCGACGATCTGAAGATGATCGTCCAGGTGACGTCCATGGCCTGCACGCTCGACAGCCTCGCCTGGTCGGAAGCCGTCAACGGCGACGCGCTCGTCGATCTCGTCGAGAACGAGGGCGTCCAGGCCTCGGTGCTGCCGCAGCCCGTCGTCGAAGCCCTGCGCGAGGCGACGATGGACGTCCTGGAGACCCACGCCAACGCCGACCCGCTCGTGAAGAAGGTCCATGACTCCTACATGGAGTTCAAGGCCAAGCACGACCGCTGGGCGGGCGTCAGCGAAGGTCCCTGGCTCTCGACCATCCTGCGCGTCTAGAGCGGGCGGCCGAAGGTGCTCGCGCGCACACTCTCAACCGTCGAGGCGGCCGTGGATATCTGCGGCCGCCTCGCGGCATGGACCTGCGTCGGCCTCGTCCTGCTGGTGGCGGCCAACGTGCTGGCGCGGTACTTCTTCCGCACGGGGACGATCTGGCTTCAGGAGCTCGAGTGGCACCTGATCTCGCCGATCGCGCTCATCGGCATGGCCTACACGCTCCTGAAGGGAGAGCAGGTCCGCGTCGACTTCTGGTTCGACAAGATGGCGCCGAGGACGCGGGTGGCCATCGAGATCGTCACGGGCGTTCTCATCGTCATCTTCTCGATCATCCTCATCAGGCTGTCGATCCCGTTCGTCCTGCAGTCCTACAACATGGGCGAGGGATCGCCGAACCCCGGCGGTCTCGGCAACCGGTATCTGCTGAAGGCATTCATTCCCTTGGGCTTTGCGCTGCTGGCCCTGCAGGGAGCGTGCCACGCGATCCGCCACACACTCGTATTCACCCGGGGACGCTGAGCGATGTCGCCAAACGAAATGCTGGCGATCGCGATGGTCGTCTCCTTCTTCGGGCTGCTCGTGGTGGGCATCCCGGTCGGCATCGCGATCGCGACGTCGGCGCTGGTCTTCGGCTACGTCGGCTTCGGTCCGCTTCTGTTCAACCTGCTGCCGGCCCGCGTCTACGGCGTGGCGACCAACTACACGCTGATGGCGATACCGCTGTTCGTCTTCATGGGCGTGATGCTGGAGAAATCGAAGCTGGCGGAGGAATTACTCGACGTCATAGGGCATTTGTTCGGCAGGCTGAACGGCGGGATGGCGATCGCCATCGTCTTCGTCGGCGTGCTGCTCGGCGCGGCGACCGGCATCGTCGGCGCCACCATCGTCACGCTCGGCCTGCTGACGCTGCCGGCACTCCTCAGGCGCGGATATTCGAAGACCATCGCCTGCGGGACGATCTGCGCGTCGGGGACGCTGGGACAGATCATTCCGCCGAGCCTCATCCTCATCCTCCTGTCGGACATCCTCGGAGAGTTGGTCGGCACGATGTTTGCCGCAGCGATGATCCCCGGCCTGGTGCTCGCCGGTATCTACGTAACGGCGATCATCCTGGTCGCGATCCTGCGGCCCGATCTCGCCCCTGCAATCCCCCAGGAAGAGCGTGACGCGCTGCCGCGCAGGGAGCTCTACAAGAAGGTCGTCCTCGTCGTCATCCCGCCGATCGGGCTCGTCATCGCGGTTCTCGGATCTATCATCGGCGGCGTCGCCGCACCGACGGAGGCCGCCTCGATGGGCGCCATCGGCGCCCTGCTCATCGTGATCATCGCGGGCAAGTTCTCGTTCCGACTGCTCGACGAGGTGGCGCGCTCGACCCTGCTGATATCGGCGATGGTGTTCTTCATCCTGATCTGTGCGCAGGTCTTCGGCCTGGCCTTCCGCGGGCTGGGCGGCGAGCACCTCGTCTACCGCATGTTCGAATGGGTGCCGGGTGGCGTCACGGGAAGCCTCGTCTTCCTCATGCTGCTCATCTTCCTGCTCGGCTTCTTCCTGGAATGGATCGAGATCACCTACATCGCGCTGCCGCTGTTCCTGCCGTTCTTCATCCAGGCGAACGTCGACCTGGTGTGGCTCGGCATCCTGATCTGCCTCAACCTGCAGACGTCGTTCCTGACGCCGCCGTTCGGTTGGGCGCTGTTCTTCCTGAAGGGTGTCGCCCCGGCGGGCGTGACGACGGGCGACATCTATCGCGGCGCGGTCCCGTTCATCGCGCTGCAGATCCTGGCCCTCGTCATGCTGTTCTTCTTTCCGACGCTGGCGACCTGGCTGCCCGAAGCGATCGGATGGTGACGGCGGTCGCCTGGGAGAAGCCGGAGCGATGCTGAACACCGTCAGAGGTTTCGGCGGCATCGCCACCGCGCCGCACCACCTGGCCTCGCAGGCGGGAGCGGACGTGCTGCGCGAGGGCGGCAATGCGCTCGAGGCGATGATCGCGATGGCCGCGACCATCGCCGTCGTCTATTCGCACATGAATGCCATAGGCGGCGACGGGTTCTGGCTCGCCGCCGTACCGGGCGAGGCGCCGGTCGGCATCCAGGCTTGTGGGCCCGCCGCGACCCGGGCGACGCCGGCTTTCTACCGTGCCGCCGGACATCAGGCGATTCCGCAGCGAGGCGGGCTCTCGGCATTGACCGTCGCCGGCACCGTTGCCGGATGGGACGTGGCGCACGGGCTGGCGCGGGCATGGGGTGGCCGCATGGCGCCCTCGCGCCTGATGGAGCACGCCGTACATCACGCCTCGGACGGGATCGCGATCAGCGAAAGCCAGGCCCGCCTGACGCGCGAGAAGCTCGGCGAGCTGTCGGGCATTCCCGGTTTCGCCCAGACCTATCTGGCGGACGGCAAGCCGCCGCCGACGGGGGCGCGCCTGCGCCAGGAAAAGCTCGGCGCGACGCTCGAACACCTCGGCCGCGCGGGCTACGACGACTTCTATCGCGGCGACCTAGCCCGGTCGATGGCGAACGATTTGGAGACAGCGGGCAGCCCGGTGGCGCTGGCCGATCTCGAAGCCTATCGCGCAGCGACGGTCGCCCCGCTCTCGGTGGGCATCACGGGCGCGCGCATCTTCAACATGCCGCCTCCGACGCAAGGCGTCGCCTCGCTCCTGATCCTCGCCGTCCTCGACCGGCTCGGCCGCCACGTCGCCGAGGATGCGGCTTTCGTCCATGAGGTCGTTGAAGCCACCAAGCAGGCGTTCCTCGTGCGCGACGCGGAGGTTCTCGATCCCGCATTCATGGGAATCGAAGCCGCATCGCTGCTGGCCGACGAGCGGATCGATGCGATGGCCGCCAGGATCGACCGGAAGCGAGCGCTCGACTGGCCGTGCTCAGGGCCGACCGGGGACACGATCTGGATGGGCGCGATCGATGCCGAAGGCCGGGCGGTCTCCTTCATCCAGAGCATCTACTGGGAATTCGGCTCCGGCATCGTGCTGCCCGGCAGCGGCGTGCTCTGGCAGAACAGGGGAGTGAGCTTCTCGCTGGAGGACGGACATCGCAACAGGCTCGAACCGGGCAGGCTGCCGTTCCACACCCTCAATCCGGCGCTCGCGTGCTTCGACGACGGACGGACGATGGTCTACGGCACGATGGGTGGCGAGGGGCAGCCGCAGACGCAGGCCGCCATCTTCGCGCGCTACGCCTGGGGCGGGCAGGGGCTGCAGGCCGCGGTGACGGCGCCGCGCTGGCTGCTCGGCCGGACCTGGGGCGAGGAGACCACCAGCCTGAAGATCGAGAGCCGCTTTTCCTCTCAGGTCCTCGATGCCCTGAAGGGCGCCGGACACGACGTCGAACCGGTCGACGCCTACTCGGACATGATGGGGCACGCCGGCGCGGCGGTGGTCCATGCCGACGGCCTCATGGAGGGGGCGGCCGATCCAAGGTCGAACGGCGCCGTCGCCACGGCGTAGCCAAGCCGGACCATGGGGACAGGCGCTGAAGTGCAAATCCCTCATTTGGCCTTGATCGTCCACGACGTTAAGGTACACAGTCGGCCCGGTCGGGAGACGGTACGAATATCGGCTGACGGGGAAGAAACCCTCGACCCGCGAACTGCGCCCGCCGGGCCGGGGCCCGGGGCCTTTCCATCGAGCAGCAATCAGGACGGAAGACATGAGTGACGTGAGCACCCGCGATGCCGCCGTTTCGGCGCCGAATTCCGCCGACGAGGTCCGCGCGGCGGTGATCCGGTCGTTCCGGGAGGCCGAGAAGCGGCCGAAGCCCTATGCTCATTGGGTGCTGGATGTGGTGTTCCCCGAGGAAACCAGCAGGGCAATCGCGCAACTGCCGTTTCCCGCGCCCGTGATCGACGATACCGGCGGCAAGCGCGACACGCACAATTCGACGCGCATCTTCTTCTCCGTCGAGAACCAGGCGGCCCATCCGGTCTGCGCGGCGGTGTCCGAAGCGCTGCAGCATCCCGAGACCATCGCCGTCATCGAGGAGATCACCGGGGCACAGCTCAAGGGCTCGTCGCTGAGGGTCGAGTACGCGCAGGACCGCGACGGGTTCTGGCTCGAGCCGCATACCGACATCGGCCCGAAGCGCATCACCTTCATCCAGTACCTGATCGAGACGCCCGGCGCCGAGAATCTGGGCACAGACATCTACGAGGACGACGAGGCCCATACGCATGTCGGCTCGTCGCCGGCGGCCTTCAACCAGGGGTTCGTGTTCGTGCCGGCCAAGAACACGTGGCACGGTTTCGAGCAACGGACCATCCCCGGAATCCGGCGCTCGCTGATCATCAATTATGTCGGCCCGGAGTGGCGCAACCGCCACGAACTCTGCTTCCCGGACCAGCCCGTCTGATCGCGACCCGGGACATTCAGGGCCGGCGCGCGACCATGATGCGATCGATGCGCCGGCCGTCCATGTCCACGACCTCGAAGCGGTAGCCTTCCCAGTCGAAGGCATCGCCGATCTGTGGCAGGCGTCCGAGCCGCCACAGGACGAATCCGGCCAGCGTGTTGTAGTCGTGGTCCTGCGCCATGCCGCTCGCGCCGATGTGCTGCTCGACGCGGGCGATGTCGGTCATGCCGTCGATCAGCCAGGTGCCGTCCTCGCGTTCGACGATGTCGGGTTCGGCCGCGTCGTCGTTCTCGGGCAGGTCGCCGGCGATGGCCGCCAGGATGTCGGTCGGCGTCGCCAGCCCCTCCACGCTTCCGTATTCGTCGACGATCACCGCGAGGTGGGTAGGGTCGCCGCGAAAGGATTCCATGAGCTTCAGGACCGAAAGGCGGTCGTGAACCACCATCGGCCGGTGCAGGCAGTCCGCCAGCGCGATGCCCTCGCCGGACACGAGGCGCTCGAGGAAATCCTTCGAGTGCACGACGCCGACGATCTCGTCGAGCTCGCCGGCGGCGACGGGTAGCCGCGAATGCCCGCTCCGGGCGATGGTCGCCGCGATCGTGGACGGATCGGCGCCAACGTCCACCCAGACGATGTCCATCCGGGGCGTCATCACCGACCGGACGGAGCGGTCGGCGAGCCTCAGCACGCCGTCTATCATCTCGCGCTCGGCCTGGTGGAACACGCCGGTCCGGGTGCCCTCGGCGATCAGAGCGCGGACCTCCTCTTCCGAGACGGTGTCGTCGCGTGACCTGGCCACGCGCAGGAGCGACAGGACCGCGTTGGTGGAGACGCCGAGCAGCCAGACCGCCGGCGCGCCAACCCTCGACAGAAGCGACATGGGCCGCGCCACGAAGGCCGCGATGGTCTCCGCGTGGGTCAGCGCGATCCGCTTGGGCACCAGTTCGCCAACCACCAGCGACAGATAGGTGACCCCCATGACGACGATCACCAGCGCCGTGGTGGCGGCATAGGGCTGGAGGGCGGGGAAGGACGACAGCCAGACGGCCAGCGGCCCGGCGAGCGCCTGTCCGCTGTACGCTCCGGCGAAAATTCCGACGAGCGTGATGCCGATCTGGACCGTCGACAGGAAGCGGGTCGGGTCGGCGATGAGCTCCAGCGCGGTTGCCGCGCCCCTGCTGCCGGCAGCCGCCATCTCGCGCAGCCTGACGCCGCGGGCCGAGACGATGGCGAGTTCCGACATCGCCAGGAAGC
>CAWDMT010000014.1:0-308209 GCA_963803485.1 uncultured Alphaproteobacteria bacterium | reverse complement strand
GTGAGACCTTGCGGCCGATGACGCGCTCCCCGTCATCGGTCTGGAGCCGGTAAACGCGCGAGGACTCGTTCGGCAGCCGCTTCCAGATCGGCAGCAGCAGGCCGCTGACGATATGGATGGTGGAGTCCGTGAACCGGGGCACCTCGGCGATCTCGGTTTCCCAGGCCGAAGCGAAGCCATCGCGGTCGGCTTCGACCCAATGCGTTTCTGCCATCATCCTGACCGGGACGTTGTGCGCCTCCATCGGCCGGATCAGGCGGACGCGGCGCTCGATCTCGCCGTCATCGAGCATGACGCTGCTCGCGGGGATCTGCACGGCGGCGCGCCCCGAGCGCTCGTTGACGAGGAGCTTCGCACCCGGATCGCCGAGTTCGCCGAGCGCGGCATCGACCGTGACCGGCCGGTTGCGCTTGCGCTCGGCAATGGTGAGCAGCCGGGTCTCCGCGCCGGTGCCGGGGTGGGTGTAGACCGTCTGCCGGTCGGTGACGGTGAAGCTTTCCGCGCGCAGCGTCTCCAGCCCGGCATCGTAGGAACCCGATGCGATAGCGCCTTCAATCCGCGCGTTCAGCAGCCCCTCGAAGGCGGTGAAGATGATGCCCTGCATCTCGATCGTCAGCGCCAGCAGGCGGTTGAGGAAGGTCGAGATGCCGGGCAACTCATCCTTGATGCCGGTGGAATCCATCAGCTTCAGGCCGGTCGATGCCTCGAACCTCTCCAGCGAGCAGCCCTCGACCTTGCCGCGCACGATCAGCATGTAGAGCTGGCGCAGCGCGTCGCGGGCATAGTGCGATTCCAGGTTGTCCTCCGGGCGGAACAGACCCTGTCCGCCGGTCTGGCGCTGGCCGCGCGTGATCGCGCCGAGCGTGTCGAGGCGGCGCGCGATCGTGCTGAGAAACCGCTTCTCGGCCTTGACGTTGGTGGCGATCGGCCGGAAGAGCGGCGGCTGCGCCTGGTTGGTCCGATGCGTGCGGCCGAGGCCCTGGATGGCGGCATCCGCCTTCCAGCCGGGTTCGAGCAGGTAGTGGACGCGCAGCCGCGTGTTCCGCACCGACAGTTCGGCGTGGTAGCTGCGGCCTGTCCCGCCCGCGTCCGAGAACACCAGCACGCGCTTCTGGTTGTCCATGAAGGCGGCGGTCTCGGCAAGGTTGGCCGAGCCGGCGCGGGTTTCGACAACGAGGCGGTCAAAGCCGCCATTGCTCGACCTGCGGACGATGCGGCGCGAGCGGCCGGTGACTTCCGCCACCATGTCGGTGCCGAAGCGCTGGACGATCTGGTCGAGCGCGCCGGGGACCGGCGGCAGGCTGGCGAGCTTCTCGATCAGCGCATCGCGGCGGGCGACGGCCTCGCGGCTTTCGACGGGCTGGCCGTCGCGCGTGACCGGCCGCGACGCAGCTTGCCCTCGCAGTCCGTGAAGGGCTCATAGAGCTGCACCGGGAAGGAGTGGCGAAGGTAGTCCAGGACATATTCGCGAGGCGTGATGTCGACGCGGACGTTGTTCCATTCCTCGGTCGGTAGCTCCGCGAGACGGCGTTCCATCAGCGCTTCGCCCGTCGAGACGATCTGCACGACGGCGGCATGGCCCGCCTCCAGATCGCGCTCGATCGAGCGCAGCAAGGTGGGCGTCTTCATGCTGGTGAGCAGATGGCCGAAGAAGCGCTGCTTGGCGCTCTCGAAAGCCGAGCGCGCGGCGGACTTCGCCTGCTTGTTCAGCGTGCCGGAGCCGCCTTCGCCGCCGCCGGTGATGTTGGCGGCCTGCATGGCGGCGTCGAGGTTGTTGTGGATGATGGCGAAGCCGCCGGCATAGGCGTCGTAGATGCGGGTCTGCTCGGGCGTCAGCTCGTGCTCGACCAGCTCATATTCCACGCCGTCGAAGCTGAGAGAGCGGGCGGTGTAGAGGCCGAGCGCGCGCAAGTCGCGGGCGAGCACCTCCATCGCCGCGACGCCGCCCGCCTCGATCGCCTCGACGAACTCGGCCCGCGTCGAGAATGGAAAATCCTCGCCGCCCCAGAGGCCGAGCCGCTGGGCATAGGCGAGATTGTGGACGGTGGTTGCGCCGGTTGCCGAGACGTAGACGATACGGGCATCGGCAAGCGCATGCTGGAGACGCAGCCCGGCGCGGCCCTGCTGCGAGGCGGCGGTGTCGCCGCGCTCGCCCTTGCCGCCGACCGCGTTCTGCAAGGCATGGCATTCGTCGAAGATGACGACGCCATCCCAGTCGGCGCCGAGCCAGTCGACGATCTGCTGGACGCGGGACGCCTTCTCGCCGCGCTCGTCGGTCCTGAGCGTGGCGTAGGTGGTGAACAGGATGCCCTCGGGCAGCGTGATCGGCTTACCCTGCGGGAAACGCGACTGCGGCGTAATCAGCAGGCGCTCCATGCCAAGCGCCGACCAATCGCGCTGCGCGTCTTCCAGCAGCTTGTCCGACTTCGAGATCCATAGCGCCTTGCGGCGCCCCTGCATCCAGTTGTCGAGGATGATGCTGGCGGACTCACGGCCCTTGCCGACGCCGGTGCCGTCTCCGATCATGAAGCCGCGTCGGAAGCGGACGGCGCCGCTCGCATCGTCGGCGGCGGCGTTCACGACATCGAAGGTCTCGTCCACCGTCCACGAGCCGGCGAGATAGTCCGAATGGGCCTCGCCGGCATAGATCAGCGTTTCGATCTGGGCGTCCGACAGCAGGTCGCGGATGTTGGCCGGCAGGCGCGGCCGGTAGCTGGGCTTCGGCGGCGCGACGGACGCCATCGCCGCGGACTGCACCAGCTTGGTCGGATGCGCCTGTGCGCCGGGAATACGGATCGCCTGGAGCGCGTATTCCTCATAGATGGCGTCGGTGATATGGCCGGTCCCGGCATCCTGCCGGTCGATGGTCTCATAGGTGAGATCGACGCCTTCCGGTTCGGCCAAAGATCTCCTGGGAGCGGTTTTCGCGGCGCGGGCGATGTAACCGCTCACGGTGCGGGGCGTGGGCGTCGCCGCGACCGGAACCGCGATGGCGGGATCGACCGGTAGGCGGGCCGGCACATGCTCGGCCACCCAGCCCATCAGCGTCGCCGCGTCTGGCGCGAACTCCGGGAGAAGCCGGAAAGACGGTCGGGTCGTCGGCCGGCTCTTTGTCGATGACGGTCAGCCGCGTCGAAAACGTCGTGCCGTGCTTTGCATAGACCGAGCCGTCGATTGCAGCCGAGAAGACGATGCGGCCGCGCTCCTGCAGACGGGCATAGGCGGCAGCCCAGCCCGGCGCGTCGGGGGCGAAGTTCGCGCCGGTGATCGTTACGAGGCGGCCGCCCGGCGCGAGACGCGCCAGCGCGGATGCGACATGGCGGAACGCCGCGTCGGCCATGCGGGTCTCGACATTGGCCATGACGGAAAATGGCGGGTTCATCAGCACGACGGTCGGCGTCACGGCCAGATCGAGATGGTCGTCGATCTGGGCCGCGTCGAAGCGCGTGACGGACGGGGCCGGAAAGAGGGAGGAGAGGAGCGAGGCGCGGGTCTCGGCCAACTCGTTAAGGACGAGCGAGCCCCCGGCGATCTCGGCCAGGATGGCGAGCAGGCCGGTGCCGGCCGAGGGCTCCAGCACGCGGTCGGCAGGCGTGATCGCGGCGGCGGTCGCCGCGACCAGGCCGAGCGGGATCGGTGTGGAGAACTGCTGGAAGGACTGCGCCTCCTCGGAGCGGCGCGTGTGAGTGGGTATCAGCGCGGCAACACGTCCCAGCAGCGGCAGGTTCGCAGACGGGGAGCCGCCCTTGCGGAACAGCGCCTTGCCGAACTTGCGCAGGAACAGCACCGTGGCCGCCTCGCAGGCTTCGTAGGCGGTCTTCCAGTTCCAGGCGCCCGCCGCGTCGGAGCCGCCGAAGGCGGTCTCCATCGCAGCGCGCAAGGCCGGAGCGTCGATGCGCTGGCCGCGTTCGAGATGGGGAAGGAGGAACTGCGCGGCCGCGAGGATAGCGGCTGCGGTGTCGGGCTCGGAGGCGAGCGGGATCGGCGCGGCCGCGTCGGCGGCAACGGAAGCGGGCATCATGTTCATCGGGGAACCTCAAGGAGAGCGGGAACGGGATGAGCCGACCGGCTCTCTCTCTCGACCGCACCGGCTCGAACCCGTCCCGGCCTTCCTCTGCCTCTCAGGCCGCCGATGGCTGCACCTTGAACCGCGGGGAGCGAACGGCTATCTTACGTTCGTCTTACGTCAGGAAGGATCAGGCCGATGGCCAGGGCGGAAAAGCTCACCACCACCGTTTCCACCAAGGGGCAGGTCATCCTGCCCAGCGCCATCCGCCAGCGGCGCGAATGGGGCGCGGGAACGCGGCTGACCATCGAGGAGACGGCGGAAGGCGTGCTGCTGAAGCCCGCGCCCGCGTTCGCGGAGACGCGGCCGGAAGACGTGTTCGGCGCGCTGCCCTGGAAGGGCACGCCGAAGACGCTCGAAGAGATGGATGCGGGCGTGCTCGCCGAGGCCCGGCGCCGGCATGTTCGCGATTGATACCAATCTGATCGTCCGCTACCTGACAGGCGACCATCCGAAGCAGTCGCCCCGCGCCCGCGCGCTGATCGACGGGCAGCCGGTTTTCGCCGCGATCACCGTGATCCTCGAAACCGAGTGGGTGCTGCGCAGCACCTACGGCTATCGTCCGAAGGAGGTCGCGAGCGCGCTGCGCGCCTTCGCCGGCCTGCCCACGGTCACGGTCGAGGATGGCGCGATCGTCGCCGCCGCGCTCGATCTCGCCGAGAAGGGGATGGATTTCGCCGACGCGCTGCATCTGGGCAAGGCAGCCCATTGCGAAGGTATGGCGACATTCGACCGCAAGTTCGTGAAGGCGGCGAAGGCGGCCGGCTTCGCTGGCGTGCGGGAAGCCTGACGCCGATCAGCCGAAGCGACGGCCGGACGCCGTGAAGGTGTAATCGTTGGCGTGGATCGAACTCGTCGACCACCTCGTCCGACGACAGAAACTCGTATTCACGCTCAAGCTGGCGGTAGAGCCAGCGGGCGAGATCGCGCAGCGCCTGCGTCATGGCGTCCTCGGCATCGGCGGTCATGTCCTGATAGAGGGGACTGTCGCGCTCGACCGCGATGGCCATGCAGTATTCGTGGTAGTAGCGGCCGCGATGGCTGATGCCGGCATGGAGCTGGTAGAAGTTGCGGCGCTGGATCGCCTGGAGCGCATCGGCGATCCGATGAAGCTCGCCATCCTTCGGCGCATAGTCGCGGATTCTCCGCGGTGCGCCTTTGGCGTGGCTGTAGCTTCCCTCGAAGCAGGCGCCGTCGCCCTGGCTCCAGAAGCCCGAAAACCAGATGCACGGCTTCTGCCGGGTGCCGCCGCCATAGAGGCGGACGGTGCGGGTCTGGAGCCGAACGCCGAGTGTCTCGCAGATACGCTCGAAGTCGTCATAGACGAACTCATACCAATCATGATCGAGCGCCCCTTCGCGATACCAGGCGCGCGCCTTCTGCTTCGCCTCCTCGGGCAGTTCATCGAGGCGATAGACGGTGGTTTCGACGATCTCAGGCATCGCGGTCGCTCCTATCGGGATCGCGGGCGCCGGCCATGATCGCTTCCGCCTTGGCGACCGCCGACACCGCGCGTTGCCGCCAGAGCGCCAGTTCCGGCGCTGCGGGATCGGCGGCGGCGAACATCTTGAGAAGGCCGAGCAGCACCTCGAAATGCTGCGACTTGCGGCGCATGTTCTCCCCATACTGTGAGGGGATCGGAAGGTTGCGCGCCGAATGCGGAGCGCCGCTGCCTTCCCAGATGCCGCTGACGAAGGTTTCGCCGGGGGTGTCGTGAGAGATTTTGCGGATCGACCAGTCGCGGTCCTGCACGGCGAGCCGGCACGCCCGGTCGACGGTATCCGCCTCGTAGCTGCGAAGGCGGTAGACCGGCACGTCATGCGCGGTCTCGATGGTAAAGGTGGGCATGGGAGCCTCCTGAAACGAAAAAGGCCCGGCGCGAGGCCGGGCCATGAGTGAAAGAAGGAACGGAGCGGCCGGGGCCGCTCCGCAAGGCTATTCGGCAGCGATCATGCTGGCCGGATCGTGCTCGTCGCCGGTCTCGGCCGCGTCGTCCTCGTCACCGGCGAGGAAGGCCGGCAGCGCCTCGGCATCGCCGTCCGTCCCGGCATCAAGCTCCGGGTCGGCGTCGAGCGGGCGCAGCGGCTCGGGCAGCCAGCCGGTATCGGCGAGAAGCCGTTCGGCTTCCCCCGCCATGTCGCCCTTTTTCATGTGGGCGATCAGGTCGGCCGCGCGATCGCCGGCGCCCTCGCGGACGGCTTCGAGGATGCGGGTCTTCGGAACGCGGCCGAGATAGTTCTCGGCCGTGGCACGGAAGCCCGCCTCGATCATGTCGAGGCCGGTGGTGCGGGCAAGCCGATCGGCCTCGGCCATGCGGAGGTCGAGACCGTGCTGCGAGATCCCGCTTGCGCTGATAGGGTTCGGCCGCTCGTAGAGCGCGTTGACGCCGAAGCTGACGCAATGGGCGAGCAGCGCCAGGCGGCTGGCCTCGTCGAGCGCGGCGAGCCAGTCCCAGAGCGCGTCGTCGTCGGACGGAAGGTTCGCCTTCCAGCCGTCGTGCCGCTCCTTGACCGACCGCGCATAGGGGCTGTCCTTGAGGTCCGGACCCTGCTCGCGGAAATAGACCTCGCGGACGGATGCCCCGACCGCAGCGCCGTTGGTGGATCGCCCGAACGTATCGCGCACCAGCTTGTGCAGCAGCGCCGTGAGCGCGACCTGCGGGTTGGCGCCCACCGTGTCGCGCAGGGCGAGCGTGCGATGGGCCGTCAGCTCGGCCACCAGCCTTTCCGACAGGGGACGGATGACGTCTTCCTCGTCCTCCTCCGGCTCGGCCGGCTCGCCGCCGATGGTGATGACGGTCCGCATGACGCGCGGCCCATCCACGGCCTCGCCATCCGCGTCGGCACCTTCGGCCTCCGGCGCTTCGCCGTCGACGGTGGCGGCCGGCTCATCCTCGGCCCGGACATAGCCGCGATCGACAACCAGATCGCCATCGGAATCGACCGAGATGAAGACGCCGGCGATGGCGATTTCTGCCGGATCGTAGATGGCCGGGCGGCGCTCGAAAGCGTCCAGCGCCTCCTCGATCTCGCCGAGCCGCTGATGGACCTCATCGGGCAACTCGTCGCAGCCGTCATGCTCGGCCATGAGGGCGTCGTACTCGTCGCGCAGCGTCTCGCGCTGCTTGCGCTCCTTTCTCGTGAGTTCGGGCAAGGTGCCGGTGAGCACGCGAAGGCCCCGTTCGTGGCCGAGGGGGAGGTCGAGGCTGACGGTGATCCACTTCCAGCCCTCGGCGGCCACCTCGTCGGCGACGGTCTTGAGCTTGTCGCCAACCAGCCTGTCGAGCAGTGGCACGTCGTCCAGCCAGCCGCCATCCTCTTCGTCGAACAGGTAGCGGGGCAGCACCGGGCCGCCGGCCGCGACATAGGCGTCGAGCCCGATGAACAGGGCGCGCTTGTCGGACGCCGGAACGCTGGTCTCGGTGAGCATCTGGCGGACGTGCCAGGGTTCGCGGTAGTGCGACTGCCGCACCGCATCCCAGACCTGCTCCTGGCGGGCATGATCGGGATTCGCGGTGAAGGTCTCCAGAAGCGCCAGCGTCATGCCGTTCTCGGCATAGATCTCAAGCAACCTGGGCGAGACCTTGGCAAGCGCAAGGCGCTGCTCGACATAGCGCTCCGTGGTGAAGTAGGCGGTGGCGACCTCCGCCGTGGACATGCCGCCATCGACCATGCGCTTGAAGGCGCGGAACTGGTCGAGCGGATGAAGCGCCAGCCTCAGCACGTTCTCGGCCAGCGAGTCGTCCACGGCCGAGGTCTTGGCATCGGCCTTCTTGACGATGCAGGGAACGAGCCCGTTCTCGGGGAAACGCCCCGCCTTCACAAGCCGGGCGATCGACCTGTAGCGGCGGCCGCCAGCCGGGGTCTCGAAATCGCCGGTCTCGTTGCCGTCCGCATCGAGGATGGCGCGGACATTGAGGCCCTGCACGAGGTCCTCGCGGCGCTCGATGTCGAAGGTGAGTTCGTCCAGGCCGGCCTCGACGTTGACCTCGCGGACATTGCTGTCCGACAGCCTGATCCGGTTGAACGGAATATCGCGCGCCCGCGAGAACTCGATCATCGGGACGGCGGGCTTCTTCCTGGCAGCTCTTGCCATTTCGGTATCTCCACGACGGGCGCCGAGAGCCTCTCTCTCCGCTTCCAACCCGTCACGGAAACCCCGGCCCCTCTCTTCCTCTCGGCTGCGCCGGCGGATGCCAGCGCAGCCATCGGCCGGAACGGTCACAACGCGAACTGCCGGGGGGCGTTCGTCGTTGATGCGGTATTTGCAGCGCATCGCCTCGATAGCGCCGTTCTGCCGCTCGGCCTTTCGGCGAAGCCGCTCAAGCTCGGCCTGCGCGGCATCCGTCATGCGATCGAGGATGCGCCGGTATTCGGCCTCGTCGGCGCCGGTCCACCGGCTCATCCGGCGATGATACCAGCGTGACTTCAGACGCCGCCTGATGGTCTCCGCCTCCGCGCCGTCGCAAAGCCGGCGCTCGACAAGGGCGAGGTTGTGCCGGGTTTGCGCCAGGCTCGTCTCCATGCGGGCGAGCGCCGTACGCAATTGCGCGTAGGTCATCATGCCGCCCTCCTGTCGATCGACGGGATGGGATCGACGGCGGGCTGCTTTTCCGCAGGCAGGAAGGAGAGCAGCCAGTCGGCCGCCTTGCTGGCCTGCGACGCGGCGCGGAAGATTGCGCGGTTGTCCTCGCGCATCGTGTCGATCCACGCGCCGATATAGTCGGCATGGCGCACGGTCGGCACGATGCCGAGCGAGGCGCAGCAGAAGCGCGCTCGAAAGCTCGGCCACGCATTCCTCGATGAAATATTTCTTCGAGCCGAAGGAGCCGCCAAGGTCGCGAGCGAGGCGGGAATGATGGCCGCTGGCGTGGGACAGCTCGTGCAAAGCCGTCCTGTGCCAGTTGATCGGCTCGAAGAAGGCGGCCGGCGGCGGCACGACCACATAGTCGAAGGCCGGGACGTAGAAGGCCCGGTCGCCGCCGATGCGGAAGTCGATGCCGGTGGCCTTGATCAGCGCCTCGACCGTAGGCTCGATCTGGCCGGGCGGTGGAGGCGGCGCGGCGGCTGTGACATCTTCGGGCAGGTCCTCGCATTGCGCCGTGTTGAACACGGTGAAGCGCTTCAGGAAGGGGATCGCCTGGGCTTCCTCGCCGGTCTCCTGCGCGCGCTTCTTCTCGTCGTCGGGGATGAAGCGGCCGGCATAGACGACGGTGGTGCCGCGCTCGCCCTTGCGGACATTGCCGCCGAGCGAGAGCGCCTGGCGAAAGGTGAGCCAGCCTTGGCCAGGGAACCCGCGCTTGACCACGGCGCCCCAGAGAAGGAGGATGTTGATGCCGGAGTATTGCCGGCCGGTGGCTGCGTTCTTCGGCAGGCCGAGGAGCGCGCCGGCCTCGGGTGTGCCCCACGGCTGGACCCAGGGCACGCGGCCGGCCTCCAGCTCGGCGATGATCTTGTCGGTGATGTCGTCATAAAGGTTCGTCCGGTCCGAGCCGGCGCGAGCGCTGCGGTCATGTCTGGCCATCGGGATTTCTCCGCGACGGGCCTCGGGAGCCTCTCTCCCGATCCCAGCCCGTCACGGCAAACCCGGCCGACCTCTCGCTCTAAGGGGGCGTTGCGGGGTCTCCCCGCAGAAGGGGGTGCGCCGGCAACGAAGTGCCGGCCAGGGGGAAGGCTTTCCCCCCAAGACCATCATCAAATTCGCCCACCAGCTATAAAAAATCGGGAATCACACGCTGTCGGCGCTGACGCTCCGCGTCTATCGGCAACAAAAACCCCAGACTAAACCCCAGACTAAAATGGATTTTTATGCTGGGGAGCCATCGCGGCGAAGCAAGAAAATAAAGTGATTTCAGAGAGTTAAATGGCGCGCCCGAAAGGATTCGAACCTCTGACCCCCAGATTCGTAGTCAGTTATAGGGAATTATTCGGCATCGCCTCTTATTGCACAACGTTGGACAAATATCTATTTTCATTGACTTTTCCGCGGTAGCCACTCTGCTCATGTTTCCTGTAGATTGCTGCATGGTGGACGCCATTTGGACGCCATTTATGTGGTACCCTGCACAACGTGGCAGTGGTGGACTCGATGAAAATCACAAAAAGAAGCATCGACGGGCTTGAGCCCAATAGGCAACGCTACATTGTGTGGGACGATGCCCTGCCCGGTTTCGGGGTGCGCGTCGAAGCGAAAGGACGCAAGACCTTCCTCTGTCGCTATCGGGCGGGTGGCGTCCGACGGCAATACACAATCGGCCGATACGGTGTACTGACTGCTGAGGAGGCGCGTGCCGAGGCGCGGCGAATTCTTGGTGCGGTCGCGCTGGGAAGTGATCCTGCCGCTGCCCGCCAACAGGATCGGACTGCCGTCCGCCTTGTGGATCTGGTGAAGGCATTTGTCGCGGAGCACGGCCCTAAGCTCAAGCCGCGCAGCCGGGCTGACTATGAAGGCGCCCTCGCGAAGCATGTGGTGCCGACGCTCGGCCATATGCGAGCAGAAGTCATTACTGTCGACGATCTCAACAAGGTTCATCTTAAGCTGTCTGACCGCCCTTACCGCGCAAACAGGATCATGGCCTATGTCGGCAGCGTATATTCGTGGGGTGCCAAGCACGGCTACGTGCCCAAGGGGTGCAACCCAGCCCAGGACATTAAGCGCTTCCGGGAGAGTGGCCGCGAACGTTATCTTGGATCGGGAGAACTCGAGCGACTGGGCGAAGCGCTCAGACTGGCTGAGACCGAAGGACTTCCCTGGGAGATAACAGCGTCCTCTGCTACTGCAAAGCATGTCCCCAAAACGGGGTCCCAAACGATCGTTTATCCGCCGCACGTGACCGCGGCGATCCGGCTTCTGCTTTTCACCGGTTGTCGGCTACGCGAGATCCTCAATCTGCGCTGGGGCGAGGTCGATTTGGAGCGCGGCCTATTGCTGCTTGCCAACTCCAAGACCGGGCGCAAGGCCGTCATTCTGAACGGGGCGGCAATCGCAGTTCTAACTTCCCTCGAGCGGGTGGGCGACTTCGTCATCCCCGGTGCCGATCTAACGCGGCCAAGGCACGATCTGAAGCGACCGTGGGACCATGTTCGCGCCCATTCCGGCCTTGACGATGTGCGACTTCACGATCTCCGCCACACGCATGCCAGCATCGGTGCGAGCGCCGGCTTCGGGCTGCCGATCGTCGGCCGTCTGCTCGGCCATGCATCGAGCATCACTACCCAGCGGTACGCACATCTCGCCGACGATCCGGTTCGACGGGCTTCAGAAGCCATTGGTGATCATTTGCGCCAAGCGCTCAAATAAGGAAAATCAATCCGGGTAGACGTGTGCGTGATGATCGTCTCGATCCGAAGACCGGGCCAAGTCGCGTCGGCAGTGGGCCATGTCGACGCATTCCGTATCAAAGGCGAACCCACCGACCCTCGATAGCGCTCTCATAACTCGCTTGGGCGAGCCGAGCATCGCGCAGGCCGGCAGTAAGGTCCGCAGTAATGCTCTTTCCGCCGACAACATGCGTGAGGAATGACTTCCCAGCCGATACGGAACGGGTTGCTGGCGGGAAGTACGGCCGGAGCATCGATCCAGCCGGCGCGGTAGTCGACGCCGTGGTCGATGTCGGTATCCCAGCGCTGCATCGGCGTGGCCGCCAAGGGCTGCAGGGCGCAACGATGAAGCCCTGCCACAGCCGATCCTGCCGTTCCGTCGATCTGAAGTGTCAGTAGATCGTCGCGGCGGACGCGGGTCGCGCCGGTGCTCACTATGGTGCCGATCGTGCCACTCTCCAGTCTGACCAGCGTGGCGGCGGAATCCTCAACATCGACTTCGTAGGCCACGCCGGCTTCGTCGATGCGCGACGGTGTAGCAGTCCAGGCTGCCGTCACAACCTCGGAAATGGGGCCGAGGATGCCTTCGATCAGGTACCGCCAGTGCGGGAACATGTCGTTGATCTGTCCCCCGCCCCGTTCCCTGCGATAGTTCCAACTGGAACGTTGGCAGGGCACAGTGTCGCCCGCGAACACCCAGTAGCCGAACGTCAGCTGGAAGCCCACGACGCGACCGAAAAAATCTTGATCCGCGGCTGTCTTCAGCTTGCGCATCCCCGGCAGGTACAATTTGTCCTCGACGACGCCGTGACGGATGCCGGCCTCGCGAACGGCATCGAGAAGATCCCTTCCCTCTCCCGCATCCTCGACAACCGGCTTTTCGGAGTAGATGTGCCATCCCGCCTCTACAGCCTGCTTGAGCCTGGCGGCCCTGCCCTCCGTGAGCGCCGCATCAAAGTAGATGCCGCGCTCGGCCGACAGTGCGGAGGCCAGATCGGTGGTCCAGCGGCCAATCCCGTAGCGATCCGCGAGCGCTCTCAGCTTCTCCTCACTGCGCCCGACCAGCACGAGGTCGGGCACGATCCGCATGTCGCCGACGACGATACCACCGGACTCGCGTATCGGCAGCAGCGCCCGTTCCAGATGCTGGGTCCGGCATATGCGGCCAGTCGCGCCATTGAGCAAAATGGTAATGGTAGCTTCCGACACGCTTGCTTCCCTGGTTGCCCGGAACACCGCGCCCCGTTCGTCTCCTACTCGTCGTCCGCCGAACGGGAGCCGGCGACGATCCGGCAATGCTCGGGCGCAACACGTGCATAGACGCGCTGACCGAGCTCCGCATCGAGCGTTAGGCGCGACTGCGCCCGAAGCTCCGTGTCCGCCACCTTCAGGAAGTATTCGTTGTAGGGGCCGAGGAAATAGCGGCCAGTCAGCGTCGCCTCGAAGCCGTCCCCACCAGGAAGCGGCTCGGTCGCTATCTGGACGAACTCAGGACGGATCGCCAGAAGCGCAGTCGATCCGCCGCCATGGGCTTCGCCCCCGATGCACTGATGCTCCCCGAGCGGACTGCGCACGCGCCACTTGCCGTTCTTTCCCCGGTCGACGATCTCCGCCTCAGTGAAGTTCGACAGGCCGATGAAGTCAGCGACGAAGCGAACTCTTGGGATGGGTATAGATGGTTTCTGGATCGCCCTCCTGGGCGATACGGCCCTCCTCCATAACGATGACCTTGCTGCTCATCACCATGGCTTCGGCCTGGTCGTGCGTGACGTAGACGGCGGGTATGCCGAGACTACTCTGTATCTCGATGAGCTCGAAACGCATGCGCTCGCGCAGCTTTGCGTCCAGGTTGGACAGCGGCTCATCGAAAAGCAGGACCTTCGGCTCCATGACCAGCGCCCGGGCCAGCGCCACGCGCTGCTGCTGCCCCCCCGAAAGCTGCGAGGGATAGCGCGCCTCGTAGCCATCGAGGCCAACGGTGCGCAGCTTGTCGCGAACCCGGCTGGCGATCTCTACGCGAGAGTGCTTGCGCTGCACCTTCAGCGGGTAGCCGACATTGTCCATCACGGTCATGTGCGGCCAGATCGCGTAGGACTGGAACACCATGCCGAAATGGCGACGGTTCGGCGGAACGAAAACATTGCGATCGGGGTCGGTCACCGCCTGCCCGTCGACCGTGATCCGCCCGCGATCGGGCTGCTCGAAGCCGGCGATGCACCGCAACGTCGTCGTCTTCCCGCAGCCGCTGGGCCCCAGCAGCGAGATGAATTCGCCGGGGCCGACCGTGAACGATACGTCGTTCACGGCAGCCACGTCCCCGTACTTCTTCACCAGACGCTCGACAACCAGACCAGCCATGTCGATCTCTTCCCTCGCGTGTCAACCGCGATGCTTGTCGGTACCCGTCAACCACTTCGCGACGGCAAGCATCGCGAGCGCCAGCAGGATCTGCAGGAACGCCAGCGCAGACAGAGCGCGGAAATTCCCGTCGTAGTGCATGTCGTAGATCGCCACGGAGATCACCTCCAGTCGCGGCGAGTACAAGAGAATGGATGCGCTGAGCTCACGCGTGAAGGAGACGAACAGCAGGATCCAGCCGGCGATCATCCCGGGCTTCAGTAGCGGCAGGGTGATGTTCTTAAACGTCTGGAACCAGTTGGCACCGGAGGCGAAGCGAAGATTCCTCGAGCTCGGGATGGATCTGCACCAGCGTCGATGACGTTGCACGGACCCCGAGCGGCAGGTCTCGTGTGATGTAGGCGATGAGAAGTATCCAGATCGTGCCGTAGAGGATGACCGGCCCGGTTATCCAGGCCTGCAGCATGCCGAAGGCGAGCACGACGCCGGGAAACCCGAGTGGCAGCATGCTAAGGTAGTCGAGCATGCGGCGCCCCGGCAGGTTCGTGCGCAGGATGAGAAAGGAGATCACCGCGCAGAAGATCATGCCGATCGTGGCGCCGACAACGCCGAGAAACAGGCTGTTCATGATGGCGCGCCGCGTGATCGGGTAATCGAAAAGGACCCAGCGGTAGTTCTCCAGCGTGAACTGCTCCCAGCGGAAGTCGGCGGTCCACACAGTGCGGATCGAGCTCACGAAGAGCGTCGCCAGCGGCAGGACGATAGCCAGCAGCGCGTAGATCACGCAGACGGCCAAGATGATCCAGCGCCAGTTACCGAGATCGATACGGCGCGGCTGCGCACTCTTGCCCCTCACGGTGGTGTAGAAGTTGCCGCCGGTCACCTTGCGTTGCAGCCAGAGTCCGGTCATCGCGATCACCAGGAGCGTCACGCAGAGCGCGGCGCCGAGGCCGGTTCTGGCGGGATAGACCGACTGGGATTCGATGATCGCCGTGGTCAAGACGCGTATGCCCGCCGGTGAGCCCAGAACGGCGGGCACGCCGAACTGTTCGGCCGCGAGCACGAAGACCAGAAGCGCGCTCGACAGGATAGCGGGTAGCACGAGGGGAAGGGTGACACGGGTGGTCGTGTGCCAGAGGCTGGCACCGGAAGACAGCGATGCCTCCTCGAGCGAGGGATCCATTGAGCGGAGCGCGCCGGCGACGAGGAGGAAGACGAGTGGAATATCGTGCAGCGCTCCGACGAAGATGATGCCGCCAAGCGAGTAAATGTTGATGAGTGCGCCAGTGCCGCCGAGATACATCCAGAGTTGGTTGACCAGACCCGACGCCGGGCGCCGCCAGCAGTATCCACGCCAGCGCGCCGACGAAGGACGTCAGAATGAAGGGAATGACCGCGGCCACCTGGATAACCGACCGGCCCGGCACGTTCGTCCTCACCACGACCCAGGCGAGCGCAGTGCCGACCGCGGTGGCGACGACCGACGTGCCGCCGGCGATGATCAGCGTGTTGATCAGCGCCTGGAAGTTCCGGCGGCTCGTATAAGCCTGCTCGTACCACCGCAACGTCCATTCGCCAGACGGCCCGCGGAAGGATTCGATCAACAGAATAACGGCCGGATAGATGATCATCAGCGCGAGAAGCATGATGACCACAGCCTGCACGTAAAGCAGCGGGTCGCGAAAATTGACGCCCGGGATTTTGAACTGCCTGACCTGGGTCCGCGCCAGCGCTTCTTCGCTCACAGGCTTCGTTTCCCTTCGTCGTAGGGTCGGGGAGCTCCCGCGCCCGGCCGGGCGCGGGAGCCGATCGCCCAAGGTGCCGGTCTCACGACTTGAACAGGTCCACCCATTCGTCCGTCAGTTCGGCATTGCGCTCAAAGAACTCGACCATGTCCGCCGGCGTGCTGCCTATGCGCGGCATCTGGCTCAGTGGCACGCCTCCGGTATCGAGTTCGAGCGGAGGCACGTCGACACGTGCGGTGCCCGTGAAGTAATCGCGCGTCCACAGATGCTGAGCGTCGTAGCCAAGAGCGAAGTCCATGAACTTCTTCGCTCCCTCTGGATCGGGCGCGTCGGCGGCGATCGCAAGGTACGATACGCCGACGGGCGCGCCTTCCTCCGGTATGAGCACCCTAAGACCGGCGCCGCGCTCTATGGCGGTCTCCGTATGGTACTGGTAGACCATGCACGACAGCGGCCTCTCGCCCGAGATGAGCGTATTGACCACCTCGCCATTGCCAGTGCGGATCAGCACGTCCTGCTCAGCCAGCTTCTCCATGAACTCGTTGCCGAATTCCTTCTGGATGGCGGCGAACCAGTGGAGCGCGCCGGCGCTCGAGCCGGCGTCGGCCATCACCATCTTGCCTTTCCACTTGGGATCGAGCACGTCCTCCCAACTCTTCGGCGCCTCCTCGGCACTGATCATCTCGGAGTTGTAGGCCATGCCGACGACATCGAGCTTGATCGGCGCGGCGTAGCGGCCGATGCAGATGTCGTCGGGATAGTGGGCGTATTCCGGACTGTCGTACTCCATGAGCAGGCCCTGGTCGGCCCACTGCTGGATCAGCCCCACGAGCGCATTCGAGACGAGCGAGCAGGCGACCTGGCCAGCCCTCACTTCCTGCTCGAATTTCTGCGCGATGTTGAGGCCACCGGCCCGGTAGTAGTCGCAGGTTATTCCGGTCTGTTCCCGGAAGAGCTCGACCCAGTCGTTCACCGCCTCGACCTGCGAGCCGGTGTACCAGATCAGCGACTGCTGCGCGCCGGCCATGCGGGGCATCGCGGCCGACAGGCCAAGCGCCCCTGCCGCCATGCCGGCGTTGGACATGAAGCTGCGGCGGGTGATGTCCCCGCCCAGACGGAAGTTCCGCTTGTTGTCAGGCATTGCCACCTCTCCTCTCCATGAACCCCGATCAAGGCCGCTTGGTTTGCGTGTTCTCATCGCATCGGGAACCAAAGTGACGTACTACATAGAACTAACCACAAGTTCAGATACTTCGACTCTTGTTGCTCCTATGATTGACCTATTTTCTCCTATTAATAATTCAGTATGACTGCTGATCTCAACGAGAGAATTTAATCACTCTGCATATTTACTATTCACTCCGGCTTCAGCGGCTTGCCGATACCACCTCGAGCGTTTCGGGATGCAGGACCACGCCGTAGTCGCGGGCCGCGCCGTCGACCGTCACAAGGCCGGCCTTGACGTTAGCCTGCACTCGCCACGGCTCGCGGTCGTGCGGATTCCCGTAGCCACCGCCGCCGGGCGTGTAGTGGGTGACCGTGTCGCCTTCGGCGAGGACCTCGATGTCGCCGATGGCGTACTTCAGCGTATGCTCGTGGGGCAGCCCCTCGTTGATGACCCAGCGCCCAGCGCCGCCCGGGCGCCCTCCTGCCACGCCCTGCGGACAGACCACCGACTTCTGCGAGGTGTGATGGAGACGGGGATCGGATGCGAGGATCTTGTAGGTCAGGACCTGGCCGACGCCGCCGCGCCAGCGCCCTGCCCCGCCCGAAATCGACCCGGAACTCCCGACGGAGGAACAACGCCGGTGCCTCGATCTCAGCAGCCTCGATCGGCGGGATGTGCAGGTTCGTCACGTGGCACGCCATGATGTCGATCCCATCGGCGCCAACCGTGGCGCCGAGGCCTCCCGGCACGACCTCGCCGAACGTGTAAACGCGGCCGGTCTCGGGATGCGTGGCGTAGGTAAAGTTGTAGAGGCACCCGCAGGAGTCGGCCATTACGCGCTCCGGAACGGCCTCGGCCAGCGCACCCATCACGAGGTCGACGAGCGTGTGGCAGACCACCATCCGCTGCATCACGGGGGCCGGGTGGCGGGCGTTGACCAGGGTGCCGGGCTTCGTGATCAGCGTGATCGGCCGCTTGCAGCCCTCATTGGTCGGAACCGACGCCCCAGTCACGCATCTAAGCGCGTAATAGATCGCGGCATGGGTCGTGGCGAGCGGGCTGTTGATCGGGCCGTCGATCTGCGGATCGCTCTCGGTCAGGTCGAGGGTGATGTCGGTACCCTGCTTGGTCAGGGTCAAGCGCAGCCAGTAGGGGCCGCCCTTGGCGCCGTCGTCGAGGATCTGCTCCTCGTGCCTGTAGACTCCGTCCGGGATGTTGGCGATTTCGGCCCGCGTGGCCCTCTCGGAATAATCCATCAGGGCCTCAAAGCAGGCCTCCATGGTCTCGGTGCCGTACTTGGCGAACAGCTTGATGATGTCGTCGTTGGCGACCTGCACACTCGAAAGCTGCGAGATCAGGTCGTTTTCGAGGATCTCCCGCGTGCGCGAGTTGGTGAGGACGATGGCCAAGACGTTCTCGTCCAGCACGCCCTCCCGGACGATCTTCAGCGGCGGCAGGCGCACGCCTTCCTGGAAGATCTCCCGCCCCCAGCCGCGCGAGCCCATGTGCATCGCACCGATGTCGAGGTGATGGACCATCAACCCCGCGAAGGCCACGAGACGGTCTTCGTGGAAGATCGGGGTGTAGACCATGTAGTCGTTGGAATGGGTGGTCGCGAGCGACTCGCCTCCCGCGTAGGGATCGTTCGTGACGACGACGTCGCCCGGCCGCCACTGGTCGGCCGGAATGCAGTGCGCGAGAATCGTCTTCAGGCAGATACCTACGGTATTGAGCTGGATTGGCGGACCCGCCTCTTCGGCGAGAAGCTGTCCGCGCGGATCTAGGATGGAGGCGGCGCAGTCCTCCATCTCCTTGACGATGAAGGAATTGGCCGAGCGGATCATCCGCCGGGTGATGCCCTGCGCCGTCGCCATCAGGTTGTTGCGCACGATCTCCATCGTCACGGGATCGACGGTCGCGGGCTTTTGTCCGGCAACTGGCAAAACGGCCGACTGAGACATGTATCGTTCCTCGATCCGTCAGTTCGTGGTGCGTTCGACCAGCGCGTTGGCGCGTTCGTCGTACCGGGCGGCCCAGCCAGGCGGCACGAAGAGTGTGGAGCCGGGATACTCGACGATCGCAGGGCCGGAGATCGTGTGCGTCGGCCTCAGGTCGACGAAGCGGTATACGACGGCCTCTCCAGTGCTTGCGCCGGGCAGCATCACCACACGCGAAGCGACGGGCGAGGCCGCGTGGACGGCCGGCTCTCGCGCGGGCCACGCGGCCGCGGGCATCTCGCCAACGGCGGTCACGCGCAGGTTGACGAGTTGGACCATCCGATCGCGCAGGTCGTAGCCGTAGACAATCCTGTGCTGGGCATGGAACCGGTCGATCAGCGGCCCCAGTGTCTCGTCGGAGAAGATCGCCTCGCCGAGCGGCAGGTTCAGTTCGTAGTTCTGCCCCTGATAGCGCAGGTCGACGTTCAGCAGATATCGGCGGCCGGACATCGGAACCTTTTCAGACGCAAGGCTCTCCCTGGCCTGTTCGAGGAGGGGCTGGAAGCTCTTCTCCAGTTCTCTGGGCCCGAGTTCCGCGAGGTTCACGACGTTGGTGCGCACGACCTCATGGCGGACATCGGCCGTCAGCAGCCCCATCGCCGACACATTGCCGGGTGCCGGAGGGATGAGCACCGAGCCGATCGACAGTTCGTCGGCCAGCGCCACCGCATGGAGGGGGCCGGCCCCGCCGAAGGCGACGAGCGTGAAGTCGCGCGGATCGAGGCCGCGGTTGACGGAAACCAGCCGGATCGCATTCGCCATGTGGGCTTCGGCGATGGCGAGCACCCCGAGCGCCGCCTCCGACAGGCTGAGACCGAGCGGCGTGGCGATGCGCTTCATCATCGCCGCCTCGGCGGCAGCGCGGTTCAGCGAGCGGGATCCATGGAGGAAGTAGTCGGCGTTCAGGCGCCCGGCCAGCAGATTGGCGTCAGTGACGGTGGGATCAATTCCCCCCGCGTCGTAGCAGGCAGGGCCGGGAACTGCGCCCGCGCTGCGCGGGCCGACACGCATCGCCTTACCGTCGTCCAGCCATGCGATCGATCCGCCGCCGGCGCCGATCGTGACGAGGTCCAGCATCGGAACGAGCAGCGGGTGCGGTCCGATATGCCCACGGTTGGTGAGCTGCGGGGTTCCTTCGGTGAAGACCGAGACGTCGGCGCTGGTGCCGCCCATGTCGAGCGTAATCAGGGAACCGAGCCCAGCGGCAGCGCCGATCGCTGCGGCGCCGACGATGCCCCCCATGGGCCCCGAATGCGTGATCGCCGCCGGCAGCCGCTTCGCCGACTCGAAGGTCGAGATACCGCCGTTGCCGCGCATGATGCATGGCGTGGCCAGCATGCCCTTACCGCCGAGTGCGGCTCCCAGGGTATCGAGATGGGTCGTGATGGGCTGCTTCACATAGGCGTTGATGCAGGTCGTCGACGTGCGTTCGTACTCGCGGAACTCCCGCACGACTTCCGACGAGACCGACACGACGACGTCAGGGCATATTTCCGCTGCGAGGCGAGCGATTTGCTGCTCGTGGGCCGGGTTGGCATAGGCATGCAGCAGGCAAACCGCGATGCTCGTCACGCCAGCCTCGGCCAGCTCAGTCAGCGCCGCTCTCGCGGCATCCTCGTCGAGCGGTACGAGCACGTTTCCGCGATGGTCGAGCCGCTCGGGCACGGTCATGCGCAGCGCCCGCGGGACGAGCGGATGCGGCGGTCGCCAGTGGATGTCGTAGATGTGCGGCTTGCGCGAGGCGCGGCGGATCTCCAGAAGGTCGCGGAAGCCCTCCGTCGTGATCAGACCGACGGAGGCCTCACGCTCCTCCACGATCAAATTCGTCACCAGCGTGCTCGCATATACAAAGCGCTCGACAGCGTCCGGCACGCTGCCCGCCTCACGAAGAATGGCCTCCAGCCCCTCGATGATCCCGTCCGACAGGTCCCCCGGCGTGCTGGGAACCTTCAGAGTGATGAGCCTCCCGGCCTCGTTCTCGACCAAGACTATGTCGGTGTGGGTGCCTCCGGTATCGACGCCGATCCAGGGCGCCGCCCTGGTCTTCTCGGACCCGTGGATATCCGCCGCCTTGTTCATTGCAGGGTACCTTTCTGAGTGCGGTCGAAGCGCTGCACCCGATAGGGGATTGGGTCGATGACGGGCTCCCGCCCGGAGACGATGTCGGCCAGCAAGCGGCCGGTCGTCGGTGCGCCGGTCAGCCCGAAATGGCCATGACCGAAGGCATAGAATGCATTGGCGAAGCGCGACGAGCGGCCGATCACGGGCAGACTGTCCGGCGTCGAAGGACGGACGCCCATCCAGAACTGAGCGCCGGTGTCATCGAGGCGCGGGTACATGATCTTTGCTAGCTTAAGGAGTGAGCGGGCGCGCTTGTCATTCATCGGCGCGTCCGGCCTGTCGAACTCTGCCGTGCCGGAAATCCGCAGCCCGCCCTCCATGGGCGTCAGGCCGAACATGCGGTCGCGGTCACTGATCTTGATCGGCGGGACAACCCCGGGCGACGGCAACATCACGTGATAGCCGCGCTCCCCGGCCAGCGGCACACGATCGCCCAACCTCGCGGCCAGCTCGAGCGACCCCATGCCCGCGGCAACAACGAGTATGTCGACCGCGCGGCGTCCGGCTTCCGTCACCACAGCGACCGGCCCGTCGGCGCCGGCCTCGATGTCCAAAACCTTCTCCCGCACGACCTCGCCGCCGGCCTCCACGACCTGGCGGGCGAGCGTCGTGACGAGTCGATGCGGGTTGGTGGTGTGGCCGTTGGCCGGGAAGTAGAGCCCGGAATGGAAGATATTGGACAGGTTCGGATCGAGCCCGCGCACGTCCTGCGCATTCAGGAGGCTCGCGTCTATACCGTATTGCTCGCGGATTGCCCTGGCGAGCTCGCCGCCTGGCACTTTGACTTCGGCGCGGTAGACATGGGCTTGGCCCGTAACATCGATCAGCCCCGCGGCAGATGCGCCGAGCAGGTCGCGGTATTCCTCCAGCGCACGCAGATGGAGAATGCGCATGGCCGCTGCGTTGCGCAGTACGTTGTCCGTGCGGCTTGCCTGCGCCCACCGCAGCAGCCAGGGCACAATCTTCGGCAGATAGGACCAGCGTACAACAAGCGGCCCGTCTGGATCGAGCAGCCATCGAGGCACCTTGCGCAGCATCCCGGGCATCGCCATGGGGATGCAGAAGTCGGGCGAGATGGCACCGCCGTTACCGTACGAGCAGCCCCGGCCCGGCTCACCCGAATCCAAGACCGTGACGCCATAGCCGGCGCGTTGCAGGAAGCTGGCGGCGACGACCCCGACGATCCCGGCACCGATCACGGTGACGTGCCGGCCGGTGAGGGATGCCGCCGCAGAGTTCATGGCCGCGTCCCGGTGGCGCCGTCGGGCGCGGCCTGGTTGAGTTGCAGTCCGCGGGAGATCTCCTCGGCCGCCGCCACGACCCCGCCGATCGCCAATTCCCGAACCGAGGTGAACCTGTCGGCCGGGGCGACGACCGCGAGCGCGGCGATGACGCGCCCGCCCGTACCACGGATGCCGGCGGCAACTCCCGCCGATCCGACCACATTGGAACGCTCGGCCTCGGCATATCCGCGTTCGCGCACCTGCCCGATCGCCGCCAGCAGCTTAGCGGGGTCCGTCACCGTGTAGGGTGTCACCTTCCTCAGTGGATGGTCGGCGAGATATTCCGCGACCTCTTCGTCGGAATGGTCGGCAAGGAATACGTGTCCGATAGACGTGTTATACGCGGGTCGCATGTGCGCGAGATCCACGTCGTATCGGACCGCGTTGGCGCTGGTGATCTTGTCGACGTATTGGACGCTCCAGTCCGACGTCATGATTCCCAGAAAAGCCAATTCGCCCGTGGAATCTACGAGGCGCATCATCACCGGCCTGGCGACGCGCGACAGGCGGGAGAAGTCGCCGCCGGCCCACCCGCCGTCTCGGAACGGTGCGGCCAGCGAATAACCTTCCGGACCAGCGGTCACGTAGCCCTTCACCTCCAAGGTAGAGAAGAGGCCAGAGGCGCTGCTCTTCGGGATGCCGAGACGCCGGGACGCCTCGTTGAGCCGAACCGGGCCGGGAAGCGCGGCCATCAACTCCAGCAAGTCCAGGACCCGAGCAGCAGACTTAACGATTGTTCTCATATGTGAACACCGTTCGCTATCTTGTACAGATTACTCATCCGCCAGAGCCTCGTCAAGCAGCGTTGCCCAGGGCGGACTGCTGGCCTTTCGACGCGGCCAATGGACTGAACCAACAAGATCGTCGTGTTGTCTTGAGCAGAGTCAGATGGAGGCCCTCGCGTGTGAGACATCGTGCGATGGCTTGCTAAGCGCGCAATAGGGAAGATATCCACGCTATCCGGCTTCGATCGGATTGGCTGCTGCCGGTTTCCTAGCCACCGAGATTGCGTGCAGCGGGACATTCTGAAAAGGCCGCAGCTTACTTCGCGAGAGAGGCGACATGAGGTTCGCCTTCATCGCGAGGCACTGGAACATCTGGCCAGTGGCATGGCTGTGCGACGCGCTGGATGTCTCCCGTTCGGGCTTCCACGCCGGGCTCAACCGCAGCCCCAGCGCCCCGCTCAAGGCAGGACGAGGTGCCGGTGACGGCGAGCGAGCGGAGCTGCAAGAGCAGCGACCGCACCTATGATGCCCGTTTTGTCTGGCAGGATGTTCTGGCAGATGGTCTTTCCTGCGGCCCGCATCGCGCCGAACGGCCCATGCGGGAGAATGGGCTGCGTGCCCGGCCGCGTCGTCGGGGGCTGCCGAAGGATACCGGCGAGCGAGCGGCCGTGTCCGACAACCTTCTCGACCGCGCCTTCCGGGCATCGGCCCCGAACCAGAAGTGGGTGGCCGACTTCACCTACATCGGGATCGCCGAAGGTTGGCTCCACGTCGCCGCCGTCGTCGACCTGCTCTCGCGGCGCGTCGTCGGCTGGGCGATGAAGGCCGAGATGACGGCCCAGCTCGCCAGCGACGCCCTCATCATGGCGATCTGGCGCCAAGGCAGGCCCGACAGCCTGCTGCACCACAGCGATCAAGGCCGCCAATATAGAGCGAGCAGTTCCAGCGCCTGATGGTCGATCACGGCATCACCTGCTCGATGAGCCGGTTTGGCAACGCCTGGACAACGCTGCGATGGAGAGCTCCTTCTCCTCGTTGAGACCAAACGAACAGCTAGCATGGCGAGAGCGCCACCCTGCCGTAAACACCTCGAGGTGGGACGCGTCCTTGCCGCGGACGCCAAGGGGCATCTGGCACCCGCCTCACACAGGTCATTTCCTCAAAACGAAAACTCCATCCACTTCGACAGCTGCATTTTGGGGAAGAGTTGCGACACCCACCGCGGTGCGAGCGTGTCGACCTGCATCACCGAATAATTCGATAATTAGATCCGATGCCCCGTCGATGACTGCGGGGACAAAAGCGAAGTCTGTCGTCACATTCACGAACCCGCCCAACCTCAGGCAGGAGGCAACACGGCCCAGATCACCATCACAAGCAAGGCGCAAGCTCGCGAGCAGATTGAGGGCGCAGACCCGGGTGGGTGACATCGGCAGGATTCTCTTCGGCGAGGAGGATCAGGATGCGGTGCGCGGGCTGCTGGCACTGCGTGCGATCCCTGATCTGCCCAGGTCCGTCCTTCCAGATGTACTCCGGCCGTCGCTCTTGGCGATCGCCAGCCTTCCCGGCTTCCGCATGCACAGCTTCGTGCGGAACATCGAAGGATTATTCGCCTCAGTTGATCGTGACGACAATGGAGCGGTTGCTTGGGGGCGGCCCAGCGTGGAGCGCGGACAGGACTACGATGAGGCTCAGGAGCATGGCAGGAAGCGTCTGTTCGAAATGCTCTACTGCGAAGCCTGCGGCGACCTCTACCTCGGCGGGAAGAGGGGCGAGACCGAGCCGGGCACTTCCAGCCGGGTGTCGCTGCTGCCCTCCCCCCAGGAACTCGAGAAGCTTCCGGAGAGCGCGTCGTCTCTCCGGTTCGAGGAAGCCAGCTTCCGCGAATTCGCATTGTTTTGGCCAAGCCAGGGAACGCCGGAAAGGGAGATCCGCGCCGAGCGGAGTCCGTACGAGTGGACACGAGGATACCTCAATCCGCTGACAGGGGTCGTCAGCGGTAGCGAGGAAGACGGCAACGTTTCCGGCTATCTCCTGAGGTGGAAAGGGAACGACGCGTTCCACCAGCGAACGATGGATGACGACGGCACTGCCGTCCCATACTGCTGCGCGAAATGCGGCACCGACTACTCCGGCCGCTATCGCCAGCCGAACTCGAAGAAGCGCGAAGGCCGCATCTCGCCCATCCGAAGCTTCAGGACCGGCTTCGGGAAGACCTCCCAGCTTCTCGCGACCGAATTGGTCGCGGCGCTGAAGTCGCAGGGGGGCGACGGCAAGCTCGTTGCATTTTCCGACAGCCGTGAAGACGCCGCCAATCTTGCCCTCGAGGTTGAGGTCCAGCACCAGCGGGATCTGCGCCGCGAGATTCTTATAAGTGCCGCGACGCGCATCGCCGCCGATCACGCTTACACTGCGGACGACGATGCCGAACTTCAGCGCCTGAAGGCCGAGATCGCGGAGCTTATGGCGGACGACCATGACACGGATCATCTCATTCCCCGGATGAAGGCGCTCCAGAAGCGCAAAGCTGGAGCCGGGCAGCCGCCGAGCGTGCCTCTGAAGGATCTGTTCGAGTTCGAACGGGACAAGGTCGGCTACGCGGCCAGACCGATGCTGTCCGAACTGATGAAGCTCGGCTCGACTCCGGTAGAGGGCGCCGACACGATCCACACTCGTGTTCGTAACAGGCCATGGTACGAGTTCTTCGAACGGCAGGATGGCGACCAGATCGCTTGGAAGAACGAAGTTGCGGAGGAGGAGCTGAAACTCATTCGAAGGGCCCGCGAGAAGGTCCAGGACGAGCAGCCGCCGGATGCGACGGATCTGCTGTTCAGCAAGACCTATTTCGCACTGGAGGAGACCGGACTCGGCTGGCCGAGCTTCTATGGTCCCGAGGAGTACACGCCCGAGAAGTCGCGCGATGACGCGATGCTGCGCATTTTCGCGGATGCTTACAGGATCACGCCGAACCAGTTCCAGGAGGAGACCCGCACCGCCTGGAAGACTGCCTTCGACATGCTCGGTCGGGGGGACAACCGCCTGAAGCGCCTGATGACGAAGATCCTCCAGGATCCCGAGAAAGGATGCGAGGATTTCCTGCACAAGCTCAAGACCACGCTCAAGCAGGTCCGCGGCGACGGCTCTATCGACATAAGCATGCTCTACTTCCGGGCCGCTGAGCCTTCGGCGAAGGCATGGCGGTGCGACCGGTGCGGCCGTGTCCACCTTCACGAAGGCTTTTGCAAATGCACCCGTTGCGGTGAAACGCTGCTACGCCCGGAGGGTCTGACCCCTTCCGTGATCGCCCAGGGCAACTTCCTCGGACGGAGGGTCATGCGCGCCGTGAATGGTGACGAACCCCTGTTCAGGTTGAAATGCGAGGAGCTTACCGGGCAGACGAATGATCCGGCCGAGCGCCTGCAGCAATTCAAGGGCGTGTTCGTCAAGGGTGACGGCGAAACCGACGCGGATTTCGAATGGCGCAAGCTATTCGACTCAGTCGATCTCCTATCCGTGACGACGACGATGGAGGTCGGCGTCGACATCGGTTCCCTGCAGGCGGTCTATCAGGGCAACATGCCGCCCCAGCGCTTCAACTACCAGCAGCGCGTCGGCCGCGCGGGCCGCCGGGGCCAGGCCTTCTCCACCGTGTTGACCGTCTGCCGGAGTAAGAGCCACGACATCCACTACTTCCATAATCCGATCGAGATAACGGGATCCGCGCCTCCGCCGCCGTTCATCACCACGGGCCTCATCGACATTCCATCTCGTCTCCTGCGGAAATTCTGGCTCGTGGAAGCCTTCCGGATACTGCGAGAGGAGGCTGGCCAGCACTGGGCCGGAGACGACGTCGTCCCGGGCGACATACATGGCGAGTTTCTCTACTGCAATGAGTACTTCAATCCCGAGGCGGACTGGCGTGACAAGCTCGCGGCCGCGCTGGTGCAGACGGATCATCGCCGTCTTCGTCTCGCCAAGATCCTTGCGGACGTTTCGGGATGCGAGGTCAGCGAGATCATCGCGGTTGTCACCGCGGACACGGTTCTCGCGGCAATCGACGGACTGGAGGACGAGTTCGGTCTCCAGTCCGTCGGCATCGCCGCCGCCCTTGCGGAGCGCGGGCTAGTTCCGCTCTACGGCATGCCCACGCGCACGCGAAACCTCTATGTGGAGCTGAAGAAGGCGAAGGGAAGCTTCGAGGCGAAATGGGACACCATCGACCGCGATCAGGACATGGCGATCTTTGATTTCGCGCCCGGCAACGTCCGGACACGGGAGAAGCTCCGGCATCGTTGCATCGGATTCACGGGCGTTCTTCCCGATCCCGACGAATTCATGACGGACTTCAGCGTTCCGATGTGGCCTTTTGGTCCCTGGCACAAGGACGACTTCCGTCTGAGGTTCTGCGGCGCCTGCGGGGCATGGAGCCGGGGAGGGGACGAGGCTACCACGTGCCCCGCATGCGGAGCGGACAGCCCGGATCCGGGAATTCGATGCATAACGCCCTCGGGATATAGGACGGAGTTCAGGCCGACAGACGAAAACCTTGCGTCCAAGGTCGGACAGCGGATTACGCTGGCAAGCCTCGGCAAGGTTGACAAGCAGAAGACCGACGAAAACCTGCGTGTGAATTTCGCGGAGCAGTCCGAGATATTCCTCGTCAATCCCGGATTTAGGGACGAAGAGGACTTCACGGGTTTCCATGTTCAGGAAGCCTCGGACCACGACGCCCAGAGGATCTGGTGGTGGAAGAATTCCAAGCCGCTGGTGAAGCTGGCCGAGCAGGCGATCAGTTCGCAGGTTCTCGCTGAAGACCAGGGTGGCCGCTACAAGGCCGAGGACGATGTCGTGAGCGCGTGGCTGGCCTCGACGAAGATCACGAACTCGCTCCAGATCAACCCTATCCGCCTCAACCCTAACCTTCGCCTGCTCGACATGGATGTCGGTCTGTCCATGGGGCGGCGGGACCCGTCCCGGACGAGCGTTCGAGCCGCAGCTATATCCGCCACGGAGATACTGGTGCAGCGTGCGGCGCTGGATCTCGACATCGCGCCGGAAGAGTTCGATGCGCTCGCACCCAACATCGTGGTGTCGTCGTCGGGAGAACAACTTCCGTACCTGGACATCTCGGACGCTCTCCCCAATGGATCCGGCTTCTGCCGGCATCTCCTCGGCGATAGCACAATCCCCGTCTCCGGCCTGATCAGGAGCATTCTGGACGATGCCGACGCCTGGCCGCGCAAGGAGGTCTCCGGCGCACACAGACACCTATGTGGCTCATCGTGCTACCGTTGTCTCCAGCGGTACAACAACAGAAATCTCCACGGCCTGCTGGATTGGCGGCTTGGCCTTGCCTACCTGAGGGCGATCTCCGATCCTGGGTACGCATCCGGGTTCGATGGCGACTATAAGCACTTCGAACTGTCCGACTGGCCCCTTACCTCGCGTGATCTTGTCAACCAGACGAAGACATTCATCCCTGGAAACAAGATCACCAGTATAGACGCTAGAGTAGACCTCTCGACATTCTCGCTGGACGAAGACCACAGTCGGTGGGCCGTCGTGGTCCATCCGTTGTGGGATGCGAAGCGGCTATTCGAGGCGCTGGGTCTGAATCGAAACTACGTTCCCATCGACAGCTTCGAGCTGTCCCGGCGACCGCTTCATGTCCTGCAACGCGCCCGCTCTTCCTCGAGGTGAAATTCTAGCAGATCGGGTTACTTCAGCGGCCAAGACTATTTCGTCTACGATAGTCTCGGCCGCTTCGTGCTCCCAAAACCGCAGTGCAGTCCACCCAATGTTTTCGAGGTGCTTGCGGACATTTATGTCTCGTGCATGGTTGCGTGCGATCTTCTCCAGCCAGAACTCTGTGTCCTTCTTCACCAACGGCGGGTGTGCTTCACAACCGTGCCAAAAGCAGCCGTCTAGGAACACCGCGATCCGCAGGCCCGGCATTGCGAGGTCACACGTGATGCGCTTCATTTCAGGAACGGGGTAGTGGATCCTGTAGCGAACGCCTCTAGCGTAGAGCAGTGACCTCACTGCTTTCTCGAATGCGTTGCCGCGCCCGCGAGTTCTCTGCATTCGCCGGCGAACGGCCGTGGTCGTATGGCCCATCACAAACGACTAGCTAACGGATGTGACATGATCATGGCACTTTCGAAAACCGGTTGTCTTCAAAACCCTAGGTTCTGCAAAACCTCAGGTCTGAGATCATGTCTGGAATAATGTCGGAAGCCGTCGTTGAAATCAGTTTGCATTCAATGGCAGCTATTCGGGCCTCGTCCCCCAAATCCAGACTGTCCGGTATCGGCCCCGAAGGTGGACGGCCGGCCGTCCCGAAAACGATCGAGTTCGAGAATCGGCGCCGACGCCTGACCACTCCTTCACAATGCCCTGCTTGCTCGAAGCGTCTCCTTAAACAGTTCGAAGGCCGTCGTGCCCTGCCGATCAGGGTAGTAGAGGTGGTAGCCGGGGAACGGTGGGCACCACGGCTCCAGCAGGCGGGTGAGGCGGCCATCAGCAATCGGTGCCGCCACCAAGTCTTCCAGAATGTAGAGGATGCCGAAACCCTCGACAGCGGCGGTCACCAGCAGATCGGCGTCATTGAACACGGGCCCGCGGGCTGGCGTGACCGTCACCGCACGGCCGTCGCGTTCGAACGACCAAGGAGACAGATCACCCTGCGCGTCGCGGTAGGCGATACAGCGATGCGCCGTGAGGTCGGCTGGCTCCATAGGTGTCGGATGGTCGCCCAAATAGCTGGGAGCGGCCACTACCGCGACGCGAAGCGGAGGTCCCACCGCCAGCGCGATCATGTCCTTCTCCAATCGCTCGCCGAGCCGGATGCCCGCATCGTAGCGGCCCGCCACGACGTCAGTCATCCCGTCCTCCACGCACACCTCCACCTCGATGCCGGGGTGACGCGCGCATGAAAGTCGGGAGCATCGGCCACAGCACTGTGTCCGCAGCGTGTTTGCCCGTCGTGATCCGGACGGTGCCGATCGCCGCCCCGCGTGCCTGGGACAAGCGCCTCGATCTCGTCGTCCAACCCGGCCAGTGCCGGCGACAGGGTAGCGAGCAGGCGCTCGCCGGCAGCGGTCGGGGCGACGCTGCGCGTCGTGCGGGAGAGCAGGCGAAACCCGAGTTGGCCCTCCAGTCGCTTCATGGTCTGGCTCAATGCCGACTGCGTGACCCCGAGCCGCTTTGCGGCACGCGTGAAGCTGCGGTCGGAGGCGATCGCAGCAAAGACGGCGAGGTCGCCGAGTTGATCCGGGCGCATTGATAATCCCTGCTACTGGGGCCCATTACTTATTAGCCGCTTATCTCAATCAATTAGCATGACTACATAGTCTGTGACAGCGGAAGAAGCGAAGGAGCAGGCTATGGGCAAGATCTGGCTGGTGACGGGCGCAAGCCGGGGACTTGGACGCGAGATCACGCGCGCGGCGCTCGATGCGGGCGAAACGGTCGTGGCAACGGCGCGGTCCGCCGACGCGGTGCGCGATGCCTTCGGAGGCGAACACGATCGCCTCCACGCGCTTGCGCTCGATATCACCGACGCTGAAGCCGCGAATGCGGTCGCCGCCGAGACCATCGAGCGGTTCGGTGCGATCGACGTGCTGGTCAACAATGCCGGCTATGCCGAACTGGGTTTCTTCGAGACCTTCACCGATGCCGCGGTGCGGCGCCAGTTCGAGGTCAACCTGTTCGGCACGATGAACGTCGCGCGCGCAGTCGTCCCATACATGCGTGAGCGTCGCTCGGGCCTCATCGTCACCATCTCGTCGGTCAGCGGGCTGGTCTCCAACGCCGGCGGTGCGGTCTACTCGGCGTCGAAGTTCGCGGTCGAGGGATGGATGGAGGGCTTTGCGCAGGAACTGGCACCGTTGGGCGTCCGCTCGCTCCTGGTCGAGCCGGGGATGCTGCGCACGGACTTCATGGACGGCAAGTCGGCGAGCTTCGGCAGCATCGACATCCCGGACTATGCTGAGGCGATCGCGCAGTATCGCGCGTTCGTGGACGGGGCCAACGGCAACCAGCCAGGCGATCCGAAGCTGCTCGCCGCGCGGATCGTGGCGCTTGCTTCGCAGGGCGAGGCGCCGTCGCGGCTCGTGTTCGGCGACGACGCCCGGCAGTGGGCCGGCGCGAAGGTCGACCAATTGCGGCAGGAGATCGCCCAGTCCGCCGATCGCGGCTGATACGACAGACCAAGGCCGGCAAGGGAGGTGATCTCCGGCCCAGGCCGTCCGAATGACCGCTTCGGAGGAGGCGCCGGTGGCTTGGGAACGGCGTGAATTGCGTCGGAAGCCGTCGTTGAAATCAGTTTGCATTCAATGGCAGCTATTCGGGCCTCGTTCCCCAAATCCAGACAGTCCGCTTCCGGCCCCCTACCAGCCGTTTACTGGCATTACTGAGCGCAGTCACCGCCACCGCGCCGGTCGCCACCCGGCTTCCTGAGCCTCGGCCTCGTCACAGAACCAGCGCTGACCTCGGCTCTCGTCGATGCGTGTGCGTTCGTACCAGGGCGACCAGGGTGTGTGGTAGATGCGCTCGCCATCGCGGTTGATGTTGCCCTTGATCGGACAGCCCGGACGCGGCGCGGCCTCGGCCGCCCTGACCCAGCGATCGGAGCGGTAGTCCCACGGCGCCTGTGCGTCGCCCTGCCAGATTCCGGCCGTAGCCGACCGCGCGTTGCTCTCGTGCGTGGCGTAGTGGTCGCTGTACTCGAGGTAGGCCCAGGCCAGACCCTCCTCGACCAGCGTGGCGTTGATGTCCTGCCCGTCGGCAAGGCAGACCGCGATGACGCGACCGTACCGGTCGCGGTCGCGCGCCTCGCAGACGACCTCGACCAGTCCGGCCAGCCGATTGGTGGCGGCGGTGCCGCAGGCCCAGGTGCCACGACCGTTGACCTCGCCGCAGCGTTGCCCGGCCTCCGGAGCGTCGATGCCATGCAGACGGATGCGCACAGCGCCACGGTCGAGCGTGTCACCATCGATGATCGTGACGGGACCGGTAATCCGGGCCGGTGGCTCCGATCCCCAGGCCCAGGGCCGTGCCGTGAACAGGACAAGCGCGGCGAGGAATACGATGCTCAGGAGGCGGGCCAGCCACGCATGCCACGACATGCCACGGCGCCTGAGCTCCGTGTCGGTCATACGAGCCTGCGCGGCCTCAACCCGAACGAGTTTGCAACCCGGTCCAGACAGGGCCAAATGAAGAACAGGGTCCAGTCATGAACGAGGGCTGATCGGGGCAACGTCAAGAACAACGCTTCTACTTCATAGCTTCGCTGGAGAACAACAATGGCGCGACCACATGAACAGATATCGGCCATCAAGCGCCGGCACCGGCCTGAGGCGGAACTCGAGTATGCGGAGACGATCCTTTTTGAGGAAATGGAGCAGGCGCTCACCCTGCTGCGTTCCGGACAGGAATTCGGCACGGCTGCCGCCCGCCACGCGGTCTTCGCCTGCTATTCCTTCCTTCAAGTGCGAGGACTGCCTGGTCGCGAGCTGCAACCGCTCGAGAACCTCGTCTGGGGGCTCGATGATGTCATTAAAGGCGTCCTGCCCGAGCTTTTCGAGCCCAACGCTCTCAAGGAGAGGTTGTCTACGCGCAAATGGTCTCGCTCAACGGCTGCCCGTCACACGCAAATCTACGCGGCCGCCTGCATGGATGCACTGATGAAATCGAAGACCAACGGTCGCAAATTACGCGCTGCCTGTATCGTTGCCGAGAATGCTCAACGGTGGCCCCGCGTTTCGCATGGCATCATCAAGTCGAGCACCGTGACCAACTGGCGTGACCGATTAATGCAAGCTCGCTCTGACGATAGCGACAAAGTACTTTTCCTGAATCTCTCGAAGGTTTGCACTGATGGTCCGCGCGCCTCGCAGTTCCTAGAGGAGTTGCTGGAGGACGGCCCCTTTGCCGGAGGCATCCGGAACAGGAGAGCCGCAGAAACATAGAAATGGGCTTGAAATTCGTATGCCGACGATGAGCGAAAACCGTGTCCACCACCCGGACACGGAGGACGATTATGTCGCATCTTAAAAGCCGTTCCCCAGCCGCACTGCATACTCAAACGGGAGTTAACCCTGCCACTTTCGCTAATGACGGCATCTCGGTGCCAGAGAAGGGCGGCGCCTCACCTTCTCCAAATCACGGACGGAAGGCGGACCCCGAAGCCCTGCTTCGCTCCCTGTGCACGATCGTCCGGCAATTGAGAAGGGACCAGATGGCTATCTGAAGCTGCCTTCTCCATCGAACTATCTGACGACCCGCGAAGCGGCCGCCTTCCTCCGCCTAAGCAAATCCTTCCTCGACAAAGCCCGACTGTATGGCGGTGGTCCCCGCTTCCAGCGGTTCGGGCGCAAGATCCTGTACCGCCACGCCGACCTCGACGACTGGGCGCGCCAGCACCGCTACGGCTCCACCAGTGAATACGTCGATCCGTAGGGCTAGGAGGCACCGGCTGGCAGCAACGTGGTGCGTGTATATCTAACACTATATCATGCAATACAACGACATTGTGATGTATTGGGATATTATATACGTATATTGACGCAGAATATTACTGGCATGTCATCCCGATTTTAAGTATCCTCTATCTCGATACATCCCGGCGCAACACCTTCCAAGCTAAGGGGCTCCCGATGAACCACATGCCCCCTCCCGACAAGTCCGGCGTTGCCGTCATTGGCGAGCCATCGTTGGCGGACGTGATGGCTGCCATAGCGACAGCCACCGACCTCCCCGACCGCCCCCGGCGTGACTGGCCAACATCGATCAGGAAGATGGCCGAGTATCTTGGCCACCCACTGGTCACCCTGCCAGCCCGCATTACTGCGCTGTCCCGACCCATCCAGTTGCTACGCCCTGCCATCCTGGGCGTGAACGACAAGACCTTCGCCAATCACCGCGCCAACCTGCGGGCCGCCTTATGCTGGTTCCTGGATGCGAGAGGTGTAGGTCGCGGAGCACCCATGGATCCGCGCTACCGCGAGATGCTGGCCGGCATCGCCAATCGGTATGGCAGGGACCAGCTATCGCCGTTCTTCCGATACCTGACGGCGGTCAACGTGGCGCCAGATGACGTTGAAGATCCACACGTTGCCGGCTTCCTCGACTATCGCAGGCACATGAGCTTCTCCCCGGTGAAGCCGGCTGCAGACCGGCAGCTCGCCGGGCTGTGGAACGCGTGTCAGGCGAAGAGTTCGGCATGGCCGCGGCAACGGCTCCGCGAAGCTGCCGTTGTAGTTCGCCGCTCGGGCCCGGCCTGGGAAGAATTTCCGGAAAGCCTCCGGGAGGATATCGAGGCGCAACTCCTGAAACTGGGAACGCGCCGCAAGTCCACAGCCGGCCGGCGGCGAGTGGCCTGCAAGTCAAGCACGATTGAAACGCGTAGGCGGGAATTGCAGGCAGCATGCCGCACGGCCGTAGGCGCCGGCATCCCGATCGAACGAATCACATCCCTGCGCCAGCTGCTGCAGCCTGACATTGTGAGTACCGTCATTGACGGGTACTGGAAGCGCAATGGCGAGATGCCTTCCAAATATACGATCCAGCTGGCCTGGCGCTTCCTCGACTATGCGCGCCAGCTTCCTGATGTTACGCAAGATGAGTTGGAGGAACTGGACGAGATATGGGAGTCGCTGAAGGGCTACGATCGCGTCGGACTGACATCCAAGAATCAGAATGTCGTCTACAGCGTGCTACGGGGCGGCCTGCATCGCAGGATCGTCGAATTGCCAGAACTGATGATGCCGGATGCGCGCGCAAGACGAATCTCCAGCCCCCTCCATTCGGCCGTTGAGGCCGAACTGGCCATTTCCATTGCCATACTGACCTTTGCTCCCGTTCGGATGGCGAACCTCGCTACGATCCAGCTTGGCCATAATCTCGTGCGGCCAGGTGGTGCCGGGACGCGCTACCGTCTCACCTTTCCACATTTCGAGGTGAAGAATGGCGTCGATCTGGACTTCGACCTCCCCTCAGTAGTCTCCGATCTCATTGACGAGTTCATTCACGATTTTCGCCCGTCCCTGCTGCGTGGACACAATCACAACTACCTCTTTCCGGGCCAGGGCGGTGGCAAATTGAGCCGGGGCCTATCGGAACAGATCACCAGGCGGCTTAACAGGGAGCTCGGCCTGCGCATCACCCCGCATCAGTTTCGCCACATCGCCGCCGGCATCATCCTTCTGGCCGACCCGGGCAACTTCGAGTTGATCCGGCGCGTTCTCGGCCACAGACACATCCAGACCACCATGAATTATTATGCCGGCCTCGAAACGCTCGGCGCTACAGAACGCTTTGGCGAGATGGTCACCGTTGGCGTCCAGGCCTTTCGGAAGAAACCTCGATGAGTAGCTTTCGGAGCCTGACCCTGGATCAATGGCCGGCCAGCGATCGCAACGCCTGGGAAAGAGCTTGTATGCTTGGCGCACGGCTGAAACGCGGCGGAGCTGCCTCGCATCTGAAAGCTACAACCAGAACCGCTCGTCAGCGCCATTACGGCCACCTGCTGGATCACTGCCGACGGACGGGGGTGCTCATGGCCGACGCGCCTGCCGGAGCACACGCGACAGAACCCATCCTGATAGCCTTCCTCGCGGAGTTGAACACCCGCGTGGGATCCGTGACGCGACCTGCTTATCTCGAAAGCGTGCACTACGTTGCGCGACTGCTCGACCCGATGCGTGATCTTGCCTGGCTGCGTGATCTTGTTCTTGACCTGAAGTACGAGGCCCGCCCGCGCAATCAGCAGGACCGCATCGTCTACTCCCACATCCTCGTGGATCTGGGCCTAAACCTCATGGCGCGCGCCGAGACAGCGCATCGCCTGACAGAATTCGAGCGGGCGCGGCTCTATCGCGACGGACTCATGGTCGCCTTGCTGGCCATGTGTCCGATCCGCCTCAGGAACCTGTGGTCACTCGACATCGGCGGGCGATTCCGGAGAACCTCGGACTGGTGGATGATCGATCTGCCCGGGAGCGAAACCAAGAACGGGCACCCCGATCTCAGAGCGGTCCCTGCCCTGCTCACGCCCCATATCGACCGATGGGTCGATGAGTGGCGCTGGCGCGCCGGTGCAACGGACGACGAGCCTCACATGTGGCCCTCCATCAAGGGAGGGCAGCTCGCCTATACCTATATTGGGACAACCATCAGGCAGACGACCGAACGCGAACTCGGCATACCCGTTAGGCCGCATCTCTTCCGGTCGTGCGCGGTTGAGACCGTCGCTACATTCCACGGCAACCAGATGGGCGTTGCCTCAGGCGTCCTTCATCACCGTGATCCCCGCGTCACCGAAAAGCATTACAACAAGGGTTCGATGATCAATGCCGCGACGGCTTTTGCAGAAATCGTCGAAGCGATGACCGTGTCGGACGGCAGAGCTCGGGAATGAGGGCCCGTTAGAGGGCAGCGCTCTATCCAACTGAGCTACGGGTGCTTGACCGAGTGCGGCGGACGTTGAACCTCTGAAGCATGGCGCGAGCATGCAACTGCGCATGTGGGTGCCGTCGGGCGACTCCGTAAATTCTGCGAAGACATAGACCAAGAATGCCTGCGGAGCAGTTGACTGCGCTGATAGTCTTGGGTGGCCGGTCTCGCTGCCTTCTCGATAGGCAGAAATCATCGAAGCACGGAAATGTAGGCTACAAGATCCCGGATCTCCTTCCGCGACAGGCTCATGTCTGGCATTACCGGGTGAGGGTCAGCCAAAAAGTCCGCCAAGGGGGAAAAATCGTCATCGGCTTGCCTGGCAATTTCCATAAAGGATTTTACGTCAGCACTACCGGAAGTTTGGTCCGCCGCCACAATGTGACAGGCAGCGCACCAGCGCTCCGCAATCGCTCGTCCATTAGCCGCATCTCCACGAACCTGCGCGTGTGTGGTGGCCGGAACAGCCAGGCAAACGCCAAGCACCACAGCAAGAATCTTTCTCATCGCCCCCTTCTCCGCAAGCCAACACTGACGCAAACTAAGAGAGTTGCAGCGTGCCTACCGAAATCAATGGGTTCAAGTGACGTTGCCCCCGATCAGCCTTCAGCCGCCCCCAAACGACGGCATTGTCCGGTCACCGTGACGCATAGCGGAAGGTCTTCGGATCGAGCCTGACCAGACCGCAGGCACGCCGCTGCGAGTAGCACTTCTCTTCGATCGCCCAGGTCTTCAACGTCGCGACGTCCAGCATCGATTCCGCCAGCAGCTTCTTCAGCCTGCGCTTCTCGTCCTCAAGGCTCTTCAGCCGCCGGGCGTCCGAGACCTGCATGCCGCCATAGCGACTGCGCCGGTTGTAGAAGGTCGCCTCCGAGATCCCGTGCTTGCGGCACAGTTCCGCCGTCGGGATGCCCGCCTGATGCTCCATCAGCACGCCGATGATCTGCTTCTGTATTCGGTGTCCTCCAGTCAAGGCGTGACGTTCGATGCAGGTTCTTTGCTTCTGTTCGCGGTCGGCACGTAGCCGCCGGCATGATGGTGTTCGTGGGTCCATTCGGTTCAAAGCTCTTCGGCGTGCTCGGAGGCCGGCAACGACAGATCATGCGAACTCGCTCCGACCGCGCCCTGCATCGAGCGCTCGCCGATCGGTGAACAGTCTTGCCTAAGTGACCATCCAGCGGAAATCTTGTTCGTCGACCCACATGCGATGGAGTGTAACCGCCATCCTTCGAGCAAGCGCTACTTTGGCTCGTCGAACACCCTGACGATTGGCAATCGTCATGGCCCAGGCCTTCATGCTCGACCAGCGGGTCGTCGGGCGAAGAACGACGTTGGCCGCCTCGAACAGCGCCGTTCGCGTCTCGCCGTCGCCCACCTTCGTGGTGCGACCCACTCGGTCGATTTCTCCGGACTGGTATCGTCGCGGAGTGAGGCCGAGATAGGCGCCAACGGATCTGGATCGCCGGAAGCGCTTGGGGTCGTCAATCGTCGACCTATAGGTGAGTGCCGTCACAGGCCCAATGCCAGGCATGGTCATCAAACGTCGGCAGATTGGATCCGCCCGAACCGCCCTGAGAACAAGGCGGTGCAGATCGGCCAGGTTCTCGCGTAGGCTCTTGTGTAGTCGCAGGAGAGGTTCCAAGATCGACAGCAACAGCCTGTCCGCTCCGATCAGCAGGCGGCCCCTGGCCTCAAACCGAACGCGCGTCACTGCCCCGATCTTTAGGCCCAACGGCCGCAATAGACCGCGGATGACCTGCTCGTTGCCGGTCAAGGCTCGTACGGCCGTCTTCCGCGCTGCCGTCAGGGTGCGCAGCCGCTGGCCGGCCGCGGACTTCAGATGAACGGCCTTGAACCAACCCGTGCGGACGATCTGCGCGATGCCGTGAGCGTCATTCCGGTCCGTTTTCACCGTCATCGCGCTCAGCGCCGCTTTAACATGCCGGCTCTCCAGGCAGACGACGGGGGAAGCCCTTGTCGATAAGGTGCCCGCCGATCCAGTCCGACGTCGCACCGGCTTCCAAACCAACGCGAGCAAGACTATCCCGCCATCGGTCAAGAGCCGCCCTCACGGCCTCAGGATCACCAAACACTTTCCCCTGCCACAGCAACTCACCAGTCTCGCCAACGACGCAAATGGCTACCGCGTCGAGAGAGACATCCAGTTCTGCATAAACGCCCATGCCGATCTCCTCTTGCCAGGTCGGCCCAGAGCATCAGGCGAACGCCGTCTTTCCGAATGGGGTCGGGCATTCGGCGAGCTGAACCGAATACCCCATCTCTTCCGTGAACCGGCTCTTCTTCATCTCCGTCTCCTCTCGACGGGGTCCAGTTCAAACCGAGGGCACTCCAGGGGGCGACGTTCAGGCCGAGTACCCTCGGGCGCGCATCACGGCCAAGGCTGAACGACAATGTCTTGCTCCACTCTCCGGCGGCTGAACGGACCCAGCATCGCCAAAACTCGACTCGCTGCTGGATAAAGATCGGCTACAGGTCACAACTTGCGACGCCCGGTGACCATTTGGTGACCAAACTCGTCTGACGAAGATGGCGGCGCAGCTAACTTATTGAAATAATTGGCGCGCCGGGGAAGATTTCGAACTCCCGACCCCCAAATTCGTAGTCTGGTGCTCTATCCAGCTGAGCTACCGGCGCTTTTTGGCTTGCCGTGTGGTGCCGCCGGGGCGGCTGGCTTGCCGGCGTCGGGCCGATGACGGCCGACGCGATGGGCATACCTAATGGGATGGCGCATGGAATGCAAGCGCGTCTCAGCCGGTGCCGCGAAGTCCCATGCGGCGCTGCTTCAACTCGACGACCCGGTCGGGGATCTCGATGACGAACGTCGCGCCGAGCGTGCCTTCGGCGAGGCGGATCGTGCCGCCGTGGGCACGCACCAGCTCGGCGGCGATCGCTAGGCCGAGGCCGGTGCCGCCGGCACGGGTGGAGCTGCGGAATGCCTCGAACAGGTGTTCGCGCGCCGAGGGCGAGACGCCGGGGCCGGTATCGGCGACCTCGACGGCGACCACGGCACCGTCCCGTCGCGCGGAGATGCGGATCATGTCGCGCTCGGGATCGGGGTCGCCACGGCCGGCCAGGGCCTGCGCGGCGTTGCGGGCGAGATTCATCAGGACGCGGAAGAGCTGGTCGGGATCGGCGTCGATCTCGAGCGTCCGGTCGACCGCGTTGACGAAGCGGATGCTGGCGTGGCCGCCGAGATCAAGGGAATCGCCGACGTCCTCGACCAGGGCGAAGAGCAGCGTGCGCCGACGCTGGGGCGGGGGTTCCTGGGCGCTGCCGTATTTCAATGTATTTGTGCAGAAGGTCACGGCGCGGTTCAGGGTGCGCGACGAGCTTGGGCGCGAGGCGCTGGATCATGGGGTCCTGCACCTCGCCGACGCGGTCGACGACGAGTTGGGCCGAGGCCAGCATGTTCCTGAGATCGTGGTTGACCTTGGAGACGGCAAGGCCCAATGCGGCGAGGCGGCTCTTCTGGGTCAGCGTGCCGGCGAGCTGGCGCTGCATCGAGGCCAGCTCCCGCTCGGCGACGCCGATCTCGTCACCGCGCCGGGTCGGCACGATGATGCGGGAGCCGTCCTCGGGGTTCTCGCCGAAGTGAACCATGTTGTCGGTCAGGCGGCGCATGGGGCGCACCAGCAGCCAGTTGATCGAGAAGTAGACGAGCGCGGCGGTGATTATCGAAATGATGATCGACAGCGTCAGGATGTTGATCGAATAGGCGATCATCGCGTTCCGGAGGGGCGTCTCGTCCATCACTATCTCGATGAACTCGCCTTCGAGCGGCGCGTCGCCCACGACTCGAAGCGTCCGGCCGGCACCGAACAAGAGCGAGTTGAAGGCATCGCTGATCGACGTCAGTATGCCGAATTCGCGCAGGTCGGCGTGGCGCTCGACGGGCGGCGGCATATCCGAGATGGCGAGGAGCCGCCGCGTCTCGCCGCGCTTGTGGGCGACCGTGAAGGCGCCCACCTGCTGGAGCAGCTGCAGCTCCAGCTCCTGTGGCACCATCTCGTCCGGCGCCGCGTCGAGGACGAGGGCGGCGGTCTGGGCCGAGCCGATCCTGTCCTCCAGCCAGCCGTTGCGGAAGTTGGCGATGGAGGGCACGTAGATCAGCACTTCGGCGATCATCACGAATAGGATCGTGAGGATCAGGAGCTTGCCCGACAATCCCATGCCGGCGCCCTTGCGCGCCGGTGGATCGGGTTCGCGCGATCCGGTCTCGGTCCTGGTCACGGGTCTCGCCGTCGGCATCCTCTCGCGGCCGGCGATCAGCCGAAATACCGCATGAACCTTATGATGCGCCGCACAAGTGGGCGCGTCAAATCAGGACGATAGAACTCGATCGCGGCCCGCCTGCCGATCTCCGACAGGGTCGGATAGGGGAATACGGCGGCGGCGATCGCCTTGATGCCGAGCCCCTGCCCTATCGCGAGGCCCCAGAGCTGGATGATCTCGCCGGCCTGCGCCCCCGACGATTCGGCGCCCCCAGGATGCGGCCGCGCGGCGTGGCGATCACCTTGACGAAGCCCTCGGTCTCCCGCTCGGCGCGGGCACGGTCGTTCTCTGCGTAAGGCCAGCGCAGGACCCGTATCTTCCGGTGGCGGCGGCGCGCCTCCTCCTCGGTCATGCCGACCTGGGCGAGTTCGGGCGAGGTGAAGCTCACCCGAGGCACATGGTCGTAGGACACCTTCGCTCGGAGGCGGAACAGGGCGTTGCGGACGACGATGCCGGCGTGATGATTGGCGACGTGGGTGAATTGCGGACCGCCGGCAACGTCGCCGATCGCGAAGACCCGGCGGTTCGTGGTGCGCAGGCGGGCATCGACCGGATGCCGCGTTCGTCGTGGTCGATGCCGGCCTTCTCGAGGTCGAGGCCGGCTGTCACCGGAGCGCGGCCCGTGGCGACGAGGAGATCGCTACCGTCGATCGCCTCCTCGCCGGCCCCGGTCCCGACAATGACGCGAACGCCGCCGCGGCGCGGCTCGACCCGCAGGACCGGCGTGGCGGAGCGAACGTCCACGCCGTCGCGGGCGAGACGGTCGAGGACGACGCCGGCGAGCTCGGGATCGTCACGGCCCAGGGGACGCGCTGCCTCAATCACCGTGACCGGCGCGCCGAGGCGCCGGATCGCCTGGGCGAGTTCCAGCCCAACGGGGCCGCCGCCGACGACGACGAGGTGGGCCGGCTTGCGCGTGAGCTCGAAGATCGTCTCGTTGGTATGGAAGGGAACGTCGCTCAGGCCGGGGATGTCGGGCACGGCGGGCACGGAGCCGGTGGCGACGACGAAGCGCCGCGCCTTCACGACGCGGTCACCAACGACGACGGTGCGCCGGTCCTCGAACGGGCCTCGCCGGGGATCACGACGACGCCCATTGCGCGGAAGCGTTCGGCCGAATCGGTCGGCGCGATGCCGTCGATCACCTCGCGCACATGATCGCGCACGCGGCGAAAATCTACCTGGGGCTCCACGGCCGCGATGCCGAAGGGGCCGGAGTCTCGCATGGCCTGGGCCCGGTTGCCCGCGGCGATGAGCGACTTGGAGGGCACGCAACCCGTATTGAGACAGTCTCCGCCCATCGCGCCCTTCTCGATCAGGACGCAGGACACGTTGAACGCGGCGACCGCCGCGGCCACCGAAAGTCCGCCCGACCCCGCCCCGATGACGCAGATGTCGGGCCTTAGAATATCCGCCATGAGAAGCTCCGCCGCCGTCCGGCCTTATGGCTCAGCGCCTGGACCGCACCGGAAGACCTTCTTAGCGACAACCGGCACGAGCGCAAGGACGGCGAGTGCGCCAAGCGCGGCCAGCAGCCCCGGCGTGGCGATCGCCGAAATGTCGAGATGGACGGCGCAGGCGACGGAATCGCCCCCGCGGCCAGGCAGTCCGCCCTGGCCGCCTTCTTGGCGGCGATCACGCTGTCGAGACCAGAGCCGATAACCGCGAAGGCGAAGGTGCCGGGGATGATGCCGACGAAGGTCGCAAGGACGAAGGTGGCGAACGGCACCCCGAGGATGGCGGGCGCCAGGTTGACGAGCCAGAACGGAAATACCGGCGCAAGCCTCAGGAATAAGAGGTAGCTGAGCGCATCGCGCCGGAAGCCGTCGCCGAACGCGGCAAGGCGGGGTCCCGCACGCCTGGCCAGCGCGTCGCCGACAGCAGTCCGCGCGACGAGGAACACCAGGCTGGCGCCGATCGTCGCGGCAACGACCGCGACCACACCACCCGCGAGCCAGCCGAAGAGGAAGCCGCCGGCAACCGTCATCAACACCGCGCCGGGGAGCGACAGGCCGACCGCCGCCACGTAAAGCGCACCAAAAGCGGCAAGCGCGGCGGGGCGATTGGCGTCGACGAAGGTGCGCAGAGCCGTCTCGTTGGCGGCCAGCCCGTCGAGGTCCAGCTGGCGGTGCCATCCCTGCCCGACGACGAGCGCGGCGAGCATGGCGAGAATCACGAGCGGCAACCACCGCCGCCAGCCCGCTCTGGCAATCCGCTGCACCTCCACGCCGTCCTTTGCCATGTCCATGCCGAACCTATCCGTCTGGCGGGGCAAACTAGCTCATAGCCGAACCGATTGCGCGCCCTCTCATGATGTCGTGAAGCCCCGTCATCGGTTGTGATCGGTGCGGCGATCAGGCACCCCACTTCGCGCGGCGGCGCGTTGACTTGGGATCGACCTGTCCCGTATAAGCCGCGACGACTTGGCGTCGCACACACGCTCGGAACCATCCGGGCATTCCGGTCGCGGGAGAAAATCCCGAGCAGGTATCCTGGGCGACGCTTCCAATCCATCAGCCGAACGCCTGGAGTGCGGCAGTGAAACGGACCTATCAACCCTCAAAGCTCGTGCGCAAGCGCCGGCACGGTTTCCGCGCGCGGATGGCCACAAAGGCCGGCCGCCAGGTGATCTCGCGCAGGCGGGCCCGCGGACGCAAGCGCCTGTCGGCCTGAGGACGGGCGAGATGTCCGGCGGCGTCGGCCGATTGCGCCGGCGCGCCGAGTTTCTCGCCGTCGCGAAAGGTGATCGTGTCGCCATGCGCACGCTTGTCCTGCAGACGCGGCCGGGCGACACGACGACAACGCGGTTCGGCTTCACCGTCAGCCGCAAGGTCGGCAATTCCGTGGAGCGTAACCGCGTACGCAGGCAGCTTCGCGAGGCCGTCAGGCAGATCGCGCCTCAGGCGGCGGAGCCAGGGCGCGACTACGTGGTGATCGGGCGGCGCGCCGCCCTGTCGAACCCGTATCGACGTATCGTCGCCGACCTGGAAGCGGCGTTCGGCAAGCTGCGGCGCTCCGCGGCGGCGGCTCAAGCGGATCTATCCAAATGATGGATGACAAGCAGAACTATATCCTCGCCATCGTGCTCTCGCTGATCATCCTGGTGGCGTGGCAGTACTTCTATGCCATCCCCAGTGGAGAGCGAGCAGGCCCGCATCGAGGCGCAGGAAACGCAACGGCAGGCCGGCGAGGCACCCGTTCCCCAGCCCGGCGAATCCACCGCCCCGCGCCCCGAGGGCGCACCGGTTCCCCAGGCGACCCTGCCGCAGGACATCGTCACGGGCGCCGAGGCGCCGACGCGCGAGGCCGCGCTTGCCCTGACGCCTCGCATCGAGATCGACACGCCGTCGCTGAAGGGCTCGATCATCCTGCGCGGCGGGCGCATCGACGACCTGCTGCTCACCGACTACCACGAGACCGTCGAGCCCGACGAGCCCGCTCATCGTGCTGTTCTCGCCGTCGGGCAGCGAGCATCCCTACTACGCCGATTTCGGCTGGGTCGGCCGGCCGGCGACGGCGTGCCGACTGCCGGGCCGCGACACGATGTGGACCGCCGAAGGCGGGCCGCTGGCGCCGGAAGGACGTGACGCTCACCTGGGACAACGGCGCAGGGCCTGACCTTCAAGCGCACCATCGCGTCGACGACAAATACATGTTCACCGTCACCGACGCGGTCGAGAACACCGGCGGCGCGCCGGTGAGCCTCTACCCCTATGGCGCTGCGTCGCGCCACGGCATGCCGCAGATCGCCGGCTACTACATCCTGCACGAGGGCCTGATCGGCTTCCTCGGCGACGAGGGCTGCAGGAGGTCAACTACAGCGACCTCGACGACGGCACGACCGAGACGCTAGCTCGAACGCGACGCGGCGGCTGGCTCGGCATCACCGACAAATACTGGGCGACGGCGCTCGTCCCGCAGCAGGCGCAGCCCTTCCAGCCGCGCTTCCTGCAGCGGCCGCGCCGGCGACGAGCCGACCTACCAGGCCGACTTCCTCGGCGACGCGCTCGAGCGTCGCGCCGGGCGCGGACGGCAGAGCACGACGCAGCCGGCTCTTCGCCGGCGCCAAGGAGATCGCGCTGATCGACGGCTACGAGGAAGCGCTCGGGATCCCGCGCTTCGAGCTGCTGATCGACTGGGGCTGGTTCTATTTCATCACCAAGCCGCTGTTCAACGCTGATCGACTGGCTCTACCGCTTGTTCGGCAATTTCGGCCTCGCCATCCTGGCCGTGACGGTCGCTCGTGAAGCTGGTCTTCTTCCCGCTCGCCAACCGCTCCTACGCGTCGATGACCAAGATGAAGAAGCTGCAGCCGGAGATGGTGAAGCTGCAGGAGCGCTTCAAGGACGACCGCATGGGGCTGCAGCAGGCGATGATGGAGCTCTACAAGAAGGAGAAGGTCAACCCGCTCGCCGGCTGCTGGCCGATCCTGATCCAGATCCCGGTGTTCTTCGCGCTCTACAAGGTGCTGTTCGTCACCATCGAGATGCGGCACGCGCCGTTCTTCGGCTGGATCCGCGACCTCTCGGCGCCCGACCCGACGACGATCTTCAACCTCTTCGGGCTGATCCCCTGGGACCCGCCGCTGATCCTGATCTCGGCATCTGGCCGCTCATCATGGGCGTCACGATGTTCGTGCAGATGCGCATGAACCCGACGCCGCCCGACAAGACCCAGGCGATGATCTTCAACTGGATGCCGGTGATCTTCACCTTCATGCTCGGCTCGTTCCCGGCCGGCCTCGTGATCTACTGGGCGTGGAACAACACGCTGTCGATCCTGCAGCAGTGCTTCATCATGCGGCGCCAGGGCGTCGAGTGGACCTGTTCGGCAACATCAAGGCGACCTTCGGCAAGGGTTCGGCCAAGAAGCCGGAGACCGAGGCAAGGCGGAAGCCGGGACCCCGACGGACGCGAATTCCGAGCCGGCGTCCGATGGCGAGGATGAGGCCGAGGCCCCGCCGCGCCAGCAGCAGGGCCGGCGCAAGCCGCCGAACGTCGCGGCCGGCGCGCGGCAAGGGAACGGGCAAGCCCGCGAAGGCGCCGGGCGAGAGGCTCCGCCTCGCGGAGCCATTCGCGCTGGGCGGACCGGCACGACAGGACGGCCGGCATGACCGACGACCTTCCCTTCCCCGACGCCGACGAGGCGGCACGTCTCCTGTTCGCGCAGAACTGGGACTTCGTCATCGGCGCGCGGCAGGTCGACCAGCTGCCGCCGCCGGACGGGGTCGAGATCGCCTTCGCCGGGCGATCCAACGTCGGCAAGTCGAGCCTCATCAACGCGCTCCTGTCGCGCAAGGCGCTGGCGCGCACGTCGAACACGCCGGGACGCACGCAGGAGGTGAACTTCTTCTCCGCCGGGGGCGCGCTCACCATCGTCGACCTGCCGGGCTACGGCTACGCGGCCGCGCCGAAGTCGGCGGTGAAGGCGTGGACACGGCTGATCCACGACTATCTGCGCGGACGCACCAACCTCGCCCGCGTCTTCCTCCTGATCGACGCGCGGCACGGGCTGAAGGCCGCCGACGAAGCGGTCCTCAAGACGCTGGACGTGTCGGCCGTGTCATACCAGGCGGTGCTGACCAAGGCCGACAAGGTGTCCGCCACGGAGCTCGCCAAGGTAACGGAAGCGGTCACCGCGGCGATGGCCAAACGGCCTGCGGCCTATCCCGGCGTCATCGTCACTTCCGCACGGGACGGGACGGGAATGGACGAACTGCGCCTTGCGATCGCGTCGCTGCCGGGGCTCGCGGAGGCCCAAGCGCGTTGAGCCGGGCACCGCTTGTGCGCTATCAGGATCGCCCGAACAGAAGACAAGCGCTTAAGGGACCGATGAACGACATCCCCGTCGCCCCCCTCGACCAGGCCCGCCTCCTCTCCGAGGCCCTGCCATTCATGCAGCGCTACGACGAGGAGACGGTCGTGGTGAAGTATGGCGGCCACGCGATGGGCGACCCCGGGCTGGCGAGGGCTTTTGCGCGGGACATCACGCTCTTGAAGCAGTCGGGGATCAACCCGATCGTGGTGCATGGCGGGGGGCCGCAGATTGGCGCGATGCTCGAGAAGCTCGGCATCAAGTCGGAGTTCCGCGGCGGCTTGCGCGTCACCGACAAGGCGACGGTGGAGATCGTCGAGATGGTGCTGGCCGGCGGCATCAACAAGGAAATCGTCCAGGCTATCAACCGCGAGGGCGGCAAGGCTGTCGGCCTGTGCGGGAAGGACGGCAGCATGGTGATCGTGCGCAAGGCGACGCGGACGATGATCGATCCGGACTCCAACATCGAGAAGGTGGTCGACCTGGGATTGTCGGCGAGCCGGAAACGGTGAACCCGGCGGTGCTGACGTGGTCGCCAAGGAAGACCTGATCCCGGTCATGGCGCCCGTGGCGCCGGGGGCCGACGGGGAGACGTACAACGTCAACGCCGACACCTTCGCCGGGGCGGTCGCGGGCGCGCTGTCGGCCAAGCGGCTCCTTTTCCTCACCGACGTTCCGGGCGTGCTCGACAAGAATGGCGAACTGATCAAGGAACTGACCATCGCCGAGGCGCGCCGCCTGATGGCGGACGGAACGATCTCGGGCGGCATGATCCCGAAGGTCGAGACGTGCATCGAGGCCGTCGAGCGCGGGGTCGAGGGCGTCGTCATCCTGAACGGGAAGGTGCCGCACGCGGTGCTGCTGGAGCTCTTCACCGAGCACGGCGCCGGCACGCTGATCACGCCGTGAGAGACGAGCCGACATGCATGATCAACCTCCCCCTGGACGGGAGAGGGCAGACCTGATGGCCAGCCCCTTCGCGCATGTCGAATCCTGGATCTTCGATCTCGACAACACGCTCTATCCGCCGCGCTCCAACCTTTTCGCGCAGGTGGACCAGAAGATGGGCGCGTTCATCGCCGAATTGATCGGGGTAGAACTGGCCGAAGCGAAGCGGCTGCAGAAGAGCTATTATCGGCAGTACGGCACGACGATGCGCGGGCTCATGACGCTGCACGGGATCGACCCGCACGCCTTCCTGCGCTTCGTGCACGACATCGACCACTCTCCGATCGAGCCTGATCCGGCGCTGGGCGGGGCGCTCAGCCTTCTGCCTGGACGCAAGTTCGTGCTGACGAACGGCTCGCGGGCGCATGCCGAGGCCGTGCTGGCGCGCCTGGGGATCGCAGAGCACTTCGAGGATATGTTCGACATCATTGCCGCCGATTTCGAGCCCAAGCCGGGGCGGATTCCCTATGAGCGGTTCGTCTCGCGCTTCGATATCGACCCGGGCAAGGCGGCCATGTTCGAGGACCTGCCGCGCAATCTGGAAGTGCCGCACGAACTGGGCATGCGCACGGTCCTGGTCGTCGGCCGGCCCGAGGACGTGGGCGAATTCCGTCTCGCCTGGGAGGACGAGGGAAGCGAGCAGCCCTACGTCCATCACGTGACGGACAACCTGGCCGACTTCCTCGTCACGATCGCGGAATCGCGCGGCGCAGCTTGAAACCGTTCAGCCGAGGTTCAGTTACGTAGCGTTAGGTCTCGCCCACGATGATGGGCGCAACGACCCGCCCTCCCATGGACGATCGCCAGAGGAGCGCAGAGACATGACGTTTCGCACGACCGCCATCCTTCCCACGGGCCTCGCCGCGGCGGCGGCGGCCATCATGGCGCTGGCCGCACCATCAACCGGCGCCGCCCAATCCGAGCAGGCGTTCCTCTCCCATTTCGAAGGCCGCTTTTCCGGGGTCAGGCACGCTGCAGCGCGGCGTCGAGGGCGGCGGACGGTCGATCAACTGCAACGTGGTCGGGACGCCGCTTTCTGGCGACGCCATCAACATCAAGGGAAGCTGCGGGGTGCTGATCTTCCGGTCGGGCGTCGACGCGACCATACGCTACGACCCGGGCGCCGGCGCCTATACCGGCCTGTGGCAGGACCGAAACTCGACCTCCGATCTCTCTGGTTCGCGCTCGGGCGACACGCTGACGCTGAACATCGCGCGGCGCGGCGGAGCGCTCGCCTCGGGCGCCGGCGGCACGATGACCGTTCGGGCGACGGGGCCAGGACAGTACAATCTGACGGTGGTCAGCGCGCCGGACGCGCAGCAGCCGCAGCGGGTGGACGTGGCGCTGAGCGGGGGTTAGCCGGAAACCCATGGCAGGCTCTGCCTGGCCCCTTCGAGACAGCCGCGTTGCCCCCTCAGGGTAAGGACTTCACTCCGAGCAAGCGCCTGATCCCGAGGAGCGCCGAAGGCGCGTCTGGAAGGATCGGGGTCCGGGCGGTTGCCGCGCGGCGGGAATTGGGTAGGGTCATCGGCCCCTTATCCCGATGCCCGTGACCATGACATCGACCCTCACCCTCGGCGACGTCCTCGCCACCAACGCCCACCTGTTTCCAGACCGCATCGGCGCCCGTGACATCGACCGCGCCATGACCTTCGCGCAATGGAACGCGCGCGCCTGCCGACTCGCCAATGCGCTCCTGGGGCTGGGGCTTTCCAAGGGCGACCGGGTCGCGGTGCTGGCCTACAACTGCGTCGAGTGGATGGAAATCTACGGGGCGACCGCCAAGGCGGGACTGGTCATGGTGCCGGTCAACTTCCGGCTGGTGGGTCCCGAGATCGCCTACATCGTGGAGGACAGCGGCGCGGAGGCGCTGATCGTGCAGGACGCGCTGGCGGGCCGCGTCGAGGAAATCCGCGACGGGCTCACGGTTCCCGCAGACCGCTACATCCATTTCGGCGGCACCAGAACGGCCGGCCGGCTGCCGCGCCTACGAGGATCTGATCGAGGCAGCGTCCGACGCCGAGCCGGACGCCCGCGTCGCTGAGACCGACACCTGGGCGCTGATGTACACCTCGGGCACCACGGGCCGGCCGAAGGGCGCGATCCGCATCACACCGGGGCTCGGTGCTGCTGTCGTTCCTGACGCAAGTCGAGCTCGGCTTCAGCCGGAGGGACACCGGGCTCTTCGTCATGCCAATGTGCCATGCGAACTCCCTGTATTTCGGCACCGCGCTCGCCTATTGCGGGGCGGCCTGCACGGTCTACAGCCGGGCGAGCTTCGACGCCGAGGAGGTTCTCGGCATGCTGGCCGGCGGGCCGACCTTCACCTCGCTGGTGCCGACCCAATACACGATGATGCTGGAAATCCCGGCGGCCACGCGGGCAAAGCACGTCATGGACCGGGTCACGAAGCTGATGATCTCGTCGGCCCCGGCGCGCCGCGAAACCAAGCAGGCGGTGATGGAGTTCTTTCCCAATTCCGGCCTCTTCGAGCTTTACGGCTCCACGGAAGCGGGATGGGTCACGATGCTGCAGCCGGAGGAGCAGTTCACGAAGCTCGGCTCCGTCGGCCGCGAATGCGTCGGCACGCGGCCCGTCCGGCTTCTGGACGAGGCCGGCATCGAGGTTGCCGACGGCGAGGTCGGGGAACTGCATTCCTTCACGCCGTACACGTTCGACGGCTACTGGAACCTGCCCGAGAAAACGGCCGAGGCGTTCAAGGACGGCTATTGCACGGTCGGCGACATGGCGCGGCGCGACGAGGACGGGTTCCTGCATCTCGTCGACCGAAAATCGAACATGATCATCACGGGGGGCGAGAACGTCTATCCCTCCGAAGTGGAGGCCGCGCTCGGCGCGCACCCGGCCGTGCGCGACGTCGCCGTGATCGGGCTGCCCGACGACAAGTGGGGCGAGCGGGTGCACGGCGTGGTGGTGCTGAAGGACGGCGCGAGGATCGAGACGGAAACGCTGGTCGAGTGGTGCCGCGAACGGCTCGCCGGCTACAAGCGGCCGCGCACGGTCTCGATCATCGCCGACGACGAGATGCCCAAGACGGCGACGGGCAAGATACTGCACAGGCTGCTCAAGGCCGCGATCACGAACAAGGAGAAGGACGCATGAACGCCCCAAACCCGGACCTCGGCGCAGGCGACGACACCGCGGCCGCCTGGATCGCGAAGTTCCTCCAGGCGCGCGGCATAGACCGCGTGTTCGGCCTGCAGGGCGGACACATCCAGCCGATCTGGGACTGGCTCGGCCGCCTCGGCATCCGCATCGTCGACGTGCGCGACGAAGGCGCGGCCGTCCACATGGCGCACGCCCATGCCGAGCTTACCGGCGGCTTCGGCGTCGCCATGGTGACGGCGGGACCAGGGGTCACGAACTGCGTCACGGCGATGGCCAACGCCTCGCTGGCGCGCGTGCCGGTCATGCTGATCGGCGGCTGCACGCCCGCGGCCGCAGGTCAACATGGGGCCGCTGCAGGACATCCCGCATGTCGACATCCTGCGGCCCGTCACGCGTCAGTCGCGCACGCTGCGCGTCGCCGACCAGGTGCTGCGCGAGCTGGACGAGGCCGTGGCCCGGGCCATGGGCGACCAGGCGAGCCGGGGCCGGTCTACCTGGAGATCCCGACCGACGTGCTGCGGCACGACAGTCCGCCGGCGCTCGCGCAGGACGACTGGCTCGCGCCCGAAGCAGCCGCGCCGGATGCCGCCGGACCCGGCGCTGGTTGACGAGGCGGCGAGGGCCATCGGCGCGGCGAAGCGGCCGCTGGTGATCACCGGGCGCGGGGCGCGCAGATCGGAGCCGCGCTCGTGCGCCTACTCGACGCCTCCGGCGCGCTCTACCTCGATACGCAGGAAAGCCGCGGGCTCGTCCCGGCCGGACCACCCCTCCTTCGCCGGTGCTATGCGCGGGCGGCGATGGGCGACGCCGATCTCGTGATCGTGGTCGGCCGCAAGCTCGACTACCAAGTGGGCTACGGGTCGCCGGCGGTGTTCCCGAACGCCCGCTTCGTCCGCATCTCCGACACCGCCGGCGAACTTATCGACAACCGGCGCGGGGAACCGGAGATCCTCGCGACCCCGGCGCTCGCGCTCGAGGCGATCGCGGCGGCGCTGGGCGAAAGCTCCAGCCTGGACACCGAGTGGACGGGCAGGATGCAGGCGCGGCAGCAGGAGCGGGCGGCAGGCGGCTTCGGCAACGAGCCGCGCACCGGACCCGACGGCAAGGTGCATCCGCGCTGCGATCTTCGACGCCATCGCCGAGGTCGCCGACCCCGACTACATCGCCATCGCCGACGGGGGGGACCTGCTCTCCTTCGCGCGGATCGGGCTGGCTCCGGCCAAGACCTACATGGACGCGGGCGCCTTCGGGTGCCTCGGCGTCGGCACCCCCTTCGCGGTCGCCGCCTCCCTCGCCTTTCCAGGCCGTCAGGTGATCTCGGTCAACGGCGACGGCGCCTTCGGCATCAACGCCATGGAGATCGACAGCGCGGTACGTCACGGGGCGAAGGCGGTGTTCATCGTCTCCAACAACGCCGCCTGGAACATCGAGCGCTACGACCAGGAGTCAAACTACGGCGGCCGGGTCGTCGGCACGACGCTCGCCCATTCCGACTACGCGGCGATGGCGCGGGCCTTCGGCGCGCACGGCGAGCGGGTGGAGAAGCCGGAGGACATCGTCGCCGGCGCTGAAGCGCGCGCTGGCCAACGCGCCGGCGGTGGTCGACGTCGTGACGTCGCAGGAGGCGGTGTCGTCCGACGCCCGCAAGGGGCTCGGATACGTCCCCGACTACCAGGCGCTGACGGCCTGGGACGAGGCTGAGCGGAAGCGGCGGGGGGCGTGAGGGCGGCGGGCGCCGGGGGCTCGATCCTTCGAGGCCGCCGCTTCGCAGCCTACTCAGGATGAGGAGTTGCCCTCACTGTTTTCTGCATCCTCGGGAGTGCGGGGCCGATTGCGACGCCCTCGCCGATTGACTCACCCTGCCCGCCGACTAAGGTCCGGCGCGGCAACGAAGGGAGCGACGACGCGTGGACATCGCACAGCTTGAGACGACCATCGAGGAGGCCTGGGAGACGCGCGGCGACGTGTCGGCCTCGACCACGGGAGCGGTTCGCGACGCGGTGGAGGCGGCGCTTGCGCTGCTCGACACGGGCGCGGCGCGGGTGGCCGAGAAGACCGGGGGCGACTGGGTGGTCAACCAGTGGCTCAAGAAGGCGGTGCTGCTGTCCTTCCGGCTCAACGACATGACCGTGATCCCCGGCGGGCCGGGCAACGCGTCGTGGTGGGACAAGGTGCCGTCGAAGTTCGAGGGCTGGACGGCCGCCGAGTTCGGCAAGGCCGGCTTCCGGGCGGTGCCGAACTGCGTCGTGCGCCGGTCCGCGCACATCGCCCAGGGCGTCGTGCTGATGCCCTCCTTCGTCAATCTCGGGGCCTTCGTCGACGAGGGAACGATGGTCGACACCTGGGCGACGGTCGGCTCCTGCGCGCAGATCGGCAAGAACTGCCACATCTCGGGCGGCGCCGGCATCGGCGGCGTTCTGGAGCCGCTGCAGGCCGGCCCCGTCATCATCGAGGACAACTGCTTCATCGGCGCGCGCGCCGAGGTCGCCGAGGGCGTGATCGTGCGCGAGGGCTCGGTGCTCTCGATGGGCGTCTATCTCGGCGCGTCGACCAAGATCGTCGACCGGGCGACGGGCGAGATCTTCTCCGGCGAGGTGCCGCCCTATTCCGTCGTCGTTTCGGGCACCATGCCCGGCAAGCCGTTCCCGGACGGGACGCCCGGACCGGGCTCTACTGCGCCGTCATCGTCAAGCGCGTCGACGAGCAGACGCGCTCCAAGACCTCTATCAACGAACTGCTGCGCGATTGAGCGACACCAGACATCAGCTTCCGCCCCGCACAGGGCGCCCGGCGACACGACCGTCCCGTGGGTGCTGTTCGGATTCGACGGGCGCATCGGGCGCGAGGTCTACTGGCTCGGCATCGGGCTCATCTGGTGCGTGCTGATCGTCGGACTCGGCTACATCCTGTCGACCTTCGGCGAGGAGGCGGCCGGCGGGCCGGTGCTGGTGCTCGGGATGCTCGCGCTGTGGGCCGAGATCGCGCTGCTGGTGAAGCGCCTGCACGACCGGGGGATGCCGGGGTTCTGGGCGCTGCTCGCCTTCATACCTTTCGCCGGCTTTCTCTGGGTGGTCATCGTCGGCGTGCTGCCGGGAATGCGCGGGCCGAACGTCTACGGGCCGGGTCCCGATACGCGCGGTCCGCCGCCGCCGGGACCGGCGAACGACAACGGAGCGGATTGACCGGCCCGGGCGCGGGCTCTACAGCCAGCCCATGTCCAAGATCGATCCCCTCGCAATCGCACAGGCCCTGATCCGCTGCCCGAGCGTCACGCCCGCCGAGGGTGGCGCGCTGGCGTATCTCGAGGAGCTGCTGACGCCGCACGGCTTCACCTGCGACCGCGTCACCTTTTCCGACCCGGACTCGCCCGACGTCGAGAACCTCTACGCCCGCTGGGGCACGGAGGAGCCGGTGGTTCGTCTTCGCAGGGCACACCGACGTCGTGCCGCCCGGCGACGAGGCACGCTGGCGTCATCCGCCGTTCTCCGGCGAGATCGATGACGGCGTGCTGCACGGTCGCGGCGCCTGCGACATGAAGGGCGGCATCGCGGCCTTCGCGGCGGCGACCATCGACCTCGTGACGGAAGCCGCGCCGAAGGGCTCCATCGTCCTGCTGATCACCGGGGACGAGGAAGGGCTGTCGATCAACGGCACGAAGAAACTGCTCGCATGGGCCGCCGAACGGGGCGAGCGGTTCGACGCCGCGCTCGTGGGCGAGCCGACGAACCCCCGGGAAATGGGGGACATGGTCAAGATCGGCCGGCGGGGATCCCTGATCGGGCACGATCACGGTGACGGGCCGGCAAGGCCACGTCGCCTATCCGCGTCTGGCGGCGAACCCGGTCCCGGGGATAGTCGCGGTCGTATCGGCATTGCTGGCAGAGCCGCTCGACCAGGGAACGGAGGAATTCCCGGCGACGAACCTCGAGGTGACGTCGATCGACGTCGGGAACCCTGCGCACAACGTGATTCCGGGGCGGGCGACCGCGGCCTTCAACATCCGCTTCAACGACCTGCACTCCTTCAACAGCCTGATGGCGCATGTTAGGAACACGGCGCAAGCCGCGCTTCCGTCGCGCGACCTTTCGGTCGAGGTGACGTTCAACGCCAATCCGTCCGACGTCTTCCTGACCAAGGCGGACGGCCTCATCGAGGCCATCGCGGACGCGGTGGAAGGGGAGACCGGGCGCAGGCCGGAGCTTTCGACCACCGGGGGCACGTCGGACGCGCGCTACATCAAGGACTATTGCCCGGTCGTCGAATTCGGTCTCGTCGGACAGACGATGCACCAGGTCGACGAGCACGTGGCGGTCGCGGATGTCGAGACGCTGACGCGCATCTACCGGCGCTTCCTCGCGCGCATGTTCGACGGGCGCTGAACCGGCATGCTGACGGGTGAGGAGATACGCCGCGGCCTGTCAGGCGCGTGGCGGCTCTTCATGGGCGACAAGGGCGGGCTGGGAGAGCTCGACACGAGCTATTCCGGGTTCTGGCGGTCGTTTCTCGTCGTCGTGCCGCTGTTGCCCTTCTACGTCGTCTTCTTCATCGCCGAGCGGCGGACGATCCTCGAGGGACTGCCGGACGGGGCGCCGTTCGACGACTGGGCGTTCGGCGCGTGGCGGGCGCTCTCGGTCGCGCTCGACTGGATCATTCAGCCGCTGGTGCTGGCGATCCTGGCCAAGCCGCTCGGCTTTGCCAGCCGCTACGTGCCGCTGATCGTCGCGTTCAACTGGGGCGGCGCGATCATCATGCCGGTCAGCATCCCCCTAATGATCGCCAGCGACCTGCTCGGCGACGGACTGGCGGCGCTGCTGCTCCTCGTGTCGCTCGTCCTCGTCGTCATCCGCCTCGTCTATGTGATGGCCCGGACGGTGCTCGACGAACGGGAGTGGGTGGCGGCGGGCATCGTGACGCTGACGATCGCGCTGGCGTTTGTGATCGATCACGGGATTACCAGCTTATCGGGGTATTGACCCCACGATCTCAGCCGCCCCGGCAGGACGCCGTCCGTGGATGCCCGGAACAAGTCCGGGCATGACGGCGGAAGAGTACGAGGCGTGGCAGGGGAGCGGCTGCTCCCCTCAGTAATCGACCCTGACCAGATAAAGCCCGCCCGGCGGGGCGACGGGGCCGCAGGCGGCGCGGTCCCTGGCGGCCAGTGCGGCGGCGAGGTCGGCGCCCGTCCACCTACCCTCGCCCACGAGCTTGAGCGAGCCGGCCATCGAGCGGACCTGGTTGTGCAGGAAGGAGCGCGCGGAGGCGCGGATCTCGATGCGGTCGCCGGCGCGGGAGATGTCGAGCGCGCCGAGGGTCTTGAGCGGGCTCTTCGCCTGACACTCCGAGGAGCGGAAGGTGGTGAAGTCGTGGTGGCCGACGAGGGCCTGCGCGGCCTCGTGCATGGCGTCGGCGTCGAGGGCCTTGGCGACCTGCCAGGCGCGGCGGGCCTCCAGCGCGAGGGGCGCACGGCGATTGACGATAACGTAAAGGTAATGTCGCGCGGTCGCCGAGAAGCGGGAGTCGAAGTCGCCTGCGACCTGTTCGGCATGGAGGATGGCGACCGGCTCCGGCCGCAAATGCGCGTTGATGGCGTCGCGGACCGTGTCGGCGGGCCACGCGCGCTCCAGATCGATGTGGGCGACCTGCCCCAGCGCATGAACGCCGGCATCGGTGCGGCCGGCGCCGCTCACCGTGACGGTCTCGCCGGCAGAAGGCCGCGACGGCTTCCTCTATCGCCTGCTGCACGGCGCGGCCGTTCGGCTTGGCGCTGCCAGCCGACGAAGGGCGTGCCGTCATACTCGATCAGGAGGCGATAGCGGGGCATGGCGGTCACCCCATGCTCATGAACGGTGCAGGGTAGACGACGCGGCCGGTGAGGACGCCGTCCTCCAGCCGCGCAGGGCGCGCGCCATGAAGTACGGGCCCGGCCAGGGGCAGGAAAAACGCGCGCCGAGGTTCGCGTCGAAGCCGAAGCGGCGGTAGTAGGCGGGCTCGCCAAGGACGAAGACGATGTGCTCGCCGGCGGCCTCGAGACGGGTCAGCCCATAGCGGATGAGCGCGGAGCCGAGGCCGGCGCGCTGGCGGGCGGGCGCGACGGAGACCGGGGCGAGCGCGGTGGCCGAAAGCGGCGAGGCGCCGGCGTCGGTCTCGATCGCCAGACGTGTGAACAGGACGTGGCCGTCGATGCCGCCCTCGCCCTCCGACACAAGCGACAGGACGACGTCGCCGGCGGCGCGAAGCTCGTCGACGAGGCAGGCCTCGCCGGACTGGCCGAATGCGGCTTCGGTGACGGCGAAAATCGCCCGCCGCGTCCGCCGCCCGCTCCTCGCGGACGATCATGCCAGCACCGTGCCGGCCGGCACTGCCTGGCCGCGCAGGAAATCCGCCGCCGACATGACGCCCTTGCCGGCGCGCTGGACCTGGAGAAGCCGGACGGCGCCGTCGCCGCAGGCGATGGTCAGGTCGTCGCCGATGACGGTGCCGGGGGCGGCAGTGCCCTCGGCAAGCGCGCTGCGCAGGACCTTGACGCGCTGGCCGCCGAGTCTCGAACCACGCGCCGGGGAATGGCGACAGGCCGCGGATATGGTCGTGAACAGCGCGCGCCGGCTTCGACCAGTCGATGCGGGTCTCGGCCTTGTCGATCTTGGCGGCATAGGTCACGCCTTGCGATCCTTGCGGCCGGCAGTCGAGCGTATCGCGCGACAGGGCGGCGAGCGCGCGGACCATCAGGTCGGCGCCGAGGCCGGCGAGCCTGTCGTGCAGGTCCCCGGCGGTCATTTCGGGGCCGATGGCGATGCGCTCCTCCATGCAGACGGGGCCGGTGTCGAGCCCCTCCTCCATGCGCATGATGCCAACGCCGGTCTCGGCGTCGCCGGCCATGATCGCCCGCTCGATGGGCGCGGCACCGCGCCAGCGCGGCAGCAGCGAGGCGTGCAGGTTGAGGCAACCGATGGCAGGGGCCTCGAGCACCGGCTTCGGCAGGATCAGGCCGTAGGCGACGACGACCGCGACATCTGCCTCGTGGGCGGCGAAGCGGGCCTGCTCTTCCGCGACCTTGAGCGATGCCGGCGTCAGGACCGGGATGGCGAAACGCTCCGCCGCCTGATGAACCGGGACTTTTCCGCTCGGCCATGCCGCGGCCCGCCGGCCGCGGCGGCTGGCTGTAGGCCGCGACGACCTCATGCCCAGCGCCGACGATCTCGCCCAGCGTCGGCACGGCGAAGTCCGGGGTTCCCATGAAGATGATGCGGAGGGTCATGAGCGTGGCCGGAGGCGGGAGGTCAGACGACTGGCTAGAGTGTCATTGCCGGGCTCGTCGCGGCAATCCATACCCACGGGCTGTTCATGGATGCCCGGGACGAGCCCGGCAATGACATCCGTGAGGAAAGGCGGTCAACCCCGCCACGCCGACGCTATACCGGCGGCGGGTGGTCGACGGAGCGGCGCTTCGGTTCCTCCGGCGCATCGCGGCGGGCGGCCTTGGCGAACTTCTTCGTCACACGGTCGCGCTTGAGCTTCGAGATGTGATCGATGAACAGGACGCCGTTCAGGTGATCGACCTCGTGCTGGACGCAGGTCGCGAGCAGGCCCTCGCAGGCGAGATCCTGCTCCCGGCCGTTCCGGTCGAGGAAGCGCACGCGGCACGCTGAGGGGCGCTCGACCTCCTCGTAATAATCGGGGATCGAGAGGCAGCCTTCCTCGTAGACATTCGCCTCGTCCGAGGTCCATGTGATCTCGGGATTGACGAGGAAGATCGGGTTCTTCGGCTCCTCGTCCTTGGCAACGTCGATCACCACGAGACGCTTCAGTACGCCGATCTGGCTCGCCGCGAGCCCGATGCCGGGCGCGTCGTACATCGTCTCCAGCATGTCGTCGAGGAGCGCGCGCACCTCGTCCGTGACCTCCGTGACGGGCTCGCATTTCGCGCGCAGGCGGGGATCGGGAAGCTTGATGATTTCTCGGATCGGCATGGGCGTCAGATAGGTGAAAGGCGGAGAAGCGTCAATCTGCGCCGTCGTCGCCGTGCGTCCCGGACTTCATGGCGATGGCGAAGACGATGCCTATGGCGACGCCGAAGCCCAGCCCGACGGCGACGTTGTCCATCGCCACCCCCATTCCAACGCCGATGGCCACACCGATGCCGATCCATGTACCAGTGTTCATGCAACCCAAGGCTCGGCGGCGAATGCGTCATCCACAAGGCATGTCCATGTTCTCCTTTTGTACATGCCTTTTGGGCCGAAATCGATTAGACTGACGCAATGAACGAGACGCTTTTCGCCATCGGCGGCCGGGCGATCACCGCCGGCGACATGCTGCTCGCCGCAGCCTGCGGGGTGGCGCTGCTGCTCGTCGTTTTCCTGATCAACGCCGTTTCGGCCCGGCGCGCGGCGGAGCAGCAAAGGGCGGAGCTCGACACCCAGTTCGAGGAGCTCTCGCGCAGCCAGTCCGAACTCAACGGCCGGATGCAGACCATGGCCGAGATCTTCGGCACCCGGCAGGCCGACCTCGTGCGCAACTTCAACGAGCGGCTCGACGGCTTCGGCCACCGGCTCGGGCAGAACATGGAGACACAGGCGCGGGCCACGCACGAGAACCTGACCAGGCTGGCGGAACGCCTTGCCGTCATCGACACCGCGCAGAAGAACATCACGGAACTGTCGAAGGAGGTCGTGGGCCTGCAGCAGATCCTCGCCAACAAGCAGACGCGCGGCGCGTTCGGCCAGGGGCTGATGGAGGCGATCGTCCGCGACAAGCTGGCGCCCGGCTCCTACGAGTTCCAGGCGACGCTGTCGAACGGCAGGCGTCCGGACTGCGTCATCCACCTGCCCGGCAGCGAGGCGAGCCTCGTCATCGACGCGAAATTCCCGCTGGAGAGCTTCAGCGCCTTTCGGGAGGCGGAAACGCCCGAGACGCGCAAGGTCGCCGGCCAGCAGCTGAAGACGGACGTCACCAAGCACATCTCCGACATCCGCGAGCGCTACTTCATCGCCGGCGAGACGCAGGACATCGCGCTGATGTTCGTGCCCTCGGAATCCGTCTACGCCGACCTGCACGAGCATTTCGACGACGTGATCCAGAAGAGCCGCCGAGAGCGGGTCATCGTCGTCGGGCCGTCGATGCTGACGCTGGCCATCCAGGTCGTGCTGTCGATCCTGCGCGACCAGCGGCTGCGCGAGCAGGCGCACATCATCCACAAGGAGGTGAACCTGCTCTCCGACGACGTGCGGCGCCTCGGCGACCGGGTCGGCAAGCTGCAAGCCCATTTCGGGCAGGCCAACGAGGACATCCGGCAGATCGTTATCTCGACGGAGAAGATCACGAAGCGCGGCGACCGGATCGCCGAGCTCGACTTCGAGGAGGGCTCGGGGAACGAGGCAGAGCCGGAGAAGAAGCTGCTGGCGGGGGAATAGCGGCGGCGAGAGGCCGGAGGATCAGGGGCGGGTGGCGATCCCTTCGAGACGCGCCTTTCAGGCGTTCGTCAGGATGAGGTTTTGGCTCAGAACCTGCCTGTCGTCATGAGAAGGCGTCAGCGGCTCGGTTTGCCGCACCGGGAATTGGATGCCCGGAACAAGTCCGGGCATGACAACCTCCGGAGGATCGTGCGCACTTCCGGAACGCAAGCCAGCCCCTGCGTAGGCCGGTATAGCGCAGCCGTCGTTGCCGGGCTCCTCCCGGCAATCCGCTGGCCGTGCGCCCTGCGGGTGCGTGGATGCCCGGAACAAGCCCGGGCATGACAACCTGGGGGGCGGGAGCTCCGCCGAGAAACGAGGGAGCCTCACGTTCCCCTCGGGTGGCGCGCACGGACAAAACGTTCTCCCAATAACCGACCCCACCGCCTCTTTCTCGCCCGGCTCTTTTCCTAACGGTCGTCACATGTCCGGCCGCAGCGATTACGGTTAACCGGACCTTAATCGCGCGGTGCGAGCGATATTGCGGACAGGGCGGCGGGGGGCCTTCCGTCGCGGAGTTCGAGTGCATGACCGCCACCGACATCGCCGAGAACCGGACCCGGTCCGACCGGATGCGCGCCGCGCTCGCGGTGTTCCTGAAGCGGCGCGTACTGGTCATCCTGTTCCTGGGGTTCTCGGCGGGCCTTCCGCTGGCGCTGTCCGGCTCGACGCTGATGCTCAGGATGGCCGACGAGGGCGTCGACCTCGGCACCATCGGGCTCTTCTCGCTCGCGGGCCTGCCCTACACGATCAAGTTCCTCTGGGCCCCGCTGGTCGACGCGCTGGCGGTTCCGGGGCTCACGCGCTGGCTCGGGCGGCGCAGGGGCTGGCTCGTCTTCTCGCAGATGCTGCTCATCGCGGCGATCGTGCTGCTGGGCTCGCTCGATCCCGTCTTCTCGCCCTGGGTCGTGGCGCTGGGCGCGGTCATGGTGGCGACCGCGTCGGCGACGCAGGACATCGTTATCGACGCCTTCCGGGTGGAAAGCCTCAAGGACGAGGAACAGGCCGCCGGCATGGCCTGGTACGTCTCGGCGTACAGGATCGGCCTGCTCGCCTCGACCGCGGGGGTGGTTGCGCTGGTCGCGCTGTTCGAGGCGCAGGGCGTCGACACCAAGACCGGCTGGAGCCTCGGCTACATGGCGATGGGCGCCATGGTGCTGATCGGCACGGCGGCCGCGCTTTGGGCGATCGAGCCGGAGACGGACGTCGATCCCGACCAGTCAGGGACGCCGGCGATCACGCGCGTCGCCACCACCGCCGCTCTCGCCTTCCGCGACTTCATGTCGAAGGAGCACGCGCTGGCCATCCTCCTGTTCGTGGTCCTGTTCAAGTTCTGCGACGCCTTCGCCGGCGCGATGACGGGGCCGTTCGTGCTCGATATCGGCTTCGACAAGGCGGCCTATGCGGGGATCGTCAAGGGTGTCGGGCTGTTCGCGGTGCTGGCCGGCGGGTTCGCCGGCGGCATGCTCGCCCGCACGCTGCCGATGGTCCAGGCCCTGTGGATCGCCGGCATCCTGCAGATGGCGTCAAACCTCGTCTTCGTCTGGCAGGCGATCGTCGGCGTCGACCATGCCGCGCTGACGGCGACGATCGCGGTGGAGAACTTCACCGGCGGCATCGGCACGGTGATCTTCGTCGCCTATCTCTCCAGCCTCTGCCGCAACGCGCTGCACACGGCGACGCAGTTCGCGCTGCTGACGGCTCTCGCCGCTGTGGGCCGGACCGTCCTGTCGGCGAGTTCTGGCTACGTGGCCAACTCGATGGGCTGGGTCACGTTCTTCCTGATCACCACCGTCGCCGCCCTCCCGGGCCTCGCCCTGCTGTGGTGGCTGCAGGCGCGCGGGCATTTCCGCGAGGAGCCGCCGGCGGTGGAGGCGTAAGGCGGAATCAGAACGGCGTGCGCTGGCGGATGGCGGCGGCCAGCGTTCCGTCGTCGAGATAGTCGAGTTCCCCGCCGACCGGAACGCCATGTGCGAGACGGGTGACCTTCACGTCGGCGCCGTGCAGCAGGTCGGTCACGTAGTGGGCCGTGGTCTGGCCCTCGACGGTGGCGTTCACGGCGAGCACGACCTCACCGACCTCCGGGGCACCGGCCCGCTCGACGAGGCTCGCGATCCTCAGATCGTCGGGGCCGATGCCATCCAGAGGCGACAGCGTTCCGCCGAGCACGTGATAGCGGCCGCGAGTCGCCTGGGCGCGCTCGAGCGCCCACAGGTCGCTGACTTCCTCGACGACGATGATGATGGACGGGTCGCGGCGCGGGTCGGCGCAGATGGTGCAGGGATCGCGGGTGTCGACGTTGCCGCAGGACGAGCAGACCACGACCTGCTCGGCGGCAACCCTCAGCGCGTCGGCGAGCGGCACCAGCAACTGCTCCTTGCGCTGGATCAGCGTCAGCACGGCGCGCCGCGCCGACCGGGGGCCGAGCCCCGGCAGCCGGGCGAGAAGCTGGATCAGCCGGTCGATCTCGGGACCGGTGACGGACGCGCTCATGGACTGAGGCCCGACACGTGCCTCCCTACCCGCCGAAACCCAGTCCCGGAGGTATCGGCAGGCCGCCGGTGAGTTCCTTCATCTTCTCCTGCATGACGGATTCCGCGCGGCGGCGGGCCTCGGCGTGGGCGGCGACGATAAGGTCTTCGAGGATTTCCGCCTCGTCCGGCTTGATCAGGCTCGGGTCGATGGAGAGCCCGCGCATCTCGCCCTTGGCCGACAGGCGGACGGTGACGAGGCCGCCGCCGGAGGTGCCCTCGACCTCAGTCTGATCCATCTCGGCCTGGAGCTCGGCCATGCGCGACTGCATCTGCTGAGCCTGCTTCATCAGGTTGGCGAAATCTCTCATGGACCGTCAGCCTCTTCGTCGGGGGATTGAACATAATCTTCGGGCGCGGGTGCGGCCGCCTCGATGCGCACGTCGACGATCTTCGCGCCGGGGAATGCGTCGAGAACGCTGGCGACAGTCGGGTGGGCGCGCATGTCGTCGGCGAGCGCATCGCGCGCTGCTTCGGCCTTCTCTCGCAGCGTCGGCGCCCCTGCCTCACGGGAAACCGCGACCACCCAGCGCCGGCCGGTCCATTCGGTGAGCCGGCGGCCAAGCTGGTGGGCAATATCGGCGGGTGCGTTGTCGGCGAGCGCTATCTCGATCTGGCCGGGCTCGAAGCGCACCAGCCGGACGTAGCCCTCCAGCCAGGAGCGCAGCTGCGCCGCGCGCATCTCGCCGGCCAGCGCGACGACCTCCTCGAAGCTCCTCGGGTCCGGCAGGGCGGCGGCGCGCGGGGCCGCGGCCGCCGGCGGGGCGGCGGGTTCGAGATTGCGGGCCGCGGACGTGCGCCCGGCCACCGCCACCGACGCCAGACGGCGCATGAGACGGAGCGGATCGGGCGGGAACTGGCGCCGGGCCGGGTGCCGCGCTGCCCCCGGACAATTGCCGGATGACCTCGTCGGGCGTCGGCAGGCTGGCCGCGTGGGCGAGCCGGATCAGGACCATCTCGGCGGCGGCCAGCGGGCGGGAGGACGCCTCGACCTCGGCGATGCCCTTGAGCAGGATCTGCCAGGCGCGCGTCAGCTCGGGGATGGCTATGCGCTGCGCGAAGTCGCGGCCGCTGTCGCGCTCGACCTCCGACAGCGACGCATCCTCCGCCGCATTCCGGGACGATGCGCATGCGGGTCACGTAGATGGACGAAGTCCGCGAGATCGGACAGCACCGCCTCGGGCGCGGCTCCTTCGGCATATTGCGCGTCGAGTTCGTCGAGCGCGGCGGCGATGTCGCCGCGACATGACCTGGCCGAACAGGTCGACGATGCGGCCGCGATCGGCGACGCCGAGCATGGATCGCACGGCCGCGGCCTCGACACGTGCCGGCGCCGTGCGCGATGGCCTGATCGAGAAGCGACAGCGAATCGCGGACCGAACCCTCGGCGGCGCGCGCGATGCGGCGAGCGCCTCGGCGTCGGCCTCGACGGCTTCCCTGGTCACGATCGCCTCGAGATGGCGCACCAGCTCGTCGGCCTCCACCCTGCGCAGGTCGAAGCGCTGGCAGCGCGACAGGACCGTGATCGGCACCTTGCGGATCTCGGTCGTCGCGAAGATGAACTTCACGTGCTCCGGCGGCTCCTCGAGCGTCTTCAGAAGGCCGTTGAAGGCGGCTTCGAGAGCATGTGCACCTCGTCGATGATATAGACCTTGTAGCGCGCGTGAGCCGGGCGGTAGCGCACCGCGTCGATGATCTCGCGGATGTCGTCGATGCCGGTATGCGAGGCCGCGTCCATCTCGATGACGTCGACATGGCGCGCCTCCATGATGGCGCGGCAGTGGACGCCCTCAACCGACAGATCGAGCGTCGGCCGCCTCTTCCGCCGCCAGGCCCTTCGTAGTTCAGGGCGCGGGCGATGATGCGGGCGGTGGTCGTCTTGCCGACCCCGCGCACGCCGGTGAGCATGTATGCCTGAGCGATGCGATTGGTGGCGAACGCGTTGCGCAGCGTGCGGACCATCGGCTCCTGGCCGATGAGATCGGCGAAGGTCGACGGGCGATACCGGCGCGCGAGGACCCGGTAGCCGGCCGAACCGTCCTGCGCGATGTCTGGAAGAAGCTGGTCCATGCCGTTCGTCGGACTCGAAATTTCCAAGGCCCGGGGTTCCGAGCGAACCCTACACCCCCTCCTCGCACCGACCAAAGGCGGAAATGGGGAATCCGCGGGCGAAGGGAAGAGATCGGTTCCAGCGACCCTTCGGGTCGCCGCGAGAGACGTTGGGCGGGAGGCTGGACATCGACCCGGGCCGGAACTCGTTGGGGCTGCTTCCTTCCGGACCTGACCCGGTTGGCGAGCGGCCCGTCCGCGCCAACCTCCCTGGCGCGACTATATCGGCCATAGAGCCGCATGGCGCAAGGGCCGGCCATGCACGCGGCGGCATTCCAAGCGCGGACGCAAGCGTCCATACTCGGCAGTCACCGCAAAGTCCCGCCCGAGTTCGCTTCCCCGCCATGGACCCCTCGCTGATCTGGATACCGGCGACGCTGACGGCCGCCGCCGCGCAGACCGCGCGCAACGCCATGCAGCACAAGCTGACCGAGACGCTCGGCACCATCGGCGCGACGCAGGTGCGCTTCGTCTACGGACTGCCTTTCGCCGTCCTGTTCCTCGTTCTCATCGTCGCCATCACGGGCGAGACCCGCCCGACCTGTCGCCCGCCTTCTTCCTCTGGGCAGTGTCAGGATCGGTGTTCCAGATCGCGGCGACGGCGCTGATGCTGGCAGCGATGACGGCGCGCTCATTCGGGACCGCGATCGCCTACACCAAGATCGAGCCCGTGCTGGTGGCGATCTTCGGCCTCATCATCCTAGGGGACCAGCTCACGGTGTGGGGCGCGCTCGCCATCGTCATCGCGACCGCCGGCGTGGTCATGCTGTCGGGCGTGGGAAGGCGGATACAGGGCCTGCCATGTCGCGGCTCATGCCCGCCGCACTGGGGCTCGCGGCGGGGGCCTGCTTCGCGCTGTCGGCCAATTCGTTCCGCGCGGCGATCGTGACCCTGGAGGACGGCTCGTTCGTCATGCGCGCCACCACGACGCTGGTCTGGGCGCTGGCGATGCAGTCGGTGATGCTCGTCGCCTGGCTCGCGCTGTTCAACAGGCAGGCGCTCGTCGGCAGCTTCAGGATTTGGCGGTCCTCGCTGTTCGCCGGCTTCATGGGGGCGTTCGCGTCGCAGTTCTGGTTCATCGGCTTCGCCACGACGGCGGCGGCCAATGTGCGGACGCTAGGGCTGGTGGAGGTCCTGTTCGCGGCCGTCGTCTCGCGGCGCCTGTTCGCGCAGGCAATCTCCTGGCGGGAATGGGCCGGCTACCTGGTGGTATGTGTGGGGGTCGGGCTCCTGATCTTCAGCGCCGGGTAAGGGGCTCCGTTCCCGTGCGAAGAAAGTCCATGTCCGAAAACCCGCCTAGTGCTGTTTGCGGCCAGGCGGCACTGTGTCAGGCAGGACAAGTGCGGTGGCGCCTTGGCCTTTTTCGGCGCAGGGCGAGCCCCCGGCTCCCGAAGGCCGAGCCTAGCTATGGGAGGAAGCCAGAAGATGGCGACCAAATACAACGTATTGATCATGGGCGCGTCCTACGGCTCGCTGCTCGCGACCAAGCTGCTGCTCGCCGGCCACAACGTGAAGCTCGTCTGCCTGCCCGCCGAGGCCGAGCTCATCAACCAGGAAGGCACGCGCGTGCGCATGCCGGTCGAAGGGCCGCGAGGGCCTGGTCGAGGTCGACTCGCGCAAGCTGCCGGGCAAGCTGTCGGCGGCGGGCCCGGCGACGGTCAACCCGCCGACTACGACCTGGTCGCGCTCGCCATGCAGGAGCCGCAGTACCGCTCGCCGGGCGTGCGCGAGCTGCTCGACGCGGTGGCGAAGGCGAAGGTGCCGTGCATGTCGATCATGAACATGCCGCCGCTGCCCTACCTCAAGCGCATCCCCGGCCTCGACGCCGCCAAGCTGCGAGCTCGCCTACACCGACGCCACGCGTCTGGGACAGCTTCGATCCGGCTGCATGACGCTGTGCAGCCCCGACCCGCAGGCGTTCCGCCCGCCGGAGGAGAAGGTCAACGTGCTGCAGGTGACGCTGCCGACCAACTTCAAGGTCGGCGCGCTTCGATTCCGACGAGCACACCGCGATCCTGCGCCAGCTCGCAGGCCGACATCGAGGCGGCCCGCTTCGACACCGGCGACGGCGACAGATCGAGCTGCCGGTGAAGCTCAAGGTGCACGACTCGGTCTTCGTGCCGCTCGCCAAGTGGGCGATGCTGCTCGCCGGCAACTACCGCTGCGTGACCAAGGACGGTCCGCGCGCGATCAAGGAGGCGGTGCACAGCGACCTCGAGGCATCGCGCGCGGTCTACGACTGGGTGGTCGAGCTGTGCGTCTCGCTCGGCGCCGCGCCGAGAAGACCTGGTGCCGTTCGAGAAGTACGCCAACGCGGCGCAGGGCCTGGTCACGCCCGTCCTCGGCGGCGCGCGCGCTGTTCGCCGGCGCGCCGAACATCGAGCGCGTCGACCGCCTGGTGCAGGCCATCGCGGCGCAGAAGGGCATGCAGCCATCCGGTGGTCGACGAGACCGTCGCGCTGGTCGACGCCCGGCTCGAACTCAATCGCAGCAAGGCGGCCTGACGGCCGCCCTGCCGAGGCCGGACTTCACGGCCCGTCCTGTCGCCGGTCAGTTGTGCCAGCGATAGGGCGGGCCGTCGTCTATGTGAATGTGGGAAAGCCGGCCCGAATAGGTGCCGACACCCCCCTGATGGTTCTCCTTCAGCCACCGCGCGACCTCGCGATAGCTGCCCTTCGGCGGATGGAAGTCGACCGCACGACATGAGGCGTGGCGGCTGGGACGTCCCGAGCCCTTGACGCGGGCGCCGGGGCGGTGGACCGAGATCAGCCTCACCGAGCCCCAACGGCTCTCGATCTGGCGCAGCTTCAGCTTGAGATCGCGCGGCAGGCACTCGCTGGTCAGCTTCTGGGGACTGAGCGCGGCGAGCTTCTGCTCCTGCGTCCCTCCCCTCAGCTCGGGGGCGCCTACCGGAAAGGACGGGTCCTGCCCCCTGCCGGGGAGACTTCCATCGCCGACCGATGCGGCGGCCATTTTCTCGTTCTGTCCGACGACGCTCACCTCGGGAACCTCGACGGGGGCCGAAGGATCATCATACGCGCCGGACGCGCGGGCATCGGAAACGGCCACCGTGGCGGCGAGCGCCGCCCCCATTGCCGGGGCCACGCAGCCCCGAAGAATTTTTCCGCACGGAAATCCGCGCAGGCGCGTGGAAACAGCCATAGTACAACTCCCCACAGAACGCGGGCCCTGTTCACCTCATGCCTGGAAAGGGCACGGACTGATGGCCGCGTATATCTACGGCCTCCTCTCATTCGTCGCGTCCGCCAGAAAGACGACGAATGTGTCGCGATTGTGCCAATATCGAACGCTGTGTCAGCACAACGATCGAATGTTGGCAAACGATTAACCTTTACAGCAAGCACCACCCGCTGCGCAAATTCGTTGCGGCGTTACCCTAGGTCGCGTGGAGAATTGTTTCGCCGGCTACGTAGCTCTTGAGAAGCTGGTGGGCGATGGCCATCGGCGGAGGCGTCGTCAGGCCCTCGGGATGCTTGTGATTGAGCATCTCGACGATCTCGGTGCGCGAGAACCAGCGGCCCGCCTCGAGCTCGGTCCGGTCTATGACGATGTCGCGGCTGACGGCGCGGGCGAAGCAGCCGATCATCAGCGAAGACGGAAACGGCCAGGGCTGACTGGAATGATAGGCCACCCGGTCGACCAGGATCGCCGTCTCCTCCCGGATCTCCCGCCTGACGGCGGCCTCGATCGTTTCGCCTGGCTCGACGAAGCCGGCGAGCGCGGAATAGACGCCGGGCAGGAAGCGGGGCGCGCGCGCGAGAAGGCAATCGTCGCCGTCGACGGCGAGCATGATGACGACCGGGTCGGTGCGCGGAAAGTGCTGCGCGCCGCACGCCCCGCAGGTGCGGCGATAACCGCCGTCCGCCATCACCGTCGGCACGCCGCAATTGGCGCAGTGGCCATGACGTGCGTGCCAGTCGAGCATGCTCTTGGCCTGGGCGACGGGGCCGAGCATCGCGGGGGCGACCAGGCCCTGGACCGCGATCGAGCGGACGTCGATTGCCTTGAAGCCCGGCGGGGATTCCTCGACCGCGGGCGCAGGCACCGCAAAGAGCGGGACGGTCCCGTCCACGCCGAGGAAGACCGCGCGGGACCGGTCGCCGCCGAGGCGGTCGGCTTCGTCGCCGGTCAGCAGGGGATCGAGGGGGTTGTCGTCGCGGAAGAGCGGCCGGTCGCCGGCCAGGACCAGAAGACGCGCACGATCCATCGCCGCGGCAAGCCACTCCGCGTCGCCGCGCTTTTCCGCGGCACGGTCGATCAGGCTCCGGCTGAAACCGGTTCGCTGGCTGCGCTCATCCATGTCGGGGTTCGATCCGGCGAATTCGCGGCGACACTCGCACAGCCGGCCCGGGGCGGCAACCTCGCTCAGGCAAGCGCGGTGGCGATGCGTGCGACGAGGGCGGAGCGTTCGGCCGCCCCGTAGTCGCGGCGCGCGGCCCTGCCCCAGACCGGGCCCGGCCACGCGGCGTCGGTGCGGAAGCGCGCGATGACGTGGACGTGGAGCTGGGCGACCTGGTTGCCAAGGGCCGCGACGTTCAGCTTGTCGCAGCCTGTCACCGCGCGCAGGGCCGCGCTCGCCCGGGCGGTCTCGTCCATCAGGCGCTGTTGCGTGCCGCGCGGCAGGTCGACGATCTCCACAGCGCCGGCAAGGCGCGGAACCAGGACCAGCCAGGGGTAGTTGGCATCGTCCATGAGCCGCACCTCGCAGAGGTCGAGAACGGCTACCGGAACGGTGTCGGCGTCGAGGCGGGGGTCGAGAGAAAAACCCTCGCTCACTCCGGTCTCCTGCCGTTCTTCGGTTCCCTTATCTTCTCGCGGAAGGGGCTCGCGCGATAAACGCCGAGAATGCGGAATTCGTGGGTGAAGAAGCCGAGTTCCTCGAAGGCCCGCTGCAGCGCGGGTTCGTCGGGGTGGCCCTCTACGTCGGCGAAGAACTGGCTGGCGAAGAACTCGCCCTCGAGCTGGTAGGACTCGAGCTTCGTCATGTTCACCCCGTTGGTCGCGAAACCACCGAGCGCCTTGTAGAGGGAGGCCGGGAGGTTGCGGACGCGGAAGATGAAGCTCGTGACGATCGGCCCAATCCCGCGCGCGGCCCATGCCGGTTCCTTCGACAGCACGACGAACCGGGTCGTGTTGTGGTCCTCGTCCTCGATGTCCTCGAGCAGCACGTCGAGGCCGTAGATCTCGGCGGCCAGCTTCGAGGCGATTGCGGAGCGGGTCGCGTCTCCGGCCTCGGCGACGGCGCGCGCGGCGCCCGCGGTATCGGCATGGACGACCGCCTTCAGACCGAGCCTGCGGATTTCCTTGCGGCACTGGCCAAGCGCCATGACGTGGCTCTGCACGCTCTTCAGGCCATCCAGCGTCGCGCCGGGTGGGGCGAGAAGGTAGTGGTGCAGCGGCAGGAAATATTCGCCGATGATGTGCAGGCCCGACGTTGGCATCAGGTGGTGGATGTCGGCGACGCGGCCGGCGACCGAGTTCTCGATGGGGATCATGCCGAGCGCGGCCGAGCCGTCGGACACGGCCTGGAGCGCGTCCTCGAAGGTGTCGCAGGCGACCGCCTCGTAATCGGGATAGACGTCGCGGCAGGCGGTATGGGAGTTGGCGCCTGGCTCGCCCTGGAAGACGATCCGGCGCGAGGCGTTGCTCATGGTGCTGTCCGGTCTGTGCAGTCTTGAGGGAACGTCAGGGCAGGCCCGTCAGGCGCCAAAACGGCGCCGCGCCCGTTCAAGGTCGGCGGGAGTATCGACGCCGTCCGGAACGGTGTCAACGAGGCCGATATCTATCCGCATGCCCGCCTCCAGCGCGCGAAGCTGCTCAAGCCGCTCGCGCTGTTCCAGCGGAGACGGCGGCAGAGCGACGAAACGCGCCAGCGCCTGCCGGCGCCAGGCGTAGATGCCGATGTGATGGAAGAGCGGCCCCTCGCCCGTGGGCGCGGTCGCGCGGGTGAAGTAGAGCGCCCGCAGGCGGCCGGGCGCGATCTCCGTCCCGATCGCCTTCACGACGTTCGGATCGTCGCGCTCGCGGTGGTCGACGATCTCGGCGGCGAGCGTGGCCAGATCGACGCCCGGGTCGGCGAGCGGGGCGAGCACGGTGCGGACGGCGGCCGGGTCCAGGCCCGGAAGATCGCCCTGCAGGTTGATCACCGCCTCGACGCGGCCCTGCGGGTCGAAGAGGCGGACCGCCTCGTCGACACGGTCGGAGCCGGAGGGGTGATCGGAGCGCGTCATCACCGCCTCGCCCCCCTCCCCGGCCACCGCTTCGGCGATCTCCCGGCTGTCGGTGGCGACCAGTACCGGCCCGACGCCGGCCGCGCGCGCGCTGTCGAGCACGCGCAGGATCATCGACCGGCCGGCGATGTCGGCGAGCGGCTTGCCCGGAAGCCGGGTGGAAGCCATCCGCGCGGGGATGACGACGAGGGTCTGCAAGGCGCTTTCTCCACGGGATCGTTGGCGTATCCGGGGGTGCGTCATCTATACGTGTTGCGTTCCGCGGGCAAATCCGAGTATCAGACACCGAACCCTTCAGCAGGCCGGCGGGGGACCTTGCCGCGCCTGTATTTTCAAGCCTTCGACGACCCTGGAGCACGGGCGGCATGGACAGCTTTGAACTCAACAAGATCGCTGGCGCAGTCCTGTTCACCGGCGTGGTCGTCCTGGGATTGAGCATCGTTTCGGAAGAGATTTTCCACGCCCCGCACCCCGAGCAGGCCGGCTACGAGATCGCGGTGGCGGAAGACGAAGGCGGTGAAGTGGCCGGCGAGGAAGAGGCCGGCCCGGACCTCGGCACGCTGCTGGCCTCGGCGGACGTGGCGGCGGGCGAAGCCGCCATCCGGCCCTGCACCACCTGCCACACCTTCGAACAGGGCGGGGAGAACAGGGTCGGGCCGAACCTCTTCGGAATCGTCGGCGCCGAGAAGGCTCATCTCGACGGGTTCAACTACTCCTCCGCGATGCAGGAGCGCGCCGCCGCCGGAGAGACCTGGGGCTACGACGAGCTCGACCATTTCATAGCCAATCCGCGCGGCTATCTCAGCGGCACGACGATGGCCTTCGCCGGCGTGCGCGATCCGCAGGCGCGCGCCAACATCCTGGCCTATCTCGCCTCGATGACCGACAACCCGCCGCCGTTCCCCGAGCCCGCCGCCGAGGAGGCCGACGAGGCCGCGGCGCCAGCCGACGGCGAGGCTGCGACGGATCAGGCCGCGACCGACGAGGCGGCGCCCGCCGAGGGCGAAGCCGCCGAGGCCGAAGACTCCGGCCGAAGGCGCGACCGACGAGGACGCCACGCAAGACGCCGCGGCCGACGACGCCGGCACCGAAGAGGATACCGCCGCCGCCGAGGGCGGCGACGATGCCCTGCTCCAGCGCATCGCCGCAGCGGACCCGGCGGACGGCCCTTCGGCGGTGCGGGCCTGCATGGCCTGCCACACCTTCGAGGAGGGCGAGGCCAACCGCGTCGGCCCGAACCTCTACAACATCGTCGGCGGGCCCAAGGCGCATCTCGACGGCTTCAACTACTCGTCGGCGCTTCAGCAGCGCGGCGAGGCGGGCGAGACGTGGGGCTACGAGGAACTGGACGCCTTCCTTGAGGCGCCGCGGGACTACATCGACGGCACGACGATGGCATTCGCGGGCGTGCGCGACGAGAACGCGCGCGCGACGATCATCGCCTATCTCGCTTCGCTCAGCGAGAATCCGCCGCCGCTGCCCGAGGGCAACTAGTCCCGCCGCGGGGCGGTGGCCAGCGCGATTAAATTTCTGTCATAATGAGGGTCCGGACGTTTTCCGGGCTAAATTTGGGATACACGGGGACCGCAGGCATCAACGCGAGAGGACCCATGCCCAAAGCGATCCGGCAGATTGCAGTCGCACTCGCCCTGACCGGGGCAGCCATCCTCCCCACCCAGGCGCAGACCGAATGGCACCACGGCCTGTCGCTGTTCGGTGAATTGAAGTACGGCCCGGAGTTCGAGCACTTCGACTACGTCAATGCCGACGCGCCGAAGGGCGGGACGATCCGACAGTCTGCGATCGGCACCTTCGACAGTCTGAACCCCTTCAACATCCGCGGCACGCCGGCCGCCGGCTCCGGGCTCATCTACGACACGCTGATGTCGAGCCCGATGGACGAGCCGAGCTCGGAATACGGCCTGATCGCCGAAGCCGTCAGCTACCCCGAGGACTATTCCTCCGTCACCTTCCGGCTGCGCCCGGAGGCGCGCTGGCACGACGGTGAGGCGGTCACGGTCGAGGACGTGATCTGGAGCCTCGAGACGCTCAAGGCCTCCCATCCCTTCTACAACGCCTACTACCGCAACATCGAGCGCGCCGAGGAAACCGGCGAGCGCGAGGTGACGTTCTACTTCGACGAAACGGGAAACCGCGAGCTGCCGCAGATCACCGGCCAGCTCTACGTGCTGCCGAAGCACTACTGGGAGGGCACGGACGCTCAGGGCCGGGAGCGTGACTTCGCATCGTCCACCCTGGAGCCGCCGCTCGGCTCCGGGCCCTACCGCGTGGGCCGCGTCCAGGCGGGACGCACCATCAGCTACGAGCGGGTGGAGGACTATTGGGCAGCCGACCTGCCGGTCAACGTCGGCTACTACAACTTCGACAACATCCGGTACGAATATTTCCGCGACGTGACGGTGGCACAGGAGGCATTCGCCGGCGGGGCGTTCGATTTCACCGTGGAGAACAGCGCGCGGCGGTGGGCGACGGGCTATCAGTTCCCGGCCGTGCAGCGCGGCGACGTGGTGCTGGAGACGTTCCTTACCCGGCAGGCCGAACCGATGCAGGCCTTCATCTTCAACACGCGCCTGCCGAAATTGTCCGATCCGCGCGTGCGGCAGGCGTTCAACTACGCCTTCGATTTCGAGTGGATGAACGCCAACCTGTTCTACGACCAGTACGACCGCACCAATTCCTACTTCGAGAACTCGGAGCTCGCCGCCACTGGCCTGCCGGAAGGCAAGGAACTCGAAATCCTCGAACAGGTGCGCGACCAGGTGCCGCCCGAGGTGTTCACGCAGGAATATACCAATCCCGTCGGCGGCAGCCAGCGGGCGGCCCGCGACAACCTGCGCGTCGCGACGCAGCTCCTGAGGGACGCCGGCTGGGAAGTGCGCGACGGCGTGCTGACCAACGTTGAAAGCGGCGAGCGGCTGCAGGTGGAATTCCTGCTGGTGCAGCCGGACATGGAGCGGATCGTCAATCCGTACCTCCAGAACCTCGGTCGGCTCGGCATCCGGGGCACGATCCGCACGGTGGACGCCTCGCAGTACCGCAACCGGCTCGACAATTTCGACTTCGAGATCGTCGTGGGCTCGTTCGCGCAGTCGCTGTCGCCGGGCAACGAACAGCGCGACTACTGGGGCTCGGACGCGGCGGACACGCCGGGAAGCCGCAACCTCATCGGCATCAAGAACCCGGCCATCGACCGGATCATCAACCAGATCATCTTCGCGGAGGACCGCGAGACGCTGGTCGCCGCCTCCAAGGCGCTCGACCGGGTCCTGCTGTGGAATCACTATCTGGTCCCGCAATTCTACTCGCCGGAGATCCGAACGGCGCGCTGGAACAGGTTCGGGCTTCCCGAGACCATGCCGGACTACGGCTTCTCGACCACCATCTGGTGGTGGGACGAGGAGAAGGCGTCGAGCATTCGCGGCTCATGAGGAACGCCATGCGCTGGCCCAGCATCACGCGCCGCACCCTGCTCGCGACGGCCGGGGCGGCGGGCGTCGCGTCCATCCTGCCCGGCGCCGGACGTGTGCTCGCGAACGAGGAGCGGCACGGCCTGTCGGTCTTTGGAGAACTGAAGTACCCCGCGGACTTCACGAATTTCGACTTCGTCAATCCCGACGCCCCGAAGGGCGGGCGGCTGGCGCTGGTCCCGTCGAGCTGGGCGCTCAACCAGAACCCCAACACGTTCAACTCGCTGAACACCCTGATCCTGCGCGGCGACGCGCCGGTGGGGCTCGACATCATCTACGACAGCCTGATGACGCGGGCGCCGGACGAGCCGGACGCGATCTACGGCCTGATCGCGCGCGCCGTCGAGGTCGTGGACGACGACACCTACCGCTTCTTCCTGCGCGAGGACGCGCGCTGGCACGACGGAACGCCTATCGACGCCCATGACGTTGCGTTCTCCCTGGAGACGCTCAAGGAAAAGGGCCACCCGCTGATCAGCCAGACGATCCGCGAGATGGACGCCGTCGAGATCGAAGGCGACCACACGGTCGTCGTGCGCTACACCGGGCGCCAGTCGCGCGACCTGCCGATGACCGTCGCCGGCCTGCCGATCATCTCACGCGCCTACTACGAAACGCGCGACTTCGAGGCCAACACCATGGAGCCGCCATTGGGCTCCGGCCCCTACAAGGTGGGGCGCCTGCAGGCCGGACGCTTCATCGAGTACGAGCGGGTCGAGGACTACTGGGCGGCCGACCTGCCGGTGCGGCGCGGCATGTATAACTTCGACATCCTGCGCTACGAGTTCTACCGCGACCGCGACGTTGCGTTCGAGGCCTTCAAGGGCGGCCAGTACGACTTTCGCGAGGAGTTCACGGCGCGGGTCTGGGCGACGGGTTACGACTTCCCGGCGGTGCGCGACGGCCGCGTGAAGATGGACGAACTGCCGGACGAGACGCCGTCGGGCGCGCAAGGCTGGTTCATGAACACGCGGCGGGCGAAGTTCGCCGATCCGCGGGTGCGGGAAGCGCTGATCTACGCCTTCGACTTCGAGTGGACGAACCGCACCCTCTTCTACGACCTCTATGTCCGCACCCACAGCTATTTCGAGAACTCCGACCTGAAGGCCGAAGGCGTGCCCAGCGAGGCCGAAGTCGCCCTTCTGGAGCCATTCCGCGACGAACTGCCCGAGGAGGTGTTCGGCGAGCCTTTCGTTCCTCCGGTCTCCGACGGCTCGGGGCAGGACCGCAGGCTGCTGCGTCATGCGACGCGGCTTCTGCAGGAGGCCGGGTGGCGGGTGGTCGACGGCACGCTGCGCAACGAGCAGGGCGAGGTCTTCACGATCGAGTTCCTTGATAATGACAACTCCTTCGGCCGCGTCGTCCAGCCCTATACCCGCAACCTGAACCTGCTGGGCATCCAGGCGACCTACCGGGTGGTCGACGCCTCGCAGTTCCAGAGCCGGGTCAACGAATTCGACTTCGACATGGTGAGCCGCCGCTGGTCGATGGGCGCCACGCCGGGCGAAGGCATCCGCCGGTTCTGGACGTTGGAATCGGCCGACGTGCCGGGCGCGAACAACCTCGCCGGCATCAAGAGCGAGGCCGTCGACGCCCTGACGGACCTCGTGATCCGGGCCGAGACACGCGAGGAGATGACGGTCGCCTGCCACGCGCTCGACCGCGCATTGCGGGCGGGCCGCTACTGGGTGCCGCACTGGTACAAGGGCCTTCACCACGTCGCCTACTGGGACATGTACGAGCGGCCGCCGGAGAAGCCTCGCTACGCGCGCGGCGTGATCGAGACCTGGTGGCACTCTCCCGAGAAGGCGGCCGCGATCGGCCGCAGCTAGGAACGCTACCCACATGGGCGCCTATATCCTTCGACGCCTGCTCCTGATGATCCCCACGATCCTCGGGATCATGCTGATATCGTTCGTCATCGTGCAGTTCGCCCCGGGCGGGCCGATCGAGCGCATTATCGCGCAGCTGCAGGGCACCGACGTGTCGGCGACGGCACGCATCGGCGGCGGTGGAGGCGGCGACATAGGCCCTGGAATGGGCGCGACCGATCCGGGCGCCTCGGACGCCCAGTCGCGCTATCGCGGGGCCCAGGGGCTCGACCCTCAGTTCATCCTGCAGCTCGAGCGCCAGTTCGGCTTCGACAAGCCGGCGCACGAGCGCTTCCTGCTGATGCTGTGGAACTACCTGCGGTTCGACTTCGGCGAGAGCTACTTCCGAGACATATCCGTCATCGAACTGATCAAGGAAAAGCTGCCGGTCTCGATATCGCTTGGCCTCTGGATGACGCTGATCTCCTACGGCATCTCCATTCCGCTCGGCATTTCCAAGGCCGTTCGCGACGGGACGAAGTTCGACACCTGGACGTGCGGCATCGTCATCGTCGGCTACGCGATACCGGGGTTCCTGTTCGCGGTTCTTCTCATCGTGCTCTTCGCGGGCGGCAGCTTCCTGTCGATATTTCCGCTCAGGGGGCTGACCTCCGACAACTGGGCGTATCTGCCCTGGTACGCGAAGATCCTCGACTATTTCTGGCACCTGACGCTGCCGATCATCGCCATGGCGCTGGGGGCCTTCGCGACGACGACGCTGCTGACGAAGAACTCGTTCCTCGACGAGATCCGCAAGCAATACGTGATGACGGCGCGGATGAAGGGGCTGACGGAGCGCCAGGTGCTCTACAAGCACGTGTTCCGCAACGCGATGCTGATCATCATCGCGGGCTTCCCCGGCGCCTTCATCGGCGCGTTCTTCACCGGGGCGCTGCTGATCGAGACCATCTTCTCGCTCGACGGGCTGGGGCTCCTGTCGTTCGAATCCATCGTCAACCGCGACTACCCGGTGGTGTTCGCCACGCTCTACATCTTCTCGCTGATGGGGCTCCTGGTGAACCTGTTGTCGGACCTCACCTACACCTGGGTCGATCCGCGGATCGACTTCGAGACGCGGGACGTGTGAGATGGACACGACCGTCGAGCGCAGCCAGCCCCAGCCGCCGGTGACGCCGCCGCCGACGCCCGGCGCGGAGCCCTATGTACCGTCGCGCCGGCCCTGGCTCTCGCCGCTCAACCAGCGCCGGCTGCAGAACTTCAAGACTCACCGGCGCGGCTACTGGTCGTTCTGGATCTTCCTCGTCCTGTTCACGCTCAGCCTGTTCGCCGAGTTCATCGCCAACGACAAGCCGATCCTCGTCCAGCACGACGGCGGCTTCTACATGCCGATCTTCCAGTTCTATCCGGAGACGGAATTCGGCGGCGACTTCGAGACGGAGGCCGACTACCGCGACCCGTTCGTGCAGGAATTGATCGAGGAAACCGGCGGCTGGATCCTATGGCCGCCGATCCGCTACTCGTACCGAACCGTCGACAACGAGATCCCCGTTCCGGCGCCAGCCCCGCCCTGGTGGCTGATGGAGCCGGAGACCCGCTGCCAGGGCTACTACGACGGCATCAACGACGTGAACTGCACGGTCGGCAACTTCCACTGGCTCGGTACCGACGACCAGGCGCGCGACGTCGCGGCGCGGCTCATCTACGGGTTCCGGCTGTCCGTGCTGTTCGGACTGGTACTGACGCTGTTCTCGTCGGTGATCGGCGTCGGCGCGGGCGCGGTGCAGGGCTATTTCGGCGGCTGGACCGACCTCATCTTCCAGCGATTCCTCGAAATCTGGAACTCGATCCCCTCGCTATACCTGCTCATCATCATCGCCGCCTTCATCGAACCGACGTTCTGGATCCTGCTCGGCATCCTGCTCCTGTTCTCCTGGGTGGCGCTCGTCGGAGTGGTGCGCGCGGAATTCCTGCGCGGGCGGAACTTCGAGTATATCGCGGCCGCCCGCGCGCTCGGAGTGAGCAACGCGACGATCATGTTCCGCCACCTGCTGCCCAACGCCATGGTGGCGACGCTGACCTTCATGCCGTTCATCCTCAACGGCTCGATCACCACGCTGACCTCGCTCGACTTCCTCGGCTTCGGCCTGCCGCCGGGCTCGCCGTCGCTCGGCGAACTGCTGGCGCAGGGCAAGGCGAACCTGCAGGCCCCGTGGCTCGGCCTGACCGGGTTCTTCGTCATCGCGATCATGCTGAGCCTGCTGATCTTCGTCGGCGAGGCCGTGCGCGACGCGCTCGATCCGCGCAAGACATTCCGGTGAGGCGATGAGCGAAGCGGCGACCTCCCCCTCCTCTCGGTGAAGAACCTGGCCGTCGATTTCCGGCAGGCGGGGCGGGTGACACATGCGGTGCGGGGCGTCTCGTTCGACATCGGCGCCGGCGAGACGCTCGCGCTAGTGGGCGAATCCGGGTCGGGCAAGTCGGTGACGGCGCTGTCGGTCCTCAAGCTCCTGCCCTACCCTTCCGCCGAGCACCCGTCCGGCGAGGTGTGGTTCAAGGGCGAGAACCTCATCGACGAGCGACGAGCGCGACCTGAGGCGGGTGCGCGGCAACGACATCACCATGATCTTCCAGGAGCCGATGACGTCGCTCAATCCGCTGCACACGGTCGAGCGGCAGATCGGCGAGATCCTGAAGCTGCATCAAGGGGCTGTCGGACAAGGCGACGCGGGCACGGACGATCGAACTGCTCGAGCGAGGTCGGCATCGCCGACCCCGAGAGCGCGGCTCGGCAGCTTCCCTCACCAGCTTTCGGGCGGGCAGCGCCAGCGTGTGATGATCGCCATGGCGCTCGCCAACGAGCCGGACCTGCTCATCGCCGACGAACCGACGACGGCGCTCGACGTCACGGTGCAGGCGCAGATCCTCGAAGCTCCTGCGCGAGATCCAGCAGCGCATGGGCATGGCCATGCTGTTCATCACCCACGACCTCGGCATCGTGCGGAAGATCGCCGACCGCGTCTGCGTGATGACGCAGGGCGAGATCGTCGGAGCAGGGCCCGACCGAGGAGATCTTCGCGAAGCCCGCAGCACGCCTACACCCGGCACCTGCTGGCCGCCGAGCCCAAGGGCGATCCGCCGAAGGCCGACCCCGCGGCGCCAATCGTCGCTGGAGGCCGACGACCTGAAGGTCTGGTTCCCGATCAAGCGCGGGCTGCTGCAAGCGGACGGTCGGCCACATCAAGGCGGTGGACGGCGTCGACGTCGCGGTGCGCGCAGGGCAGACGCTGGGCGTCGTCGGCGAATCCGGCTCGGGCAAGACGACGCTCGGGCTCGCGCTTCTGCGGCTGATCCCGTCGCGAGGGCACCATCGTCTTCCTCGGAGACCGGATCGAGGCCCGCTCCTTCAAGCAGATGCGGCCGCTGCGGCAAGGACATGCAGATCGTCTTCCAGGACCCGTACGGCTCGCTGAGCCCCGCGCATGTCCGTGGGCGAGATCGTCGCCGAGGGGCTGGAGGTGCACGGCTCGAGGCTCTCGGCGGACGAGCGGCGCGCAGCGGGTCGCCGACGCGCTGCTCGAGGTCGGGCTCGATCCCGCGACCATGGACCGCTACCCGCACGAATTCTCCGGCGGCCAGCGCCAGCGCATCGCGATCGCCCGGGCGCATGGTGCTGAAGCCGAAATTCGTCGTGCTCGACGAACCGACGATCGGCGCTCGACATGAGCGTCCAGGCGCAGATCGTCGACCTGCTGCGCGACCTGCAGAAGCGGCACGGCCTCGCCTACCTCTTCATCAGTCACGACCTGCAAGGTGGTGCGCGCGCTCGCCAACGACGTGATCGTGATGCGCGCACGGCAAGGTGGTCGAGCAGGGACCGGCCGCGGAAGGTTTTCGACACGCCCGAAACCGACTACACCAAGGCCCTCATGGCCGCCGCCTTCGACATCGAGGCAGCGCCCGAAGGTATCGTTTCGCAGTAAGGGCCAATGTCGATTCTCATCGCGATCAAGGGCTGGGAGAGCGCCGCCTGGGAAGAGCGCATGCGCCGCATCGCTCCGGGGCGGGACGTCCGGCTGTTCCCCAGGGACGACGCGACCGATGGAGTCCGCTACGCGCTTTGCTGGCGCGCGCCGCACGGGCTGCTGGCATCGCTGCCCGACCTTCAGGTCATCTTCTCGCTCGGGGCGGGCGTCGATCACATCATGCAGGACCCGTCGCTGCCCGACGTGCCCGTGGTGCGGATCGTCGATCCGAGCCTGACGAAGCGCATGACCGAGTGGGTCGTGCTCCAGGTTCTCGCCCACCACAGGCTTGCCAAGGCCTACGCCACGCAGCAGGGCCAGAAGGTCTGGAAGGGGCTCGGCGAGCCGATGGGCGCGGATGTCGGTGTCGGCGTCATGGGCCTGGGCGTGCTTGGCCAGGATGCATGCGAGAAGCTCGTCGCGCTCGGATTCGACGTCGCGGGATGGAGCCGCAGTCCCCGCGAAGTTCCGGGGGTCGCCTGCTACAGCGGCCATGAGGGGCTCGACCAGTTCCTGGCGCGCACGGACATACTCGTCAGCCTCTTGCCGCTGACGCCGGACACGACAGGCATCATCGACTATTCGATGCTCGCCAAGCTCAGGCGCGAGAACCACATGGGCGGCGCGGTGCTGGTCAATGCCGGGCGCGGCGGCCTGCAGGTCGAGGAGGACATCCTCAGGGCGCTCGCCGATGGCACGCTCTCAGGCGCGGCGCTCGACGTGTTCCAGACCGAACCGCTGCCCGCCGACAGTCCGTTCTGGCCGCACCCGAAGGTGACGATCACGCCGCACGTGGCCGCCGAAAGCGATCCGGATTTCCTGTGCGCCTACGTGCTGCGGCAGATCGAGCGGCACGAGAGCGGACAACCGCTGGAAAACGTCGTCGACCCCGTGCGCGGCTACTAGAGCCGCCTGACGCCCGCCACCAACAGTCCGTCCGCGGCGATGCGCTCCACCGCCGGCAGGAGCGGCTCGATCACCGTGTCCATGTGGTAGGCGTTGGCGTGCAGCATGCGGCCGTCGCCCAGCGCGATGGCGACGTGGCCCTTCCAGAACATGAGGTCGCCGTAACGCAGCGCGGCGAGATCGAAGCCCTCGACGGGCTCGCCAATGCTTGCAGCCTGCATGTAGGTGTCGCGGAGACAGGGGATTCCGGCGGCGGTCAGCGATAGCTGCACCAGGCCCGAGCAATCCAGTCCCACGCTGGTCCGGCCGCCCCACAGATACGTCGTTCCGACGAGCCGGCGCGCGGTCGCGACCCAATCGGGCTCGAAAGCGCCCAGCGGCGCGAGATGGTTCGAGAAGACATAGCCGGCCTCGATCTCGCTGAACCTGCCGGTCTCGCGGTGAACGGTGACGCGGGAGTTCAGGCTCAACATCATCGTCGGAGCGACCTTGAAGTCGGGCGCCGGGTAGACGAGCGTGCGCAGGGCCGCGACGCGGTGGCCAGGGCGCGCGCCCGGCGTACCGAGCGCGGCGGCCGGAAGCCAGCCGACATAGCCGTCTGTCTGGAGCTGACCCCAGACCCAGCCCTCCGCCGTTTCCTCGAAGACCAGTACGTCCTCGCCATGCAGCGCCTCGGTGTCGAGGGCCGCGTCGGGACGGGGCTGGCGGCGGATGGGGGCGGTCGCGGCGACGACGCGGCGGGGCACGCCGTCGACGAAGCGTTCAGCTTCGATCCTGCCCTCGAGCCGGCGGTCGGCGAGATCGGGACGGTAGACGTTCAAATTCGGGTCGAGCCTGTCGGTCATCTGGGCAATTCTTCGGCCTTGGCGGCGATGAGGTCGCCGAGACGTTCGAGATAGAGCGCGCCGGCAACGGTACGCTGGACGACGACGTTGCGCCGGTCGGCATCGTCGCGGCGGCGGCTGACGAGGCCGGCCTGTCCCATCGTGTCGAGCGCGCGGGTGATCACCGGCTTGGTGACCGACAGCCGCGCCGCGAGACCGCGGACGGTGTGCGGCGGCGGCTCGAGATAGACTGTCAGCAGCACGGCCACCTGGCGCGGCGTGAGATCGGCCTCGCCGGCGCGCACGAGATGGAGCGCGACGTTGTGCCAGAGGCGCAGGGCCTGCGAAGGACGGATCGTGACCGACATTCGGCGGAGACTAGCTGCATTTCGTTTCGCAACCGTTATATTCGGACGCCCGCCGCCATCGTTCAACACGTCATGTATGGCGAAATATCGGGAGACACCATGGCGACGGAATCCACGACGGGACGCACGGACCGGGCCTCTCGCGTGATCGCGGCGCCGGCGGCGAACATCTATCGCGCGCTCCTCGATCCGCAGGCGGTGGCCGCCTGGCGGCCGCCCGAGGGAATGACCGCCGAGGTCCATTCCTTCGATGCACGCGAGGGCGGCGGCTTCCGGATGGCCTTCATCTACCGCGCCGCAGACCACTCAGCGCCGGGCAAGACCACCGATGACGCCGACGTTTCGAAGGCCGCTTCGTGACGCTCGTCCCCGACGAACGCGTGGTGGAGGAGATCGTCTTCGAGTTCGCCGACCCGCAATTCGCCGGAACGATGACGGTGACGACGTGCCTCTCGACCGATCCCGACGGAACGCGGGTCGAGATCATCTGCGAGAACGTTCCTGCCGGGATCAGGGCCGAAGACCACCAGACCGGGATGGCCTCCACGCTGGCCAATCTGGCCGCCCATGTCGAAACCGGCGGCTAGCGCCCGACGCCGTACCGCCCCTTGAGAACGCGGTAGAGCGCCCGGATGGCCTGGGCCTCGCCCCCTTCCGGGCGGCCGGGCCGGGTGGAGGGGTTCCAGGCGTAGACGTTGAAATGCACCCAGCTCGTTTCCTTGTCCACGAAGCGCGACAGAAAGAGCGCAGCGGTGATCGAACCTGCAAAACCGCCGCTGCCCGCGTTGTCGATGTCTGCGACCTTCGATTCGATCATCCGCATGTACGGCTTCCAGAGGGGAAGCCGCCAGATCGGATCGTCCACCGCCACCGACGCCTCCGCGAGTTCGGAGGCGAGCGTGTCGTCATGGGTGTAGAAGGGCGGGATGTCCGGCCCCAGCGCGACGCGCGCGGCGCCCGTCAGGGTGGCCATGTCGACGAGAAGATCGGGGCTGTCCTCGCAGGCCAGCGTGATCGCATCGGCGAGCACGAGTTGCCCTTCGGCATCCGTGTTGCCTATTGCCACGCGGACGCCCGAACGGCTCTTCAGGACATCGCCGGGGCGAAAGGCATTGGCGGAGATGGCATTCTCAACGGCCGGGATCAGGACCCGGAGGCGGACCGGGAGCCTCGCATCCATGATCATCGAGGCGAGACCCAGCACGTTGGCGGCGCCGCCCATGTCCTTCTTCATCAGAAGCATGCCGCTCGACGGCTTGATGTCGAGCCCGCCGGTGTCGAAGCACACGCCCTTTCCGACAAGCGTGATCCTGGGCGCGTCGTCCCGTCCCCAGACCATGTCGATCAGGCGCGGCGCGCGGTCGCTGGCGCGGCCGACGGCATGGATCATCGGGAAATTCTGCTCGAGGAGATCCTCGCCCACGACCGTCTCGATACGGGCACCGTGCGCGGCCGCCAGATCACGGACGGCGGCTTCCAGCTCGGCCGGCCCCATGTCGTTGGACGGCGTGTTGATGAGGTCGCGGGCAAGCGTCACGCCGCGCGCGATCCGGTTGATCTCGTCGACGTTGATGCCGCCGGGGGCGCAAAGCCTGATGTCGCGGGCTGCGTCCGAGCAACGGTAGCGGTCGAAGCGGTAGCGGCCCAAAGCGAAGCCGAGCAGCGCAAGCTCCGGGTGCTCGATATCGCCCTCGATCCGGTACGTCCCCTCCGGCAGGCTGTCGGCCAGGCGTCCGGCGAGGAACGGCGACCGGTCGCGGTTGTCGCGGGCGCCCGCTCCGAACAGGACGAGAGCAATGCCCCCGGATTCCGAGGGCACGAGGACGACCTTGCCTCCCTTCGGCTCGAAACCCGATGCGTCGACGAAGGCGCGCTGGGGATCGGTGAGGCCCCTCAAATAGGACTTGTCGTCTCCGGGCGACGCGAACCGCACGGGGACGGCCCCCTCGGAGTTGTCGGAAGTCAGAATCCAGTCAGCAGACACGGCGCCTCCAAATAAACGACTTAACAGACTGTTAGGGTTAACAGGGTATTGATCCGCTGTCTTGCGGGCAGGGCAATCATTTCCCGCAGATCAGTCGAGCGGGAATTCGAATGCTCATCACTCTTACAACACGCCATCTGCGGAACGGTTGCGTGATCGGCGTCATTGCCGCGGCGCTTCTTGTCTCAGGCTGCCAGAGCCGTGGCGGCTCGGCGGACATCTCGGCACAGATCGCCAACGGCACCGCCACCCCCGAACAGATCCAGAAGAGCGCGACGGAACTCGCCAAGCGGCACCAGTCGAACCCCGGCGATGCCGCGACCGCGCTCGCCTACGCACAGACGCTGGATGCCATGGGACAGACCGGTCAGGCGATCGGCGTGCTGCGGACCGCGGGACAGCACAACCCTAACGACGCTCGCGTTCTCGCCGCCTACGGGCGAGCCATGGCGCGGACCGGCAACCCCGACGATGCGCTGAAGGCGATGGAACGGGCCGAAGCGAACGGCGACGCAAGCCCGCACATCATCTCCGCCCAGGGGGCCGCGCTGGACCAGTTGGGACGCCACAAGGAAGCCCAGGAACGCTATCGCCGCGCGCTGGCCCAGTCGCCGGACGATCCGAGGATCCTCGCCAATCTGGGGCTGTCGCTCGCCCTGTCCAACAGCATATCCGAGGCCGAAGCCACGCTCCGTCGTGCCGCCGACCTTCCGCAGGCCGACGCCCGGGTGCGCCAGAACCTCGTCCTCGTGCTCGGCCTGCAGGGCAAGTATCGCGAGGCCGAAGAGGTCGCGCGCCGGGACCTCTCCGAAGAAGAGGCCAAGGCCAACATCGCCTTTCTGAGGCAGATGCAGAGCGAGCCGAACTCCTGGCAGGCGCTTCAGGAGCTCGATCAGAGCTAGCCGGCTTTGCAACCTGAACGCTTGACCCCGATCAAGGATCAGCGGCACCAATACCCCGTAGAGTTCTCGTCGAAGCACCCAAAGGAGGCAGCGATGGGCTATCGGGATATCCTCGTTCACGTCGATGGGCTGGAGGCGAGCGTCGCAAGCCGCACACGCCTGGACTACGCCGTCGCGCTTGCCTCGGACCTCGACTGCCATCTGACGGGGCTCGTCCTGGCGATCCAGCCGACGATACCCCCGATGATCATGGGAGAGGTGCCCGGGACCCTGCTCGAATTGCAGCGCAAGGCGGCACTCGACGCCGCGGCCGCCGCGCGCGAGGCGTTTCTCGAAACGACCCGCAGGGCCGGCATCGCGTCCGAGGCGCGCCTCGTGGAATGCACGGAGGGGCTCGCTCCCTCCGCGCTCGCGTCCCAGGCCCGCGTCGCCGACCTGACCATCGTCGGTCAGGCGGAGCGCGACGATCTGCTGGCGATCCGCGAACTGTTGACCGAGAGCGCGCTGTTCGAGAGCGGACGCCCAGTCCTGGTCGTTCCTCATTCCGGCGTCACGACGCCGAAATACGACCGCGCGCTGGTGGCGTGGGACGGCCGGCGGGAGGCGGCACGGGCGGTGCACGACGCGCTGCCGCTCCTGCTGCGCGCCGACAAGGTCGAGGTGGTTGTCGCGGCGGACCATTCGCCGGCCGCCGACCAGGATACGCCGGGCGCTGACCTGGCGCTGCACCTGGCGCGCCACGGCCTGGACGTCACCGCCAAGACCATCGGGAGCCGCGATGTCCGCGTTGCGGACGCCATCCTTTCCCATGCAACCGACTACGGGGCGGACCTCCTCGTCATGGGCGGCTACGGGCATTCGCGCCTCAGGCAATTCATCATGGGCGGTGCGACGCGCGGGATTCTAAGCTCGATGACCGTTCCGACGCTGCTGTCGCACTAGGCTGCCCGTGGCGCAGCATTCAGGCTAGGCTCGCCGTCCAACGCGAGCCCGCCCGATGACGATACGCAACCTCGAATTCGCCCTCGACCCGCGATCCCTGGCGGTGGTCGGCGCGAGCCGGCGGCCCGACGCACTGGGCGGCATCGTTCTGCGGAACGTGCTGGCGGGGGGATTTTCCGGGACCGTCCATCCGGTCAATCCCAAATACACGGATATCGGAGGCCGTCCCTGCTATCGGGATGCCTCGGCCCTGCCGGATCCGGTGGACCTCGCCGTGATCGCCACGCCGCCCCACACCGTTCCCGGCATCGTCGCCGACTTCGGCGCGCACGGCACGAAGGCGGCCGTCGTCATCACGGCGGGATTCGGCAAAGGGCCCGGTTCGCTGCGTCAACAGCTACTGGACGCCGCCCAGCCAAATCTGCTTCGCGTCTTCGGACCGAATTGCCTCGGTCTGATGATGCCGCCCGCCGGCCTCGACGCGAGCTTCGCGCACCGGCCGCCTCTGAAGGGCGACCTCGCGATGCTGTCGCAGTCGGGGGCGGTGGTCACGACCGTCATCGACTGGGCGACGTCGCGCGGCATCGGCTTCTCGGCCATGGTGTCGCTCGGCGACATGGCGGACGTTGACTTCGGCGACCTGATCGACTGGTTCGCAGCCGACATCCACACCCGCGCCATCCTCCTCTATGTCGAGGCGGTGACCAATCCGAAGAAGTTCATGTCGGCGTCGCGCGCTGCCGCCCGGGCGAAGCCGGTCGTGGTCATCAAGTCCGGCCGGCATGCCGAAGCCGCCCGGGCCGCAGCGTCGCATACCGGCGCGCTCGCCGGTGTCGACGCCGTCTACGATGCCGCGTTCCGGCGGGCCGGACTCCTGCGCGTCCAGGAGCTCGACGAGCTTTTCGAAGCGGCCGAGACGCTCAGCCGCATACGCCCGTTCCATGGACGCAGGCTCGCCGTCCTGACGAACGGGGGCGGGGTCGGGGTGATGGCGGTGGACCGGCTGGTCGATCTCGGCGGCGAACTCGCTCCATTGGACGAGACGACGATCGCCAAGCTCGACGCCGCCCTGCCGACCACCTGGTCGAGGGCGAACCCCGTCGACATCATCGGCGATGCCGACCCCGCCCGTTATCGGGACGCGATGGAGGCGCTGCTGGCGGACCGAACCGCCGACGCGGTGCTGGTGATGAACTGCCCCACGGCGCTCGCGTCGAGCTCCGACGCAGCCGCCGAGGTGGCCCGGACGGTCAGGGAAGCGCATGCCCGCGTCTGGCCGCCGAAGCCGGTCTTCGCGGCCTGGCTCGGCGGCCCGGCCTTCGAGGAATCCCGCGGCGAATTCGAAGCCGCCGAGATCCCCGCGTTTTCCACACCAGCCGATGCCGTGGGCGGGTTCATGCACATCGTGCGCTATTCGGACGCGCTCGAGCAGTTGATGCGGACGCCGCCGAGCCTGCCGGAGGCTTTCGAGCCGGACGTGGCGGCGGCGCGCGCCGTCGTCGCGAAGGCGCTGGAAGCCGGCCGGGACTGGCTGGCGGCCCCGGAATGCGGGACTTTGATGGCCGCCTACCGGATTCCGCTCGCAGCGGCCCGCGCGGCGGCGACGCCGGAGGACGCGGCCCGCATCGCCGGGCCCATCGTGGCCGAACACGGCGCGGTGGCAGTGAAGATTTTCTCGCCCGACATACTGCACAAAACCGATGTTGGCGGCGTGCGGCTCGACGTGACGTTGGCCGAGGACGTTGCCAAGGCGGCGCGCGAGATCATGGCGTCGGCCCGCAAGGCACGTCCCGATGCGCGCATCGACGGGGTGACCGTGGAGCCGATGATCCACCGGCCGGGCGCCCGCGAGCTGATCCTGGGGCTCGTGGACGACGAACTCTTCGGGCCGGTGGTCCTGTTCGGACAGGGTGGAACGGCGGTCGAGGTGATCCGGGACAAGGCGCTCGCCCTGCCCCCGCTCGATCTCGCTCTCGCCCACGACCTCATCGCGCGGACGCGCGTGTCGGCATTGCTGAAGGCGTTCCGCTCCGAACCGGCCGCCGACGTCGAAGCCGTGGCGCTGACGCTCGTCAAGCTCGCCCAACTATCGGCGGATATCCCCGAGATACGCGAGGTCGATCTCAATCCGGTGCTAGCCGATGCGAACGGCGTGATCGCGGTGGATGCACGGGTGCGTGTCACGCCCGAGCCGCATCGCGACCGGCACGGCCTCAATCCGCGCTTCGCGATCCGTCCGTATCCGAAGCAGTGGGAGCGGGAACTCACGATAAGCGACGGCTTCAGGGTCGTCGCCCGCCCGGTGCGGCCGGAGGACGAACGGCTCTACGAGGAGTTCTTCTCCCATGTGGAGCAGGCCGACCTCAGGCTTCGCTTCTTCACGCCGAAACCCGACCTGTCGCATCGATTCCTCGCCCGCCTGACCCAGATCGACTACGGCCGGGCGATGGCCTTCGTGGCGCTCGAGCCGGAGACCGGCGAGCTGATGGGCGTCGTGCGCATCCATGCCGACCCGGACGGGGAGCGCGCCGAGTTCGCCGTGATGGTGCGGTCGGACCTCAAGGGGCGCGGGCTCGGATGGGCGCTGATGGAGCTGATCATCGAGTACGGAAGGACGATCGGCCTGAAGGTGATCCACGGCGAGGTGCTGCGGCACAACAAGACGATGCTCGCCATGTGCCGCAGCCTCGGCTTCGCCCAAGTCCAGTCCGCCGACGATCCCGAGATCGTCCGGATGGAGCTGCGGCTGGACGCCTAGGCCTCCTCGGGGTCGCCCCGGGCATCCGCCGCCGCCTACCCTCCCGCCAGCGCCTTCTCGCGGATCGCCGACAGCGACATAGTTGGCGTCAGGGCCTCGGGATCGACCTGAAGCTCGATGAGCGCCGGCTTGCCGGCCGCCAGCGCGCGCTCGAAGGCGGGCGCGAAATCCTCCGTCCGCGTCGACCGTCTCGCCGTGCGCGCCATAGGCCCGGGCGAGCGCCGCGAAATCCGGGTTGACGAGCTCGGTGCCGATGACGCGGCCGGGATATTCGCGCTCCTGATGCATGCGGATCGTGCCGTACATGCCGTTGTTGACGACGATCATCACGACAGCGCGAGATCGTACTGCACGGCGGTCGCCAGCTCCTGGCCGGTCATCAGGAAGCAGCCGTCGCCGGCGAAGCAGACGACCGTCGCGCTCGGGATGGACGCAGCTTGGCCGCGACCGCCGCCGGCAGGCCGTAGCCCATCGAGCCGGAGGTCGGGGCGAGCTGGGTGCCGTAGCTGGCGGTAGCGGATAGTAGCGGTGCACCCAGGCGGCGAATTGCCGGCGCCGTTGGCAGATGATCGCGTCGGCGGGCAGGCGCTCGCGCAGCCAGTCGCATGACCTCGCCCATCTGGACCTTGCCGGGCATCTTCGCGCGGCTCGTCCAGTCGAGCGATACTCGGCATTGCGCCGCCCGGGTCGCGGTCGCTCCAGGGGATCGCGGTCGGCGGCGTGCAGGCCTGCGCAGCGCCGCGGCGAAGGCGGCCGGGCTCGGCTTGATCGCGAGCGTCGGCCGGTAGACGCGGCCGAGCTCCTCGGCGCCGGGATGGACATGGACGAGCTTCTGCCGCGGCTCGGGGATGTCGATCAGCGTGTAGCCTGCGGACGGGCATCTCGCCCATGCCGCGCCGCCGACGAGCAGCAGCACGTCGGCATCGCTGCACGCGTGCGGCGAGCTTCGGATTGATGCCGATGCCGACATCGCCGGCATAGTTCGGATGCGTCGTTGTCGAACAGCATCCTGCCGGCGGAAGGAGCAGCCGACCGGCAGGTCGAAGCGCTCGGCGAAGCGGCGACATCGGCATCGACGCCGCGCTCGCTCCAGCGCGATGCCGCCGAGGATGACGAACGGCCGCTCGGCCGCCCGCAGCATGCGTCTGCGAGCTGCGCCATCTGCGGCGGCCGGCGCGGGATGGGCCTCGACCGGCATCCAGGGCGCGGCATCGGCGGCGCCGGCCTTCTCGCGCAGCATGTCCTCGGGCAGCGCAGCACCACCGGGCCCGGGCGGCCCGACGTCGCCGTCGGCGAAGGCGCGGCTGACGAACTCCGGAATGCGCTCGGCGTCGTCGATCTCGGCGACCCATTTCGCCATGCCGCCGAACATCCGGCGGTAGTCGACCTCCTGGAAGGCCTCGCGCTCGCGCATGCGACGCGCGCGACCTGGCCGATGAACAGGATCATCGGCGTCGAATCCTGCGCGGCCGATGTGCACGCCCGCGCGAGGCGTTGGTGGCGCCGGGGCCGCGCGTGACGAAGCAGATGCCCGGCCGTCCGGTCAGCTTGCCGTAGGCCTCGGCCATCATCGCCGCGCCGCCTTCCTGGCGGCAGACGGTCACGCGCGATCTTGCGAGTCGTGCAGCGCGTCGAGCACGGCGAGATAGCTCTCGCCGGGCACGCAGAAGACGTGGTCGACCCCCTGCGCCTCCAGGGCGTCGACGAGGATACGGCCGCCGGGCCGGGTGGTTCGGTCGGTCTTCATGGGTTCTCCGTGGCGTGTCGCGCGCATCATATCGACCGGGCGCGCGATTGCCACCGCGGGCTGCGTGACCAGACGACGCTAGGGGCTGTCGACCGCGACGACCTGGAAGGTGTGCATGTCGCCGTCCTCGTCGCGGATCGAGACATACTCGCCGGGAACGAAGGCGTGGGAGCCGAAGCGGTAGCCGGCCTCGTCGTCGTCGTCGGAGGCGCCATCATAGTCGAAAATCCATCGCGCATGGTCGCGGCCACCCGGCTTATGGACCAGGCGCCCCATCTCGTCGGGCTCGCCGGCCCAGAACCGCCTGACCCAGCACTTGTCGCGCGCGACCTTCCAGCGATCCGGATCGATACGTCCATCGAGATCCAGCGGGGCAACGAACTCATAGCCGTGCTGCACGCTGCCGGTTGGAATTTCCTTGCTGCGCGCGAGGTTGAGGCGGATGCGCCTGAGTTCAGCCGACGCTTCGGACATGCGTTTCGTCTCCCTTCCCGAAAGTGACCGGTCGCCACCGCCGGCAATGCAACGTGCCGGCCGGCGAAAGATGCACTCGATGGCTTATGCCTTACAGGACTTAGGGGAACCTTGTGCCGCATCAACGTCCGCGCCGCGGATTGGCAAGGCCGCCGACGCCCCATAGGCGTGTATACCGACCACACTTATCCGGGCATGCCAATGCTCCGCTTCGCAGCAAATCTCGAGCTTCCTGTTCAACGAACTGCCGTTCCGCTCGCGCTTCAGCGCACGCGGCGATGGCCGGGTTCGAGGCCGTCGAGTACCTGTTCCCCTATGACTTCGAGCCCGAGGAACTCCCGGGAACTGCGCTCGCACGGCCTGACCCAGGCGCTGTTCAACGCGCCGCCCGGCGACTGGGACGCCGGAGAAAGGGGCATAGCCGCCCTGCCCGGCCGCGAGGCCGAGTTCGGAGCGACCGGGATCGAGACGGCGCTGGATAGCGCGGGCGCTGGCGTGCTCGCGGATTGTCCACGCTGATGGGCGGGATTCTTCCCGGCGACGTCGTCCCAGGAGCGCGCCTTCGAGACGATCGCGGCGAACCTTCGCGACGCCGCTCCGGCGGCGCGCGAGGCAGGGGTCGAGCTCCTTCTTTTCGAGCCGATCAACGCCCGCGACATGCCGGGCTACTCCTCGCAAGGACAGACGACGCGCGGGCGAATCATCGATGCGGTGGGAGCCGAGGCAACGCTGCGGCTGCCGCTTCGATCTCTACCATCGCCAGGTGACCGAGGGGGACCTGGTGCATGGCCTCCGCGACAATGCCGACATCACCGCGCATATCCAGGTCGCCAACCCGCCCGACCGCGCCGACCCCGGGTTTGGCGAGATCGACTACGGCCACCGTTTTCCGGGAGATCGAGGCGATCGGCTATGACGGCTGGATCGGCTGCGAGTACCGCCCGCGCACCCACGACCACGCGAGAGCCTCGGCTGGTTTGCGGCCCACCGCAAGCGACCGGCCTGACTTTATGCAACCGCAGATAGTTTCACCCTATGTTAACCACGATGCGGCCTGATGGTCCCATCCCGACATGCTGTCGGGTCACGGGGAAATCCAATGCTGGTTCGCAGTATCCTATCCGGCCTCCTAGCCGCGTCGTTCGTCTCGGCAGCGCACACGCCGCCGACTGGCTGGCTCCGCAGGCCGACTATGGGTTCGCGGCGCGGTGTTCGAACTGGACCGGCGGCTATATCGGCGCCCATGGCGGCTGGAACTGGTCGAACTATTCCGCCTCCGTCGACGGCATCTCGCTCGGATCGGTCGACACCGACGGCGCCGTAGTCGGCCTGCAGGCCGGCTACGGCGTGCAGGGTGCGACGGCTACTATCTCGGCGTTTTGAGGCCGATTTCTCTACATGGACCGCGAGATCGGGCCGAACTGGGCGAACATCGAGACCGCGTGGCAAGGCACGCTGCGCGGCCGGATCGGCGTACCGGTCGAAAGCATCCTGTTCTATGCCACCGGCGGCATCGCCTTGCCGCATTCCGAGGCGACCTACCTGACGGCGACGGAAAACAACCTGCATGTCGGCTGGACGATCGGCGCGGGCATCGACGCGGCCATCGGCGACAAGTGGTCCGTACGCGGCGAGTATCTGTTCAGCCAGTTCAGCGAGAACTACTCCGGTCTAGACATCGATCTCGACACCCATGTGGCGCGGGTCGGATTCAACTACCACTTCGACTGACGGATCGAGGCAGGAACCACCGATGAAGGGACGATGCGTTCAGGTGTCGTCCCTTTTTTCGCGATACACGAGGCAATAGCGCCGACCGGCGCCCGAACAGTTCACAACGCCCCCGCTATCCGGTAGCTTCCGCCACCGATGGGGCATGCGCAGGATTGCCGCATGGCGAAGGAGGAGCTTCTTGAGTTTCCCGGCGTCGTCACCGAGCTGCTTCCCAACGCGACCTTCCGGGTGAAACTGGAAACCGACCACGACATCATCGCGCATACCGCCGGCCGGATGCGCAAGAACCGCATCAGGGTACTCGCCGGCGACAAGGTGCTCGTCGAGATGACCCCCTACGACCTCTCCAAGGGTCGGATCACCTATCGCTTCAAATAGCGTGCGCGCCGTCCCGAACCGACCGGCCCGGCCGCACGCGGACCGGAGACCATGAGCGTACGCCCCAAACTCGTACTCGCAAGCGGCTCGCCACGCCGTCTCGCCCTACTCCAGCAAGCCGGCATCGAGCCGGACTTCCTGCGGCCCGCCGATGTAGACGAGGCGCCGCAGAAGGGCGAACTGCCGAAGACGCTCGCCAAACGACTCGCGCGGACAAAGGCCGAGCTGGCGCTCCGGAACTCGCGCCGCGATCCCGATACCGAAGGCGCGTATATCGTCACCGCCGACACGGTTGTCGCGGTCGGCCGGCGCATCCTGCCGAAGGCGGAGATGGTCGACGAGGCCGCGGGCTGCCTGCGGCTCCTGTCCGGCCGGACCCACCGCGTCTATTCGAGCGTCTGCCTCGTCACCCCCAAGGGCGACATCCGCCAGAAGCTGGTCGAAACGCGGGTGCGCTTCAAGCGGCTGGCGCGCGAGGAGATGGAGGGCTATCTCGCCGCCGGCGAATGGCGGGGCAAGGCGGGCGGCTACGCCATTCAGGGCCTCGCCGGCTCGTTCGTGGTCAAGCTCGTCGGCTCCTACACCTGCGTGGTCGGCCTGCCGCTCCACGAGACCGTGGCCCTCCTCCACGGCGAGGGCTATCCCGTCTACTTCAACTGGTTCAGCGGGCCGGTCTGAAAACGGCCGGCCGACCTTGAAGGAACCGGCCGACCGCCACATCATATCGGCATGACCGGAAGACGCAGGATGCGCCCGTGACCGACCGCAAATGCCCGATCTGCAACGCGCCCACGGAGCAGCGATGGCGCCCCTTCTGCTCCAAGCGCTGCGCGGACGTGGACCTGAACCGCTGGCTGACAGGGCGGTACGCGATTCCCGTGGTGGAGGACGAAGACGAGGACGGCGCGCCCGTCGTTCCGGGCGAAGAATTGGCCGCGCGGCGCGAGCACTAGTGCGATCGGCGCCCGATACGGCGACATGTTCCAGCCATGCTGGACAGCCCCATGGAGATTGCCTATAACGCCGCGGCCCGCACGGCTCCACGAGCCGCTTCGGCACGCCCAGGTAGCTCAGTTGGTAGAGCATGCGACTGAAAATCGCAGTGTCGGTGGTTCGATCCCGCCCCTGGGCACCATTTTCCTCTGAAAAATAGCAGAACGTCAGCCGGGCAGTTGCGCGGCGAAGCGGCGGACGATGTCGGCGACAACCTCCGCGTGCGTCATCATCGCGTTGTGGCCGGCCGGAATCTCGTGCACCTCGACGCCCTCCACCCGCAGCCGGTCTGCCACGGCGGCGAACATGGCGGCGGTCGTGCCTCGGGTTCCCAGGACGTATGTACGCGGCAGGCGGGCGCTTTCCAACGTCGGGGCCGGAACGGGGGTCTCATAGGTCCGCATCGGGTGCGGCGTGAGGCGCTCGTCGGTCCAGGCGGCCAGCGCGGGATCGGAGATTTCCGAGATCGGCCGCAGGCTTTGGTTCGCGGAAGGCATCGCCGGCAGCCATTGCGGCGCGGGCCTGTTCGACGCGCTCCGCGGGCCAGAGCGAGAACCCATCGCGCCCGGGCTCGGGAAGGTAGCCGTCGAGATAGACGATCCCGGCGATCCGATCGGGAGCGGCCACCGAAGCGCAATGGGCGACCATCCCGCCGTAGCTGTGCGCGACAAGGACAACGTCTGACAGATCCTCGTAGAACAGCAGATTGGTGACGTCGGCGACGTGCGTCGTGAGGTCGATGTCGGGAGAGAGATTGTGAACGTCGGCCCCGCAGCCGGTCAGGGTCGGGGCATGGACCTCGTGGCCGTCGCGCCGCAGGAGCGCAATCAGTTCCTTCCAGCACCAGCTCCCGTGCCACGAGCCATGTACGAGCACGAACGTCGTCATTGCCGCCCCCTTTCTTTGTCATTCGTCAGGACCGACCAAGAGCACAGTCGCCGTCCGAAGACCACATCGCAGCGGGCATGACGGCACCGCGACGGTGCATGTGTCCGCCGGCCGGCGGAACGGATCGGCGGGAAACGACGTTGGCAACGATGAACCGGATGCTTGCAAAGATCAGGATGATCGACGCGCGCGACAATGTCGCCGCGGTCCAGCGAGCGCGCCGGGCGCCATGATCTCCGGCGGACAGGGGAAGGCCGCGACGGCCGCGATTCTGGTCGCGGTCGCGTCGCTCGTCGCGGGCTGCGGGATGAGCCGGGCGGTGACGGACGTGTCCGACACATTCTCGACAGGCGCTCGGGCGGCGGAAGAGTTCCGGGGAGGCCGGCCGACAGACGGCGAAAGCCGATCGGCAGAGTAGTTGCCCACGGCCTCCCGCGCGACGCCCCCCCTGGAACCGGAGCGGCATCCCCGGCGTTTGAACGTCCGATAACGGATGCACCCCCGGAGGGACACGACGATGCAAATCCTGCTGCTTCTGCTTGCCGTCGGCTTTGCCGCCGATGCTCTCCTGTTCAGCGGCGCGTATACCCAGCATGCCTACAGCGAGATTTCGACCGCGCTCGGCGATGCCGTCAACGACGTGAACATCGAGGTCTCGAGCGACCGGACCGAGCCGAACGGCGCCGTCACGACGGACCGGACAGTGGAATAACAGGACAGTTCCAGCTTTCGGTGGATGAGACAGACCGGCCCGGCGCGATGCGTCGGGCCGGTTTCCGTTTGCCCGGGCGACAGCGCGGGAACACGAGACCGTGATCGGCGTTCATCTGATCCTGGGGGCGCCAGGACCCACTGAAAGGACGATACGATGAAGTTCAGGACAGGCGTCGCTGCGACTGCCTTGATCGCCGCATGCGCGATCCCGGGCTCCGCGCTGGCACAGGAGGCCTTCGCGACAACCGATCTCAACATGCGGGCGGGACCCGGGCCGGAATACCCCGTGGTCGATTTCATCGCCACGAACGAGCCCGTGACCATCCATGGATGCACGGGCGGCGGAAACTGGTGCGACGTGACCGCGGGCGGCGCCCGCGGGTGGGCCTATTCGGAATACCTCGCCTACGAGACGGCGGGGAACGCGGTGATCCTGCCGCAGGCGCCTGCCGAATACGCCGTGCCGACCGTGACTTACCAGACGGAGACCTACTGGGACGATCACTACCGCGACCGCCCGTTCTATTCCGAGCGGGAGCGCTACGTGACGACGTTGACCGGCGGATCGACCGGCGCGGCGGCTGGAATCGCCGGCGGCGCGGCCACCGGCGCCCTGATCGGCGGGCCGATCGGCGCGGTCGTCGGCGGCGTGGCCGGCGCCGCGCTGGGCGCGTCCATCGACCCGCCGGAGCGGGTGACGACCTATGTCGTCGAGCAGGAGCCGGATCCGGTCTATCTGCAGGGCGAGGTTGTCCTCGGCGCGACGGTCCCAGAGCCGGTCACGCTCTACGACGTGCCGGAATACCAGTACCGCTACGCCGTCATCAACGGCCAGCGCGTACTGATCGAGCCTTCGACGCGGCAGGTGGTCTACGTCTACCGCTGATTTTCCGCGTCGCCGTAGAATATGGGGCCACCGCGGCATAAGTCGCGGTGGCCCTTGCCTTTTCCAGGTCCGGGGACGTTAACGAAGCCTTCACCCTACCTTGCGGCATTTTATTCAATTCGCGAAATATCGCGAACTCTCCTCCATGTCGGGCGTTCTCCTCGTGAACTACGGAGGACCAAGCCGTGAAACCGCTGAAGGTACTGATTGTCGAAGACGACCCCCTGGTCGCGCTGGATCTCGAAGAGATCGTGGCGCGGCGGCCGGGCGCGGTGGCGATCGTGTCCGGCTCGGCCCGTGAAGCGGAGAAGCTCCTGGAATCGCCTGTCGACGTGGCGCTTCTCGATATCGACGTCCGCGACGGCAAGACTTTCGGTCTTGCCGACCGGCTGAAGCAGAACCGGATCGACTTCGTGTTCGTGTCCGGCTCCAGCCCGAAGGAAGTCCCGCACGAGCTGCGAGACGTGCCCTTCATAGCCAAGCCGTACGATCCCAGGGAAATCAGCCGGCTCCTGGCCGGTCGCGAAGGCCCCGAGGCGAACTGACGGCGCGAGCCGTCAGGCCGCCTCGAGGGCGCTTTCGATATCCGCCACGAGATCGTCGGGATCCTCGAGGCCTACGGATATCCGCAGCAGATTTCCCGCGACCTGCGTCTCCGGGCTCTGCACCGAGCGGCGATGCTCGATCAGGCTCTCCACGCCCCCGAGCGAGGTCGCGGTGATGAACAGGCGGCTCGCCGCCGCGACGCGCTTGGCCGCCTCGTCGTCACCGTCGACGAGAATGGACATCATGCCGCCGAAGCCCCCCGTCATCTGGCGAGCGGCAATGGCATGCTCGGGATGCGATTTCGAGCCCCGGATAGAGCACGCGCTCGACCCTGGGATGCGCCTCGAGGCGGCGGGCGAGCGTCATCGCCGTTTCGCATTGACGGCCGAACCGGACATAGAGCGTCCTCAGGCCGCGCAAGAGCAGCCATGCCTCGAAGGCTCCGAGCGTGCCGCCGGACAGCGTCCGCACCCTGGCGACGTCACGCCAGCGCTCACCCCCGGCATCGCGGGTGACGAGCGCGCCGGCGGTCAGGTCACTGTGACCGTTGAGATATTTCGTGGCCGAATGGAAGACGAAGTCCGCGCCGAGCAGCAGCGGCTTCGTCGTCGGAGGCGGCGCGCAGGTGGAATCCACCGCCAGCAGCGCGCCGGCCGCGTGTGTCGTTCGGGCGGCCGCGGCGATGTCGATCACGTTCCACGTCGGATTGACCGGGGTCTCTATCCAGACCAGGTCGACGGGCGCGCGCCCGACCGTGGCCGCGAGCGCCGACGGGTCGGTCTCGTCGAACAGATCGAGCTTAACGCGGCCCTCGGCCGCCAGCCGGCGGAACCAGTCCTGGGCGCCGTGGTACATGACACGCGGCGCGACGACCCGGCCGCCCAATGGCACCGTCTGCACCAGCGCGGCGGTCGCAGCGAGCCCCGAGGCGAACAGGCGCGCGCCCTCCCCCTCGTCCAGCGAGGCGATCACCTCCTCGGCCAGGTCGACGGTGGGTGATCCTTCGCGGCTGTAGATGTGGGAGCCGACGGGCCGATAGTTGGCGTCCCGGGCGAATGTGGTCGAGGAATGGAGAGGCGGAACGATCGCGCCGGTGGCGTCGTCTAGGCGGCCCAGCGCCTGGGCGGCGCGGGTCTCGGGCTTCAACTGGCGATCGCTATCCGACATGGCACCTCCGATCCGGCTCGCGGCACGACGTGCCAAGCCGACGCCATGGCCGCGCGAAGATCAAGCTTCGCGGCGCACCCGGCGTCTTCAGAGCTGCATGACCCGGATGGCGGCGGGGCCGAGGATGACCACGAAGAGCACCGGCAGGAAGAACAGGATCATCGGCACGGTCAGCTTGGGCGGCAGGGCGGCGGCCTTCTTCTCGGCTTCGGTCATGCGCATGTCGCGGTTTTCCTGGGCCAGCACGCGCAGCGCCTGGCCGACGGGCGTGCCGTAGCGCTCGGCCTGGATGAGCGCGGTCACGACCGCCTTCACGCCGTCAAGCCCGGTGCGCTTGCCGAGATTCTCGTAGGCCTGCCGGCGCTCCGGCAGATAGGACAGCTCGGCCGTGGTCAGCGCTCAGTTCCTCGGCCAGCGGGATCGACTGGCCGTGCCGATCTCCTCGCCGACCTTGCGGAAGGCCTGCTCGATCGACATGCCGGATTCGACGCAGATCAGCAGCAGGTCGAGCGCGTCGGGAAGCGCGCGCATGATCGACTGCTGCCGCTTCTGGGATCGGTTCGAGATGATAGATGTTCGGGCGCGTTGAAGCCGATGATAGGCGCGCCGAGCGCCATGCGAGACCATGCGGATCAGCGACCGGCTGGTCGATGTCGGCGACCAGGAAGACATAGAGCGAGCGCGACCACGAAGCACGACCGGCGGCACGACAACGCGGAAGAACAGGAAGGCGACCATCGGCCGCTGGCCGCGAAAGCCGGCCATGCTGCAGCTTGTCGCGGCATGTCGTCGGCCTCGAGCAGCTTGCGCAGCTTGAGGCGGTCGACGATCTGCTTGCATGTAGGCCTTCGGCGCCTGGCGCAGCGAGACTGGCGCCTTCGCTGTTCGAGGCGTTCGCGCTCGCGGGCGCGGATCTTCTCGCGCTCGCCGGCGACGGCCTTCATGCGGTCGTCGAGCCGGTCGCCCTCGAGAGCGGCATGCGCAGCGCGATGACGGTCGCGGCCACCGCGGCGATCGCGCGAGCACGCGACCAGCGAAGCTGCGGATCGACGAGCTTGCGTAGATGAGCGTCGATCATGCTCCTGCGCCCTCAGAAGTCGAAGTTGATCATCTTGCGCATGATGAGGATGCCGAGAGACATCCAGACGCCGCAGCCGACGAGCATGATGTTGCCGATCTGGGTGGTGAACAGCAGCTCGATGTAGGGGGCGTCGTGAGGTAGACGAGCACCATGACGACGAACGGCAGCGACGCCGATGATGCGCGGCCGAGGCCTTGGCCTCCTGGCTCATCGCCTGATCTTGCGCCTTCATCTTCTTGCGCTCGCGCAGCACCTCGGACAGGTTGCCGAGCGCTTCCGAGAGATTGCCGCCGGTCTTCGGCTGGATCGCGATGACGATGCCGAAGAAGTTCGCTTCGGGCAGTCGGCATGCGCTCGTACATGCTTGCTCGACGCGCCTCGCCGATCGGCATGCCGAGCGCCTGGCCTCGACGATCGTGCTGGAATTCGCGGTCGCACCGGCTCGGCCGCCTCGGTCGCGATGATCTGCAGGCAATCGCTGAGCGGCAGGCCGGACTTCACGCCGCGGACGATGATGTCGATGGCGTTCGGAAACTCGTTGAGGAACTTCTTGCAGCCGCGCTTGCGGCGAAGCGCAGGAACCAGCGCGGCAGGCCGAAGCCGCCGACGACGACAGGCCGACCAACGGCGATGAGCCGGGCTGCCGACTCAGCAGCGAGCAGGACGACGGCCATGACCGCGCAGATGCCACGCGATGAAGATGAAGAAGGTCGCGCTTGTCCAGCTCAGGCCGGCCTGCGCGATCCGCGCATGATCGAGCGTCAGCTTCTTGCGGCTGCGTTCTGCTTCTCTCGAGCTCCTTCAGGCTTTGCTGCACGTATCTGCGCCGCGCTTCGGCGCTCGCTCGCCGTCGCGCCGCGCGCGGCGCGCTCGCGCGGTCGCCGATCGCCTTGCTGGCGCTTCTCGCCGCGCGCTCTCGCCGGACAGACACGGATAGAGCAGCGCATAGGCGACGCCGCCGACGCGAGCAGCATCGCCGAAGACGACAACGGCAGGATCGTGCAGATCCATCGACGCCGCGCTCCGTGCCGCGACCGTCATGCAGTCCGCTGTCGTCGACGCTCGGCGGCGTCGAGCGCGGCGGCGAGCCGGCTCTCCTCGCCGTAGTAGCGCGCGCGATCCCAGAAGCGCGGCCGGCCGATGCCGGTCGAGCGGTGGCGGCCGATGATGCTTGCCGTTCGCGTCCTCGCCGACGATCTCGTAGACGAAGAGGTCCTGGGTGATGATGACGTCGCCTTCCATGCCCATCACTTCGGTGATGTGGGTGATGCGGCGCGAGCCGTCGCGCAGGCGCGCGGCCTGGACGATGACGTCGATCGAGCCGACGATCATCTCGCGGATCGTCTTGCGACGGCAGCGCTGAAGCCGCCCATGGTGATCATCGATTCGATACGCGACAGGCCTCGCGCGGGCTGTTGGCGTGCAGCGTGCCCATCGAGCCGTCGTGGCCGGTGTTCATCGCCTGCAGGAGGTCGAACGCCTCCGGTCCGCGGACCTCGCCGACGATGATCCGCTCGGGACGCATGCGCAGGCAGTTCTTGACGAGATCGCGCATGGTGACCTCGCCCTCGCCCTTCGAGGTTGGGCGGGCGGGTTTCGAGGCGCACGACATGCGGCTGCTGCAGCTGCAGCTCGGCGGCGTCCTCGCAGGTGATGACGCGCTCGTCGTGCGTCGATGTAGCGCGGTCAGGCAGTTGAGCAGCGTCGTCTTGCCGGAGCCGGTACCGCCGGAGATCACGACGTTGCAGCGCGACGCGGCCGATGATCTCGCAGGATCTCGGCGCCTTCCGGCGTGATCGAGCCGAACTTCACGAGCTGGTCGAGCGTCAGCTTGTCCTTCTTGAACTTGCGGATGGTGAGCGTCGGGCCGTCGATCGCCAGCGGCGGCGCGATGACGTTGACGCGCGAGCCGTCGGGCAGGCGCGCGTCGCAGATCGGGCTGAGCTTCGTCGACGCGGCGGCCGACCTGGCTGACGATGCGCTGGCAGATGTTCATCAGCTGCGCGTTGTCGCGGAAGCGGATGTTGGTCAGCTGGATCTTGCCGCCGACTTCGATGAAGGTCACGTGTCGGCGCCGTTGACCATGATGTCGGCGATGTCGTCGCGGGCCAGCAGCGGCTCGAGCGGGCCGTAGCCCGAGAACGTCGTTGCAGATGTCCTCGAGCAGCTCCTCCTGCTCGGCGATCGACATCACCACGTTCTTGAGCGCGATGATCTCGTTGACGATGTCGCGGATTTCGTCGCGCGCGCTTTCCGGTCGAGCTTGCGCGAGCTGCGACAGATCGATGGCGTCGATCAGCGCGCCGAAGATCGTGCTCTTGATGTCGTAGTATTCTTCCGAGCGCTGACGCGTCGGCTCCGGCGCGCGCGCGGGCTCGGGACGACGGGCCTCGGCCTGCCGGGCGGTACCGGAGCCTCTGACTCTGCTCGATGGGGCGCGGCGCGATGGGCTGGCTCGGAGAGGGTACGGACGCAGGCTGAGCGTACGCGGCGGGATGCACGTCGGGCTCGGCGCGCAGCAGGCGCGAGTCGCGCTCCGGCCGCATGGGAACGGGCGGCTCGATGCCGTCGTGCCAGTCGTGCTTTCCCCGTCTGCCGAACATGCGTACCCCGACAGGCTGACTCTCTTCCGAACTTCAGCCGCTCGATCAGCGGCGCAAGCGGCGATCTCTTGGGCTTTCGCGTCTCGGCGCGGCCGGTGAGCATCTCGGCGAGCTGGACGAAAGCCTCGGCGGGCTTCGCGCCGGCCTGCATCTCGGCGATCATCTGGCCGTTGTTGGCGGCCGTGCCGAAGAGCTGCGGCTCGAACGGGATGACCGCGGAGCGGCTCGATGCCGAGCGCCTTGGCGAAATCCTCGACGGCGATCTCCGGCCGCTTGGCGACGCCGACCTGATTGAGGACGAGCCGCGGCGGCGCGGTCGTTCGGGCGCGCCTGGCTTGAGCGAGATCGACGAGGTTCTTGGCGTTGCGCAGGCAGGCGAGGTCCGGCGTCGGCGGCGACGACGACCTCGTCGGCACCGAGCAGCGTCGCGCTTGGCCCAGCCGGTCCAGAGATGCGGCACGTCGAGGACGACGACCGGGAACCGACTGGCGCGACGAGGTCGAGGACGGCTCCGAAGGCATCGCCCGTGCGAGATCGTAGTCGCGATCCAGCGTCGACGGGCGCGGCCAGCAGGCTGAGATGGTCGCGTGCACTTGGACAGCAGGCGGTCGAGCAGGTCTCGTCGAGGCGGTCGGGCGCGTAGACGGCTTCGGCGATGCCCTGCGGCGGGTCCTGGTTGAAGTCGAGGCCGGCGGTGCCGAAGGCCAGATCGAGATCGACGATGACGACGTCGATCTCGAACTGCTGGGCGATCGACCAGGCGACGTTGTGGGCGATGGTCGAGGACCCGACGCCGCCCTTGGCGCCGATGAACGTCGATGATCGCGGCCCAGCGGATCGGCGTCGGGCGCGATAAAGAGATTGGAGAGGCGTCCGCAGGATCGCGAGCGGCTGATTCGGCGCCACGAGGTATTCGCTGACGCCGCGCTGCATCAGCTCGCGGTAGAGCTGGATATCGTTGATGTGCCCGATGACGACGACCCTGGTGCCGGGATCGCAGATCTCCGCGAACCGGTCGAGCTCCGACAGCATCGTCTGTCCGCGCGACGAGGTTTCCACGATCACCACGTTGGGCGTGGCGGCGTTGGTGTAGAACTCGACGGCGGCGTTGACGCCCCCGGCCTGAACGGTCATGTGCGTCCGCGCGGCGCGCCGGTCGGCGGACGCCTCATGCAGCGCGTTCTGCACCTCGGCGGTCTCGCAGAAAGCCTGGATCGAGACGCGCGGCAGCGGCGGATGATGCCGCTGGCCGGCGTGCGGATCCTCTTCCCGGTCGAAAGCCGGCTGGGTCGGGTGTCCGAATGCTGCACTCATCTTCAGTTGCCCACGCCGCTGACCGATCCGGCCCCGTCGGTCGCGAACTGACCCGACGGATTTCTGGCCGAGACGGTAGTTCCAGAACATGGTGTCGCGCCGCTCGGCGTCGCGCGGCGTCGCCGGACGCGGGCCGAAGAGATCGTCGGGATCCTCGAGCATCACCGCGAGGTTGTTGGCCGAGGCGCAGCCGAAGTTCTCATACGGCAGGTTGCGCCAGTCGCCCGTCAGGTTGGAGGGCCACTGACCGCACGGGTTGGCCTCCATGATCGGCGGCATGCCGTAGCCGCCGTAGAGATCGGCGGCACCGGCCGGCAGGGCGACAGCGGCAAGCAGCGCGGCGGCGGCCGAAGCAGCGCGGGTTTTGCGGACGAGGCGTTCTGCGAACATCGGGTTTCTCCGGCGACTCTCTGCGCTACTCGACGATGAAGCCGACATGGCCGTGGTAGGCACCACGCGGGGCGGACCCGGCAACGCCGTAGATCTTGTTGAGGCGCCCCAGGAAGACCGCCGACGGATCGTCGGCCGGCCGGAAGTTCTGGTCGGGCCGCGCGAGCTGGTCGCGGGAGACGGGGCTGACGAGATAGGGCGTGGCGATGACCACCAGCTCGGTCTCGTTCTGGATGTAGTCGCGGCTGCGGAACAGCGCGCCCAGGACCGGGATCTCCTTCAGACCGGGCACGCCGTTGATGGCCTGCCTGTTCTCCTGCTGGAGGAGACCGGCGAGCACGAGCGCCCCGCCGCTGGGAAGTTCCACCGTCGTGTCCGCCCGCCGGGTCGCGAGACCGGGAATGGCCGGCATGTTCGGGCCCTGCCCCACGGAGATCTCGCTCGAGATCTCGCTGACCTCGGTCCTGACCTTGAGGACGATGCGGCCCCCGGTCTGAACCACCGGCGTGAACGCCAGGCTGACGCCGAACTCCTTGAACTCGACGGTCGGCGTTCCGGTATCCCGGTCGATGCCCGTCACGATCGGGAATTCGCCGCCGGCGAGGAATTCGGCCGATTCACCGGAGATCGCCGAGAGGGTTGGCTCCGCCAGCACGCGAAGCACGCCCTGCTGCTCCAGCGCGCTGAGCTCGACAGCCACACCCGTCGTGCCGTCATTGAACAGGAGGTCGCCCAGGAGCGCGGGACCGGCGCTGCCGCCGAGCGGGAACGACGTGGCGGTTCCGATGACGGAGCCGGCAAAGTTTCCGGACAGGCGCGCGACGCCCCAGTTGATGCCGAGCTGCTTCAGGACGTTGCGCTTGATCTCGGCGACGGTGACCTTGAGGTGGACCTGCTCCGATCCCTTGGACGCGATCATGTTGAGCACGCCGTCGGGATTGCCGACGAAGCGGCCGGCGATTTCCGCCGCGTTCACCGAGTTCGGCCGGCGTCAGAACCGTGCCAGTCAGGACGACGTTCTCGTTGATCATCTCGGCGCGAACCTGCGAGCCGGGGATCAGCGAGCGGATCGCGCGGCCGAGCGCGTCGAGGTCACGGGCGACCTGCACCTCGAGGACCGCGATCTGGCGGCCCGCGCCGTCGAAGAAGAAGACGTTGGTGTAGCCGGACTCCACGCCGATCAGGTAGGCGCGCCGCGACGTCCGCATCACCGCGTCGGCGACGGCGGGATTGGAGACGAGCACATCCTTGGCGTCGCGGGGAAGGTCGATGACCAGCGACTTGCCGAGACCGAGCTGCACATGCCGCGAGCTCGAAAGCTCCGCGGGACTGATCGCCATGTGCGTCTGGTCCTGGGCCCTGGCGGGCGCCGGGCCGAAAACGCCGGCGATCGTCACGATCGCGGCGATGGCGGCTATGGCCGCGCTGAAGAAACGCCCCGTTCCGGCACTCATAGGTGTCATACCCCTCGTCCCCGGTCCGCCGCCGTCAGTTGGCGTTCACGCGGCTCGGAACCCCGAACTTCACGACGCTTACGCCACCGGAGCGCCCGCCCGACAACAGGTCGGTCGCGGTCACCACCGAGGTGCCGTCTTCGTCGGAACCACCGTCCATGATGCTGCGCAGCGCCAGCGACAGATCGCCGAGCTGCTCCGCCAGCGCCAGTATCTCCGCATGCTCGGGCCTGAGCTCGAGCGTCGCCACGTTTCCGACGACCACGGTCTTGCCGTCCTGCTCCTCGACCGTCTGGTCGATGGCGAGGACGCGGACGTTCTCGAGCACGCGCTCGCTGGAATAACCCGAAGGCCCGCCGTCGGCGGACTGGTCGCGGCGCGTCAGGATGACGTCGACGCGGTCGTTCGGCAGGATGAAGCCGCCGGCGCCGGTCTGCGGCGAGGTCCGCGTCGATACCGCGCGCATGCCCGACGGCAGCACCGCCGACAGGAACCCGCCGCGGCCGGCCTTGACCAGCTTGGTGTCGCGGATCGGCTCGCCGGCGAAGAAGGAACCCCGCGCGACGGAACCGGCGAGATCGTCCGTAGCGTTCGGCGTCGCCGAGCGACGCACGAATGACGGGTTGACGCTGTCGCGCGGCCAGGTCTGCCAGGTCACGTCGGCGGCGGAGATGATCGCCCCGGGCTGCAGGTCGCGGGCGGCAACCAGCACGTCGTCGGTGTCGATCGTCTGCTGGACGACGGGCGCCTCGGCCTCACCGGCACCGATGTTGCGCGCGACGCTCCACGCGGCGACTCCGGCCCCGAGCGCGACGGCCAGCACGGCTAAACGAGCGACTTTCATTGTTCACCACCCAGTACGGGACTCTCGATCCCAGATCGGTCGGCAGGATGCGCGACCATTCGTCAACTTATGGTTAATCAGCGGTAGCGACTTGTCGGTAATTGCCGTTACGGCCTGCTGAAAAGGCGCGCAGCGGCGAAGGGTCACGCCATGGCCGCCACCATCCACGGCGTATGGGGGTACATGACGATGGCCGCGAACGACAAAGCGAGCCCGTAGGGCACGCCGGTCTGGCGGTCGTGAAGGCGCAGGAGCCACTCCTGGCGCCACAGCGGCGCCGGCAGCGGCAGACGCCGCGCCATCAGGAGCCCGATCGTCAGCGCGCCTCCGAAGACCGAGAACAGGAGCGAGTAGGCCAGCAGCGGCTCCCACCCGAACCACAGCGCCGCCGCGGCGACCAGCTTGGCGTCGCCGCCGCCGATCCAGCCGAAGGAGAACATCGCGAAGCCGATCAGGAGGACCGCGAGGCCGGCGAGGACGTGCATCGCGAAATCCGCCGTGCCCATGCCGGCGGCGAAAGCGGCGAGCGGGAAGACCGCGGCGAGGCCGGCGGTCAGCCAGTTGGGGATCGTCATCGTGAAAAGGTCGAATACCGCGGCGAGTATCATCGCCGCCGGGAAGACCAGGAGAAGCAGATATATCACCATCGTCGCCGGACCCTCGCTGCGGATCGCAGAGCCATCGGCACTTCCATCGCACGGGCGGCGTAAACGGCGGCTTAAGCGGAGCCGGCGTTTCGCTGCGAAGCCCGGGATGCCGGAAGCGCTCCCCCGAAATGGCGAACGCCGCCCACGGGCATGGCCCGGGGCGGCGCTTCGCTGAACCAGGACCCGCCGGCAAGCAGCGGGACCGTGGGCGTCGGACTTAGTTGGCGCCGCCGCCGCCGCCACCCACGCGGGTGTCGAGCTGGTCGGAGATGTCGGTGAAGGCGGTCTCGAGGGAGTCGCCGATCAGAAACACGACGGTGATGATGGCCACGGAAATGCCGGCCGCGATGAGGCCGTACTCGATGGCGGTCGCGCCCGACTCGTCGCGGGCGAAGGACTTGAACAGGTTCTTCATTGTATCGCTCCTTGATCCACTCGTCCGGGCAGCCTTTGCAGCCCCCTGAACATGCGGCCCCGATCCGCTTTAAATCCGTACATTGCGCAACGGAACCTGCGACGGAAGATAGGCGCGTGCTGTTACGAACAGCTTAATCGAATAGAGCAGAGTCGGGTGCAATACCCGGATTTCGCGCGTTGGTAAACAAAGCTTTATTGTCGGCGATCAGGTATGATAAGTAGTTTTTTGCTCATCTCCATGGTTAACCAATGTTAACCTTGTGTCTCGCAGGTATAATATACAGAGAAGCGGCCCGCCTGCCCTCTCCGCTCGTCCCCCACCCGGGTCCGGCCGTCGGCCGCCCGAGGATTAACTCCGGCAGGAGCTTGCCCCACACGCCGCTCGTCCCGGCGAAGGCCGGGACCCAGCAGCAGCCTTTCGACGCGGCGCAGCCTCGGCACTGGATTCCGGCCTGCGCCGGAATGAGCGGGGATGAGGTGCGGGGTGTCCGCCGCCGCTCGTCCCCGCCGGAATGAACGCATGGTGGGCGCTGCCCATTGGGAATTCCTTTACCAACGGTTGCTAGGAGTGGCAGCGAGGAGGAGCGCAGATCGCGTTCCTCGAAGATCGGGAGTCCGACATGCCGCGCCCCAGCCGAGCACTCGCCAGCGCTGCTCTCGCCGCCACAATCGCCGCCGGCGCGGTGGCGCCGGCCGTGAGCGCCGAGAGCCTGATCGTCCAGGTCGATCGCGCCAAGATCGTCAGGCTGGACCAGCCGGCGTCGACGATCATCCTCGGCAATCCCTCGATCGCGGATGCGCTCGTCCAGGATCGCCGCATGCTGGTGATCACCGGCAAGAGCTTTGGAGCCACGAACCTGATCGTGCTCGACGAGGAGGGCCGCGAGGTCGGGGAGATGCTGCTGCACGTGCAGGCCGCCGACGACGGCGTCATCACGATGCAGCGGGGATCGTCGCGCGTCTCGTTCAGCTGCGCGCCCGTCTGCGAGCGGACGCTGCGGGTCGGCGACACGAACGACGCCTTCGGCGAGCTCACGTCGCAGATCCAGACGCGCACCGGTCTCTCGCAGGGCAACTGACGAGACCGGGGGTCACGGTTAAGGGAGCGTAACCGCGCTCCCCCTGACCTTGCGTGATCCCGACAACGGATTTTCAAGTCTTTTCCCATATTTCTCGGCGCGGGTTCCGAGCTTGCCAGCGACGAGATTTCTCGGCAGCGGCGAGCACATCACGTGAGGGGTCGATGCAGCCCGCAGTCGACGCGCCGCGCTGGGAGCGGTGTTTGCGGAGGTTCCGCCGGAACAAGGATGGCGCCATCGCCATCGAGTTCGCCGCCGTGGCGGCGCCGCTGTTCGCAATCATATTCGCGATCATGGAGACCGGCCTGGTCTTCCTCGCCGGCCGCGTGCTCGATACGGGCGTCTACGAGGGCGCCCGCCTGATCCGCACCGGCCAGGCGCAGAGCGCGGGATTCGACGTAGGCGAGTTTCGCACGCGGGTCTGCGACCGGCTCGGCGGCCTGTTCAATTGCGACGACCTGAAGTTCGACGTCCGCACCTATCCCAATTTCAGCTCGATCACCCTCACACCGCCGGTCAACGAGGACGGCGAGGTGGAAGAGGACGACTTCGCGTTCGAGCTCGGCGGCGGCGGAGAGGTGATGGTGGTCCGGGTGTTCTACGAATGGCCTATCGTGGTGCCCTATTTCGGCAACGACATGTCGAACCTGGCGAACGGCAGGCGCCTGCTCGCCAGCGCCTCCACGTTCCGCAACGAACCGTTCTGAGGAGTGTACGCGATGTCGGCCAGCTCCAGACGAACCGGCCTCGGCGCGAGGCATTTCATTCGAAACGACCGCGGAACCTCCGCGATCGAATTCGCGATGATCTTCCCGATTCTCGCCCTGCTCTATCTCGGCGGCGTGGAGATCTCGCAGCTGATCACGGTCGACCGAAAGCTCACGGCCGCGACCAGCGCGGTGGGCGACCTGGTGTCCCAGACCGAACAGATCAACAGCGTGGAAATGAACGGCATCTACGAGGCCGCGAACGCCATCCTGGCGCCGCACGACTGGGCGCCGGCCAGCTTCGTCGTTTCCAGCGTCCGGGTGACGCCGTCGGGCGGCGAGGTCCTCTGGAGCAACGCCCACAACGCCACCGCGCGGGTGACGAACTCTTCGATCACGATCCCCGCCTCGATCGCGACGGCGGGAACGACCGTCATCGTCGCGGAATCGCAGTACACGTTCACATCCTTCATCGGTTGGATCATTCCCGCCGGCATCACCCTGAGCGACACGTTCTACCTGCGGCCGCGTCTCGTCGATCAGGTGAGCTGGGTCGGCGGCTGAGGGGTGGGGGTGTCCCTGCTCTTGCGGGGACACGCTGGCGGGGAGAGGCTTGTACCATCCTCCGCTCATTCCGGCGGAGGCCGGACTCCAGAAAGCGGCAGACACGGCGCCAGCGGCCGGACCGGGCCCCGGCCTTCGTCTCGGACCCAAACTGCGATATAGGCTCGGACGGTATTGCAGCCTGCAACCGGTCCCATGCCTGTCGCCGTCACCGCACTCCTCGCCGCAGCGGGATTCCTCGCATCGCTATTGACCGGCCCCGTCGCCATCGCGCCCGCGGCCGCATTCGCCGCGCTGTGGGGAGCGGCCGACCCGATCACCGGCATCATCGTGACGGAACTGCGGCTGCCGCGCGCGATCCTCGGCGCGGCCATCGGCGCGACGCTGGGGCTCGCGGGAGCCGCGCTGCAGGGCTATCTGCGCAATCCCCTCGCCTCGCCCGACCTCCTCGGCAGCTCGAACGCGGCGGCTTTCGGCGCGGTGACCACGCTTGTGCTGGGGCTCGCCGGAACGCTATCGCTGGCGCTTCCGGCCGCCGCGATCGCCATGAGCGTCGTGGCGACGTTGGCGCTGGTCGTCATCGCCGGGCGCGACCCGCGCATGCTGACGCTGGTACTGGCGGGGCTCGCCATCTCGACCTTCCTCGGCGCGCTCGTCGCGCTCGTCCTCAATCTCGCGCCCAACCCCTATCTGGCGCTCGAGATCGCGTTCTGGCTGCTCGGCTCGCTGACGGACCGCAGCTTCGTGCATGTCGCGACGTTGCTGCCGTTCATGGTGGCGAGCTGGGTCATGCTGCTGGCCGTCGCCGGGGCGCTGCGGGCGCTGACGCTGGGCGAGGACACGGCACGGTCGCTGGGCGTCGACCTCGGCACGACCCGCATCCTGATCGTCGCGGGCGTGGCGCTCGGGGTGGGGGCCTCGGTGGCGGCGGCCGGCGTGATCGGCTTCGTCGGCCTCGTGGTTCCGCATCTGGTGCGGCCCTTCGTCGGGCACGACCCCGGCCGACTTCTCCTACCCTCGGCGCTCGCGGGAGCGGCGCTGCTGACCTTCGCCGACACGCTGGTGCGCCTGTTGCCGGGCGTCACCGAGATCCGGCTGGGCGTCGTCACGGCGCTGATCGGGGCGCCGGTGTTCTTCGCGCTCGTCTTCCGGGAGCGGCGCGGCGGCGCGGGAGCGTTCGCGTGAGGGCCGGCGCGACACTGTCTGGCCGGGATCTGGTCGTGGAGCGCGACGGCCGGCGTATCCTCGACGTGCCGGAACTCGACCTCGCGGGCGGGTCGATGGTCGCCCTGCTCGGACCCAACGGTTCGGGCAAGACGACGCTCCTGAAATCGCTGGCCGGGCTGATCGGAGTGACGGGCGGGGCGAGCCTTGACGGCCGGGACGTATCGAGCCTGCCACCGCGCGAGCGCGGCCGGCTGATCGCCTATCTCGGGCAGTCGGAGACCGTCCACTGGCCGCTGCCGGCGCGCGCCGTCGTCGCGCTGGGGCGCTTTCCCCACGAGGACCGCGGCCGCGACGAGGATGTCGTCGACGCGGCCCTCGCGGCCACCGATGCGGCTGCGTTCGCCGGCCGCCGGATCGATACGCTGTCGGGCGGCGAGCGGGCGCGGGTGCTGCTCGCCCGCGCGCTCGCCGTCGAGGCACCGGTGCTGATCGTCGACGAGCCGGACGCCGCCCTCGACCCGCGCCACCAGATCGCGATCTTCGACGTGCTCGCCGCCCAGGCGCGGGGAGGAGCGCTCGTTATCGCCGCCTTCCACGACCTCGCGCTCGCCGAGCGCTACGGCGACCGGGTGCTGCTGATGGAATCGGGACGCATCGTCGGCGACGGGGACGCGCAAAACGTCCTGACGGACGACACGGTGCGCGCGGTGTTCGGGCTGGTGGCGGACGGCCAGGGCCGGTTCGGCCCGCGCTGGCGGATCGCGCGGCCCGAAGATGCCGCGCAGCCGCCGGGAGCGAAATCACAATCTCGCCCGGAACGTCGGCGATAGAACCCCTTGCCAGTCGCGAACGGCCGAGGGAACGCGTTTTGCGACTTTCAGACGGCAGGCTTCCGCACCCCGAGGTGCCCGGATATAAGCCTGCGAAACTCCGCGATCACGGGCCGACGCAGCGCCCGGCGCCATGAAACCACGGTCCGCTGATGAATCATCTCGACGAACTCGAAGCCCAGAGCATCTACATCTTCCGCGAAGCCTTCAACCGCATCGAGAACATCGCGATGCTCTGGAGCCTCGGCAAGGATTCCAACGTGATGATCTGGCTGGCGCGAAAGGCCTTCTTCGGCCACGTGCCGTTCCCGGTCATGCATGTCGACACCGAGCGCAAGTTCCCCGAGATGTACGATTTCCGCGACCGCTACGCGGACGAGTGGAAGCTGAACTTCATCCGCGAACTGTGCCCGCCCGTCGAGGAGATGGACGAGACGCTGCCGCCCGCCGCCCGCTCCGCGGCGCGCAAGACCTACGGGCTCAAGGCGGCGATCGCCAAGCACGGGTTCCAGGCGCTGTTCGCCGGCATCCGCCGCGACGAGGAAGCGCTGAGGGCCAAGGAACGCGTGTTCAGCCCGCGCGGCCAGACCGGCCAGTGGGACTACCGTGACCAGCCGCCGGAGTTCTGGGACCAGTACAAGACCGATTTCCCGCCGGGCACGCACATCCGCGTGCACCCGCTCCTGCAATGGACCGAGGTCGATATCTGGCGCTACACGCTGCGCGAGGGCATCCCGGTGATCCCGCTGTACTTCTCCCACGACGGCAAGCGCTACCGCTCGCTGGGTGACAGGGACATCACCTTTCCCGTCGCGTCGACGGCCTCGACGATCGAGGAGATCATCGAGGAGCTTTCGACCACCAAGGTCTCCGAGCGCGCGGGGCGCGCCATGGACCACGAGGCGGAGGACTCCTTCGAGCGCCTGCGCGCCGAAGGCTACATGTGAGCCGTCGCCTCGATCTCCCCGATACCGGATACCCGCAAGCCATGACCGCAAGCCCGACCTTCGCCGCCACCGCCCAGAGCCGCAACCGTCAGCTCCTGAGGATCGTCATCGTCGGCCATGTCGACCATGGCAAGTCGACGCTCGTGGGGCGCATGTTCCACGACACCGGCTCGCTGCCCGACGGCAAGTTCGAGGCGATCAGGAAGATGTGCGAGCGGCGCGGCATGCCGTTCGAATGGGCGTTCCTGATGGACGCCATGCAGGCCGAGCGCGACCAGGGCATCACCATCGACACGGCGCAGATCTGGTTCAAGACCGAGAAGCGCGACTACACGATCATCGACGCGCCGGGACACAAGGAGTTCCTCAAGAACATGATCACCGGCGCGGCGCAGTCCGACGCCGCTGTGCTCGTGATCGACGCGTCCGAAGGCGTGCAGGAACAGTCGCGCCGGCACGGCTATCTCCTCCATCTCCTCGGCGTCCGGCAGGTCGCGGTCGCCGTCAACAAGATGGACGCGGTGGGATACGACGAGGACACATTCGCAAGGATCGAGACGGAGTACCGCGCCTATCTCGCATCCATCGGCGTGACGCCGACCTTCGTCGTGCCGGTATCGGCGCGCGAGGGCGACAACATCGCGACGCGGTCGAAGGCGATGGGCTGGTACGACGGGCCGACGGTCGTCGGCGCGCTCGACTCCTTCCAGATCCCGACCGCCCATCCGGACCGTCCGCTCAGGCTCCCGGTCCAGGACGTCTACAAGTTCGACACGCGCCGCATCCTCGCCGGCCGCATCGAGTCCGGGCGGCTGCATGTCGGCGACGAATTGATGTTCTCGCCGTCCAACAAGACGGCACGGGTCAAGTCCATCGAGGTCTGGCCGGAGCCGGCCTCGGACGACGCGCGCCCGCAGACGGCCAGCGCCGGGCAGTGCGTCGGCATCACGCTCGACGAGCAGCTCTTCGTGGAGCGCGGCGAGATCGCATCGCACGTCGCCAACGCCCCGGTGGAGACCGAGGTGTTCCGGGCCAGGATCTTCTGGCTCGGCCGCGAGCCGCTGAGGGCCGGGAAAAGCTACAAGCTGAAGCTCGCCACCGGCGACGCGCGCGTCGAGGTGCAGGCGATCGAGCACGTGCTCGACACGACGGATCTGTCGTCGTCGGCGACCGAGCAGGTGGAGCGCAACCAGGTGGGCGAGGTGGTGCTCAGGGCACGGCGGCTGCTCGCGCTCGACGAACACACCCGCAACAACCGCACCGGCCGCTTCGTGCTGATCGACGGCTACGACATCGCCGGCGGCGGCATCATCTCGATGGAGGGCTACGCCGACCAGCGCCAGCTCGTCACCCAGCGCTCGCAGAACATCACCCGGGTCGAGGAAGGCGTGCCGGCCGACGAGCGCGAGAAGCGGATCGGCCACAAGGGCGGCGTGCTCTGGCTGACGGGCCTGTCGGGCGCCGGCAAGTCGACGCTGGCGACCAAGCTGGAGCGGGCGCTGTTCGACCGCGGCTACCAGACCTATGTGCTCGACGGCGACAACATCCGGCACGGGCTGAACGCCAATCTCGGCTTCTCGCCGGAGGACCGGGCGGAGAACATCCGGCGGGTCGGCGAGGTGGCGGCCTTGTTCTCGCGGGCCGGCGTCGTCGCCATCACCGCGTTCATCTCGCCCTACCGCTCGGACCGGACACGCGCGCGCGGCGCCGCGGGCGACCGCTTCCACGAAATCCACGTGAAGGCCGACCTGGCGACCTGCGAGAGCCGTGATCCAAAGGGGCTCTACGCCAAGGCGCGCGCAGGCGAGATTAAGGAGTTCACCGGTGTCTCCGCGCCCTACGAAGCGCCGGAGAATGCCGACCTCGTGATCGACACCTCGAAGCTTTCGGTGGACGAGTCCCTTTCGGAACTGGTGAGATACGTCGAGAAGAACTTCCGCAGCTGAGGCCGACCGCACGCGCGACGGACCATGGCGCGGGCCGGGGGGAGGCAGTGCGGTGGGGTTGAAACTGGTACCCGTGATCCTGTGCGGGGGCGCGGGAACGCGGTTGTGGCCGCTGTCGCGGCCTGAACTCCCCAAGCCGCTCGTGCCGCTCTCCGACGGGCGATCCACCTTCGAAGCCACGCTGTCGCGGACGTCGGACCCCGACCGGTTCGAGCCTGGGATCGTCATGTGCGCGGCCGTCGCGGCCGCGGAGGTCGCGCGGCAGATGGCGGCCGCCGGATCGAGGCACCGCCTCGTGGTCGAGCCGGAGACGCGCGACACCGCCGCGGCCATCGCGGCCGCTGCAACGATGGCGCATCGAGACCGCCCGGAGGCGATCCTTGCGATCCTGCCGTCGGACCATCTGATCGAGGACGGCCCGCAATTTCATGACGCCCTCGCGGCCGCCGCCGACGCCGCAAGCGGGGGGCGCATCGCGACGATCGGGCTGAAGCCGGCCGAGGCGCATCGAGGATACGGCTACATCCTGCCCGGCCGCCCGCTCGGCGGCGGCGCGCGGGAATGCGACGGCTTCCGCGAAAAGCCGGATCTCGACGAGGCCCGGCGGCTCATCGAGGACGGGGCGCTTTGGAACAGCGGCATCTTCGTCCTGCGCGCCGACGTGGCGGTCGCCGAACTCGGACGCCATGCCCCCGACATCCTCAGCGCCGCGCAACGGGCGGTCGACGAAGGTCGCGAAACCGATGACGGCTTCCGGCTGGCCGACGCCCGGTTCGGCGCGGCGCGGGCCATAAGCTTCGACCGCGCGGTGATGGAGCGGACGCTGCATGCGGCGGTCGTGCCGGCGCATTTCGGGTGGTCGGAACGTCGGCGACTGGGCGGCGATGCACGCGCTGGCCGAGGCGGACGAGGACGGAAACGTCGTCGTCGGGTCGGCCCATCTCGACGGCACCCGCAACGCCTATGTGCGCTCGGACGGGCTGCCCGTGGCGGTGATCGGGCTGCAGGACGTGACGGTCGTCGTTACCGAGCACGGCGTGCTCGTGGGGCGGCGCGACTGCGCCGAGGCGACACGCCGCATCGCGGGCCGGCTCTCGGCAAGAAAGCGCTGACCGTCAGAATCTGCGCGGCGCGCGTCCGGTTCCAGGCCGACCGGCAGGGTATCTTCGACCGGTCGCAGCGGTCGGCGTATTGCTTCGCGATCTCCGTCACCTCCGCCATCAGACCGTCCTTCAGCGTGATCGGCTCGAGCCCCATGCGCAGGAAGCGGTCGTGCGGTGACGTGGAGGTCGTTCTCCTTCGCCTCGTTGCGCGGATTTTCGGGCACCTTGTCGATCGGCGTGCCGGTCATCTCCGAGATCATCGCGGCCAGGTCGCGGACCCGGTGCGTCTCGGTCATCTGATTGAGGATGTTCACGCTTTCGCCGCGTCTGCGGCGGGTTCTCGATGGCGAGCTCGATGCAGCGGCAGGTGTCCTGGATGTGGATGAAGGCGCGCGTCTGCCCGCCGGTGCCGTGCACCGTCAGCGGATAGCCGATCGCCGCCTGCATCAGGAAGCGGTTGAGCACGGTGCCGTAGTCGCCGTCATAGTCGAAGCGGTTGATGAGCCGCTCGTCCATCTGCGTCTCCGGCGTCTGCGTGCCCCAGACGATGCCCTGGTGCAGGTCGGTGATCTTCACGCCGTCGTTCTTGTTGTAGAAATGGAAGAAGAGCTGATCCTGGGTCTTGGTCATGTGATAGATCGAGCCCGGGTTGAACGGATACAGGATCTCCTGCTCGACCTGAGTCGCCCTCCTCCGTGTTCATCATGACCTTGCAGATAGCCCTCCGGGATCTTCATGCCCGCGCTGCCGTAGCCGTAGACGCCCATCGTGCCGAGATGGACGAGATGCACGTCCTCCTTCGATTCGACGATTGCGCGCAGAGCACGTCGTTGGTGGCGTTCAGAGATTGTTGTTGACCGTGTAGCGCTTGTGCCAGGACGACTTCATCGAGTAGGGCGCGGCGCGCTGCTCGGCGAAGTGGATGATCGCGTCCGGCTTTTCCTCGCGAATCTTGCGTGAGGAGGCGGTGGTAGTTTTCGCCGACGGTGAAGGTGTGCGCGGCGATCTCGCGGCCCGTCAGCTCCTTCCATGCCGCCAGCCGCTCGGAGTCGGGCGGATCGGCGTGAGCGATTCCACCTCGAGCTCGACGTCGATCTTGCGGCGCGAGAGGTTGTCGACGATGGCCACGTCGTGGCCGCGCTTCGACAGGTAGGGCTCGTCGGCCACCCGCAGAACCCGTCGCCGCCGAGAACGATTACCTTCATCGCTTCACCCTTCTGACGCATATGGCTGCGGCGCCGCTTTATGCACCGTGGAGTGCGGCGCGCACAAGGCGGCGTCGCCCGGCTTCCGGCGGACGGGCGCCTTGCCTGGGGATCGCGAGATGAACGGAATCGGACCGTCAGGCGCATGACCGGGGCTGCTGCCGCGCCGGCAAAGACGGTGTTTTCAGTCCCGGCGGCCTTGACATTCCGCTGTGGCAGCGCAGCATCACTCTCGTGCGAAGCGGCGTCGCATGGGGAACCCGGGCCTGCGACGGCCGTTGCCTAGGGGCAGGCGCCCGCGCGCCGGTCCAACCCAAGACGGAGATCCCCGACATGAACTGGAAGCTGCTCACCGTGCTCGCAGGCGCCATGGCCCTGGCGGGCTGCCAGGCCGCGCCGCAGCAGACGGCCCGCCTGCCCGCCACGACGCCGCAGATGCAGCAGCCGCAGCAACAGCAGCAGGCACAGATGGTCTGGGTCCGTACCGACGGCCAGCGCGGCGCGGGCAACCCGGCCCTCCTCGAGCAGTATCAGATGGACACCTCCGCCTGTCCGGGCTCGCTGCAGATGTCGCGCGGCGCCCAGGAATGCATGGGCCAGCGCGGATATATCCTGGTTCCTGTCACGGAAGCCGAAGAGACGCGCCGACTGTTCGCGGCACAGCGCGGACAGGGATAGAGACGAGCGCCGGTTCGGCCCGCGCCTGACGGCGGGCAAGTCTGGCGCAATCCGGCCATCGGCCGGTGGGGCTACGGGACGTCCGCATGGAGTACGTACTGGGAACGGCCGCGATCGTCCATATCGCCGGGCTGATGCACGTGCTCGGCTATCTCTCGCGCGACCAGCTCATCCTGCGCGGATTCCTGCTCGCCGGCACCGCGGTCTATATCGTCTTCTACGCCGTCCAGGCGACCGGACCGATGTGGAGCGCGATGCTCTGGTCGACGGTTCTCGGCGCGGCCAATCTCTATGTCATCGTCTCGATGATCCTCGATCGCCGGGTGCAGCGCTTCACCGAGGACGAGCAGAAGCTGTTCTCGGAGTTCGCCGGCATGTCGCCGGGCCAGTTCCGCCGGCTCATGCGGGCCGGCAAATGGATGACGGCGGCCAGCCCGACGGTGCTGACGACGGAGAACGAGCGGCCCTGGGCGCTGTACTACGTGCTCGAAGGCGGGATCACGATCGCCAAGTCGGGACGGGAGTTCCAGGTCCAGCCGCCGATGTTCATCGGCGAGGTCGCGTGGCTCCTGAACACGGACGCCTCGGCGACCGTCGAGATCGCGGACGGCGCGCGCTACGTGGTCTGGGACACGGGCGACCTGAAGGCGCTGCTGAAGCGCAACCCCGATCTCGGCCTGTGCCTGGACAACCTTCTCAACCGCGACCTCGCCGGCAAGATCGCACGCAGCTGACCGGGGGGCCGGCCGAACTCACGCATATGCGCGAAGAGGGTCGGTACCCGGGCGGGTGGCGATAGCGGCAAATTCGATGACGGATTTGGTACAGCTGCCCCGGCTCGAACGGGGGACCTCCTGATCCACAATCAGGCGCTCTAACCAACTGAGCTACAGCTGCACGTGTCAGGCGGCTGACATTTACGGGCAAAGCCGCGCGGATGCAAGGGAGCGGTGGCGGCGGTAGTGTCTCAGTTTGAAGTTTGATCCGTTTGACCCGGTGTCGCGGATCGGCCTCGGCTCCTATATGCTTAGCGTGAAGCATGGGAGGGTCGATTGTATTACGAGAAGGAATTCTGCCGGAAGGGGCTCCCCTACGGGAATCATGTAGCTTGGTCTCTTCGGCTAGATGCCGAGAAAGGAACATTCTGCGTCAGGACGTCCCGTACTTCGGGGAAGGATAAAGGGTATTGCGATGTCCCGCCTTCGCTCTTTGAGAAGCAGAACGGAGGCCGCGAGCTTCAGGCCTTCCGGGCCGCATTCCGTGAATTTCTGGCCGCCGCTTCGTTGGACAAGGTGAGGTCTTAGTATGCCCACCGGACCTAAAGGCCAGAAGCGCCCCGCCGACGTGATCGGCAACGCCATCACGGTCGCCAGGATTGCCATCGGCGAGATCGAGGACGACGCGCCCGACGACGGCAAGGACAAGGCTGCGCAGGCGATGGGGCGGAAGGGCGGCAAGGCACGCGCTGAGAAGATGACGCCAGAGCGTCGTGCGGAGATTGCGCGGAAGGCAGCGCAAGCAAGATACGCAAAGCGGGATTAGTCGTCTCTTGGCCGGGGGCGACAAACAGGAATTCCCTCCGTTACTCGCGCCCGGATTCCATCCGCACGATATTGCCAGCCTGCGCAACCTATGCGTCGGCCGCTTTCCTCAGTCCATTACGCGCCCATTATTGATGAACCGACTGGAGGCGGTGGTGTCTTTGATTCAGCAGGGCGGGATGCGCGGCCGCATTTGGGTTGACGGAAGCTTTCTTACAGAAAAATTAAATCCTGATGATGTAGATGTTCTGCTCGCTGTCACCTCTTATGAATATAAGTCGATGGATTCAAAGCAACGTTCTTTTTTTGATTGGTTTCGATCTAATTCCTTGTATGAAAAATATAAATGTGATAATTATGGAGTTATATTGGACCGCAACATTGCTGAAGCCGAATACATGTACGCCTACTGGTTGAAGCAGTTTGGCTTCAGTCGCGGCAACCATATGAAGGGGCTAGCCGTTGTTAGTGTTCCATTCGTGGTGACGCCATGAACGAACTGATGAGCATCATTGAGAATTTGCAGGAAACGGATGCTGCATGGGCTCATATCGCACGAGTGTCCAATGCCGCTCCTGACGATGATATCTTGCGGATCAATGCGGAGGCGGTCGCCAAGCGACAGCGTGATCTTGTAAGGCGTCTCGACTATGAATTGCATGCCAAACAGGCGGAACTGGTTCGTTATAGGGTTGTTCGGGATTGGTCTGATTCGTATCCAGCGAAAGCGGTCGCGGAGGCTATCGAGACATTTCAGGAGTTGGTTACAGCCATTTTTGATGCGATACGCACCGCACCAAAGCTCCGCTACAGGCCCACGCAAGAGAGCCTCTCTTTATCGTCATTCGAGTTCGCTGGGGCAGGTGCAGGGTCGGTCATAATCTCACTCTCCATTCCCGATGATCGGCTACTTGTTGGGCAATCTGATTTGGACCAAACATTGGATCTGGTAGAGCAAGTTCTGAGTGCCCGCGAGAGTGACGACCTTAAGCGCCTAGCTGATCGAATAGGTGTGGCCTCCATTACCAAGGCATATGCGTGGGCTGATGCGAGTGTCCGATACGGCTTGGACACTGAAATTAATTGGGGAAAAAGCTATTCTGATCTTCACGAGATCAGTATTTCTCGTGACGAGGCTGCAACGGTAAAAGCTGTTATTGAGAACAAAAGTGATAGTCAAGATGACCATATAGTGTTGGATGGAATTCTTTTAGGGTTTGATGGATCAACGTCCTATTTTCATCTAGAGGCGCTTGATACGCGAGTTGATATTAGAGGCTCGATATCGCCAGATCTTTCTAAATCCTGGACTACAAACCAGCCCTATCGAGCGCATATGACCCGTACGGTAGAGGTGCGATACGCCACTGGAGAAGAAAAGGAAACGTGGGTGCTCACGCGGCTTGAACCCCTAGGGGGAACATTGCCTGAAATTCCTGCTTGACACTAAGCATAAAAGTTCAGCTACCGCCTACCATGACGAGAACGTGCGCGACGTTGCTGCCAAGCGTGTCCAGTGCGATGAAATCTGGTCGTTCGCCTATGCAAAGGCGAAGAACGTCGCAGCCGCCAAGTCCGCCCCGGACGGCGCTGGCGACGTGTGGACCTGGACCGGGATCGACGCCGACTCCAAGCTGATTGTCTCCTGGCTCGTCGGCGGACGCGACAGCGACTACGCAATCGAGTTCATGGACGATCTGGCTGTCCGGCTCGCCAATCGCGTCCAGCTCACCACCGAAGGCCACCGGGCATATCTGGAAGCCGTCGAGGGCGCGTTCGGGGCCGCCGTGGACCATGCCGTGCTCCAGAAGCTTTATGGCACGGCACCGGAAGTCGCATGCGGGCGCTACAGCCCCGCCGTGTGCGTCGGTGCCCGCAATGAGCGGACCGAGGGAAACCCGGTCCGAGCGTACGTCAGCACGTCATACGTCGAGCGCCAGAACCTCACGATGCGCATGTCGATGCGCCGGTTCACGCGGCTGACGAACGCCTTTTCAAGAAGGTCGAGAACCATTGCCACGCACTGGCTCTCTATTTCGTGTCTTACAATTTCTGCCACATCCACAAGACTCTCCGCATCACGCCCGCTATGGCGGCTGGCGTGTCTGACACGGCGCGGGATACGGAGTGGATCGTTTCGCTGATCGACGCGCGGGCGCCGAAGCCGGGGCAGCGCGGGCCGTATAAGAAGCGCGGAAGTTGAAAGGGCCCCGGCTGAGCCGGGGCCCTTAATCGTCGTGGCGGGCCTTACGAGGCCTGCTTGAACTGCGACATCGCCTTGGAGACGCCGTCCTTGAACGGCTTCGCGCTGTCGGCCTGGACCTTCGTCACGATGGCCTGGAACTCGCGCGTCTGCGTGGCGAGGGTATCGAACTGCCTGCGGGCGAAGTCGGTCTGGATCTCGAGGGCCTCGGCCAGCGACTTCACGCCGATCATGCGCTCGACCAGCTCGAAGCCGGCGTTGACGTTCGACTTGGCGACGCCGAGCGCGTGAGCCTGAAGCTCGGTCGTGCCCTTGGTCACGCTGGCGAAGGAATCCTCCAGCGCGTCGGTCGCGTCCTCGGCGATCGACTTGTAGGACTTGTAGGTGTCGCGCGCCTGCTGCACGCCCTTCTCCGCATACTCGCGGAAGGCCGCCGGCATCTCGAAATTCGCCATCGCCATGGCGTCCTTCTTCGCGCCCTTGGCGGCGGCTGCAACCTTTTCCTTGGTCTCTTTCATCGGGGTATCGGTCATGTCGGTCATCCTTTCCTTTGCCGCGCGGGGGGCCGACGCGGTCACCTTCCCGGCCTTCCGGCAAGATACGCCGGGGCGAACGCGATACGTGGCGCTCCCGGCGACATGACGGGAATATAGGAAGGCCGATTGTGCAATGCAATAGATCATTGTGCAATGCACAAATCCAGATGCGGCAGCTAGAACTTGGCGCCCTTCGCCGTCTCGGACGCCGCGCGCTGGGCGATCTCGGTGAGCCGCCGGCTCTGGTCGGTGAAGGCGGCCATCTGCTGCTTCAGGAAGTCCTGCTGGATCGCCGCCATCTCCTGCGCATCCCTCGCGCGGACCAGCCGCTGGGCGAGTTCGAAGCTGGCGGTCACGGTGGCCTCCGCGAAGGAGACCGTCTCCTCCTGCATCGATTTCGCCCCCTTCTGCATCGCGCTGCCCGAGGTCTCGAACTGGCCGGCGGCCTTCTGGGCGGCGGACATGAAGTCGTCGAAGGCCTTGCGGGCCTGGTCGACGCTCTTGTCGGCGAAATCGCGCATGGCGTCGGGAATGTCGAACCGGTTCGTCATTGACACCTCCTCTTCGAGCCTCTCCGGCTTCGCGTGTTCGCGCGCGCGGCCGATCGCTCCGGCCGGTCGCGGCTTAACCAAGCCGCATGGTCGGACGCCGTCCGGCCGTGGCGATGCTGGACGCCCCGCGCAGGCGAAGACTATAACACCGGACACCGGAATTGGCGCACCGATGCGACGGCGGCGCGCGAATTCCCGAACTGTTCCGCGAGGCCATGGACAGAACCCGCGGCCCGTGGCCGCCGACGGAGCGCGACCGAACATCATGGCCGATAGCCTGCGAGCCCTGCCGGACATAGCCCGCCTACCGGGACTGGCCGACGCCCTGCTCGGAGACCTGCCGGTCTGGCTCTGGGACGTGGAGGACGGCCGGATCGTGTTCGCCAACGCGGCCGGCGTCGCCTTCTTCGGCGAGCCGACGCTTTCCGCGCTGACCGCCCGGCATTTCGACATGGCACGGCCGGGGTTGCGGCAGCTCCGGGCGATGGCCGAGGCGCTGCCCCAGGACGGGGCGCCGCGGCTCGCCATGCTGCGCTTCTTCGTCGGGCTCAAGGACCGTGCCGCCGCCTGCATGTGCCGGGCCGTCGAGGTCGGCGGCGTGCCGGCGGTACTGGTCGCCGCGACGGCGGGGGCGCCGGACCGGCGGACGGTCGCCGAGCGCTGCGCCGTCCTGTTCGACGATGCGGATGCCGGGGTGCGCCTGCGCGGCGAGGACGGCGAGGTCTATCGCAACGCCGCCGCCGACGGGGAGGCGTCCGCCGAGACGGCCGGGATCGAGCTTTCCACGCCCCGGGGCGTGTTCACGCTGTCGATAGATCTTCCGGAGCCGGTCGCCGATGCGGCGCCGGCGGGCGAAACCGCAGGGAGCGCGCCATCGGCGCCGCCCCGCCCTGCCCTGCCGAGCCGGTTCTCGTTCGTGCTGGACGCGGAGGGGCGCTTCGTCGACGTGGGGCCGGCGCTCGCCGCCGCGGTGGGCGCGACCCGCAGCGACATCGCCGGGCGCTTCTGGGCGGACGTCGCCCGGGAACTCGATCTCGATCCGCAGGGCCGCGTCGCCTCCGCGCTTCTGCGCCGCGACACATGGTCGGGGATCGAGGTCGCCTGGCCGGCGGAGGATGGAGGGGCCGTGCGGGTGCGGCTCGCCGCGCTGCCCGCCTTCGGCGACGGGCGCGTGTTCGCGGGCTTCCGCGGCTTCGGCGACATTCTCGGCGAGGCAGAAGTACCGCAAAAGAGCGCCGCCGAGCCGGCGCTGGTCGAGGGCCGCGAGCAGGACGTTGTGTTCGCGGAACCGGAGACGCCGCCGGCGGTCGTTGCCGACGAGGAGAACCCGGACGTTGTCCGGCTGCAGCCGTCGCGGCCGGTGCCCGATCAGGGCCCGGCGCTGAGCGACCGGGAGCGGAACGCCTTCTCCGCCATCGCCGAAGCCCTCGGAGCGCGCTGGGAGGGCGACGAGCGCCTCGCCGAAACCACGGAGGAGGACGAGGCCGACGAAGGATGGACCGAGGGCGAAACGGCGCTCGAGCCGACCGCCGCCGCGACGCCTGCGGTCCATGAAGACGTGCCCGCCGAGGAGACCCACGACGCGGTGACCCGCGTGCTCGACCGGCTGCCGGTGGGCATCGCGGTACTGCGCGACGAGCGGATCATCTACGTGAACCGGGCCTTCCTCGACGTGTTCGACTACACCGACCTCGACGACCTCGAGATCGCGGGCGGTGTCGCGGCGCTGTTCGAGGGACGGAGCGCCGGGGAGGCCCGCGCCGGCGCGGCGATCGGCCGGCGGCGGGACGGTTCGCAGATGACGGTGGACTCGCGGATCGGCCGCCTGCCGTGGATCGACGGTCCGGCGATGTTCGTCACGGCGCGGGAAATCGACGAGACCGTCGCCGAAACGCAAGCCGCCGACGAGGGCGCGGAGGAGACCGTCGCCGCCACGTCGGTGGAGGCAGACGAGCTGCGGGCCATCCTCGACATCGCCGCCGACGGCGTCATCGTCCTGTCGACCGACGGCATCATCGAAAGCATGAACCGCAGCGCCGAGGCTCTGTTCGGCCAGGATTTCGCCACGATGGCCGGGCGGCCGTTCGCCGACCTTCTCTCCGACGCAAGCCGGGCCGCGGTGGCCGACTATCTCGAAGGGCTGATCTCGGGCGGGGTGCGCAGCGTCCTGAACGACGGCCGCGAGATCGTGGCCCGCGCGGACCGGGGCGGCGAGCTGCCGCTGTTCCTCACGATAGGGCCGCTCGGCGAAGGCGACGCGGCGCGCTTCTGCGCGGTGGTGCGCGACCTCACCGACTGGAAGGCGGCGGAAGCCGAGCTGGTCGCCGCGCGCAAGCGGGCCGAAAGCGCGAGCTCGCAGAAGTCGGACTTCCTGGCCAAGATGAGCCACGAAATCCGCACACCGCTCAACGCCATAATCGGCTTCGCGGAGGTCATCCTGGAGGAACGGTTCGGAGCGGTCGGCAACGACCGCTACAAGGAGTACATCAAGGACATCCGCGAGAGCGGCGAGCACATCATGAGCCTCGTCAACGATCTTCTCGACCTGTCGAAGATCGAGGCCGGCAAGCTCGAGCTCAGCTTCACGGGGGTCAACCTCAACGACATCGTCGAGCAGACGGTGGCGATCATGCAGCCGCAGGCCAACCGCGACCGCGTGATCATCCGCACCTCCCTCGCCCGTCGCATGCCGCCGGTGGTGGCCGACGCGCGCAGCCTGCGACAGGTGATGCTCAACCTCCTGTCCAACGGCATCAAGTTCACGCCGCCCGGCGGACAGGTCATCGTCTCGACGCTGCAGAGCGACGAGGGCGAGGTGCTGCTGCGGGTGCGCGACACGGGCGTGGGCATGTCCGAGGCCGACATCCAGGTGGCGATGGAGCCGTTCCGGCAGCTCAGCGTACGCCCGGACGGGCGGCAGAAGGGCACGGGCCTCGGCCTGCCGCTGACGCGCGCGCTGGTGGAAGCGAACCGCGCGAGCTTCGCGATCCGCAGCCAGCCCAAGGAGGGCACGCTGGTGGAGGTGTCCTTTCCTCAGGCGCGGGTACTGGCGGAATAAGGTCGCGGCGGCAAGACGCCGGCCGGGTCGATGCCACGGGACAGGGAAAGCGCCCTTCCGGCCGCAGCCTCCGCTCCGGATTCCAGCCTGCGCCGGAATGAGCGGAAGGAGAACGCTATGGTTGACGGCGCCTTCGAGACATGGCTCCGGAGCCAGCCCGCCTGCCGGCGCGGCACCCGATAATAATGCCGGCCAAGCTTTACGTTCGCGCGCGTATCTCTCTGCAAGAATAGAATTATTCTAACTACAGACTAAACCTGACTTTCCTATTCAGAAATAGTTGACACTCTTCCGCCGATCGGAAAAGGTCGGCCTCGCAAGCTGCCGGACGCCTCCGGCGAGCCTTTGATGGCGGGGCCTTGAACCCTGTCGATTGGAGGGACGAGATGACCCACACAGCCTTCCGGCCCGCACGGGCCGGCCTCGCCGCGTTGACCGCGGCATTCGCCTTCTCCGCCGTCGCCCTTCCGGCCAGCGCGGACGAGGTCAACGTCTACACGACCCGCCAGCCCGACCTCATTCAGCCGCTGTTCGATGCCTTCACGGAGGAGACCGGCACGACCGTCAACGTGCTGTTCGGCCAGGACGAGCTCGTCGAGCGCATGCAGGCCGAGGGCGCCAACAGCCCGGCCGACGTGCTGATCTCGGTCGACATCGGCACGCTGCGGCGCGCGAAGGACGCCGGCGTCAGCCAGCCCATCGAATCCTCGACGGTCGAGGCGAACGTGCCGGAGCACCTGCGCGACCCGGACGGCCACTGGGTCGCCCTGTCGGCGCGCGCGCGCATCGTGCTCGCGTCCAGGGACAGGGTGGAGCAGGACACGATCACCTACGAGGAGCTCGCCGACCCCAAGTGGCGCGGCAAGATTCTGTACGCGTTCGGGCCAGCACCCCTACAACATCGCGCTGTTCGCCTCGATGGTCGCCCATCACGGCGAGGCCGAGGCCGAGGAGTGGCTGCAGGGCCTGCGCGACAATCTCGCCATGGCTCCGTCCGGCAACGACCGCGGCCAGTCGAAGAACATCTTCGCCGGTGAGTGCGACCTCGCGATCATGAACACCTATTACATGGGCCTCATGGTCAACAACGAGGAAGAGCCGGAGCAGAAGGAGTGGGCCGCCGCCGTCAAGGTGCTGTTCCCGAACTCCGAGGACCGCGGCACCCACGTCAACGTCTCGGGCGCGATGATCTCGGCCAATTCGCCGAACCCCGAGGCCGCGACGAAGCTCATCGAGTTCCTCACCTCCGACGCCTCGCAGCAGCTCTATGCCGAGGTGAACCACGAGTACCCGATCAAGGAAGGCGTCGCGCTTTCCGACACGGTCGCCTCGTGGGGCGAGATGAAGATCGACGAACTACCGCTCGATACCATCGCCGACAATCGCGCCAAGGCCAGCGAACTGGTCGACAAGGTCGCCTACGACGACGGTCCGAGCTCCTGACCCTCGGTCCGGAAGGACACCCTGCCCGGGCGGCCGATGCCGCCCGGGCACATCCATACGGTCACCGGCCATGAACAAGACCTTGAAGCCAGTATCCCTGCGCCGCCTGCCTCGCGCGACTTCCCGAGCGGCTCGTCGTCCTTGGGCTGAGGGGGTGGCTCGCCGGCTACGAGACCGGCGACATCGCCTGCTGGGAGGCGGTCTGGAACGACTATGCGCGCGAGCTGGGGGCCGAGCGCGCCAAGCCCGTGGTCGCCGAGCTCGCGGCCTGGGTGCGCACCCTGCGCCGCGAGGGAACCCGGGAACTCGCCTGCTATCCCCGCCCCTGCCGCATGCTGTGCCGCGACGAATGCATGGCGCTCGGCCTCGTGGCCGGCTGCCAGGCCCGCGCCTGGGGAGCTGCTTCGCAGGCGGCCAAGGCGCTGGCGGGCGACGAAGCGGCCCGCGCCGTGTTCAAGACGGGCCGAAACTACGCATCCGCGCTGGCGGCCGCCGGGCAAAAGCTCGAGCCGCTTTCACCGGCGACGCTCGCGGCCTTCGAGGATCGTCGCCCGACGAGCCCATTGCACTGACGGGGGCGGCGTGACGACGGCGACCCAGGACGGGATGATCGCGTCGGCCGCGCCGCGGCGCCGGCGCCGCGAGCACTTTGGCTGGCGCATTCTCGTCCTCGGCCTCGTCTGCCCCCTTATGCTGGCGCCGATCGCCACGCTGGTATTCCTCGCCTTCCAAGGGAGCCCCGAGGTTTGGGCGCACCTGATGTCGACGGTGCTGCCGTCGGCGACCTGGCGCACGTTTCAGCTTCTCGTCGGGGTCGGCGTCCTGACCACGGTCATCGGCGTGGGCACGGCGTGGCTGGTGGTGATGTGCCGGTTTCCCGGCAGGCGCGTCTTCGAGTGGCTCCTGCTCGTGCCGCTCGCCATGCCGACCTACATCATCGCCTACTGCTACGTGGAGCTGATGGACTACATCGGCCCCATCCAGTCGACCATCCGGTCGGTCTTCGGCTTCACCATGCGGCGGGAATACTGGTTCCCGGAGATCCGGTCGCTGGGCGGGGCGGTCTTCCTGTTCTCGTTCGTGCTCTACCCTTACGTCTACCTGACGACGCGGGCGACGTTCCTGATGCAGTCGATGTGCGTGCTCGACGTCAGCCGCACGCTCGGGCGCTCGGGCTGGGGTAGCTTCTTCCAGGTGGCGCTGCCGCTGGCGCGGCCGGGCATCGTCGTGGGCGTCACGCTGGCGCTGATGGAGACGCTCAACGATTTCGGCGCGGTGCAGCACCTCGGCGTCAACACGCTGACGCTCTCGGTCTACTCGACGTGGATCAACCGGGGCGATCTCGGCGCGGCGGCCCAGATCGCCTGCGTCATGCTGGTCTTCGTCGTCGCGCTGATCTGGCTCGAGCGGCGCGGGCGGCGGATGCAGCGCTTCCACCACACGACGCGGCGCTACCAGAGCCCCCCGGACCATCCGCTGACCGGCTGGCGCGGCGTGCTCGCGTTCCTCGCCTGCCTGACGCCGGTCATCATCGGCTTCGTCGCGCCGGCGTGGCTCCTCGCCGACTTCGCCATCAACCGCTTCTCCTCCAACTACGGGCCGCAGTTCCTGTCCCTGGTGAGAAACAGCCTTCTGGTCGCGGGACTGGCGGCCGTCTTCGCCGTCGCGATCGGCCTTCTCATCACCTATTCGGCGCGGCTCACCGGCTCGCGCGCGCTGACGGCGGCGGGGCGGCTGGCGAGCGTCGGCTACGCGCTGCCGGGAACGATCCTGGCCATCGGCACGCTGGTGCCGCTCGCGGCCTTCGACAACGCGCTCGACGGAGCCATGCGGTCGTGGTTCGGGATATCGACGGGCCTCCTCCTGACCGGCAGCGTCGCCGCCCTCGTCTACGCCTATGTCGTGCGCTTCCTCGCCGTCTCATACGGGTCGCTCGAGGCCGGCCTGCAGCGGGTGACGCCGCATCTCGACATGGCATCGCGCTCGCTGGGACGTACCGCCGCGGGCACGCTTCGCGATGTGCATCTGCCGCTCGTTCGGCCGGCCATCGCGACGGCGGCTATCCTCGTCTTCGTCGACGCGATGAAGGAGCTTCCGGCGACCATACTGATGCGGCCCTTCGGCTTCGATACCTTGGCAACGCACGTCTACACCTACGCCTCACTAGCCCAGGTCGAGCGCGGCGCGCTGGCGGCGCTGACGATCGTCCTTGCCGGGCTTCTGCCCGTGGTGCTCCTGGCGAGGACCTCGCGCCTGCCGATCCGGCTGACCTCGGGGGCCTCGAAGGCCGGGCGTCGACGACCGGGCACAGCCGGATTCGAATGATTCATTAACCCCCCGCGCGGTACCAATCGGGGCAACCCGTAAAGTTGTCTGGTATCGCGTAACGGGGGGGACACCATGATGCTCGCCGCGCTCCGCCGGCTCACTCTCGTTGCCGGTATCACCGCCGCCGTCGCCGCCTGCAGCGGCGCGATCGAGCAGGCGGCGATGGTCACGGGATACACCTCGACGACCAGCGCCACCGGCTACTACCCGATGAAGAGCGACGTCGCGTTCCATGACGGCGTGGCGCGGGCGCACCGGATGCCGGTGCATGGCATCGACGTGTCGCGCTGGCAGGGCGACATCGACTGGCAACGGGTGCGCGAGGCCGGCACGCAATTCGCCTTCATCAAGGCGACCGAGGGCGGCGACCATCTCGACCCGAAGTTCCACGAGAACTGGCAGGGGGCGAAGCGGGCCGGCGTGCCGCGCGGCGCCTACCATTTCGTCTACTGGTGCCGCCCGGCCCATGAGCAGGCGATGTGGTTCCTGCTCAACGTGCCGGCGGACGCCGACGCGCTGCCACCCGTCCTCGACGTGGAATGGAACGGCCATTCCCGGAGCTGCCCGCACAAGATCCCGCGCGACCAGGCGCTTGCGAAAATCCGCACGATGCTGGCGGCCATGGAGGCGCATACGGGCAAGCGGCCGATCATCTATACCGACATTCCCTTCCACCGCGACGTGCTGGAAGGCGAGTTGCCGGGCTATCATTTCTGGCTGCGCTCGGTCGCCGCCGAGCCCGAGGCGCGCTACGAGAACCGGCCGTGGATGTTCTGGCAGTTCACCACGACCGGCCGCGTACCCGGCATCAAGGGCGACGTTGACCGAAACGCCTTCGCCGGATCGCGCGCCGACTGGCAGCGGCTGATGGACGGCTGGAGACAGCCGCGAGTGGCGGGGTCCTGAGGCTCAGGCCCTCAACGCGGGCAAATCCCGGTAAAGCTCCAGCGCCTCGGGATTTGCGAGCGCTTCCCTGTTCTTCACCTCGCGGCCGTGGACCATGTCGCGGACAGCGAGTTCGGTGATCTTGCCGGACTTCGTGCGCGGTATGTCGGTGACGGCGACGATGCGGGCCGGCACGTGGCGGGGGCTCGCGCCCTCGCGGATCCGGCGCCGGACGCGCGCGACGAGGTCATCGTCGAGTGCCGCGCCTTCGGCGAGACGGACAAACAGGACGATGCGCACGTCGCCCTCCCAGTCCTGGCCGATGGCGATCGCCTCGACGATCTCCGGCATCTGTTCCACCTGGGCGTAGATCTCCGCGGTGCCGATCCTGACGCCGCCCGGATTGAGCGTCGCGTCCGAGCGGCCGTGGATGATCATGCCGCCATGCTGCGTCCATTCGGCGAAGTCGCCGTGGCACCACACGCCCGGGAAACGCTCGAAATAGGCGCCGCGGTACTTGTCGCCGTCCGGGTCGTTCCAGAACATGACCGGCATCGACGGGAAGGGCACGACGCAGACGAGTTCGCCCTTGACGCCCGGCGCGCACGGACGGCCCTCCTCGTCCCACACGTCGACTGCCATCCCGAGGCCCGGCGACTGGATTTCGCCGCGCCAGACGGGTTTCAGCGGATTTCCGAGGACGAAGCAGGCGGCGATGTCGGTGCCGCCGGAGATCGACGCGAGGTGGACATCGGGCTTGATCGCCTCGTAGACGAAGTCGAAGCTCTCGGCTGCGAGCGGCGAACCGGTCGAGGTGATCAGCCGGATCGAGGAAAGGTCGTGGGTCTCGCGCGGCACGAGGCCGGACTTCTTCACCGCGTCGATATACTTCGCCGACGTGCCGAACAGCGTCATGCGCTCGGCCTCGGCATAGTCGAAGACGGCACGGGCGTCCGGATGGAAGGGCGAGCCGTCATAGAGCAGGAGCGTCGCGCCCGAAGCGAGGCCCGTGACGAGCCAGTTCCACATCATCCAGCCGAGCGTGGTGAAGTAGAAGACGCGGTCGCCGGGACGGACGTCGCAATGGAGCTGGTGCTCCTTCAGGTGCTGCAGGAGAACGCCGCCGGCGCAATGTGCAATGCACTTAGGCACCCCCGTCGTCCCACTCGAAAAAAGAATGTAGAGCGGGTGGTCGAAGGGCAGCCGCTCGAAGCGCAGCTCTCCCGCCTCATACCCGGAGATGAAGGCGTCGAGGTCCATTGCCTGAGCGATGCCGGACGCGACCTCGGGCGCGGTGCCGAGATAGGGAACGACGACAACGCCTTCGAGGCTCGGCAGGCGTCCGGCGATAGTCTTCAGCTTTTCGGCCACATCGATGCGCTTGCCCGCGTACCAGTAGCCGTCGCAAGCGAACAGGACCTTCGGCTCGATCTGCCCGAAGCGGTCAAGGACGCCGCGCTCGCCGAAATCGGGCGAGCAGGACGACCAGATGGCGCCCAGCGACGTGGCGGCGAGCATCGCGGCAATGGCCTCGGGCATATTCGGCAGCATGGCGGCCACGCGGTCGCCAGGCTTCACGCCGAGACCGACAAGCGCCTGCTGGAGCCTCGAGACAAGGTCGCGCAGCTCGTCCCAGCTCATGCGCCGCTCGACCTTGTCCTCGCCACGGAACACGAGCGCGTCGTCCGCGCCCGTCGAGCGCAGGAGGTTTTCGGCGAAGTTCAGACGCGCGCCGGGGAAGAAGCGGGCACCCGGCATCGCCTCGGGATCCGCCGTGACGGCCGATCCCTTCTCGCCGACGACGCCGCAGAAATCCCAGACGGCGGACCAGAACTCGTCGCGGCGCGCGAGTGAGAAGGCGTGAAGCGCGTCGTAATCGGGAAGTGGGACGCCGTGTCTTTCGCCGAGAAATCCCTTGAATGCCGTCATCCGGGTCGCGGCGACACGGTCGGGTGAGGGTGTCCAGAGCGGTGCGTCGACCATGAGCGCCTTTCGCGATCGGGAGTGACGATGATCGACGGCCCTTGTGCCACAGCGGCGGGCCCCTCGCCAACGTCCGCGCGCGGTTTGAACCGCCAATCGCGCATCAATATAGTGGGCGCAGGGAATCGATGCCGTATGGGAGCCGCCTCACCGGGCAACGGAATGCGAAGCGTCATCTACATCGTTGCCGCCCTGGTCCTGGCGCTGATCATCACCGTCGCAGCGATACCCCTGATCGTGTCGCCGGAGACGGTGCAGCGCGAGGCCGTGGGACGGATCGAGGCACTGACGGGGTACCAGATCACCGTCGGCGGCGATTCCAGCCTCCAGGTGTTTCCAAACCTGCGCTTCGATATCGCGGACGTGACCATCCGCGTGCCCGGCGACGATCCCGAGGATCGTTTCGTGACCGCCAGTTCTCTGTCCGGCTCCATAGCGCTCCTGCCGTTATTCGGCGGTCGCGTCGAGATCGAGAGCTTCGCGCTGATCTCGCCGCGCTTCACGCTGACGAGCGACCGGCAGGGTCGGCGCAACTGGGTGGTCGAGGGCGAGGCCGAGACGGAGAGCATCGTCGGCACGGCCGCCGAGGAGCCGCAGCGGCTGCCGATCCGCGACATCAAGGTCGGCGAAATCCGGATCGAGGACGGTCACGTCTCGCATCTCGACCGCGCCACAGGCCAGACGATCGAGGTCTCGGCGGTCGATGCGACGTTCAACTGGCCCAATCTCGCCTCCCCCCTGAACGGATCGGGGACCGCCACCTGGCGGGACGAGCGGCTGGAAGTGTCCTTCCAGGTCGATGCCCCGCTCGCAATCGTGGGGGGCGAAGCCTCGCCGATCCGTATCGAGATGCGGTCGTCGGTCGCCAATATCGGCTTCCGCGGAAACGCGGCATTTGCCGACGGTCCCGACCTGAGCGGGCGCCTCGATCTGTCCTCGCCATCGGTTCGCGAGTTCCTGCGCTGGACCGGCAACGATATCGGCGAGGGGCCGGGCCTCGAAAGACTGGAGATCGCCGGCACGCTGGAGTTCGCCGACGGCACGGCGGCGATCGACGGAATGACGATGACGCTCGACGGCAACCGGGCGGAAGGCGGGCTGCAGGTGGCCACCGGCGGGGATCGTCTCGGCGTTGAGGGCACCCTGGCCTTCGAGACCCTCGACCTGAACCGCTATCGCTCCGCGACGCCGGCAACGGGCGACGGCGGGGGAAACGCGAGCGTGAGGAGCGGCGGCTCGCCCGAAACGATTCTCGATGCGCCGATCGATCTGACGGACTTCGAGCGGGTCACGGCGGACGTCCGGCTGTCCGCCGGTTCGGTCATCTTCGATCCCCACAGGCTCGGACAGACCGCGGCGACGGTGCAGGTGCGCAACGGGGCGTTCACACTGGGGGTCGGGGAGACGGAACTCCACGGCGGACGCGGCAACGGAACGGTCAGCCTGCGCCCGTCCGGCGCCGCCACGCAGGCGCGCGCGGCCATCGTGCTCAACGGGGTCGCGGTCGGGCCGCTGATCGCGTCCCTCACCGACAGCCAGCGGATCGTGGGCACTGGCGACCTCAACTTCAACGTCGGCGGCGAGGGCGCGACCCTCGGGAATATCCTCTCTCGCCTGTCGGGCGAGGCACGCGTGACCGTCACCGACGGGTCCGTGCGCGGGATAGACATGACGCAGGCTGCGGAAGCGCTGCGCACCGGGAGCCTGAACGGCTGGCCGATCGGACAGGATGCGAGCACTCCGTTCGGCAGTCTCGGCGCGACCTTCGTCATCGTCCAGGGACTGGCATCGACGCGCGATTTCCGCCTTGCAGGGCCGAATCTCATCGTCGCGGCCGAAGGCGACCTGCACATCGCGGCGATGGCGGTCAACGGACGCGGAACGGCGGCACTGTCCGGCGGAGCCGACACGGCGGGTCCGGACTTCGCCATACCCTTCGTAATCGAGGGCCCCCTTTCGCGCCCGCGCATCCTTCCGGATCCGGCATGGCTGCTGGATCAGGCGGCGGGTTCGTCGCAGCGCCTGAACGACATCCGCGACCGGCTCGAGGAGATCGATCCGCAGGAGACGCTCGACGGGCTGCTCGAGCGGGGACTGGAAGGCCTGAGGCTGCCGGATCTTCTCGGCCAGCCGTCGCCCCGGCAATAGCCGGGCGCTAGCGCCCCGCGGCGGCCGCCTGTTCGGCGCGTTGGCGATTGACTTCCTGGCGCTTCATCGCAAGAGACGCGCTGATGACGCCGATCGTCACGAGCACGATCAGAACCGTCGACACGGCATTGATCTCTGGCGTCACGCCGAGGCGGACAGGCGGAATAGATACGCATGGGCAGCGTGGTCGCGCCGGGGCCGGACGTGAAGCTCGCGATCACGAGATCGTCGAGCGACAGGGTGAAGGCCAGCATCCACCCGGCGATAACGCCGGGAAGGATGATCGGCAAGGTGATGACGAGGAAGGTGCGCAGCGGCGGACAGCCGAGGTCCATCGCCGCCTCCTCCAGAGACCGGTCGAACGTCACCAAACGCGACTGGACCACGACCGCCACGAAACACATCGAGAAGGTCGTGTGCGCGATCGCGATCGTCCAGAAGCCGCGGTCGAAGTTGATCGCGACGAACAGCAGCAGGAGCGACAGGCCGGTGATGACCTCCGGCATGACGATGGGCGCGAAGACCATCGCCGAGAAGAGCGTGCGGCCGCGGAAACGCCCCATCCTGACGAGCGCGACGGCGGCAAGTGTTCCCAGCACCGTGGCGATGGTGGCCGACAGCGCGGCGATCCGGAACGTCACCCAGGCAGCATCCATGAGCTGCTGGTTGTTCAGCATCGCGACATACCAACGGGTCGACCATCCGGCCCAAACCGCGACGTTGCGCCCGTCGTTGAAGGAATAGATCACGAGCAGCAGGATCGGGATGTAGAGGAACGCGAAGCCGAAGGTCAGCGAGACCGCGTTGAACCAGGAGAAGCCGCGCCTCATCCCTCGCGCTCCTGCTGTCTTTGCTGCATGTGCTGGAAGATCACGATCGGCACGACGAGGATCAGCAGCAGGATGACGGCGACAGCCGAGGCGAGTGGCCAGTCGCGATTGGAGAAGAACTCCGTCCACAGGGTCCGCCCGATCATCAGGGTCTGGGAGCCGCCGAGAAGATCGGGGATGACGAACTCGCCGACGGCCGGGATGAAGACCAGGAAGGAGCCGGCGATAATGCCCGGCAGGGAGAGCGGGACAGTGATCTGCCAGAACGACTTGAACGGCGTCGACCCGAGGTCGGCGGCGGCTTCCAGCAGGCTCTCGTCCATCCGCTCAAGCGAGGCGTAGAGCGGCAGAACCATGAAGGGCAGGTAGGAATAGACGATGCCGATATAGACGGCGACGTTGGTGGACAGGATGGTCAGCGGCCGGTCGATGATGCCGGCCCACAACAGGAAGCCGTTCAACAGGCCCTCGCGGCTGAGGATGCCTATCCAGGCGTAGACACGGATCAGAAAGGAGGTCCAGAACGGCAGGATCACCAGCATGACGAGGATCGGCCGCCACTGTCGCGGCGCGCGCGCCATGCCATAGGCGATCGGGTAGCCGATCAGCAGTATGAGGATCGTCGATATCCCGGCTATCTGCAGGCTGGACAGATAGGAGCGGATGTAGAGCGCGTCGGAATACAGGAAGCGGTAGTTGTCCAGGGTGAACTGGCGGACACCCTGCCAGAGCAATTCGAGCCCCGCGAAGATGTCGAAGACGGGCACATAGGGCGGCAGGGCAAGCGCGGTCTGCGACAGCGATATCTTCAGGACGATCAGGAAAGGAACGAGGAAGAAAGCCAGCAGCCAGAGATAGGGGATCAAGACGACGATCCCGCGGCCGCTCAAGCGCTTCTTCTCCGGCTCGTCAGACACGCCCGATCACCTCGTCAGCACGATGCCGCCCTCTCGGGGCCACGACAGCCACACCTTGTCCTCCCAGGTGATCGGGCGCTCGACCAGCCGGGTCTGGTTGGTGACCGTCGACTTGATGACATGGCCGCTGGGGAGCCGGACGCGGTAGACCGACAGGTCGCCGAGATAGCCGATGTCCCAGACCTCGCCCGATACGGTGTTGACCGACGTATCGGCCGGCTCGTCCAGCGAGATGCGCATCTTCTCGGGCCGTATGGCGAACCAGGCCTGGTCGCCGACGGATGCGTCGATGCCTGACTGGGCGATGGAGATGGTGCCGCCGGTCTCGTCGCTGGTCAGCTCGACCTCGTCCCGGCCGACGGCGGACAGACGGCCGGACAGGAAGTTCACGTCGCCGATAAAGTCTGCGACGTAGCGGCTGGACGGAAGTTCGTAGAATCTCGGCCGGGGTGGCGATCTGCTCGAAGCGGCCCTGGTTCATCACGGCTATGCGGTCGGACACGGTCATCGCCTCCTCCTGATCGTGGGTGACGATCATGAAGGTGGTTCCGAGGTTCTGCTGGATGTCGGTCAGCTCGAACTGCGTCTCCTCGCGAAGCTTCTTGTCGAGAGCGCCGAGCGGCTCGTCCAGGAGCAGCACCTTCGGCCGCTTGGCGAGCGAGCGGGCAAGAGCGACGCGCTGGCGCTGGCCGCCGGAGAGCTGGTGTGGCTTGCGCTTGGCGAACTGCTCAAGCTTGACGAGCTTCAGCATCTCCTGGACGCGGTCGCCGATCTCGGCCTTCGGCATGCGGTCCTGCTTGAGGCCGAAGGCTATGTTGGCCTCCACCGTCATATGCGGGAACAGTGCGTAGGACTGGAACATCATGTTCACCGGCCGCCGGTGGGGCGGCACGCGCGAGATATCCTGACCGTCGAGCAGGATGCGCCCCGCGCTCGGCATCTCGAAGCCGGCAAGCATGCGAAGAAGCGTAGTCTTGCCGCAGCCGGAGGGGCCCAGCAGCGCGAAGAACTCGCGCTCGAAGATATCGAGGGACACGTCGTCGACGGCGACGAAGTCGCCAAAGCGCTTCGTCACGTTCTCAAAGCGGATGAACGGAATCGCGCCGGGGTCATCCCACGGCGCGAACTTGCGCCTGATAGGCCCGACGGCCTTGGCCGCCATGGACACCCCCCTCGCACATTGGCGCGGGCCCGGCACCGCGCCGGGCCCGACGCATCACATTAAGAGCCGGTCTTGACCCGCGTCCAGACCCTGTTGAGCGAACGCTGCGCGCCGGAGTCGTACGGGGTCGTCGTGTAGAGCCGCGACATGGTCGCGTCGTCGGGGTAGATCGCCGGATCGTCGATCACGTCCTCGTTGAGGAACTCCTTCGAGGCGAGGTTGCCGTTGGCGAAGTAGACGTAGTTGGACGCCTTGGCGATGACCTCGGGGCGCATCAGGTAGTCGAGGAAGGCGTGCGCGTTCTCGACATGCGGTGCGTCGGCGGGGATCGCCATCTGGTCGAACCACATGATGGCGCCCTCCTGGGGGATCACGTACTCCACCGTCACGCCGGCGTCGGCCTCCTCGGCGCGGTCGCGCGACTGGAGGATATCGCCGGACCAGCCGACGGCCAGGCAGATGTCGCCATTGGCCAGCGCGTTGATGTACTCCGAGGAATGGAACTTGGTGATGTGCGGACGGATCTGCATCAGCAGCTCACCCGCCTTCTCGAAGTCCGCCGGATCCTTGGAATCCGGGTCGATGCCGAGATAGTTCAGCGCGGCCGGGATCATCTCGTCGGCGGAATCGAGCATGTGGATGCCGCAATCGGCGAAGTTGGCGATGACCTCGGGGTCGAAGATCATGTCCCATGAGTCGAGCGGCGCGTCGGCCATGCGTTCCTCGATCATGTCGACATTGTAGCCGATACCGGTGGTGCCCCACATGTAGTTGATCGAGTACTCGTTACCGGGATCGTACTTGGCGACACGCTCCTCGATCTCCGGCCACATGTTCTCGATGTTCGGCAACTTCGATTTGTCGAGCGGCTGGAAGACGCCGGCCTGGATCTGGCGGGCCAGGAACGAGCCGGTCGGCACCACGATATCGTAACCCGTGCTTCCGGCCAGAAGCCTGGTCTCCAGCATATCGTTGGAATCGAACACGTCGTAGACGACGCGGATACCGGTCTCGGCCTCGAACTCGCTGAGGATCTCCTCATCGATATAGTCCGACCAGTTGTACACGTGGACGACGTTCTGCGCCGAGGCTGCGACGGTGAACGCGGCCGTCAGCGCGGCGGCGGTCACCAAGCGCGGGATTAGCATGCGAATTCTCCTCTCCTGTCGTGCATCGGCCCGTCCGGCCTTTTTCAGCTCATGACGGACGAACATAGAGCCAATCAAAACGCGCCCGGGCTCGGATCGCAACGGGCTGATTGATCCAGCGTCAATCCACCTCAAAGATAGGTCTCGTATTCCAGCGGCGAGACGTAGCTTTCGAAGCCGGCGAGCTCCTGGCGCTTCACCTTGGCGTAAAACGCGTGCCACTCGGATCCCAGCGCCTCGGCCAGCACGGCCGAGCGCTCGAAACGCTCCAGCGCGTGGCGCATGGTCGGGGGAAGGCCGTCGGCGGCGGCCGCCTGGACGTCGCCCTCGACGGGATCGGGAAGCGCGACGTCTCCAGCCAGGCCGTGCTCCACGCCCGCGAGGATCGCGGCCAGGACGAGATGCGGATGGGCGTCGGCGCCGCCCACCCGGTGTTCGAAGCGGCGGGCCGGGGCGGAGGCTCGCGGGAGGCGAACCGCGACGTATCGATTATTCTCTGCCCACAGGGCCTTCGACGGCGTATAGGCCCCCGATAGCCGGCGAAAGCCGTTGTAGGTCGACACGAACATCAGCGTCGCCTCGTGCATGGTGTCGAGAACGCCGGCAACACTGCGGCGCAGGAGCGCCTCACCCTCGGGGCCGGCGCCGTAAACGTTCCGGCCGTCACGGTCGACCAAGCTCATGTGCAGATGAAGGCCGTTGCCGGAGCGCTGGGCGAAGGGCTTGGCCATGAAGGAGGCGCGCAGGCCCTGCTTGCGGGCGACCTGCCTCACGATGCGCCGGAGCATCAGCGTCTGATCGGCGGCGGCAACGGGGTCGGCGACGTGGTTGAGATTGATTTCGAACTGGCCCGGGGCGGCCTCGGAGATGATCGTGTCGGTGGGAACGTCGAGCGCCGCCGCGACGGTCTCGATCTCGGCGAAGAAATCGCCATAGGCCCTCAGGTCGGACACGGAGTAGATGTGCGTGCGATCCGGTCCTGCGCCGGAGATCACCGGTGAGGGCTCGACCGGCCCCTCCCCTCGATCCTCGAACAGGTAGAACTCGAGCTCGAAGGCGCAGACCGGTGTGAGTCCACGTGCGGCGAGTCGGGAGGCGGCGCGCTGGAGAACCGTCCGGGGGTCGGCGAAGAAGGGCGTCCCGTCCTCGTCGTCCATCTTCAGCATCACCTGGGCAGTCGGCCGTGAGGACCACGGGACGCGCCTCAGGCTGCCGGGAACCGGCCGGCATGTGCCGTCGCGGTCTCCGGTCTCGTGGTAGAGGCCGGTCGTCAGGAACGTCGCGGCCCCACGCATCGAGGGCGAATACCGACTTGGCCAGCGAAAGCCCCTCCCGGTAGAGCCCGGCGAGATGATTGGCCGGCATCCACTTGCCGCGGAACACGCCGTTGGAGTTGGGCAGCAGGAGTTCGACGATCTCGATATCCGGATTAGCGGCCAGAAAACGGGCCGGCTCGTCCTCGAGCGGAGCTGCGGTTCCTGCGGTCATCGGGCGAGCCATTTGAAATTCCGGTCGCAAATTTCCGAACGCTTGCGCCTGCGTCCACATTTTGAGATTATCAATGCAACTGTGATCACAGTTTCTGCTCAAGTCAACTTCCGGAAGGGCAGCACGTTGGGCGGACCCGGCGATACGGTCCATGAGCGCGTCTATCGCGAGCTGAGGGCGAGAATAATCGGCGGACGCGTCGTGCCGGGGCGAGGCGTGACGCTGCGCGGCCTGGCCGCCGAACTCGGCGTGAGCCCGATGCCGGTGCGGGAGGCGATCAACCGGCTGATCGCCGAGCGGGCACTCGAGGCCTCGCCCAACCGACGCTTCCACGTGCCCGAGATGACCCCGGAACGCTTCGACGAGTTGGTCATGGCGCGGGAGAAACTCGAGCCCGAGGCAGCGCGCCGGGCCCTGCGGCACCTGTCGCGCGCCGATATCGCGCGGCTCAGGCGGATCGACGACGAACTGGAAGTGCACCTCAAGTCCGGCAACGACGAGGGCTACGTCACGGCGAACCACGCCTTCCACTTCGCTATCTACCGGGCCGCGCCGTCGGATGTCCTTGTGCCGCTGATAGAGAGCCTCTGGCTGCAGTTCGGCCCATTCATGCGGCTCGTCTACGGCCGCGTGGGAACTAGCTGGGTTGTCGACTACCACGAGGAAGCGATCGCCGCGATCGAACGGCACGACGCCGACGCGCTGGCCTCGGCAATCCGCAGCGACATCCTGGACGGAATGCGCCATATCGGCGCGAGCGTCTTCGATGCGGGGCCGACGGCGCCGGCCGCCGCAAGAGTGGGCGGACACCGGTAGCCGACGCGATTGACAATGCGGATTTGTGATCACAATATTCGGTCATAGCCGCACAACACCAGCAGGAATGCCCGCGCTACGGCGCGGGACGAAACGGGCAACATGGCCACCAAGAAGATGTCGGAGAAGGCGCTGCAGTCGATGCGCGGCGTTGCCTCGCTCGACGAGGCGCGCAGTGGCTGGCGGCGCGGCGGATCGAGGACATCGAATGCATCGTGCCGGACCAGGCGGGCGTCGCGCGCGGCAAGATGATGCCGGTGCACGAAGTTCCTCGCGGCGCCGGTGATGACCCTGCCGGGCTCGATCTTCACCCAGACCATCAGCCGGCGACTATCCGGACGACGACGGGCTTACGAACATCGATCCCGCCGACAGCGACATCCATGCTCGAGCCCGACTTCTCGACGCTCGCGCGTGGTGCCCTGGGAGGACGACCCGACGGCGCAGGTGATCCACGACGCCTTCCACGCGCGACGGCCGCCCGGTCGAGATCGCGCCGCGCCAGGTGCTGCGGCGCATCGTCGAGCTCTACGACGAACCGCGGCTGGAAGCCGGTGGTGGCGCCGGAGATCGAGTTCTATCTCGTCAAGCCGAACACCGACCCCGACTATCCGCTGGAGCCGCCGGTCGGCCGCTCGGGCCGGCCGGAGATCGGCGCGCCAGTCCTACTCGATCGCGGCGGTCAACGAGTTCGACGACGCTGTTCGACGACATCTACCACTTCTCCGAGGCGCAGGGCCTCGAGATCGACACGCTGATCCACGAGGAAGGCGCGGCGCAGATGGAGATCAACCTGCGCCACGGCGATCCGCTGGAGCTCGCCGACCAGGTGTTCCTGTTCAAGCGCACGATCCGCGAGGCGGCGCTCCGCCACAAGATGTACGCGACCTTCATGGCCAAGCCGATCGCCGCGCGAGCCGGGCTCGGCGATGCACATCCACCAGTCGGTCATCGACATCGAGACCGGGCGGAACATCTTCTCCGACGAGGAGGGCGACCCGACGCCGGAGTTCTTCGCCTTCATCGGCGGCTCGCAGAAATACCTGCCGGCGGTGATGTGCATGCTGGCGCCCTACGTGAACTCCTACCGCCGGCTGATCCGCTCCGGTCGGCGCCGGTCAACATGCATGTGGGGCTACGACAACCGCACCGTCGGCCTGCGCGTGCCGCCCTCGATCCCGACGCGCGGCGGGTCGAGAACCGCGTCCCCTCGTCCGACGCCAACCCCTATCTCGCCATCGCCGCCTCGCTCGCCTGCGGCTATCTCGGCATGGTCGAGGACGGGCTAAGTCCGACCGATCCGGTCGACGGGCGCGCCAACGACGAGCGAGATCGCGCTGCCGCGCGGGCTCCTCGAGGCGGTGGCGCTGTTCGAGGAGTGCGAGCCGCTGGTCGAGATCTTCGGCGAGGGCTTCGTCTCGACCTACTCGCGCGATCAAGCAGGCCGAGTTCGAGACCTTCATGCAGGTGATCAGCCCGTGGGAGCGGGAATACCTGCTGCTGAACGTCTGACGCCGTCCTATTCCGGGAGTTCCCAGGCAATGCTCGACACGCGCAACCTGTCCACGGCCGACTATCGGCGCCTCGACGCCGCGCATCACCTCCACCCCTTCACCGACTACCGGTCGCTCAACGCCGAGGGCAGCCGCGTCATCGTGAAGGCGGACGGGGTCTGGCTCTGGGATTCCGACGGCAACCGCTATCTCGACGGGATGGCGGGCCTGTGGTGCTCGCAGATCGGCCACGGGCGGCGCGAGATCGCGGACGCGGTGCACCGGCAGATGCTGGAGCTCGACTTCTACAACACCTTCTTCAAGACGACGCACCCACGCGCCATCGAACTGTCGCAGAAGCTGGTCGAGCTGACACCGGAGGGGCTCAACTACGTCTTCTTCACCGGCTCGGGGTCGGAAGCAAACGACACCGTGTTCCGCATGGTCCGGCATTACTGGAACCTCGCAGGCAAGCCGGAGAAGCAGACGATCATCTCGCGACAGTACGCCTACCACGGCTCGACGGTCGCCGCCTCGGCGCTCGGGGGCATGTCGGCGATGCACGGCCAGGGCGGCACGGTGCCGGGGGTGCATCACATCATGCCGCCCTACTCGTTCGACTTCGGCGGCGACATGAGCCCGGATGAGTTCGGCCGGCACGCGGCACGCGAACTGGAACGGGCTATCGAGGAGATCGGCGAGGACCGGATCGCGGCCTTCATCGCCGAGCCGATCCAGGGCGCGGGCGGCGTCATCATCCCGCCGGAGACCTACTGGCCGGAAGTGAAGAAGGTGCTCGAGGGCCGCGACATCCTCCTCGTCGTCGACGAGGTGATCTGCGGCTTTGGACGGACCGGCAACTGGTTCGGCTCGAACACCTACGGGCTCCAGCCCGACCTGATGCCGATCGCCAAGGGACTGTCATCCGGTTACCTGCCGATCGGCGGGGTAATGGTGGGCGACAAGGTCGCCGACCTGATCATCGGCAAGGGCGGCGAGTTTTTCCATGGCTTCACGTACTCGGGCCATCCGGCGACCTGCGCGGCCGCGCTCGAGAACCTGCGCATCATGGAGAGTGAGCGGATCGTGGAGCGCGCCGCCACAGAGGCCGCTCCATATCTCCAGAAGAAGTGGCTGGCGCTCGCCGATCATCCGCTGGTGGGCGAGGCCCGAATGAAGGGACTGGTAGGCGCCCTCGAACTGGTTCCGGCGAAGCCTTCGCGGTCCGAACGATTCGGCCCTGTCGGCGAGGCGGGAACCATCACACGCGACTTCTCGTTCCAGAACGGCCTCGTCATGCGGGCGGTGCGCGACGGCCTGATCATCTCGCCGCCGCTCGTCATAACGCACGAGGAGATCGACGAGCTGATCCGGCTCGTGACCAAGACGCTCGACGACGCCCATGGCGAGCTCAAGCGTCAGGGAAGGATGAAGTAGCTCAAGCTGTGAGTTAGGTTGAAGCAGATTGAATCTCCGGACCTGTCGCGGATCGGAGCGGGCGAAGCATGCCAACCCAAGGTGTCGAGCGAATGCCCGAATCCTATCCTCCGGCCTCGTGGTACACCGCGACCGCAACGCCGCTGGCGCCGTTTCCCCCGCTCGATGGTGATACGACGGCCGACGTGGCTATCGTTGGCGGTGGCTATACGGGCCTTTCGGCGGCGCTGCATCTCGCCGAAGCCGGAGTTGACGTGGTTCTCCTGGAACAGCACCGGGTTGGATGGGGTGCGTCGGGGCGCAACGGCGGGCAGCTTCATTCCGGACAGCGGCGAGATGTCGTGTGGATGGAGGAGCGCTTCGGCATCGAGGAAACGAAGCGGCTGTGGGCGCTCGCCGGAGAGGCCAAGGCACTGGTCCACGATCTCGCCGCCAGGCATGGCATTGACTACCAGTATCGGCCGGGACTGCTGCACGCGCTTCACAAGGCGCGGTTCGTGGCCGAGGAACGCCGGCATGTCGAGATCCTCGAAGACCGCTACGGGTATAAAGACACGGAGTGGCTGGACCGCGAGCGGATCACGGCCGCGCTAGGCACCTCGATCTATCACGGGGGATGGCGCGATTCCGGCGCCGGGCACCTGCACCCGATGAATTTCGCTCTCGGGCTCGCCAAGGCCGCCGCGGCGGCCGGAGCGCGCATCCACGAGGCGACGACGGTCACGGGCGTCACCGAGACCGGCACGCCCGGCGTCCTGACGGACAAGGGCCGCGTGCGGGCGGGAACCGTGATCCTGGCCGGGAACGGGTACCTCGACCACGTCGACCGGCATACCGAGGCGCGGGTGATGCCGATCAACAATTTCATCCTGGTGACGGAGCCGATCGGCGCGGGACATCCCGGCGGCGTCCTGCCCGGCGGCGAGGCGGCTTCGGACTCGCGCTTCGTGGTGCATTACTGGAGGCCGACGCCGGACGGACGGCTCCTGTTCGGCGGCGGCGAGACCTACACGCGGCGTTTTCCAGCCGACATCCACAACTTCGTGGGACGTCATCTCGGCCGCGTCTATCCGCACCTGCACGGCGTCAGAATTGATCACGCCTGGGGCGGGACCCTGGCCGTCACAGTGAACCGTCTGCCCTTCGTCCGCCGCGTGCGGTCCGGCATATACGCGGCCTGCGGCTATTCCGGCCAGGGCGTGGCGCTGGCACCCTTCGCGGGCAAGGTGCTGGCCGAGGCGATCATCGGCAATCCGGGCCGGCTCGACACCTTCGCCGCCCTGCCCTGCCCGCCGTGGCCCGGCGGCCGGCTCCTCCGCGGCCCGGCGCTCGTCGCCGGGATGCTCTGGTATGGGGTGCGGGATCGGTTGTGATGGTGCAATGCAATCCTATTGCTGCGGCATCTCGTTCGAGACGAGGTCGCTGAGCGAGAAGTCGACCGACATGGAGGCGACGATGCGTTCGTCGCAGACGGTCTTCGTGCCGATCGTGCAATCGAAGCCGCTGTAGTCGGTGTTCCAGTAGCGGACGTTGAAGGTGACGGGGCCGGCGTTCGGATTCCAAGCCAGTCCGACGTTGTAATAGGCGTAGTCGGTGTCGAACCCGCCGCCGAAGGCGACATGGCCGAGCGTGCCGCCGAGCGTCAGGTCGTGGGGCAGCGCGAATTCCAGCGTGCCGGCGACGATGGTCGCGTGCTCCCCGCTCTGGAGATAGTCCCACGCGTACCACACCTCGCCCGTCAGGGTGACGGTCTCCTGGAAGGTGTAGGCCACGGCTCCGTAGAGCTCCCAATAGTCGGTGTCCTCTCCGGCCGGCTCGCCGGTGTAGATGTAGTAGAGGGCACCCAGATCGAACGACAGGTCTCCGAATTCCGGCCTGATGCCGGCGGACAGGTCGACCTCCGCACTGGCACAGCCCGGTTCGCAGAACTCCACGTTGGAGGCGAAGACGCCAGCGTAGAGGAGGCCGTAGGTCGCCTCCGCGGAGCCCTGAATGGCCGGATCGTTCAGCGTCTGCGAGAAGCCGCGCGAGATGTAGTCGGTTGTCAGGGTCGCGCCGACCGACAGGTCGAACTCCCAGGCCTCGACGGGCTCGAAGCCGGGCACCGCACCCGTTTCGGGTTCGGCGGCGCCGGCCACGCCGGTCACCGCCATGACGGTCCCGAACAGGACAGTCGCGGCGCCAAGCCGCGTCAGTGACGGAAACATCTTCGAATCCCCCATTCCACCAGCCGTCAGGGCGCGGTCGCAGTCACCGTCAACCGGCGAGCGTGGCCTGGGGAGCGACTTACAACCGCTGAACGAAATGGTCCGTTCCGGCGTGAGTTGAGGCAAGAAAAAATATCGGGCGCGGCCGCGCCGTCCGCCGCACCGGAGCGAGTTCTCAAACGGTCACTCAGATACAACGGCCCCCATCGACTTCCAGAGCAACGCCGGTGACGAACTCCGCGTCGTCGGAGGCGAGCCACAGTGCCGCGTTGGCGATGTCGCGGGGCTGGGAGAGGCGTCCGAGCGGAATTGTGGAGATGAACTTCTCGCGCATCTCGGGCGTGTCCTCGCCCATGAAGAGATGCAGCATGCCCGTCTCGCCCGCGACCGGGCAAAGGCAGTTCACGCGGATGTTCCTTGGCGCGAGTTCGACGGCCATCGACTTGGTGGCGGTGATCGCCCAGCCCTTGGAGGCGTTGTACCAGGTGAGGCCGGGCCGCGGCCTGAGCCCCGCCGTCGAGGCGGTGTTGATGATGACGCCGCCACTGCCCTCCATGACGGGCACCGCCGCCTTCGCCGCCAGATAGATCGCCTTCGCGTTGACCGCGAAGATGCGGTCGAAGTCGGATTCCGAAACGTCCAGCATCGACTTGTTCCGATGCGAGAAGCCGGCGTTGTTCACGAGGATATCGAGGCCGCCGAGATCGGTGGCCGCACCGATCATCGCCGCGACATCGTCGGCGCTCGTGACGTTGGCCGTCACCGCGATTGCCTGACCGCCAATGTCGACGGCGACCCGGTCGGCCGCCTCTCCGTCGAGGTCCGCGACCACCACCCGTGCGCCTTCGGCGGCGAAGCGACGGGCTATCGCCTCGCCGAATCCCGAACCCGCCCCGGTGACCACAGCCACCCTGTCCGCCAGTCGTCCTGCCATGCCGGCCTCCCGTCTCGTTAGAACCGATCCCACGACCCTGCCGGAAAAATACGGCAATCTCCAGTTGACATTTTAATTCGTTCGAATGAATAATAATCAAACGACAGGAGGTGCCGCATGGACGAGTCCGACGCCACAGTTGCCGAGCCGCGTCGTGGCCGCCCCTCGGACGGAACCCGCGAACGGCTGATCGGGGCCGCCCTCGACGCTTTCGGGCGAGAAGGATTCGACGCCGCGAGCACGCGCGCCATAGCCAAGGCGGCGGACGCCAACCTCGCCGCGATCCCCTATCACTTCGGAGGGAAGGAAGGCCTGCACCGCGCGGTCGCCCAGCACATCGTCGAAGGAGTCAAAGCCCGTCTCGCGCCGATAGTCGAGATGGCGGAGCCGGGCGGCGCAATGGCGCCGCAGACGGCCGAGGAAGCCGGCATCCTGCTTCACAGGTTCATCGATGCGGCCTGCGAGACGCTGATCGCCAATCCCGATGCGGCGCGGTGGGCGCCCTTCATCCTGCGCGAGCAGATGGCGCCGTCCCCATCCTTCGACGTGCTCTACGACGGCTTCATGGGGAGGATGCACCGCCTGATCACCGCGATCTATGCCATGGCGACCGGCCGGGACGCCGAGGCGCCGGAGACGATCGTGCGCGTCTTCGGGGTTCTCGGCCAGCTCCTCGTGTTCCGGCTGGCGCGGGCCGCCGTCGAGCGGCGGCTCGGCTGGGACGGCTACGGTCCCGACGAGGTGGCCCTGATCCGGGGCATGCTGCACGAGCATCTCGATGCGCTCCTCATGGTGGAGACACGGCAATGAAGCACGCGCTCCTTGCTCCGCTGTTCGCGATTTTGCTGGGCGGCTGCTGGCCCGTCGGCGGGGACGACGCCTTCAACGGCTATGCCGAGGCGGACCTCGTCCATGTCTCTGCAGAGGAGACGGCACGGATCGTTTCTCTGGACGTGCGGCGCGGCGACGTGGTCCCGGCCGGACAGGCGCTGTTCCGTCTCGACGGCGCCGATGCCGCCGCCGCGCTCGCCGAAGCCGAGGCGCAGCTTTCGCGGGCGAAGGCCGAGCTGGCCGACCTGGAGTCCGGCCAGCGGCCAGAGGAGATCGCCGTCATGGAGGCCCGCCGCGACCAGATAGAGGCCGACCTGGCGGCGGCACAGCGCGACTATGCCCGGCGCGAAACGCTGCACGGCCAGCGCGTGGTCTCGGATGCGGCGGTCGACGAGACGCAGGCGCGGTTCCTGGCCCTGCAGGCGCAACTCCGGCAGGTCGAGCGGGAGATCGACGTGGCGAGGCTCCCGGCGCGCCCGGACGCACGTGAAGCCGCCAGGGCCGCCGTCTCGGCCGCCACGGCCTCGGTGGACCGCGCCGAGGCGAGGACGAGGCGCCTGACAGGGATCGCGCCCGTCGCGGCGCGAGTTCGAGAACACCTTCTTCGAGGCCGGTGAGACACCCGTCGCCGGACAGCCGCTGATCGCGCTGCTGCCGCCCGACGCCATCCGCGTCCGGTTCTTCGTTCCCGAGCCGCGGCTTGCCGGCATCGGAGTGGGCGACCGCGTGCGCGTGGGATGCGACGGTTGCGAGGAGGTGAATGCGAGGTGACCTTCGTCGCCGGCGAGGCCGAGTTCACGCCGCCGGTGATCTACACGACGGCGCGCGCGACAAGCTCGTCTACCTGGTCGAGGCAAGGCCCGACCTGCCGGACGCGCTCAAGCTCGGGCAGCCGGTCGACGTGAGGCCGGCGCCATGAACGCGATCGAGGTGCGCGGCCTGACCAAGCGTTCGGCGACAAGACGGTGGTCGACAATGTCGATCTCAACGTCAAGCGCGGCGAGATCGTCGGCTTCCTCGGACCGAACGGCTCCGGCAAGACCACGACGATCCGCATGATCTGCGGCCTGCTCAAGCCGACGCCGGCGAGGGCACCTGCCTCGGCTACGACATCCTCACGCGAGTCCGAGGCGATCAAGCTCGAGGTCGGCTACATGACGCAGCGCTTCTCCTTCTACGAGGACCTGACGATCCGCGAGAACCTCGAGTTCGTCGCGCGGCTCTACGACCTCCGAAGCCGCGAGGCGGCATGTCGACGCGACGCTGGAGCGCCTCGGCCTGACGAGCCGCCAGAACCAGCTCGCCGGCACGCTCTCCGGCGGCTGGAAGCAGCGGCTGGCGCTCGCCGCCTGCATCATGCACCAGCCGCAGCTCCTGCTCCTCGACGAGCCGACGGCCGGCGTCGACCCGAAGGCGCGGCGCGAGTTCTGGGACGAGATCCACGAGCTCGCCGCCGACGGGCTGACCGTGCTCGTCTCGACCCACTACATGGACGAGGCCGAGCGCTGCCACCGCATCGTCTACATCGCCTACGGCACGATCGTCGCGCGCGGCACGGTGCGGAGAGATCATCGCAGGATTCGGGCCTCGCAACCTATCGTCGTCACGCGGCCGCGGCGCGAGCCGCCGCGCGCGCACGCTCGCACGAGCATGCCCGGCGTCGAGCAGGTCGCGCCCTTCGGCGACGACCTCCACGTCGTCGGCTCCGACCACAGGCGCTCGCGCGACAGCGTAGCGCGAGGTCGCGCGGCGATTCGCGGTGCAAGCGGCGCGCGCGGCGAGACGACGCCTCGAGGACGTCTTCATCCGCCTGATGAGCGAGGCGCAGGCAGCGGGGCGCGGCTGATGACCGCCCGCCGCCTCCCGCCAGCGCATCCGCGCCGTGCTCGCTGAAGGAATTCATCCAGATGCGGCGCGACCGGCTGACCTTCGCCATGATCATCGGCATCCCGATCATCCAGCTCGTGCTGTTCGGCTACGCCATCAACACCGACCCGAAGCAGCTGCCGACCGCGTGGTCGTCGCCGACCACGGGCCCGGTCGCGCGCGCGATCGTCGCCGGCATGCAGATCTCCGGCTATTTCGCTTCGATCGACGGGCAACTGCTCCGAGGCGGCAGGCGCGCGACATGCTCGCGCGCGGCGACGCTCGCCTTCATCGTCACCATCCCGCGCGACTTCCACGCGCGACCTCGTGCGCGGCGACGATGCCGCAGATCGCTGATCGAGGCCGACGCGACCGATCCCGCCGCCTCCGCCAACGCGCGTCGGCGCGATCGCCGGAGATCGTCCGCCGCGCGGTCGCGGCGACGACCGACGGCCCGCTCGCCGCGCGCTGCCGGCGCAGCCGCGCCGGTCGATGTCGTCGTCCACCGCCTCTACAATCCGGAGGGCATCACCGCGTTCAACATCGTGCCGGGCCTGCTCGGCGTCATCCTCACCATGACGACGACCCTGATGACGGCGCTCGCGCTGACCCGCGAGGTCGAGCGCGGCACGATGGAGAACCTGCTCGCCATGCCGGCGCGGCCCTTCGAGATCATGATCGGCAAGATCGTGCCCTATATCGGCTTCGGCTTCGCTGCAGGTCGCGGTCATCCTCGTCGCCGCCGTTCCTGCTCTTCTCCGTGCCGATGGAGGGCTCGCTGCTGGCTGCTCCTCGCCGCCGTGCTCCTCTTCATCGCCGCCAACGTGACGCTCGGCTACACCTTCTCGACGCTCGCCCGCACGCAGATGCAGGCGATGCAGATGACGTTCTTCTTCTTCCTGCCGTCGATCCTGCTCTCCGGCTTCATGTTCCCGTTCCGCGGCATGCCGGGCTGGGCGCAGGTGATCGGCGAGGTGATGCCGCTCACCCATTTCCTCCGCGTCGTGCGCGGCATCATGCTGAAGGGAAACGGCGCGGATGCCATCGCGCCGAATCTCTGGCCGCTCGCGCTGTTCTTGCTCGCCGTGGCGACGCTGGCGCTGGTGCGCTACCGGCGGACGCTGGATTGAATGCGCCTCCAATGATATATATCGCCGATATCTATCATTGGAGACGCCGTCATGAGCAAATCCGGGATCGCCAAAATCTTCATGCATGGCCGCAGCCAGGCCGTGAGGCTGCCCAAGGCGTTCCGCCTGCCCGGCAAGGAGGTGCGAGTGCGCCGCATCGGACGCGGCGTGCTGCTGGAGCCGGCAGCGCCAAGCGCCGACGACATCAGGGCCATCTTCGCCGAGATCGACCGGCTAGGCGGCAGGGACTTCCTGCCTGACGGGCGACCGGAGCAGCCGCCGATGCCGTCGTCCGGGCCGGACTTCGACGAATGATCTGCCTCGACACCAACGCCGTGATCGCCTGTATCAACAATCGGCCACATCAACGTAGTGTGCGGGAACGGCTGGAACTCGCGCTTCTGAAGGGTCCGGAACGTCGGCATTCCCGCAATCGTGCTCTACGAGCTCTGGTACGGTATCGACAAGAGCAGCCACCGCGAACGCAACGCGGCGACGCTCGACGCCTTCCTGTCCCTGGATATCCATCCTCTTCCCTTCGACGACGACGATGCCAGGGAAGCCGGTGACATTCGCGCCGAACTGGAACGCGCCGGAACTCCGATTGGCCCTTATGATGTCCTCATAGCCGCGCAGGCGCGGCGGCGCGGGGCGACGCTGGTAACGGCCAATCATTCCGAGTTCTCGCGAGTGCCGCGCCTTGCCACCGCCGACTGGATGGCATGACCCCTACCCCGTCGGCGGCGGGCGCCAGCCAAAGCGCTGCTTGAGGCGCGACATGAGGGAATCGCGCACGTTGCGATAGGCGGAGAGGCGCTGCTCGCGGCTGCCTCCCCCGGTCGTCGGGTCCTCGGTCGGCCAGTATTCAACGTCGAAGGCCTGGGTGCGCGTCATCTCAAGCGCCCAGTGATGGGCCTCGGGGGCCAGCGTGACGACAAGGTCGAAGGAGGTGTCGGCCAGATCCTCGAAGGTGGTCGGCCGGTGGTCCGTCACGTCGATGCCTATCTCCTCCATGACCGACGCGACGAAGGGATCGACATCGCCCTCGTGGACACCGGCGGACGCCACATAGACGGACGCGGGGAAGAGATGCCGCGTGATGGCGGCGGCCATGGGCGAGCGCACCGAGTTCTGCCCGCAGGCGAACAGCACCGCCGAAGGCGGCGTCCCGGATGCCCCCGCCATGCCCCTCAGCCCTTCCAGTGGAGCACGCAGATGAGCGTGAAGAGCCGGCGGGCGGTGTCGAAGTCGACCTCCAGCTTGCCGTCGAGCCGCTCGACGAGGATCCTCGAGCCCTCGTTGTGGAGCGCGCGGCGACCCATGTCGACGGCCTCGATGCGGCTTGGGCTCGCCGTGCGGATCATCTGGAAGTAGCTCTCGCAGACGATGAAGTAGTCGCGGACGATGCGGCGGAACGGGGTGAGCGACAGGAGGTGGGTGACGACCTCGCCACCGTCGCCTTCGCTCACGCGCAGGACGAGCCGCTTCTCCTGGATCGCCAGTTCGAGCGCGTAGGGCCCGCCCTCGTGGCCGGGGACGGCGAAGGAGTTGTCCTCGATGAGATCGTAGATGGCGACGGCGCGCTCGTGCTCGATGTCGGGGTTGCCCCGGCCGATCGACGCTTCGTCGAGGTTGATGGCGACGAGGCGTTTGGCCGACGCCGTCATGCGCTCCCGCCGGTCTCCTCGAGCGCGTGCTCCGGCCTGGCGGCGGTCGACCAGGCGGGACCGAGATCGGTGAGCCGGGCCTCGATGCATTCCACCTCCAGGCGGATGCGAACGTCGGACGAGCAGATGATGTCGATGGCGCCGGCGGGTGCGTCGCCCGCGGCGAAGCGCACGGCGAGGATGTTGACCACCGCGTCGGGTAAATCCTGCCGCAGCTTGCGCTTGCGCACGGCGCCCACCCGATCGAAATGGAGCGCGGCGCGGCGTCGCTCGAAGGATTTCGTGCGGGTGCCGTCGTCGGCGGTCTCCCAGGCGAAGCGGTTCACCATCACGACGAAGCGCTTTTCCTTGGGCAGCCACGCGATGTCGCCGACACGGGCGACGGCATCCTGCAGCGCGGCCGAGATGATCTCGAGGTCTTCGGCGTCGAGGGCGATGAGCTTGAGCGGCTTCATGGGCGTCGGGCTCGGTCGATCGTGAACGGGGTTGTCCAGCATACCGGGCCGCCCCCGCCTGCCAACCGTGTTAGCCGGTCGGGCGCGGCGACGCAACGGCGCCGGACAGCCGCGATATCGGGACGATGGCGTCCGGGTTCAAGCCGAGAGGCGTTCGATCTCGGCGCCGCAGCGGCCGAGCTTCTCCTCGAGCTGCTCGAAGCCGCGGTCGAGATGATAGACGCGCTAGACCGTCGTCTCGCCTTCCGCCGCCAGCGCCGGCGATGACGAGCGAGACCGAGGCGCGGAGGTCGGTCGCCATCACGGGGGCGCCGGTCAGGCGCTTGACGCCGCGCACTGTCGCGACCTCGCCGTCGAGCGCAATGTCGGCGCCGAGGCGGACCAGTTCCTGCACATGCATGAAGCGGTTCTCGAAGATCGTCTCGCGGATCGTCGAAATGCCGTCGCCGCGCGTCGATCAGCGCCATGAGCTGTGCCTGGAGGTCGGTCGGGAAGCCGGGGAACGGCTCGGTCGCCGACATCGACGGGCGCGAATGCCGTGCGCCGTTGCGCGCGACGCGGATGCCGTGGTTGGTGGCCTCGACCGTGACGCCGGCTGTCGCGCAGGACCTCGAAGCGCGGAGTCCAGCAGGTCGGCGCGGGCGCCTTCCAGCATCACGTCGCCGCCGGTCATGGCGACGGCCATGGCGTAGGTGCCGGTCTCGATGCGGTCGGGCAGGACGCGGTGGCGGGCGCCGTGCAGTCGCGGGCACGCCCTCGATCTCCAGCGTCGAGGTGCCGATGCCGGAAATCCGCGCGCCCATCTTGACCAGGCACTCGGCGACGTCGCCGATCTCGGGCTCGCGGGCGGCGTTCTCGATGACCGTGGTGCCCTTGGCCAGCACGGCGGCCATGAGCACGTTATGGGTCGCGCCGACGGAAACCTTGGGGAACACGACGCGGCCGCCGGTCAGGCCCCTTGGGAGCGCGGGCGACGACATAGCCCGCCTCGATGTCGATCTCGGCGCCGAGCGCCCTGAGGCCCATGAGATGCAGGTCGACGGGGCGCGTGCCGATCGCGCAGCCGCCGGGCATCGAGACGCTGGCCTCGCCGCAGCGGGCAAGAAGCGGCCCGAGCACCCAGAAGCTCGCGCGCATCGTGCGAGACGAGCTCATAGGGCGCGGTGGTGTCGACGATATCGCCGGCGTCGATATGGATCTGCGCCGGCCTCGCATGTCGTCGGGCGCGCGCTTGCCGGCGACGGCGATGTCGACGCCGTGGTTTTCGAGGATGCGGCTCGAGCTGCGTTGACGTCGGCAGGCGCGGCACGTTCTCCAGCATCAGGGGCTCCGGGTCAGGAGCGAGGCGATCATCAGGGGAAGGGCGGCGTTCTTGGCGCCGGAAATGGGCAGCACGCCCTCCAGCCGCTGGCCGCCGCGAATGCGGATCCGTTCCAAGCCTGCCTCCCATCCCGTATCGGTCTCGATGTGCGAGCGCGCGGTCTATCCCGTTATCGCGGCGCAAACAAGGCCGGCGGGCCTTCACTCGTCGGCATCGCCGCCGGCAGGCGTCGCGGCATCTCCGGCATCGCCGGAAACCCGGCGAGCGCGCGTCTGGGCCTTGCGGCGCCGGAGATTTGCCTTCAGCGCCTCGGCGAGCCGCTCCTCCCGGCTTTTCTTACGGTCGCGGGCGACATCCTTTGCGCCATCGTCAGCCATTGCCATTCCCGTTCATCGGATGCCCATGATCCCGTCGAGCGCGCGCTTGCGCTCGCCCCTGCCCTGTGGCAGTTTCCGCCCGCCTCGGAGCCGATGCGGCCCGATGCGGTGCCCGGCGCTGCTGTAGCTCAGTGGTAGAGCACTCCCTTGGTAAGAGGATAGGCTCTAGGCCGATACTGTAACTGAGACATATACTTAGCACCCCCTCCCCGACCCTTGGGGGAGCCACCGGGGGAGCAGAAAACGAAGGAATTATGCTGCCGTAGCTCAGTGGTAGAGCACTCCCTTGGTAAACTCATTGCCTCCCCGGGTGGAAACGCCCGGGTGCAAACCGCTCAAATTCGGGGAAACCTACAGGCCGCCGAGGCCCATGCCAATCCCGAGCCAAGCCCGGCCACGCCGGGAAGGTGTAGAGACCAGACGGGCGGCACCTAAAGGTCGATGACGGGCCCAGGGTGAAGGGATGGTCCAGCTCACGAACGCTCTGCGGAGCGTCGGCGAAAGCCGATGTGGGAAGAAGGGAGAGGTCGACAGTTCAATCCTGTCCGGCAGCACCATTCATTCTGAAACTAGCTGGCCGGCGGATGGCGATAGACCGGAAACTTTGGAGGCCAAGGTTTCAATTCCTTCCGGCGTGGCCGTGCCCGCGTTGTGCAGTTGGCACTCTTAAGACCCTTGCTGACACCTTTCACACGTTGGAGACCGGGCCCTCGAAACGAGCCCACGAGGATGTCGACTGGGGGCGTGATTGGACCGAAGAGCGGTTCGCCGGCATAATGAAGTGTCAAAATGCCGAATGCGGCGACCTAGTTTGTGTAGCGGGCGACGCCTTGACAGTGGAAAGTTTTGACTATGAGTACGGGCCAGAATACTTCACCTATTTCGTCCCGACATCAGTACATCCCCCTCCCCCAATATTTCCGATTGCGTCAGAATGCCCAAGTGCAGTTTCGGCGCATATCAAGACGGCATTTCAGCTTTTTTGGGTAGACGTGGGCTCTGCTGCAAATCGACTTCGATCAGCAGTGGAAGCCATACTGACGGAACGCAAAATCCCCAAAACAAGGCTGTTACCAAAAAGAAAAAAGAAAATTCGACTGTCTACCCATGAACGCATCGAGATTTTTAAATTAAAAAATCCTGATGCAGCCGTCAACCTTCTAGCAATTAAATGGATTGGGAACAGCGGAAGTCACGAATTTGGAGATTCTTATCGGTTAGATCGAGATATATTATTGGATGGTATAGAAATATTAGAATTTGCACTCGAGCAGATATACGTGAGAAATGATAAGAGGATACGTAAGCTGGCTTCGGAGATTAATACAAGGAAAGGACGAAGGTCCTCGACCTCGCGCAAGCGGCCGCCAACCGTGTAACAATTCAGTCCGTAATCGGCCATCCATCCGGCACTACGAAGTCCCCTTTCTCTGCATCCCAGTACCGTAGCGACCCGTCGCGCTCGATCCACGCCTCGACGCGGGCGTCCTCCTCGTTGAGCCGCCGGTCTTGTTCCGCGCGCACCTCAAACTCGGCGGCGATCTCCCCGAGACGAGCCAAGTAGCGGTCGATTAGCTCGGGGTGGCGGTGCGCCTCGTCGAACAGCTTCCAACGGCTAGCCATTGGCCCGCTCCTCCAACTTCGCCAGACCGCGCTCGGCGGCGTCGCCAGCGCCGGCCGCCGAGATGGCGCGGTCGATCCGCGTGCGCAGATGCCGCTCGGCAAGCGAGACGCGGGTGAACAGTAGTTCGACATCTCGCATCTGCGCGTGATCTACAGCCGCCCACCGCGCAGCAGCCTCCGAGCGGACTCTAGCAAGCTGCGGCCCGGTAAGGCCGGTCAGATAGGGGGGAGCCGAGAGCACCGCCACGACCGTCTGACGGTCATCCTCATCGATCGCATCGCGGAGGAAGCGAGTGCGTGCGGCAACGGTGAGCGCCTTCACGTGCGACCTGACCTCGGCGGCGAGCGCAATTCCCTCCGGGCGCTTCAGATCAGGGTCTTGAAGGGCAGCGTCGACCCGCTCAGCCAAGGCATCGCGGTGTCGGGTCAACTCGTCCTTTCGCCTGGTTATGATGCCCAAAGCGCGTTCACCAGCCGCTTGGGCCTTTTGCGCTAGTTCGCGCTCCCGGCCGTGCAATCGCTGGAGCCGGCCGCCCGCCCCCATCACCACACCTACGGGCAACGGCTCGCCGGGCTTCACACGCACGGGAGGGGCGGCGGCGAACAGCTCTCGCTCGGCGTCCTGAATCGCAGCATACGTTCGGTACGCTTCGGTCATCGCTTCTTGCGCAGCCCAGAAAGCCTGCCTGCCTGCCGTCCCTTCCAGGTCAAGGGTGCGGCGGAGATTTCCCAGCGAGCCTGGATGAGCTGATATCGGGACGTTAGCTCGGATCGGGACGTCAGCCTTGCCATTCATGGCCATTTCTCCTTGCTTTAGAAGCCGCCGATGACCGGCCCGCTGGAGGCGACGGCCGGCTTATAGGTGACGGCGTAACGGGCGGCGTCGGCCGCGTGGTCTGGACCGGTCGTGACGACATCCTCCGGTCGGTTAGGGTCCCGCTCTAGGAACGGGACGGTCTCCCAGAAGTATCGGCACCGCGCCGTGATCCACATGCCAGGCTGCCCGTTGCGCTCACGGGCGTTGACCAGCATTTGCCGCATGCGCTGCCAGCCCGCGATACGGGCCTTGTCCGGCCGGGTCAGGCGGATGCCGTACTTGCTCAGCGCCGCGAGCAGCGTGTCGTCCAGGCCCACGGCGTCGTCGCCGCACCCCTTCGCATGGACGCCCCATCGACCGCACATCTCAAGGATGGCCTCGGCAAGTTTCGACGGGGGCCAGTGCAGGCCGGCGTTCGGGTCGTGCGCGTCGACGGTCGCCAACTCGTCGAGCAGGATCAGACTGTCCTTGGGGTACGGGCCGATGTCGCCCGGGGCGCGGAGCGCGACGTAGGTCACCGACGGGGCGGCCGACCCCCAGTCCATCGCGAGGAACGGCCTCCAGTCCTTCGTGACGGGATGGGGCCAAGCGACCGGCAGCATGTGCAGGCTCTCGTCGAGATCGCCCCCGAAATAGGCCCCGCGCGCGATGTTCCAGTCGCCGTTGAGCCAGGCCCGCGCCAACTCGCCGTCGTTGCCGCAGGCAGCCCGGATGCGGCGCTCGTAGTCGGCGTGGTCGAGGTGCGGGTTGTCGGTGTGGACGGAGGGGCAGGTTACCCATCGCTCGCCGTCGACCTGGTAGGGATGCCACGCCGGCGCGGCAGCGATGTGCGTACGGTGGATATAGGCGTGCAACGGACCGCCCGGGTTGGCGGTCCGGACCTCGGCGAGGGGGATGCCCTCAGGCGCGCGGAGGTTGGACTTGAGAAGGTCCACCCAGCGGCGGTCGCGGAGGAGGCCGAACTCGTCGACGACGAGCAGGGTGAAGGAGCGGCCCTGGTACTTCTGGTAGGCGGAGGGGCCGTCGAGCTGACCCAGCTCGACGATGGCCTTGTTCGGCAGCCGGAAGACGTGGTCTGCCCGGTTGTGGCGCACGCCGCGACCGTAGGCGTCGGCGAACAGGCCTTCGAGCCGGTCCTCGATCTCGGCCACCGCCTTGTGCGTCTCACGGATGATAAGCGGCCGGGCGCGCTCGCCGTACTTCTCTATGTGGCGGAGGACGACGAGCAGAGCCGCCGTCGTCTTCCCGCCGCCACGCCCACCGGCGAGCATCAGGTTCCAGGTCTCAGGGACCTGCATCACCGCGTGCTGGTACGGGGTCGGGCCGGTCATGGTGTAGGCTCCGGGTCGGACGGATCAACGGTGGTGACGCCGATGGCCGACAAGTAGGCGGAGGGAGAGGCGGCGTCGGGCAGGTTGATCTGGACCAGGGTCCGCGCATCCGGCGCGTCGCCCTCGCGGTAGCCGTGGCGTGCCTTCAGGAGGAAGATCGACGCCACCACGTTGCCCTTCCGGGCGGCCTTCCGCAGGTTCGCCCACCAACTCACGCTCCTCCGCCGCCCGGCCGGCCTCGAACGCCTCGGCGAGCTCGGGTTGTCGCTTCAACGCGCGGCGGAGGGTCATCTTGTCGATGCCCAGGTGGGCTGCGATCTCCGCCTCGGATGCGAAGTCGGCGGCGAGCGCGCGGACGACCGCGATGCCGGCGGGCTCGACCATGGCTACGGGCTCGCCTCCCCCGTGCGACGCACGGGGGGCTCGGGTAACCAGGACAGCGGGCGTGCTCTTGCTCATAGCACGGAACATGCCCCTGATCAGGGAGTGCTCGCAGGGGGGATACTTTCGTGGGGTCAGAGGTTTATGTGCCGGTCAGGCAAGCCCCGGGGAGCGGGAGGGGAGCAGGGTCGCTGCCGGGGCGCCGAGCGCCCGAATTGGGGTTCTCTTTTTTCCGGAGCGGTGGAGGGTGGGGCGACGGCTGACACTCCCGGCTGGGCCCAGCAAGAGCAGAGCCCGATGACTCCGATGAAGGTCCGATGAGCCTAACCCTATGTAATCACTACTATTCATCGGAGTCATCGGAGTCATCGGAGTAAGAGAAGTAAGAGCCGAAGAATAACCGCCACCCACCCCTTCCTGGGCCTCCGACCATCGCCGCGCCTCGCGGTGCCGGCAGGTCCGCACACTCCGATGACTCCGATGAACCTATTGCAGTGGCAACAAAAAAACTCATCGGACCGCTATAACTCCGATGATCTGTCCGCTGATCGCCTGCTAGAACGGCGGATCGTCGTCATCGCCGTGGTCGTAACCCCATTCGTCCTGCGCAGACCACTCGCCCGGCCAGTAACGTTCCTCCCAGGTCGCCCTCATGTCGGCCAGCGGCGGGAAAGTCCATCCACGGGGCCCGCCGACGCTGTAGCTGACGCACCCCCATTCCTTTAGCTGCGCTGTGAGGCGCTGGTCCGAGATTTCTCGGAGACGGGGGCTGCTCTGGCGCATGCAGCTGAAAAGGCCCGGGTCCCGAGGAAGGTCCCCGGAGAGAACCGTGCGAGCGGCGCCGCGACGCCGCGCCGGCCGCGCGCCGGGGAGCACCCCACTCTCAAGTACGCCGAGAAGCCATTGGTCGAACGGGCTCAGGCTCAGTGTCTTCTGCCGCCGCAGCCCGGCCGTGGCGGGGACCTCTCGGCGAGGATGCCAGTCGCCGAGCGGCAGCGCGAGAAGGTCGTGCAGCATCGCGGCGTGCCCCCCATCGTCGAGCTGTCGCTGGAGCGCTGCGAAATACTCATGGTCGCCCGCCTTCGCGGAGGAGACCTCGAAGACGGCGAAACGCCGTTCGTCCATGCCCGCTGGCACCACCCACTCGTCATTGCTAGCCATCACGACGTGAAGCCGGTTCCGCGCCTGCACGGCGTTCACACCCTTGCCCTCGATGGTCAGCTCGGGCTCGGTGATGAGCCCCTTCAAGACGCTCTCAGCGGCCTTATCGCCCGGCGCGACCGCCTCGTCAGCGAAAAGCAGGCAGCAGTCGCGGAGATGGGCGTTGAACCGCCCGGTCAACTGCGTGGGGGAGGTCACCTGCAGCCCGTGCTGGCCGAACAGCCGCTTCACGGTGCGCGCGAACATGCCCTTGCCGGTACCGCGACCGCCGCGAAGAACCAGCGCGACCTCCGCCGCCATGTCCGGGCGCTGGACCGCCCAGGCCACCCACTTCATGATATAATTGGCATGCGTTGCGTCTCCGGCGGCCAAAATCTCCTTTACGTGCGCCTCCATGAGCGACCAATCGCCCTTGCGCGCCCCCACCGAAAATCCGCGCCACATGTTTAGGTATCCGTCCACTTCGACTGGTTGGCCTGGCAGGAAGCGCAGCGCCCAGAACTCGCGCCGCCAGGGATGCTCAAGCCACCACTTGCCGAGCGGCACGCGGGCCGTGCCCTTCTTCGACGGCACCTCGACGTGGCGGTTCATATAACGGTTTCGGAAGTCCTCGAAGGATTGGAGCACCGGCACCTCACGGCTATGGTCGAGCTCGGACTTCTCCCAGGTCAGAACGCGCGTCTTCCCCCCCTCCTGGGTGAGGACCGCGTGGCGCTCGTTCAGCTCGGTCAGCTCGCGTTCCACCGCGCCGGCCTCGACTGCCACCTGGAAGCGCGCCCGCTCGATCTGCCGCATCGCGTAGCGCTCGCTGTTGCGGCCCTTGTCCAGCACCGACCCGCTGATCCCGAAGTCTGGGTCCATCAACACTGAGAAGATAACCTCGTCCGGCACCCCGACGCGCACCAGCCCACACACGGCATCGAACAGCCAGCTAGACCGGCTGTCGTCCTTCTTGGCATCCTCGTCGGGATGCCTGCCCTGGACGATGATCACCTTGATGCGGTCCGGCACGCCCCATTCGTCCAGCGCGTCGACGCCGGACAGCCGCTCGACGTTGCCGGGTGCGGCCACAGGTCGTCCCGCCGGAATGTGCGAGGGAGACGTCCGACGCGCGGTGGCAGCGAACCGGGAGGCCTCATACGCCCGCTCGTCGTGCCACTCGACGAGCTCCGCCAGCACCGGCACGCGACCCTTCTTCTCCTTGCGGGCATCGGGCACGTTCACGGTGCCAGGCAGCCGCATGATCCGGTCGATGTTGTGACAACTGTCGGCACCCAGCACCGCCTCAATACCGGCGTTCAGGTCCTCTACGCTCTCCGCCTTCTCCGGTTCGCCGCCCACCGAGACCGGCTCCTTGAGCCGCCAGAAACCCTGGTACCCGCCGCCGCTAAAGACGATGACCGTCGGGGCCGGCAGCCCGCCGGGCGGTTGGCGTAGCAGGCCCAAGATGCGGTCACGCTCTTTCTCAAGGTCCTCGCCGACGCGCGGGTCGAGGTCGACGTGCAGCGCCACGGCGGCGGCGATGTCGGACTTCTCCGCCTTCTTGGACAGTGGCTCGCGGCACCGGTTCACGCTGAAGTAGATGTTCCAGCGGCCGTTGTGCCGGTCGAGCCAGTCCGCCAGCTCCTTGCCGGCCTTTTCGAACGTGCGGGTCTCGATGCCCTTCTTGCTGGGGTCTATCGCCGTGAGAACCCAAGGGCCGTCCGGCTCCCACCGCTTCAGAAAGTCGATGGCAGCTGCGGTGTCGGGCGATGGTGGAGCGTCCGCCGGCGCGGGCGGGATGGCCGGAGCTGCACCACCCCGCCGCGCCTGAGCATCGCCCGCCGCAGGAGAAGCGGGCGATCCTGGTGTGTCGGCCTTCCTCACCATGGGTGCCTCGGACGGCCGGAGAGACCTAGGACGTGTAGCGCGAGCTCGCAGGCCTCGATCAGCTCCCACTCGGACCTGGCACCGCCTGCCTTTCGGATCGTGTCGAGCCCCCATTCGGCGGCGATGACGTTGACGTCGCGCGGTGTGACACCCGTAGGGTGAGCTCTGCCGCGCGCCCCGGCGGCGAGAAGTTCGGCACCGCGCTCTATGCGAGCCTGTCTGGGCGTCATGACAGCAGCCTCCGGCTGGTCAGTGGTGCGCCTATACGGCAGCGCCAGCCGATCACCTCGCCAGGCATGGGCGGGACGGTAAAATCGAGTTCGTCGTCGAGGGCTGGCCACAGGTTCAGTACGCGCACCTGCGAGCCCGGCTCAGCGGGGCGCTCTTGGGGCGCGCTGGGGTCCCACACCGCATAGGCGTACGTCCGGCGCTTTTCGGGTGGCAAGCCCAGCCACCAGCGCGCAAGGCGAGTGCCGTTAGGGTGCCTCCGGTTCATAAGCCCGTCGCGGAAGTGCCCCCGCCCCTGCACCGTGATCATCGGCCGGCGGCGATAGTCCTCATCATCCCGGAACCAGAGGACTACGTTGCGGCGGTTACCGTACTCAAGAAGTACGGCGTGGCGGGAGTTGAGCTCGGCGGTGAGCTCCATCTCGTCGGCGGTGAGCTCCATCTCAGGCCGCGTCCCAACGGGAGCCGGCGGCCTCGCGGGCACGGTCGTCGCGCCCGCCACGGTCGGAGCGGGCCTCGACGCGGGCCTTCATCCACGCGTCGACCTCGCGCTCAAGGAAGACGACCTTCCACGTGCCCAGCGGGATTGATTGGGGGAAGGCGCCGGCCCTAATCAGCCGGTGTATGTGGGCCCTGGAGAGAGCGACGCGGTCGCTAACCTCCGCCATCGTGATGAACCTGTCCGGCATTGGTCCGGGTCTCCTGCGCTACGAACGTGCAGGCAGGATCGCCCGTCTGGGACAGTCGTTCAGGGGGGATTGTTTTGCGAGGAGGAGGTCTAACTCTTGGCTGAGCCCCATCGCCGGCGGGATTTCATCCCCCGCACGAAGCTCTCACAGCGCGTTTCGTTAAAAGTGCTGTCCATTGCCTGCACCACCCCGAGGAATAGCGCGGCGGCGGCCGCCGTCGCTATTTGCTTGTCGAGGTACTCGAACTTCGGACTAAACTTTAGCTTGGTCGCTTCCTCCCAGAAGAGCTCGGTGGCTTCATAGGCCCCGCGAAGTGCGCGGGGGGTGCGCTTGTTCTCGCCGGGGAGGGGTGAGAACAGCCAATCGCGGCCCGTGCCTGCCTTCCATTTTCTGCCCCTTTGATTCCAGCGGCCGTGTGGCTCGTCCAGCCACTCCCAGCCCGCGCCTTCTAGCCGGCCGTACTCGGGCGGATCAAGTTCGACGACAGAAGGGTCGACAGCGTACTGCTCATAGAATTCATCGTCGGCATGGGCGCGGATCGCCTCTTCCTGTACCCGAAGGTCCACCCAATCGGAGGCGAAGTCCCGGAGCAGGCGCGCCACGGCGGTGGCGGCGTCGCCAGCGCCGGGCTTCATCCAGTCAGCAAGGTTTGCTGCCATCGCGATATCTTCGGCAGTCCGTTCAACCTCGCCGTTGCCTCTCCCAACGACTGTCGCGCGCCAGATATCTTCCCTCGACGCGTAGCTCATACCACCACCTCCATTACGTGCGCACCATACGCCGCCAGCGCCTCGCGCTTCTCCTTGAGATAGTCGTGTTTGTTGTAGGTACGCTGCAGGCCGTCGCGCGCGTGGCCCAGGACGGCGTCGCGGACCTCGCGGCCGACACTTAGGCGGGCCATGCGGGTCTCGCAGGTGCGGCGGAGGTCGTGCAGCGTGAACGGCTCCATTGTGGACTTCGGGTCCCCGGCGGCCTTCCGCAGTTCGGCGAGAACCAACCGGTCTAGCCGGGCCTTCGCCTTGCTGTCGCCCGACACCGGCGTCACTCCGCCGCTCGTCGAGAACAACGCGTCGCCCTTCCGCCAGCGGGGCAGGCCCTCAACGATGCGCCATGCCTCGCCCTCCAGCGGCACCACGTGGCCGCGACGGCTCTTGAACCGCTCGCGCGGAAGGACGAGCAGGCGCTCGTCGGAGTCGATCTCCGACCAGCGGGCTCGGAGCCACTCGGACTTCCGCTGCCCGGTCAGAAGGAGCAGCCGGACCGCCGGACCGTAGGCGTAGCCCATCTCGCCGGTCGCCACCCACAGCGCCCGCACCTCGGCGTCCGACAGCGAGCGTTCCTTCACCGCCTGCGTCAAGTCGCGGCGCCGCATGCCCGCCATCGGGCTAGCCGGGATCAGCGCCCGGGCCGCAGCGAAGTTGAACAGCCGGGAGAGGTGCTTGCGGACCTCCCGCGCGATGCCGGTACGGCCGTCCGCGACCAGCTTGTCGAGCAGCGCGTGGACGTCTGCCTGGGCGAGGTCACCGATGGGGCGCGGCCCCCACTCCGGCCAGACGTGCGCCTCAAGCGTCTGCTCGATCTTGCGCCAGCCGTCGATCTCCTTCTTGGCCTGCTTCACGAGCCGCTCGGAGACCGCCTTCACTGAGTTGGTGTGCCGAAGCAGGTTCTCAGCCTGCCGGTCGCGACGCGGATCGCGGCCTTCAAGCACCACCTGCATCAGGTCCCTCGCCTCGTCGCGCGCGCGCACCACCTTCAGCGCCGGCCACTGGCCCAAAGTGACGCGGTGTTGCGATCCGCGAAGCGGCCGGCCGGTCGGGCTCACCCCGCGCTCGCCGGGCACCTTGTAGATGACCGACCACGACTTCACGCCCCGCTCGGTGACGCGGAGCACCAGCCCCGGCATGAGCGCGTCCCTTATCTCGACGCGACCGGACCGTGGCGGCCTGAGCTGCTCGACGGCCAGGTCGGTGAACTGCTTGCGTAGAGCCTTTTTTGCCATGCCGAGCCTCCGGGGGAGCAAGGGGGGAGCAGAATTGACCGCTAACGAGCGATGCTTCCTGCAACTTACCGTTCCCAGTTTTTGCAGGTCCGACAAGCCCTTAGTTTCTCACAAGGTTACTGGAGGCAACTTGCTGCGTCAGGTGCTTTTCCTCTTGGTAAGGGAGAGGTCGACAGTTCAATCCTGTCCAGCAGCACCATCATCCTCCTCGAAACCTCCGCTTTCCGCTCATCATATCTTAAGCGGGCCGGGCAAGGATTCGGCGCCGTCGTTTTGACGATCGGCGGAGGACGCGTCGTGGACCTGGACCGCATCATCCATGCATCCAACTGCCCGGAGGTCGCCGGGGATTTGTGGACCGCATCGTTGTCGGGAACGGCGATGGCGATCCACGCCGATACGCGGCTGGTGCCGGTCCTGCCCGAACTCGATCACCTGCGCGAGATCTGGTTTCTTCACGTTAAGCCCGAAACGCTGGACAGGGTGCTGAAATCGGCCGATCCGGAGATCCTGCGGATCGAGGGCGTCCAGACGGACGACCTGTCCTGCCTGTCCCGGCTCGGCCGAGTTCGCGGGCTGGCGATCGAATGGAACACGAAGCTCGAGAGCCTCGACTGCCTCAGGCCGCTGCAGCGCGTCGATACGCTGTCCCTGAACGACATGAAGCGCATCCGCGACCTGTCGCCGATCGCGGAGATCGGGGGCCTCAGGCAGCTCTCGCTGGCGGGCGGCATGTGGTCGGATCTCGACCTGGAGACCCTCGCACCTCTCGCCGCGCTCAAGGACCTGGAGGTACTCTGGATCGCTGCCACCCGCGTGCGCGACGGAAGCCTCGCCCCACTGGAGCAATTGAAGAACCTGAGGACGCTGGAGATCGCCAACTCCACGGCCTCGACCGAGGAGTTCGCGCGCCTTGCGGCACGGCTGCCGCATGTCGATTGCGACATGTTCCGCCCCTTCGTCCGGCTCGACGGCAAGCCTATCCCGCGGGGAGCCGACCTGGAACTCCGTGCTCGACGAAGTCGGGGAAGAGGCCGTGCTGGTGACGGGAAAGCGCAAGCCGATGCTCAACGCGCGCAAGGACCGCGATCGGTTGCTTCGCTACTGCGACACGTTCGAGAAGCTGCGCGCGGCGGCCGCCTGATCAGCCGCTCCTGGGATCGCCGATCTCCAGGCGCGCCTCGTCCGTGCCGGCGAAGTAGATGTCGCCGTGCTGCGTGCGGACGACGACACGCCCGTCGGCCAGCCGGACGGCCAGATTGCCATGGATGCTGGTGTTCATTTCGATACCCGGCACCGCGCGAAAGCCTGTCGCGGCGCGCGCCTGCCCGGCGATGACGCCGAGCTCGCGGCTCATGTGATCGAGGATTTCGAGGACACGCCCCACACCCACCACCAGCGCACCGGTGACGATCGCCGTCGCGGCCGCCGCTATCGCCGAAAGAGAATCGACCGCGGGATGGATCACGGCGACACCGGTCAGGACCAGACCGGCGAGGATCGCCAGAACGCCGATCAGTGTCAGAAGCTGACTTATCACTCCTCCGCATGCCGCCCCGACGGAGCGGCGACTCGCCGAATAAACCCCAAGTCGTGAATAAATCGAGAAGACCTCCGCACGGCGCGCGACCCGACGCGGAACACATCGGCGCCAACGACGTTTCGCTTACGGGGAAACACGTTTCACCACGGAGAGCGACATGACGAAGACCATTCCGGCCTGCCTGGTGGCGCTGGCGGTGGCCGCGGTGCCGATGACGGCGATGGCCCAGGAGAGCGCAACAACCGCCGCCGGCGAAACGGGCGTCCGCTCCACCAACATGGACGCGCAGATCGCCAAGATCGGAAACCTCACCGAGATCAAGGAGATGACGGTCGTCCGGCTGCACGCCGCGCCGCAGGCCGCCGGCGAGGCCGAAACCGGATCCGATGCAGCCGTCATGTCCGACGAGGACCTCCTCCTGTCAGGCGTCGGCGAGCGGAAAATCCTGACCGGCGAGGATGAGGACGAGGAAACCGAGGCCGCGGCCGCTCCCGAGCCCGCCGGCGAAGTTGAGACCGAGGGGCAGCAGGCCGAAGCCGAAACGGCCGCGCCTTCCGAACCTTCCGCAGGCTCGCCGCTGCAGACGGCGATCGAGCAGAACGAGGTTCTGTCGGGCGCGCTGCAGGAGCGCGACGTGGCGCTCGACACCGTCGTCGCCGTGGAGATCCGGGAAGGCACCAACGTAATCGTCTATACTGACGAAAGCTGACGCGAGGCGTCGGCGAAGGCGGGCGCGACATTTGAGCGACGAGCGCGACGGACTTTTGAGGCTCGCGGCGGCCGCCCTGTCGAAAGGCGACTGGGCGGCCGCCGAAAGGGCCTTGAGGCGTCTCGGCGCCATCGACCCCGCCGACGCCCCCTCCTCCTTCAATCTCGCGCTCGTGATGAAGCGCCAGGGCCGGAGCGCCGAGGCGGAGGCCCTGCTCACCGAGCTGGTCTCGCGGACGCCGGACTATCTCAAGGCGCGGTTCGAACTGGCCGCTTCGATGATGGAACGGGGCGCGCATGAGGATGCGCTGCATCAGTTCGAGGCCTACCTGACAGCCGCTCCGCTCGACGCGGACGCGCATCTCAACGCCGGACGGCTGGCGCACGCTCTCGGGCGTCTCGAGGCGGCGCGCGCACATCTCGTCACCGCGGCGACGGCACGGCCGGACGATGCGCCAACACGGCTCTCGCTTGCCGAGGTCATGCGCGATCTCGGCCTGATGGAAGACGCGGACGAGATCTTCAGGTCGCTGGCGCGCGAACACCCGGGCTTGCGTCCGGCGGTGCTCAAGGCGATGACGCAAGGGCCGAAGGGCCGCCTTCGGCTGGACGCGTCCACGCCGTAGGCCGCTCAGGCGGGCGGCGCGACCGTCAGCCTGCCCTCGACGCCGTGGCGCTCGATCAGCCCGGCCACGAGGCCGCTCTCCTTGGCCTCCTCCACGAAGGCGCGAAGAAACTCGAGGCCCGCGGGACGGCCCCTGGGCGTGCCGATCGACTGCTGCACGGCGGAGAAGCGGCCGTCCAGCACCCGCGAGCCGGGCAGCTTCGCCGCATCCTCGACGAGGCGGGGCCGCAGACCGGCGAGCGCGTCGAACCCCCCGCCCACGAACAGATCGTAGGACGCGTCGATGCCGTTCACCTGCACCAGTTCGGCATTCTCCAGATTGCGTTCGAGCCACAGGCAATAGGCGCTCCGCGCCGATACCGCGATCCGCACGCCTTCGCGGTCCACGTCCTCGATCGCGCCGATGGGCGAGCCCGCGGAGACGAGGTAGGTCGATTCGATCTCGACATAGGCCGGCGTGAAGTCGATCGTCTTCGCCCGGGCCGGCTCGTTGCCGATCAGGCCGATGTCCCACACGCCGCTTTCGGCCGCATCGCCCAGTTCGCCGGGCGAGGGATAGGGCACGTAGGAGACCGGGACGCCGAGGCGGCGCGCGATCTCGGCCGACATGTCGGGGGAGACGCCAACCGGATCGCCGGCGTCGGTGCGGCCGGTGACGAGCAGGAAGTTGCTGAGGTTGACGGCGGCGCGAAGGACGCCCGTCGGTGCGAGTTCGTTGCGGGCGGCTTCCGACATGGGAGGGTTCCTGGAAGGTCTCGGGTCTGGCGGGGCATTTGTAGCGGCAAGAACCGCCTCCGGGCAAACGCAGCGCCCTATCGGCGCGCGCGGAAGCGCTTGCGGTAAAGCCCCGGATCAGCGGCGAGCCCGTCCTCCGTCTCCGCCAACGCCACGAGGTGTTGTGCGTCCATTGCCTCGACGGCGATCCCGGTCTCTTCCCGCCGCACGGGGATCGCCTGGGCGACGGGCGTGCCGGCCGGCAGCGTTCCCTCGAAGTCCGGGTCCGTCCACAGTGCCGGGAAATGCACGAAGCCGGAGGAGAAGCGGTCGCAGTCGACCAGGCCCGACAGCGTGCGGAACGGCAGGTCCTCGCGGATGAGCGGGTGGAGGAAGAGGACCGACCAGCCTTCGGGCGCCTCGATGGTCCAGAAACTGGTGAACTTCACGACGAACCGTCCGGGGAGGATCTTCAGCGGCGCGCCCTCGACCTGCTCGGGCACATGGACGCCGACGGGCGAGCGCGTGTGGCGGAGGCCGGGCGCGCGCGGCGGGTCCCAGTCCCAGGAGAGCTCGCCCGCCCGGACCGTCACGTCGGTGGCAAGCGGCATCAGGACGCCGGCCGACATGGCGTCGATGAGGGGTGGACAGTGCTTCAGCGTGCGCACCTCCGCCCCGCCGAGGACCTCACTTTGAAGCGTGGACGGCATGGCCTTCAGCCAGTCGGGAAGGCCGGTCCCGGCCGGCACCGGTCGGGGCAGCACAGTCTCCATACCGGGCGGACAGCGGAATGTGAGGCGCGGCATCAGCGAGCCTCGCGAGCCTTGCGCTCGCGCTCCTGAAGGAGGACGTAGATGGTCGCGGCGACGATGGTGAGCGCGACGAAGATGACGCCGATGACGTTGATGACCGGCGTCAGGCCGAAGCGGAAGCGCGAGCCGATCTCGGTGACGAGAGTCCAGTCGCCGCCGATGGCGAAGACGGTCGTGTTGTAGTTCTCGATCGACTGGAGGAAGGCGATCACGGCGGCGGTGAAGATCGTCGGCATGAGGAAGGGCAGCGTGATGCGCCGGAACACGAAGACGTTGGACGCGCCGAGATCGAGGGCGGCCTCCTCCAGCGTGCGATCCTGGCGCTGGAGGCGCGCCATGAACATGAGCATGCAGTAGGAGGCGATGAAGGTGGACTGGGCCATGGCGGCGACGAAGAGGCCGCCGGGCACGTTGAAGTTCCGCCAGAAGATGAGCGCCGATATGCCGAGGATGATGCCGGGGGTGAGAACCGGAGACACCAGAATCCCGTAGAGGAGCCCGTTCCACCTCGACTGGAGCCGCATCAGCACGAGCGCGCCGGCAAGCCCGAGCGGAATCGAGATGGCGATGACGCCGAGCCCGACGATGATGGACTTCCACAAGCCCTGCAGGATGCGCGTGTCGCGGGCCAGTTCGCCGAACCACATCAGCGTGAAGCCGCGCCACTGGGTCACCGACGGGTAGCCGAACGCGTTGAACGCGGCCAGCGACATGACGACGAGCGGGGCAAACAGGTAGATGAAGAAGATCGCCATGTAGACGTTGAGCACGACGTTCCGACCAGGCGCGGCCGGTCGGGCGGTTGACGGCGGCGGGTGCGGTGGTCATGGACTGCTCTCCACCTCTCCCTGGAGGGGGGAGGTCGGAGCGCGATGCGCTCCGGGAGGGGGTGACAGCCTCTCGGCAAACTCCGAGTCTGCCGCTTCACCCCACCCCGGGCCTGCGGCCCGACCCTCCCCCTCCAGGGGAGGGTGGATGTGGTGCAGTGGGCGAGCCATGGTCTCCCTCCCCCTCACTTCGCGATGTCGCGGACGCCGACGCGGAAGATCAGCATCATCAGGAAGATGAACACGACGCAGACGACGAGCAGTGTGAAGGCGTAGGCCGCGCCGACGTTCCAGTTGTTGGATTCGTAGAACTGCCGGTAGATCGTCTGGCTGAACCAGTCGCCCGAGACGCCGCGCGTCATGATCTGCGGCACGGCGTAGGAGCCGGCCGACAGCATGAAGGTCATGATGCAGCCGACCGCGATGCCGGGCTTGGCGTACGGGATGACGACGCGCCAGTGGATGCGCCAGGTCGAGGCGCCGAGGTCGCGGGCGGCCTCGATCTGGTTTTTGTCGAGCGTCTGCAGCGTGTTGTAGATCGGGAAGACCATGAACAGGATGTAGGCGTAGACCATCGCCGCGAAGACCGACGCCGGATACTCTAGGAACGGAATCCATTGCTGGGCGGCGAGATTGGTCATGCCGAGCCAGTCGAGGAACGTGTTCACGACGCCCTGGTAGTCGAGGATCATCAGCCAGGCGTAGACGCGCAACAATTCGTTGATCGCGTAGGGGACTATGAGCCCCAGCATGAGGAAGGCCGCACTTCTCGGCCCCGCCACCTGCGCCACCGCATAGGCAACCGGATAGCAGACAACGAGCGCCAGCACCGTCACCATCACGGCGTAGAAGATCGTGCGCACGAAGATGCGCAGGTGCAGGCCGGACATGCGGGTGTAGTTGGCCAGCGTGTATTCCTTCGGCGGCGACGTCTCCTGCGCCTCCAGCTCGGCGATGCGGCCCTGCATCTCCCCGATCTGGGCCTCGAGCTGCGGGCGGTCGGCGTCGGCGGCCGCGTTCAGGTCGAACTGCAGCAGCGAAAGGTCGTTGTAGGCGCGGTCGATCTGGACGGACATGTCGGAGGTCGTCACCTGCCGCCACAGCGACCTTTCGACCATGAAGAGCTGCGGCACGAGGATCATGCCCACCATCCAGATCGCGGTCAGGATCAGGAAGACCCATGTCAACGGACGGCCGTAGGTCCGGACGAGCTCAGTCACGGGCGAGCGTCCCCGAGCCGAGCACCAGGGCGTCGTCGGCCGCGAAGCCGACGTTCTGGGTTCCCGCGAGATCCTTGCCGGCGGCGCCGGAGTTGACGAGATGGACGACGATCTCGTTACCGCCGGCGTTCAGGAACAGATTGACGAAGGGGCCCTCGAGATCCCGCCTGTCGACCTCGGCGGCGACGACGTTGTCCGGGCCCTTGCCGTTGGCGACCAGCATCCGCTCGGGCCGAACGAAGAGCATCGCCTCGTCGCCCGCCGACAGGCCGTCGCGGTTCCTGCCGCGCAGGGGCCCCGTGGGCGTCTCGATGACGGCGTAGCCTTCGGCCGCCTCGGACACCTTGCCACGGAACACGTTCTGCTCGCCCACGAAGGTCGCGACGAACGGCGTCGCGGGGTTGTCGTAGAGGCCGTCGGTGGTGTCGACCTGCTCGACATGGCCATCGTTCATCACGGCGATGCGGTCCGACATGGTCAGGGCCTCGCCCTGGTCGTGGGTGATGTAGATGAAGGTCACGCCGGTCTTGCGCTGGATGTGCCTTCAGTTCGGCGCGCATGTGCTGGCGCAGCTTCAGGTCGAGCGCCGACAGAGGCTCGTCGAGCAGCAGCACCGAAGGCTCGACGGCGAGCGCGCGGGCGATCGCCACGCGCTGGCGCTGGCCGCCTGAAAGCTCGCCGGGCCGCTTGTTCTCCTGGCCGCGAGCGCGACGAGCTCGAGCAGCTGCATCGGCCCGCTCGCGGCGCTGGCGCTTGGCCATCCCGCGCGCCTCGAGCCCGAAGGCGACGTTCTCCCATACGCTCATCAGCGGGAAGAGCGCGAGATTCTGGAAGATCAGCGCGGTCGGGCGCCTGTTCGGGCCGATGCCGGCCATGTCCTCGCCGCCGATGAGCACGCGGCCGGTGGTCGGCTCCAGGAAGCCGGAGATCATCCGCAGGATCGTCGTCTTGCCGCAGCCCGACGGGCCCAGGATCGAGAAGAACTCGCCGGCGCGGACCGTCAGGTCGGTGGGGTGGACGGCGGTGAAATCGCCGAACCGCATCGAGACGCCATCGAGCGTCACATCCTTGCCGCGCATCAAGCCAACGTCCATGGGCCCCACTCTCAACGCCCACCCATACCGGAATGTGTCATTGCCGGACCTGTCCCGGCAATCCATGACGACCTACTAGTCCCTTGGGCAACCCGGGCTGCCTGGACGACCTTCTCCGCCTGTTCCCTGCGTGATCACCGGATCAACCCCGGGGAGTTGACCCAGCCATCCCCGAACGTGACCCGTATCGCATGGCTGGATTCCGGCCTTCGCCGGAATGAACGGAAGATCGCATACGCGAGGGGCCGCTGCCGGCACAGTACGGGCGGCGGCGATGCACCGCCGCCCGGGCGAACCTCGTCAGAGGTTGGTCAGCTTCTCGGTGTATTCCGAGCGCAGCGCGCCGTAGAACTCGGGCTGCATCGGCCACCACCAGAGATTGTCGATCGTCTCGCCGGGATAGGCGTCGGCGAAGGCCTGCCGGGCTTCGTCCGACAGGTGCTCCTCGGCGCCGACGGCGCAGGAGTTGTAGCCGGTCGAATTGGCGAAGGCGCCGCCGACCTCCGGGCTGAACAGGTAGTTCGCCAGCTCGTAGGCCTGGTCGAGGTTCTCGGCCGCCGCCGGGATGGCGAGCGTGTCCGTCCAGGCGAGCCCACCTTCCTTCGGCATGCCGTACTTCCATTTCGGATCAACGTCGCGGCCGAGCAGGATGCCGGTGGAATCCCAGGTCTGGCCGATGGTGCAGCCGGAATCGGTGAAGGCAGCGGTCGCCTCGGTGGCGTTGGTCCAGAAGGCGCCGATGTTGGAGCGGCGCTGGGAGAGGAACTCCAGGCACGCATCGAACACGCGGCGGCTCTCCTCCTCGGACTTGTACATCGCCATGGCCCGGTTCGAGGGAACCTCGCCGATGGAATCGAGGTAGAGCGCGACCGACGGGAATACCGAGAACTGGCGGCAGGCGACCTGACCGTCCATGCCCTCCTCCCACATGTTGCCGTAGGAGATGTCCCCGGCGACGTAATCATGGCGCGAGGAATCCCATGTCATCGCCTCGGTGCCCCAGTCGAAGGGCACGAGGTAGCGCGTGCCGCGATTGGAAGCGCCGAGCGACAGAGAGTTGCGGTAGATCGAGGGAATGACGCGGCTGGTATCGAACTTCGCCTCGTCGATCGGCTGCAGGAGGTCGTCGCGATAGTAGTTCGGGCCGGTGTCGACCGACGGAAAGACGAGGTCGAACGATCCGCCGCCGGCGGCGCGCAGGCGGTTCTCCAGTTCGGCGTTGGCGCCGTAGGTCGAGAGGTTGACCTCGATGCCGGTGGCGCTGGTGAAGTTGTCGAGAATGGTGTTCTTGTCGAAGTAGTCGCCCCAGGCGAATACGTTGACGGACCCGGAGGACGCCAGCGCGTCGCGGGCCCTGAGGATCGCCGGAGCAGCCAGGACGACGCCGGCCACGGCGCCTCCCTTCAGGACTGTGCGGCGGGTGAATCTCGTCATTGACTGCCTCCCGATGAGTGCGGTTCGGACTGGACGCGCGGCGGCGCGGCGGAACCTGTTTAGCCTTGCACCGCCACGCTCTTCCCGGCGTTATCAAGGTGCGATTGCAAGAGTATGACAGGTGTCGCATCCCTGTCATCGGTTTTGGTAATCGTGAGAACAGGCCGGAGCTGATCGATGCGTAACGTTCTGTTGATTACGGCCGACCAATGGCGGGGCGACTGCGTCGGCGCGGCCGGCCATCCGGTCGTGCGCACGCCGAACATCGACGCGCTGGCGGCGGAGGGCGTGCTGTTTCGCCGGCACTACGCACAGGCCGCACCCTGCTCGCCGGCCCGCGCCTGCCTCTATACCGGCCTCTACCAGATGACGAACCGGGTCTGCCGGAACGGTACGCCGCTCGACCGGCGCCACGACACGCTGGCGCTCATGGCGCGGCGGGCCGGCTACGATCCGACGCTGTTCGGCTATACCGACATCGCCATGGACCCGCGCCTGGCGGACGGGCACGACCCATGGCTGTCGACCTACGAGGGCGTGCTGCCGGGCCTGAGCGTGCGCGTACGGCTGCCGGAAAGCGCCGAGCCCTGGCTGTCGTGGCTGCGCGCCCGGGGCGTGGCGACGCCTCCGGGGCTGGACATCCACCTGCCTGCCACCGGCCCGGCCGATCCGCCACGCGGGCGGCCGCCTGCCTATTCGGCCGAGGAGACCGAGACGGCATTCCTGACGGACGAGTTCCTGCGGTGGCTGTCGGAACAGTCGCGGCCGTGGTTCGCGCATCTGAGCTATCTCAGGCCGCACCCGCCCTTCATCGTGCCGGAGCCCTACGCCTCGATGTATTCGCCCGACGAGGGGCCGGACTTCGTTCGCGCGCCCGACATCGAGGCCGAGGCGGGGCAGCATCCGTTCCTCGCACAGGCGCTCAAGACCGCCGACAAGGGGGACTTCGTACGCGGCGCCTCCGGACCGGTGGCCGAGTGGGACGAGCGCGCCTGCCGGCAAATTCGGGCGACCTACTGGGGCATGATCTCGGAGGTCGACGCACAGGTCGGCCGCGTCGTCGCAGGCCTGAAGGCGGCGGGCGCCTGGGACGACACGGTGGTGGCATTCACCAGCGACCACGGCGAAATGATGGGCGACCGGCACCTGTTCGGGAAGCTCGGATGGTTCGAGCAGAGCTACCACGTGCCGCTGGTGATCCGGGACCCGGGCCGCGCGGCGCGCGGCACGGCGGTCGAGCGCTTCACCGAGGCCGTCGACATCGTGCCGACCATCCTGGACGCGGTCGGCGCCGAGGTGCCCGGCCATCTCGACGGCCGGACGCTGATATCGTTTCTCGACGGCGACGAGCCGGTCAACTGGCGCGAGGAAGCGCACTGGGAATTCGACTTCCGCGAGGTCGCCTCAGGCGCGGCCGAGCGCATCTACGGCGCTCCTCTCGATGCGCTCAACCTCGCCGTCATCCGCGGCGAGCGGTACAAATACGTCCACTTCGCCGCCCTGCGCCCGCTGCTGTTCGACTTGCAGGCCGATCCCGGCGAACTCGTGAACCTCGCCGACGACCCGGCATACACCAGGGTGCGCATCGAGATGGCCGAAAAGCTGCTCGCCTGGCGGGCCCGTCACCTCGACCGCATGCTGACCGGCATCGAACTCTCCGCCAATGGCCCGGTGAGCGCCGGGCGGGAGCGCAGGGTCGACTGACCGGCCGCCCCGACGATTTGCCGCATGGCGCGGGAGCCTGTATTTTCCGATCACTCGCATCGACATCCGTCATCGGGCGCGGCCTCGGCCGCCGGGCGGTGGCGGGAGGGCCTCCTTGCCCTCCGAACGCAAGACGGACCGACGCCAGCGATGCCCTTCGACTATTCAGGCGCTTTCCAGACCGCACTCGACAGGGTCAACGCCGAGAAGCGATACCGCGTGTTCGCCGATCTCGAGCGGATCGCCGGGCGCTTTCCGCGCGCGGTGCATCACGGGCCCGATGGCGAGCGCGAGATCACCGTGTGGTGCTCCAACGACTATCTCGGCATGGGGCAGCACCCCGACGTGCTCGCCGCATTCGCCGAGACGGCAGCCCGCGCCGGCGTGGGCGCCGGCGGCACGCGCAACATCTCCGGCAACAGCCATCCGCTGGTCGGCCTCGAGGCGGAACTCGCCGACCTGCACGGCAAGGAGGCGGCGCTCGTCTTCACCTCCGGTTTCATCTCCAACGAGGCGACGATCTCGACCATCGCGCGCCTTCTTCCCGATTGCCTGATCCTGTCGGACGCGCTCAACCATGCCTCGATGATCGAGGGCGTGCGCCGGTCGGGCGCCGAGAAGCGCATCTTCCGGCACAACGACGTTGAGCACCTGGAAGACCTTCTCCGGGATGCCGACCCGGAGCGGCCGAAACTGATCGTCTTCGAATCCGTCTACTCGATGGACGGCGACATCGGGCCGATCGGGGCGATCTGCGATCTCGCCGACAAATACGGCGCCATGACCTACATCGACGAGGTCCACGCCGTCGGCATGTACGGGCCGCGCGGGGCGGGGATCGCCGAACGCGACGGGGAAATGGACCGCATCGACGTGATCGAGGGCACGCTCGGCAAGGCCTTCGGGTGCCTCGGGGGCTACATCGCGGCGGACGCGGGCATCGTCGACGCGGTGCGCAGCCATGCGCCGGGCTTCATCTTCACAACCGCCCTGCCCCCGGCAATCGCCGCGGCGGCTGCGGCCTCGATCCGGCACCTGAAGTCGTCGACGGCCGAGCGCGAGGCGCTGGCGCGGCAATCGTCGCGGACGAAACGCGCGCTGGCGGGGCGGGGGCTGCCGGTGATGCCGTCCGCCACGCACATCGTGCCGGTGCTGGTGGGCGACGCGGAACTGTGCAAGGCGGCGAGCGACCGGCTGATGGAAAAGCACGCGATCTACATACAGCCGATCAACTATCCCACCGTGCCGCGCGGCACGGAGCGCCTGAGGATCTCGCCCGGCCCGCTGCATGACGACCGGATGATCGAGGAACTCGCCGAGGCGCTGGCCGAGGTCTGGAACGCGCTCGGCATCGCCTATGCGGGCGGGACTTCGGCCGCGGCCGAGTAGCCGGCTATCGCTTCATCTTCGACCTGAACAGGAACGGCAGCGTCACCGACAGCGCGAAGAACCGCGTGGTCTGGTGGATCGCCACGTAGGCGGCGTCCATTCCCAGCGAGAAGGCCAGCACGATCATCACCTCGAAGCCGCCGGGCGCAAAGCCGAGGACCGTCTGGCCGAAGGAGATGCCGACGAACAGCGTCACGAGGCCCGCGGCGGCCGCAGACAGGGTGAAGGACGTGACGAAGGCATAGAGGCCGTCGACGAGATAGACGAGGATGCTCGAGATGGTGAGGCCGGCGAAGCGCGTGCCGATATAGGCGCCGACCACGATGAAGCCCGGCACCATGATGAAATCGGGGACTGGAGCGGCGACGACGCCGGAGCCGTAGAGCACGCCGCTGCCGACCATCGCGCCGAGCAGCATGGCGGTCGGCATCCGCACGAGACGCGCGGCGAGCGCACCGACCAGCGAGGCGGCGACGACGAGCGCGAGTTCCCACAACTCGAGCTCGGCGACCTCCCCGACAGCCTCGGGGGCCTGGGAGAGGTCGGAGAAGGTGCCGACGAGGAGCGGCAGGAGGAACACCAGGATCGCCAGCCGCAAGGTCTGGACCATGGCGATCTTCGGCACGCTCGCACCGATCTGGTCGGCGATGATCAACACCATGTTGAGCGAGCCGGGCGCCGCCCCGAGCAGCGCGTCGTCGCGGTTCCAGCCGCGCAGGCGCATCAGGACCCAGGACGTGCCGTAGGTGACGACCGGGATCGAGGCGAGCAGGATAAACATGCTGACCGGCCAGAGCGCGATCGCCGACAGCGTCTCGGGCGAGATGGCGGAGCCGATCGAGACGCCGAGGATGAAGAAGACGAATTCGCGCAGGAGCGGCGGCACTCCCACCTTGACGCCCCACAGCGCGGCGGCGGCGACGGCGACCATGCCGCCGGAAATCCAGGGGGCGGGGAAGTCGATCAGGTGGAAGAGGTAGCCGCCGACCGCGGCGATGACCACGGTGACCAGCACCATCCGGGCGATCTCGAGGGGACCGGGCTTGTCGCCGGGCGCCGCCATCTGTGGTCCTCTTCAGGGGAAATCGGCAGACGGGGTGGGAATCGCGGCAGACCTTATGCGCTCGCCCGCCGCGATGCTACCCCGGCGTCCCGCATGGCCGCCCCGCGCGATCAGCGGGTCAACCAGCCAACCAGACGGTCGGCGGCCTCGCCCAGCGACTCCTGCCCGCGCGCGAAACACATGCGCATGAAGCCAGCGCCGGCCGGGCCGAAGGCCGTTCCCGGCGCCATGCCGATGCCGGCCTCATCGACCAGCCGCAGGCCGAGCTTGCGGACCTCCGGTTCCCCGTCGATGGCGAAGAACAGGTAGAAGGCGCCGGCGGGCCTTGCGAAGCGGACGCGGCCGGTGGCGGCCAGCGCGGCGCAGACGAGATCGCGGCCGGCACGGGCGCGCTCGACCTGGAGCTTCACGAAGTCCTCGCCGTTGTCGAGCGCCTCGATGCAGGCGCGCTGCATGAAGGCGGCGACGCCCGAGGTCGAATACTGGATGAGGTTCTCGACGGTCTGGCCCAGCTCGGCGGGCGCCTCCAGCCAGCCGACGCGCCAGCCGGTCATGGCCCAGTTCTTGGAGAAGGTGTTGACGTAGAGGATGCGGTTGTCGGGCCCGGCCACGTCGCGGAAGGACGGCGCGCGGTCGGCCTCGTAGTAGAAGCGGTGGTAGATCTCGTCGGCGACGATCCAGACGCCCTTGCGGCGCGCGATGTCGAGAACGGTCGCCAGACCCTCCCTGTCGAGCGTCCATCCGGTGGGGTTCGACGGCGTGTTGATGAAGACCGCCCTCGTCCGCGGGCCGATCATGTCTTCCAGCCGGTTCATGTCGAGCTGCCAGCCGTTGTCGCTAAACGACATCGGCAGCTCAACCGCGCTCGCGCCCGAGACGCCGACGGCGGCGGCCGCGTTGGGCCAGGCCGGCATCGGCACGATCACCTCGTCGCCGGCGCCGCAGACAATGCGCATGGCGAGCTGGATCGACTGCATGCCCGAGCCGGTCACGAAGAAGCGGTCGACGTCCTGCGGCCTGCCGTAGACGCGGGCGTGGTAGTCGGCGAGCGCACGGCGGAGATCCGGGAGACCGCGCTGCCAGGTGTAGAAGGTCTCGCCGGCCGCGAGCGACCGCGCGGCGGCGTCGCAGATGAACTGCGGCGTCGGCAGGTCGCCCTCGCCGGCCCACAGTGGAATGACGCCGCCACGCGCCAGCCCCGTGCTTCATCACCTCGACGATGCCGCTGTTCGGCGCGTCGGCGGCCTCGGGGCGGACGGTGGCGGGGTGGCGGAGGGCGGAGTTGGTCATGCGGGGTTCCAGTGGGGTTGAAGCGCGGGGTGATAGCACGGGCGGGGGGCTGGTTTCCATCACCGTCCGGCCCCCCACTCGCGATCCCTTCTTTCCCGGTTCGTCATCCCGGACGGCCGGACGGCCGATCCGGGAACGCCAGGGGCCGCAGCCTCCATCATCGGGGCGATCCCGGCTCTCCGCTTCGCTTCGGCCGGGATGACGATGGAAATGCGAGCGACCCGGTCAGCGCTTCGCCAGCAGGTCGCGGATCTCCTCGAGCAGGACTTCCTGGCGCGGGGGCGGGGCGGGCTTCTCGTCTGCGGGGGCGGCCTCGAACTGGCGCTTGAGGCGGTTGATCGCCTTGATGACCATGAACAGCGCCCAGGCGACGATCAGGAAGCAGATGACCGAGTTGATGAACAGGCCCCAGTTGATCGTCACCGCGCCGGCCTCGGCGGCCTGGGCGGGCGTGGCGTAATTTCCGTCGCCGCTCAGCACCGTCATGATGCCCGAGAAGTCGACGCCGCCCAGGGCGTAGCCGATCGGCGGCATGATGATGTCGTTGACCAGCGAGGAGACGATGGTGCCGAAGGCGCCGCCGATGATGATGCCGACGGCCATGTCGACGACGTTGCCCTTGACCGCGAATTCCTGAAATTCCTTGAGGATCGCCATGGCGTCTCTCCTGCCTGTCTTGCGATATCCGCCGCGTTGCTGCGACTCGCGGGATGGTAGCACTACGGCAGGTGCGTGGGAGGTGGATTTGCGAGGGGGGAGTGGTGAGTAGGGAGTGGTGAGTAGGGAGTGGTGAGTGGGGATGGGCCGCTGTCCGTCGCGCGTCCCGCGCGCCGGCCCCCTCCCTGCCAGGCACGTCACGCAGCCTCCTCCGTTGCCGCGCCTCGTTTCCGAGACCGGGATATGATCAGGCCGGGGGCGCGGGCGCTTTTCGAAGCACCTCATCAGTTGGTTTGTATGGCGCTCCGCAAAGCGCCCGCCGCGGCGATTTTCGGCCATTGTCCGGGGCCGCGCTTCAGCGGCACGGGCGGCGGAGGGCTAACCCCGCCTGACGGTCCCACCCTCTCCATGACGGAGAGTTCGGAACTGGCCCGGCCGCCTTAAGCCCTCAATGGGGCAGCCCCGCCATAGTACGGGACGGACGGCCCGGACGGCCCCGCCGGCTCCCGCCCCCGACAGGGCAGGAACGGACGCGCCGCCCTTCCCCGCGAGAGCCCGTGTCGGATCCGGACACCGCCCCCCGATGGGGAAGATGAGGGGGAGTTTAACCCGGGTTTGGGGATGGTGAATAAAATCGGGGTGGGAAAATGGTAAGGGACTGAGGGGAAGGGGGTATTGGATTTTCGGGCGGGGTTTTGTTCAGCTTTTTCGGCCGTGGCGGGGCCGCTGTCCGTCGCGCGTCCCGCGCGCCGGCCATTTCCCCAAGGATAGCAGTTATCCCTCGCTACGACGCCTCTACCGCGTCGGCATCTAATTTAACATCCTGTCGGTCCAGGCGATTCTGGGAAGAGCTTTCCGACTTCGGGAATCGAGCCCGACGCCACTCGTCAAAATAGTCCCGGTGCTCTTGAACCAACTTGTCAATTAGCCCCACAATCTCTTGACGCCGGTTGTCAGCCAAATCATCCTCCCACGATAGAATTGCCTGATTAAGGTGCATGAATATGAGCTTGTTGTCACGCATCGACTTCCAGAGATCGTTTTCGGATTTGTCTCACCAATTGGAACCGATATATCCGGTCTAATTGCCGCATTTGAGAAATATCTGTCGAGCAATACCTTTGGGCAAGATAAATTAATATACACTACACGGAGAATAAAGCTATCTGATAGATTTTCTATGATTTGCGATCTAAGATTTGCAGATCAAGATATATCTTACGGAGACTCATATGATAAGTATGATAAATATATTAGATTTGGTAATCATATAAGAACTCAAATAGATGATTCAGCATTGGCTGTATTATCTATTGGAATAATAGTAGATGAAAGATTAAAACTAACGGATCGAGATGTTCATGAACGATTTTCTAGAACAGCGTACTTAATATCTCAGTTCAAGCACCCTGATGAGATTCTCTGATGAGATCCGTCTATGGTCGTATATTTTTTCAAATATCAGCATATTCAAGTAAAGAATCCCGATTCAACTTCTTGTCTCGGCGATTTCAATCCGAAAAAATTGAAGATTTCAATTCCAAAGCACAGCGCCTGATTGACAAAGACGAAAATGAAAGAGATGATCATGGTCAAAAGGTCGGAACTATATTTCATGATGCCGATCTCATCGTGGACATGGACTCCACAAAAGACAACGTCGAGTCTCAGGTCTTTAGATTTTGCGAGCTAATTTTTTCATCTAATGCATACAGCCCTACTCCGATGGAATATGGGATGTTTGCTGCAAAATCGGCTGCACTGCGCTCAATGGATCTCGCTCGTCAGGTTGGGGCAGCCCTTTTCTGCAAAAGCGGTGAAATCATATCGGTGGGGTGCAACGATGTTCCGCAGGGCGGTGGTGGCATATATTCAGACGGTGGCGATAATGATGCCAGAGACTACCTTTGGGGCTACGACTCAAATGATAAAAAGAAACTAGAGATAGCAAGAGAAATCGTTAGATCACTCATGCCAGATTCTGATATTGAAACTGGAGTTGGGTTGCTAAGGAAAACTACGTTCTATAATGCGCTAGAATACAGCCGATGTGTTCACGCAGAGATGAATGCAATTTCTGATGCGGCCAGATCAGGTATATCCACCAAAGAGGCAACGCTATTTTGTACAACATTTCCCTGCCATCTTTGCGCTAAACATATTGTTTCATGCGGAATAACCGATGTTATATTCCTCGAGCCATACCCAAAAAGTCTTGCTCCAACATTACATAATGATTCTATTGAAGTAGAGCGTCAAAATAGAGGGCCATATTACGATTATCCTTTTGTTAGATTTTCTCATTTCTTTGGTGTGACACCGCGGCGCTATCGAGAACTATTTGAACGCGTTGATCGCAAGCAGGATGGCGATTTCTTACCCTACATTGACGGGGTGCGGCAGCCATTGATAGATATCAAATCGCCATTTTATGCACAGCTGGAAGACACAGTTCTTCGGAATGTGCAGGAACGGCTGACTGAGCCCTAGGAATGTGACCCGAACAACAAATCCCGCACCGTGCGGTCCAGCTCCCCAAGCCCCTTCAATCCCCGCTTGAGCCTTTCCGTCTCGCGGCGGCTCAGCCGCCCCAGCTCCACCCTGTTCCCCGGCGCTATCCCCTCTCCGATGTCCGCGAGTTGCTGGCGCAGGATCAGGTCCATCAGGAGGGCGTGGGTTTCGTCGAGGTGGGTGAGGTCGTCCTCCGCGCCGATGCCGAGCGCCTTGAGGCCCGCCAGCCGCGCGGGGGTGCCGCGTTCGACGACGTGGTGGCGGATGGCGAGGCAGCGGGCTGCCGCGACGATGGGGAAGAGGCCGCCGGCCTTGAGGTCGAGGCGGCCGTTGTCGGTGGAAAAGCCGCCGAAGAAGGTGAGCGGCGGGCGGAAGCCGGCTGCCTGGTCGGCGAGCAACTTGGCGAAATCGGCGTGGCGGCGGGCGACGTCCCAGGCGTGGTCGCGGATCTCGTGCGCCAGCGCGGCAAGCCCATGGACGGGGCGGAGATCGAAGAAGATGTCGACGTTCAGGAGGTCGGCCGGGCTCTGGCGGCGGACCCACTGGTCGGCGCGGGCCTTCCAGGCGGAGACCGAGCCGCGCCAGGGGGCGTTCTTCGCCATGACGCCGCCCTTGCAGTAGGGAATGCCGGCGGCGTCGAGGATGTCGGCGACGTGGGTGGCGAGGTCGGCGAACCAGGCGTCGACGGCCGGCGCATCAGCCTCGGGCACGTCGGCGTGGACGATGGCGTTGTCCTGATCGGGGCTGAGCAGGCTTTCGCCGCGGCCGCCGGAACCCAGCACGAGGAGCGCGTAGTCGGTCGGCGGGGCGCCACGGCTTGCGTCCGCCATGCGCGCCTCGGCGATGATCGCGGCCTGCCGGGTGGCGGCGCACATCTCGCGGCTGACGACGGCGGCAACGTCGCGGGCGGGCACGGATTCGGCGACAAGAGCGCGGGCGACGGCGTCGATCCGGCCCCAGGCGGCGGCGAGATCGGGTTCGGCGCGGGCCTCGGCGATCTCGTCGCCGAGGCTGACGGCCTCGCCGGCCCTGAGACGCAACAGGTCTCGCTGGCTGAGCGCGCCGACCACCCTGCCCGCCTCGTCGGCGACGCCGAGATGGCGGACATGGAGACGGGCCATGCGGCCGATGGCGCGATAGAGGAAGGCGTCGGCGGGGACGCATTCGAGCGGGGCGGACATGAAGGCGGAGACGGGGCGCTCGAAGGCCGCCGCGCCCTCGGAGGCGACGGCGCGCAGGACATCGCGCTCGGTGAGGATGCCGGTGTCGACGGCGCGGGGGGCAGATGCGGGCGGCGTGCCGGGTGGCACCGGGTCCCGGATCGGGTCCGGGACGAGCGGGTGGGGGGAGGTTTGCGGGGAATCGCTGGAGGCGGTGGGTGTGGCGCCCTCCCCTTGTCCGGGATTGCCCGGCGCGGCGGCGACGAAGAGGGAGGAGGCCTTCGCCTGCATGAGGCGGTCGAGCGCCGCCGACAGGGGGGCGTCGGGGGCGATCAGGAGCGGCGGGGCACTCATCACGTCGGATATGCGGTGGCGGTAGGGATAGGCATCGATGCGGGCGAGCGCACGCTCGGCGAGATCGGCCTCGGCGCGGCGCTCGGGGGTGATCCAGCCGGCCCGGTGGTGGGCGTCGAGCGCCTCGGTGAGCGAACGGCAGGCGGCCTCGGCCTCTCCCAGGGTGCGGATGCCGCGCTGGCGCAGATGGGGCAGGAGCGCGAGGAAGACGGCGGCGGCGGCCTCGGCGTCGCCGCGCGCGGTGTGGCGGAAGGCGATGGTCACGCCGAGCCAGGCGGCGAGCGCGTCGAGGTCGTGGGCGGCGAGATCCGGCGCGACGAGGCGGGCGAGAAGCCGGGTGCACAGATGCGGCGGCGGGGAGAAGGCAAGCGCCGCGCGGGCGTGCTCGGCCTTCAGGACGGCGAGATCGAAGCCGATGTTGTGGCCGATGACGACGTGATCGCCGAGGAAGGCGGCGAGGCCGGGCGCGACATCGGCGAAGGACGGGGCGCCGGCGAGGTCGGCGTCGGCGAGACCGTGGATGGCGGAGGACGCCGGGGGAACGGGCACGCCGGGGGCGACGAGGGTGTCGAAGGCATCGGCGGACGGCCTGCCGGCCTCGAGCCTCAGCGCGGCGACCTGGACGATGCGGGCGTCCTTCGGGTCGAGGCCCGTCGTCTCGGTGTCGAGGGCGATCGCCGAGAGCGCGATGAGCGGGGTCGCGGGGGCGGGGCTCATAGCTGACCGCCGGGCGCCGGTCAGCTGCCGCCGACGGCGGGGGTGTGGACCGGGCGGCGGGGGGCGAGGACGGCCTCGCTCAGCGCGTCGAGGTCGGCGCGCTCGATGAAGTCCTCGTACATGCGGCAGAGATTGATGCGCAGGTGGTTGCGCACCATGGGGAAATCCTCGCCGCGCAGGGATTCGTGGATGGGCAGGAGGTCGAACATCTCCTGCGCCGTCGAGATCGGCATGTCCTTGACCGACTTGACGGGGCCGAGCTGGATGTCGCCGAGGCGGCGCTCGATCCATGCCTCCTGCTCGAGCCAGAAGCCGGGCTTCTCGTGCGGCGGGATGGGATAGCGGTGCATGACGTCGCGGGCGAGCCGCATCAAGGCGCGCAGGAGCTCCTGCTCGCGGCCCGGCACGCGGGGGCGCAGGGTGCCCTCGACCATCTCCACGACGTTGCCGAGCGCGATGGGGTAGCCGCGCCAGCGCGAGACGTCGACGGCGGCGCGGAAGCCCTCCTCGCGGAACAGCTTCTCCCACATGACGCCGGCGCGGGCGCGGGAATACTCGAAGACGTTCTTCTGCACCATGAAGGAGGCGCGCTGGTCGACGAAATCCTCCAGATCGCCGACGTCGACGATCGGCGGGGGGCGTCGGAAGAGATCTAGAAGGCCCATCGGTCGCGTTCCCTTGTTCTGCTATAAGATGGCGCAAGGGAGGCGTCCGCGCCAGAGGCGCGGCACCGGCGGGAGACAAGGCTTGCAGGGCTGGCTCGTCGTCGTAACGGCCGTGGTCTACATCGCGTTCCTGTTCGCGGTGGCGAGCTATGGCGACCGGCTGGCGCAGAGCGGGCGCTGGCGGGGCGGGCGACCATTCATCTACGCCATGTCGCTGTGCGTCTACTGCACGTCGTGGACGTTCTTCGGCTCGGTGGGGCTGTCGGCGACGACGGGGCTGGACTTCCTGCCCGTCTATATCGGCGCCGGGATCATGATCGGCATCGGCTATCCGCTGGTGCTGCGGATCGTCCGGCTCGCCAAGCAGCAGAACATCACCTCCATCGCCGACTTCATCGCCTCGCGGTACGGAAAGAGCCAGGCCGTGGGGGCGGTGGTGACGCTGATCGCGGTGGTGGGCGCCCTGCCCTACATCGCGCTGCAGCTCAAGGCGATCTCGGCGTCGGTGGCGACCATGGTCGGCTATCTGGCGCTCAACGGCGACGTGGAGGCGGCACCCGTGCTCGCCGACACGGCGCTGTTCGTGGCGATCGCGCTGGCGGCCTTCGCGATCCTGTTCGGCACGCGCCACATCGACGCGACCGAGCACCAGGACGGTATGATGCTGGCGATCGCCACGGAATCGATCGTCAAGCTGTTCGCGTTCCTTGTCGTCGGCGCGTTCGTGACGTTCGTCATGTTCGACGGGCCGGGCGCGCTGTGGGCGGCGGCGGAGGCGCGCGGCGACATCCTGCCGAGATTCGTGGGCCAGATGCACGGCGGGACGTGGATCACCATCACGTTCCTCTCCTTCGTGTGCATCATCCTGCTGCCGCGACAGTTCCACGTGACGGTGGTGGAGAACAACTCGGAGGACGAGGTCAGCCGGGCGGCGTGGATGTTCCCGCTCTACCTGATCGCCATCAACCTGTTCGTGGTGCCGATCGCCATCGCGGGGCTGCTCGTGTTCCCCGAGGGCGGGGTAGACGCGGACATGTTCGTGCTGTCGCTGCCGATGTCGGCGGGGGCCAACTGGGTGACGCTGGCGGCGTTCATCGGCGGGCTCTCGGCGGCGACCGCCATGGTGATCGTGGCGAGCGTGGCGCTGTCGATCATGGTGTGCAACGACATCGTGGTGCCGATGCTGCTGCGCCACGGCGCGCCGCACGAGAAGATCCAGGACATGGGCCGCACGCTGCTGATGACGCGGCGCGTGGCGATCTTCGTGATCCTGATCCTCGCCTATCTCTACTACCGCACGGCCGGCAACACGGCGGCGCTGGCGCAGATCGGGCTGCTCTCCTTCGCGGCCATCGCCCAGCTCGCGCCGGCCTTCTTCGGCGGGCTGATCTGGCGGCGGGCGACAGCGCGCGGGGCGATCGCGGGAACGCTGGCCGGCTTCGCGGTGTGGTTCTACACGCTGCTGCTGCCGACCTTCGCGAATTCCGGGCTCATCCCGATCTCGCTCGTCGCGGACGGACCGCTCGGGCTGCAGTTCCTTAAACCGCAGCAGCTCTTATATCTCGAGTTCGCGCCGCTCACGCACGGCGTGTTCTGGAGCATGCTCGTCAACATCCTCGCCTATGTCGGCGTGTCGCTGATGCGCCGGCCGGAGCCGATCGAGCGGCTGCAGGCGAACGTCTTCGTGCAGGCCGACCTCGCGCCAATGACGCCGGCGCGGCGGCTGTGGCGGTCGTCGGTCACCTTCGGCGAATTGTCGGACACGGTGGCGCGCTACCTCGGCGAGGAGCGCACCGACCGCCTGTTCGAGGCATTCGCGGCCGAGCGCGACATCACGCTCGACCGACATGCCGAGGTGGACATGCACGTCCTGCGCTTCGCCGAACACATGCTGGCGAGCGCCATCGGGGCGCCGTCGTCGCGGCTCGTCATGTCGCTGATGCTGAAGCGGCGCGACGTGAACACCAAGCAGGCGCTGAAGCTACTGGACGATGCCTCCGAAGCCATCCAGTACAACCGCGACCTGTTGCAGACCGCGCTCGACCACGTGCGCGAGGGGATCGCGGTGTTCGACGCCGACCTCAGGCTGACCTGCTGGAACAGGCAGTTCCGCGACGTGCTGGAGCTGCCGCAGGAGTTCGGCCGGGTCGGCGTTTCCCTGAGCGACATCCTGCGCCACAGCGCCGGGCGCGGCGACTTCGGCGAGGGGCCGGTCGACGCGCTGGTGGAGGAAAACCTGCGACGCATCGTGGTGGGCATGGAGACCTACCACCACCGCCTGAAGAAATCGGGCAAATCGCTGGAGTTCCGCACGAGCCGGATGCCGGACGGCGGGTTCGTGATGACATATACCGACATCACCGACCGCATCCGCTCGGCCGAAGCGCTGGCGCGGGCCAACGAGACGCTGGAGCGTCGCGTGCGCGAGCGGACGCGGGAGCTGACCCGCCTCAACCACGAACTCGAACGCGCCAAGGGCGAGGCGGAGGAAGCGAATTTCGGCAAGACGCGGTTCCTGGCGGCGGCCAGCCACGACATCCTGCAGCCGCTGAACGCCGCGCGGCTCTACGCGGCGAGCCTTTCGGAGCGCAAGATCCGGCCCGAGGAGCGGGGGCTGGCCGCCAACATCGACGCCTCGCTCGACGCGGTGGAGGAGATCCTCGGCGCCATCCTCGACATCTCGCGGCTCGACACCGGCGCGATGAAGCCGGAACTGTCGACCTTCCCGCTGTCGGAGGTGCTGCGCCAGCTCGAGGTGGAGTTCGCGCCCATCGCCCGCGACAAGGGGCTGGAACTGAGGACGGTGGACTCCTCTCTCGCCGTGCGCTCGGACCGGCGGCTCCTGCGCCGGCTCCTGCAGAACCTCGTTTCGAACGCGGTCAAGTACACCGAGGCGGGCCGCGTCGTGGTCGGCTGCCGGCGCCGGGGAAGCCAGGTACGGATCGAGATTCACGACACGGGATCGGGCATCCCCGTCTCGAAGCAGAAGCTGATCTTCAAGGAGTTCCAGCGGCTCGAGGAGGGCGCGCGGCAGGCGCGCGGGCTAGGGCTCGGGCTGTCGATCGTGGAGCGCATCGGCCGGGTTCTCGACCATGCCATCGAGATCCAGTCGACGCCCGGGCGGGGCTCGGTGTTCTCCGCAGAGGTGCCCACCGCGGTCGTTACGCCTTCGGACGTCGCGCGGCGACGCCCGGCGCGACGGGCGGCCGCCAAGCTCGACGGGATGGTGGTGCTGTGCATCGACAACGAGAAGAAGATCCTCGACGGGATGCAGGCGCTTCTCAGCGGCTGGGGCTGCCGCACGCTCTGCGCGACATCGGTCAAGGCGGCCAACCGCCTGCTGCAGCGCGAGGCGGCGACGCCCGACCTGCTTCTGGTCGACTACCATCTCGACGAGGGCAACGGGATCGAGGCGGTCGCCGACCTGAGATGGAAGCTCGGCAACGACCTGCCGGCGATCCTGATCACCGCCGACCGCTCGCCCACGATCCGCGACGAGGCGCGGGCCAAGGATATCGCGGTGCTCTACAAGCCACTGAAGGCCGCCGCCCTGCGGGCGCTGATGGCACAGTACCCGGCGCACCGGGAGGCGGCGGAGTGAGGGGCCGGGCGGCGTTTTTGCCCCAGCTCTAAAGTCGATGGAAATCGGACGCACCACCCTGCCGTCGCACTTGACCGCTCCTAATCTGTCTTATAAGTAATCTTATAAGGAAATTTTGCTCGGGAGGGTTCATATGGCTGCCGTCATTCAAATCTCCAAGGCTGTCGGATTACTCAATGAAGCTCGGAATTCCGGACTATCCCTGCTTTGGATCGAAGGCAACGCCATTGCACTGGGCTTCGCGCCTAGCCACACCGAACTGCGACTTGACCTTATAAGTGAATCGCTTGTAAGTGAACCCAATCGTCGCCCAGCCGGGAACGGGTGCACCGAGCAGACGGGAGCGGCATGTGCAGGAAAAAATGCGTCGCGGGTCCTTTCTCGATCGGAGGGGGGGCGCAGGACGGGACACTATTCAGTTTCGATAGACGGCGCCCGTCATGACGCAACCTCACAGAAGTCCCTGCTCCTCGTCGCGCTTGCGGCGATCGAGAGAGCGCGACCCGGCACACTGGAGAAACTGTCACAGGAGAAAGGCCGTACAAAGCGAATCGTGGCACGAAATCGGGACAACCTCCACGCCAACCCGATTCTGGGCAGAAAGTTTGGCGTACGGCTGAACGATGAATGGTGGTTGACCACAAACAATAGCTTCGCTGAAACGCAGCGGTTCATCCGACGCGCGGCATGGCACGCCGGAATGACGGTCGATATCCAGCCACAAACCTGATTGTGTTGGCGAAGTACTCGTTCGCCATATTCAGCGTCAGGAGCGCCCGTTGGCGAGGATGTAGACCCAAGCCGCCATCGTTGCAGCAGGTCGGATATCGACGATCGGGTCAAGCGGCTCGGGCTAACCCGGACAAAGCCCCGCGCAGAGAGATAATCGGACGGCGGACGCTGAGGCCCCGGGCGATCCCGGATCGGCCTTGCGGCCGTCCGGGATGACGATGGGAAGTTGGGGGTAGGCCCTCACACCGGCAGGCGCTTGTCGTATTCCTTCTTCAGCACCGCGCAGTTGTCCCAGAACGGCTTGCCGGCCTGCCCGCTCACCACGGCCTCGAGGACGTCTAGGTGGGCGTGCCAGCCGGTGGAGACGCTGAGCGTGGTGGAGCGGTCGGGCAGGCGTGAGTGGACGATGGTGAGCAGGACCTTCTGCCCGCGCGGTTCCAGCTCGAAGGAAACCTCCATCCTGGTTCCCCAGGTGAAAACGAGCCTGCGGGGCGGGTCGACCTCAAGGATCTCGCATTGCAGCCGATGTTCCTCGGCGGCCCCCTCGGGGCGCCGGCTCGGCGGCTTGAGCTCCTCGTTGCGCCAGACGAACTCGAAGGGGGCGCCGGGCTCCAGAACCATGTCGCCGGCGGCCAGCCACTGCCTGCGCAGGTCGCTTTCGGTCAGATACGACCAGATGCGCTCTGCCGGACCGGGCAGCAGACGCTGGATGGTGAGGGTCGTGGGCGCGGTAAGGCGGCCATAGGCGTCGAGGGTCGCGATTTCGGTCATCGGTCTTCTCCCTTGGGATCGGGGACGCGGGGGGACTTGCGGGCATCCTCCTCGCGGAGGAGGCGTTCGAGAATGTCGAGGCGATCCGTCCAGAACCGTTCGTAGAAGCCCAGCCACTCGTGGGCGCGGGCGAGCGGGACGGGTTCGAGCCGGCACATGTGGGTCCGGCCGCGCACCTCGCGGCGGATCAAGCCGGCGCTCTCCAGCGCCTTGATGTGCTTGGAGGCGGCGGCGAGCGAAATGTCGAAGGGCTCGGCGAGCTGGCCCACCGTGCGCTCGCCGTCGGCGAGCTCGCGGAGCATCCGGCGGCGCGTGGCGTCGCCGAGGGCGTGGAAGACGGCGTCGAGCCGGGGTGCTTCTAATTCAACCATAGGGTTGAATATAGACGCGCTCGGACTGACTGTCAACCGATTGGTTGAATAACGATAGTGCCCCTATCCGGCGACGGCAGGTTCTCCGTCGCCGATCATCGCTTCCACCTTCTGGCGGATATCGTCGGGAAGGGAGATGGACTTCCGCGCCTTCAGGTCGAAGAGCAGCCCCGTCACCTCGTTGACGGCGAGGAGACGGCCGGTGTCGGTCTCGTAAAGCTCGTGCCGGAAGCTGACGGTGCGTCCGCCGACGGCGAAGGGACGGAACAGGACGTGCGCCAGGCCGGGGGCGTAGCGGTCGCCCTGGGTCGCCTTCATCTCCAGCGCGGCGCGGCCGATATTGTTCTCCTTCATCCAGGGCTGGCTGGCGCCGACGCCTTCCCACATCTGGCCGGCCGAGCCGGAGAAGAGGCCGATGAGGGACTTGCCGCGCAGGCGGCCGTTGGCGTCGATATCGCTTGCCTCGATGCGGCCGCGCCAGGTGGGGATGCCGTTGCCCGAGGCCTTCAGCTCGGAAGGGTCGAGCGTCAGGCTTCGCGGAGCCGCCTCGTCGGGGATCGCGGCGGCGAACGCCTCGACGCCCGATGGCGCCACCCCCTCGTAGGTCTCGAGCGCGGTGGCCGACAGCCGCTCCGTCGCGGGCTCGAACATGCGATGCACGATGTGCCAGCGGCCGGGGGCGGCGGCCTCGGCCATGTGGCTCTCGACGCGCAGGATCTGCCCCGCATGCATCTCGCTGTGATAGCGCACGTGCCGCGTTCGGGCGGTGGGCCGGGCGGCGGGCGGCACGCCGGCTGCGCTCATGAAGTGGAGCGCCGCGTCCTCGAAGAAGCCATGGTAGAAGCGGACGTTCAGGTGGTGGTTGTTGTCGCATTCCCAGGCGGCGACCACGCCGCGCAGCGTTTCGATGGACGTTATTCCGTCAGTGCCCTTTCGAGGAAGGATTCGATGCGTGCCAGGCCCCGGTCGGCCAGCGCGCCGGGGAATCCGATGAAGACATGCGCGCCGCCGGCATAGACGGCGAGCTCGGCGACGTTGCCGGCGGCCTGCCAGCGCGGCGCCATGAACAGCGTGTCGTCGAGCAGGAGGTCGCGGGTGCCGATGGTGAAGAGCGCCGGCGGCAGGCCGGAGAGGTCGCCCAGCAGCGGCGAGAGGTCCGGATCGTCCAGCGACCGCCCCTCCGGCACGAAATGCCGGACGAACATCTCGATGTCGCGCGTGTTGAGAACGAGCTTCTCCGAACCCCAGTTGCGCACGCTGGGCGTCATCCTGAGGTCGTAGCAGCCGGCGGTCAGGTTCGCGGCGCGGAACGGGCTCAGGCCGTGGCGGTCGCGCAGGCGCATGAGGGTGACGACCGACAGGTGCGCGCCGGCGGATTCGCCGCCGATGGCCATGACCTCAGTGCCGAAGCGCGAGGCGGCGTTCTCGACGAGCCAGAGCGCGGCCGCCTCGCAGTCGTCGGGGCCCTGCGGATACGGGTGCTCGGGGGCGAGGCGGTAGTCGACGCTGACGACGGCGAGGCCGCAATTGTCGGCGAGGCGCTCGAGCCGGGGGTCCTGCTCGTCGGCCGCGCCGACGACCCATCCGCCGCCGTGGACATGGAGATAGACGCCGCGCGGGGCCTCGGGCGCGATGATGCGCAAGGGGATGGCGCCGTGCGGGCCGTCGATCTCGATCACCGCCGCGCGCGGCGAGCGGGGCGCGAGCGGAAAGGGCCCAAGGCCCTGGCGGCGGCGCTCGCGGATGACAGGCGGCGGAAAGGACCACTGGTCGGGCGCCGCCGACAGCGCCTTGACGACGGCGGCGTTGATGGCTTTGGTCTCCGCCGAGACAGCTGCCTCGTCGAAGGCGTCGCGGGGGATGGCAAGCGTCATTGGCGGTTCCGGCGGGCGGGTGGTCGTCTGCGGGCGCGCATATCAGACCAGAACGGCGGCGAGGTCCAGCACCGTGGACGGGAAACGGCCATGCTGAAGCAGGAGATGGAACGGTTCACCGTGCGGACGCGGGGGCCGGGATTCACCGAGGTCACGGCGGACGTCGCGCGCAGCCTGTCGAACATGCGCGCGAGCGACGGGCTGGCGACCGTCTTCATCCGGCACACCTCGGCCTCGCTGACGATCCAGGAGAACGCCGACCCGGACGTGACCCGCGACCTCACGGACGCGCTTGACGGGCTCGCGCCGCGCGGCGCGGGCTACCGGCATTCGACGGAAGGGCCCGACGACATGCCGGCCCACGTCAAGGCGATGCTGACGGGGGTTTCGCTGCAGGTGCCGGTCGCGGACGGGCGGATGCTTCTGGGGACGTGGCAGGGGATCTACGTCGTCGAGCACCGCGACGCGCCGCACGAGCGCGAGGTGGTCGTGCAGTTCATCGGCGAGACAGGCAGCGCCTAGAAGCCCGCGAGCGACAGGGCGAGCGCGATGACCCAGAAGACGATCGCGACGCCCGCCGAATACTGGGCGAACCAGAGATAGGCGTCGCGCAGCACCGTGGAGGCGGCCCACTGGGCATAGGCCTCGGGCGGGCGACGGTCGTGGTCGAGCATGATCCACATCTCGGTCCGCCGGTAGTCCTGCGACAGCGCGCGGTGGGACTTGAACAGGAGAACGAGCGTCATCAGCGTCATCAGGATGCCGCCGGCGCGGGCGGCCATCAGCGGCTCGTAGGACAGGCCGACGAGCGTGCAGAAGATCGCGAGCCCGGCGAAGCCGCAGGCCCGGCCGATCGACTGGAAGGCGACCTTGCGAAGTTCCTCCATGAGGAATGTCCGAGCGGAGCCCGGAGGTAGTGTGCCTGCGAAGCCGCGCCTTGGAAAGGCGGAGCCGTTCAGCCGCGGCCGATCTCGAGGAAGGTGAGGACGGCGGGCAGGGTGAGGATCGCGGTGCAGAACAGCCAGATGTAGAGCGAGGTGGTATCGGACTTGGTGCGGCCGGTGAAGCGCTCGTAGAGCGCGGCGGGCACGCCGGCGACCATGATGGTCAACGTCGAGGTGACGATCGACGACAGGAAGAAGACGATCGACAGGTTGGTCGCGAAGAAGCCCGGCGAGAACAGCACCACCGCGGCGAAGACGGGCCGCAGGAACGGCGAGAACAGGCCGTTGAGGATCGCGAAGCCGACGATGGCGAGGATGAACGGCTGGGACATCGATCCCTCCTCAGGACGCGGTCGGCGCGAGGCCGAGATTGAGGAGAGTGAGCAGCAGCGCGAAGCGCGCCACGGCCAGCCAGAAGAACGTGAATATCAGAAGCACCAGATAGGGCACGGCGGCCGGCGTTATGAACGCGGCGATCCGCACGAAGGGATCGGTCAGGCGCACGAATGCCCGGTAGATGTAGTTCGTGGAGTCCGGGCCGACGAAGAACGTCAGCATGAAGCGGCCGAGGATGGAATACATCAGCGCCGCCATGACGTAGTTCGGCAGGTGGAAGTACCAGTATTCGAGAATCGGACTGCCGGTTTCCACCGCTTCGCTCCCCCATGGACGCCGTCCCGCCCGTTCCCTTGAAGCACAGGAGAAGCGGCGGGAAAAGACAAGGGGGCGGGACACGAGGTCCCGCCCCCAGGAACTTATCAGGCGATCAGGCGATCACGCCCCGGCGGGACGCTGCCGGATGTTGCCGCCTTCCATGACGGTCTCGCCGCGCGGCTTGCGGATGTCGTCCACCATGTCCTGGACCTCCTTGGAGGGTTCCGGGGTCATGAGGCTGACGACGTACATCACCACGAAGCCGACCGGCAGACCGAACAGGGCAGCGGAGATGTTCGACACCCCGAACCAGGTCGGCATGCCGCCGTAGCGGGTCATCACCAGGTAGAAGAGCGTGATGCCGAACCCGGAGATGATGCCGGCGATGGCACCCGCCGAGGTACAGCGCTTCCACCAGATTCCCATGACGAGCGCCGGGAAGTTTCCGGCGGCCGCCAGCGAGAATGCCCAGGCCACCATCGACAGGATGTCGGCCGGCCGCGTCGATGCCGTATACGCGGCCGCGATGGCCACGAGAACGAGCAGGACGCGCGCCACGGTCAGCCGGCGGGCCGTCGAGGCGTGCGGGTCGAGCATCTTGTAGTAGATGTCGTGGCTGAGCGCGTTGGCGATGGCCAACAAGAGACCGTCGGCCGTCGACAGCGCGGCGGCCAAACCGCCCGCCGCCACCAGGCCGGCGATCACGTAGGGCAGGCCGGCGATCTCGGGCGTCGAGATGACGATGACGTCCGTGTTGATCGCCAGTTCACCCAGCGCGAGGATGTTGTCGGCCGTTCCGCGGCCCTCGCAGGCAGAGCGGATCGCGTCCAGGGTCGTCGCGTCGACGCCGCAGATCTGCACGAGGCCGAGCTGGCCGTAGGTGTAGATCCACTGCGGGAGCACGTCGAGCGAGGTGCCGATGACGTTGGTGTAGACCTCCAGCTTCGCGAAGGCGGCATAGGCCGGCGCCGTGAAGTACAGGAGGAAGATGAAGAACAGCGACCACGCCACCGACTTGCGCGCGTCACGAACGCTCGGGCTCGTGAAGTAGCGCATGAGGATATGCGGCAAGGACGCCGTGCCGACCATCAGACAGAGTATCAGGCCGAAATAGTTGAGCGGGTTGTACGTGGTGAACGGTTGAAGGTGCGCCTTCATCGTCTCGGCCGAGGCCAGCCCGTTCGCCACCATCTGCTGCTCGAGGGCCGTGATCTCCTGGAGAGCCTGGCCGTACATGAGCTGCGGGATCGGGACGCCGTAGCGCTGGGTCGACAGGATGACGACCGGGATGAGGTAGGCGACGATCAGAACGATGTACTGCGCCACCTGCGTCCAGGTCACCGCCCGCATGCCGCCGAGCATCGAGCAGAGCAGGATGCCGACGAGGCCGACGAAGACCGCGATCTCGAACTGGATGCCGAGGAAGCGCGAGGCGATGATGCCCGTGGCGTAGATCTGCGCCGTCACATAGGTGAAGGAGCAGGCCAGAAGCACCAGGATGCCGAGGAAGCGGGCGAAGTGCCCGCCGAAGCGCGCGCCCAGGAAGTCCGGGACCGTGTAGCAGCCGAACTTGCGCAGGTAGGGCGCGACAAGCACCGCCACGAGCACGTAGCCGCCCGTCCATCCCAGCACGAAGGCAAGCCCGTCGTAGCCGAGCATGTAGAGCGTGCCGGCCATGCCGACGAAGGAAGCGCCGGACATCCAGTCCGCCGCAGTCGCCATGCCGTTGTAGAGCGCCGGAACCCGCCGGCCGGCGACATAGTACTCGTTGACCTGCATGGTCCGCGAGAGAACGCCGATGCCAGCGTAAACCGCCAGCGTCAGGAACACGAACAGGTAGCCGATGATCTGGTTCGGCACCCCGAGCTGTTCGAGGATGGCGAGGAAAATGACGAAAGCGGCGAAGCCGCCGGTGTAGATGCCGTAGATCTTCCCGAGATTGGAGAAGAAGTCCGGCGCGCCAGACTGTTGCGTAGCCATTCCGCTTACCCCTCTCAGATATCGTCTTCAGCGACGCCGAATTCGCGGTCGATCGAATCCTGCTTCCTGGCGAACCACCAGATCAGGATGACGAACGCGATCAGCGAGCCCTGCGCGGCCATGTAATAGCCGAGCGGGAAACCGAAGATGACGATGTTGTTGAGCGGGATAACGAAGGCGTGGATGGCGAAACCGAAGAAGAACCATACCGCCAGACAGACGAACATCAGGCTCTTCGTCCGTTGCCACCAGGCCTCGTCCGTGCCGTTAGCCATGACAAGAAATCCTCCCGATTGCCGTTCCCGTCGGGCCTGCCTGCCGTCCGGGTCCGGTCGGCGCGGAGAACCCCCGGGTCCGCCGCCCCCCTCTTCCAAGAACCGTGCCGCGACTCGCAGTGCGGACATGGTTGCCGGGAAGTTACCATCGCGTTCCATCGCCCATACATTCGACTTTCGGCTACGCGCCGAGGTCTTCGACCGATCGGACTTGCGCGAACGAGCCCGGGCCGTGAAACTCGACGCAAATCAATCACCGGCAGACAGGGGGACCGGTGGAGACGGCAACGTACCGAATTTTGATCGCGGACGATCATCCGCTGTTCCGTGATGCGCTTAAACACGCGCTCTCGGGCATGTTCTCGGCTGTCCAGATCATCGAGGCCGGCTCGCTCGACGAGATGACGGCCCAGCTCGAGAGCGATGCCGAGATCGATCTCGTCCTGCTCGATCTCGCGATGCCCGGCGTGCGCGGCTTTTCCGGACTGCTCTATCTCCGCGCCCAGTATCCGAGCGTGCCGGTCGTCGTGGTGTCGGCGCACGAGGAGGCGGAACGTCATCCGCCGCTGCCTCGAATTCGGCGCCTCCGGCTTCATCCCGAAATCGCTGGAGGTCGAGGCGATACGCGACGCGGTGAGCGAGGTGCTGAACGGCGGCCTGTGGGCGCCGCCGGACCTCGATCTCGATGTCGAGGATCGCGAGGCGGCCGAAATCGCGGCGCGGCTGGCGACGCTCACGCCGCAGCAGGTACGCGTCCTGATGATGTTGAGCGAGGGGCTGCTCAACAAGCAGATCGCCTACCAGCTCTCTGTCTCGGAGGCGACGGTGAAGGCCCACGTCTCGGCAATCCTGCAGAAGCTGGGCGTGGAAAGCCGAACGCAGGCGGTGATCGTCGCGAGCCGGATCGAAACCGGCCAATGGCCGGAGCCGCCGGGGTAAGGGTCGCAGATTGGCGTGGCGGCGGGGTCTCGATCCTTCGAGACGGGCGGTCAGATCCGCCCCGTCTCGTAGTCCTCCTTGAGGCCGCGCACCATGTCGAGGAAGCGGCGCATCATCGATTTGAAGGTGCGCATGATCCGGTCCAGTTCGGCCTCGCTCGGCAGGTCCAGGGTCTCCTCGCCCTCCCCGGCCTGCGGCTCGTCCGGCGTCGCACGTTCGGCCTCGCCCAGTGCCGCGAGTTGCTGCTGGAGGGCATCCACGCGCCGCGCGAGCGAGGCGTTCTCTTCGGCGAGCCGCGATATCTCGGCCTCGAGCGCGCTGCGGTTGTCGGGAACAACGCGGCAGGCCCAGCCCGACGCGTCCTCCCGGCAGACCGACGTCTCGCCGGTCTCGCGATCCATCCTGAGCACGCCGTCGTCGATACTGCGAAGCACGAACCGGCCGCCCTCGGTGTCCGGTCCGCCTGTCTGGGCGCCGGCGACCGCGACAGAGAGCGCGAGCGCGGCGAAGGCGGCCATTGCGATGCGCATGGCACAATCTCCTCTCCAACGCCCCCGTAGCCGTCGCGGGCGAATTTAGTGCGAATTGCGACGCGTGGGAATAACGCGGAGGGTCAGGCGGCGTATGGCGCCCGGCCGGACGTGAGCGCATCCTCCAGAAGGTCGAGCCGATCCTGCCCCCAGAAAGCCTCGCCGCCGAGAATGTATGTCGGCGCGCCGAAGACGTTCTTCTCCACGGCCTCCTGCGTATAGCGGTCGTAAAGTGCGCCAATTTCGTCCGACTTCGCCTTGGCGAGAACGGCGGCGGCGTCATGGCCGGCGGCGGAAAGGAGCTCGGAGACGACGGTTTCGTCGGCGATATCGCGCTCGTCGACCCAGACCGCGCGCAGCGCAGCCGACAGGTAGGCGGCGGGATCGGCGGAGACGGTATCCAGCGCGATGACGGTGCGATCCGACAGGCTCGGGTCGGTGGGGAAGTGCTTCGGCTTAACGTTGAGCGAGACGCCGCGCTTGTCGCGCCAGCGCTGCAGCTCGACGAGACGGTAGTGCTGACGGGCCGGCGCGCGCTTGGGCAGCGGCAGTCCGCCGGTCTCGTTGAACACCGCACCGAGCTTGACCGGCCGCCAGGCGATCGTCGCGCCATGGCGCCCAGCCAGGTCGACGAAGACGTCGTGGCCGATATAGGTCCAGGGCGAGACGGAGGTCAGGAAGTACTCGATGGCAGGTGCGGTCATGTCGGTTCCTTGTCGTTTGCCGGCGGCGTGCCGTTCGGCCGCATGTCATAACGGCATGTCCGGCCGTCGTGAAGGCGCCCCCGGCGATTGATGGCCATGCGCCCATCGGATAGCATCGTCTGCAGCCGAAAAAGGCGGACCGGTCCGGTTAGCCCAGTCGATTCCCCAAACGGGGAGTTCTGGCGGGCGCGGCGCGCCCAGTCCCACGGCCCTGACGACCGGCGCGATTGCCGTGCCGGCGAATATGGGAGTGTGGACGAGATGCAGCAGCAGATATCGGTGATCACCCTCGGCGTATCCGACCTCGTCCGGTCGCGCCGGTTCTACGTCGACGGCTTCGGCTGGAGGCCCGTGTTCGAGAACGAGGAAATCTCGTTCTTCCAGATGAACGGGCTCGTGCTCGGCATCTGGCTCGACCGCGCGCTGGAGGAAGACATGGGCCGCACCGGCCTGAAGCGGCCCGGGGCCTTCGCGGTGGCGCACAACGTGACGTCGGCGGAGGCCGTTCAGGAGACGCTCGACCGGCTGGCGCGGTTCGGCGGACGCATCCTCAGGAACGCCGATGCACCACCGCATGGCGGCATGCGCGGCTACGTCGCCGACCCGGACGACCACGCCTGGGAGATCGCGTTCAATCCCGCCTGGCCGATCAGCCCGGAAGGCCACGTGACGTTCGCAACATGAACAGGCCCTGCCCGCCGGGGCCGGACATCAGCCGTGCGGATGGGCGTGACCGCATCGGTTGACCTCGATGGTGACGTGGGACAGCTGCGGGAATCCGCGAGTCTGGCCTTGTAACTGGCGGGACTTCCCGGGTTGTCGGAGACGATGGAAACTATCGCGGCCATGTGGCCCGGGCCGACACGCCAGAGATGAAGATCGGCGACGCGGTCGCCGTTCTCCTCCAGCCTGGTCCTGATGCTCGCCGGTAGCCCATCGTCGGGCACGGCGTCGAGAAGAACGGACCCGGTGTCGCGCATGAGGCCAATGGACCAGCGGGCGATGACGACGGCGCCCACGACACCCATCAGCGGGTCCATCCAGACCCAGCCATAGGCCCGGCCGGCGACCAGCGCGACGATCGCAAGCACCGAGGTCAGCGCGTCGGCGAGCACGTGAAGATAGGCCGAGCGCAGGGCGTGGTCGCGATGATGGTCGCCATGGCCATGGTCATGTTCGTGGTGGTGGTGGTGGCCATGGTCGTGACCATGGTGATGGTGATGGCCGTCGTGGAGCAGCCAGGCGCTGACCAGATTGACCACGAGCCCGAGGACCGCCACGGCGATCGCCTCGTCGAAGCGGATCGATACCGGGTTCATGACGCGCACGAGCGATTCCCAGGCAATCAGCAGCGCGACGACGCCGAGGATTACAGCGCTGGCGAAACCCGCGAGGTCCCCCATCTTGCCGGTGCCGAAGGTGAAGCGGCGGTCGCGCGCGTTTCGGCGGGCATAGAGGTAGGCGAGCGCCGAGATCAGCAGCGCGCCGGCGTGGGTCGCCATGTGGAAGCCGTCGGCGAGAAGCGCCATCGATCCGAAGACGACGCCGGCGACGATCTCGGCAACCATCATGACGGCCGTCAGCGCGATGACGATCCAGGTGCGCCGCTCGTTGCGGGCGTGACGGGCGCCGAGGAAGACGTGATCGTGGCGCCAGTCATCGAGGGATCGATCGTGCATGGGGTCGCTCAGAGGTAGCGGGTGATCTCGCGGAACTCGGCGATCTTGCGCTTGAGCTCCGGCGGCAGCGGGGCGGTCGCCTCGTCGAGATGATGGTCGATGTGATCGAGGATCAGCATCTGCTTGGCTTTCTCGAGCGCCTTGATGACGGCCTGCATCTGCTGCGCGATGACGAGGCCGTCGCGACCGTCGCGCACCATGCCGACGACGGTGCCGAGATGGCCCTCGGCGCGGCGGAGGCGCTTGAGGATGTCGGGATTGTCGGCGTGACTCATACTAATATCCTATCCCCCTGGAGGGGATATTGACAAGCGGACACTTGCTTGTGCCGGGACCAAGCCCGGGCTTCGTCCGGGCTACGGGGCGCCGAACGACCGGCCGAGGCGGACGGGGTAGCGGGCGGCGAGAGTGACGCCTCGTACGACGAGGAAGGTGGCGAGCGCGAGCCAGAGACCGTGATTGCCGAGGACGGGCGTGGCGAGGAACCAGACGGCCACGTAGGCGGCGACCGAGACCAGCATCATGTTGCGCATGTCGTCGGACCAGGTGGCGCCGATGAAGATGCCGTCGAACTGGAACGCGAGGACGCCCAGCAGCGGCGTCAGCGCGGCCCAGATCAGATACTCCCTCGCGATCTCGCGGACGTCCGGGCTGGTGGTCAGGAGGTCGATGAAGGCTGGGCCGAAGACGTAGAGCGTCAGGCTGAGCATGCCGGCGAGCGCGAAGCCCCAGACGAGCGTCAGGCGCACCGCGCGCAGGAAGGCCGGCCGCCAGCGCGCGCCGATGGCGCGGCCGGCCAGCTGTTCGGCGGCCGTGGCGAATCCGTCGAGGAAATAGCCGCCCAGCAGGAAGAAGTTCATCAGCACCGCGTTGGCCGCCAGGATCGCGTCGGTCTGGCGCGCGCCGGCCGAGGTGAACATCGCGAAGACGGCCAGCAGCGAGAAGGAGCGGATCATGATGTCGCGGTTGATGGCGAAGGTCTTCAGGAGGCCCGCCCTGTCCATTACCGCCGACATCGGGATGCGCGCCTCCGGGCCCAGCGAGCGCAGGACGAGAACGACGCCGGCCACCGCCGTCACCGCCTCGCCGATCACCGTTCCCCAGGCGACGCCGGCCACGCCCCAGCCGAGCCACAGCACGAAGGTCGCGTTGAGGACCATGTTGACGACGTTGAGAAGGAGCTGGAGCGCGAGACCGGTCCCCGCGCGGCCGAGCCCCAGGAACCAGCCGAGGATCGCGTAGTTCACCAGCGCGAAGGGGGCCGACAGGATGCGGATGTCGAAATACTCGCTGGTCGCGACCTGGACCGCCTCGCTGGCGCCCATGAGCAGGAGCGACAGCGAGAGGATCGGCGACTGGAGCAAGATCATCGCCAGCCCCGAGACGACCGCGATCAGGACGGCGCGGTAGAGCGCGGCCGACTGTTCCACCTCGTCGCCGGCCCCCATCGCCTGCGCGGTCAGCCCGGTGGTACCGCTCCTGAGGAAGTTGAAGGTCGTGAAGAGCAGATCGAAGACGATGGCGCCAACGGCGATGCCGCCGAGCAGATCGGCGCGGCCGAGCTGGCCGATGACGGCGGTATCGACGATGCCGAGAAGCGGCGTCGACAGGTAGGCGAGCGTCATCGGCACGGCGATGGCGAGCACACTACGGTGGGTGACGTTGAAGGGCCGGGGCGGGATCATGGTGATGGTTCGCGGAGCGCGCGCAGATGACGCCGGCGCGAACGGGAGGTCAAGCGGGGTGCGGGAGGATCGCGCGTCGCGTTTGCCGCTTCACCCCACCCCGGGCCTTTCGGCCTGCCCCTCCCCCTCCAGGGGAGGGTGAGCGGGCCGTCACTCCCCGCGGCGGCCCATCCTGAGGACACGCAGGATGAGCCAGATCGGAATCACCACCAGCGCGCCGATGACGAAGTATCGGCCGGCGGCGCCGATCGCGTCGAAGCCCATGTGCCAGAGACCGCGGACCAGCCGCTCGAAGTTGTAGTAGAGGTCGAGCGGGTGGATGTTCAGCGCCGACAGGACGAGGCCGACGACGAGGCAGAGGATCGCCAGACGCAGGATCACCCAGCCGGGCGGGCCGCCGAAGAAACGGGTCAGGGCGTTCATCTCGAAGGTCTCCTCGCGGGCTCGTCTAGCATGGCGGCGATCAGCCGGGAAGCAGCGCTTCCAGCGTCTCGATACGGTCGGCCTCGGCGGGCGGCTTGTCCCAGCGGATACGGGCGACGCGGGGAAAGCGCATGGCGACGCCGGACCTGTGGCGGGTCGATCTTGCAGCCCCTCGAAGGCGATTTCGAGGACGAGGCCGGTCGCCGGCTCGTGGACGACCTCGCGCACCGGGCCGAAGCGGTTGAGCGTGTGGCGGCGCACGAAGCGGTCGAGCTGGCGCAGCTCCTCGTCGGTAAAGCCGAAATAGGCCTTGCCGACCGGCACCAGCTCGTCGCCGCCCTCCCCTGCCCGCCAGACGCCGAAGGTGTAGTCGGAGTAGAAGGAGGAACGCTTGCCGTGGCCGCGCTGGGCGTACATCAGCACGGCGTCGACGGTATGGGGATCGCGCTTCCACTTGTACCAGTGGCCCTTGGGCCGGCCGGCGAGATAGGGGCTTAGCCAGCGCTTGATCATAACCCCCTCGACGGCGTCGGCGTCGGCTCCCGCGCCATGTGAGGCGGGCTCCGCGCGAGCGGCGGCCAGATCGTCCCAGGCGCCGAAGGGGATGATGGGCGAGAGATCGAGTCTCTGATTGCCGAGGCGGGCGGCGAAGGCCTCGAGCCGCTCGCGGCGGACCTCGAAGGGCAGTTCACGCAGGTCCTCGCCGTTCTCGACCAGGATATCGTAGGCACGGATGGCGGCGGGGCGCTCGGCCATCTGCTTCGCCGAGACGGTCTTGCGGTTGAGACGCTGTTGCAGCTCGCCGAAGGGCAGTACCCGTCCCTCGCGGACGATCAGCAGCTCGCCGTCGATGGCGGCGTCGAAGTCGAGCTCGGCGGCAAGGTCGGGGAAGGCGGAGGAGACGTCCTCGCCGGTGCGGCTGTAAAGCCGGCGGACCAATCGGCCAGTGTCGTCGCGGCCGGCGACCGCCTGGACGCGGATGCCATCCCACTTCCATTCGGCGGCGAACTCGCGGGCATCGAGCTTGTCGAAGTCCCCGTCCTCCACGGCATGGCTGAGCATGGGAGGGCGGAATGGCGCGGGGTTGGTGCTGTCGGGACGCGGTCCGGCGCCTGTCGCCCAGGCGAACAGGTCCTCGTAGGGCGGTTCGAGGCCGTGCCAGACCTGCTCGACGTCGTCGACCGCCAGGTCGCCCAACGCGGCGACCGAGGCCTTGGCGAGGCGGGCCGAGACGCCGACGCGCAATCCCCCGGTGATGAGCTTCAGGAGCGCCCAGCGGCCGGTCTCGTCGAGACGGTCGAGCCAGGAGGCGACGAGCGCGGGAACGGCGGCCTTGCCGGCGGTATGGAGCGCGGCGACGATCTCCGGGAGGGAGGGCGCCGCTTCATCGTCGGACGGAATCGTCGCGGCCGGCCACATCAGGGCGACCGTCTCCGACAGGTCGCCGACATAGTCGTAGGACAGGCGGAAGAGGACCGGGTCGGTACGCTCCTCGATCAGAGCGCGGATGATTCCGGGCTTGGCGTGGCGGAAGTCGAGCGAGCCGGTCAGCGCCGCGAGCGCGTAGCCGCGTGCGGGATCGGGCGTCTCGCGAAAGTACTCCGCGATCAGCGCGAGCTTGGCGTTGCGGCGCGGCTCGAAGGCGAGACGGTCGAGGAGATGGGCGAAGCGGTTCACGGCTCGTTGGCGACCATCGCGATGCGCAGGCCGTCCGGCGTATGCAGCAGCGTGTAGTGGCAGATGAAGGCGAGCGCGACCTCGCCGTTCTCGCGCTCCTGATGCCAGGAGAGCGCAACGAGCGCGGTCGGTCCGGAGACGGCATGCGACAGGACCTCGAAGACGGAATGGGCAATCTCCTCGGACTCGAACACCGACAGGAGCGCGTCGATGTTCTCCATCAGCTCGTCGCGATCGGCGAAGACATTGCCCTTGCCGAGCTGCCAGATCGTGGTCGGATAGGCGAAGCAGTCGGCAATGGCATCGGAATCGAAGTCGTCGAAGCCGTCGGCGTAGTCCTGGAACAGTTCCTTGATGGCGACGAGGTCGATGGTCATTCGAGTTCGCTTTCTTCGTATCCGACGATGCGCAGGGGCCGGGCGCGGATGCCATTGGTCTCCGCCCAGTGAACGAGCGCGTCTTCCTGGCCGTGGGTGACCCACAGTTCCGTGCATCCGGTCTCCCTCACAGTCAAACAGAGATCGTCCCAGTCGGCGTGATCGGAGATCACGAGGGGAAGTTCCACGCCGCGCTGGCGGGCGCGGGCGCGCACGCGCATCCAGCCGGATGCGAACCCGGTCACCGGATCGGCGAACCGCCGCGACCAGAGGTCCGTCATGGCACCGGGCGGACCGACGACGATCTCGCCGGCAAGCCGGCCTTCGGTCTCTCGAACCGGCTGCAGGGGACCGAGCTCGACGCCGGCCTCCCCGTATAGGGCGCAGATCGCCTCGAGCGCGCCGTGGATGAAGATGGTCCTGTCCCATCCGGCCTCGCGCAAAAGCCCGATGACGCGCTGGGCCTTGCCGAGCGAATAGGCGCCGACGAGGTGGGTGCGGTCCGGGAAGAGGCGAGCCAGTCCAGAAGCTTGGCAATCTCCACGTGGGCCGGCGGATGGCGGAAGACCGGAAGGCCGAAGGTGGCCTCGGAAATGAAAACGTCGCACTTCACGAGCTCGAAATCCGCGCAGGTGGGGTCGCGCTCGCGCTTGTAGTCGCCCGACGCGACGATCCTGAAGCCGTCCTTCTCGACCGCAATCTGCGCCGAACCGAGCACATGGCCCGCCGGATGGAAGGACACCGACACGCCGGAGACGTCGACCGTCTCGCCCATCACCGCGTCCTGCGTCGCGCCGGCGAAGTCGCCGCCGTAGCGCGCGGCCATGACGGCGAGCGTCTCGGGCGTTGCCATGACGTGGCCATGGCCGGAGCGGGCGTGGTCGGAATGGCCGTGCGTGATCAGCGCGCGCGGCACCGCCCGGGTCGGGTCGATGTGGAAATCGCCCGGCGGACAGTAGAGCCCGGCGGGGGTGGGGCAGAGCAGTTTCTCAGGGCGCATCAGACTGAAGATAAGCGCGGACGCGGCCGGTTGCGAGGTTTGGGTTGTGGAGAGGACGGGGCGGGCGCGGATCTCCACCCTCCCCTGGAGGGGGAGGTCGGGCCGGGAGGCCCGGGGTGGGGTGAAGCGGCGAGCGCCGGCTGTCCCGAGAGGCTGTCACCCCCTCCCCGCGGGCAGCGCCCGCCGACCTCCCCCCTCCAGGGGGAGGTGGGTGCGCATCGAGCGGCTGCGGGTCAGAACTGGCGCTTGGCTTGTCACGGCGCTACCTGTTGGCTCGTGAACCTCGCCCGGACGCATGATACCGACCTGTTGCCCCAGCCGTTCGCCGGGTGGTTCGCCGCGCGCGGATGGGCGCCCCGGCCACACCAGATGGAGCTGATCGCCAAGGCACGAGAGGGGCGGTCGGTCCTGCTGATCGCGCCGACCGGAGCGGGCAAGACGCTGGCGGGGTTCCTGCCGAGCCTGATCGAGCTTGCCGAGGCTGCGGGAAAAGTCCGCCCTGCGGGCGGCCCCCTCCCCGACCCTCCCCCACGAGGGGGGAGGGAGAGCCGGGCCGAGGCGGTTGCGCCCCCCTCCCCCTCGTGGGGAGGGGACGGGGGTGGGGTCGCCGCGCGGGGACAGGCGCGTCTTCGGCGGCGCGGGCTGCATACGCTCTATATCTCGCCGCTCAAGGCGCTGGCGGTCGACGTCGCGCGCAATCTCGAAGCGCCGGTCGCCGAGATGGGGCTGCCGATCCGGCTCGAGACGCGGACCGGCGACACGCCGGCCTCGCAAGCGCCAGCGCCAGCGCGCCGATCCGCCCGACATCCTGCTGACGACGCCCGAGCAGCTGGCGCTGCTGCTCGCCGTCGCCGATGCGCCGGCCATGTTCTTCGGCGCTCGACGACGGTGATGCTCGACGAGCTGCATTCGCTGGTCACCTCCAAGCGCGGCGACCTCCTGTCGCTCGGCCTCGCCCGGCTCCGGACGCTTCGCGCCGGAGCTGCAGGCGATCGGGCTGTCGGCGACGGTCGCGCGAGCCGGACGATCTTCGCGCGCTGGCTCGTGCGCAGGCGCCAGAGACGACGCGCCGATCTCGTGATCGGTCGTCGGCAAGGGCGGCGCGAAGCCGCAGATCTACGATCCTCGACGCGCGGACGAGCGCGGTGCCCTGGGCGGGGCATTCGGCGCGCTACGCGCTCGCCGACCTCTACGACGCGATCACGGCGCACAAGACGACGCTGCTCTTCGTCAACACGCGCAGCCAGGCGGAGATGCTGTTCCAGGAGCTCTGGCGGATCAACGAGGACGCGCTGCCGATCGCGCTCCATCACGGCTCGCTCGACGTCGGAGCAGCGGCGCAAGGTCGAGGCGGCGATGGCGGCGGGAGGCTGCGCGCCGTGGTCTGCACCTCGACGCTCGATCTCGGCATCGACTGGGGCGACGTCGATCTCGTCGTTCAATGTCGGCGCGCCGAAGGGCGCGAGCCGGCTCGCCGCAGCGCATCGGCCGCGCCAACCACCGCCTCGACGAGCCGTCGAAGGCGATCCTCGTGCCGGCCAACCGCTTCGAGGTGCTGGAATGCCGGGCGGCGCTCGATGCGATAGCGCGGGCGCGCAGGACACGCCGCCGCTTGCGGCCCGGCGCGCTCGACGTGCTGGCGCAGCACATTCTGGGCATGGCCTGCGCCGCGCCGTTCGATGCCGACGCAGCTCTATGCGCGAGGTGACCGCGGCCGACTCCTACCGCGATCTGACCGCGCGAGACGTTCGACGCGTGCGTCGATTTCGTCGCGACCGGCGGCTACGCGCTGCGGGCCTACGAGCGCTTCGCCAAGATCCGCGAGGACGCCGGACGGGCTTTGGCGGCGTGACCCATCCGCGGGTCGCGCAGCAGTACCGGCTCAATGTCGGCACCATCGTCGAGGCGCCGATGCTCAAGGTGCGGCTCGTCGCGGCCGCGGCCGCACAGGCGCTCGCCGGGCGCGGCGGACGGTGCTGGGCGAGATCGAGGAATATTTCATCGAGCAGCTGACGCCAGGGCGACACCTTCTCTTCGCCGGCGAGATCCTGCGCTTCGAGGGCATTGCGCGAGAACGAGGCCTATGTCGCGCGCGCGGCCGTCGGACGACCGCCGAAGATCCCGTCCTATGTGGGCGGCAAGTTCCCGCTGTCGACCTATCTCGCCGACCGGGTGCGCAGGATGCTCGCCGACCGAGCAGCAGTGGAAGGCGCTGCCGGACGCAGGTGTGCGACTGGCTGCAGATCCAGCAGCGAAACGCTCGGTGATCCCGCAGGCCGCGACCAGCTTCTGGTCGAGACCTTTCCGCGCGGCGAGCAGCATCTACATGGTCTGCTATCCCTTCGAGGGCCGGCTCGCGCACCAGACGCTCGGCATGCTGCTGACCCGGCGGCTGGAGCGGCGCGGCTGCGGCCGCTGGGCTTCGTCGCCACCGACTATGCGCTCGCGGTCTGGGGGCTGGGCGACCTGTCGCGCCATGGTCGCCGCCGGGAGGCCGTCGCTCGCCGAGCTCTTCGACGAGGACATGCTGGGCGACGATCTCGAGGCCTGGCTCGCGGAAGCTAGCCTGATGAAGCGCACCTTCCGCAACTGCGCGATGATCGCCGGCCTGATCGAGCGGCGGCATCCGGGCAAGGAGAAGACCGGCCGGCAGGTCACCGTCTCGTCCGACCTCATCTACGACGTGCTCCGCAGCCACGAGCCCGACCATATCCTGCTGCAGGCGACCCGGGCGGACGCGGCGACCGGCCTCCTCGATATCGCGCGGCTCGGCGATATGCTGGCGCGCATCAAGGGCCGAATCGTGCATCAAGCGCTCGACCGCATCTCGCCGCTGGCGGTGCCGGTGATGCTGGAGATCGGCAAGGAGCCGGTCGGCGGCGAGGCGCGACGAGGACATGCTGGCGGAAGCGGCGGAAGACGCTGATCGGGAGGCTATGGGGGAGCGCGAGGACGGAGCAGTCGGCAACGCAACCTCGCCGAGGGGAGGGTCGACGCCTCAGGTGCGCGGTGGGACGACGCGGCAGCTCGGAGTTGCGGCGTCAGCACCCCGGCCGCTGCGGCTGACTGCGCTCCAAGGGAGGGTGGACTTCCCTGTGCGAGACGTGATCCCGACGCCTCCGGCGTGCTGTGGTGGCCGGCGCGAGCGCATGCTGATCGTCGCCGACCTGCATCTCGAGAAGGGCTCGTCCTTCGCCGCGGCGCGGGCAGATGCTGCCGCCCTACGATACGGCGGCGACGCTCGCGCGGCTGGCGCGGCTCTGGCGCGGCTGCGACCGGCAGCGCGTCATCGCGCTCGGCGACAGCTTCCATGACGGCGGTGCGGCGCGGACGCATCGCGCCGCGCGACCGCGCCCACCTGCGCGGCCTGCAGCGCGGGCGCGACTGGATCTGGATCGCCGGCAACCACGATCCCAAGCCGCCCGCGGGCCTCGCCGGCGGTGGTACGAGGAACTGTCGCTGGGGCCGCTGCTGTTCCGGCACGAGCCGGCGTATGGCGCGGCCGAGGGCGAGATCGCCGGGCATCTCCACCCCGCCGCGCGGGTCCACGGAGCGGGCGGAACCTGCGCCGGCGCTGTTTCGCTGCGGACGGGCAGCGGGCTGGTCCTGCCGGCCTTCGGGGCTTTACCGGCGGGCTCAACTGCTCGACCGGGCCTTTGCGGGCCTGTTCGGGCCGGCGCGCCTTCGATGCCTGGATGATCGGCGGCGCGCGCGGTCTACCGCTTCGCGGCCCGGAGGCTCAGTCGCCGGCTAATCGCGGCGGAAGATGACGCCGGCGAACCAGCCGGCGAACAGGGCGATCGCACGCGCGCAGAGGCCGTAGAAGAACGGGTGTCGCGGGCGAGCCTGGTTACATGCTGCTTCGAATGCCGATCTTGGCGACGCAGAAGCCCTGCCGGTCGTTGGCGACCAGAGCGCCATCTGCGAAGACGAAGACGCTGAGCGGTGTAGCCGCCGACGCGGATGTTGGCGGGAACCCGGATGCGCGTGCGGAACAGATGGTCGGCGCGCATGAATTCGACCGCGTCCGGCATGTCGATATAGAGGCCCGGGCCATCTTGCAGGCGCATGAACGCCTCGCGGAACTCCTCGTCCTGCGTGCCGCTCGACTGCCGCACCCTGCGGATTGAGGCGTATGGCGTCGAGCCGATGCTGGTGGCGGCGGCGGACGGCGGGCGGCGTTACCTCGTCGACGGGACGGGTCGACATCACCGCGAAGTAGGACGGCGCACGAGGAAAGCTCGACGACTGCGTGTTCACCCAGATGCCGAGCGATGCGCTCCCTTGCGGCGTCACCACGTCCTCGTGCGGGCCGTGGACGGCGACGACGACATCGTAGCCGAGGCGGCGCGCCGACGGTCCTGGCGTCGCGCTCGATGACGCCGAAGAGGGTCAGCGCCGTGCCGGTGAAATTGGAGTCGATCTTCACCTCGCGTATCGGACAGCGCGACGACGACACCCTCGGCGCGTGCCGCCTGGCCGGCAGGAGAGCGGCGAGCGCGAGGACGGCGATTACCAGACCGCGCATCTCATCTCAGCGCCCAGAGCGGAGGTGACCGAGAACAGCTCGTCGGGCGTCGCGACCAGACCGAAGCAGAAGGCGGATGCCGACGGCGAGGACGAGCAGCGCCAGAAGGGCGCGGAGCTGGTCGCCGCGCAGGTTCTGGCCGACGCGCGCGCCGAACTGCGCGCCGATGACGCCGCCGACCATGAGGAGCATGGCGAGCACGATATCGACCGAGTGGTTGGTCGCGGCGTGCAGGACCGTCGCGACCGCCATGACGGCGACGATCTGGACCAGCGACGTGCCGATGACGACGTTGGTCGGCACGCGCAGGAGGTAGATCAGCGCCGGCACCATGATGAAGCCGCCGCCGATGCCGAGCAGGCGCCGAGGAAGCCGATGCAGGCGCCGAGAACCACGATCGGGATGACGCTGACGTAGAGCTTCGAGCGCTTGAAGCGCATCTTGAAGGGCAGCCCGTGGATCCAGTTGTGCTGGCCGGGGCGTCGGAGCGGCGCCGGCCTTCCGCGGCGTTCAGCGATGCGCGCGGACGCTCTCGATCAGCATCAGCCCGCCGATGGAGCCGAGGAACGTGACGTAGGCGAGCGAGACGATGAGATCGAGCTGGCCGACGGTCTGCAGCAGGCGGAACAGGTCGACGCCGATGATCGTGCCGACGATGCCGCGAGGCTGAGCACGATCGCCGAGCTTCACGTCGATCATGCTGCGCCGCCAGTAGGACGAGCGCGCCCGAGGACGAGGGGCGACGATCTGGCTGCGCCACCGGGTGGCCACCGAGACGACCGGCGGAATGCCGGAGAAGATCAGCAGCGGCGTCAGCAGGAAGCCGCCGCCGACGCCGAACAGGCCGGACAGGAACCCGACGGCGCCCCCCATGCCGAAGATGAGAAAGACATCCACGGCCATTTCGGCAATGGGCAGGTAGATCTGCATTTCAAGCCCGGAAAGGGAAGTTCGTGCGGTGCCCGTTGCCCCGGACCGCAGCGTTCGGTGAACCTAACGCGATTGGACCACAACCGCCAAAACCAAAAGTTAAAAAGGCGCGGCGGTGCGACTGTCAGCCCGAGAAACGGCTGAGCTCTTCCATCAGGTCGGGCGTGATCTCGCCCGTCTCCGGGATGCCGAGCTCGCGCTGGAAGGCGGTGACGGCGTCGCGCGTGCGCGAACCGATCTGGCCGTCGACGGGGCCGGGCGCAAATCCGAGACGGGTCAGGATGGACTGCACCTCCCGGATCATCTCGGTGCCCTCGAAAAGCGGCTGCGACTGCGGCTGAGCCTGGGCGACAGGACCCTGATCGTCCCAGCCGCCCTGCGGCTCCGCGACGGTGTTGGCGTCGGTCACCGGCTCCTTGGGCTGCCAGCTCTGTATCGCCAGTCTTGCTGCCGCGATCGACTGTTCGTCGAGCCGGGCGGCGAGTTCGTCGCGCTTTGCCAGCGCCTCGCCGTCGCCCTGGTCGGCGGCGATCGAGAACCAGCGGTAGGACTCAGAGTAGTTCTGCTCGGTGCCGAGGCCGCGCGCGTGAAGGATCGCGAGGTTGTACTGCGAATCCCGCAGACCGTATTCGGCGGCCTGGCGGAACCACAGGGCGGCCTGGCCGTAGTCCGGCTTTCCGTCGACGCCCTCGGCGTGGAGGACGGCGAGATTGTGCATTGCGGTCCGGTTGCCCTGCTCGGCAGCACGCTGGTACCAGGTGCGCGCCAGGGAGAGGTCCCGGGTCACGCCGTGACCCTTCTCGTAGAGGCTGCCGAGACGGTATTGCGCCGGGGCGAGGCCCTGCGCCGCGGCGAGGCGGTACCACTGGGCGGCCTTGGCATAGTCCTGCGCGATGCCGCGACCGTCGGTGTAGCGGGACGCAATTTCGAACTGGGCGCCCGGATCTCCGGCCAGCGCGGCCTCGCGCAACGCCTCCGAGCCGATTGCGTCGGGAAGCGTCCGGGACGGCACCGCTGGCGTGACGCCGGACGACGTTGACGCTTCCGGGGTCGCGGCGACCGGCGCGGCGATGGAGCCGGTGGGCGGTTCTATCGTTACCGGACGGGCCATCGCGACCTGGCGCGGGCCTTCGATCGAGCCGGTGACGACGGGATCGTCGACGATGGCCTCGTCCTCGGCCTCGAGCGACGACTGCGGTCCGGGCGCCTCGGTCGCCGGTGCCGGAGCCGAAGGGGCCAGCATGATGGTGGCGACGCGGATGCCTCCGGCGACGATCAGCAGGATCGCGAAGGCGAGCGCGACGGTCCGCCCGTACTTCGCCAGGAACGCCCCGATGCCCGATCTCGACGCCGCGGAGGCGACGGACTTGCGGCCGGTCACCTGTTCGGCGGCCGCGGCCTGTGCGGCGCGGCGGGCGGCGGCGATGAAGCTCTGCTGGTCGTGGCCGGCGATGCGCGGCTCGACGCGGTCAGACGCCATGGCCGCCTGGGGCCGCCCGCTTCCGGGCGCCAGCGGCGTGGTGTCCTCTTCCTGTTTTTCCGCCTCGTCCTCGAATGAGCGGGCGACGGCCTCGATGCGCTGGACGAGATCGTCGGCGTCGAGATCTCCCGCGGGACGGTCTTCGGCAGGACCGGCATCGTCCTCCGTTTCGTCCGCGAGCGCCCGCTGGACGATCTCCTCGTCGGCGTCCGGCTCGATCTCGGGTTCCAGGGCGTCCGGCGCGAAATCGATGTCCCTTTCGACAACCATACCGGCCGGCGGCTCTTCGTGGCGGGAACGGGCGTGATCGGCGACCTCGTCGACCTCGTCCTCGAGATCGGCCAGCCGGTCGACGATCTTGTGAAGCGTCTCGTTGAGAGCTGTCAGCGTTTCCTGGTTGCGCTGGTCGGCTGCGTCGACATTCGTCGACAAACTCGCGACGTCGTCCTTCAGAGCGGCGACAACCTCGGCCGGGGCACGCTCCTCCTCCATGCGACGGAACAACTCGCTGATGGTCGCGTGCAGGCCGGCCATCGAAGAGATTCGCTCGGAGGACAAATCGACGGCCTCGGCGAGGCGGCTGATCTCGCGGTTGACCTCGTGCAGGCTGCCCCGACCGTCGGCGTCTAGGCGGTCGATCAGTCCGGCGAGCTGGCGGTCGAGATCCTCCAGCCGCTCCGGAGGAACCGTTTCCAGACGCTCGCCGATCACGCGAAGCTCGTCGCGCAGCAGCGCGAACTCGTCGCGGTGCGAGCCGTCGATCTGGCGGGTCAGCTCGCGGATATCCTGACGGATCGCCGCCAGTTCCTCGCGGTCCTGCGCTTCCAGCGAGACCGACAGCGGGCCGTCGGGGGCGAAGGTGGCGGCGCCGAGCTGTTCGCCGAGCCGCGAGAATCTCGGTGCGGAGGAACTCGAACTCGCCGCGCGTGACGCGGTCGATCTCCTGGCCGATCTCGCGCATCTCGCCACGGATCGCCTCGATCTCCGACCTCGTCGCGGTGTCGAGACGGCGCACCGTGTCCTCGAATTCGCGGCGCTATGTCCTCGGCGATGCGCCCCGGCAGGTCGTCGAGCCGCTTCACCAGTTCGACCAGTTCCCCGCTCAGCTCGCCGGCCGCGGCGCCACGGCCGGCCTCGAGGCGCGCCACGACGGCCTGGACCTCGGTTTCGAGCGCCCGCAGGGCATCGGCGGGCGCGGACTGCTCGATACGCCGCTCCAGGCGTTCGGCGACGGCGTCGAGCCGGTGATCCATGCGGTCGGTGTAGCCGGCGACCGTCTGGTCGAGATGACCCTCCAGCGCCCGCTGGCGCGCAGACATCTCGTTGATGGCGTCGCGCAGTTCGCTGATCGGATCGGAGGCATAGGCGAATGCCGGCTGACGTGGCGCCTCGGGGGCGATGTCTTCCTTCGCCAATTCGCCGGCAGGCGTCTCGGCGATCTCGGGCGCGTCATCCATGCGGCGCGACATCGTCTCCAGCCGCTCCTCGAGTTCGGCGAACCAGGTCGCGCGCCATGTCGGTACGGTCGTCGTATTCGTCGACAACCGGCGACGGTGGCATCGGCGGCATCGGTGCCTGAGGCTCGGGCTCGCCGTGCTCCATGCGGCGCGACAGGGCTTCGAGCCGCTCTTCCAGCTTGCGGACGAGATCGCGGGATACCTGGCTCTCGACGACGGCGCGGCGCGGCTCCGCTGCGCCTCGGGTTCGCAGGCTTCCGCGCCGCTCAAGCGAATCGAGGCGGGCGTTGATGGCGGCGATCGATTCGGCCGGCGTGGATCGCGGCGCCGGCGGCGGAGCAGAAGGCGCGGGGCCGCCCGACCTCGCGTCGACCATTGCGTCCAGCCACTCGCCGAGCGTCATGCCGGCGCGTCGCGCAGCGCGGCGGGCCTCCGCGATCACGTCGGTGTCGTCAGGGTTTTCCTGGGATCCGGTGAGAGCCATGTTTCCTACGATCCGGTCCTTAGAATCCGAGTTCGGAACTCGAGACACGGGGGCATCGGAGCGCCGGTCCATGTGGCGCGGCCTGCCCGGATATCGGGGTCCCCGTGTCGGATGTTTCTCGGATCAGGGTAAACAGGGCGTTAAGATATGGCCGGCCGGATGCGGAATTTCCCCAGCGTCAGTGAACATCGCGTGTATCGAACTCGCAAAATCGAATTGACCTTAACGTAAAGGGAATGTATCTAAGTTCTGAAGGAGTCCAGGGAGGACGCCCATGTCAGGTGAGGATGCGGTCGGCCTGAGAGAAGGCCCGCAATCGGCCGGAGACGCCGGCGACGGACGCCGGACCTTGTTCACTATCGGCGAACTCGCGCGCGAGTTCGACATCACCTTGCGCGCGCTACGCTTCTACGAGGACCGCGGCCTCCTCAATCCCAGGCGCCAGGGCCAGCAACGGCTCTACACCCGACGGGACCGAGCGCGGCTGAAGCTCATTCTGATGGGCAAGCGCGTCGGCTTCCCGCTCTCCGAAATAAGCGAGATGCTGGAGCTCTACGACCTCAAGGACGGGCAGGTCACGCAGCTTCGCGTCGCGCTGCAGCGTTTCGACGAGCAGATCGCGCGGCTCGACGGCCAGCGCGCCGAGATCGAGCAGGCGCTCGGCGAATTGCGCCGCACGCGGCAGGTGGTCGCCGGCATGCTGACCGAGCGCGAACGGGGCCCGGCGGGCGAGAGCGAAGAGGACTGAAGCGATGCCCCGCTATACCGCCCCCGTGACGGACACGCTCTTCGTGCTCGACAACGTCATCGGCATCGGACGCCTGGGCAACGTCGCCGGATACGCCGAGGCGACGCCGGACGTAGTCGTGCCGTGCTGGAGGAAGGAGCGAAGCTCCGCGAGGAGGTGCTACAGCCGCTGAACCGCGTCGGCGACGTCAGGGCTGCCGCCGCAACGACGACGGCAGCGTGACGACGCCGGCCGGATTTGCCGATGCCTACCGCGACTATGCCGCCGGCGGCTGGATTGGCCTTGCGGTCCGATCCCGAACATGGCGGCCAGGGACTGCCCTAGGGTCTCGCCGCGGCGATGAACGAGTTCGGCACCTGCGCCAACATGGCCTTCGGCGATGTATCCCGGGCTGACGCAAGGGGCGATCGCCGCCCTCATCCTCCACGGCAGCGAGAGCAGAAGCAGACCTACCTGCCGAAGCTGGTGTCGGGCGAGTGGGCCGGCACCATGAACCTGACCGAGCCGCAGTGCGGCACCGACCTCGGGCTGCTCCGCACCCGGGCCGCGCCCAACCCCGACGGCAGCTACGCCATCACCGGCACCAAGATCTTCATCTCCGCGGGCGAGCACGATCTCGACGGAGAACATCGTCCATCTCGTGCTGGCCCGGATCGACGGCGCGCCGGAGGGGACCAAGGGCATATCGCTCTTCGTCGTGCCGAAGTTCATGCCCGCCGCGACGGCTGCCGGGGCGCAACGGCGTCGCCTGCGGCGCCATCGAGGAGAAGATGGGCATCCACGGCAACGCCACCTGCGTCATGAACTACGACGGCGCGACCGGCTGGCTCGTCGGCGAGGCGCGACAAGGGCCTGCGCGCCATGTTCACGATGATGAACGAAGCGCGGCTCGGCGTCGGCATCCAGGGGCTCGCCTTTCCGAGGTCGCCTACCAGAACGCGGCGGCCTACGCCCGCGACCGCCGGCAGGGGCGCGCGCTCACCGGGCCGAAGGCACCCGACAGGCCGGCCGACCCGATCATCGTGCATCCAGACATCCGGCGCACGCTGATGAACATCCGCGCCTTCAACGACGCGGCCCGCGCGCTGGTCCTGTGGACCGCGCTCAGGGGCGACATCGCCCATGGTGCGGCGGACGAGGCGGAGCGGCGTGCGGCGGACGACCGGATGGGGCTGATGACGCCGGTGCATCAAGGGCGTCCTCACCGACCGCGGATTCGCCAACACGGTCGCCGCGCAACAGGTCTTCGGCGGGCACGGCTACATCGCCGAATGGGGTATGGAGCAGTTCGTGCGCGATGCGCGCATCGCCATGATCTACGAGGGGGCGAACGGCATCCAGGCGCTCGATCTCGTCGGCCGCAAGCTGCCCGCGAATGGCGGGCGGGCGGTGACGGCGTTCTTCTCGGAGGTCGGCGGGTTCCTGAAGGCCCATGGCGGCGAGGTCGCGATGACGCCCTTCGCCGGACCGCTGAAGGAGGGGCTCGACCAGCTGCAGCAGGCGACGATGTGGCTCGCCGGACACGGCACGAAAAAGCCCGACGACGCCGGGGCGGCCGCGACCGACTATATGCACCTCTTCGGCCTCGTCGCGCTTGGATACATGTGGGCGCGGATGGCGTACGCGGCTCAGACGAAGCTCGCGGACGGGACCGCGGATGCGGCTTTCCTCGAAGCCAAGCTGGCGACGGGGCGGCATTTCATGGAACGGCTGATGCCGGAAACGGCGGCGCATCTCGCCCGTGTCACCGCCGGGGCCGAGGCGCTGATGGCGCTGCCGGCGGAGGCGTTTTGAGCATGCCGCTCTCCGTCCCCCGCCCCGACTGGAAGACCGAGGACGTCGTGATGCTCGAGGAACAGTCGCGGCGGTTCTTCGACGCCGAGATGGTGCCGCATTACGAGGCCTGGCTCGACGACGGGATTGTGCCGCGCGGCGCCTGGGAGAGGGCCGGCGCGCAGGGGCTTCTTTGCGCCTCGATGCCGGAAGAATACGGCGGGGCCGGCGGCAGTTTCGCGCACGAGGCGGTCATCACCGAGCAGCTCGGCCTTGCCGGGCTCGATTCCTTCGGGATCGCGCTCCACAACGCGATCGTCGCGCCGTACATCCTCCACTATGGCAGCGAGGACCAGAAGCGCCGCTGGCTGCCGAAGCTCGCGAGCGCGGAACTGATCGGCGCCATCGCCATGACGGAGCCCGGCGCGGGGTCGGACCTGCAGGGTGCAGACGTCGGCTGCAAAGGACGGCAACGGCTACCGCATCAGCGGCGCAAGACCTTCATCACCAACGGCCAGCACGCCAACCTGATCATCGTCGCGGCGAAGACCGACCCGGCCGAGGGCGCCAGGGGCGTATCGCTCTTCGTCGTCGAGACCGACGGAACGAAGGGATTCCGGCGCGGTCGCAACCTCAGGAAGCTGGGGCTCAAGGCGCAGGACACCTCGGAGCTGTTCTTCGACGACATGCGCGTGCCCGCCGACGCGCTTCTGGGTACCGAGGAGGGCCGGGGCTTCGCCCAGCTCATGACAGAACTGCCGCAGGAGCGGCTCCTCGTCGCCGTCCAGGCGCAAGCGATGATCGAGCGGGCGCTCGGCGAGACGATCGCCTACGTCAAGGACCGCAAGGCGTTCGGCAAGGCTGTGATCGAGTTCCAGAACACGCAGTTCGAGCTGGCCGAGATGAAGACCGAGGCGACGATGTCGCGCGTTTTCGTCGATCATTGCATCGGCCGGCTGATCGCGGGCGATCTCGACACGGTGACGGCCTCGATGGCCAAGTACCGGCTGTCGGACCTGCAATGCGAGATCGTCGACCGCTGTCTGCAGCTCTTCGGCGGCTACGGCTACATGGCGGAATATCCGATCTCGCGCATGTACCAGGACGCCCGCGTCCAGCGCATCTACGCCGGCACCAACGAGATCATGAAGATGCTGATCGCCCGCTCCCTCTAGAGACCGGGGCGGCAACAGGAGGTCACATGCCCGACTGCTTCATCTACGACGCCGTGAGGACCCCGCGCGGGCGCGGCAAGGCGGACGGATCGCTGCACGAGGTCACCGCGCTTGAACTCGCGCGCCAGTCGCTCGCCGCGATCCGAGACCGCAACGGGCTCGATACCGCGCTGGTCGACGACGTGGTGCTCGGCTGCGTCGATCCGGTGGGCGAGGCCGGCGGCGACATCGCGCGCGCGGCCGTGATTGCGGCCGACTACGCGGAGACCGTGGCGGGTGTCCAGATCAACCGCTTCTGCGCCTCAGGCCTCGACGCGGTGAACTTCGCCGCCGGCGAAATCATGGCCGGACAGCACGAGATGACGATCGGCGGCGGCGTGGAATCCATGAGCCGCGTCGGGATCGGCGCCTCGGGCGGGGCATGGCCGATGGACCCGAGCCTGGCGGTGAAGGCGTATTTCATGCCGCAGGGCATCTCCGCCGACCTGATCGCCACCAAGTACGGCTTCACGCGCGACGATGTGGACGCCTATGCGGTGGAGAGCCAGAAGCGCGCTGCGAAGGCCTGGAAGAAGGGCTTCTTCAAGAACTCCGTCGTGCCCGTCACCAACGTCAACGGGCTGACGATCCTCGACCATGACGAACACATGCGGCCGGACTCCACCATGCAGTCGCTCGGCGCGCTCAAGCCCTCCTTCGCGACGCTTGGAGACATGGCCGGCTTCGACGCGGTGGCGATCCAGCGCTATCCCGAGATCGAGAGCGTCAGCCACGTCCACACCCCGGCAATTCGTCGGGCATCGTGGACGGCGCCGCCGCCGTGCTTCTCGGCTCGAAGGCCGCGGCGAAGAAGGCCGGCCTGAAGCCGCGTGCGCGCATCAGGGCCTACGCGAACATCGGCTCGGAGCCCGGCATCATGCTGACCGGTCCGCTGGCGGTCACCGAGAAGGTCCTGAAGAAGGCGAAGATGTCGCTGTCCGACATCGACCTCATCGAGATCAACGAGGCGTTCGCCTCGGTCGTGCTGCGGTTCATGCAGCATTTCGGGCTCGACGGGTCGAAGGTCAACGTCAACGGGGGCGCCATCGCCATGGGGCACCCGCTGGGGGCCACCGGCGCGATGATCCTCGGCACGGCGCTGGACGAACTCGAGCGCACGGGCAAGGCAACCGCGCTCGTCACGCTGTGCATCGGCGCCGGTATGGGCACGGCGACCATCGTCGAGCGGGTGTGAGGCGGGACGTGCCGCTCCCCCTACCCCGCCGCCAGGTCGCGCAGCGCCGTCCGTTCCAGCCATGGGATCGCGGGCAGTCGCTCTATCTCGGGCCGCGCGAACAGATAGCCCTGGAACAGGTTGATCCCGGCGCCGCGCAGCACAGACAGTTCCTCGTCGGTCTCGACGCCCTCGGCGATCACGGTCAATTCGAGGGCGCGCGCCGTTCCCATCAGTCCGGCGACGATCGCCTGCCGGGCGCGGTCGGTGGCGATGCCCCGGATCAGGCCCATGTCGATCTTGATGATGTCCGGCTGGAACTCCGCCAGAAGCCCGAGGCCCGCATAACCGGCACCAAAATCGTCGATGGCGGTGAGAAAGCCCTGGCGCCGGTATTCCTCGACGATGCCCTTCAGGTGGCCGACGTCGTCGATGCGCTCGCCTTCGGTGAACTCGAACATGATGCGGTCTCGCGCGAAGCCGACGCGGCGGGCCGCGGCCAGCGAGGCGCGGATGCAGGCGGCCGGTTCGTAGACCGCGTTCGGCATGAAGTTGATCGACAGGCGCGTATCGCCGTCGGGGAACAGCTCGCCGGCCAGTTCGATGGCGCGCACGCGCGCGGCCTGGTCGAACTTGTAGCGGTTGGTGTCGTCGACCTTGTCGAGGATGTATCCTGCCGGTTCTCCCGACGGTCCCCTTACCAGCGCCTCGTAGGCCCAGACCGAGCCGTCGCGCATATCGACGATCGGCTGGAAGGCCATGGTGAATTCGAAGTCGAGCGGCTTGCCGTCCCGGCAGCCGGCGCACGCAATCCGATCCTGCATCCCGATATTCCCAGCTCGCACGTCCCCGCACAATTCTGCGCAAACAGACGTTACGGGGCTGTTACCGCCACGGAGACCCGCCTGACATGCCGAAGATCGATATCGACGCCCTCGAGGTCCACACAGGCACCGGCTATCCGACCGTCTACCACCATGTCGTGAAGGGCCGGGAGCGCCGCAGGCTGGGAGACGCGGGCGGGCTGACGCAGTTCGGCGTCAACCTGACGACATTGCGCCCCGGAGCGGCGTCGGCGCTGCGCCACTGGCACCATAACGAGGACGAGCTCGTCTTCATCCTCGACGGCGAGCTCGTGCTGATCGAGGACGAGGGGGAGACGGTGCTGTGCGCCGGGGACGCGGCCACCTTCAAGGCCGGCGTCGCCAACGGCCATCATCTCGTCAACCGCACGGGCCGCGACGCGATGCTGCTGGAGATCGGGACGCGGGCGGCCACCGAGCGCGCCGAGTATTCCGACGTCGACCTCGTCTACGTGAAGGACGAGACGGGCCTTCGTTACACGCGCCAATCCAGCGACTTCTACGAATGAGCGGGAGAGCCCCGATGACCTACACGCACTTCACCCTCGAGACCGATGCCGACGGGATCGCGCTCGCGACCTGGGACATGGCGGGAAAGTCGATGAACGTGTTCGACATGACCGTCCTCGACGACCTGGAGAAGATGGTCGAGGACGTCGCTAACGATCCCGCGATCCGAGGCGTCGTCATCACGTCCGGCAAGGACACCTTCTCCGGCGGCGCGGACCTCACGATGCTGCAGTCGCTGCTCGGCGAGTACCACAGGCTGAAGGCGAAGAACCCGCTCAAGGCCGCCCAGCGGCTGTTCGACGAGAGCCGGCGGATGTCGCTGATCTACCGGCGGCTGGAGACCTGCGGCAAGCCGTTCGTCGCCGCGCTCAACGGCACCGCCGTGGGCGGCGCGTTCGAACTGGCGCTGTCCTGCCACCACAGGGTCGCCGCCGACAATCCGAAGACCAGGCTGGGCCTGCCGGAGGTCAAGGTCGGGCTCTTCCCCGGTGCGGGCGGGACCCAGCGCGTGGCGCGCCTAATGCCGCCGGGCGACGCGCTGCAGATGCTGCTCAAGGGCACGACCGTGAAGGTCGGCGACGCCCTGTCGATGAAGCTGATCGACGAGGTGGTGCCGCCTAAGAAGCTGGTCGCCGCGGCCAGGAAGTGGATCCGCGACGGCGGCCAGCCGGTGCAGCCATGGGACCGCGAGGACTTCCGCCTGCCGGGCGGCAAGGTGTGGTCGCCGGGCGGCATGCAGGTCTTCACTGCCGCCAACGCCATCTACCGGCGCGAGACCTTCGACAACTATCCCGGCGCGCGCGGCATCCTCGAAAGCGTGTTCGAGGGATTGCAGGTGCCGATGGACACCGCGCTTCGCATCGAGTCGCGCAAGTTCGCCCACGTCATGCAGACGCGCGAGGCGGAGGCCATGATCCGCTCGCTGTTCGTCTCGATGCAGGAACTCAACAAGGGCGCGCGGCGCCCGGCGAGCGTCAAGCCGGCGAAAATCCGCAAGCTCGGCATCCTCGGCGCCGGCTTCATGGGAGCCGGCATCGCCTACGTCTCGGCCAAGGCCGGGATCGAGGTCGTCCTCATCGACCGCGATGTGGAGACGGCCGAGAAGGGCAAGGCGTATTCGGACCGCCTCGTCTCGAAGGACGTTCTCGCGTGGCCGCGCCAGCCCCCAGGACAAGGACACGCTCCTCGGCCGCATTACCGCGAGCGACGATTACGCGAAGCTGAAGGGCTGCGACCTCGTCATCGAGGCCGTCTTCGAGGACAAGGCGCTCAAGGCCGACGTGACGCAGAGGGCCGAGGCGCATCTGGACAAGTCCGCCGTCTTCGGCTCCAACACCTCGACGCTGCCGATCAGCGAACTCGCGACCGCCTCGGCGCGGCCGGAGCGCTTCGTCGGCATCCACTTCTTCTCGCCCGTCGACAAGATGAACCTGGTGGAGATCATCGTCGGCAAGGAGACCGGCGACGAGGCGCTGGCCACCGCGCTCGACTACTGCCGGGCGATCCGAAAGACGCCCATCGTCGTCAACGACTTGCGCGGCTTCTATACCTCGCGCGTCGTCGTCTCCTATCTGCGCGAAGGCCACCTGATGCTCACCGAGGGCGTCCCCGCAGCGATGGTCGAGAACGCGGGCCGCATGGCCGGGATGCCGGTGGGCCCGCTCTCGCTCACCGACGAGGTGGCCGTCGACCTCGCCTGGAAAATCCTCCAGGCGACGAAGAAGGACCTCGGGCAGGAGGCCGTGGACCCACGCCAGGAGGCGCTCATCGAGGAGATGGTGATCAGGCGCGGGCGGCTGGGGCGCAAGAACGGCAAGGGCTTCTACGATTATCCCGACAAGGGAAAGAAGTCGCTCTGGCCCGGGATCGCCGAGCTGCAGCCCGAACTCGCCGACCCCGACACGCTCGACGTGCAGGAGATCAAGCTCCGGCTTCTCGTCATCCAGGCGCTGGAGACCGCGCGATGCTTCGAGGAGGGCGTGCTGACGGACGTGCGCGAGGCCGATGTCGGCTCGATCCTCGGCTTCGGCTTCGCCCCCTTCACCGGCGGCACGCTGAGCTACATCGACGGGCTCGGCACCAAGCGCTTCGTGGAGATTTGCGAGCGACTGGCGAAAAAGCACGGCGACCGCTTCAAGCCGACGAAACTCCTGAAGGAGATGGCGAAGAAGGGAGAGACATTCTACGGGCGCTTCCCGCCGGAGGGAAAGCGGAAGTCGGCGGCGTGAGGCCGCTTCCGGCCCGCGGCGTCCTGCCGCTCAGATCGGCTCCCCGGCCCACGCCCCGGCGTCCTTGCCGACGGCCTCGCCGACATGGCCCAGCCCATCCCGCCTGAGGCGATTGGCGAGGTCGCGCTTGATGGCGTCGACCAGTTCCAGCCCCTCGTAGACGAGCCCGGTATAGAGCTGGACCAGCCGCGCGCCGGCGCGGATCTTGTCGTAGGCGGCGGCGCCGGAATCGATGCCGCCCACGCCGATCAGCGGCGTGCCGGGCAGGCGCAGGTGCATGCGCGCGAGGACGGCGGTCGAGCGGCGGAACAGCGGGCGGCCGGAGACGCCGCCGTCCTCCCGGGCGTTGGGATCGACGAGACCGTCGCGCGACAGCGTCGTGTTTGAAACGATGACGCCGTCGATGCCGCGCCGCGTCACCGCGCCGGCGATGTCGTCGAGGGCCACCTCGTCGAGATCGGGCGCTATCTTCAGGAAGACGGGCACGCGCCGGCCGACGGCTTCCGTCTCCGCGTCGCGCGCCTCCACTACCCTCGCGAGGAGATCGTCGAGCGCGGCGGCATGCTGGAGATCGCGCAGGCCCGGCGTGTTCGGCGAGGAGATGTTGGCCGTCAGGTAGCTCGCATGAGCCGCGAAGGCCTTCACGCCGGCGACATAGTCGGCGGCGCGGTCGGCACTGTCCTTGTTGGCGCCGACATTGATACCGAGCACTCCCGTTCCCCGTCGCGCGCGCACACGGCCCAAAACGGCGGCATGGCCGTCATTGTTGAAGCCGAGCCGGTTGATGACGGCGCGGTCGGCGGGCAGCCGGAAGACGCGCGGGCGCGGGTTGCCGGCCTGCGGACGCGGCGTGACCGTGCCGATCTCGGCGAAGCCGAAGCCGGCCGAGACGAGCGCGTCCGGAACCTCCCCGTTCTTGTCGAAGCCCGGCGCCATGCCGACCGGATTGGGGAAGTCGATGTCCCAGAGCCGCACCGCGAGACGCGGATCGTCGGCCCCGCGCGGGCGCGGCACGAGGCCGGTCTTGAGCGCCAGTATGGCGAGACCGTGGGCGCGCTCGGCATCCATCGCCGTGAGGAAGGGCTGCGCGAGGCTCGTGAGGCCGCGTATCATCGGGTGTCTCCTGGCGGCGGCGGAGGCAGGGCCTCGACACCGGTGACGGCGCTCAGCGGCAGACTGCCGTACAGGTGGGGGAACAACGCGCCACCGCGCGACGGCTCCCAGCGCAGCGCGTCGCCGAGCGCTTCAGCGTCGACGGCCACGAGCACGAGGTTGTCGCGACCGGCGAAATGGCGCGAGAGCGTCCCGGCCACCTGGTCGACCCCGGACAGGTGGATGAACCCGTCGCGGGCGTCGTCGGCGTTGCCCTCATAGGACCCGGCCGATTCGGCCAGCTCCCATTCCCCGCGGCCGCATATCTTGTAGACGGTCGTCATCGGCGCGGAAGCTATCGGCGCCGGCGACGGGCGGCAAGGGCGGGAGTGCGGTCGCAAGGGCGTCGTGGCACGACCGCACCCATCCGACACTGGACAATTCGCGGCAAAGGGTTTAATTCCTACCTCTGGGGAAGATAGTCCGAACGCGTTCCCCGGGGTGCCGCCGAACGGGCGGAAGAGACAAGGCCATGCTGTCGCATCGTCAGATCTGGTTCGCGATCGACGCGCTGGCGGCCAAGTACGGCTTGACGCCGTCGGGCCTCGCACGGCGCGCCGGGCTCGATCCCACGACCTTCAACAAGTCCAAGCGGGCGGCCACGGACGGCCGGCTGCGCTGGCCCAATACCGAGAGCATCTCGAAGATCCTCGAGGCCACCGGGGCCAGCGTCGACGAGTTCATGTCGCTGATGCGCGAGCCGAGCGAGGACATCTACCGGCTGCGTCCGGTGCCGCTGATCGGCTTCGCGCAGGCGGGCACCGGCGGCTTCTTCGACGACGGCGGCTTTCCCGTCGGATCGGGCTGGGACGAGGTCGCGTTCCCCGACGTGCGCGACGAGCACGCCTATGCGCTCGAGGTGACGGGCGATTCCATGATGCCGCTCTACCGCGACGGCGACGTCATCATCGTGTCGCCGGAATCGAGCGTGCGGCGCGGAGATCGCGTCGTCGTGCGCACCCAGGACGGCGAGGTGATGGCCAAGGTGCTGGCGCGGAAGACGGCGCGCATCGTCGAGCTCCATTCGCTCAATCCAGAGCATGACGATCGCGTCCTGCAGACGAGCGACATCGACTGGATGGCCCGGATCATCTGGGCGAGCCAGTAACAAGAAGGTTGCAATGCGCCGCCCGGGGGCAGAGGATCGATTCGGGGGGTGATTTGTCGTCGGAAACGCGAGTAGCCGATGTTGCGCTTCCTGTTGATCGCACTTCCGCTGATCGTGTGCGTCGTCGCTGGCGCCTTCATGCTCGCGCTCGTGTTCCCCGAAGCCTCGCCCGAACCTGTCGTCATCGCCGAGGTGCCGGAGCCGGTCGGCCTTGACCAGGCGCCGCCGACCGAGCCGCCTCCTCCGCCGATGACAACGGCCTCGGTTCCGCCGCCGCCCGGAGCGCCTGCCCGGCAATTGCGCAACGTGACGCCCCCGGGCGTCCATAGGGGCGCGGTCCGGGCCTTCGAGGAACGTCCGCCGCAGCCGCCGCGCGCCGCCGAACCCGACCGCCAGCGCTATGCGCGCGTCCTGGTCGAAACCGCCGGCACGCTGCGCGTGCGCGACCGGGCGATCCGCATCGCCGGGATCGACGCTCCCGAGATCGACGAGTTCTGCAAGGACGCCACCGGCCAGTCATGGCCGTGCGGACGCGCGGCCGCGGCAGCCCTCCAGCGATTGGTGCGCCAGCGCTCGGTGGAATGCGAAGCCGACCGGGAGACGCGGGACGACACCGACGCGCACTGCACGGTCGCCGGGACGCAGATCGGCGAGTGGCTGGTGCGCCAGGGCTGGGCGCGGCCCGCCGATCCCTCCACCATGCAGGCCGCCGCGGACGAGGCGCGCGACGGCGCGCGCGGCATGTACCGGGAGCAGTGGCAGCCGAAGGCGGGCCCGGTGGCCATGCCCGAGCCGTTCCGCCCGCCCGGCAACGAACAGGCCGGCCCGCAGGACGTTCCGGCCCTCTACTGATCTCGAACCAGGCCGCGCCGGCTCAGCCGTTCGCCGCAGCGTTCGACGGCCCGGCGAGTTCTCCGGCAAGCGCCTTCTCGATCAGCGCCCGGGTCTGCCCGACCCCGTAGATCGCCACGAAGGAGCCGAAGCGCGGCCCCTGGCTCTGTCCGAGCAGCACCTCGTAGAGACCGCGGAACCAGTCGCGCAGATTGCCGAACGGGTGCGCCTTGCCGATCTCGTAGACGACGTTCTGGATGTCCTCGGCAGATGCTCCCGGGTCGAGCGCGGCGAGCCGCGCGTCGAGATCGGCGAGCGCTGCGCGCTCGGTCTCGTCCGGGACACGATAGGACCTCGTCGGCGCGACGAAGTCGTGGAAATAGGAGACCGCGTAGCCGACCAGTTCGTCCAGGCGGGGATGGGTCTGCGGCGTGACGTCGGGCGCATAGGAGCGGATGAAGCCCCACAGCACGTCCCTGTCCTCGGAGTTGGAGGCGGAGACCAGGTTGAGCAGCATCGAGAAGGATACCGGCATGTCCGCGGCCGGCGGCTCGCCGGAGTGGATGTGCCAGACCGGATTGGCGAGCTGTTCGGACGGCGTCTGGCCGGAATAGGCCTCGAGGAAGGACTGGTAGTCGTCGACGTTCCTCGGGATGACGTTGAAATAGAGGCGCTTGGCCTTGCGCGGCGCCTGGTACATGAACAGCGACAGGCTCTCGGGGCTCGCGTAGCGCAGCCACTCCTCGATGGTCAGGCCGTTGCCGCGCGACTTCGAGATTTTCTCGCCCTTCTCGTCGAGGAACAGCTCGTAGTTGAAACCGTCCGGCGGCGTGCCCCCAAGCGCGGAGCAGATGCGGGTCGACAGCTTGACGGAATTGATGAGGTCCTTGCCGGCCATCTCGTAGTCGATGCCGAGCGCGAACCAGCGCATCGCCCAGTCCGCCTTCCATTGCAGCTTCGACTGCCCGCCGGTCACCGGCACCTGAACGAGCTTCCCGGTCTCGGGGTCCTTGTAGAGAATCGTGCCGCTGGCGATGTCGCGCTCGATCACCGGCACCTGCAGCACCTTGCCCGTGCGCGGGCAGACGGGCAGGAAGGGGCTGTAGGTCGAGGCGCGCTCCTGCCTCAGCGACGGCAGCATGATGGCCATCACCTCGTCGTAGTGGGCGAGCACGGTCAGGAGCGCGTTGTCGAACAGCCCGCTCGTGTAGCACTCCGACGCGCTCATGAACTCGTACTCGAAGCCGAAGGCGTCGAGGAACGAGCGCAGCATCGCGTTGTTGTGGTGGCCGAAGCTCTCGTACTTGCCGAAGGGATCGGGGATCTTCGTCAGCGGCTTGTCGAGATGCTCGCGCAGCATGTCCTGGTTGGGCACGTTGCCCGGAACCTTGCGCAGGCCGTCCATGTCGTCGGAAAACGAGATAAGGCGTGTCGGCACCTTGTCGTCGGTCAGGGTGCGGTAGGCGTGGCGCACCATGGTCGTGCGCGCCACCTCGCCGAAGGTGCCAATATGCGGCAGGCCGGACGGGCCATAGCCGGTCTCGAAGATCATCACCTCGTCGACGCCCGGCTTGCCGGGGCGTTCGAGAAGCTTCCGGGCCTCCTCGAAGGGCCAGGCGCGGCTTTCAACCGCCAGTTCGCGAAGGGTCGCGCCGGCCTCTGCCGCGCGGTCGGTCTGCTCGCTCATGACATGCGTCCTTGAGAATTGGCGCGGACACTAGGCAGGAGGCGGCGGCGCGTCAACGCGCCATCGCTCCTGGGGCTCGCCTGTCCGGATCCGCGCTCGTCCCCGGTCTCGACAGGCTCGCCTGCGCCGCCATCGAAACGTCCGCCCGGGTGCGCTACCTTGCGCCCCGACAACAGTGCTGCGCCGCGGCGCCGCCTTGCACGCGGGGGCGTCAGGCTGTAGGGGTGAGGCTGCGGACATTGCCGTATATCGTATATCAAAGCTCGCGCTTCAGCCGGTGTCGCGAGCACCCAAGAGATAACGACCAACACGGGGAAACCTCATGAAGATCGCGCTTATCGGTTCGCGCTGGTTCGGCTCGGAAATGCTGAAGCGGCTCAAGGATGCGGGCCACGACGTCCACGCCATCGCGCCCGCCGAGGACGACCGCCTCGCCGAGGTCGCCAAGGAGCTCGGCGCGCCGCTGACCATCCACGCCAACCGCTACAAGATCGACCCGGCGGAAGTGCCGGACGACATCGACCTGATCATGATGGCCTACTCGCACGCCTTCGTCGGTGCCGACGTATGCAAGCGCGCGCGCATCGCCGCCATCGGCTACCACCCCTCGCTGCTGCCCCGCTGGCGCGGCATCGCGGCGGTCGAGTGGACGATCGAGGCCAAGGATCCGATCGCCGGCGGCAGCGTCTACCACCTCACCGACGAGATGGACGCCGGCGCCGTGGTCAAGCAGGACTGGTGCCACGTCTACCCGGACGACGACGCCGCGACCCTGTGGCGGCGCGACCTCGCCCCGATGGGCCTGAGGCTCCTCACCGAGGTCGCCGACGAGGCAGCGAAGACCGGCAAGGTCGGCGGCGTCGACCAGGACGAGAAGCTCGCGACGCTGGCCCCGCGCGTCAAGAAGAAGGACTAGAGGCCGGCCGCGAAGGCCGCCACCGCATCCGCCGCCGCGTCGAGGTTGCCCTTCCAGGTGGCCTCGGCGCGGCCGCGCGGCTTGAAGTCGTGATCGCCGTCGTCGAGCCAGACGAACCGCACCGTCGGCGGCAGGTCGTAGCCGTCCACCTCCTTCGAGTTCCCGAACGGATCGCGGTCGCCCTGACAGACGATGACGGGGACGGTCGCCCCCTGCAACGGCGCGAGCCTCGGCTTCGAGGCATCGGCCGGCGGATGGAAGGGGTAGCCGAGACAAACGACGCCGGCCACCGGCACATCGAGGCCCGGATCGGCCGAAGCCATGGCCGCGACGCGACCGCCAAGCGACTTGCCGCCTATAAGCAGCGGCACAGCGCCACCCTCACCCGCGATTTCCCCGACCGCAGCGGCATACTCCGGCACCAGCCGCTCGGCCTTCGGCGGCGGCTTGCGCTTGCCGCCGTCGCGGCGCGCGGCCATGTACGCGAACTCGAAGCGGGCCACCGACACGCCGCGCCCCGCGAGGCGGGCCGCGATCCCGTCCATGAACGGGCTGTCCATCGGCGCCCCGGCGCCGTGGGCGAGCGCCAGCACGGCGACGGGCCGCTCGGCCTTCGTCCAGATAAGTCGTGTCGATCCGGCCATCTGCCCTCGCCTTGTCCTGTGGTTTGGCGGCACAATATGACGTACGGGCCCACGAACAAGCGGCGACATCGGTGGATACGCTCGGAGGCTTGAGCGAAGGCGCGTGGCGGGTGGCGATCTTCGCCGCCGTGTTCCTCGCCATGGCGGTGGCCGAGGCCGCCGCGCCGCGCCGCGAGCTGAAGCATCTGCGCGGCCGGCGCTGGCTCACCAATCTGGGCATCGTCGTCGTCGACGCGGTCGCGGTGCGCCTCGTATTCCCGATGGCCGCCGTGGGCATCGCGCTATGGGCGGAGTTGGCAGGCTACGGCCTGTTCAACGCCGTCGCCGCCCCGGGCTGGATCGCCGGTGTCGCCGCGTTCCTCGTCCTCGACCTGGCGATCTGGGCGCAGCACGTCGCGACCCACAAGATCCCCCTGCTTTGGCGGCTCCACCGGGTCCATCACAGCACGTCGACATCGACTTCACGACCGGCATCCGCTTCCATCCGATCGAGATCCTGCTGTCGATGGCCTGGAAGGCGCTGGTCATCGTCGCGCTCGGCGCGCCGGCGATCGCCGTGTTCGCGTTCGAGGTGGTGCTCAACGGCATGGCGATGTTCAACCATGCCAACCTTCGCCTGCCGCTGGGGCTCGACCGGGTGCTGCGGCTTCTGGTCGTGACGCCGGACATGCACCGGGTCCACCATTCGGTCATACGCGGCGAGACGGACTCCAACTACGGCTTCAACCTGTCGGTCTGGGACCGGCTGTTCGGCACCTATGTCGCCCAGCCCGCCCTGGGCCACGACGGGATGACGGTGGGGCTCTCCGAATACCAGAGCGAGGCGCCGACGCACCTGGGCTGGTCGCTCGCGCTGCCCTTCCGGTCCGGAGCCCGGAACCGGTCCCCGGCCGATCAGTAGAAGCTGACCGGGAAATAGCGCAGGTAGATCTCCTCGTAGACGCCGTTCTGCTGCACCCGCCCCAGCGCGTAGTCGAAGGCCCGGCGGAGCCGGTCGTCGCCGGGGGCCACGGCTATGGCCAGTCCCTCGCCGAAATAACGGCTCTCCGTATAAGGCCCGCCCCGGAAGACGCAGCAGCGCTCCGACGCCGCGCCGTTGAGCCAGAGGCTGAGGTTCAGCCCGTCGTCGAACAGGGCGTCGACCTCCCCGCCCTTGAGCGCCGCGCGCGCTGCCGGAGCGTCGTCGAACGGCGTCACGTCCGCGTCGAGGAAGAAGTCGCGCAGATAGGCCTCGTGCGCGGTCCCGCGGACGACGGCGACCTTCCTGCCCGCCATCTCCTCCGGCACCGCCGTACCGACATCGGCCGAACGGCGGGTGACGAAGCGGGCGGGGCGCGTGAGATAGCGCTGCGAGAAGTCGAAGCGGGCATGGGTCGCGGGATCGATCGCGATCCCGCCGATGATGGCGTCGCCCCGGCGTGCCTCGATCCCGTCGATGAGGAGGTCCCAGCGCAGCGCCTGGATGGTGCAGGCGATCTCCAGCTCGGCGCAGACGGCGCGGGCGAGATCGACGTGGAACCCGGTCGGCAGGCCGTCGGCGCCAATGAAGGAGAAGGGCGGCGACTGCGCCTCGGTGAGGAACCGCACCGTGCCGCGCGACGAGAGGTCCGGCTTTTCCTGCCGGTGGGCCGGATCCCAAAATCCCGGCACGCGCAACGCCTCCGGCGCGTTGAACGCCAGAGCCTGCGCGCCGGCCGAGACCGACGCGGCGAGGAACAACAGCGCAGCCGCGACACGCACCATGGTCAGAAACCCGCATTCCCGGCCTTCGGGGTCGCCCCGGTGCCGATCCTGCGCTTATAGTGCCTCGGGGGAGGACTTGTCAGGGGGGCATCCAAAGATGAGCGCCGGCACCCGGCTGCCGGACGAGATCGCCTTCCTGCACGGCCGGATCGCGCCGGACGTGCTGCGGAAGGCGGCGCGGCGGGCACGCCGGCTCGGAACGCAGCCGCACGACGAACTGACCGCGGAGGGCGCCATCGCGCCGGCGGCATTCGCACAGGCGCTCGCGGCGGCACGCGGCCTCCGCTACCGACATCGTCTCGTGCCGCCGCCCGACCGCGACCCGTTCGCCGGGCGCTCCCCGGGCGAGGCGGCCCGGCTCGGCATGATGGTGTGCGGCGAGACCGGCGCGGGGCCGGAGATCGTTCTGGCGGCTCGCGGCCCGTCCGTGGGACGGCGGCTGGCCGATGCGCTCGAACGGCGCCCCGCCCTGTCCGAGCGGCTCTCGATAACGACGCCGCAGGCCTTCACAGACGCCATCATGGACGCCCTGGGCGCGGATCTGGTCGATGCGGCCACCCGGAACCTCTCCGGCCTGTCGGCGCGTGACGGACTCGCGCCCTGGCAGAAGGGCGCGCTCGCGGGGGCAGGCGCGATCTGTGCGGGCGCGGCCTTCCTTGCGCTCGACGCCGTCCTTCTCGCCCTGTTGACGGTCGCGTCGGTGTTCTTTCTCGGCGTCGTCGCGCTGCGCTTGCTCGCGACTGCCGTCGCGCTGCGGCCGCGCCATGGCGAACCGGACCCGCCTGTGCCTGATGCCGAGCTGCCCGTCTACACCGTCCTCGTCCCGCTTTACCGCGAGGCCGGCGTCGTCCGCCGCCTCCTCGCCGCGCTCGACGAGATCGACTATCCGCGTGCGCGGCTGGACATCAAGCTGATCGTGGAAGCCGACGACGTGGCGACGCAGGAGGCCCTGCGAGCCCTGCCTCTGCCCTCCTGCTACGAGACCGTCGTGGTGCCGGACGCCGCACCGAAGACGAAACCCAAGGCGCTCAACGTCGCGCTGGCGCTTGCGCGCGGCGAGTTTGCGACGATCTACGACGCGGAGGACCGGCCGCAGCCCGACCAGCTGCGCGCGGCGGTCGCGCGGTTCCGCTCATCGGGGCCCGACCTCGCCTGCCTGCAGGCCAGGCTCGCCTGGTACAACTGGGCCGACAACTGGATGACCCGGCACTTCGCCATCGAATACGCCTCGCTGTTCGACGTGCTTCTGCCGGCGCTCGACGAGCTCGACCTGCCGATCCCGCTCGGCGGGACATCCAATCATTTCCGCGTCGAGACCTTGCGCGAGGTCGGCGCGTGGGATGCCTGGAACGTCACCGAGGACGCCGATCTCGGCATGCGGCTGGCCCGCGCCGGCTATCGGTGCGCCGTGCTGGATTCCTCCACCTGGGAGGAGGCGCCCAACCGCTTCGTGCCATGGGTCAGGCAGCGCACGCGGTGGCTGAAGGGCTGGCTGCAGACCTACATGGTCCACATGCGCGAGCCCGGCGAACTCCTCCGGCGTGTGGGGCTGAGGAAGTTCCTCGCGATCCAGGTACTGATGGGCGGGGTGGCGGCCTCGACGCTGGTGCATCCGGTGTTCATCACCGTGCTCGGCGCGCAGGTGCTCGCCGGCGACGTGTTTCTTGGCCTGTCCGGCGCGCTGCCGACCGCAATCGTCGCGCTCGGCGCCTTCAACCTCGTGGCCGGCTACGCCGCCGGTTTCGCCATGGGTGCGATCGCGCTCAGGCGACGGCCCATGCCGATGGTCTGGCTCGACCTCGCCACCCTGCCCGTCTACTGGCTGATGATCTCGATAGCCGCCTACCGCGCGATCTGGCAGCTCGCGACCGACCCGTTCGTCTGGGAGAAGACCGAACATGGCCGGGACCGCACCGCCGAGGCGCTGCCCACTTTGCGATGACGGATGTCCAGGTGTCGGTGACGAGGCTGCCTGAAGGCTGCCTAGAAAACCGCGAGGTATCTCAGCAGGGAGACGACACCGATGATGATGACGACGATACGCGCGATCTGTTTCGCCCGCCCGTCAATGGGAAGCATACCGATCAGATAGAGCACCAGAACGACCACAAGAAATGTGATCAGAATGCTGACTAGTAGGCTCATCTGCGTACCCCCTTGTGACGAAGCTCCGAACTCAACACAGTTGAGCTGCAAAGGTTCCGCTTCCAGGGGGTCGAGCCTGCAGCATTTCTGAACGACGTCATCGACGGAGGCCTGGCGGTGCTGGCCTCCTCGACCTGGGAGGAGGCGCCGAACCGCTTCATGCCCTGGGTGAAGCAGCGCACGCGATGGCTGAAGGGCTGGCTGCAGACCTACATGGTCCACATGCGCGAGCCCGGCGAACTCCTCCGGCGCGTGGGACTGAGGAAGTTCCTCGCGATCCAGGTGCTGATGGGCGGGGTGGCGGCCTCGACTCTGGTGCATCCGGTGTTCATCACCGTGCTCGGGGCGCAGGTGCTCGCCGGCGATGTCTTTCTCGGCCTGTCGGGCGCTCTGCCGACCGCAATCGTCGCGCTCGGCGCCTTCAACCTCGTGGCCGGCTACGCCGCCGGTTTCGCCATGGATGCGATCGCGCTCAGGCGGCGGCCGATGCCGATGGTCTGGCTCGACCTCGCCACCCTGCCCGTCTACTGGCTGATGATCTCGATAGCCGCCCACCGCGCGATATGGCAGCTCGCGACCGACCCGTTCGTCTGGGAGAAGACCGAGCATGGCCGGGACCGCACCGCCGAGGCGCTGCCCACTTTGCGGTGAATTCGACGACGGACCCGGGCATGACTACCCCAGGTCCGGGACATCCTCGCAATAGAAGCCGTCTTCCAGCATCTCGTCGATGCCCTCTATTTCAAGCACGGCCTCGTAATATTCCCGCATCTCGTCGTGCGCCGTCTGCATCATCCGGGCCATGTCGAGATGATCGATGGCAAACTGGTCTCGCGCCAGATCCACCATTGCCCGAATGATCTCGCGACCCCGTTCGTCATGCTCCCGGGCCTTTTCGACATCTCCGGCCGCCTCGTAATAGTCCTCGGCCACCATGTAGTAAGCGAGGCAGTCGATCTCGACGTTGAGGTCCATGAGCAGATCGTCATTCGACAAGGCCGGCGACTGCAGGGCCAGCAACATCGTCAAACTGCAAACAGCGATTCGGTGCATCACGCTTTCCCCAGCCGAAGTGTCGTGCGAGCGACCACAGCCTATAATGCACGCTCAATCTAGCGCGTCACATCGATGTTTACGTTCGGTCGGCACACAGGGTTTGATGGAGCGGGCGATCGGGATCGAACCGACGACATTCAGCTTGGGAAGCGGGTACTATTCTCGCTAGATCAATTCGATAACTGTAAAAGACGGCTGTTTCGGACCTTTTCGTATCAAGGGGTTAGGCTGCCGCTGTAAAAAATTTCCAGCCGACGAGGGGTTGCCTCTGGGCTACCGTCCGGCGCGTCGTCGACAGGGCAACCACGACTGACTGATGCCCCGCACCGCCACCGGCTGGACCAGCTCGACGATCGGCGACCTGATCGACACCGGCTAACCGCTCGCCTTTTGCGCGGAAGGCCCAGAAGACGTCATGCGGATGTTTCGGAAAGAATTCGGTGTCCATACGGTAAGAACCCGCCCCGATCGCTCGGGGCGGGCCCTCTCACGGCCCGGGGGAACAGGCTGGGGGAGAAGCCGTGAGCGGTGTTCTACCAGCGCATGGCGCCGTGTCCGATTCCACGGCTCATCACGCGCAGGCGCAGATCCTGCGGGTCCACGCCGTCGTCCTCGCAGACGCTGGCGAGAATATCCTCGACGATTGTGTCGACGTAGACAATCTCGTTTTCGTTGGGGCAATGCCTTGCCAGCGCGTCGTCAATCAAACGCGATAGGTCCTGTGGCTGCATAGTCTTCGCGCCTCCTGTTGGTGGGAAGCGGCATCTGGAGTGTGCCTTGTCGATCATCATGCCGCGCGACTGTGACAAGAGTTTATACTGCGGCGCACAATCGGCATCGCCTCTGTCGCTCCGCTGGCCGCCATCGCTGTGCAGCTGCAGCTCGCGCAGGTTGTCGCGGCTGCCTGCCGCAAGCGCGGTGCGTCTACCGTTCCGGCGGCGTCCAGTCGCTGTCCACGCTCCCCCTTCGATGGAGCCGCAGTGCCAGGCCGATCGCCACACCGACGCTGATGGCAACCGTCAGATCAACCGCCACGGTGAGGATCATCGTGAGCAGGAGCAAGAGCTTGTCGGCGGTCGCGGCTCGCAGATAGTGCCCCCATTTGTGGGGCTCGCTCATGTTCCAGGCCGTGAGCATCAGCAAGGCGGCTAGCGCCGGCATCGCGAGATGGCCGGCCAGAGGGGCCGCCAGCATCATGACGAGAAGGATGACGAGCGCATGCACGATGCCTGCGACGGGCGTCTGGGCGCCGGCCCTGACATTGGTGGCCGTCCTCGCAATGGCGCCCGTCGCCGGAAGGCCGCCGAACAATGCCGAGCCCATGTTCGCGGCACCTTGCGCCAGCAGCTCCGCGTTCGGACGATGGGACCCCTCGATCATCCTGTCGGCCACCATCGCGGAAAGGAAGAACTCCACCCCGGCAAGAAAGGCGATGACGATCGCAGTCGGCAGCAGATCGATCAGGCGGGCGATCGACATATCCGGAAGGGTTGGCCAGGGAAGCTGGCTGGGCAGATTGCCGAAGCGGGAGGCCAGCGTATCGACGTCTGCCCCCGACAGAACGACCAGCGCCGACCCTATCCCCACGGCGACTATGAGGCCGGGAAACCGGGGGGCGATCTTCCGAAATCCGACAATGAGGATAAGCGTCGCGACAGCCACGCCAAGGGCGGCCGTGTTGAGCGTGGCCCGTGCCCCCCAGAGGACGGGTATTTTATCAAGGAAATCCGCGGGCACCTGATCGACCGACAGCCCGAGGAAGTCGGGCAACTGGCTGGCCGCGATCACGATAGCAATACCCAGCGTGAAGCCGTTGATCACCGCTTCGGGAACATAGGCGATCAGCCGGCCCGCCCGGAAGTAGCCTGCCACCAGCAGGATGATGCCGGCCATGAATGTCGCCAGCACCAGGCCGTCATACCCGTGCTCCGCAATCACGGAGAAGACGACGACGATGAACGCCCCTGTGGGACCGCCGATCTGGACGCGACTGCCGCCCAGAAGCGAGATCAGGAGCCCCGCCACGATGGCGGTCACCAGCCCGGTGCCGGGATCCGCCCCGGAGGCGATGGCGATGGCCAGGCTCAGCGGCAACGCCACCATCGCGACAGTGACGCCGGCGAGCAGGTCCGCGAGGAACTGTTTCCGGGAATAGGTCGAGAGCGTCGTCAGGAGTTTCGGCTGGCGCATGAGGCGTAGGCGGGCGTTCGGGGTCGCGACCAGAAGCTTGGGGGGAGAGTGTTTCTAGCATAAGTCTCCGATATGTGGCGGCCCGATAGAGCGCAGCAGCCATGTCGTCCGGGACCCTCCTGTCCACCAAACGCAAAAAAGCCCCGCTCTCCATTATGGTGAGCGGGGCGGCGCGACCCGTCGGGAGGAGATGACGGGTCACGAAGAATCGGGCGTCAAAGTTGGGGCAGGGGGTGACAAGCCTGCGCTCCTCATTATGTCGCCCGCGAGGGTCGAGAAGGGGGCGATCGAGAGCTTGTCAGTCAAAATCAAATGCCCCGCCGGACCAAGTCCAGCGGGGCGCTTCCTGTTCGGACGGCGCGGATTGGATCCAAGCACCGCCCGCGCTGTTCGCAGCCATCATTAGCGATTGAAGCCACCTCCGGTTCCGCCTAGCGCATCGCCAAGCCCCCCAACGGCGCCGCCCAGTCCGCCTACGACGCCGCCGAGGCCTCCGCCAATGGAGTCACCAAGGTCGCCGACAGCATCCCCGACGCCGCCGACCACGCCGCCGACGCCACCGACCACTCCGCCGACGGTGCCCCCGACGCCACCAAGGCCGTCCCCCAGGCCGCTTCCGCTACCACCAAGACCCCCAAGGCCGCCTCCAATGCCGCCGAGCCCTCCGGTACCCAAACCGCCGCCGGATGCGCCGACGGGATCGGATGGATCGTTTCCGCCAATGCGGTGGCCGCTGAGCGATACGCCGGTGCCCTGTGTTGGGGAAGCTAGAAATACTCCCAGCCCCTGAGGTCCGAAGACCCCTGCGTTGATCCCAGCGGTATTGTTGCTGCCGAGGCCCGATCCGCTACCACCGATGTCGGCGTTGATCCCACCGCTGTTGTTGATCGCTGCATTGTTGCCGAGGCCGATATTGAGACCGCTGGAGTTGCTTCTGGCGGACTGTTCGCCGATGCCAGCATTGATACCGCCGGAATTATTGCGGGCGGCATTGGTACCGAGTCCGGCGTTGATCCCAGCGACATTGCGCGACGCGGCGTTGGTGCCAACGCCGGCGTTGATACCGCCGCTGTTGCGCGCTGCGGAATTGGTTCCGACCCCCGCATTGATCCCGGCGGAATTGTGCGAGGCCGCGCCGCCTCCAACGCCGACGTTGATGCCGCCGGTATTGCCTACTGCGCCGCCACCGATGCCGACGTTGATGCCGCCCGGCGGGTTGCCGCCAGGACCACCAGGACCGCCAGGACCGCCAGGACCACCAGGTCCATCACCCAGCGATGCCACGCCGGAACGGCCATCGACGGTCGCGGCGGTCTCAGGACAGCCGTAGTCCGCGATCGCGCGGAGCTGCTGCGCGGTGAGACGGTGCGCCGGCACGTCGCACATGCTCGCCAGTGAGGGGGCTGGCACAGTCACGATGCCGACAGCCAACAGAGATGCCAGACCGATCGACGATTTTGCACACTCGATATTAATCCAACGTCGCATCTTGTTGCCTCCTGTTGCAATCCACTCGATATATATTTCCGACTTTAATTTGCTATCAACTATTCCTTTGTATTTTTTTTAAATCTGTTAGATAGTTTATGATTTTCTATTCTCTTATTTTTTCCAGACAATCATACATTTAAACTATAATTGGCTGTATGCAATCTGATTGCATCAAGGGGCTGCCTGTGGTGACCAAGCGCCATGGGAGGCAGGTGCCGAACCCCGGTCTGGTTGACCTACCCTCCCGCGAGGTAGTGATTTAGCTCGCGCCAGAACGCCACCAGCGCCATCAGCGCCGTCCCACCGATCCACTTCACGGCCGTCCAGGCCGGCGTGCCGATCGTGCGGGCGATCTTCCAGGCGACGCGGCGTCCGGATTCCAGTTCGCGCTGCTGGTCAACGAAGGCGGACGTCTTCGCCTCCCGCTGCTCGATCGTCTCGAGGCGGTGCTCGACGCTGGATATCTGCCTGGCCTGCACATCGAGCCGCTGGTGCAGCCGGCCGCGCGCGTCGTTGGCACGGCGCTCTCGCTCGACAGCACGCTTTTCCGACTGGTCCATCTCGCGGCGCATGCCCTTGATTTCGCCCGTGAGCTCGCCGATCGCGCTGTGGATCTTGCCGAGATCGCTCCGGTCCGTCATCGCTTCAGTCGGCCCCCTGCCCGTCCAGATCCGCGTACCACCGCGCGCAGCGGCCGACGCGGGCGTTGGCCCGGCCGAGCGCCGCGTCCGTCTTCACCAGCGCCACGTCGAGCCGGTCGCCTTCGTCTACGCCCGAGCGCTCCGCCAGGCGGCAGTCGGGCGGAAGCTCGGGCAGGCCCGACGTTGCCGCGATCGCCTGCCCCACAAGCCCGGCCTCCGCTCCGGCGCGGGCTGCCGCGCCCATCCGGTCATCGTGCGCGCAGCCGGCGATGAAGATCGCCGTCGACAGTGCAGTCACCGGCCACGGGGTGGGCCAGCAGGTCCTCGATCTCATCGGTGAGCTCCTGTTCGGTGCGCCGGGATTCGGCGAGGCGCTCGGCGAAGAGCGCATTGGCGAGGTTGGCCGCCGCGAGCCGCCGCTGGGTCTCGGCCGCGATCTCGCGCAGGGCGTCGGTCTCGGCGCGGGCCGCCTCCAGCTCCGCTCCGGCGACCAGTTCCGTCACCGCGGAATCGACCGCCTGTCGGACCGCCGAGGATTTGTCGAGCGAGAGCCAGGCCCCGGCGGCCAGGAAGGCCCACACCGGGAGCGTGACGCTGAAGGCGAGGACCGTGCCGGCCGCCGCCATCGTCCGTGCGAGGAATGCCCCGGCGATCATCCCGCCCGTCCTTCGGCGATGTCCTCGCCCGGGTCGCCGCGCCGGCCGGCGCGGCCGAACCGCATCACGTTGGCGTCGTCCCAGGCGGCGCCGAAGACGTAGGAGCCGATGACCATGGCGGCCAGCGCGTAGGCTCCCATGGCTAGGCCCTCGTTGAGCCGCGTGTCCGCGCCCCACAAGGTCAGGTAGACGATCACGAAGGCGCAGAGGATCAGCGTCGCGAAGACGACGAGCCGCCGCCGCTCCCATCTTGGCTCGTACATCTCAGGCCTCGTTGGTCGAGAGGACACCGCCGGTCCGGCTCACGCGGCCGCCGGCCGGCAGCGGCCAGGTCGCGGGCCAGCGGATCGCGAGCAGCCGGTTCTTCGCCAACCGCGCGATCGTGATGGCGTTCGACTGGTTGCCGCCGAGCACCGAATAGGTTGTCGCGTCCTCGCCGGCGTAGAAGCCGACATGGCCCTGCCAGCCGGAGGGGCTGCCGCGCCAGAAGGTGAGGATCGCGCCGAGCGCCGGCGTCTCCAGCCCGACGCCGAAGGTGCCCCAGTTGCGCGCGCCATACGGGTTCGACGGGACCGGTTCGTCGGGCAGCGTCAGCAGGATCGCCGTCTCGACGAAGTCGCCGCACCAGGGCAGCTTCGACGGGTCGCCCAGCGTGCGGCCGTCCGACCGCAGCCACGACATCAGCGTGGACCGGTCGCGGACCTCGTGCAGCCCCTTCCGGCGCAGGCCCTCCTCGTACCAGGGCGGCGCACCACCGGCCGTCGCAGGTTTGCCGTCGACCGCCGCCAGCGCCCGCACCGTCGCGGCGTCGGCAATGCCGGTCTGTGGCAGCCCCCTGGCCGCCTGGAAGGCTCTGACGCCCGCCGCCGTGAGCCGGCCGGGGATGCCGTCGATGGGGCCGGGATCGAATCCGAGCGCCTTCAGGCGCCGCTGGAGCTCCAGCGTCTGCATGGTTGTCTCTCCGTTGTGTGTCAGGAATCGCGGGCCGTGAGACGCAAGCGGGCTTGTGTCTCACCGATGATGATCAGGGGCGTCGGATGCCGATGACGCGGCCGGCCGGAAACTCCGCCTCGCACACCTGGCGCGGCCGGCAGGAGTTGCCCGAAATCAGGCGGACGCGGTCCCCGTCGCGCGAGACCAGATAGCCGACGTGCCCGCCGCGACGGCCGCGGGACAGCACCACGACGTTACCCGGCCGGGCCTGAGCGAGCGGCACGGTGCGGCCGTAGCCGAGATACGATCGCGCCAGGCGCGACCCCGTCCCCGCCCTGCCCGCCTCCCGCTCGACGAGCCCGACGAAATCCGCACACCACAGCGAGCGCCGCCCCGTCGGGTTCCGGCCGATGTAGCGGCGGGCGATGGCCACCGGATCGTCTCCGATCATCTTCCCGACGTTGGCAACATGATCGACCACAGGCCGGCTCGGATCGTCGCGGCCGTGGGCGAGGACGCCACCGAGCATGAGGATGGCGCCGGCGGCCAGCAGGCACACAGCCGCCAACCACCGCGCGAGGGGCGCGTCGGTCATGTTGATCTCGTCAGGGTGGAATCAGCCGGGAGTTGCGGTTAGGGTGGCGGTAGGCGAGATCGGGAGTATTGAATTGGCTAGTGACCTAAGCCCCGCCAGCGTGATCAAGCGATTGGACGCAGGCGAGTTGCCCGCCGCTATCCTTCGTGACTTTTGTCACTGGGCGCGCATGTCGGACGCAATTGAAGTGACAATTCCAGCCCCGCTGGCTGTCGAACTTTGCAGGCAGTCAGGGCACCCCGCCCCAATGGGCGATGATGATTTCTAGTGTCCCCAAGGTATTTGGGGTCGGATTTCATCGTACGGGGACAACCTCACTCCGCTCCGCCCTGACCACCCTCGGGTATAGAGTCTACGGGAAAACGCGCGTTCCGCACTGCTACAAGCATGGCTGAGATAGAGAAGATCGCGCCGGGCGTGGCCAGCGAGTTTGACGGCTTTCAGGACAACCCATGGCCCCTGCTTTTCAAGCAGATGGACAGTCTCTTACCGGGCAGCAAATTCATCCTCACGATACGCGATGAGGACGCGTGGTACCGTAGCGCCTTGCGCCATTTTGATGATCGGGAGTTGCCGATGCGGGCGATCATCTACGGACCCGAAGCCGCTGCCCCGGTTGGCAACGAGGCAGTCTGGCGGGCGCGATATGCGGCCCACAATGACGCTGTGCGGGAGTACTTCACCGGGCGCCCCGGCGACTTGCTGACCATCGACCTGACCAAAGGCGAGCAGTGGGGACCTCTGTGCCGGTTCCTCGGACAGCCCGTCCCTGGCGAGCCGTTCCCCCACAAGAATCCGATGGGTACTCCGCAGAAGCAGAAACCCTATCGCGTCGAGATTTAACCAACTCCCCTGACGCCTACAGTGATCGACATATGTGGCGTTGCAGCCGAGAAGCTATAGGCCCCGGGGTTTTCGGATGCGGCCCTGTGCTGGCGGGACATGAAGCCGACCTGCGCGTTGTTGCCCGACTGCGACGTAGCGAAGATGTACGTGGAATAACCGCTGGGTGACGCGACCGGCGGGTTGTAGACCGACGACCCTGTGTAGCCAGCGACCCCCGCCAACCAGAGGCTATTTGATTCTGGCCAAGTCGGGCTGAGGTTCGGCGGGTCGTTGGTATCCGAGTTGACCATCGCGTATTCAGGTGCGGCGGTTGCGTTCGCTATCCTGTAGATTATTCCGGACCAGTGAGCTCCAGCGCTGGCGGAAACATCGACCGTCGACCCCTCGCTGCCAGTGGCAAAGCGGAAGAAAGCCACGGATCGACGGAAATTGGCCGTCGCGGCCGGGACTATATTGTATAGCTCGTCCCATCCCGATGGCGTTGCGACCGTGCGGGCCGACGACTGCCCGTAAACCCCGAACATAAGCAGCAGTTCACCCACCTGCACCGCCGATGGAAGGTCGAAAACCATAGGGGTGCCAGTGCCCGTTCCCTCGGTGATCTGCACACCCATGATCTCCGGGAAGGCGGACCTGCTCCCCACCGCCGCCCCTATCGGCGCCATGCCTACAAGCATCACGCTTCCTCCAGCACGCCGATGATGATGATCTCGTCTGACGCCTCGACCTGATAGTAAATCCGGGTTGTCGCATCCTGCGCTATCGTCAGCGGCCACGAGCGGCCTGTCGGGTCGATCCAGTTGGCCGCCTTGTTCAGCGTCCTGCTGGCGCCGGTCGCTGTAGCCTTGACGACGCCGGTCTGCCCGACCTTTGCACTCGACGGATTACCGAGCGTCCTGTTGCCAGCGATTGTGGCCGAGAAGTTCAAGCCGAGGGACATGTTGACTGCGACCGTGCCGGCGTCGGTGAGTGCGACGAACGCTCCCGCCGCCCAGGTCTCCGACGCGCCGAGCACCCGATTGTTCGCGCCCGCCCTGAAATCGGCCGTTGAGGCAAAGTCCCGCGTCGCCGAGGTCCCAAGCCCCAGCGCCAGTCGCGCGGTCTCGGCGTCTCCCGTCAGCACCGCGATACCCGTCGCGGTGGCGCCGGTAATTGCCTCCGGCGCGACAGCTCCGATCTCGGCCGGATCCAACAGCACCATCCAGAATGCCGGCGTTTCGTCCGGCTGCTGATTGACGTTGGATTCGCCGGAGGTCGCCAGATAGATGATATCCTCGTAGGCGACGATGTCGTTCAGGTCGTACGTTGCCACTGAGGACCAGGTGCCGCGGGGCGTGAAGCCCGTCGCGACCGCCACGGCCGCGTTGATCGTGATCGTGCCGGTGACGACAATGCTGTCGTTGTTCGACGCTGTCGCAATGATCTGGTCCCCGGCCTGCAGCGACAGCGGCGTGACGAACTTCGATAGCGCGTTCGCCGCGATGACGACGTCCGCGGCAAAGGTCGTGGTCTCGTCCTCGGACTGCTTGTAGAGCCGTAACGAGAACGTCCTGTCATCCGCGGCGACGTTGTTGATTGCGAGCACCAGAGCGCCCTCGAGCGTGGCGGGGCACTCGAAGACGGTTGTGTCGGTCGTCAGGACTGGGACAGCGAGAGATCGAAAGGCCATATGGTCAGCTCCCGAATACGATGGCCATGGCGACGGGGTCGGGGATGGCGCCGATCGCCTCCTCGACCGAACCGCCGCCGTGAGGAATATCGGCCGAGGACACCGCGACGTCACCGTCCACGTCCGGTGCGATGCCGTTGACCGTGGATGCCCCGGCGATCGGCGACGGGTCGGACCAGTCGCCCGATCCGCCGCCGCCCATGATGTGCAGCCGGAACGGGATGACGTCGGTCTGCAGGAAGACGAAGCCTTCCGGCTCGTCGTCGTAGTCGTCGCGGTCCGCGAGCGCTCCCGTCGCATCCGGATCGATGCCCTGGCCTTGCGGCCCCCTCGGCAGGTCGGCGATGGCGATCAGGTTGTTCCAGGTCTCCGCCCCGGCGACGCGCCACTGGATATGCGTGTCGGTCGCGCGGAGCTCGGGCTCTCCGGTAATCGCGGCGAGCGCCACGAGGTTGGCCCACTCGCTTCCGCCGACAGACGGCCGCCACTGCACGAATCCGCCGTCCGTCCGCAGTTCGATCGCCGGCCCCACCAGCCCGTTCGGGATGAAGGTGATGTTCGCCACCCCGTTCATCCCGCCCGCGCTGACGGTGTGGGCCGGGTCCACCGTGAAGAGACGGCGGTTGCCAGCGCCGGCGCCGGCGGCCGCGATGTCGGTCACGGTGTAGATCAGGAACTGCTCGGGGTTCGTCTTCCTGACAACCTTCAGCCATCCCTTCACCGGGGCGTCGGAGAGGGCCCAGCTCGCCAGCATCGCGCCGACGTCGGGATAGCCCTCGTCGGCCGTCTCGTTGTGGATCACGACCTGCGTTGCCAGCGACGGGTCGGCGTTGTTCGTCCGGAAGTTGCCCATGCCCGGCGACATGGTGGTGTTGGTGTTGTCGGAATAGTTCCAGTCCATGCCGACCGATATACCGGCCGGCCCGGACGCCGAGACGAGCACCCACCACTGGTTCGAATCCGGCGGGTCCCACATCGGCTCGTGACCGACGTTGTCGTCCTGGGCGGATACGAAGGCGAAGCCCTCTCGGGTGACCAGATCGTTGCGCTGGTAGACCGCCTCGACATCCCAGGCGTCACGCGGGCTGAACGGCTGCGACACGACCCGCACCGGGATCATCTCGCCGGCGCGCAGGATGGTCAGGATGCCGGCGATGTCGTCGTAGACCAGCGTGTTCTGCGGCACGAGCGAGAGATCGCTCGGCATTTCCGACAGGACGCCCGAAAGCCCGAGGTTCCGCAGCGCCGTGAACGTCCGGATCAGCTGCTCGTTGATCTCCGCACCGCCCACGAGCACGACGGCGACATACGTCTCCCCGTTGATCTCGTCGGCCGTCGTCTCGCCGTCCCACGCCTCGACCAGTTCGAACGTGTCGTTCTCGATGAACGTGCCGGCCGGGGCGGTCGCGATCTCGTCCGGCGTCGTGGTCGAGCGGATGCGCCGCGAGGCGACGATGCCCCAGGCCTCCCCGACCTTGATGATCGTGCCGCGGTCGAGCTGCGTCGACCAGGCCGTGCCGATGCCGGTGACCGTGGTCGAGCCGTTCTCGACGAGGAGCGCCCCCGAGGTGACGATTGCTGGAATCATTGAGGTTCCTTGGAAATCTAGTTGCGAGGGCTGGCCGACCAGATGACCGCGTTCCCGGCGTCGACCCGTATCGCTAGGTTCATGTTCGCCGTGGGAGCAATCGTGCGGGCTTGAAGCTGTGCAGTTCGATCCCCGACGGGGAGAACACGCGCGGTCAGTCCTGTTTTTTCTGCGAAGAAGGACGTTGAAGGTGAGGCGACACTCATCCCCTGAAGACTGACTACATCTCCGTTCAGAAGAAGTCGCACTTCGCCCGTGTGTGTACCGGCACCGCCCGGGATGAATTCCACATTGTAATCATACTTAAGCTCGACGAACCGCGTATCCGGGAACACCGGCATAGACAGCGAGAGTATCGTGCTCCAGCCGCTCGTCCCCTGCTGCGCGCCGCGCGTGAAGGTCGTGTCCCTGACTATGTTGCGAGACGACAGCACTGCGTCGGCGGCAATGTTGATCGCCGCGACGGTCTGCTCGCCGATCATGCCCCCGGTGATGACGACGTTCTCGATCTCCGCGAAGTCGATCGACACGTCCTTCATCTTCACAACGCCGTCGGCGATCTGGAACGGCTGCGCCACCCCACCGGGCGTCAGGAAGGTGAACTCGTCAGCCTCAAAGACGATGCGCGAGCGCCCGCCCAGCGCCGTCACGCCGGCCTGCAGCGTGATGGAGGCCTGCGCGAATTCCTCTTCCGTGTCGGCCCGGATGAAGATCCCGTATTGCGCCCCGACCCCGGCCGGGGCGGCCATGGCCTGGAACCGGATGTTGCCCTGCGCCGTGCCGTGCTCGTTGGTCGCCAGCAGGTTGGTGACGATGGCCGCCAGCGCCTCGAACTCCGTCGTGACAACCTCGAACACCTGGTCGATCTGCGCCCGGGCCTGACCCAGCCGGGAGCCGAGCGAGATCACCACGGAGTTCATGTTCGCCTGCATCACCGCGAACGCGCCGTTCTGGCCGTTGGCCAGCCACTCAACGCGCTCGGCGAGCTGGTCGAGCGTGTGCGCGATCGCCGCGTCGGTCTTCACGTCGAGCTGGCGCATCAGCGCCTGCAGCACGGCGTTCTGCGATTCCGGCGTCACGATGCCCGGCGCGAGTTCCGGGTGCGGGATATCCGCGATCGTGATCTCGGCCCACTCGCCGGCGAAGACGCCGATGCCCCGCACCCGGAGCCTGACGACGGGCAGGTCGGCCGGCTCGCCGTCCTCGTCCTCACCGATGTCCGGCCCCTCGACGGCGTTGATTTCGACGCGCGTCGAGAACTGCGTCGACCGCCCGTCATAGACCGGCTGCCACATCTCGCCGTCGTCGTAGGAGATTTCGGCGTCGTAGCTGTTCGCCCCCGGCGCGGGGATCCACGCCGCCTCGAGGATCAGCTCGGCGACGCCGTTGACCACGCGGCCCGTCAGGCCCTGTACGATCGGCCGGTCCGGAACCGGCGACGGCACCTGCGGCTGCACCCACGGCGCCGGCGGCGTCTCGGTGTCGTCGGCGGCATGGACGCGCGGGTCGTCGTTGACCAGCAGGATGTCGACCAGGTGCTCGCCCTGCGGCACGGCCGAGACGACCAGCCCGTTGAAGGGCCGGACCTCCTGCGTGCAGATCGTCACGCCCGCATCGCGCGCGCGGCCGCCCGGCAGTATCTCGTCGAGAAATCCGTGGGCGGCCTCCACCACGAGCCGGTCCGGCGGGTCGAGGCTCAGCTCGCGCCCGTCGATCCCGTTGACGAGGCACGGCCCCCACTCCTGCCCGGTCTTCGTGCGGATCACGACGTGGAGATCGCCCTCCCCCTCGTCGTCGATCTCGATGTCCCGGTCGAGCGTCAGGACGTTGCCGGCACGCGCGACGATCGAGGCCACCTCCAGCCCGACCATCATAGGGTCGTGGTAGAGGACCGGGTCGCCCCGCTTCAGGAGCTTGCCCGACCATTCCGTCGTGAAGCCCCGGAACTTCCGGCGATAGGCGTTCGACGCCGCCTCGTATAGCCCCTCGCGCCAAGCGTGGTCGCGGTCCGTGACCCCGAACTTGTCGAGCCGCACCGCCTCGTGTTCGCCGACGGCGGCGATGATCGCCGGCACCTGGTCGACCTGCCAGTCGGTGCGGTCGATGTACTCGACGATCGCGTGGCTCGGCTTGTCGTCGTCGAACAGGACATCCTCGCGGAAGGCCGATCCCCGCACGATGTCGCGAGGCCCGAAGAACGCGCGCTGTACCTGCCTGGGCTCGTCACGTGTGAAGCCGATCGTCCCGCCGAGGCGGATCGCCTGCGCCCGCCCCACGCCGAGGATGGCCGCCAGCGCGTCCTGCGCCGTCCAGGAACGGTCGAAGATCCCGTTGAACTCGTCGTCCCGCCCCGCCCAGATGCCGGCGTAGTGATGCAGCCAGGCGAGATCGACGAGGTGATCGGGCAGCCGGAGACCCTTGTCGCTGCACAGCACGTAGGCCGCCGCCCAGGCCGGGCTCGCCGTCGCGACGGGTTCGGCCGACCATCCGTCCTCGGGGTCCCATGTCGGCAGGCGGCGCTGCGCCGTGACGAAGAACTGCGACGAGGAAATCTGCGAAAGCTGGTCGTTCGCCTTGATCTTCACCGCGAGCAGAGTGGCGTCGGGCGGCGTGGTGAAGTCGGGCAGGTATCCCTTCAGGCCCGACCAGAGCGGGCTGTTGAACCCCGACGAGCTGCCCGGCCCCTTGTTGCCGCCCGAACGTCGCGTAGACCCGGACCTCGTAGCGCCCGCGCGGCACCTCGGCCTCGATGGACCGCCGCTGCGGCGTCCTGGTGTTGCCCCGGAACTCCCGTTGCGCGAGCTGCACCCAGTCGCTCAGGGGATCGCCGTTGCCGTCGATCTGGCGGCGGTCGGCCCGGATCGTGACGCCCGACCGATAGGTCGAGTTCTCGTGCTGATGCTGGCCGTACAGGCCCTGCGGCCACATGAAGTCGAGTTCGATCCGGTTGACCTCGACGCCCGCCGCGGTCACCGCGAAGGGTCCCAGCATCGCGCCGGAGGGACCGTTCATCTGGATGCCCGCCACTTCGGGCGCCGTCACGACGTCGGCCGGGTAGAGGCTCACCTCGCCGCCGGGGTGGATGATCTCCAGCTCGAACGTCGCTGAAGGACGGCGACAGCCCGTCCGCCTCGCTCCAGAGCAGCGTGTTGCCGATGTCGATCCGCTGGATCGCGGCATGGCCTCGCGTCAGGTAGAACAGCTGGTAGAGGATCTGGTCGTTGCCGGCGAACTTCGAATACGGCCGCGAGGCGAAGCGCGGCGGATAGCGCAGCCGCCCGAACAATTCGAGCAGCGGCTCGAGCGGCGTCGCCTGGTTGTTCGACGCGTTGACCGTGTAGACGGGCCGCGCGTCCTTCGGCGTCTCCTGCGTCGGCGTTGGCATCAGCGCGTTGAGCAGGAGCCCGCCGGCGGCGAGGATCGCGACCGTGGCGATGCTGGCCGCCAGGGTCCCGGCGCCGAACGCGAGGCCGGCGGCCCACGGCGCGGCGATCGCCAGCGCGAGCATGCCGATCGTGCCGAGGACGTTCTTCCCGCCGCCGCCGCTGCTGCCGCCCCCGCGCCCGGGAACCGACGTCAGGACGAGCGTCTCGCCCCGCGTCACCATGCGGGTGTGCCACGTCGAGCGCAGTTCGAACGGCGCGTCCGCCGGGTTCGACGACAGGGCGGCGACCGTCGGCAGCCGGAAGCGCAGCTCGCCGTCGGCCAGCCCGTGCGTCAGGATCGCCTCGGCGATCGTCATCGGCCGGCCGAGCACGATCTCGCGCCGGACGTCGAACGGTCCGGCCATGACGACCACGCGCGGGAGATCGTCCGCCGGCGAGGCGTCGGGGATGCGGGCGGGTGCGTTCATGTTTCCGGCACGAAATATTTGAAGGCGCGCCAGCCGTTGACGCGAAGCTCGAAGACGCGGTCGGCGACAACGCCCTGCCTCTCGAGCGTGTGAATGACGAGCCCCCCGTCGAGATCGAAGAACGTCCCCATGTGGAACCCCGTCTCGACGGTCGCCATCGTGACGATGCAGAGATCTGCGGGCCGCTCGACCTGCCGCCAGTTCGACCGCTCCGGGTGCTGCGCGATCATCGCCGCGATCGCCGTGCGGCTCATGTCGCCGGGCGCCCTGAATGCCGGCATGTCCCGGAAGGCGCAGGCCTGCTGCAGGTAGCGCGTCAGGCCGTAGCAGTCGAAGGCCTCCGGCCCCTGCCCGCCGATCTCGTAGGGCCGGCCGACGACGGCGTTGATAACCGCGGCGTTGGGGCTCATCATCCGAACAATCCGGGAAACGCGTCGCGGTCGAACACGGCCGTGGGGAAGCCCTTCCGCAATAGATCTATGAACGTCGCCGAGCATTCGATGGTCAGCATCCGCGTTGTGATCCGCTTCACGGTCAGCTCGCCGACAATGAGGTCCGGCTCCGCCGGGAGGGTGAACTCGCCCGTCTCGGTATCCTGCACCGCCACCCATTCCCGGTAGACCAGGATCGCCGACGCCCTGACTTCGGCCGCCGCCTCGATCTGCGGCAGGAAGGTCCGCGGCACGTTGTCGAGAGACAGGCGCAGTTCACCGAAGCCGCCCTCGTCCTGCGCCGGCATCACGGCCCTCAGCGCCAGGGGCTCGTAGAGCACCGACTGCCCCGGGTGCATCCGCGCCGTCGCCTCGTGCGGCAGCGTCCACTCCCGCTCATCCAGCGCGGCGCGCAGCGAATCCGGATTACCCTCGCCGTCCTGGAACCGCGGATGGATCAGCTCGACGCCCCGGATCACGAACTCGTTCGCCGGCGCCGAGGCATACGCCTCCGCCAGCGCGTCGGACACTGTCGCCGGCATCACCAGTCCTCGAACGTCGAGGGTGAGGGACACGATCCGGCGCGTGCCGCCTTCCGTCATCTGATACGGGCGCTTAAATCGGCAGACGCGATCGGCGCATCCCTCGCCTGTCCACACCTTCATCGTGAAGGGCAGAGAGCCGTCCACGATCTCGGATCGTGCCCAGGCCTTGAACGCTCCGAATTGAGTGGCGGTCATCCTGATCGAGAACTGAATGGCGGCGATGTTCTTCGTGGAAGAACGACGGGAGATGTCGGGGCCGTCCTCAATTTCCGTGATGTAGGGCTCGCGGAACGGGCTGACGAGTTGGAAGCCGAGGGGATCGTGCGGTACACTTTCCGGCCACATCTTCATCGCACCGACCTCTTGACGCCATAAGCCCCGCCAATGGCCCGGCCGACCTGTCCCCCGCTGGTTATGTCGGCCGCCACCTCCGCTTTGATTTGCCGGATGAGAACTTGGATGCCGCCATCGTCGCGGCGGGTCGCGGTTGCGACGGTGTTGGGGGCCTCGTTGTAGACGTTGACTTCGATGGTCTTCCCGGCGACGGGGGTGACACCGCCGCCGACATAGCCACCGGCCGCAAAGCCTTTCATCGAGCGGTGCAGCGCGTCGAGATTGGCCACGCCGATCCTGCTCGTCGCGGCTTTGGAGAACACGTACTCACCGCGATGGACGACGCCTGCCGGCTGATGCGTCCCGCCGGCTCCTGTGTAGCCGCCGCCTGAGAAACCGAGCAGTCCCCCGAGACCGCTCCCCACCCCTCCGCCTGCGGCCGAGAACATGTTATCGAATGCGATGTCGAGCAGCTTGGATGCTATTCGGTCCAGCGCATCGGCGAATATGTCTGCCGCGTCCCTACCCTGTCGGAACCCATCGACGATGCCCCGGGCAACGTCTCTCTGAAGATCGCGCATCTCTTCGGCGCGCCGGCGGATTTCATCCTGGCTTTCGGCGAGCTTTCGCGCTTCGACACTGGCTTGTGCATACTGGTCGGCCAAGCCTGCGATCTCGGTTCGAAGATCATCGGTGACCTCCAGTCCCGCCCGCTCCGCCGCGGTGAGAAGATCTTGTTCGGTACGAGCGCGCTCCAGCGCATAGCCGTAGTCTTCCACCAGAGGGTTGAGGGCCGCGAGCGCCGCGTTCTCAGCGTGAATCGCGGCGACCTGCTCGTTGATGCGCTGCGTCAGACGCTCGTACTCGTCTGCCCGGGTCGTCTTCCCCTCGGCTGAACGGGTCGCATTGCCGGCGATGTTGGCTTCCGCGATGCGCCTGACTTGCGCTTCGGTGAGCTTCACCTCATCGTCGGCCGCCTGCTTCTTCACGCGGGCGATCTCGTTTTCGAGCGCGAGCTGGTCGCGGCTGAGGCTCGCTCGGCGCAGCGCCGCCTCCTCATAGACGCGCCCTTCTTCCCGCGTCGCCTCCAGTGCCTGCCGGGCGCGCGCACGACCGCCACGCTCGAATGTGGGCGAAGAATCCAGCGTTGTCAGTTCGGCCTTCAACTGTCGGATTGCGGCTATGTTCTCTTCGATGTCGGCCAGCAGGGGATCGAGCATCCCCGCGACATCGGGGTTCGTCGAGGCCAGCGCCTCGATCGCTTGGCGCAGGTCGCCGGCCGACACTTCCCCCACCTGGAATCGTTCGACGAGATCGCGGAGTTCATCGAGTTGTTCGCGACTGACCACATCGGGCATTGTCGCCAGAAGCTGGATATACCGCCGGACGGCCGCGGTGAGCCGCTCTGTCTCGCTCTCCCCTACGTCGATCGCGGCAGCCAGCAGCTGGCGCATCTCATCGACGGCGTCGGCCGCCTCGATGATCTCATCCTTCGCGTCTTCCGCCCTGGCGCGCACCTTCTCCAGTGCGGCGGCGTAAGCCTCCGAGACGTCGCGAGCTTCCGCCGTACTCGAGCTGTAGGCGATAACGGCCGCCGTGACCGCCCCGCCGATCAGGAGACCGACGGGTCCGGCGGCGGCGCCGAGACCGCTGATCGCCATCGTCAGCCCGGCCACGGTGCGGACGGCCGAGAGTGCGCGCGTGAAGCTGATCAGCGCGGAGCCGGCCAGGCCCAGCTTCGCGATCATCCCCGCAATGGACCGGCCGATGAGCGCCCCGGCGATGACGCCGGCCACCTGAAGGACGGCGTCGGCGGTCTTGTCGAAGTTGTCGGCCATGATTACCAAGGCTTCGCTGATCCTGGCCGTGACGCCGGTCGCCTGATCCGCGTTCCCGACATAATCGAGCATCGCGTTCTGGAGGAGTTGTACGCCGTCGCCGATGGTCGCCGGCATCTCTTCCGCCTCGCGGCGGAGTCGTTCCATCTGCGAGGACAGGGCGCTGACGATATCCCGGCCCGTGATCCGCCCCTGCTGCCCGAGCGACCTGAGCTGGTTGACGCCTACGCCGAGGCCTTCGGCAAGGGCCTCCGCCAGACGCCCGCCCTGCTCGATGACGGTATTGAGATTCTTCCCTCGCAGGGCGCCGCCGGCCATCGCTTTGGACAGCGCGTTCATGACCGCCTCGGCACGCTGCCCCTTGGCGCCGGAGATCACGAGCGCGTTGTTGACGGCCTCGGTATAGTCGAGCGTCTGGTTCGTGCTATAACCGAGTTCACGCAGAGCCGTCGCGTTGAGGAGATACCCCTCGGCCGTCTGCTCCAGCGACGAATAGGTGCGTCGGGCTACCTCCCCCAGACGCTGCATCACCTCCTGGCCTTCGGCCATGCCGCCGGCGGCGAGCCGAACCCGGCTGTTGAGATCCGTCCATGTATCCGTCATCCGGATCAGCTCGCGCGTCCCAAGCGCGGCGCCGATCCCCGCAAGCGGTGCGATGAAGCTCCGGGCCGCCTGCCGGCCGATGCTGTCCAGGTTGCGGTTGAGCCGACGTGCCCGGTTCTCGATCGCGTTGAACTGCCTGTTCGACACGCCGCTGGCGCGCGCCATCGAGCGTTCGAACTGGCGCACATCCGCGCTCAGCTGGACAACCAGCCGTTCCAGGTCTGTCGCCATCCTAGATCCCCATCCACTCCGCCAGCTCGTCCTGTTCCTTCGACGACAGGCCGCGCTCGTCTTCCGGGCAGTGTGCGTCGAGATAGCCGTCGACGGCGGCCATGTACTGCCAGACCGACATGCGACGGACGTTCCTGCGGGGCGAAGCCGATGGCGGCGCCGTTACCGTAGATCGCGGCGAAGCGGACCTTGCCGTTGGGCAGGGGGTCTAGGCGGTCTCCGCCGCCGTCTCGCTTGCCGCGCCGTCTTCCCCCACCGGTTCCTCCGGAGCGCCGAGCAGCGCCACCGAGAGGATGGCCTGGGCGTGCAGGAGGTTCTCGGCCGGCGGCCGGGCCTCGACATATTGCCGGACGAGCCCGAGGGCCTTCGCAGGCTCCATCCCGCCCCCGATCAGCCCGAGGCGGATGACGTGCGAGATGTCGCCGACCCGACACTGGCGGGCCTCAAGGCGGGCCAGAACGACCCAGGGACCGGCGTCGGTCGCCTCCTGGAGCATCTCCAGCTCGCCCCATCCCAGGCGGAAGGCATAGTCGCCGTCCGCCCAGGTGAGCGTGGTGGAGCCGTCGCGGCTCATTCGGCGAGAACCTCGGCCGTCGGCGCGCTCGTCGCGGACTGGTCCCCGGCGGAGTTCTCGGCCGTGACGATCACGCGGAGCGGATTGCCGACCTGACCGGCGCCCGGCGTGAAGGTCTGATTGGTCGCATCCTCGATGTTCGACCAGCCGCTGTCGTCCTCCTGCCACTGGTAGGAGTACGAGGTCGGCCAGCCTGACCACGTACCCGGAATCGCGGTGAGAACCTGACCCTGCTGTGCGATGCCGGCGATCGACGGCAGGAGGATGTTGGCCGGCGCCGCGCTGGCGTCGGTGACCCTCGTCATCTGCCCGTCGCTCGCCATCTCGACGTTGAGTGTCACGCGGCCCTGCGCCGACGGGTGCCCCACGGTCAGGGTGCTGACCTGCATGAACCCGGTCCAGACCAGCGTCTTGGTCGGGAATTCGATCTCGATTTTCACCGGAACCGAGTCGGTGCTTTCCCAGGCTTCCAGCCACGTCTCCGAACTCTCCGCCGCGAGGACACCTTCGCCGGAGATCGTCATCGACAGGCTCGTCGCGTCCTGGCCGAGCCAGGGCACGAGGTCGGGATCGTCGCAGTCGGGGAGGTTCACCTCCTCCATGCCCTTCGTGAAGTTCAGGGACTTCGACAGGAAGCCGCACGGGGCGGCGTAGACTACGGGATTGGAATGGTCGCCGAGCAGCACACGGAACTTGCCGCCCTTCGTGGTGACAGGCTGTGCCATTTTCATCTCCTCTGATGGCAGCAAGAAGCGCCCGCCGGGATGACGGGCATGGAAAGCCGATGATCGGGATCAGGGCTGTTCGACGACGGCGTCGAAGGTCATGACGCCGTGCGATGTCAGGCCGTCCGGGTCTCGAAAGACCCTGGTGATGCGATGTTCGAATGAGACGAGCGCGTTGTCGCTGAGCGTGAGGTCGTGGTTGTGCAGCGCCCGGCGGACGGCATCCGTGATGCTGCGGGTCTCCGGGAAGCCGACGGCGCGGGACCGAGACGTTCGATCTGAAAGCTGATCTCGAATGCGGTGATGCATTCGGCGTCGTCGCTCACCTCGTCGGTCGGGCCCATGCTGACATATGGCCACGCCGCGCCGGTGTCGGTCTCCCGCATCTCTTCGGATGGCACGTCGTCATAGACGCGTCCGGCGACGAGGTCGGACAGCGCCGGGAGCTCCCGGAGACGCTCGACGATGGCGCCCTGCAGTTCCAGTGCCGGCGATGTCATGACGCTCCTGCCACTTCTTTCGCCGCCTTGGTGATCGCGCGCCGGACCCGGCTGCGCGCGCTCTTCTTCTGCGCCCGGTAGGCCGGGTAGAAGAACGGCTGCGCCTTCATGTGTTGCGTGCCGAACTCAATCCACCGGGCATAGAAGGCGTCAAGATCGCCGAGCTTCTTGTCCCGGGTACCGACGTAAATCGTGATGGTGAGATCGCCGCCGAGCTTCCCGGCGACGACCTTGCCCAGCGTCAGGGCGCCTTGCGGAACCTTCCCCCAGGTCCAGCCGATCGAGTCGCGAAGCGCGCCGCTGTCGACGGGGACGAGGCTCTTGGCAAGGCGGACGATCTCGTCAGCCGACTTCTCCAGAGCTTCCCGGATTCGAGCCTTCGCCTGCACCGGCATCCGCTTCAGCTTCCGGTCCAACCTCGCCAGCCCGAGGATCTTCGTTGCTCGCATCAGACACCGCTCTGCGCTTCCGCGACGCAGCGACCGCACGCCCGCGCTCGATGGCCTGCGCGGCGCACGCGCGCGTGACGTTGACCGTCGTGCCGGCTCGGTATGCGACCGTCACGGCCGGCTTGGGCTTCCAGTCGAAATCCCTCGTGAATCGGACCCATGGCATCAGGCGACAACTCCCGCTTCAACGGTGAGGTAGACCCAACGACGATCCGTAGCCGTGTCGGCCTCGCGGATCGCATAGACGGTGCCGCGACGCACGTCGCGCAGCCGCCAGTCCTGTATGATCGCGCGCGTGTCCGGATCTGACCGCAGACGGACCTTCACGAGGCTGCGCCCTTCGAGCCGCGCCGCCTGCACCGCCTCGCCCCCGCCGACGTACATGAAGGCGGCCGGGCGCTGGAACTTCTCCGTCCAGTCCGCCGACCGCTCGTTGCCGTAGCCATCCGACGATGGTATGCGCGCTTCGATCGCCACGCGATAGCGAAGGTCCCCCGCGCCCGCCATCAGATGGCCCAGACGCGATATGGGGCGAGCAATGCGTCGACAGCCTGAGGAAGATTGGTCGCGATCGTCCCGGTCACGACGGTCTCACGGTGCTCGTACCAATGCCCGACCAGCAGCAGCATCGCCTGGCGGATCGCGTGAGGCACGGTGACCTCGCCGTCGTCCGTCTCGTACCCTGCCCGATATGTCAGGGTAACCGCCTCGACCTCGTTCAGATCGGTCGGGGCCTGGAATACCGATCGGAACCGGACATACGAGCCGAGCCCGTCCGTGAGCACTCGATAGTCGCTCGGGCTCACCGTGGCCATCTGCCCCGCCGAATTGCGCCAGGTCACGCTTTCGACGCCGATGACGGGCCCCAACGGCAGTCTGAGGCACCTCGCGAACCCGTCGAAGGCCTGCCTCCAGGTCTGATCGACCAGGCAACGGCCCAGGATCCCTGTCCAGCCGTCGAGGTGCGCCGTCGCCGACATGACAAGCGATATGATCAGCGCATCGTCGTCGTTGTGCTCGACACGAAGATGCGCCTTCGCCTCCTCGAGGGAGACCGGCATCACCGCCGGCGGCTGGACGAGAACGGGCCGGTGCATGGTCAGGCCTGCTTCGCCGCCTTCTTGCCCGAGCCGGACGCAACCTCTTCGGCCAGCTTGGCGCGGACGAACTCGGCGCCGAGCTGATCGCGCACCGTGTACGTCTCGCCCTCGGCGAACGTGCTGACACGGTAGCCTTCCTCGGCACCGTCAGCCGTCTTGAGCATCTTGATCTGCATCGTGGTCTCCACAGTGTATGATCGGGCAGGATCGCGATCCTGCCCGAGGCGGGCTCAGGTCGTCGGAAGCTGTTCGGGATCTCCGAGCACGACGACGGCACTGCGCGCGACCGAGGTGCCGTCGTTGTGCGTCACGACAACCCGCAGATAGCGGCGGTCGCCGACATAGCCGACCTTGTAGGTGCTGTTGGCGGCAAGCGTCGCCGGGAACGCGCCCTGCAGATCGGCCTCGTCGACATCCTCGAAGTCGCCACCGGTTGTGGTGTGCGAATGCTGCAGCTTCGGGGTCTGGTCGCCTGAGCCTGCCAGAGCGCCCGTAGCGACAAGTATCGCGGCCGACCGATAGCCGCGCGTGTCGACGACCTCGCCCGTGACGCTGCCGGTGGCGACGGCCGGCCGAATGCTTTCCCGAACGGAGACGTTCGAGACCAGATCGCGGGAAACACCCATGATCCTTCTCCTTTTGCCAATGATGGATGGATTGGAAGGGCGGCCCGGATTCTTTCTCGGGCCGCCCCAGGCATGGTTCCGGCTCAGGAGCCGAAGCGAACGAACTTCATGGACTCGAAGTTGAGCGCTCCGCCACCGACACGCTTCGTCGTGTAGAACCGGACGAATCCCTTCTGGGTGTAGGGATCACGCAGCACGCGGATGCCGATCCTGTCGACGATGGTGTAGGTCTCGCGGAAGTCGCCGAAGGCGATCGAGAGCGAGTTGGATGCCATCGCCGGCACGTCTTCAGCTTCCACGATCGGATAGCCGAGCAGCAGTCCGCCCTGGCGGGCCTCGAAGTTCGGCTGCCAGATGTAGTTGCCCTCGCCATCCTTCATCTTGCGGATGGAAGCGACTGTCGGCCGCGCCATCATCCAGTTGGCGTTGTTGCGATAGGCAGCCTTCAGCCTGAAGACGAAGTCGATCAGCGTGTCCGTGCCGGCCGTGCCCGCGCCGAAATCGCCAGACGCACCGGTGTTCACGTGCTCGAAAGTGCCCCAGGGTCGGGAGGCGTCGGCCGTTGCGGCCGTGGAATACGTGAACAGCCCACGGGGCTTGAGTTCACCGTCACCGATGAGGAAGGCGGTGTTTTCCGTGCGCGCGAACTTGTCCGACACTTTTTCCGCCAGCCAGAACTCGATGTTGAACATCGAGTTCGTCGAGCAGCTTCTGCGTTGCCTTGGGCTGCGCGTAGACCTCGTGAACGGGAATGGTCCACTTCCCGAGCTGCGGCGTGTCCGTATCCAGTCGCGCCTGCTTCTCGCCGACCCATCCCGCCGCCGCCTCGTCGAGATCGTTGAACCCCTCCAGCGCGTCTGTGCCGATAGTCACCTGGCTGGCGACCTGGCGCATCGGGGACGTCTCGTAAACCCGCTTGATGATCCGGCCGGAGGTGTCCGGGGTCACCGTATATCCGCCATCGGGATCGGACCCCACGGACATCTCGGCGCGGACAGCCGCCGGCGTGGCATCGCCCCTGCGGAAGTAGGTGTCGAGATTCGCCGTGTAGGCCTTGTAGGCCTCGACGGAGATATCCTGGCCGCGTTCGCGCGCGAATTGCGCCGCGGTGATTGCCACGTCATCATCACCGCCGGCGCCGAGACTGCGAGCCGCTGCCTTGGTGGCGACCTCCGCGAGCTCACCCTGAAGTTTGGTGATCGACGCGTTGATCCGATCAACCTGTTCGTTGAGCACCACGTCGGCCTTGCCGTCTTCGATGGCCTTCAGCCGCTCTTCGTTTTTGCCCTGGAACTCGGTCCATGCTTTCTGGAGCTCGGCGAGCGCGGCCTTGGGATCGGAGACGTCCGCCCGCACGGCGATGATACCCCGCGAGGCGGGCAGGACGATTCCCATTGCGACGACTGTCTCGTGCGCCATGGATGCGAGCAGCGGGATGGTTTCGGGCCCGGCGTGAGACAAGCAGACGCCGACGCCCAGGATCGCCACGACGGCGATCGCCAGGAGAGATAACTTCATGACAGTGTCCTCTAGCGTTTGAGTGTAGCGATGGCGGACACGAGATCGTCCACCGTCAGATCGCCTGCATCGCGCGCGGCACCGGTTGCATCACGCTGGCCGGAAAGTGATTGGATGAGATCGGAGCGCTCCCTGCGCCCCATGCCCTGCTTGGCGAGCGCGGCCTCGATTCGGCGGCGGGCGCGGAGGCCTTCGGGAAGGCCCGCCTGCGCCTGGCCATCGGTCGGAGGCGACTCGAACCCTGCGTCGGCGAACCCCTTCTCGATCGCTTCGGCCGCCGTCAGCCAGGTGCCATCCGACTGGCGGTTCGGTCCGTCGAGCATAGTGAGGATCTCCGCCTCATCGAGGCCGGTCCGGGCGGCATAGATTGCTGCAAGCGACTGATCGAAGGTTCCGAACACCGACGCCGCGTCGGCGAAGTCGTGACGGTTGCCGATGACGATCCCCCAGGCATTGTGAATCATCATCATCGACCCGGTGCCCATCAGCACCTCGTCACCGGCCATCGCGATCGCGGACGCGGCCGAGGCCGCGACGCCAAATATCTTGACGGTCACCTTCGCGGGGTGCTCCCGGAACATGTTGTAGATGGCCACTCCGTCGAACATGTCGCCGCCGGGCGAATTGATGTTGACGGTGATCGCATTCGGGCCGATCGAACGAAGGGCTGCCGCGGCACGCGCTTCCGTAAAACCCTCGCCGGTCCAGAAGTCCTCGCCGATCACGCCGTAGATCGAGATCGTGTTCGGATCGTCGGCCTCGGCCGCGGAGGGGCGGGCCGACCAGCAGGCGAGCGCGTCGGCAGGAGCATCCCAGGAATAGCCGGCCGGCCGCTCGAGTGCCCTGACGTCAGGCAGCGTTTTCAAGCTCATCTCTGTCTTCTCTCTCGTCGAGCGGCGGGCCACCGTTGTGGCCCATGCCCGCTGCGTTCGGCGGATCGTAGTAGACGGCCCCACCGCCATCGGGTCGGGGATTCATGTCTTCCAGCGCGCGCACCTCGTCGGGTGACAGCCATCCCCACTGCAACGCGCTCTGGTAGAAGTCCTTTCGGGCCTTCACGTCGCCACGCATAAGCCCCTGCGTGTAGAATTGAACGTGTCAGTTCGTCCCATTCCCCCTCGGCTATCAGGTCTCGCTTGATGGCCTCTTCCCAGATCTTCAGCCAGTCGTTGAGGGTGTAGGTGACGAAGCCGATGCCCTGTTGCTCAATGCCAGAGCCCCAGCTGGTCTGCTTTTCGGTGGCACCCAGCATGTGCGGGGGCACCCCGAAAAACATCGCGATGTCATAGCGCTGGAAGTCCCTCTGCTGCAGGAACTGGAGATCGTCGGCGCTCAACCCGAGCGGCTTGAACTCCGCGCCATCCTCGAGGATGGGCGTTGCGCCAGCCCTCTCGGTTCCTGTGTACTGCTCCTTCCAGGACAACTTCAGGCGGTCATGCGCCTCGGGACTCATCGATTTCGGGTGCTGGATGACGCCGCCGAGGAACGAGCCGTTCCGCATCAATCTCGCGGCGGCCTTCTCCGCTTCGAGCGCAAGACCGAGGCTTTCGCGCATGTGGGACAGGACCGACAGCCCCGTTACGCCGTCCAGCGACATGCCGCGAAGGTGGAAGATCTCAGTCTGGGGATAGACCTGCTTCCGGCCGCCCTTGGCGGTTACGGTGTATCGCATCGTGTAGTCGTCGACCTGCTCCGCCCCTACTCTGTCGGGGTGGATCGGGATCACCGCCACGACGTTGCCGCCCAGCGTGACCTTGAGCGCGTAGGCATTGCCGCGCAGCAGCAGATGCGCCTGCATCAGTCGCCGAAACTCGGATGGCGTCTGCCACTGGTTCGGCTTCACTGTCAGGACCCGACGTAGGGGATGGCCGGTCGCGGGCTTGCGAACCTGCTCAGATTCCCTGCGGATCAGGTCCATGGGAAGCGTCCCGACGGTCCCCGATATGATGTTGACGCAGCGCCATGCGGCCGCCACACGCATCGTCGTCGCCTCGTTGACAACCGCTCCCGTTGCGGTCGCCATCGACCCGCCGATCCGCAGGAACTCGCGTACCTGATCCTCCGACATCCCGGTCAGGTCGAACGACGCGTTCGCCTGCGGCCTGCCCAGTGCGGCGCGCACAAGGTTCCTGAGGTATCCCATACAGCCGCTCCGCCTATACCGTCAGGATGCCGCGCTCTTCGTAGACCGAGGGTCCACCGGTCGCGGCGGGGTTCCAGCTCATGAGGATCGTCGCGCAAAGCATGGCGATGAAGGCATCGATCTTTGCCCGCCCGGCGGAACTCCTTCGTTGCCATGTTGCCGTTGAGCTTGACCTCGATCTTCACGTTCCCGACCGACCAGGACATCAGGTCCGACCCGTCGTGACTGAGCGTGTCGTCGGAGAGCTTGTGTTCCAGGCCCCAGAGAGCCGGCGACAGCGCCGGTCCCTGGCGCAATCGTTGGAGCATGTCGCCTTCGATGCCCCTGAGCGCGAGCGCGTCGACGAAGCCGGCGATGTTGTTCGGATCGAATCCGACGGCCTTCTTGTCAGGCAGCAACCCGGCGGCTCGCAGCGTCGCGGCTATCTCCGCGATCGCCTCAACGTATTCGGAGATCTCGCAGAACGTCAGTGAGCCTTCGGCCTCGAAGTCCTTCAATCGCGGCGCGATCTCCTTGCGACGCTCAAGGACCTTCGGATGCGCGAAGGCCTTGCACCACACCAGCCAGCGGCGCGTCATCTTTTCGCGGCCGATGACGCAGACGCCAAATAGATCGTCGAGGCCGCCTCCGTCAGCCCCGATGACAGCGACCTCGGACCGGGCTATCAGCAAATCCAACGTCAGCGTCTCGTCGGCTCGCAGCTCCCAGTAGTCCGCGCCCGGCCACCCATCATCACCGATGCCGACGCCGATCTCGATGTTGAGATGCTGACTCGCCCAGATCTGTTCGGCCTGCGCTGTCGCGCGGCCGTTGTTCTCGTAGTCCGCCGACCAGTCGCGCGGCGTCGATCGACCGGTCGATGTTCGGCAAGAGCATGGGCCAGTTGCGCTGGTCCCGCCAGAACGACTGGTCTTTCTGATACTGCGCGGGAAATTCGTAGAGGATCGGCAGCAGGATCGGGATTGGATCCTCCTTCGCCGTCCCGGATCTTCCGCGCCTTGATCAGCTCGGTCTTCCAGATCCCCGCGGGCGCCTCGTCCGACTGGGTCGTGATCATCAGGACCTGACCGCCCTGCTTGGTGATGCCGCCGCCGCGAATCTGCTGCATCACGGCGGCCGCCTTGGCTTTCTTTCCGAGTTCATGCACCTCGTCGATGATCGTCAGTATTGGGATTTCGCCCGTGACGATGGAGGTATCGAAGCTCTTTACGTCTAGCTTCGTTCCGGTCTTTCTCCGGGTGATGCACTTCAGGTGATCCTGGACCTTGAAGATGGACTTGAGCCGCTCATCGAGGCGGATCATCCCCTGCGCCTGGTCGAAGCACCGCTCGGAGATGTTCTGGCTCGGCGCCACGATCAGCATCTGCCGGTTCGGCGCATCCTCCATGAACAGCGCCGTCAAACCGAGCGCGGCTACATAGGTCGTCTTCGAGTTTTTCTTGGGCACCATGCACAGCAGCTCCCATACGAGCCGCTGCTTTGTTTCGGGATCCTCGCTGGCGAGGAACGCGCAGAGGATTTCGCGGAACCAGTCGCCGCAGGCTTCCGCCAGCGTCGGGGTGCCGGGCACGTCCGGCAGCCGCAAACGGTTGAAAAACGCCAGCTGCCTTCGCGGCCTTCTCCTGCGTTGAGCGGCACGTCGGCCATAGGCGTCTGCCCGGCCTGGATGCGCTCCCACCAGTCCGGACAGGCGAAGCGCGGCAGCGCCTCAGTGGTGTGCATTCTGCGCCGCCTCGCGCTCCAGCTCGGCCATCAGGTCGGCGTCCGCCGCCACGCGCGCGCTGCTCGTCGATGACCTTCTTTCCGAGCCGCTGGCCGCCGAGGCTTCCTCAGACTGCGGCTTCGACCCCATCGCCCGCTCGATCTCCATCCGGTCGTTGCGATCGATCATTACGGCCAGCTCACGCAGCGCGGTGATGTTCCCTGCGTTCGCCTGCTCCATGGCGATCTCAAACCGGCGCGCATCGAGCCGGTCTCGCATGGCGTCCCGCACCTTCAGCTCGGCTCTAAAATAGCGCTTCACGGTGGCCGGCGAGATGCCGAGCGCGTTCGCCATCCGCTCGATCGACCAGCCGAGCGCCAGTAACAGCTTGATTCTGTTGCGATCTTTATCGGTCGCCTCGTATGGTGGCCGCCCACGCCTCCCGAGCCCCTCGCGGACCGGATTGCCGAAGAGGTCAAATTTCGGTTCCACGATTAAAAAATCTCTGAATGGGGGGGGCGCAGGTCTAGCCGCCACGAGGGCGCAAACTTTTTTGCTACCCCTCCACCTGGACCAAAATTTTTTGGTCGGGCCGCGACGAAGACCGAGCGCTTGTGTGACACAAGGTTATTGCGGCAGGAAGCGACTGCGCCAGCGGCCCCGCCCTCAGTCCCACACGCCGCGTCGCTGCAGCGATGCCTGCTCCTCGGCCTGCTTCACCAGAGTCGTGGCACGCCTTGCAGAGGCACTGCAGATTGCCCTGATCCCAGAAGCGCCGCTCGTCCCCGCGATGCGGCTTGACGTGATCGGCCACCAGCTTTGAGGTGTCGCCCTCGAGCCTCCCGCACATGCGGCAGGTGAACATGTCGCGGACCAGGATCGTCCAGCGCAGCCTCTGCCAGCGCGCCGTCTTATACCAGCTGCGCCAGGGCGGCCCGCTCATGCTGCCCACGAAATGCCCCTTGAAACGCAAAGCGCCCCGCTGGTCTCCCGGCGAGGCGCAGATATATGCGTTGACAGAACAGAGCATGAATTCGAAGCTTCAGTGATTCGTCAATCCCCTACGCGCGCCTGTGGATTTTTCCACATGAGAGGGTCGAGGGTAGCTCTCCCGCTTTCCGACCATGTCAGCACCCGATTCGGGCTCACCCCTTTGCCGCCCGCGTTGAAGTGCTGAGCCATCGCGGTGAGCCCCGTCTTGAGCGCGAACAGCGTCTGGTCCGTCACTGGCTCGTCCCGCATCACGGCGGCCACGGTCACCAGCCGCGCAGCGTCTCCCGCCGCGTCGAGCGCCACAACCATGCGGTCATAGCGCCGCTGGATCGCCCTCACCTCGCCTTGCGTGAACCGCTCCGCATCGGCCGTTCCACCGCGCCCGAGCCGCTCCAGCACCAGCGCCCTTACCCTGTCGAGCGGCCAGCCCTTGGCCATCCGCATAAGCTGCGCCAGCGCTTCCATCTGGACGCCGGCGCGATACTGCGCCTCCGAGATCGCCCGGTTGAGGAACAGCCGCCCGATGACGCTGCCCGCTTCGGGCCGCATCGCGAAGCGCTCGCCCACCATCCTGGCCCGCTGGTCCTTCACGGTCGCCACGTTGGCCGCGAAGTTCTCGTCGCCGGGCACGGAGCGGTACCTCGTCCCGCTTGCCAGTGACACGCCCTTGACCTTCTTCGCGTTGGCCACGTTCCCCGCCATGCCTCCCCCTCACATCCTCAGATCGTCGATTTTGTCCGCCGGGCCGATCGTCGCCGCGCCGCTGCCCTGCCCGGCGGGCTCGCTGCCAGCCTCGTCCTGCATCCCTGTCGGGGCGGCGCCCCTCCCCGCCTCCTGCTCGTGCCCCGGCGGCCAGCGGCTCGGCAGCCAGCACCATTGCTGCCGGTCCCAGATCGGCAGGCGCAGGCCCCGCTCGCGGAACCACGCATGCCAGGCGTCCCATTCGGGTGACGGCGACAGGACCTGCACGAGCGCGCCGACCGTCTCGGCCGTCGGCGTCTCGTCGGCCTTCACCGTGACGCCGGAACCGCCCTTCGCGAGGTCGGCCATGAACTGCGCGCGGCGCAGGTCGGCCTTGAGCCGGGCCAGCAGCACGGCCCACCATTCGCGGCTCCAGGCCTCGGCCACCCGCGGCCCCGCCGCCCGCTCCGCCGCCTCCGCCGTCAGCCGTTCCCACGGTTTGTCGGCCAGCCACGTCGCCCCGGCCGGGATCTGCTTGCGCCCGATGCGCCGGTGCTCGGCGAGCCACGGCTCGATGGCCCTGAGCGCCGCCGTCCGCTCGTCCGGCGTCAGCCGCGCCCAGACCGCCTCGATCCGTGTTTTCGAATCGACCGCCGCCGACGGCCAGTGCGTCAGGAACGCCTTCACCGTCCGCCCGTCGCTGGACTTCCCGTCGTCCTCCCCCTGATCGCCGGAAGGATCACGCGCGCTCGCGCGCTCTCTCTCTCCATCTTCGGAGGGGTAACTGGAGGGGTCAGGAGGGGTTGGGTGACAAGCTGAGTCACCCTTATCTGTCGCCGGTGTCACCCTTTTCGCGTCGCCGGTGTCACCCTTTTCCAAGGGTGACATGGTGTCACCCTTATCCTGAGCGCCGCCCCCGCCCCCGGCGACCGTGTCCCAGCCGTCCGTGCCTAGCCGGCCGAGCAGCCCCACGTCCATTGCGTATTCGCTGGTCGCCCCCGGCCCGCTGCCGCCTGCCCGCACAAGCCGCAGCAGCCCCACCTCGCAGAACCGCTTCAGCTCCCGCTGCACCTGCCGCGTCGAGCATTCCGCCGCGCGCGCGATGGTGGCCACAGCCGGGAAGATGCGCGTGCCGTCCTCCTCCGCCGCGTCGACCAGCTTGAGCAGGATCAGCTTGCGGCAATGCGTCCCCAGCCGCGCCCTGAAGGCGATCCCGAGCAGATGCGCGCTCATTCCGCCGCCTCCCATTCCCAGCGCCACTTGTCTTCGAGCGGCGCCTTGCGAACGCGCGGCCGCGAGCGTGTATGCCAGTCGCGACCCTTGACCTCGGCGACGACGCGGAACCCGGCGGCCACCAGCGAGACGCCCGGCTCGCGCTTCAGCGTGTAGGTGACGACGCGGCGATAGCCGAGCGCGAACGCCGCCCGGCAGGCCGCGCCTTCGAGGAACGAGCAGACGCCGAGCGAGTGTTCGCGGCCGCGACGATCGCGAACCATTCGCGCCGAGCCGTCGGTGGCGCAGCGGAGGATTTCGAGCGTGCGTCCGTCCTGGTTGCCCTTGGCGATCGGTCGCCCGACGATGACGACGCCGACGATCTCGGCCGCATGGACGTTGCCGAGCGAGAACTTGTGACCGGCAACGGGATCGCGGTGGCGATGGTGCAGATCGACGAACGCGTTCGCCTCGTGGATGGTCAGCGGAATGAGAGCAAGGCGCTTCATGCCCCGGCCCCCGCCAGCAGCGGCAGCCGTTCCGCCTCGAGCGCGGCGCAGGCCTGCGGGTTGATCCAGAGCACTTCCGTCCGCTCCAGAGCGCCGTCGGCGTAGGCCTTCGTCTCGACGCGCCGCCACCCGGCGAGCGCCTCGTCATACAGCGGGGCGGGATAGCCCGAGACGACGACCATCCCGGCAAGCTCGCGCAGCTGCGCCAGCAGCCCCGCGTGACCGTCTGCGGTCAGCTCGTGCGCGTACATCCGCCAACCGAGGTCGTACTTGTTGCCCTGCGCCCGGGTCTCGTGGAGGTAAGGCGGGTCGACATAGAACAGCGTGCCCTCGCGGTCGTGCTGCGCGATGACCTCCGCCGCCGACTTGTTCTCGATCACGACGCCGGCGAGACGCGCCACGATCGCTTCGAGCGCGGGCGGATAGTTGGCCCAGTCGTGTGATGGCGTCGTGCCGGACCTGTTCGACGTGGCCCGGAACCCGGTGGAGCGATGCCCCTTCGCCTGGCTTGCATGGACGTTCGACCCGAACCCCATGAAAGCCCGCACGATCAGCCGCCTCGCGCGCTCGATGGGCTCGTCCGTCGGCTCGTAGGCGGCGCGGAACTCGCCGCGCGCGAAGGGCGTCAGGCGCAACAGCTCGACCAGCCGCGCCGCCTGATCCGGCTCGCGCAACACGCGGAACAGCCCGACCACCTCGTCGTCGAGGTCGTTGTAGATCTCGGCATAGGCGCGCGCCTTGCGGATCAGGACGGACGCGGCCCCGCCGAACGGCTCGACATAGACCCGATGCGGCGGGAAATGCCCGATGATCCAGGGCGCGAGCCGCCACTTGCCGCCATGCCAGCGGAGGACGGGCCGGGTAGGTGTCGCGTCCATCACCCCTCGCCCGTCTCGGTCAGCAGCGCGACGAACTCGAACTTGTCGACCTTGCGGATGTCGATCCGTTCCAGCTGATCGATCACGAACCGGCGCAGGTCCTCGCGGCGGATGTTCCAGGCATCGCCGCCCTGCTGCGGCAGGCGCTTCGAGCCGCGCCGTTCCGCCTTGATGTCGCCGGCGATGCACCACAGCGACAGCGTCTTGCCATCGACGCCGAGGATGCGCGCCGCGGCCGTCGCCGACAGTTCCTTCCGGCTGGCGCGCCGCGACATGTTGAGCCGCTTCGCGCGCATGACGATGGCGGTCGGCGAGCGCCGGAACCCGTGGTCGCGGAAGATTTCGCTCGCCGTGTCCGGCAGGTGCAACGGCACCTTCGCCATCAGGGCGTCCTCGGCGGCCGTCCAGGGCGGCTCCTTGCGATGCGGCATCGTCAGCCCGAGCGCGGTCGCGCGCTTGGTCAGCCACCATCGCTGCACGCCGAGACGATCGGCCAGCGCCTGGACCGCGCCGCGCCCGTTGAGTTCCGGCCAGGCCTCGCGAATCTTTGCGTCGAGCGCCGCGACCTCGGCCTTCGTCCGTTTGGCGCGCTGTGGGCCGCCGCCCTTGGGCGGATCAAGCCCGAGCTTGCCCGCCTGGATGTAGATCGCGGAGCGGCTGCGCTTCGGCAGGTGCGGCTCGCAGGCCGGCGCGCCGCCCGCCGGGTAATGCCGGCGCAGCACGTCGCATTCGGCCTCCGACCAGAACCGCTCGTGATGCTTGCCCGGCACGTAGGGCTTCGACAGTCGCGGCGCGTGCTCGCGGCCCTTGCGGAAACTGACCGGCTTCAGAGCCCCGCTCATGGCGCGCTCCCCCCGGCCATGACGACCGCCGTCCCCTTCTCGATGCGGACGATCCTGTCCGCCCCCTCGCCGAGGAATTCCAGCAGCGCGAACCGGTCGAGCAGCTCCAGGGCGCCGGCGACATCCTCCGCCCCCGCGTCGAGGTGGGCCGCCAGGTCGCTTATCCGCGCCCCGTCCGGCGACAGCGGCCGCAGCGCGGCGAAGGCCCGCGCCGCCAGCGCGAAATGCCGCTCCCGTGCGAAGGCGCGCACGGCCCGGATGCCCGATTGCATTTCCGCGTCCTCGCGGATCTCCGAATCCGCTGCCGAGGCCTCGACGAGCGCGTCGAGGTCGAGAAGCCGGGCCGCGTCTTCCGGCGAGGTCATGACAGGCGCGGCGATCTCCGGGGCGGCCCCGCCGTGCGACGTCTCGACCGGCCCGACGCGCAGCACCGCAGGGCTGCGCGAGAAGGCCGGCCCCACGGCCACGAAGTCGCCGGGATCGAGCATCGGCAGCCGGTCGAAGGCCCGCCGCGCGTCCCAGCCGATGGTCTCGGCGGAGCGCCGTATGTCGAGATCGAGCGTGTTGAGCCCGATCAGGAAGTTGTGGACCTCGCTGGCGACCGACTTGGCCAGCCGCGCCAGGCGCTGCGTCGCGAGGATGCCGCACAGGCCGCGCTTGCGGCCCCTGCTCATCAAGTCGGTCACGGCGCCGATCGCCGCCTTGCGCACGGCTGTCGCGGCCGACGACTGCCCGCCGAAGGGCGCGAACAGGTGCGCCTCGTCGATGGCGACGAGCACGGGGTGCCAGTGCTCCCGGGGCGCTTCGACGAGGGCGGCCAGGAACGACGCGACGGCCTTCATCTGCCCCTCGCGATCCACGTCCGACAGGTCGAGCAGGACCGACAGCCGATGCTCGCGCACCCGCCGCGCGGCGAGTGCCAGCGCCGCTCCGTCGAGGGCGGCCCCGTCGAGCCGCAGGTGGCCGAAGGCCTCGCCCAGGCTGCGCAGCTCGCCCTCGGGATCGACGATCACCTGCTGGATCGTCTCGTGCGTCTGTTCCAGCAGCCGGCGCAGCGTCCAGGACTTGCCGGCGCCTGACGTTCCCTGGATCAACAGCCGCCCGTCGATCAGCCGCGCCAGGTCGAGCCCCACGGGCCCGCCCGTGTCGTCGGCGTCGCCGATATGGATCGCCCCCTCGGCTAGCGCGGGCGGCTCCACGACGGGCACTGCCGCCGGCTTCGCCGCTCCCGTCCGCACCATCGGCAGCACATCGCCGCCCCCCGATGGCCCGAAGCGCCTGCCGCCCATGAGCTCGGCCAGCTTCTGTTCCGGCGTCATCACGTCCTCCCCCCGCCCACGGCCAGCACGACGCCCACGACGATCGCGGCCGCCAGGGCAACCCCGAAGGCGTGCACGAGCCACCCCGATCCCAGGCCCTTGCCGCCGATAGGGACGTCCTTGTTTCCCGGCATCGGCATCACGCCCCCTCAAACAGCGGTGCGTCCCCGGCCACGCCGAAGCGTGCCGCATCGTCGGGCCTCGTCAGGGCCTTCCTGCACGGAGGTATCCAGATGAAGCGCGTCTGCCCGTCCCGGTTCGCGCCCTTCCGCCAGACGAACCAGGCGTAGGAGGTGGCTGTCGAGGCGGCCGGGTCCCAGCGCCCCTTCGTCATCGCCACACGCTCGGTGAACTGGCAGATCGCCGCCGGCGGGCGCTTCGAGAACAGCCGCGCATGGCGGTCGCTGCCTTCCGCCCAGACCGACCGCACGAGGACGGCGACACCGTCGGTCGCGTGATCCAGCGCGGCCTCGACGAACTCCATGGCGAGCCGGAACGGCGGGTTAGTGATGATCCAGCCCGGATTCACAATCGGCTGTTGGCCGCCTGCGAGGAAGTCCCGGACGAAGGGGCACCCGTGCGTGTCCGGCGGCGTTCCATAGTCGTGGATGTCACTGGCGCGGACTGTCCCGAAGTACTCGCGCAGCACCTCCGCCATGTGCCCCTCGCCGCAGGCCGGCTCCCACACCGAGGCGGACGGCCATGCGACACCGGCAGGCGCGCGGGCGCAGATGAAGCGCGGCAGCACCTGCTCGCACAGCGCCCGCGTCGCCCATGGCGGCGTCGGAAAGAAGTCGAGCGAATCCGGCGGCTCGACACGCCGCGCCATAACTGCCGTCGAGCCGCGCGGCGTTGTCATCGTTCCGCCGAGCCCTCATAGGCCGGCAGGCCCGTCTCGTCCGCCGCCTTGCGCAGGTCGTCGAGGATCCTGTCGGTAACGGCGTCGCGCGGCCGGTACATCTGGAAGAACCACGTGATGCCGCCCCGCGCCCGGTAGCGCAGGCGGACAGGCACGCGCACCCGCTCGCCCTGGAAGAACACCGGCAGCGAGATCATGAAAAGCCCGGGCACCACGAGCTTGTTGCCCGATCCGTCCCGGTGCTCCTCGGCGAACACGATTTCGCCCTCCCCGGACTGCAGCGTCGTCGCCGCCTTGACGTGCCCGCCGACATGCACCTGCAGCCCGCGGGACAGCTGGACGATCTCCGCCGGCGTGGCGAACTTCGTCTGGAACCGAGGCTCGTACTCCTGCGCCTCTTCCTTTGTCGGCGCGGCAAGCTCGGCGATGCGGTCCTCGATGAAGGCCGCGAAGTCGCCCTGTTCCATGGGCGTGCCGTCGGCCTTGCGCCACGCGTCCCATTCGTCCGTGATCGGGAAGGCGTAGTGCACGCGATGGTCGCCGTGCCGGGCGAGCGCCTCGTCGGCCGGCTTCTGGTGATAGTTGATCACCGCCGTCAGGCTGGGCTGCGCCCAATCCGAATTGGCGAAGATCACGCTGTCGCCGTCCTTGTGCCGGTTCGTCAGCGTGATGAAGCTGTCGAGCGTCAGGACGGTCGCCGTGCCCCGCCGCCGCTCCGGATGCTCGCGATACTCCTCGATCGCCGACTTGAGGCTGATCACGGTCCCCCGCTTCTCGTCCCAGATGACCGGGACCTTCCCCCGCAGGCCCGTCCCCAGACCCTCGACGGGAATGTCGTGCAGGGCAGCGTCGGCCGCCTGCACGGCCAGATCGGCGATGTGCCGCGTATCGATCAGCCCGCCGCCGGGCGCATTATCGTCGTTCATGGTGATCTCCTCTGGTCAGGCCCCGCCGTCCGGCCGGGACCGCGTGTCGCCCGACCGGCCGGTCAGGCGGTTTCGGTTTCGCGCACGAACATGTCCTGCTGCTGGGGGTGTTCGGTCGAAAGCTCGCCCTCTTCGGTCACCCAGAAGAACGACGAGGTCCGCACCGGCTTCGGCCGCTTCGATGTCAGGTCGGCCCCTATCGAGACGGCCCGGTCCTCCATCACGAGATCGAGCTTCAGCGTCACGGAGCCCTTGACCTTCGCCTTCGGGTTCTCGGCCGAGCGCTCGTACATCTCGGCCAGCGTCTCGGTCAGCTCGGTGCTCAGGTCGGCCGAGAGCCGTCCCCGCTCCAGAAGGCCGATAGCCGTCTGGGCATCGCGTATCGTCTTCATGTCCCGCTCCTTTCGCGGTGGGTGATGAACAGGCTCGGATTCGCCCGCTCCAGCAGCACGTCGGCGTGGCAGGGCGGGCAGTCGGCGCAAGGGGTGTCGGCCGGGCGGCCGTCGCCGTGCGCCTCGCAGAGCGGGCACCAGCAGGCGAGGTCGAGCCCGGCCATCGCCTCGCGGATTTCCTCGTCGCAGGGCGGCAGCGGCCAGCGCGCCGCCGCGAGCTCGCCCATGGCCGTCTCGTGCAGCGCGGCCGAGTGCCAGAACCGGAGATCCTGCATCCGGCAGCCCAGCCACAGCTCGTAGAGCGACACCGCCGCCCGGGCGCGCCGCCAGGTGAGCGGCTCGTCACGGATCACGCCGCCCCGCGCCCAGGCCTCGACCAGCCCCGCCACCGCGTCCCCGCCCCGCCCGTCCTCGGCCGGCATCGCCCGGAACGGGTTGCCCCACGCCGTCGCCCGGTCGACCCGCACCGCCGTCTCCGGCAGCCGGAACCCGGCTTTTCGGGACAGGCGGATTCTCTTGGGCGTCCCGGTCGCGCCTTCGGCGCTCAGCGCCCTCTGGTGCGGGGCATCGAGGATGGGGCGGACACCGGTCACAGCGCCCTCCCCGGCATCGCCCGATGCTCGCGCCCGTCGAGCAGCGCCCCGGCGCGGCCCTTGCCGAGGCGGGCCATCTGCTGCCCGGTACCGCCGCTTAGATTGCAGTTGCCGTCCGCGTCCCTCGATCCGTCGGGCCAGACGCAAGTCTCGCCCTTCGATGTGTCCGGCAGGGGAGCCCACTCCCCCCACTGCTTGAAGAAGAACGGCACCCCGGCCGCGGCGCACTGGTCGCGCAGGGACCGCGCCCAGTCCGGATGCATCGGCCGCGCGTTCCGCCCACTCTCGCCGCCGGCGATGACCCAGTCGAGACCCGACCGCCCCTTTTCCCACGCCGCGCTCGACTGGCGTCCCCGGCTGCAATTGTGTAGCGGCGGGTGACCCTTCTCGCACCAGGCGCAGTCGCCCCAGCATTCACTGTCCAGCGCGCTTTCGCCGTGCCATGCCGCGTCGAGATCGACCGCCCCCAGTAGCGGCTCCGCCGACAGGAACCGCACCGCCGCCGGCGTATCGAGCAGCACCGGTATCCGCGCGTCCGCCGCCGCCTGGTCCTCGGCCGAGACCCCGAGCCAGACGTTTGGGAGGGGCCACCGGAGTAATTCGAGCGGGTCCCGGTAGCCCATCTTGATCACGAGCGCGCCGAGAGCATCGGCGCGGCGCTGATCGTGCGGAGCGAGATACGCCCGCATTCGCTCCGGGCGCTTCGTGAGCACCTGGAACGTGTGCTGGGGGCTGAGCGCCATCACCGCGAACACCCGGTCGATCCATTCGTCGGGCACCGCCTCGTGAAACAGGTCGCCATGCGCGCACACGAAGATCATGCGCGGCCGCTTCCAGCGGAGCGGCTGGTCGAGCCAGCCCTCGTTGAAGCGCACCTCGCCGGTGAACTTCGCCTCGCCGGCCGCGTTCAGCCGCGCCAGCCCCGCCCGGCTCGGATGGTTCTTCAGCCGCGTCGCGGCAAGCGTCGCCGCATAGCAGTGCCGGCACCCTTCCGAGACCAGCGAGCACCCGGTGACCGGGTTCCAAGTCGCGTCGGTCCATTCGATCTTGGAATTCTCAGCCATCACAAAAGCGCCCCCTGTTCCGGAGCCGGCGCCTCGCCCACGCCGGCGAACGCCGGATCGACGTCGAAGAACCCGAGCTGACCGCGCAGCGGAACGAAGGGCAGCGGCTCGGCGTCGGCGAAGACGAAGCCGTGCGGGCCGAAGAACCAGACGCTGGAATGCCGGCGCGTGCAGTCGACGATCCGCCCCCGCCCGACGATGCCGCCGGTCGGCAGCTGATCCGGATCGGGCAGCATGTCCGGGTCGTGCCCGTCCTCGGCCAGCAGCCGCCGCACCACGTCGAACGCCTCGCGCTCGATCTCCTTGCCGGCATGGATCAGGCAATCGCCCCGGTACGAATGCGACCAGGTGCGGTTTTCGACCGGCTTGAACCGGTTGACGATCGCCCACGCCCACGGCTGGCGGATCGACAGGCATTTCATGCCAGCCACCACAGGTCGACGAGCGTCCAAAACCAAAGGGCCGCCATCGCCAGCGCAGCAAGACGCCACCCGTCTAGGCGCCGCTTGGCCGTCCAGAACAGCTCCTCCCACATCCGGGCCCGGGCGGAGAGCTGATCAATCCCCGGATCGTCGGGCTGGCGCATCGACGCCAGCGTCTCGACGGCCGGCGGCATCGGCGGCATCGGCGGATCGCCGGGACGGCGCGGCGGCGGCATGGGCTGACGCGTCGGCATCACTCGCACCCACGCCCGATCGAGCCCAAATCCTTCGGGTCGGTGAACTGCCGCCAGTGCCGCCACCCCTGCGGGCAGTGGAAACCCCAGGACCGGATGCGCGGGCCAGTGATGAAGATCGTTTTGCAGGTCTTGTGATAGGGGAGCCCCATCCCCCTGTTCACATCCAGTTCGACCCGATGCGCCGACTTCGCGCCGCGGAACTTGATCGCCCCCGCCTCGTAGCGGGTGCGCACATTCACGCCCCCGGCGGGGATCGTGTGCTCGACATAAGAGCCTTCGAGCAGGATCGAGACGTTCCACCACGGGTGATCGTGCAGCGCCCGGTCGTCGTCGGATCGCAGGAAGTGGTGCAGGTAGATGTTGAAGACGCGGTTGCGCGGGATCGCGAACCAGCGCCGCATGTAAGGATCGTCGGCCCCGCCGATCACCATGTCCGGCGGACGGCTGCCCATGATACGGACGACCCGGCGCAGCAGCGCCCGCGTGATGAATGCCGGTAGTCTCATCCGATCCTCCCTGCGATCTCGGCCGAGGCGGCCAACTGCTCGCGCGCCTCGCGGCGGGCGGGTGTTTCACGGGTGTCAGGGTGTGGGACAGGCGAGGCGCCACGGGACGGGAAACAGACCTGATGCGGATGGTGCCCTGCCGCGCGGCATATCCTCACCAGCGCGTCGTCACCGATCCGCCTGCCCGCTCCGGCCCGCTGCATCGTCATCCGCGAGACCCCGGCGCGTTCCGCCGCCTGGCGCAGCGTCATCGCCTCGCGCTGGCGCCAGAGCCCGACGACGAGCTGCACCGCGACCCAGGAGACCGAGCCGTCGCGGCGCGGCATAGTGCGTCCGGGCGCGTCCATGGTCGACGGATCGAGGCCGAGCGCGCCGCAGAGATCGAGCATCCGGCCCGCCTCGAGAGGCTGGCCCGACAGGCCCCGCAGCACCGTCGTCGGCGTCAGGCCGTCGTGGCCGGCCGCGAACCGGCCCGCCGCCGCGACGCGCGCGGCCCCCAGGAGATCGCCCGGCCGCTCCGCCCCCAGCGCGAGGGCCACGGCGTCGGCCAGACGGTCACGGTCGATCCCCCCTCCCCTCATCGCCCCGCCTCCCCGCTCCGCCAGGCATGGAGGTCGCCGCCCATGCCGATCAGATGCGGCGCGAACGCCATCACGACGGCGCGATGCCCGTCGCCCGGCAGCTCGCACAGCGCTTCCATGAACGAAACCGCCGACGGCTCGTCGCCGATCACGGCGCGTAGCCGCCCGCCGTGCCGGATCTCGACCATCCGCGTCCCGCCGCGCCGGCGCAGCAGCTCGGCCGAGTAGCCGCAGGCTGTGATGACCGACAGCGTCTCGCTCATGCCCCGCCCCGAAAAAGACGGCCGGCGCCGCGACACGGGCGGGCACCGGCCAGGCTGACAGGGAGGAAACGCCCCACGAGGGCAACGGACGCGCCGCGGCGCGAATTCGACAAGAGGCGAGGAGCGCAGCGACCGGGACCCACCAAGAGGCGAGGAGTGCAGCGACCGGGAAGCATCAAGAGGCGAGGAGCGCGCGAGCGCGACAGGGAAGCAAGCTCCGCGTTCCGCGCGGCCGGGGTCGGCTCCCTACAAACCGCCCCGGCCGCGCGCCCCCGCCCCGAAGGGCGATGGTCCGCCGCAGTAACGTTACCGCCCGTCATCGCGCGCCCCCTTCGGGCCGCGCGCTATCGGGGTCGACGCCGTGGAGCCGGAGCCAGAGCCTTAAGCCCAGCCGGGCGCAGACGATCCGCATCAGCCGCATCCTTGAGTGTCCTCGCGAGTTCCGCCTCGGCCGCGAGACGGGCCGCCTGCCGCTCGCATTCGGCCTCATAGGCAGCGAGCAGCCCGGTCCACGCGGAGAGAAGAAGGTCCTTCGGCGGGCGATACCGAAGGCTCCAGAAGAAGGTGAAGGTCAGCCCGTGGCGCGCCGCCAGCCGGCGCATCGCGCCCGCTGTGTCCCCGGCCCCGCGCGATTCCGCCGCCACCATGGCCCGCGCGATGGCCCGCGCGGTGTCGACCTGCAAAGCCTTTTTGCCGGCCTCGCAAACGGCCCTGTGCTTGTCTGTCCGGGTCGCAGTCACGGCGCGTACCTCCGGAGGATGCCGCAATGCCCGCCCGCCGAGCCGCCCAGCTTCCCGTCGAGGAGCCGGTGGTCGTCGACGAGACCTTCGTCACCGAGGTCGAGATCGAGGCCCTGCCGGAGTTCGTCCGGCTGCTCTGCCTGTCGCAGCTCGCCAACGGCCGCGCCGAGCGCCGTGTGGTCGCCCGCATCGTGCTGCCTCCCTCGGCCGCCCGCGCGCTGGGCTCCCATCTCTTGGCCGCCTTCCGATGGCATCACGCATGATCGCGGTAACGTCTGCTTTACCGCCCCCTTCGTCCGGGTTTCCTGCCGCTGCGTCAGCGTCGCTAGGCTGGCCGCCGCGATGGAACGAGGGAGGCGGGGCACATCATGTCGGAGAGGGAGGAGCCGGCCGCCGCGCCGCTCGTCGAATATGGCGTCGTCGGCAACGTCTATGCGTCGGGCCTTGCCGAGATCGAGGACATCGGCGGCGGCTGCCTGCGCTTCGTCTGCTACGTCAACGCCCGCCCGGCCGGGGATCCGGAGGCCCCGCCGGAACGCGTCGTGGTGGCCAAGATCGTGGCCCCCGTCTCCGCCGTGCCCGATGCGGTCATGAAGATGATCCAGGCTGTCGGCGGCATCGCGGTCACGCGGTCCGGCCAGCTCATGGCCCGCTTCCACAACTGAGGGCCACGCGATCATTCGGCGGCCTCGGGTGCTATGCCGAGCAATACCAGAGGATCGATCCCGGTGATCTGAGATATCCGCCGCGCTGCCTGTGGCGACAGCCCCCGCTGCCCGCCGAGAACCAGTGTGAGGTGCGAGGCCGATATGCCGGCCTCGCGCGCAAACTCCGAACGGGCCCGCCCGTTCGCGGTCAGCCATCTCGCCAGTGGATGCTCCTGTGACATGGCCGCGGACTTTGCCATTGGAAAAGTACGGCGGTCAAGAGCGTATTTTGCCAGTGGAAAAGTCGCCATGCGGGAATTGAGAGATACTGCCGCGATGGCAAGATCCAGCAAGCAGCTCCGAATCCCGTTCCTGCGCGCCCACCGCGAGGCCGCCGGCATCAGCCTCAAGCAGATGGCCGCCGAGACCGGCTATACCGAGGGCCACCTGTCGAGCGTCGAGACTGGCCGCAAGCGCGCCAACAACGACATCATCAACACTTATGCAGAGGTCCTCGGCCTCAGCCCTGCCCGCCTGCACCAGCCAGCCGGCGCAGACGACGGCCCGCCGGGATCGCCGGATGAACTGTCGGAGCTCGTGTCCCGGATGAGCGAGCGCGACCGCCGCGTCCTCACTGGGATCGCCCGCCAGCTGCTCGAGGACGGTGAGGACTAGCCGGGCGGCTCGACGGGCGGACACTCCCCATCGGTCGTTCCCATTGCATCCGCGAGACCGGCAAGGGGGATCGTCTGGGTGAGCGTTCGTCCCAATGGCGAGGCCACCCGGGCACGAAGCGTATTGGCGCCAGCCATGCGGCCGATCAACGTCATCGCCTGTGCATGTGTCCACCAGCCTGCGGCCGTGCCGCTGTCGGAGCTACCGAGCCGCTCAGTCCATGGCTCGCCATCATCCAGCCTGAGCATCACATAGGCGTGGTCGAGCCCTGCCAGGTCTCCCCACTGCAGGAAGGCCGTCGCGCTGCCGGCCTCGCATCGAATGACGAGACCTGCCCAGCGCCCGAAGGGCGGTGGCGGCTCCGCACGCTCCGCCTTCATGGCGAACGAGACGACCCTGCGGTCACTGAATTCGTCGACGCGGTCGGTGCGCTGCCACCTGGGCCTCTCGAATGCTTCGAACGCGGAATCGACGAGGCCCCACGCCGGCACCCCCGGCCATGACGCCGCAATGGCCGCGGCGAGGACCACAATTCTAAGCCCCGTCATATCCCTGCCCCTCGCCGTCCGTTCCTGACAGCTAAGCATAGCTTCCAACGCGCCGCTCGCGAGCCCTCCGCCATTGTCATGCTTTGCTATTGGAAAACTTTAGCGTTGACATTAGACTTTTCCATAAGCAAAGTTGCGCCCCATCGACCGGTCGAAAACGTCGAACCCGAGATGGAGACAACCACAGTGATCAAATCATTTCTCGCAAGCCTGGCGATGGGAGCCGCGCTCCTCGTCGCCCTGCCGGTCGATGCCGACGCCCGATCGATGGGCGGATCGCCCGGCAACTCCGGCAACACGCCCGCCGCCGACAACGCCCGCGGCGGCCCCCACGGCGGCAAGGACGCCTCCAAGGACCGCGGCAAGCACGGCGGCCACCATGGCGGCGCCTGGAGCGGCGGCGGCAAGCATGGCGGCAAGGGCAAGGGCGGCGGCTGGGGCGGACCTGGCCACGGCCCCGGCGAAGGCCCGGGCGATTCCGGCGACACCGATCCCGATCCGGGCGAGACCGACCCCGGCGAGGGCGCCGACGCGACGCCCGATCCGGCGCCCGACGCCGCGCCCGCCCCGGCCCGCTCCATGGGCGGCGGCGGATATGGCGGCGCATCCGGGCAGGGGCTCTACGGCGGCCCCGCCTGCGGCGGCGGCACGGACGTCGTCCGCATCCTCTTCGGCACGACCGCCCACTGCGGCGGGTGAGCCGACAGGGCCGCGCGCGGGGCGTCTCCCTCCCCGCTCCCCGCGCGGCCTGGTCGTTTCACCCGAGGCTGGAGGCCGGCATGTCAGCTCACCCTCTGGACTACACCCCGCGCTCGACGTCGCTGAAGCGCCAGATGCGCCTGGCCGACAGCCTGCCGACCGCCGGCGACGTCGTCGCCTTCCTGACCGTCGTCGCCGGCGGCATCGGCGCCCCCCTCGGCGTCTGGGCCGTGGCCCACGTCACGGCGGGGTGGTGACGATGACCGCCCACCCCTTCGGCGCGATCGCCGCCCTCGACGTCCCCGTCTTCCGCTCCCCCCTTTCCACGGCCGAGCAGGCACGCCGGCGGCGCGGCGTTCCCGAGGCGATCCGCGCCATCGTCGCCTGCCGCTGCCCGGCCTCCCGCGAGGCCGCCGCCCACGAGCTCAGCAGGTGCGGTTTTACCGCCGCCGAGATCCTCGAGCACATGCCGGAGCACCACCATGGCTGACCCGGTCCGCACCCCGCGCGAGCTGGTCGAGGCGCTGGGCGGTCCGAAGCGCGCCGCCCACGCGCTCGGCATGACCTGCATCACCCAGGTCTACGAGGCGCTGCGCGACAGGCCGGTACCCGCGCGCCGTTACCTGCTCGCGAAGGCGGCCTTGCCCGGTCGCGACATCGACCCGGCAGTGTTCGGCATGATCCTCCCGCCGGCGGGGGCGCCGCGATGAGCAAACCCCGCCCCGTCCCATTCCCCAACGCCCGCGAGGCGGCGATGCTCGCCGACACCATCGAGTTCCGCACCTTCCTCGTCCGAGCCAGGGGACGCCCGGCGGCCATCACCGCCGACGGCGCCACGGCCGCCATCCGCGAGCTGACGGACGTGACCACCCGCAAGACCCTCGACCTCGACGAGCCCGCCCGCCGCCGCTGGCGCGACCTGGTCGCCGAGTTCAAGGCCTGGCAGAGGGGGGTGTAGATGGCCAGGCGCGCCGCCGTTCGCCCCCAGGACATCCGCACGACGCTCGCCGTCCTCAGGGAGCACGGCATTGCGCCGACGGCGCTCGACACCCTCCCGGACGGCACATGCCGATGGCACTTTACGGAGCGGGCAGCGCTGTCCGAAGATGACCTCGACCGGGAGATCGAGGAATTCGAGCAACGGCATCATGGCGAAGGTTGATCTGAAGGGCGTTCACGCCGTCAACTCCAACGGCCGGCGGTACTACTACGCGTGGCGCGGCGGCCCCCGGATCCACGCCGAGCCAGGCACCGATGCCTTCAACGAGGCCTATGCGGCGGCGATCGCCGAGCGTCACGCCCCCGATCCGCGCCGGTTCCGCGCCATGGTCGTCGCCTACAAGGCCAGCCCCGCCTATGCCGCCCTCGCGGATTCGACCCGGCGCAACTGGGCGCCGTGGCTCGACCGCATATCGGATCACTTCGGCGGGCTGTCGACGGCAGCCTTCGACCGGACGACGAAGATTCGGCCGCTCATCCGCAAGTGGCGGGCGAAGTTCGCCGCGACCCCCCGCGCCGCCGATTACGGCATGCAGGTGCTGTCTCGCGTCCTGAGCCACGCCGTCGAATCCGGCGACCTCGAGTCCAATGCCTGCGAGGGAATCAAGAGCCTGTATTGCGGGAACCGGGCCGACGTGATCTGGACCGACGAGGACATCGCCGCGCTCGAGGCATCGGCCGAGGTGATGCACGTCGTCCAGCTCGCCGCCTGCACCGGCCTTCGTCTCGGCGATGTGTTGCGCCTGTCCTGGTCCCATGTCGGCGCCAACGACATCGTTATGGTCACCGGCAAGAGCGGCAAGCGCCGGCGCGAGGCGGTCATCCCGATCTACAAGCAGCTCCGCGCCGTCCTGGAGGCGATCCCGCGCCGCTCGCCCGTCATCCTCACCAGCACCCGGGGCGGCCCCTGGACGAAAGACGGCTTCGGCTCGTCCTTCAACAAGGCCAAGAAGGACACCCGGCCCGACCTCCACTTCCACGACCTGCGCGGCACGGCGGCCACGCGGTTCTACCTCGGCGGCCTGTCGGCTCGGGTTATCGCCGAGATCATGGGCTGGGAAGAGGACAGCGTCGAGCGCATCATCCGGCGCTATGTCGGCCGCCAGGCGGCCACGCTGGAGGTCATCCGCAAGCTCGACGGCGGCACCTAACGAGAACGGAAACTGTAAAAACCACTGTAAAAACGCCACTGCCGCGCACTCGCATCGCACCTCTAAGCCGTTGATTTGAAATGGAGCGGGCGATCGGGATCGAACCGACGACATTCAGCTTGGGAAGCTGACGTTCTACCACTGAACTACGCCCGCGCCGGGGCAAGAAGATCGGCATGGCGGGCCGGTTGTCAAGGCGGGGCCCTCGACAGCCGTCAAGCGAACGTGACTCCCCGTTACGGACCGGGCGCTTCCCAACCGCAATACCGGTGCTAACTTCGCGGCGATCGCACGCACGAGGGGTCATCCGCCCGATGAACGACATGCCGCCCACCGCCGGCTTCAGGCCGCTCGACCCGCTCAAGTTCCGCGATCCCGACGTGACCGCGAAGGGCGAGACGCGGGCGAGCGTGGCGCTCGAGCGGCTCGACACGCTTTGGATCAACACCGGCACGCTGTGCAACATCACCTGCGTCAACTGCTACATCGAATCGAGCCCGACCAACGACCGGCTGGCCTACATCACACGAGCCGAGGCGGCGGCCTATCTCGACGAGATCGCGGCGCTGGGGCTTCAGACGCGCGAGATCGGCTTCACGGGCGGCGAGCCGTTCATGAACCCCGACATGCTCGCGATGGCCGAGGACGCGCTGACGCGAGGCTTCGAGGTCCTGATCCTGACCAACGCCATGCAGCCGATGCAGCGCAAGCGGATCAGGGACGGGCTCATGCGGCTCCGTGAGAACCATGGCGAGCGGCTGACGCTGAGGGTGAGCCTCGACCATTACGCCCGCGGCCCGCACGACGAGGAGCGTGGCGCCGGCTCGTATGCCAAGACCGTCCAGGGCACCGACTGGCTGGCGGCGAACGGCTTTCGCATCGACATCGCCGGCCGCACACGCTGGACCGAGACGGAGGCGGAGGCACGGGCCGGCTATGCCCGCCTGTTCGCCGCTCGCTCATGGCCCGTCGACGCCGACAACCGGGCCGAACTGGTCCTCTTTCCCGAGATGGACGCGCGCGTCGACGTGCCGGAGATCACCACTGCCTGCTGGGGCATCCTCGGACTGCACCCGTCCGCCGTCATGTGCGCGTCGAGCCGGATGGTGGTGAAGCGCAAGGGCGCCGAAGGCCCCGTCGTGCTGCCCTGCACGCTCCTGCCCTACGACGAGGCGTTCGAGATGGGCAGCACGCTGGCGCAGTCGCTGGCGGCGGACGGCGGCATGTTCAAGGGCGGCGCGGTAAAGCTCTGCCACCCCCACTGCGCGAAGTTCTGCGTGCTCGGCGGGGGGTCGTGCTCGGCGTGAGGCGCCCGCTCAGCCAGCGCGGAAGTGCTTCGACAGCTTCAGCCCCTGCGCCTGATAGTGTGAGCCGATGTCGGTGCCGTAGAGCGCCTCGGGGCGTTCGGTGAGGCGCTCGTAGACGAGGCGCCCGACGATCTGGCCGTCCTCCAGGATGAACGGCACCTCGCGGCTCCTGACCTCCAGCACCGCGCGGCTGCCGTGGCCGCCGGCGGCGGCGTGGCCGAAGTCCAGGATCGAAGAAGCCCGCATAGTGCACCCGGAACTCTCCGACCAGCGGATCGAACGGCACCATCTCGGCGGCGTAGGATGGCGGCACATGGACCGCTTCCTTGGATGCCAGGATGTAGAACTCGTTGGGATCGAGGATCAGCTTGCCGTCGGCGCGCGCGGGCAGCGCGTCCCAGAACTCGCCGATGTCGTAGCCGCCACGCACGTCCACGTCGACGACGCCGGTGTGGCGGCGCGCGCGATATCCGACGAGCCCGTCGCGGCCGGCGAGATCGACCGAGACGGCGATGCCGCCTGCGACGTTGGGACGGTCGGTATCCACGAGCCGCTCGCTCTCGTGAAGCGCCAGCGTCTCGTTCGCGTCGAGGATCGCCCGCCCCTTGCGGAACCGGATCTGCGACAGGCGCGAGCCTGTGCGCACGAGGATCGGGAAGGTTCGCGGGCTGATCTCGATGTAGAGCGGCCCCTGATAGCCGGCCTCGATCTTGTCGAAGGCCCGGGCACGGTCGGCGATGACGCGGGTGAAGATATCGAGCCGGCCGGTCGAGCTCTTGGGATTGGCGTCGGCGGCGAGGTGACCCGGCAGGCGCAGTTCTTCCAGCAGCGGCACGATGTAGACGCACCCGGTCTCCAACACCGCGCCGCCCACGAGATCGAACCTGTGGAGCGCCAGCTCCTCCAGGCGCTCCTTCACGACGTGCTGCGGTCCCGGAAGGAAGCTCGCGCGGACGCGGTAGGCCGTCCGGCCGAGCCTGAGGTCGAGGCTCGCGGGCTGCACCTGATCCTTCGCCAGATCGTTGCCGAGCACGATCTGGCGATTGGCGACGAGGCGCCGTATGGCATGCGCCGGCAGGATGCCCTGCCCGTCCGATACGTCGCTCAACGCCGCTTCCGCCGCCATCGCTTCCGCTTTCCCCCTGTCGCGGGTGGCCCCCGCCACTCACCTCTAGCCGAGCCGGCGCTTGACGCCAAGGCGGGCATGGGGCAAGACATCGGCCATCCCGTGGTGATTTGAGCCGGCCGGCTTGCAGCCACGTAAAACAAGTCGCTAAAAGGCCGGGAGTGACGAGCCCGGTCCGTGCCCTTGGGGCGACCGGGTTTTTTCGTCTTCCGGCCCTCCTGAACGGAGGCATGAGATGAACGACCGAACTCCCTTCGACGACGAGGCGCTGAGCCTCGACACGCTCCTCGTCCACGGCGGCTCCGTGCGCAGCCAGTTCGGCGAGACATCGGAAGCGATGTTCCTGAACTCGGGCTTCGTCTACGAGACGGCCGAGGCGGCGGAAGCGCGCTTCAAGGGCGAGAGCCCCGGCTTCATCTATTCGCGCTACGCCAACCCGACCGTCGCGATGTTCGAGGCGCGCATGTGCCTCATCGAGGGCGCGGAGGCCGCGCGCGGTACCGCAAGCGGCATGGCGGCGGTGACGGCGGCCATCATGTGCCAGGTCAAGGCGGGCGACCACGTCGTCGCCTCGCGGGCGCTGTTCGGCTCGTGCCTATACGTGGTCGAGGACCTCCTGCCGCGGCTCGGCGTCGCCTCGACGCTGGTCGACGGCACCGACATCGAGCAGTGGCGCCAGGCGGTGCGGCCGGAGACGAAGGTCTTCTTCCTCGAGACGCCGACCAACCCGACGCTGGAGCTCATAGACCTCGCGGCCGTCGCCGACATCGCCCACGACGCCGGCGCGACGCTGGTCGTCGACAACGTGTTCGCCACCCCGCTCGGCCAGCGCCCGCTGCAGCTCGGCGCCGACGTCGTCGTCTATTCGGCGACCAAGCACATCGACGGCGCCGGGCGATGTCTCGGCGGCGTCATCCTCGGGACCGAGACGTTCATCACCGAGGTCCTGAAGGATTTCTACCGCCACACCGGCCCCAGCATGAGCCCGTTCAACGCCTGGGTGATGCTGAAGGGCCTCGAGACGCTGTCCCTGCGCGTCCAGCGCCAGACGGCGAGCGCCGGCCGCCTTGCCGACTGGCTGGCGGAGCAGCCGGGCATCGCGAGGGTGCTCTATCCGGGCCGCGACGACCATCCGCAGGCCGCCCTCGCGCGGGCCCAGATGGCCTTCGGCGGCACGATGGTCGCATTCGAGGTCTCCGGCGGGAAGGCGGCGGCGTTCCGCTTCTCCAACGCGCTCAGGATCGTGCGCATCTCCAACAATCTCGGCGATGCCAAGAGCCTCGTCACCCATCCCGCGACCACCACCCACCAGCGCCTCGCCCCGGAGGCGCGCGCCGCGCTCGGCATCTCCGACGGCCTCCTGCGGCTGTCGGTCGGCCTCGAGGATCCCGCCGACATCCAGGCCGACCTCGCGCGCGGCCTGAAGGCGGCCGGAGCGTAAGGACATGTACCGGGCTGTCACCCGTGGTCTCGCGGTCACCGTCGAGCCGGAATACAGCCCCGAGCGCTCCGCGCCGGACGAGGGTTCCTATTTCTGGACCTACACGATCCTGATCGAGAACGACGGCGAGGAGACGCTACAGCTGGTCAATCGCCACTGGGAGATCATCGACGCCCGCGGCAAGACCTTCGAGGTCCGGGGCGCCGGCGTGGTCGGCGAACAGCCGGTACTCGCGCCCGGCAATTCCTTCCGGTATACGAGCGGTGTGCCGCTGGGGACGTCGTCGGGGATGATGTCAGGGACATACGAGATGCGCGCCGAGGGAGGCGAAAGCTTCCTCGCGCAAATTCCCGCCTTCTCGCTCGACAGCCCGCACGGCCGACAAAGCATCAACTGACGCGCGGCTCTTCGCCGGCATCCGTTCCGCAGGGCCTGTCCGCCAGTGCTCGATTTCCGACCGGTCTTCCTCGTCATCGGCGTGCTCCTGACCACGCTCGGCTGCGCCATGCTGGTGCCGGCCGTCATCGATCTCGCTTACGCGCACGAGGACTGGATCGTCTTCGTGGCCTCCTCGATGATCGCCGTCTTCGTCGGCGTGACCATGTGGGTCACATGCCGCGGCGGCTCGGCCCAGCTCGGCCTTCGCGAGGCCTTCGTGCTCACCTCGGCCATCTGGGTCGTCGCGGCGGGCGTGGCCGCCCTGCCTCTCGCCTGGTCGGAGCTCGAACTCAGCTACACAGACGCCTATTTCGAGGCCATGTCGGGCCTGACGACGACGGGATCCACGGTCATTGTCGGCCTCGACACCGCGCCGCCGGGCCTCCTGTTCTGGCGCGCGACGCTGCAATGGCTCGGCGGGCTCGGCATCGTCGTCATGGCGGTCGCCGTGCTGCCCATGCTGCAGATCGGCGGCATGCAGCTGTTCCGGGCCGAGGCCTTCGATACGGCGGAGAAGATCCTGCCGCGCGCCGCCCAGCTCTCCGGCTCCCTCACCGGCGTCTACGTCGTGCTCACCGCGCTCTGCGCCGTCTCCTACAAGGTCGCCGGCATGGAGGCGCTCGACGCGGTCATGCACTCGATGACGACCGTGGCGACCGGCGGATTCTCGACCAAGGACGACTCCATCGGCTACTTCGCCTCGCCGGCGATCGAGTGGATCGGCGTCGTGTTCATGATCGCCGGCGGCCTGCCGTTCCTGCTCTACATCCAGGCCGTGCGCGGCAACCCGAAGGCCTTCGTCCGCGACAACCAGGTTCGCGCCTTCTTCATGATCCTCGCCGGCCTGATCCTGCTCGCCTGGCTCGCGGAGACGCAGGCCGATTTCGGCGCGACCGCGGTGCGCTTCCGCGAAGCTGCCTTCAACGTCACCTCGGTGATGACCGGGACGGGCTATTCGTCCACCGACTTCAATCTCTGGGGTCCGCTCGCGGCTGGGGTGTTCCTCATCGCCATGTTCGTCGGCGGCTGTACCGCATCCACGTCGTGCGGCATCAAGGTCTTCCGTTTCGTCGTCCTGTTCGAGGACATGCGCCAGCACGTCAGGCGCATCGTCTATCCGTCCGGCATCTTCGTGAAGCGCTACAACGGCCGGCCGCTATCCGACAACGTGTCGGCCGCCGTGCTCAGCTTCGTGTTCCTGTACCTCACGACATTCGCGGTGCTCTCGATCGGGCTGAGTTTGACCGGGCTCGACGCCATCACCGCCATCTCGGGCGCGGCGACGGCGATCTCGAACGTGGGGCCCGGCCTGGGGCCGATCATCGGGCCGGCCGGCAACTTCGCGTCGCTTCCCGACACGGCGAAGTGGCTTCTGACGATCGGCATGCTGGTCGGCCGGCTGGAGATCCTGACCGTGCTGGTCCTTTTCGTGCCGGCGTTCTGGCACAGGTAAGAGGTCATGACCGCGACCGCATACGACATCCTCGCCCGCCTCGTCGCCTTCGACACGACGAGCCGGGAATCCAATCTGGCCCTTATCGACTGGGTGCGCGACTATCTCGCGGGCCACGGCGTCGCCTCGACGCTGGTTCCCAACGAGGACGGCTCGAAGGCCAACCTGTTCGCCACCATCGGGCCGGAGACGGTCGGCGGCGTGGCGCTTTCGGGGCATACCGACTGCGTACCCGTGGACGGCCAGCCCTGGGACACCAACCCGTTCGCTCTCACCGAGCGCGACGGCCGGCTCTACGGTCGCGGCACATGCGACATGAAGGGCTTCATTGCCGTGGCGCTCGCCATGGTGCCGGAATTTCTGAAGGTCCCGCTGGTCACGCCGATCCACCTCGCATTCTCCTATGACGAGGAACTCGGCTGCTCGGGCGTCCGGGGGCTGATCGACGAACTGGGCCGCACGCTGCCGCTGCCGCGCGCGGTGATCATCGGCGAGCCGACACGGATGCAGGTGGTCGACGCGCACAAGTCGATCTCCGACTACACGACCGAGGTCACCGGCCACGAGGCGCATTCGTCAGCCATCGACAAGGGCGCCAACGCGATCCTCGCGGCCGGCGAGATGATCGGCGAACTGGCGCGGATGCGCGAGGACCTGATCCAGGCCGGCGACCCTTCGGGACGCTTCACGCCGCCCTGCACCTCGATCCATGTCGGCATGATCCGGGGCGGCACGGCGCTCAACATCATCCCGCGCAAATGCGAGTTCACCTGGGAGATCCGGGCGCTGCCGGGGGTCGACGAGCCGGCGCTTGTGCGTCGCTTCGAGACCTTCGGCGAGGAGGCCGTGCTGCCGAAGCTGCGGGCGGTCGCGCCGACGACGGGCATCCTGACGGAGCAGCATATCCACGCCCCGGGGCTGGCGCCGGCGCCGGGCTCGCTCGCCGAGCGGCTCGCCATGCGCCTGGCCGAGCGCAACGACACCCACACCGTCGCGTTCGCGACCGAGGGCGGCCTGTTCCAGCAGAAGGGTTCGGACGTCATCGTCTGCGGCCCCGGCGACATCGCCCAGGCGCATCAGCCCAACGAATATATCGAGCGCGCGCAGATGGAGGCATGCCTGGCCTTCATGCGCAGGCTGGCCGACGAGGCGCGCAAGGGCGTCTAGTCGCGCGGGTGTCATTGCCGGGCTCGTCCCGGCAATCCACTCGCGCTGCACCTGGCCGCAGCGTGGATTGGATGCCCGGAACAGGTCCGGGCATGACGCCGTCGGGTGGAACCCGAAGAGGCTCGTCACCCCTCGCCGGCCGCGTCTTCCAGTTCCTGGGGGTCCAGCCGGTACCGGGTCGAGCAGAACTCGCAGGTGACGGCGATCTCGCCGTCCTTGACCATTTCCGCGCGTTCCTCGGCGGAGAACTGGCTCAGCATCCCGACGATGCGCTCGCGCGAGCAGTGACAGTTCTCGGTCACCGGGAGCGGATCGAACACGCGCACGCCGCGCTCGTGATAGAGCCGCACGAGGAGCTCGCTCGACGGCGATCGAGGGATCGATCAGTTCGTGGTTCTCGACGGTCTCGAGAAGGAGCCGGGCCTCGGTCCACTCGTCCGCCTCGTCGTCCCGCTCGACCGCGACGCCGTCCGGCGCGTCTCCCGGATCGAGATCGACCGGGCGGCCCGCGCCGCCCTGCGGCAGGTGCTGGATGACGATGCCGCCGGCGCGCCAGTGCATGCCGCGATCATGGCCGGCCCCGCCCGGAAGGCGCGGGCGGCCGCGAGGCGCACGCGCGTGGGGATCTGCTCGGACTGGCGGAAGTAGTGATGCGCCGCCTCTTCCAGCGACCGCCCGTCGAGCGGCACGACACCCTGGTAGCGGCTCGTGTGCGGCGCCCTGGTCGACGGTCATCGCGAGATGCCCTTTCCCAGCAGCGCCTCGGCCGGCGTCCTCGGCGATGGCCCCGAGCGGGCGGCGTCGTCGTCGAATAGGCACAGGCGCGGAACCTCCGGCACGTCGAAGTCGACGACGATAAGGCTCACCGGTCCGTCGGTCTGGGTCTGCAGGATGAAGCGGCCGTCGATCTTCAGCGACGAGCCGAGGAGAACCGTCAGCGCCATCGCCTCCGCCAGCAGCGCGGCCACCGGCTCGGGATAGTCGTGACGGGCGAGGATCGCGTCGACGGCGGGGCCCAGCCGCGCCACGCGCCCGCGCACGTCGAGGCCCTCGACGGCGAACGGCAGGACGAGGTCGTCGGCGTCGATGTTCAGGACGGCCGATGCCGGCGCGTGATCAGCCATCAGGCGCCCTGTTCGAGACACCAGGCGAGGATGCCCTTCTGGGCATGCAGCCGGTTCTCGGCCTCGTCGAAGACGACCGACTGCGGTCCGTCCATGACGGCATCGGTCACCTCCTCCCCGCGATGGGCGGGCAGGCAGTGCATGAAGATCGCCTCCGGATCGGCGGCACCCATCAGCGCGTCGTTCACCTGATACGGCTTCAGCAAGTTGTGCCGGCGCTGGCGCTGGCTGTCGCCCATGGAGACCCAGGTGTCGGTGACGATGCAGTCTGCGCCGTCCACCGCCTCGAAGGGATCGCGGGTGACGCTGACGTCGGCGCCCTCGTCCTTCGCCCAGATCAGGAGATCGGGGCGCGGCGACAGTTCCTCCGGGCAGGCGATCCGCAGCCTGAAATCGAAGCGCGCGGCAGCGTGGATCCACGAGGCTGTCACGTTGTTGGCGTCGCCGGTCCAGGCGACGGTGCGGCCGGCGATCGGTCCGCGCGCCTCCTCGTAGGTCATCACGTCCGCCATGATCTGGCAGGGATGCGACAGCCGCGTGAGGCCGTTGATGACCGGCACGGTGGCGTGCTCGGCGAGTTCCACGAGCGAGTCGTGCGTCGAGGATGCGGATCATGATCGCGTCGACGTAGCGCGACAGGACGCGCGCGGTGTCGGCGATGGTCTCGCCCCTGCCGAGCTGCATCTCGGAGCCGGTCAGGAAGATCGCCTCGCCGCCGAGCTGGCGCATCGCCACGTCGAAGGAGACACGCGTGCGGGTCGAGGGCTTGTCGAAGATCATCGCCAGCGTGCGGCCGGTCAGCCGGTCGCGGCTGTCGCCCGATGCCTTCATGGCGATGCTGGAATCGAGGATCGTACGCAGCTCGCCCGCGGAGAGTTCGCTCAAATCGACGAAATGGCGCGGCGCGTTCATTCGGCTGCTCCCGGCATCCGCTTGTCGGCCTCGAGCGCGGCGCACGCACGGTCGAGCATCGCCAGCGCCTCATCGACGTCCTTCTCGTCGATGACGAGCGGGGGCAGGAGCCGCAGGACGTTGTCGCCCGCGCCGACCGTTAGCAGTCGCTCATTGCGCAGCGCGCCGGCGAGGTCCTTGTTGGGGACGCGGCACTTGATGCCGATCATCAGCCCCTCCCCGCGCACGCCCTCGACGATGTCGGGATGGGTGTCGGCGATGCGGGCGAGCCCCTGGCGCAGGCGCAGGCCCATGTCGGCCACGTGCTGCAGGAACCCCGCCTCGAGGATCACGTCCAGCACGGCGTTGCCGACCGCCGTGGCGAGCGGATTGCCGCCGAATGTGGTGCCGTGGGTGCCGTGGACCATGCCGGAGGCTGCGTCCGCCGTCGCCAGGCAGGCGCCCATCGGGAAGCCGCCGCCGATGCCCTTGGCGATCGCCATGATGTCGGGCTCCACGCCCGACCACTCGTAGGCGAACAGCTTGCCGGTACGGCCGACGCCGCACTGGACCTCGTCGAACACGAGCAGCAGGCCCTGGTCGTCGCAGATCTTCGCGGATCGCGCGCAGCATGTCGTTGGGGACCGGCCGCAGGCCGCCCTCGCCCTGCACGGGCTCGATGAGCACCCCGGCGGTCTCGGGGCCGATGGCGGCCTTCAGGGCCTCCAGATCGGCGAACGGAACCTGGTCGAAGCCCGGCGTCGCGGGGCCGAAGCCCTCCAGGTACTTCTGCCTGCCCGCCGGCCGCGATGGTCGCCAGCGTGCGGCCGTGGAAGGCGCCCTCGAAGGTGATCAGCCGGTAGCGCTCCGGGACGCCCTTGGCGAAATGCCAGCGGCGCGCCGTCTTGATGGCGCATTCGAGCGCCTCGGCGCCGGAGTTCGTGAAGAACACGCAGTCCGCGAACGAATTCTCGACCAGCCGCCCGCCCAGCGTCTCCTGCCCCGGGATCTCGTAGAGGTTGGAGACGTGCCACAGCTTGCGGGCCTGCTCGGTGAGCGCCTCGACCAGATGCGGATGGGCATGGCCGAGCGCGTTCACCGCGATCCCCGCGGCGAAGTCGAGATACTCCGTCCCGTCGGCGGTATAGAGCCGCGCGCCCTCCCCGCGCTCGAACGCGAGGTCGGCCCGCGCGAATGTGGGGTATAGCGCAGTCACGACGTATGGATTCCCGAGCCTGAAACGAAATGTGCCGCCTCCCCAGGCGGCACCGGCACAATAATAGGGAGCCGCCGCCGGGTGTCAATTCCGCCGCACACGACGGCGGGTGTTGCCGCCGGGAATCACCTTCGTGAATTGTGCTCCCTTTCTGGGGAAATCGTTAAGGAATAGTTGCGCCGGGGTTGCAGGCGAGTCCGCCCATATTGTACGTTTTGGACTGTCGAATACGACATTTTGTGCGGCGGACGAGTTCTGTATCCCAATACTGGTGGGACTCTGCAAATCGCGGGAAGCGCGCGATTCGCAGCGGACTCGGAATCCGCCCTGGAATCGAGACTATGGAGCGGTGGATGTCCTGGACCGACGAACGGGTCGAACTCCTGAAGAAACTCTGGCAGGACGGGCTCAGCGCCAGTCAGATCGCCAGCGAACTCGGTGGCGTCACCCGCAACGCCGTGATCGGCAAGGTCCACCGCCTCGGACTGTCGGGACGCGCCAAGACCTCGCGCCCGGCCGCGCCGCGGCCGCGCAAGCCCGCCCGCCGGCCGTCGATGCCGCCGAGGGTGTCGACCCGCGTCGTCGGAAACACCGCGCTGAAGCTCGAGGCCGCGCCGGTCGCGGAGGTGCGCCCGATGCGCGTGCTGGCTCCTGTGGAGGAACTCTTCATCCCGCCGGAGGAGCGCGCGACGATCCTCCAGCTCACCGAGCACACCTGCAAGTGGCCGATCGGCGATCCCAGCGCCGAGGACTTCTACTTCTGCGGGCGGCACTCGGTGTCGGGCATGCCGTATTGCGAGCACCACGCCAGCGTGGCCTACCAGCCGGCCGACCGCCGCAAGCAGCGCAGCGCCGGCTAGCGGCCCGGCCAAAACCGCCCGAAGGCCGCGCGAGACCCTACTGCGCGGCCTGTCTCGTCGGGATGCCGTTCTCGGCCAGCACGGTCTGCAGCTCGCCCGCCTGGAACATCTCGCGGACGATGTCGCAGCCGCCGACGAACTCGCCCTTCACATAGAGCTGCGGGATCGTCGGCCAGTTGGAATAGTCCTTGATCCCCTGCCGCATCTCGTCGCTCTCGAGCACGTTGACGCCCTTGTAGGCGACGCCGAGGTAGTCGAGGATCTGGACCACCTGGCCGGAAAAGCCGCATTGCGGGAAGGCCGGCGTGCCCTTCATGAAGAGCACGACATCGCTGGACTTCACCTCGCCGTCGATCACGTCGCGCATTTCGCTCATTTCAGTTCCTTCGCAAGGGTTCGGTCAGTCTGGCGCCGAGGTCTGCAGGGCCAGCGCATGGAGCGCGCCGCCCATCGACCCCTTCAGCGCCTCGTAGACCATCTGGTGCTGCTGTACGCGGGACTTGCCGCGAAACTGCTCGGACACGACGGTGGCGGCATAGTGGTCGCCGTCGCCGGCGAGGTCGCGGATGGTGACGTGCGCGTCGGGGATATGGTCCCTTATCAGCCTCTCGATGTCGCGTGCGTCCATCGCCATGACGTTTGCCGGCCCCCGTCCCTCAGCTGGTCGTCTCGCCCGCCATATAGTGGGGCAGCCAGCCCTCGTGGCAAGACTTCAACTCCGATACATAGATCGGTCCGCAGCCCGCCAGCGTCAACGCCTCGCCGCCGGTCGTGCCGAGCCGGGCGACGGCGACGCCTGCCGCCTGCGCCGCGCGGACGATGCCGTCGGCCTCGGCGGCCGGGCAGGTGACGACGTAGCGTGCCTGGTCCTCGCCGAACAGGAAGGCGTGCGGCGGAACGCCGTTGGGGGCGAGGTCGAGCTCGGCGCCGATGCCCGACGCCATCGCCATCTCCGCGAGCGCGACGAGGACCCCGCCGTCGGAGACGTTGTGGACGGCGGAGACATGGGCCTCGGCGATCAGCCGGCGGACGAAGTCGCCGTTGCGCTTCTCGGCCTGGAGGTCGACGCGCGGCGGCGGGCCGTCGCTCCGGCCGGCGACATGGCGCAGGTAGAGCGAACGGCCGAGATGCCCCGGAGTCTCCGCCAACGAGGAAGATCGCCTGGCCCTCGGCCTTGAAGGGGATGGTCGCGGCGCGGGCGAAGTCGTCCAGGAGGCCGACGCCGCCGATCGCCGGCGTCGGCAGGATCGCCGCGCCGTTGGTCTCGTTGTAGAGCGAGACGTTGCCCGAAACCACGGGGAAGGCGAGCGCCTCGCAGGCTTCGGCCATGCCGTGGATGCAGCCGACGAACTGGCCCATGATCTCCGGCCGCTCCGGCGAGCCGAAGTTCAGGCAGTCGGTGATCGCGAGCGGCGTGGCGCCCACCGCCGTCAGGTTGCGCCAGGCCTCGGCGACCGCCTGCTTCCCTCCCTCGACCGGATCGGCCTCGCAGTAGCGCGGGGTCACGTCGAGGGTGAAGGCCAGCGCCTTCGAGCGCTCGGAATTGACGCGCACCACGGCCGCGTCGCCACCGGGCCGCTGCATCGTGTTGCCCAGGATGAGGTGGTCGTACTGCTCCCAGATCCAGCGCCGCGAGGCGAGGTCGGGCGAGCCCACGAGCCGCGTCAGCGCCTCGGCGATGGAATTGGGGCCGGAACGTCGGAGGGGGACAGCGCCTCGCGCGGCGGCGTCGGCTCCCACGGCCGGTCGTAGAGCGGCGCCTCGTCGCCGAGCTCCTTGATCGGCAGGTCGGCCATCGTCTCGCCGTGGCGCTTCACCACGAAGCGCAGGTCTCCCGTCGTGCGGCCGACGACCGCGAAGTCGAGCCCCCACTTCTCGAAGATCGCGCGGGCCTCGTCCTCCTTGCCGGGCTTCAGAACCATGAGCATGCGCTCCTGGCTCTCCGACAGCATCATCTCGTAGGCCGTCATGCCCTCCTCGCGGCAGGGCACCGCGTCGAGGTCGAGCTCGATGCCGAGGTCGCCCTTGGCGCCCATCTCGACGGCCGAGCAGGTCAACCCCGCCGCGCCCATGTCCTGGATGGCGATGATGGCGTCGGTCGCCATCAGCTCCAGGCAGGCTTCCAGCAGCAGCTTCTCGGAGAACGGGTCGCCGACCTGCACCGTGGGCCGCTTCTCCTCGGCGTCCTCGCCGAACTCGGCGGACGCCATGGAGGCGCCGTGGATGCCGTCCCGGCCGGTCTTCGAGCCGAGATAGACGATCGGGTTCCCGACCCCCGACGCGCTCGCGTAGAAGATCGCGTCGGTCCTCGCGATGCCGGCGGCAAAGGCGTTGACGAGGATGTTGCCGTTGTAGGCGGGATCGAAGTTGACCTCGCCGCCGACCGTCGGCACACCGAATGAATTGCCGTAGCCGCCGATGCCGGCGACGACGCCGGCGACGAGATGCCGCGTCTTGGGATGCTCCGGGTCGCCGAAGCGCAGGGCGTTCAAGGCCGCGATGGGCCGCGCGCCCATGGTGAAGACGTTGCGCAGGATGCCGCCGACCCCGGTCCCCGCGCCCTGGTAGGGCTCGATGAAGGACGGGTGGTTGTGGCTTTCCATCTTGAAGACCACCGCCTCGCCGTCGCCGATGTCGACCACGCCGGCGTTCTCGCCGGGCCCCTGGATGACGCGCGGGCCGGTCGTGGGGAGCTTCTTCAGGTGCAGGCGCGAGGACTTGTACGAGCAGTGCTCGTTCCACATCGCCGAGAAGATGCCGAGCTCGGTGAAGGTCGGCTCGCGGCCGATGAGATCGAGGATGCGCTGGTACTCGTCGGGCTTCAGGCCATGCTCTGCGACGAGCTCGGGCGTGATCCTCACGTCGTTCGGGATGGACATGCGGGAGGCGCGATTCCGTTTGGCGGGTTCGTCGCGCTGGCATAGCGCAACAGGCGGCGCGGAGATAGGGGCGGGAGACAGGAAATGTAAGGCGGGGCTTCTCCCCGGCATCATTGGCTGGGCCGCACCTTATCGGCGCAATGGTCCAGGCGTTGGCACTCCCTTACCCGTACCGGTCATACCCCGCCACGCCGTGGTCCAGCAGCGCCCGCAGGGTCGCGAAGCCGCTTTCAACGTCGGCGCGGGCGGAAGGCACGGAGAAGGCGATGCGGGCGCGGTGGAAGATCGTCTCGCCGCGCTGCGGCTTGTACTCGTCCTCGTCGTCGATGAGGATGTCCTCGTTGGCGGCGGCCTGCTTGAAGGTCGCCGACGACCAGGGGTCGGGCAGCTTCATCCAGACGAACGGCGCGCGGGGGTGGCCCTCGAAGTCGCAGCCCGCGAAGGTCGCCCGCGCCAGGGCGGAGCGCGCCTCGATCTCGGCGGTCACGTCCTGCCTGATCGCATCGGCCTCGCCCGTCAGGACCAGGCGCGCGGCCAGTTCGGCCAGCAGGAAGGGCTTGCCGCCGGTCAGCATCCGGTAGGCGGTCTGCACGCGGGTCGCCAGATGCGGCGGGCACGAGACCCAGCCCCCGCGTATGCCCGGAGCGATCGACTTCGAGAGGCTTCCGACATGGAACGTCCGCTCCGGGGCGAGCGCCGCGATCGGGACCGGCTGGTCGTCGACGAGCCGCGCATAGATCGCGTCCTCGATCAGCCACACATTGTACTTCCTGGCGATGCGGGCGATCTCGCGGCGGCGCGACTCCGGCATGATGGAGAGCGTCGGATTTTGCAGCGTCGGTATCAGGAAGGCGAGCTTGGGGTGATGCTGGGCGCAGATGCGTTCGAAGTCGTCGGGGACGACGCCCTCGCCGTCGACCTTCACCACGCTGGCGCGGCGGCCGATCATCGTGGCGGACCGGGCGACGTGGGAATAGGTCAGTTCCTCGAAGACGAGCCGGTCGCCGGGTGACGTGACGGCGGCGATCGCCGCCAGGATCGCGGGGTGGCCGCCGGTGCTCGGCACCACGGACGCCGCGTCCGGCGACCAGTCGCCGATCGTCAGCCAGCGCCGGCCCGCCTCCAGCCATGCGGGCGCGGCGCGGCGCGTGTAGCCCGCCACTTCGGCGGGATGCTCGCGAAGGATGTCGGCGATCATCCTCTGGAAGACGACCGTCTGGCCGATGTCGGGCGCGCCGGTGGTGTCGAGCGGAAGCTTGCCGGGCTCGGCCATGGAGCGGGTGCCGCCGAGAAGGTCACGGCCGGAGTTGGGAGCTACGGCATGGTCGCCGTCGCCGTTTCCCAGCACGTAGGTGCCCCTTCCCACCTCGCCACTGACGAGGCCCCGCTCGCGAAGGAGCGCATAGGCGCGACCGACCGTGCCGATCGTCACGCCGACGTTGAAGGCGAGGTTGCGCTGCGGCGGCAGCTTGTCGCCCGCCGCCAGGGTGCCGGCACCGATGCCGGCCTCGATCTGATCGGCGAGCCGGAGATAGAGCGGACCGCTTCCGGCGGAGAGGTCGGGGAGCCAATTTGTCATGGTGTCAATTATGCGGATTGCCACCGCAATGTGTCAAATACATAAGTTTTCGCACTGAATGTCACGATCTTCCGAGCATAGATATGAGCCTGATCATGGGTACAATCGATACAATCCGGCGCCAGGAAAGCGCCGCGTCGCAGGATTTGCAGGGGACCGTCACGTCCCGGCTGCGCGGGCTGCGCGCGGCCTTCCTCGCGATGATCGTGTGGATCGAAGCCCGTGCCGAGCGCCAGCGCAGCCGCAGGCAGCTTCTCGAGTTGTCGGACGCTCAGCTCAAGGACATCGGCCTCACGCGCGGCGACGCCTGGCGCGAGGGCGTGCGGCCGTTCTGGGACTGACGTCGGCCCGCGTGGACGTCAGGCGCCGCGGAACTGCTCATCGAAGGAGTAGCCGGCGCCGCGCACGGTGCGGATCGGGTCGGAGCGGCGGCCACGATTGATCGCCTTGCGCAGGCGCCCGACATGGACGTCGACCGTGCGCTCGTCGACATAGACATCGCGGCCCCATACCCCGTCGAGCAGCTGTTCGCGCGAGAAGACGCGGCCGGGGCTCTGCATCAGGAACTCGAGCAGCCGGAACTCGGTCGGGCCGAGATGCACCTCGCGGCCGGAGCGGCGAACCCGGTGGGTCTCCCGGTTGAGCTCGATGTCGCCGGCCGTCAGGACCGAGGCGACGAGCTCGGGCTTGGAGCGGCGCAGGATCGCCTTGATGCGGGCCATCAGTTCGGGTATCGAGAACGGCTTGACCACATAGTCGTCGGCTCCGGTGGCGAGCCCGCGGATGCGCTCGCCTTCCTCGCCGCGCGCGGTCAGCATGATGATGGGAAGCTGCGCGGTCTCGGGCCGGGCGCGGATGCGCCGGCAGAGCTCGATGCCGGAGATGCCCGGCAGCATCCAGTCGAGCAGGATCAGGTCGGGGGTGGCCTCGCGGATGCGTCCCTCCGCCTCGTCGCCGCGCGCCACGGCCTCGACCTCGTAGCCTTCCGCTTCCAGGTTGTAGCGGATGAGGAGCGTCAGCGGCTCCTCGTCCTCGACGATCAGCACCCTGGCCGAATTCATCGTCCGCCCCCGCCGCTCAGTTGTCGCTCTGCGGATAGTCGAGCGCGGTGAAGCTCGAGACGTCCTTCTTGGGACGCTCGTCGCGCAGCGGCTCGCCCTTGACGAGGTAATAGATCATCTCGGCGATGTTGGTCGCGTGGTCGCCGATCCGCTCGACGTTCTTGGCCGCGAACAGGAGGTGCGTCGCAGAAGGTGATGTTGCGCGGGTCCTCCATCATGTAGGTCAGGAGCTCGCGGAAGATCGAGGTGTACATCGCGTCGAGCTCGGCATCCCGGTTCCAGACGTCGAGCGCCTTGTCGAGATCACGCTGGGTGTAGGCGTCGAGCACGTTCCTGAGCTGCTCGAGCGCGATGCGGCTCATCCGGTCGATGCCGCGCACCGCCTTCTGCGTCGTCAGCTCGTCCTGCACGGCGACGGCGCGCTTGGCGATGTTCTTGGCGAGATCGCCGATGCGCTCGAGATCGGCGGCGATCTGGATCGCCGTCGATGATCTCGCGCAGGTCGACTGCGCCATCGGCTGGCGCTTGGCGATCATCAGTGATCGCCTGCTCCTCCACCTCGTGCTGGAGCGCGTCGATCCGGTTGTCGGCGGCGATTACGCTGCGCGCGAGGTCCTGGTCGCGCCGGTCGAGCGCGATGACGGCCTCGGTCAGCAGCTTCTCGGCCAGCCCGCCCATGTCGCGCGATCTTGACCGCGCGAGCTCGTTGAGCTCGTCGTCGAAGGACGAGACGATGTGTTCGGTCATGTCGCGGTCTCCCTGCACCCTCTCGCAGCTCAGCCGAAGCGGCCGGTGATGTAGTCCTGGGTGCGCTTGTCCTGCGGGTTGGTGAAGATCTGCTCGGTCGCGCCGTCCTCGACCAGATGGCCGAGGTGGAAGAACGCCGTGCGCTGCGAGACGCGGGCGGCCTGCTGCATCGAGTGGGTGACGATGACGATGCGTGAAGTTGGCCCTCAGTTCGTCGATCAGCTCCTCGATGCGCGCCGTCGCGATCGGGTCGAGCGCCGAGCACGGCTCGTCCATCAGGATCACCTCCGGGCTCACCGCGATGGCGCGCGCGATGCACAGCCGCTGCTGCTGGCCGCCCGACAGCCCCGTGCCCGGCTCGGCCAGCCGGTCCTTCACCTCTTCCCACAGGCCCGCGCGGCGCAGGCTCGCCTCGACCACCCCGTCGAGCTCCGCCTTGCCGCGCGCCAGCCCGTGGATGCGCGGGCCGTAGGCGACGTTCTCGTAGATCGACTTCGGGAACGGGTTCGGCTTCTGGAACACCATGCCGACCCGGGCGCGCAGTTCCACCACGTCGAGATCGGCATCGTAGATGTCCTGGCCGTCGAGCTTGATCTCGCCTTCGACGCGCGCGCCCTCGATGGTGTCGTTCATCCGGTTGAGGCAGCGCAGGAACGTCGACTTGCCGCAGCCCGACGGGCCGATCAGCGCCGTCACCGCCCGGTCCGGCGATGTCGAGCGCGACGGAGAACAGCGCCTGCTTGGCGCCGTAGCAGACGCAGACGTCCTGCGCGCGTGGACCTTGGTGCCGGCCCGAACCCGGAAGCGGAGCGGGCAGAGGCCGACGGTCTGTCGCCGGCGGCTATCTGGTTCATGGCGTCTCCTTGCGCGTCGCTCGAGTCGCCTCACCAGGACCGCTCCAGGCGCTGGCGCAGGAAGATGGCGATGGCGTTCATGGTCATCAGGAAGCCGAGCAGCACGAGGATGCCGGCCGAGGTGCGCGCCACGAAGCCGCGCTCCGGGCTGTCGGCCCAGATGAAGATCTGCGTCGGCAGCGCGGTCGCCGGGTCCATGATGCCGCCGGGCGGCGAGGTGATGAAGGCGTTCATGCCGATGAGCAGCAGCGGCGCGGTCTCGCCGAGCGCCTGGGCCAGGCCGATGATGGTGCCGGTCAGGATGCCCGGCAGCGCCAGCGGCAGGACGTGATGCATGACCACCTCGTGCTTGGACGCGCCGACGCCGAGCGCCGCCTCGCGGATCGACGGCGGCACGGCCTTCAGCGCGGCGCGCGTCACGATGATGATCGTCGGCAGCGTCATCAGCGACAGCACCATGCCGCCGACGAGCGGCGCCGAGCGCGGCAGGCCGAAGCAGCCGAGGAAGACGGCGAGGCCGAGCAGCCCGAAGACGATCGATGGCACCGCCGCCAGGTTGTTGATGTTGACCTCGATGAGGTCGGTCCATCGGTTCTTCGGCGCGAACTCCTCGAGATAGACCGCAGCCGCGATGCCGATCGGGAAGCTGAGTCAGGAAGCAGACCAGCAGCGCGTAGAACGAGCCGACGATGGCGCCGGCGAGGCCGGCGAGTTCGGGGAAGCGGCTGTCGGCGTTGAAGAACAGGCCCCAGTTGAAGGGCGTCGAGACGCGGTCCTCGTGCCACGAGCTGGTCGAACCAGCCGATCTGCTGGTCGGTCACGCGGCGGCTGGTCCTCGGGCAGGTCGCGGTCGGATGACGCCCTTGTCGAGCTGGTCGAACGGGTCCGAGGCCGGCAGCGCGAGCGTGGACGGTCTGGCCGATCAGGACGGATCGGCGATCACCGGTCGCGCACGAATGAACTGGGTGCCGTTGGTCAGACGATCCCGGCGAGCGCGCTGCTCGGCTGGGCGCTGGTCCACGTCCGGGAACTGCCGCGCGACGGCGTCCTGGACGATGGCGCGGAAGTTCGCCGTCGGCGAGGTCGTTCCGGTCGACGTTCTCCTCGGGTCGAAGGTAACGTCCAGCGTGACGTGCGTCTGCACGAAGGCCGGTAGCCGGTCGAGACCAGCGAGGTGACCAGGATGCCGAGCAGGCCGATCGCGGTGGCGATGGCGACGATGCCGTACGACTTCAGCCTGCGGTCGGCGGCGTAGCGCCGCCTGCGGCTGGCGCGGCTGCCGCGTCGGAAGCCCAGTCGAATGCGCTGGCGGCGTCGGATAGGTTCGGACACGTCAGTCATACTTCTCCCGGTACTTCTGCGACGATCCGGAGCGCGACGACGTTGAGGCACAGCGTGACCAGGAACAGCACCAGGCCGAGCGCGAAGGCGGCGAGGGTCTTGGGGCTGTCGAACTCGGTGTCGCCGATGAGCAGGGTGACGATCTGGACCGTCACCGTGGTGACGCCGTCCAGCGGATTGAAGGTCAGCGTGGCGATCAGGCCGGCCGCCATCACCACGATCATGGTCTCGCCGATGGCGCGGCTGAAGGCGAGCAGGATGCCGCCGACGATGCCGGGCAGGGCGGCCGGCAGAAGGACCTTCGTGATCGTCTCGCCGCGCGTGGCGCCCATCGCGAGCGAGCCGTCGCGCATCGAGCGCGGAACCGCCTTCAGCGCATCGTCGGACAGCGACGAGATGAACGGGATGATCATGATGCCCATGCACCGCGCCGGCGGCGAGCGCGCTGTTGGGCGAAACGTTCGATGCCGATCGGCTGCGCCGAACTGACGGATGGCCGGCGCGACGGTCAGCACGGCGAAGAAGCCGTAGACCACGGTCGGAACGCCGGCGAGGATTTCGAGGATCGGCTTCACGGTGCGCCGCACGCGCGGTCGGCGATACTCGACCAGGTAGACCGCGGAATCAGAGCCCGATCGGGGTCGCGACCACCATCGCGATCGACGGCGATCAGCAGCGTGCCGGTGAACACGGGAACGGCGCCGAAGGCGCCGGTCCCGGCGACCTGGTCGGCGCGGATCGGCATCTGCGGCTCCCAGTTCAGCCCGAAGAGGAACTCCTGCGAGCGGCACCATCTCGAAGAAGCGCCACGCCTCGAAGAGCAGCGAGGCGATGATGCCGACCGTGGTCAGGATGGCGACGACCGAGGCAGAAGATCATCAGACCGCGAAAGGGTCGCGCTCGAAGCCCTGTGCGGGCGCGGAAGCGGGGCGCCAGGCGCGACCGGGCGACGAACAGCGCCAGCGCCATCGCGACGCCAGCGCCGACCACCACCATCGCCCAGCGGGCGATGCCGCCCAGCGGACATAGCGCTCGGCGGCGGCGGCGATTTCGGGGCCGGCTCGCCGAAGATCCTGCCGGCGGCGACGTTCTTGATCTCGCTGAGATAGAGGCTGAGCTGCGCCGGCGACGCGCCGTCGGTCATCGGCGCGGGCAGCGATGCGACGAGAAGACGGTCGATCGACCGGCTCTGGAAGAGCAGCCAGAGAAGGACCAGGACGAGCGGCCGGAAGGCCGACCCAGATGGCGACGAAGGCGCCGTGATAGACGGGACGGGAATGGACGGACGCGTCCGTGCGCCGCGACGAAGCGCGCGCCTGACGTGCGGCCGACGTAGAAGGCCACCAGCGAGAACGACGATGATCGGCAAGAAACAGCATATCCGATCACGCCATCTGTCCGTCGCCTGAGCTCTGCCGTGGCGATCGCCGGCGACCGTCGACACGGGCGCCGGCGCAATCTCCGTGTCGCGGCAGCCGTCAGCTGCGCGTAGCGGTCGAAGTGCGCCGCCTTCGGTCACCGCGTCCTGCACCGTCTGCGCGCTCGGTCGTCGGAGAGCGGGATCAGGCCGCGCTCGGCGAGATAGCCGTCCGGACCGAGGGCCTCTTCGGAGACGTACTCGGCGACGAACTCCTCCAGGCCGGGGATGACGCCGCGGTGCGCGTTCTTGACGTAGAAGAAGAGCGGGCGCGCGACCGGATAGGAGCCGTCGGCGATCGTCTCGAAGCTCGGCGCGACGCCGTTGACGTCGACGGCCTTCAGCGTGTCGCTGGTTCTCGTAGAGGAACGAGTAGCCGAAGATGCCGAGCGCGTTCGGAGTCCGGCCTCGAGGCGCTGGACGATCAGGTTGTCGTTCTCGCCGGCCTCGATGAAGGGGCCGTCCTGCGCATGCGCGAGCAGACCTCGTTCTTGCGGTCGCCCTCGAGCGCCTGCGATCGCCGGGAACGTCCTCGCAGCCGTCGTGCATGACGAGTTCGACGAAGGCGTCGCGGGTGCCGGAGGTGGGCGGCGGGCCGAAGACCGTGATCGCCGACGTCGGGCAGCGAGGGGTCGATCTCGTTCCAGTTCTGTGTAGGGATTGGCGACGACCTCGCCGTCGACCTCGACCTCGGCGGCGAGCGCCTGGAAGATCTGGGCCTCGGTCAGGTCGAGATCGGGACCGTCGACGCGAGACGGGCGATCGACAGGCCGTCATAGCCGATCAGCGACCTCGGTGACGCTCGGTCGACGCCGTTGGTCGATGCAGACTCTCGTACTCGGACTGCGTCATGGCGCGCGAAGCGCCGGTGATGTCGGGATGGTCGGGGCCGACGCCGCCGCAGAAGATGCGCATGCCGCCGCCGGTGCCGGTCGACTCGACCACCGGAGCCGGATTGCCGGTCACGTTGGCGAACTCCTCGGCGACGGCCTGGGTGTAGGGGAACACGGTGGAGGACCCGACGATGCGGATCTGGTCGCGGGCGACCGCCGGCGGTGGCGGCGACGGCGGCGGCCACGGCGAGCGCGGCGACGCTGGTGTAGGTCATGGTTTTCACGACGACTCTCCCTTCAAGAGCGTGTGGACGTTGGATGCAGGCGGATCCCGCATCCTTTTCCGGAGCACGGCCTCTTCCTGGGCCATGAGCCGCGGCCACCATAGGAGCCGGTCACAACCGTTCTATGACTTGCCCATGACAGGCGTGTGACACAATAACATATTGAAAAATATAGCTTTCTCAGGACGTCGCCTGTTAATTTCGTGACCCGGCCGACGTTTCGGCGGAATCGAGCTGCGACGGTGAAGAGCGCCCCCTTCCCGGGCTCGCTCTCGATCGTCAGCCGGCCGCGATGGCGGGTGACGATGTGCTTGACGATGGCCAGGCCCAGCCCGGTGCCGCCCTTCTCGCGGCTCGTCGCAGCGTCGACGCGGTAGAACCGCTCGGTCAGGCGCGGCAGGTGCTCGGCGGCGATGCCCGGCGCCGTAGTCGCGCACGGAGACCGACAGGAGCTCGGGCTCGCCGCGGCCGCGCTCCCGGCGCGCGGTCGATTCCACGCGCGCCGCCGGACTGCCCGTACTTGATGGCGTTCTCGACGAGGTTCTCGAACACCTGCAGCAGCTCGTCCCGGTCGCCGGCGACCTCGAGCGGCGACGTCGCGGCAGCGACAGCGTGATCTGGACGCCGCTGTCGCGCGCGAGCGGATGCAGCGCGTCCGTCGACCTGCGCGCAGCACCGACGAGATCGACCGGCTCGCCTCGGGCCGGACGTGGGCGCTGCAGCTCGATGCGCGACAGCGACAGCAGGTCGTCGATCAGCCGCGCCATGCGCCAGGCCCTGCTCGCGCATGATCTTCGAGGAACCGCTCGCGCGCCGCCGGGTCGTTCGTCGCCGGGCCCTGCAGCGTCTCGATGAAGCCGAGTCAGCGAGGCGAGCGGCGTGCGCAGCTCGTGGCTGGCATTGGCGACGAAGTCGGCGCGCATCCGCTCGACGCGCTGCGGCCTCGGTCAGGTCGCGCAGTCAGGACCAGGACGAAGTGAGCCGACGCGCCGTCGCCGAGCGCGGCGACGCGGGCCGCGAACCAGCGCTCGGCGGGCACGCGCTCGACATAGGTCGACGCTGGCCGCCGCGCCCGTGTCGAGCGCCTGCTCGATCGCCTCGCCCAGTTCGGGCGCGCGTAAAAGGAAGGTAATCGGCTGCCCGGACGCGAGGCACCGGATATCTTCCTGGCGACGCCGTTCTGCGAGCGCACCCGGCCCTGCCGGTCGATGACGAAGGCGGGGTCCGGCAGGCGGTCGGCCATGTCGGCGTAGGCCGCCGCGAGATCGCGGGCGACTGCGTCTGCGCGGACCGCGGCGCCGGGGCGGCGGATCCCAGGAACGAACCGGCGGCCCAGATCGCGCGCAACTGCGACGAAGCCTAGCAAGGCCGCGAGCGGCGTGAGCGCGGCCCAGAGGACGAGGCCCCCGATACGACCGCCGCGGCGCGCGTCGATACGGCCGCGACGCGGGCCACGCGACAGGGCGCGCGTCACCGCTTCCCGTCATCCGGCGTCTCGCTCACGTTCCGTCCTTGCTCCCCGAAGGGTCGCGGATGCGCCTCTCATAGCCGGCCCCGGTCTCCGCGTCATCCTTGTCGACAGCCGGCCTCACGATGCTAACCTTGCGTGAACAGCCGGAGGAAACCGAGCATGCCGAAGAGGTCGAAGTCCGCCAAAGGCCGCGCGGAGAAGCCTCGGCGTTCGACATCGAGGCCGCGGAGCTGCCCGAGGCGATCGAGGAGGCCGCCTTCCGCAGCGGCGGCTACCCCTATGCCAAGCGCATGAAGCGCAAGCGCTACGAGAGGGAGCTGCAGCCGCTGCAGATCGAGCTCCTGAAGCTGCAGCACTGGGCCCGCGAGAAGGGCGAGCGCATCGTCATCGTGTTCGAGGGCCGCGACGGCGGCCGGCAAGGGCGGCACGATCGGCCGCTTCACCCAGCATCTCAATCCGCGCCAGGCCCGCGTCGTCGCGCTGTCCAAGCCCTCCGACCGCGAGGCGCGGCCAGTGGTATTTCCAGCGCTATGTCGCGCGAGCTGCCGACGGCGGGCGAGATCGCCCTCTTCGACCGCTCCTGGTACAACCGCGCCGGCGTCGAGCGCGTCATGGGCTTCTGCACGCCGGAGGAGACCGAGACTTCCTGCGCGAGGCGCCGGCGTTCGAGGGCATGCTCGGCGCGCGACGGCATCCGGCTGTCAAGTTCTGCCTCACCATCGGCCGCGAGATGCAGATCACGCGGCTGCACGCGCGCCGCCACGATCCGCTGAAGCGCTGGAAGCTGTCGCCGATCGACTTCGAGGCGATCGCGCGTGGGACGCCTATTCCGACGCCCCGACGAGATGCTGGCGCGCACGCACTACCGCGCCGCGCCGTGGACCGTCATCCGGGCCAACGACAAGCTGCGCGCCGAGGCTCAACGCGATGCGCGTCGTGCTGGCCTCCTGCGGCTACGAGGGCAAGGACGAGGCGGTGGTCGGAACGCCCGATCCCAGGATCGTCCTGCCGGGGCCGGCCTTCCTGGCCGAGCGCGGCGACTAGTCCCCCGTCAGATCGGCAGCGGGCCGTCCGACTTCACTTCCTCCATCACCGCGTAGGTGTGGGTTTCGCGCACGCCGGGCAGGGACAGCAGCACGTCGGCGAGGAAGTCGCGATAGGAGGCCATGTCGGCGACCCGCGTCTTGACGAGATAGTCGAAGCCGCCGGCGACCATGTGGCACTCCATCACCTCCGGCGCGCGCTGAACGGCGGTGGCGAAGATGTCGAAGATGTCCGGCGTCGTCCGGTCCAGCTTCACCTGTATGAAGACGAGCATTCCCAGCGACAACTTCTCCGGCGCCAACCGCGCGGCGTAGCCGAGGATGAAGCCGTCGCGGCCGAGGCGTTTGACGCGCTCGGCGGTCGCGGTGGGCGACAGGCCGATCCGCTCGGCAAGCTCCAAATTCGTAATTCGCCCCTCGGACTGGAGAATACCGAGGATTCTCCTGTCAATTCGGTCAATTCCGGAAATTTCTCCGAAAATTTTATCCGATTTTTCATTAATCACTGTAGTATTCCCCGTATTTAGTCATTTTCGCTGCCTCGATACTGCTACACTGTCGAAATGGCAAGAATTAGGGCACGGGCCGCGATGAACACGATTAATCGCTCAAATGCGACCGTTCCGGGCTTTTCGGAGCCATACAGCGCCGAAGACGCGCCCCTGATCGCGGGGCTTCTCGCGAGGACCGCGCTGGCGCCGGAGGCTGAGGATCGAATCGACGCGACGGCGCGGGAATTGATCGAGGGCATCAGGGCGCGCTCCGGCGGGCTCGGCGGCGTCGAAGACTTCCTCCGCGAATACGGCCTGTCGACGCGCGAGGGACTGGCGCTGATGGTGCTCGCCGAGGCGCTGCTGCGCGTACCCGACGCGGAGACGCAGGACCGCCTGATCGAGGACAAGCTCGGCGCCGCCGACTGGGCCGCGCACGAGGGCGCAGGCGAGACGCTGGCTCGTCTCCGCCTCGACCTGGGCGCTCGGTCTGTCGAGCCGCATCGTCCATCCGGGCGACACGCCGGAAGGCATCATCGCCGGCATCGTCAAGCGGCTCGGCCTACCGGCGGTTCGCACCGCGACACGGCAGGCGATGCGCGTCCTCGGCCACCAGTTCGTGCTCGGCGAAACCATCGAGGAGGCGCTGCCGCGCGCCCGCTCGGCGGAGACGCGCGGCTATCCGCCATTCCTACGACATGCTCGGCGAAGGCGCCCGCACCGCCGACGACGCGGAGCGCTATTTCGACTCCTATGCCGAGGCCATCGACGCCATCGGCAGGTCGGCAGGCAACGCGTCCGCTGCCGGACCGCCCCGGCATCTCGGTCAAGCTCTCGGCGCTGCATCCGCGCTACGAGGCCGTCAACCGCGACCGCGTCATCAAGGAACTCGTCGCCGCGCCTGATCGAGCTCGCCCGCGCAGGCCCAAGCGCACGACCTCAACCTCACCGTCGACGCCGAGGAAGCCGACCGGCTCGAGCTCTCGCTCGACGTCATCGCAGCGCGTGGTCGCCGATCCGTCGCTCGCCGGATGGGACGGCTTCGGCCTCGCCGTGCAGGCCTACCAGAAGCGCGCCCCGGCCGTGGTCGACTGGATCGCCGACCTCGCCGCGCGCGCATCGACCGGCGGCTCATGGTGCGGCTGGTCAAGGGCGCGTACTGGGACACCGAGATCAAGCGCGCGCAGGAGCGCGGGCTCGCCGACTTTCCGGTCTTCACGCGCAAGCCCGCGACCGACCTCTCCTATCTCGCCTGCGCCAGGAGGCTGCTCGCCGCCCGGCCGCGCCTCTACCCGCAATTCGCCACCCACAACGCGCTGACCGTCGCGACCATCATCGAGATGGCCGGCGGCGTGGACGGCTTCGAGTTCCAGCGCCTGCACGGCATGGGCGAGGCGCTCTATGAACGCTGGTCGCAAGACGCAGCGCGGTCTGCCTGCCGCATCTATGCGCCGGTCGGCGGCCATCGCGAGCTGCTGGCCTATCTCGTCCGGCGGCTTCTGGAGAACGGCGCCAACTCGTCCTTCGTCGCCGTCGTCGGCGACCGGTCAGTTCCGGTCGAGCGGCTGCTTATACGGCCCGCCGCATCGCTCGGTGCGGACCAGCCGTCGCGCCATCCCGCGATCCCGCTGCCCGCGCGACATCTACGCGCCCGCCGGCGCAACTCGGGCGGCATCGAGTTCGGCCACCGTGAAAGCCTCGAGGCGCTGATCGCCGCTATGGCGGCGGCGGAGACGGTGCCGAGCAGCCCGCGCCGATCATCCGGGGCGAGGAGCGCGGCGAGGCCGAGCGACCGGTGATCGAGCCCTGTCGACGGGCGGACGGTCGCGGGTACCGTGTTCGAGGCCGACGAGGCGGCGGCCGACGATTCATGTCGCGCCGCGCTAGAAGGGCTTCGCGGAGTGGTCGCGACGCCGGTCGGCCGAGCGCGCGGCCGTCCTCGACCGCGCTGGCCGACCTCCTCGAGGCGCGAGCGCGACGACCTCATGGCGCTTCTCTGCCGCGAAGGCGGCAAGACGCTCGACGACGGCTTCGCCGAGGTGCGCGAGGCGGTCGACTTCTGCCGCTACTACGCCGCCGAGGCGCGCGCGCTGTTCGCCGAAGACCGGATCATGCCCGGCCCGACCGGCGAGGAGAACCGCTACCGCCATCGCGGGCGCGGCGTCTTCGTCTGCATCTCGCCGTGGAATTTTCCGCTGGCGATCTTCCTCGGCCAGGTCACGGCGGCGCTCGCCGCCGGCAATGCCGTCGTCGCCAAGCCCGCCGAGCAGACGCCGCTCGTCGCCGCCTGCGCGGTGCGCCTTCTGCACGAGGCCGGCGTCCCGGCTGCCGCGCTCGCAGCTTCGTGCCGGGCGACGGCACGGTCGGCGCGCGCGCTCGTCGCGCACAAGGCACGTCGCCGGCGTCGCCTTCACCGGCTCGACCGAGGTCGGCATGGGCGATCAACCGGGCGCTCGCGGCGAAGGACGGGCCGATCGTCCCGCTGATCGCCGAGACCGGCGGCATCAACGCCATGATCGTCGACGCCACCGCGCTGCCCGAGCAGGTCGCGCGACGACGTCGTCATCGTCGGCCTTCCGCTCCGCCGGCCAGCGCTGCTCGGCGCTGCGGCTCCTCTGCCTGCAGGAGGATGTCGCCGACCGCATGCATCGAGATGATCGCCGGCGCGGCGGCGGAACTGAAGCTCGGCGATCCGCGCGATCCCGGCGACCGATGTCGGCCCGGTCATCGACGCCGAGGCGAAACGCGGCTCGAGGCCATATCGCCGCGATGCGTGCCGAGCGCGAGATCGTCTATTCGCGGACGACAGCCCGGCGGCGCGAAGGGAGGCACCTTCGTCGCGCCGCATATCGTTCGAGCTCGACGACGGCCAGCGACCTCGACCGAGGAGGTGTTCGGCCCGATCCTGCATGTCGTGCGCTGGAAGGCCGACGAGCTCGACAGCGCTGCTCGACGCCATCGCCGCGACCGGCTACGGCCTGACCCTCGGCATCCACAGCCGCATCGACGAGACGCGTAGGACGGATCGTCGACGCGGCTCGCCGGTCGGCAATGTCTATGTCAACCGCAACATGATCGGCGCGGTCGTCGGCACCCAGCCCTTCGGCGGCTCGGGCCTTTCCGGCACCGGCCCGAAGGCGGGCGGCCCGGACTATCTCCGCCGCTTCGCCCTGGAGCAGGTGGTCTCGATCAACACGGCGGCGGCCGGCGGCAACGCCTCGCTGATCGCGATCGGCGACGACCCCGCATGAAAAGGGCCGCACTGTCGGCGCGGCCCCCAAAACCCACCATCGGCGAGCCCGCGATCAGGCGACGATCACCCTCGTTCCGACCGGCGTGCGGTCGTAAAGATGGATCACGTCGTCGTTGATCAGCCGGATGCAGCCCGACGACATGGCCTGGCCGATGGACCAGGGCTCGTTCGTCCCATGCAGCCGGAACATCGTGTCTCCGCCGCCGCGGTGCAGGTATAGCGCGCGGGCGCCGAGCGGGTTGTTCGGCCCGCCGGGAACTCCACTCGCATACTTGCAGAAGCCGCGGGTCGCGGTTCATCATGTTGGCGGTGGGCGTCCAGCTCGGCCATTCGGCCTTGCGCCCGACGGTGGCGTTCCCCTTCAGCGCCAGCCCGTCGCGTCCGACGCCGACGCCGTAGCGAGTGGCCCAGCCGCCGTCCTCGACGACGTAGAGATAGCGGCTCGATGTATCGACCAGGATCGTGCCCGGCTTCTCGCGCGAGTCGTAGCGCACGCGCCGCCGGCGATAGGCCGGATTGATGTCGCCGGTGCTCAGCATCGCCGACGCGTACGATCGGCCGTCGGTCCGCGGGGAACATGCGGCCGCGAGCGAGGCCGCGGCCCCCACGAGAATGGCGCGGCGCGTCATCGCGGCCGCCGGGACCAATTTCCCACTGTCTTTCGTATCAACCACTTCCGTCATCTGCCCCTACCGAGATTGGCCCCATAACTATAGCGGGTACCGTTCACGATTTTGGTTAGCAAATGGCAAACATGCGATCCCGAAATGGGACTTCGGCGTTTTCCCGGGCCAACGTTGCGTTGCTGGTACATCGACCGCGACTTCGAGGATCGCCGCAAGGTCGAGTTTACCTAAAATGGAGGCTTGATTTGCCGCAA
>CAWDMT010000013.1:0-138594 GCA_963803485.1 uncultured Alphaproteobacteria bacterium | reverse complement strand
ATATCAGGCCAGCGTGGCCGGCATGCCTCATTTGACGGCGCATCGCCTATATATGCGGCACCGCACAATCACGGGGCCGACGCGAGCGTGGCCTTCCGGTCGGCGGCAAGATCGACATATGAGAGTTTGACCATGAACACCGTTACCTATGCCGCGGAGACCGCCGTCGTCTCCGCACCTCCGTCTTTCGCCATGCGCCTGCGCGCGCTGTCGCGCCGCTGGGCCTCGATTTGCAAGGCCCGCCGTGACTTCGAGGGGCTGCGCGGAGCGAGCGACCACCTGCTTGCCGATATCGGCCTGACGCGGGGCGAACTCACCGACGCTTTGTCCGCGCCCTTCTGGGCGAACCCCGGCGACCGCCTGGTCCGCCGCGGACGCTGATGTCGCGAAAACATTGAAGCGGCCGCGATGGATACGATCCTTCGCGGTCGTTTTGCGTTTTGTTCATCAGAAACTGGCATAAGCGGCACGATTGCGCGTGGCGGACGGCCGTTTCGGCGTGTTTCCACGAAAATTGCGGCTGAGGGTGCGACCCGTGCGGGGACTGGTGCTCATGGCGGCCGTGTTCCTCGCCGGGAACGCCGAAGCCGCCAACAGGCATTTCGAGATCGACGGCTGGCAGGGCGGGGCGATGATGGCGGGCGGCGACACCCGCTGCCTGATGCGCCATCCCGTCGGCGAGGGCACCGAGATGATCGTCGGCCTCAATTCCGACGGCAACGTCGCCTTCGGGGTCAGCCATGACCGCTGGTCCATGGACCCCGGATCGTACCATCGCTTCGTCTACCGGGTCGGCACTGAGGTCACCGTCCAGGCGAGTGCCACCGCGATCGACGGCGCCACGATGGTCGCCTGGATGACCGGCCCCGACTACGCCCGGCACCTGTCGCCCTTCGCGCGCACCCGCACGATTTCCATCGAGGCGGCCGGCCAGCCGCTCGAGTTCCAGCTCGAGGGTGCTCCCCGGGCGGTCGAAAGCCTACTGGCCTGCGTTCAGGCCGAGCTCGAAAGCCGGCCGACCTTCACCCAGCGCATCATCGAGATGTTCCGCCTACCGTCAGCCCGTCGATCCTCATCGTCGGCTGACCGACGCCGACCGGCACGCCCTGGCCCGTTCTTGCCGCAGGTGCCGATGCCCGGATCGAGCGCCATGTCGTTGCCGACCATCGCTGATCCGCGTCAGCGCGTCCGGCCCGTTGCCGATCAGCGTCGCGCCCTTGACCGGCGCGCCGATCTTGCCGTCCTCGATCAGGTAGGCCTCGGTGCAGGAGAACACGAACTTGCCCGAGGTGATGTCCACCTGCCCGCCGCCGAACGACTTGGCGAACAGGCCGCGCTTCACGGAGGCAGGATCTCGTCCGGCTCGTGGTCGCCGCCGAGCATGTATGGTGTTGGTCATGCGCGGCATCGGGATGTGGGCGTAGGACTGCCGTCGACCGTTGCCGGTGGGCGTGCATGCCCATCAGCCTGGCGTTCTGCCGGTCCTGCATGTAGCCGACGAGGATGCCGTCCTCGATCAGCGTGGTCGACGACGACGGCGTTCCCTCGTCGTCGACGGTGATCGAGCCGCGCCGGCCGGGGATCGTGCCGTCGTCGACCACGGTCACGCCGGGCGAGGCGACGCGCTGGCCCATCAGGCCGGCGAAGGCGCTGGTCCCCTTGCGGTTGAAGTCGCCTTCCAGCCCGTGTCCCACCGCCTCGTGCAGCAGGATGCCCGGCCAGCCCGGGCCCGAGCACGACGTCCATCTCGCCGGCCGGTGCGGCCACGGCCTCGAGGTTGACCAGCGCCTGGCGCAGCGCCTCGTCGGCGAGGCCCTGCCAGCAGTCGCGCGCGATCCACTGCTCATATGCGTCGCGCCCGCCGGTGCCGTAGCTTCCCGTCTCCTGCCGGCGTCCGTCCGCGGCCACGACCGAGACGTTGAGCCGGACGAGCGGCCGCTCGTCGCGCACGACCCGGCCGTCCGCCCGAACGATCTCCACCGCCTGCCGCTCGCCGGCCAGCGAGACCGTCACCTGGCGCACCCGGTCGTCGCGCCCGCGCAGGTAGGCGTCGATCTCCTGCAGAAGCGCGACCTTCGCGGCGAAGTCCGGCGTCTCCAGCGGGTCGATGTCGGGGTAGAGGCGGGCGTTGGTGCCGGGCGGCGCGACCGCCAGGCTGCCGCCGCGCCCGGCCGCGACCGCGCTCACGGTCTGCGCGGCGCGCCTCAGCGCCGGTTCCGAGACCTCCGACGAATGGGCGTAGCCCGCCGCCTCGCCCGCCACGGCGCGCAGTCCGAAGCCCTCGTCCGGAATCGAAGCTCGCCTGCTTCAGCCGCCCGTTGTCGAAGACGAGGGCTTCCGAGCGCCGCTCCTCGACGAAGAGTTCCCCGTCCTCGGCGCCATCGAGCGCCTCCGCCAGGATCGTGCGCGCGGTCTCGGGCGCGACGCCGGCGGCGTCGAGCAGGCTGGTGGTCGAATCGGTCATGGCGGCCTCATGGGGACGTTGATGCGTCCAGGGACACATAGGCAATGCAGCCGCCTCCCGCACCCCCGCCGGGGCGCGGACTCAGGGCAGCTCGGCGTAGCCGTCCGAGAATCCTGCCAGCGACATCGGTATGCCGATGCCTTCCTCGGGTGTCTGGAAGATGATGAAGGTCGCGGTCTCTCCCTCGCCGAGCTGGCCGATCAGCTCGTCCTCCAGGATGACCTCGGCCATGCACCCGTTGGGCAGGCAGCGGATGAAGGCGGCGCGGCCGACGTCCTCGTCGTCGATTTGCAGTCCGAGGCCGGACGGCAGCAGCACGCCCAGCGGCGCCAGCACGCGCAGTATCCGGTCCTCGCCGTCCGCGGTCTTCAGCACGATGACGGTCAGGCCGACGTTCTGGCGGTCCTCGGCTGTCACGCTTTGCATGAGCGCGCACTGCTCGCCCTGGGCGCCGGGCGGCGTATCGCAGCGGATCTGCCAGTCGCCGTATGACCCGCGCACCTCGCCCTGAGCCTGGGCTCCGGATGAGGCGGCCACGACGGCAAGTCCGGCGATCAGTGCCGCGCCGGCGAGACCGATGGCCCGGCGCATGAAGCCCGATTGGCTGGATGTCATGTGCATGTTCCGATTCGTGGTGCCTTGCGCCGCAGGTGCCGGACGGCGTAACAGACGGTCCCGGGCTGTCAAGACGGCTGCCACCGCCCGCCGATCTCCGCGATTGCGTACGACTCTGCGTGCCATGCGGAAATTTGTCGCGCTGGCCGGTGCCCAAGGTCATTGCCGAGCGTGGCGGAAATGTGATTTTAAGGCAGCGCTCGCTCCGCCCGTCGGAGCGCGACAGGATTTACGGGAGCGACGGACGACATGGCTTGGAGAAGGCTTTTCGCGGGCGGCCTTATGGGAGCGGCATCGCTCGCGGCGGCGGGAACTGCCCTTGCGGGCCAGCCCGAGCCCTGGCAGCTCGGTTTCCAGGAAGCCGCTTCGCCGATCATGGAATCGATCAACAGCTTCCATAACCTCCTTCTGGTGCTGATCACCGCGATCACGCTCTTCGTTCTCGCGCTGCTGGCGATCTGCATCTACAAGTTCAACGCTCGTGCCAACCCGAACCCGTCGCGCACCACCCATCACACCATGCTTGAAGTGGCATGGACGGTGGTGCCGATCGTGATCCTCGTGGTGATCGCGATCCCGTCGTTCCGCCTGCTCTACGACCAGATCGAGACGCCCGAGCCCGATCTCACCATCAAGGCGACCGGCTTCCAGTGGTACTGGGGCTACGAATATCCCGACCACGAGGGGGTGGCGTTCGACCAGTTCATGCTGCGCGACGACGAGCTGCAGGAGGGCCAGCCTCGGCTGCTGGCCACCGACACCGAGGTCGTGGTGCCGGTCGACGCCGTGGTGAAGGTCCTGGTGACCGCCGCCGACGTGATCCACGCCTGGACGATCCCCGCCTTTGGCTCGAAGGTCGACGCGGTGCCTGGGCGCATCAACGAGACCTGGTTCCGCGCTACCCGCGAGGGCGTCTTCTACGGCCAGTGCTCGGAGCTCTGCGGCACCGACCACGCCTTCATGCCGATCACGGTGCGCGTCGTCTCGCAGGAGGAGTTCGACGCCTGGATCGGCGAGCAGGTGGCCGCCGCGCGCGGCGAGAGTGACACGCGCCTTGCGCGGCTGCCGGCCGACGCCGGCGAGCCGGCGCAGCGCTGAGGCAGGATACGAGGAAGGATACGTCTGACATGGCGAGCTACGCTGCGGCCCACGACGGCCATGACGATCACCCGACCGGCTGGCGCAGGTGGCTTCTGTCCACCAACCACAAGGACATCGGCACCCTCTACCTGATCCTCGCCATCACCGGCGGCATCATCGGCGGCCTGCTCTCCTTCGCCATGCGTCTCGAGCTCCAGGAACCGGGGATGCAGTATTTCGGCGACGGCCACATGTTCAATGTGTTCGTCACCGGCCACGGCCTGATCATGGTGTTCTTCATGGTCATGCCGGCGCTCATGGGCGGCTTCGGCAACTGGTTCGTGCCGCTGATGATCGGCGCGCCGGACATGGCCTTCCCGCGCATGAACAACATCTCGTTCTGGCTGCTGGCCTTCGCCTTCGTGCTGCTGATCATCTCGCTGTTCGTGCCCGGCCCCCCCGGCGGCCTGGGCGCCGGCACCGGCTGGACGGTCTACGCGCCGCTGTCGATGTCCGGACACCCCGGACCGGCGGTCGATCTCGCGATCTTCTCGCTGCACGTCGCCGGCGCGTCGTCCATTCTCGGCGCGATCAACTTCATCACGACGATCTTCAACATGCGCGCGCCGGGCATGACGCTGCACAAGATGCCGCTCTTCGTCTGGTCGTGCCTGGTGACGGCGTTCCTGCTGCTGCTGGCCCTTCCGGTTCTCGCCGGCGCCATCACCATGCTGCTCACCGACCGCAACTTCGGCACGACGTTCTTCGACCCGGCCGGCGGCGGCGACCCGATCCTCTACCAGCACCTGTTCTGGTTCTTCGGCCATCCGGAGGTCTACATCATCATCCTCCCGGCCTTCGGCGTCGTCAGCCAGATCGTGGCGACCTTCTCGCGCAAGCCGGTCTTCGGATATCTCGGAATGGCCTATGCCATGGTCGCGATCGGCGCGATCGGCTTCGTCGTGTGGGCGCACCACATGTACACGGTGGGCCTTTCGGTCGACACGCAGGCCTATTTCGTTGCCGCGACGATGATCATCGCGGTGCCCACGGGCATCAAGATCTTCTCGTGGATCGCCACGATGTGGGGCGGATCGATCGAATTCCGCACGCCCATGCTGTGGTCGATCGGCTTCATCTTCCTGTTCACCGTCGGCGGTGTCACCGGCGTCGTGCTGGCCAATGCCGGCGTCGACCGGTCCATGCACGACACCTACTACGTCGTCGCCCATTTCCATTACGTGATGAGCCTCGGCGCCCTCTTCGGCATCTTCGCGGCCTGGTACTACTGGTTCCCGAAGATGTTCGGCTACATGTACTCACCGTTCCTCGCGCGTCTGCACTTCTGGCTGACCTTCGTCGGCGTGAACCTGCTGTTCTTCCCGCAGCACTTCCTTGGTCTCGCCGGCATGCCGCGCCGCTATGTCGACTATCCTGACGCCTTCGCGGGATGGAACCTGGTTTCCTCGATCGGCTCCTATCTGTCGTTCATCGGTGTGATCGTGTTCCTGTACGGCGTGTGGTGGGCTTTCTCCAAGAAGATCGTGGCGGCCGACAATCCGTGGGGCGAGGGTGCGACGACGCTGGAGTGGACCCTGTCCTCCCCGCCGCCGTTCCACCAGTTCTCGACGCTGCCCCGCATCAACTGACGGCCGAACCGGTGAGGTGCCACGGCACCCCGCCGGACCGGCCTGAGCTTTTGGGATCATGAGCGAAGCCCGTCTGCATATCACCGACGCCGACCACCTCGTCGCTCCCGGCGAGGTCGGCGACTATCTCGCGCTTCTGAAGCCGCGCGTCATGTCGCTCGTCGTGTTCACCGCGCTGGTTGGCCTCCTCCTGGCCCCGGTCGCCCTTCACCCGGTCGTCGCGGCTGTCTCCCTTATGGCGATCGCCGTCGGCGCGGGCGCGGCCGGTGCGCTCAACATGTGGTACGACTCCGACATCGACCGTGTCATGACGCGCACGCGCGAGCGTCCGATTCCGGCGGGACGGGTCGCCCCGTCCGAGGCACTGTCCTTCGGCGTGACGCTGGGTGCGGGGTCGGTGCTGGTGCTGGGACTGGCGGCCAATTGGCTCGCCGCCGGCCTGCTCGCCTTCACGATCGTATTCTACGCCGTCGTCTACACGATGTGGCTGAAGCGCCGGACGGCGCAGAACATCGTGATCGGTGGCGCCGCGGGGGCTTTCCCGCCTGTCATCGCCTGGGCGGCGGCGACCGGATCGCTCGCCGTCGAGCCGCTGGTCCTGTTCGCGATCATCTTCTTCTGGACGCCCCCGCACTTCTGGGCGCTGGCGCTGGTGCGCTCGGGTGATTATGCCCGGGCGGGCGTGCCGATGCTGCCTGTCGTCGCCGGCGTCGACGAGACCAAGCGTCAGATCTGGCTCTATTCGCTGGTTCTCGTCGCTGTCAGCCTCGTGCCCGTCGGCCTGGGCTTTGCCGGCTGGCTCTATCTGGTAGTGGCCGTCGGCCTCGGCGCGGCGTTCCTGTGGCTCGCCCGCGCCCTGCGCAAGGGGGACGCCGCGCGCATAGGCCCGGTCGCCAGGCGCATGTTCGCGCTGTCGATCCTGCACCTATTCGCCCTGTTCGCCGCGCTCCTGGCCGAAAGGCTCGCCGGGCTGCCGGCGCTCATGTCCGCCCCGTGGAGCTGACGGGAATGGCCGATGAGGACGGGATCAAGCTCACCGAGGAACAGGTTCGCCGCCGCCGCCGCCGGTCGATCGCAATCGGACTGGCGCTGGCCGGGCTCGTCGTCCTGTTCTATGTGCTCACCGTGGCCAAGCTCGGTCCCGGCGTCATCGACCGGCCGTTGTGAGGTTTGAATGAGCGCGCCCGAGAACCGCAGACATCTCAAGGTCGCCGCCGCCTGCACCGGTTTCGTGATGCTCATGGTCGGCGTCTCCTTCGCCGCCGTGCCGCTCTACGATCTGTTCTGCCGCGTGACCGGCTTCGGCGGTACACCCAGGTCGCCGAGACCGCGTCTGACCGGGTTCTCGACGAGACGATAGTGGTCCGATTTGACTCCAACGTTTCCGGCGGGCTTCCCTGGAAGTTCCGTCCGCAGGAGACGCGGATGGAGCTGAAGATCGGCGAGGTCGCGCAGATGATCTACGTTGCCGAGAATGTCGGCGACGCGCCTACGGTGGGAACCTCGACCTACAACGTATCGCCTCCGCAGATCGGCTATTTCTTCAACAAGATGGAATGCTTCTGCTTTACCGAGCAGCCGCTCGAGCCGGGCGAGGCGATGGAGATGCCGGTCGTGTTCTTCGTCGATCCGGCGATCGTCGAGGACACCGACGGGCGCGGCGTCCGCGAGATCACGCTGTCCTACACTTTTTATCCGGCCCGCGGCCGCAATGCCGCCGAGCCGATCGCCGCCGCTCCCGTGGAGCGCGATCGGGAACCGATGTGACGCTTGATGCACGGACGATGCCGCGCTAATCGAAGGCGACGTCCTGGACGAGGGGATTGAGAAAGAACATGGCCGACGCGCACGCCAAGAACCACGACTATCATCTGGTCGACCCGAGCCCCTGGCCCTTCATCGGGGCGGTGTCGGCTTTCGTGGCGGCCATCGGGATGGTCATGTTCATGCATGATGCCGGGCCGTGGGTGCTGATCATCGGCATGCTGGGCGTGGCCTACACGATGATCGCATGGTGGCGCGACGTGATCCGCGAGGCCGAATTCGAGGGCCATCACACTCCGATCGTGCAGCTTCACCTGCGATACGGCATGATCCTGTTCATCGCCTCGGAGGTGATGTTCTTCGTCGCCTGGTTCTGGGCCTATTTCGATCCGGCGCTGTTTCCGGAATCGGCCCAGCAGGTGCAGCGCACCGAGTTCCTGGGCGGCGTCTGGCCGCCTGAGGGCATCGAGACCTTCGATCCCTGGCACCTGCCGCTGCTCAACACGCTGATCCTGCTGACCTCGGGCACCACGGTCACCTGGGCGCATCACGCGCTTATCCACGGCGACCGCAATGGCCTGAAATGGGGCCTGATCTCCACCATCGCGCTCGGCCTCCTCTTCACGGCAGTGCAGGCCTACGAGTACAGCCACGCGACCTTCGACTTCGCGGGCAACATCTACGGCGCGACCTTCTACATGGCGACGGGCTTCCACGGCGCGCACGTCATCATCGGCACGATCTTCCTGATCGTCTGCCTGTTCCGCGCGCTCGCCGGTCACTTCAAGCCCGACCATCACTTCGGCTTCGAGGCCGCCGCCTGGTACTGGCACTTCGTCGACGTGGTCTGGCTGTTCCTGTTCTTCGCCATATACGTCTACGGCGCCTAAGCGGGAGCCGACGCCGGGAACGGACGGGATTTTCGGGGGGCGGCTTCGGTCGCCCCTCTGCCATTGGGGAGGAGCCGCGAGGCTTGCCGAGCATGAGCGCACCCTACGCCGATCGACCCTCGATCCTGGCCGTCGCGCTCGCCGGGCGCTGCCCACGCTGCGGGCGCGGCCGTCTGTTCTCCGGCTATCTCACTCTTGCCGGTCACTGCGACAGTTGCGGGCTCGATTACTCCTTCGCCAACTCCGCGGACGGGCCGGCGGTATTCGTGATGTTCATCGTCGGCGCCATCGTCGTGGCGGCCGCCTTTTTCGTCGAATTCACCTGGAGGCCGCCCTACTGGGTCCACCTGGCGCTCTGGGTACCGCTGATCCTCCTCCTGTCGCTGGGTGCGCTGCGCCCGCTCAAGGCACTGATGGTCGCGCTCCAGTACCGCAACGACGCCCGTGAGGGGCGTCTCCACTCCGACAGATGACCGCCCGCCCCGCGCGCGTCCTGCTGGTGCCCGGCCTGTTCACGCTGGTCGGGGTCGTGACGCTCGTCACGCTCGGCCTCTGGCAGCTCGATAGACTTGCCTGGAAGAACGGCCTGATCGAGCGCGCCCAGACGCGCAGCGAGGCCGCTGCCGAGCCCCTGCCGCCGGCCGACGAATGGGCGACCCTCGATGCCTCCGACTACGAGTATCGCGCCGTCACCCTGACCGGCACCTTCCGGCACGATGACGAGGTCCACGTCTACACCGCCCTGTCGAATGCGCGTGGTGCCAGCAGCGGTCCCGGCTGGTGGGTCATGACGCCGCTCGCACTCGGTGACGGCAGCGTGGTCGTCGTCAACCGGGGATTCGTGCCCGAGGCCGCCAAGGACCCCGCTGTGCGCGCCGAGGGCCAGATCGCGGGCGAGGTCACCGTCGAGGGCCTGATGCGCGCGCCCGAGGTGCAGGGCACCTTCGTGCCGGACGACGATGCTGCTGCCAACGTCTGGTTCACCCGAGACCCCGCGCGCATCGCCGCGGCCCACGATCTGGAAGACCCCGTCGCGCCCTTCTTCATTGATGCGCGCGAGACGCCCCCCGGCGGCCTGCCCCAGGGCGGCGAGACGCGGCTGACCTTCCGCAACGATCACCTCGGCTACGCATTGACGTGGCTCGGGCTCGCCGCGACGCTCCTCGGCGTCTTCGCGGTCTGGGCTTACGGGCGCCTTGCGGGCGACCGGCGCGATGACTAGGGTCCGCGCGGTCATGACCGGCGAACGGGACATCCGACAGTGAAATACGTCTCCACACGCGGCGAGGCGCCCGCGCTCGATTTCACCGGCGCCCTGCTGGAGGGGTTGGCGAGCGACGGCGGGCTCTACCTGCCCGAGGCCTGGCCGGTGCTGTCGCACGATGACATCGCCGCGCTTGCGGGCCTGTCCTACGCCGAGGCGGCGGAACGAATAATCTCGCCCTTCGTCGGCGGGGCTATCGCTCCCGACGCGCTGTCGGCGATGATCGCCGACGCCTATGCCGGCTTCCACCATCCCGCCGTCGCGCCGCTCGTCCAGATCGGGCCGAACGACTTCCTCCTGGAACTCTTCCACGGTCGCACGCTCGCCTTCAAGGACGTGGCGATGCAGCTTCTGGCCCGGCTCATGGACCACGCGCTGGCCGAGCGGGGAGGGCGCGCGACCATCATCGGCGCGACCTCCGGCGACACCGGCGGCGCGGCCATCGAGGCCTTCCGCGGTCGTCGAGCCGCGTCGACGTCTTCATCCTCTTTCCCGCCGGCCGCGTCAGCGACGTCCAGCGCCGGCAGATGACCTGCGCCAGCGAGCCGAACGTCCATGCGATCGCCGTCGAGGGCAATTTCGACGACTGCCAGCGCATCGTGAAGGAACTGTTCGCGGATGCCGCCTTCCGGCGCCGCGTCCGCTGTCGGGCGTCAACTCGATCAACTGGGCGCGCATCGTCGCGCAGATCGTCTACTACTTCACCTCCGCCGTCGCCCTCGGCGCGCCGCACCGCCCGGTGAGCTTCACCGTCCCGACCGGCAATTTCGGCGACGTCTTCGCAGGCTACGCGGCTTCGCGCATGGGCCTGCCCGTCGAGCGTCTGGTCGTGGCGACCAACGTCAACGACATTCTGGCCAGGACGCTCCAGACGGGGCGCTACGAGGTGCGCGGCGTCGTCGCGACGCAGAGCCCGAGCATGGACATCCAGGTGTCGAGCAACTTCGAGCGGCTGCTGTTCGAGGCGTCGGGCCGCGATGCCGGGGCGGTGCGCGGCTGGATGTCGGGCCTGTCCCAGTCCGGCGCCTTCACCCTGGATGAGCCTACGCTGTCGGCCATACGCGATCGCTTCGATGCCGTGAGGGTGGACGAGGTCGAATGCGCGGCGACCATCGGCCGGGTGATGAAGGAGGCGGGCTATCTGACGGATCCGCACACCGCCGTCGGCATCGCCGCCGCCGCGCGCCTCGAGCGTCGCCGCGAAGTCCCCATGGTGACGTTGTCGACCGCCCATCCCGCCAAGTTCCCCGATGCCGTCGAGGCAGCTTCCGGGGTGCGGCCCGCGCTGCCGGCCTGGCTCGCCGACCTGCACGAGCGCGAGGAGCGGTTCGATGTGCTGCCGGCCAAGCGGGCGGCGGTGTCGGACTTCATTCTCGCCAAGTCACGGGAGATTATCGCTTGACGGTCGAGTTCACGACCCTTCCGAACGGCCTCCGGGTCGTCACCGATCACATTCCCCATGTAGAGACCGCCTCGCTCGGCGTCTGGGTGCGGACCGGATCGCGCAACGAGCGGCCGGAGGAGCACGGGCTCTCGCACCTCCTGGAGCATATGGCGTTCAAGGGGACGAGCCGGCGCAACGCGCGCAGGATCGCCGAGGAGATAGAGAACGTCGGCGGCGACCTGAACGCGGCCACCAGCCACGAGACGACCGCCTACTACGCGCGTGTCCTCAAGGCCGACGTGCCGCTCGCCCTCGACATCCTAGCCGACATCCTGCGCGACAGCCTGTTCGATGAGGCCGAGCTGAAGCGCGAGCAGCACGTCATCGTGCAGGAGATCGGCGCCGCCCTCGATGATCCAGAGGACCTCGTCCACGATCTGCTGCAGGAAGTCGCCTTTCAGGATCAGCCTCTGGGCCGTCCCATTCTCGGTACCGCCGAGATCGTGCGGGCGCAGGATTCCGCCCGACTGAAGCGGTATTTGGGTTCCCACTACCGTGCGCCGCAGACGATCGTGGCCGCCGCCGGCGCCGTCGATCACGGGGCGGTCGTGCGGCAGGTGGAGGCGCTGTTCGGCGACTTGCCGGGCGAGCCGGCACCGGTGGCCGAGGGCGCCCTCTACACCGGCGGCGAGAAGCGGCTCGTCAAGCCGCTGTCGGAAGCCAACCTCCTGTTTGCGTTCAAGGCTCCTTCCTTCCTCGACGAGGGCTTCTACGCCTCGCAAATCGCCGCCGCGGTAGTCGGCGGGGGAATGTCCTCGCGCCTGTTCCAGAAGATCAGGGAGGAGCGGGGTCTTGCCTACGCCGTCTACGCCTTCTCCTGGGCCTTCTCCGATACCGGTCTCTTCGGTGTCTTCGCCGCGACGGGCGAGAGCGACGTCGAGGAACTCGTCGCCGTGCTGGCGGACGAATTGTCGCGCGCGGTTGGCGAGATCGACGAGGACGAGGTGCGCCGCGCCCGTGCACAGCTCAAGGCTGGCCTCCTGATGAGCCTGGAGAGCACGTCGGCTCGCGTCGAGCAGGTCTCGCGCCAGGTCATGTTCCTCGGCCGCGTGGTGCCGATGGAAGAGCTCGTCTCGCGTATCGAGGCCGTGGACGCCGAACGCGTCCGCGCGACCTTGGGCAGCCTCATCCACGGCTCGGCCATCTCGCTCGCGGCGGTCGGTCCTGTCGAGCGCCTTGAAAGTGCCACGCGGATCGCGGAAAGATTGCATTCGGCCGCGCGTCCTGCGGCGTGACCTGAAGACGGACTTTCGAGGCGATGGTCTTCCTGCGATCGGTGACCGCCGACACCGGCCCGGCGATCCATGGCGACGGCGTGAGCCTGCGTACGCCCCAGATGGGAGATTTCCCGGTCTGGTCGGTCCTGCGGGAACGCAGCCGGGGCTTCCTGACCCCCTGGGAGCCGACCTGGCCGATGGACGACCTGACCCGCGGGGCCTTTCGCCGCAGGATCAGACGCTACCTGCAGGACATCCGCGACGACGTGGCCTATCCCTTCTTCGTCTTCCGCTCCGACGACGGTGCGTTCCTTGGCGGGCTGACGCTGTCGAATGTGCGCCGCGGCGTCACGCAGTCCTGCTCACTCGGCTATTGGGTCGGCGAGCCCTACGCCCGCCAGGGAAACATGAGTTGTGCCGTTGCGGCAGTCATGCCCTTCGTGTTCGAGCACCTGCGTCTGCACCGGCTGGAAGCGGCTTGCCTTCCCACGAACGCCGCGTCTATACGGCTTCTCGAGAAGGTCGGGTTCACCCACGAGGGATACGCGCGACGGTACTTGCGCATCAACGGCGTCTGGCAGGATCACTTCCTATACGCGATGCTGCACGACAACCCGCGCCCGTCGCTGCGGTAGTTTCCGGCGACATGCCAATTCCGCGAACGGCCACCCGGCCGCGCCGCATCGGAGTCCCGATGACCGGAACGATGGTTGAGTGCACGAGAAGGCTGGCCGCGGCCATGGTCGCGGTCCTCGCGCTCGTGCTGTCGGGGCAGGCGCTCGCGCTCGACGCCATTCCGGTGGACCCCGAGGTGCCGGCGATCGACCTGACGAGTTCGGTCGAGATGTATCCGCGCTACGGCGAGCGCATCCAGGTCTCCACCGCGCCTGATGCCGAAGGCCTCGTCAGGCGGATCGAGGTAGGAGCCGGGAGCCCGGGCGTTCGGCCTCGACTGGGTCGTCTTCGCCCTGAAGAACGAGACCGACGAGCCGATCGACCGCCTGCTCGTGGCCCCATATTACCGACTCGTGGGCTCGGGGATCGTGCGGCCCGACCTTGGCGCAGCGCGCATCAGCGCCATCACGCCCAGCCAGGGCTTCCGGCCCGAGCGCGAGGACAGCCATGACGCCGACATCTTCCAGATCACGCTCGATCCGGGCGCCGTCGTCACCTATGTCGTCGAGCTGAGATCGACCGCCATGCCGCAGCTCCAGCTGTGGCAGCCGGACGCCTACAAGGACAAGGTCAACTGCTTCACTCTCTATCGCGGCATGGTGCTCGGCATCGCCGGCCTGCTGGCGCTGTTCCTGACCGTCTTTTCGTGGTCAAGGGAACGGCTGATGTTCCCCGCCGCCGCCGGCCTCGCCTGGGCGGTGCTCGCCTACCTGTCGATCGATTTCGGGTTCTGGAGCCAGGTCTTCCGACGCGCCCGCGGCAGGGCGACCGGCCTTTCGCGCCGGCGACCGAGGTGGTACTCGCGGCGACGCTGCTCGATCTTCCTCTACACCTATCTGCATCTCAACCGCTGGCATGTGCGCTACCGCCATGTGGCCGGGCTGTGGCTCCTGGGCCTGATGGCCGTGACCGGGCTCGCCGTCGATTCGACGCCCCGCTCGCGGCCGGCATCGCGCGGCTGTCGCTCGCCGCGATCGGCGTCGTCGGGTTCCTGCTGATCGTCTTCCTGGCGATCCGCGGCTTCGACCGCGCGATCATGCTGGTGCCAACCTGGCTTCTCCTGCTGGCCTGGGTCGTCGGCGCGGGCATGCCGTCACCGGACGCATCGACCAACGACCTCGTCTCGCCGGCGCTCGCCGGCGGACTGGTGCTCCTCGTTATGCTTGATCGGCTTCACGGTCATGCAGCACGCCTTCGCCGGCGGCGCGGTCGCGCAGGGGCTCATCAGCGACTGCCGAGCGCAAGGCGCTGGCGCTGGTCGGCGCCGGACGACTCGGTCTGGGACTGGGACGTGCCGCGCGACCGGCATCGTGACCGGCCGCGAGATCGAGGCAGAAGCTCGGGCTTCAAGGCGGCGTCGCTCGACGGCCCGGCGCGCAACTGGCTCGAGGTCATCCACCCGGCGACCGCGACCTGTTCCGCGCCGCGCTCGACGCCGTGGTCGAGCAGCGTCGCGGGCGGCATCAACGCTGGACTTCCGCATGCGCGCCGACGACGGGCACTTACTACTGGTTCCGCTGCGTGCCCGCCCGATCGTCGGCTCCGACGGCGAGGTGATGCGCTGCGTCCGGCACGCTCGCCGACATCACCGACAGCAAGACTCGCCGAGGAGCGGCTGCTGCACGACGCGGTGCACGACAATCTGACCGGCCTGCCCAACCGCCAGCTCTTCCTCGACCGGCTGGCGACCGCGATCCAGCGCGCACGCGCCGACGCCGATCGCGCGGCCCGACCGTCTTCGTGCATCGACATCGACAACTTCAAGCAGGTCAACGACGGCTTCGGCATCGCGGTCGGCAACTCGGTCCTGCTGACCATCGCACGGCGCCTGCGTGCGGCTGCTCAAGCCGCAGGACACGCTGGCCCGGCTGCCGGCGACCAGTTCGGCATCATCCTGGTCTCAGAGACGCGAGCCGAGCCGCATCGCGCAGCATGACGCCGAGATGATCCGGCGCACGATCAAGGCGCCGATCTCCTTCGGCGACCGCGACGTGTTCCTCACCGCCTCGCGTCGGCATCGCGCTCCACGACGGCCAGCGAGAAGCGCGAGGAGGACCTGCTGCGAGGACGCCGAGATCGCCGTGTACCAGGCCAAGCGCTACGGCGGGACCGCGTCCAGTTCTACGAGCCGGCCTTCGGCACGCGCAGCCGGACCGGCTCGACATCGACAGCGGAGCTGCGGAAGGCGCTGGAGCGCGGGAGATCGACATCGTCTACCAGCCGATCGTGCGCCTCGACGACAAGCGCGTCGCCGGCTTCGAGGCGCTGACGCGCTGGGAGCACCCGCTGCACGGGCGCATTCAGCCCGCAGGAGTTCATCGCGATGGCCGAGGAGACCGGCCTCATCGTCCAGCTCGGCCTGTATCGTGCTGGAGCGCGCGGCCGCGCGAGCTCGGCGCCTGGCAGCGCGCCATGGCGCGACGACACGCCGTCTTCGCCTCCGTCAACGTGTCGAGCCGCCAGCTCCTGCGCCACGATCTCATCAACGACGTGAAGGCCGTGCTCGCCGCAACGAGGTGGTGCCGGGAACGCTGAAGCTCGAGATCACCGAATCGCTGGTGATGGAGAACCCGGAATACGCCGCCAAGGTCCTGCACGCGCGTGCGCGAACTCGGCGCCGGCCTGTCGCTCGACGATTTCGGCACGGGCCATTCCTCCCTGTCCTATCTGCAGCGCTTCCCCTTCGACACCATCAAGGTCGACCGCTCCTTCGTGCGCCAGAACGGCAATGGCGCGCGGCCGGTGATCCTGCGCTCGATCGTGGCGCTGGCCCACGATCTCGGCATGGAGGTCGTCGCCGAGGGCGCCGAGACCGACGAGGACGCAATCGAGCTTCATTCGAGCTGGGCTGCGAATACGCGCAGGGCTTCCTCTTCGGCCAGCCGATGTCGGCCGACGACGCTCGCAGCCTGCTCGCCCGCCAGTCGGCGATGACGCGGCACTGAGACTTCGTGGAAGCTCAGGCGTGCCCGGCGTCCGGCGCGAGCTGGCCTGGATCGATGCCGATGCGCTGCAGGGCGCGCCCGTACTTCGTATCGTTGTCCTTGTCGAACACGAGCCCCGGATCTGCGGCACAATGCAGCCATCCGTTCGCCTGGATCTCGGTTTCGAGCTGCGCCGGACCCCAGCCGGAATATCCCAGGGCCAGGAGCGACTTCCGCGGACCCTCGCCCCGTGCGATCGCCTTGAGGAACGTCGAGCGTCGCCGTCAGGTAGATGTCGCTGTCGATGGTCAGCGTGGAATTTTCCACGAACCAGTCCGGCGAATGCAGGACGAAGCCGCGACCGGTCTCGACCGGACCTCCGCATATGCACCCGCATCGAGTTCGTCTGCGGCGGAAGGCGAATCTCGTCGCCCTCGTCGATAATGTCCAGTTGGCGCAGGAGGTCGGTAAAGCTGATGTCCGGCTTGGTCTGGTTGACGATGATTCCCATCGCGCCGTCGGCTGAATGCGCGCAGAGATAGATGACGCTGCGCTCGAACCTCGGGTCGCCCATCGAGGGCATCGCGATCAGAAGCTGCCCGTCTAGATATCCCTCGGCCGGTTCGCGGCCCAACTGATCGAACGAAGTCACCATGGCCCAATCGTACCCGCCATCGGGGTCTTTGGAAATGCCGATGGCCCGTCACGCAGCCTTGAAGGCGCGTGATATCGATTCGGTCACCATTGCGTCGTAGTCTCGAAGCCCTGTGGTGGGGGACATGGCTGCGAAGCGAGCCGAAGTGAACCTTTGCGTTTATCTGACAGGCGCCGCCTCGGCGACGCTCTTGATCTTGGCGGCACATCCGGCCGCCTTGGCGCTGCCCGCCGAGCCAAGGGTGCAGATGGAGCTCGTCGACGGCGGCCCCGCCGACGGAGAGGCGCGGCTCGCGGGCGTCGCGATCCGGCTCGACGGCGACTGGAAGACCTATTGGCGTCATCCAGGCGATTCGGGGATTCCCCCGGATTTCGACTTCTCGGCCTCGAGCAACATCGCCGAGGTCCAGATTCTGTGGCCGGCGCCGGCCATGTTCCATGACGGATTTGGCTGGGTCATCGGCTATGCCGAAGAGGTGGTCTTCCCGCTCGTCGTGCGCCCCGAGAATCCCGAACGGCCGGTCGAACTCGTCCTCGATCTCGACTACGGCGTATGCGCGCAAATCTGTGTCCCGATGTCGGCGACGGACCGGTTGGTCCTCGACGGGTCGAAGGACGGGCGTGCCGCCATCCAGCGCTTTGTCGCCCGTGTGCCGGATCGCGTCGACGGCTCGGACAACGGCGTGGTCGGCCTCCATGCGCAGACGAATGAGGCAGGCCACCCCGAACTCGAACTCCATGTGCGGTTTCCCGACGATGCGGGCGAGACGCGCCTGATCGTGGAGCCTCCCGAGAACTGGCGGATGCCGCTGCCCCAACTTGCCGGCGAGACCGACGACGGGCTGTCGCGCTTCACGGTGCCGCTCGATGGAGCGCCCGGCGACGCCGCGCTGTCGGGCCTCCGGCTTCGGGTCACGGGGCTTTCGCCCGATTTCGCCTTTGAGCAGTGGGTGACGCTCGACTAGAGTGGCCTCGAGTAATCCTGTCGGCCGACCGTCCGGTCCGGCCGCTCACACCGCAATTCGTCTCGAGGAGAATGCCCATGATCGCCGTCGGCGAACGTTTGCCCGATGCCACATTCTTCGTCATGACAGAGGACGGCCCGGGCCAGCGCACGACCGCCGACGTGTTCTCCGGTCGCAAGGTTGCGCTGTTCGCCGTTCCCGGCGCCTTCACCCCGACCTGCACCAATCAGCATCTGCCGGGCTTCATTGCCAATCGCGCCGCCTTCGTTGAGCGTGGCATCGATGCGGTGGCCTGCATCGCGGTCAACGATGTCTTTGTCCTCTCTGCCTGGGCGAAGCACAGCGGGGCGGGCGAGGGGATCGAGTTCCTGTCCGACGGCTCGGCGGAATTCACGAGGGCCGCCGGTCTCAACGTCGACATGTCGCCGCGAGGCCTGGGCACGCGCTCCACCCGCTACGCGATGCTCGTCGATGACGGCGTCGTGAGGGCGCTCCTTGTCGAGGACGTGCCGCGCGTCGCCGAGAATTCGAGCGCGGAATCGCTTCTCAGGACGATCGACGAACTGGGCTAGCCGGCTTTCGCGGGCGCTTGAACGGAGCCATGCCGGAGCGTGCCAGTTCGTCGGCACGCTCGTTTTTCTCGTTGCCGGCGTGGCCCTTCACCCAGTGCCATTTGACGTCGTGGCGGCCCATTGCCTGTTCCAGCCGCTGCCACAGGTCGATGTTCTTCACAGGCTTGCCGTCGGCGGTGCGCCATCCGCGCCGCTTCCAGTTGGGCAGCCACTGCATGATGCCGCTGCGCAGATAATTGGAATCTGTGTGCAGGTCGACGGCGGAGGGACGCGTCAGCGCATCGAGCGCCTCGATCGCCGCCGTCATTTCCATGCGGTTGTTGGTGGTTGCCGCCTCGCCGCCGGAAAAATCCTTCTCGACCCCGCCATAGACCAGCACCGCGCCCCAGCCGCCGGGCCCCGGATTGCCCGAGCAGGCGCCGTCGGTCCAGATCTCGACACGTTTCGCCCCCGTCATCCGTCGAGACCGTATTCGGAGGCCGACCGCACCTGGCGGTGGAAGCGCAGTCGTTTGGCGTATTCCATGGGGTCCTTGGGCTTAACGAACGCGCCCGGCGGGTGGTTGATCAGGTCATATAGCCGGGTCACGAAGAAGCGCATCGCCGCGCCGCGCGCGAGGATCGGCAGCGCTGCGAATTCCTCCGCCGTCAGCGGGCGCTTGCGCGTGTATGCGCCCAGCATCGCCCGCGCCTTGGTCACGTTGAACGACATGTCGGGCTCGAAGCACCAGGCGTTGATACAGACGGCGAGGTCGTAAGCGAGCGCGTCGCGGCACGCAAAATAGAAGTCGATGATCCCCGACAGTCGCGAGTCCAGGAAGAACACGTTGTCGGGGAAGAGGTCGGCGTGGATGATGCCGTCCGGCAGGCCGGAGGGCCAGTTGGCCTCCAGGAAATCGAGCTCCGCGGCCATCTCGTCCGACAGGCCCGCCGCCACGGCGTCGGCGCGGTCGGCGACGTCTGCGAAGATAGGCCGCCACCCCTTGACCGACAGGGCGTTCGGGCGCTTTCCGGCGAAGTCGGAGGCGGCGGCATGCATTTCGGCCATCGCGGTGCCGAGCGTGCGGCAGTGCTCCACGTCGGGCTTGCGGACCCACAGGCCTTCCAGGAACGTCATCAGTGCGGCCGGGCGGCCGCACAGCATGCGCAGCTTTCGGCCCTCCGCATCCTTGAGCGGCGTGGGGCAGGTGACGCCGCGGCTCGCCAGATGCTCCATCAGGTCGAGGAAGAAGGGGAGGTCGCCCGGATCCACACGCTTTTCGTACAGCGTCAGGATGAAGCTGCCGCGCTCGGTGTGGACGAGATAGTTGGTGTTCTCGACGCCCTCGGCGATGCCCTTGCAGGACGTGAGGTCGCCGATCGCGTAGCTCGCGATGAATGCCGAGAGTTCCTCGTCGGGGACTTCCGTATAGACCGCCACAAAGCTACTCGGCGGCTTCGCGCAGGGCGCGCGGCAGGTTGAATGCCACCGATTCGTCGGCGGTCGAGACCAGCTCGACCTCCACCGGCCGGCGTTCGGCGAAGGCCGCGATGATCTCCTCGACGAGCACTTCCGGCGCCGACGCGCCGGCCGTGAGTCCAGCGTGTCGATGTCGCCAAACACCGGCCAGTCGATGTCGGCCGCGCGCTGCACCAGGATCGCGTGCGGGCAGCCGGCCCGGCTCGCCACCTCGACGAGGCGCTGGGAATTCGAGCTGTTGGGCGCGCCGACCACGATCATGGCGTCGGCGAGCGGTGCGACCGCCTTCACCGCCTCCTGACGGTTCGTGGTGGCGTAGCAGATGTCTTCCTTGTGCGGGCCCGCGATATCGGGGAACCGCTCCTGGAGCACGGCGACGATCTCCGCGGTGTCGTCGACCGACAGAGTGGTCTGGGTGATGTAGGCGAGCGATCCTGCGCGCTGCGGCCGGAAGGCGCGGGCGTCCTCGACGGTCTCGATCAGCGTCACCGTTCCCTCTGGCAGCTGGCCCGTGGTGCCGATCACTTCCGGGTGCCCGGCATGTCCGATGAGAACGATCTCCCGGCCCTTGCGGTGATGGATTTCAGCCTCCCGGTGCACCTTTGTCACCAGGGGGCAGGTCGCGTCGAGCTGGAACAGGTTCCGCCGGGCCGCGGCCTCCGGAACGGCCTTCGCGACGCCGTGCGCCGAGAACACCACCGGAGCGTCGGTGTCGGGAATCTCGTCGAGCTCCTCGACGAAGATCGCGCCCTTCGCCTTGAGCGTATCGACGACGAACCGATTGTGGACGATCTCGTGGCGCACATAGACCGGGGCGCCGAAACGCTTGAGCGCCAGATCGACGATCTGGATGGCCCGGTCGACGCCGGCGCAGAAGCCGCGCGGCGAGCACAAGAGTATCTTCAGCGGACGGGCAGCGTCGGTCATGGCGCACACATGGCATCAAGGCCGGCGGCGATCAACCGGCCCGGCTCGTATAGTGAGTGGGCGAAGGGACGTGTCAAGCTCGGCCCACCCCTTGGGCAAGTGCGGACTGCCCTGCTATAAGAGCCCCCCACCACGGACGGACGGGGTACTTTCAGCGATGCCGCAACGACTTGTATCTGGTGTGATTTCCCGCTTGGCCTCGGCGATGGCCGTCGCGGGCGCCGCTTTGGTCCTGGCTGCCTGCAGCGGCAGCGAGTCCACGCGCAACATGACCTCGGTCCTGATGGGTCCGTCCGGCGGCGGCACCTCGAACATACTCGGCGAGCGTCCGCCCACCGAGCCGGGCCCGGCCTGCCCGCAGGTGTCCATTCGCGAGGGTACCGAAACGCTGCGCATCTACGAGCGTGGCCGGGAGGGCGATCCCTCGCGCGTCCGCTATCAGGGCTCGCTCGTTCGCGTGGCCCGCGAATGCAATTACAACTCCCCGTCGGAATCTCGCCATGCGTGTCGGCATCACCGGCCGCCTGCTGACCGGCCCGGCCGGCCAGCCCGGCAATTTCGAGCTCCCGCTTCGCGCGGCGTTCGTCCGGCCCGGTCAGCCGCCGCTGTGGACGCAGCTCTACCGCGTGCCGGTCACCGTCCTTCCGGGCAAGTCGAGCGCGCAGTTCTCGTTCGTCATCGAGGATCTGCGGGCCGTCATGCCCGAAGGGACCAGTGGGAGCAACTACGTCGTGTATGTCGGCTTCGACGAGCGCTAGGGCTTCGCGGAAAGCTCGGCGTTGAGCATCCAGACGTGGCCGTAGGGGTCGCAGACGGCCGCGAAGCGCGCGCCCCAGAACGCGTCCTCCGGCTGCATCATGCCGGCGCATCCCGCGTCCACCGCCCGGCTGAATGCGGCGTCGACATCGGCCGGGGCGCCGTAGTTGATCACGTTGGCCACGGGCGCCGGGTTTTGCTGCGAGGGCGCGCGGACCGTTCCGCAGTTGCCGCTCGGATGCTCCGGAAACTCGTCCATGAGGTAGACGGAACCTCCGTTGATGACGAGGTCGGCATGCATGATGCGCCCGTCCTCGGCGGGTACGCGCGCATTCTCCTTCGCGCCGAGCGCCTTTACGTAGAAGTCGATGGCTTCGGCGGCGTTCGAAACGGTGAGGTAGGGGACGATGACCTGCATGTGGTGGAACTCCTGTATCGGCAATTCAGCCGTTGAAGGCGCGTTCGAGCGCCGCGATGTCGAACTTCTTCATCTGCATGAAGGTGTCGGTCACGCGCTTGGCCTGGTCTGGCGTGCCCTTGGAAAGCATGTCGATAAGGGCGTTGGGCACGACCTGCCATGACAGGCCGAACCTGTCCTTGAGCCAGCCGCACGGGCCCTCGCTGCCGCCGTCCGCGGTGAGCTTTTCCCAGTAGTAGTCGACCTCCTTCTGGTCCTTGCATGGGATCTGGAAGGAGACCGCCTCGTCGAACTTGAACTGCGGCCCGCCGTTGAGCCCGACGAAGGGCTGGCCGTCGAGCACGAAGTCGACGACCATCACCTTGCCGGCGGTCTGCCCGTGGATGTCCTGGCCCGCGTCCGTATAGCGCGTCATCGAGACGATCTCGGAGTTAGGGAACACCGAGACGTAGAGGTCGGCGGCGTCCTCCGCCTTGCCGTCGAACCAGAGGCAGGGCGTGATCTTCTGTGCGGACAGGCGCATGGGTGAACTCTCCTTGGATAGCGCTTCTGGGAATTGCTGGCTTATGCCGCGTCGTGGGCAGGGTTCGAGCAGCAACGCGCTGCCGGCTTTCCCGCGTCATCGATCTGGCGGTCGTATTCGTCGTGCCGGCGCACCCAGTCCATGATCGTGGTCTCGTCCCGGCCCTTCGGCGTCATGTCGAAGAACATGAAGACGCTCATGACCTCCTCGTTGCCGCGGGCGTAGCTCGAATATGTGTGGAATACCGCGCCGGCGTCGTCCTTCGCGAAGACGCTCACCCCGGGTAGCTCCTCGATGCCGAAATCGGGGCCGGTCTCGTAGTTGTAGGTAATCTCGTGCGCCTTCATCTGCGCTTCGGTGAAGGACACGCCATAGTCGAAGTTGAAGTCGCTTCCGAAGGACGAGACCCAGCGCGCCTTCCAGCCCATGCGCCTGCGATAGGCCTCGATCTCGCCGATCGGCGCGCGCGACACCCGGACGAAGGAAACGCCGTGATTTTCGAGGTGGATGACGGCCGGCTCTCCATGATCGGCCTCCAGCGAGCAGCTCGGACAGCCCGCGCCCCAGCCCGGTCCGAGCATGAAATGGTGCACTATGAGCTGGTCGTGATCGCCGAAGAGGTCGGCGAGCCGCACCTTGCCCTCGGGCGCGTCGAACACGTAGTCCTTCTCGACCCGCACCCATGGCAGCGCGCGCCGCTCGGCGGCGATCATGTCGCGCATCCGGGTCAGCGCCTTCTCGTTCCTGAGATGCGCCTTGCGGGCGGCGACCCATTCCTCACGCGAAACGATCCTGTTGGGCTGCATGACGATGTCTCCCTGGCTTGACCCCGCGCGCCCCGTGGGCCGGCGCTTACATCTGCGCCGGCGTCATCCAGCCGACGACGGCGCCGCCGGGTTGTTTCAGGATCGCGATGCGTCCGGCGCCGGGAACGTCGAAGGGCGGCCGGATCACCGTCGCGCCCGCCGCAACGGCCCGTTCGACCCGCTCGTCAACGTCGTCGACCGCGAGATACGACATCCAGTGCTCGGGCACGTCGTCGAGGCCGTGGCCGTTCAGGTCGAAGATGCCGCCGGCGGTCTCCGCGCCGTTCTTGATGATCCAGTAGGGGTTCGGCTGCATTTCCATCGCCTCGTAGCTCCAGCCGACGGTGTCTGCGTAGAACCGCTTGGCGGCTTCGGGCTCATGGGTGTTGAGCTCGTTCCAGATGAACCTTCCGTGGGGCGTGTCCATGATCCTGGTCTCCGTCACGAGAAATACGCCTCGAGCTTGTCGAGGCATCCGCTCCAGCCGTGGCGATGGCCGTCGCGGGCCGCCTCGTCGAAGAATTGCTCGTGCGTCAGCGTCAGCATCGTGCCCTCGCCGTCTGGCCGGATTGTGATCGTCACCAGCAACTCCCGCTCCGGCGTCGAATGCCAGGCCCAGGTGAATTTCAGCCGCTCGTTGGGGACCACCTCCCGGTACACGCCGCCGACCTCGTGGTGCTCGCCGTCGTCGGTGTCGAAGGCGGCGCGGTACCGCCCGCCGACCCGCGCGTCGACCTCGCCCTCGAACGTACCCGGCACGCACTCGGCCGGGCCGAACCAGCGGGCGAGCTGGCTCACGTCCGTCCAGGCCCTGTAGACCTTTTCCGGCGGGGCCTTGAGGTGGCGCCTGAGGGTGAGGCTGGGCTTGGTGAGCATGGGCGTTCCTCCACGAAGGCCGCGAGGCGGTCGAGTTGTTCGGTCCAGAAGCGCTGGTAGCGTTCGAGCCAGCCCATGGCTTCCTCCATCGGACCCGCGTTCAGGCGGCAGGTAACGGTCCGCCCCGCCTTGCTCCGCGTGATCAGCCCGGCGTCCGACAGGACGTCGAGATGCTTCATGATCGCCGGCAGCGAAACGGGGAACGGACGCGCCAGCTCTGATACCGAGACCCCGGTCGCCTCCTCCTCCAGCCGAGCCAGCAGTGCCCGGCGCGTCGGGTCGGCCAGCGCGGAGAAAGTGCGGTCGAGATCGGCTTCATACTTAACCATTGAGTTAAGTGTTAGGCCGCAAAGGGCCTGCTGTCAAGCGGAGCAGTTCGGGTGATCGGCGTTGACACGCCATCGCCGCCGGCTAGGATCGGCGCACACTCGTTGAACCCAGCGGGAGAGACCGGCCCTTCGAGGGTCGGCGCCGAAGGAGCAACCGGCCCCGGAAACTCTCAGGCACCAGGGACCGCAGGGGGATGAGACTCTGGAAAGCAGCGCCCGGTATCGCGCCGGGGGCTCACCGAAGGGGGTAAGCCGCGCCGGGCGTTCCGGTGAGGCGAAATCTCTCAGGTTCTTGCGACAGAGGGGGCGCAAACGGACCCGGTTTCGGGTCCCGCATGCGTCGCGTCCGCAGGAGCCGAGATGAGCGAAGACACCACCGCCGCCCTCAAGCGCACGCCGCTGCACGACGTCCACGTCGCCGCCGGCGCCCGCATCGTACCCTTCGCCGGCTACGCGATGCCCGTGCAGTACCCGCGGGGCATCATCGCGGAACACCAGTGGACGCGGGAGAATGCCGGCCTCTTCGACGTCTCGCACATGGGCCAGGCCTTCGTCTCCGGCCCCGGCCACGAGACCACGGCGCGCGCCCTGGAGGCGCTGTTGCCCGGCGATGTCCTGAACCTGAAGCCCGGCGCCATCCGCTACTCGATGCTCACGACCGATGGCGGCGGCATCATCGACAACCTCATGATCACGCGTTCGGTCTCGGAAGCCGACGACGGCAACCTGTTGCTGGTCGTCAATGCCGCGCGCAAGGACGTCGACTACCCACACATCGAGGAACGGCTTCCCGCCGGCGTCAGGCTCGTCCCGGTGACCGACCGCGCGCTGATCGCGTTACAGGGACCAAGGGCCGCCGAGGTCATGGAGCGCCATTGTCCGAAGGCGGTCGAGCTTGCCTTCATGACGGCGACGAGCGCCGGGTTCGACGACATCGATTGCCACGTCTCGCGCTCCGGCTATACCGGCGAGGACGGCTTCGAGATCTCGGTGGCGGCGTCCAGGGCGGAGGCCCTGTGGGCCGCACTCGCATCGGAGCCTGAAGTCCAGCCAGTGGGTCTCGGCGCGCGCGATACGCTCAGGCTGGAGGCCGGCCTCTGCCTGTACGGCCATGACATCGACGAGACAACCTCTCCGGTGGAGGCGGGCCTCACCTGGGCGATCGGTAAGCGCCGCCGCGATGAGGGCGGCTTTCCGGGCTACGACCGCATTCGCCGCGAACTTGCCGAGGGCCCCGCGCGCCTACGCGTCGGGCTGCGGCCCGAGGGCAGGGCCCCGGCGCGCGAGGGCACGCAGATCACGGTTGGCGGCGAGACGGTGGGAACCGTCACCAGCGGAGGTTTCGCGCCGACTGTCGGCGCCCCCGTGGCCATGGGCTACGTCGCCGCCTCCCACGCCGCGACGGGGACCGCCGTGGATTTGATGGTCCGCGGCCGCGCCCTGCCGGCGACCGTCGCCGATATGCCGTTCACGCCGCACCGCTACCGGAGGGGGAAATAGGACGAAGTCCCGACTCACCCTCCCCTGGAGGGGGAGCGTCGGTCCGCAGGCGCGGGGTGGGGTGAAGCGGCAACCGGGGCCTTCGCGGCCCAACACGCTCGTCCCGGCGCAGGCCGGGACCCAGGCAGGACCCGATCTCCGTGTCTGCGGTTCTGGATTCCGGCCCTCGCCGGAATGAGCGGAGAAGGGACAACCAACGATAATTCCAACCGAGGGCACAGGACATGACCACGAGATACTCGCGCGATCACGAATGGATAAGGGTCGACGGCAACGTCGCCACCGTCGGCATCACCGACTACGCCCAGGAGCAGCTCGGCGACGTCGTGTTCGTCGAACTGCCCGAGGTCGGCAAGAGCCTGTCGAAGGGCGACGAGGCGGCCGTCGTGGAATCGGTGAAGGCCGCTAGCGAGGTCTATGCGCCGGCCTCGGGCGCAGTCGTCGAGGTGAACGGCGATCTCGAGGGCGAGCCGGCCAGGGTCAACGAGGACGCCACTGGCGGAGGCTGGTTCCTGAAGATCAGGCTGTCCGACCCCTCCGAGCTCGACGACCTGATGGACGAGGCGGCCTACAAGACCTTTGTGGCGGAGATTTCCTGATGCGCTACCTGCCGCTGACCGTGGCCGACCGCGAGGCGATGCTTGCGCGGATCGGGGTCGGATCGATCGACGATCTGTTCGCCGACGTGCCCCGCGCGGCCTGGCTCGACGAAGCCCCCGCCCTGCCGCGCCGCAAGGGTGAATTGGAGGTCGAGCGGCTGATGGCCGGCATGGCGGCGAGGAACGTCGCCGCCGGCTCCGTGCCGTTCTTCGTCGGTGCCGGCGCCTACCGTCACCACGTTCCGGCCACCGTCGACCACCTGATCCAGCGCTCGGAGTTTTTGACCTCGTACACCCCCTATCAGCCGGAAGTGCGCAGGGCACGTTGCAGGTCCTGTTCGAGTTCCAGACCCAGGTCGCGGAACTGACCGGCATGGAGGTCGCCAACGCCTCCATGTATGACGGCTCGACCGGCTGCGGCGAGGCGGTGCTGATGGCGCACCGGCTGACGAAGCGCGACAAGGCCGTGCTCGCCGGGAACCTCCATCCGCATTACCGGGCCGTGGTCGAGAACATCACCGACATGTCGGGCCACGAAACGGTGGCCCTGGCAGCCTGCGCCCGCCGGCGGCGAGGACATCCTCGCGGTGATCGACGACACTGTCTCCTGCGTCGTCGTCCAGTCGCCCGATGTCTTCGGCAATCTCGTGGACCTGAGGCCGATCGCCGACAAGGCGCACGAACACGGCGCGCTCCTGATCGCCGTCTTTACCGAGGTCGTCTCGCTCGGCGCGGTGGAATCGCCCGGCGCACAAGGGGCCGATATCGTCGTCGGGGAAGGCCAGGGCATCGGCAACGGGCTCAATTTCGGCGGCCCCTATGTTGGCCTCTTCGCGACCCGCCAGAAGTTCGTTCGGCAGATGCCGGGTCGGCTCGCCGGCGAGACCGTCGACGCCGAGGGCAAGCGCGGCTTCGTGCTGACGCTGTCGACGCGCGAGCAGCATATCCGCCGCGACAAGGCGACCTCCAACATCTGCACCAACTCCGGCCTCTGCGCGCTCGCCTTCACCATCCACATGACGCTCCTGGGTGAGGAAGGACTCGGCCGGCTCGCGCGCATCAACCACGCCAATGCGGTGATGCTGGCCGACACGCTGTCGGACGTGAAGGGCGTCGAGGTCGTGAACGAGACCTTCTTCAACGAATTCACCCTGCGGCTTCCCAGGCCGCGCCTCCGATGTGATCGAGACGCTCGCGGCGAAGGGTGTGCTCGGCGGCGTTCCCGCCTGCGGCTCTATCCGGGCGCCGGCCTCGACGATCTCGTGCTGGTGGCCTCCACCGAGATCAATACCGACGACGACCGCGCCGCCTTCGCGGCCGCGCTGAAGGAGGTGCTGGAATGATGCGGCCGAGGTCGGACGCAGTTTCCCAGGCCCGCGCTGCGTGCCGGCCCCCTCCCTGACCCTCCCCGCGAGGGGGGAGGGGACATCGGCACTGCGGCGTCGTGATCTCCCCTCCCCCCTTGTGGGGAGGGGTCGGGGGTGGGGGCGCCGGCGCAGCCGGCGCGTCTTCGCCAGACGCGGCATGAAGGAGGCTACCGATGAACATGAACCGACAGGGCCGCCCCTCCGACGCGGGAGAGGTGGCGACGGGGGAGGCGCACGCTACCTTCACCGGCAACCGCGGCCTGATGATCGAGGAGCCGCTGATCTTCGAGACCGGCCGCCTCGACGTCACCGGCGTCGACCTCGACGAGCCGGGAGACGTTCGTCTCGCCGGCTGGGAGGTCTCGCAAGGCGCGAGCCGCATCGGCCTGCCCGGCCTCACCGAGCCCGAGGCGATGCGCCATTATGTGCGGCTCAGCCAGAAGAACTACGCCATCGATTCCGGGCTCTATCCGCTGGGCTCCTGCACGATGAAGCACAATCCGCGCCTGAACGAGAAGATGGCGCGGCTGCCGGGCTTCGGCGATATCCATCCGCTGCAGCCGGTCTCGACCGTGCAGGGCGCGCTGGAGCTGATCGACATGCTGCGCGGACTGGCTGAAGACGCTGACCGGCATGCCGGCGGTCGCCTGTCGCCCAAGGCCGGCGCGCATGGCGAGCTGTGCGGCATGATGGCGATCAAGGCGGCGCTTGACGCGCGCGGCGAAGCGTCCGCACGACCGTCGCTCGTGCCGGATTCGGCCCACGGCACCAATCCGGCGACGGCGGCGCTGCTCGGCTACAAGGTCGTCTCCGTCGCCGCCCGCGATGACGGCACCGTCGATCCGAAGGCGGTCCGCGAGGCCATGTCCGGCCCGAGGTCGCCGCGATCATGCTGACCAACCCCAACACCTGCGGGCTGTTCGAGCGCGAGATCATCGAGATCGCCGAGGCCGTGCACGAGGCGGGCGCCTACTTCTACTGCGACGGCGCCAATTTCAACGCCATCGTCGGCAGGGTGCGGCCGGGCGACCTCGGCATCGACGCCATGCACATCAACCTGCACAAGACCTTCTCGACGCCCCATGGCGGCGGCGGTCCGGGTGCCGGGCCCGGTGGTGCTGTCGGAAGCGCTGGCGCCCTTCGCGCCGCTGCCGTGTCGTGTCAGGCAAGGACGGCTTCCGCGCTGGTCGAGCACGAGGGCGAGGCGGGCGACGCGCATCGCCTTCGGCCGCATGACCGCCTTCCACGGCCAGATGGGCATGTTCGTGCGCGCGCTGACCTACATGCTGAGCCACGGCTCCGACGGGCATGCGGCAGGCGGCGGAGGACGCCGTGCTCAACGCCAACTACATCCGCGCCGGCCTGTCGGACCTGATGACGCCTGCCCTTCGGCGACCGACCCTGCATGCACGAGGTGCTGTTCGACGACGCTTCCTGGAAGGCACCGGCGTCACCACGCTCGATTTCGCCAAGGCGATGATCGACGAGGGCTATCACCCGATGACGATGTATTTCCCGCTGGTCGTGCACGGCGCCATGCTGATCGAGCCGACCGAATCGGAATCGAAGGCCAGCCTCGACCTGTTCATCGCGACGCTGCGCGACCTCGCGATGGCCGCAAGGCAGGGTGACGTCGAGCGTTTCACCGGCGCGCCGTGTCACGCCCCTCGCCGCCGCCTCGACGAGACCCGGGCGGCACGATCGCCCGTGCTGCGATGGGAGCCGCCCGCGCCGACGGAACCCGAGCCCCGCGCGGCCGCCGCGGAATAAGCGGGGAACCTTCCTCGCGGTTCGGCTGTTGTCTCGACAACCCGTGAACGTCGAGGGAAAGGACCCGATCGATGCCTATCATCCTGTGGCTGCTGGGCGTTCCGCTCAGCATCATCGTTCTCCTGATGCTGTTCGGCGTCGTCTCGTTCTGACGTCCCGAAACGAAGAAGCCCCGGCGGAACGGCCGGGGCTTCTTGCATTTCCGACGATGTGAAGGGTGCCTACTGCAGCCGGTCCTTCACGTCCGCCACGCTCTTGGCGAGGAGGTCGCTTGCGGCCTTGCCCGAGAGCTTCTTGGCGATGATCCGCTCGGCGGCGGCGACCGCGGCCTCGGCAGCCGCGGAGCGGACCTCACCGACAGCCTGTTCCTCGGCCTGGGAAATCTTCAGCTCGGCCAGCCGCTGGCGTCGCGCCACCATCTCCGATAGCCGGTCGCCCGCCTCGACCTTCAGCCGCTCGGCCTCCGATTTCGCCGCCTCAATGATATCGGCGGCCTCCTTTTCCGCGTCCCGGCGCTTGCGCTGGTATTCGGCGAGGAGGCCCTGCGCCTCCTCGCGAAGTCGTCGCGCCTCGTCGAGTTCGGTGCGGATACGGTCGGAGCGCGCGTCGAGCGCCCTCGTTATCGCGGCCGGCGCCTTCAGGTAGACCACCAGGGCGATGAAGCCGATGAAGGAGACGAGAACCCAGAAATCCGGCGTACGCAGCATCGGTATCGCTCCCTAGCCGGCTTTGGCGGCCTTGACGGCCTCGTCGAGATCTTTCGCGGTCGGCTTGATGCCCGCGAGCGACTGCACGATCGCGGCCGCGGCCTCCTTGGCGACGGCATTTACCTCGCCCAGCGCCTTCGCCTTGGCGGCCGCGATCTCCGCTTCCGCAGCAGTGATCTTGGCGGCGATCGTCTCCTCGACCTTCGCCCGCTCCTCGGCCAGCTCCTTGTTGAGCTTGTCGCGGGTTTCCCCGGCGATCGCGTGCGCCTTCGCGCGCGCTTCCGCCAGTTCCTGCTCGTAGGCGGCGATCACCTCGTCGGTTTCCTCGCGCAGCCGCGCCGCCGTATCGAGATCCGACGCGATGCGGTCGCGGCGGTTCTCGAGGACAGTCGCGATGCGCGGAAGCGCGACGCGCGCCATAAGCAGGTACAGCGCGACGAACGTGATCGCCAGCCAGACGAGCTGCGGGGCGAAGTCGTCGACGTTGAGCTGCGGCAGACCCGGGCCGTCCGGCTCGCTGACGCCGATGTCGCCCTGCACCTCCTCGGCGAGCATCTGGCCGATGTCGCCGGGTCCTTCGACGGGCTCGTTGGCCTGCGCGATGAAGAAGGCAGGGGTGTCGGTGGTCATTCTGGTCCGATCAGACGACGAACAGCAGCATCAGTGCCACGACCAGACCGAACAGGCCGGTCGCTTCGGCAAGCGCGAAGCCGAGAAGCAGGTTCGGGAACTGGCTGGGGGCCGCCGACGGGTTGCGCAGCGCGGCCGACAGGTAGTTGCCGAAGATGTTGCCGATGCCGATGCCGGCGCCGGCGAGCGCCATGGCACGCGATGCCGGCGCCCAGGTACTTTGCAGCTTCCGCTTCCATATCGAAGTTCTCCTTGCGTGATCGAGAAGGCGATTTCGGGAGGACGCATTCCAGTGATGCATGTGCAGCGCGTCGTTCAGGTAGATGCAGGTGAGGATCGCGAAGACGTAGGCCTGCAGGAAGGCGACCAGCACTTCCAGTGCCGTTGAAGGCTACCATGCCGATAAGCGGCGAGCCAGGCCGCCGGCGACCCCCATCATCACGACGAAGCTCGCGAACACCTTCAGCATCGTGTGCCCCGCCAGCATGTTGGCGAACAGCCGCACCGACAGGCTGATCGGGCGGGTCAGGTACGAGATGACCTCGATCAGCGATCAGGAGGGGCATCAGTATGGCCGGCGCGCCGGAGGGCACGAACAGCCGCAGATAGCCGGCTCCGTGCTTGATGAAGCCGATCGACCGTCACGCCGATGAACACCACCAGGGCCATGCGCGAAGGTGACGATGATGTGGCTGGTGATCGTGAAGGCGTAGGGCATCATGCCCGAGCATGTTCGCGAACAGCACGAACATGAACAGCGAGAAGATGAAGGGGAAGTACTTCATCCCCTCGGTCCGGCATTCTGCGCGCACCATGTTCGCGACGAACTCGTAGGAGAGCTCGGCCACCGACTGGATCCGCGCCCGGCACGAGCGCGCGGCCCCGCATCGAGGCGATCGGTGAAGAGCGCGATCAGCACCACCACGATCACCATGTGCAGGGAGGCGTTGGTGAAGGAGACGTCCAGCCCGCCGATCGACAGGGGCAGGATCCTGACGATCTCGAACTGGTGCGATCGGGTCGAAGGCGTTCCGCGTTCGTCCACGTCCGTCTTGCTCGCCGATCCTGTCAGTGCCCGCCGCCGTCGCGCGGCTCGTGCGTATCGTCGCAAACCTTGCGCCATCCGGTTCATCCGGATGGCATGCCGGACCACGTTCAGCATGCCCGCCGCCGCGCCGAGCGCGAAGAAGACCAGGAACAGGACAGGGCCGCGTCCCGAACCAGGCATCGAGCTGCCAGCCGATCACCCCGCCGACGATGAGGCCCGCGACCATCTCGGTGGCGATACGGAACGCCATTCCGAGAGCGCTGCCCCGTCCGGTGTCGGAGGGCGGTTCGTGGCGCTTCCGCGCGCCCCGTAACCCGGTCTCGAGCGCCTTGCGGCGCCGATCGAGATCGTCTGTCCCGGCTGCTGGTTCGACGGAACCCGGTCCGCTGCGCGGTGCGTCGCTCATCGCCATAGTCCGAAGAGGCCGGCGCGTTCGCCACGAGTCGGCCAGGGCGCCCCGCCGCAAAGCCGGGCGCACCATAGTGTGCGCCCCACAGGCTGTCAAGAATGGCGGAGGCATTGTCAAGTATCTGATATAGAACAGAAAAATACGGCGCTTTTTGCACTGCGTCAGTGCGCCGCAACGTCGCTCAGCCCGCCTCGCGCATTGCCAGGCGTCCTGCAGATCGACCGACACCAGCTGGCTCACGCCGCGCTCGGCCATCGTCACGCCGAACAGCCGGTCCACCGCGGCCATGGTGATCGGGTGGTGGGTGATGACCAGGAAGCGCGTCTCGGTGCGTCGCGCCATCTCGTCGCAGCAGGTTGCAGAAGCGCTCGACATTGGCGTCGTCGAGCGGCGCGTCCACCTCGTCGAGCACGCAGATCGGCGACGGGTTGGTGAGGAACACCGCGAAGATCAGCGACATCGCCGTCAGCGCCTGCTCGCCGCCCGACAGCAGCGTCAGCGGTCGGCCGCTTGCCCGGCGGACGGGCGAGATCTCGAGGCCGGCTTCGAGCGGATCGTCGGATTCGATCGAACTTCAGTTCCGCGCGTGCCGCCGCCGAACAGCGTGGTGAACAGCTCCTGGAAGTGTCCGTTGACCGTGCTCGAACGCCGCGAGTCAGCCGCTCGCGGCCTTCCCGGTTGAGGCTCTGGATGCCGCCGCGCAGGCGGTGCGATCGCCGCCTCAGGTCGTCGCGCTCGTTGACGCATGCCGTCGATGCTGCGCCTCGACCTCGCGCGCTTCCTCCTCGGCGCGCAGGTTGACGCCGCCGAGCCGCTCGCGCTCGCGCTTCCAGCCGGTCGACCTTAGCCTCGATGCTTCGCGGCCGGGGGCAGCTCGGCATCGGCTGCGAGCCCGGCGACCGCCAGCGCCTCCGCGCCGGCGTCGGTCGAGGCGCGTCGCGGATCGCCTGCCTCCAGATCCGGTGCCGCTGGCGCAGCCCCTTCAGCGTCGCCTCCTCGACGCGGCCTTGCCTCGCGCGCCGCGGAGAGTTCGGCCTCCGCGCTAGCGCGCTGCGCCTTGTCGGCCTCGCGAGCCGGGTCTCGCCCTCGGCCAGGCGCATCGGCGGCCGCCTTGCGGCGCAGTTCGGTCTGCGTCGATCTCGCGCGACAGGCGCGTGCCGCTGCTCGGCGAACTCGGCCGGCACGGCGGAGAGCCTGCGGCTTCCTCGCTGCACCTCGGCGCCGGCGCGCTTCCAGGGTCGCGATCTGGCGCTCGGCGCGCCTCACGCCGGCGCGCCAGTCGGCGCGCTCGGCCACCGATCGCGCTCCAGCCGCGCGGCGCGCATGCGCGCCTCGCGCTCGAGCCCGTCCGAGCGCCGCCCGGCGCCTCGGCGAGCGTGCCCGCGCGGCTGGCGACTTCGCTCTTCAGGCCGTCGATGCGGCGCCTCGAGGTCGCCGGCGCCGGCAAGCGCCTCTAGGCCCTCGGTGCCTCGCGCGCTCGCGCGCCTCGGATTCGGCGAGGCTCGCTTCGAGCCGCGTTCGCCTCGGCCAGCGCGCCGAGGCGGGCGGTGTCCTGGCTCGCCTTGCGCTCGGCGGCGGCCAGCCGGTCTGAAGCGGCGTTGAGCTCGCGCTGCGCGCGGCGCGCGGCCTCGCGCGTCTCGCGCTGCCGTTCCGGGCCGCCTCGCCCGCGGCGGCGGTCGCCGCCTCCGATGCCTCGCGCAGCGACCGGAGGCGCTCGCCGGCGGCGGCGATGTCGCGCGGCAAGCTCGTCTAGCCGGTTGCGCTGGGCGAGCCGCCTGGCCGCGGCCGTCGGCGCGTCGGCGGCCGCCGTATAGCCGTCCCAGCGCCAGAGGTCGCCCGCCGTGCTGACCAGGCGCTGGCCCGGCCTGAGGCGCGCCTGCAGCCGCGCCCCGTCGGCCGCGTCCACGATGCCGGTCTGGGCGAGCCGCCGCGCCAGCACTGCCGGCGCCTTGACCAATTCGGCCAGCGGCCGCGCGCCCTCGGGCAGCGCGGGATCGTCGGTCGCGGCCGGGACGTCGCGCCAATGGATGGGCGCGCCCTCGTCGGCGGGATGCGTCGAGGTCGTCGCCGAGCGCCGCGCCGAGCGCGGCCTCGAAGCCCGTCGTGACCGTCAGCGGTCGACCAGCGGCGGCCACAACGCGCCGTCGTCGACCGCCAGCACCCTTGCGAGGGTCGCCTGCTCGGTCTCCAGCGCCTTCAGGTCGCGCTCGGCCGCGTTCAGCGGCCTGCGCGGGCACTCTCGCGCGCCTCGCGCGCGGCCGCCGCGGAGGCCTCCGCCTCGCTGGCCCGGGTCTCCGCGTCCCCGGCGGCGGTCCGTGCCGCCTCGACGGCCGCCGCGAGAGCCGTGATCTCGTCGCCGGCGCCGCCCGCGCCGAGCCTAGCCGTCTCGGTCTCGATCTCGCCGAGCTGGCCGGCAAGCCGCGTCATGCGCTGGCTTTCCTCGCGCACGATGCGCTCGAACTGGCGCCGTCGCGCGGCGACCTCCGCGCCCGCGTCCGTCGCCTCGGCGAGCGTCGCCTCCCGCGAGGCCAGGAGCCGTTCGCTCTCGGATACGGCGTCGCGAAGCGCGTCCTCGGCGCGCCGAGCGCGTTCTCTGGCTCCGCCCGCAGCTCCGCTTCCTCGGCCTGCAGCCGGGCGATCGTCTCGTCGGTGGAGGCGATGCGTCTCGCGCTCGCGCCCGACGTCGCCGTCGATCTGCTCGAGACGCTGCGGCGAGTTCGCGGGCGCGCGCTCGGCGCCTGCTCCCTGTCGCGGTCGATCGCTCGCGGTTGACCATGAGGCGGCTGCAGCACCGCGCCGACCGTCGGCCTCCTTGTCGCGCAGGGCGGGCATGGCGGCGGTCGGCCTCGGCCCGCTCCGTCTCGGTCCTCGGCGGTGGCCTGGGTGCGTTCGGCGACGACGCCGGCGGCCTGCGAGAGCTGGCCCTGGCGCTCGGTGATCGCCTCGATGGCGGCGCAGCCAGCGGATATGCAACAGACGTCGCCTCGGCCTTGCGGATCTCGGCCGAGATCGCCCTGTAGCGCTGCCGCCTGCCGGGCCTGCCGCTTCAGCGCGTCGAGCTGCGCGTGCAAGCTGCCCGATCACGTCGTCGAGCGCGTTCGAGATTCTGTTCCGCGGCCCTGCAGCCGCAGCTCGGCCTCGTGCCGGCGCGAATGGAGGCCCGATGATGCCGGCCGCCTCTTCGAGCAGCGCCGGCGCGTCGCTGCGGCTTGGCGGCGATCAGCTCGCCGATCTGCCCCTGGCGCACCAGGGCCGGCGAATGCGCGCCGGTCGAGGCGTCGGCGAACAGCAGCTGCACGTCGCGGGCGCGCACTTCGCGGCCGTTGATCGCGATAGACCGAGCCCGCCTCGCGCTCGATGCGGCGCGTGACCTCGAGCACGTCGGCAGTGTTGAACTGCGGCCGGCGCGCGTGCGGTCGGCATTGTCGAGGACCAGCGTGACTTCGGCCGATGTTGCGCGCCGGCCGGTTGCCCGAGCCGGAGAAGATCACGTCGTCCATGCCGGAGGCGCGCATGGCCTTGTACGAGCTTTCGCCCATCACCCAGCGCAGCGCTTCGACGAGATTGGACTTGCCGCAGCCGTTCGGCCCGACGACGCCGGTCAGCCCGGGTTCGATGATGGAGTTCGGTCGGATCGACGAAGGACTTGAAGCCGGGAGCCTGAGCCGCGTGAACTTCATGCGCCGCGCGCCCTCAGCGGACGCCGTGGCGGCGTCAGGCCGAGAGGTGCCGCTCGATCGACCTCCTGACATCTGCTCGAAGCGATCATGTCACCAGGAGCATCTTGCCGTTGATGTAGAAGGTCGGCGTCGACTTCGACGCTCGAACTCGTCGAGCGCCTGCTCCCGCACCGCGTTCACCCCGTCGAACAGCTCCTGATTCGTCAAGGCAGCGTCGAAGCTTTCCTGGGTGAAGCCGGGCTGGCTGGGCGATCGTCTGAACAGCGCGTCCTCGGGCGTGTCTCGGCATAGGCCCATGTCCTGCTGCTGCGCAGAACATGGCGTCGACGAACGGGTGTAGCTGTCCTCGGGCTCGCTGCAGCGCGCCAGCATGAACGCGGCGCGTCGAGCAGGATGAGCGGGAACTCGCGGAAGATGAACTTGACCTTGCCGGTGTCGATATACTCGGTCTTGAAGCGCGGATAGATCATCGTTGTGGAAGGTCGCGCAATGCGGGCAGGTCGGCGAGGCGTATTCGATCGACCGTCACCTTGGCGCGTCCGGGTCGCCGAGCGCCTTGTCGCCGAGCGCCGGCCGCGGGCGCCGAGGCAGTCCTGGCGACGGTCGATGCCGGCCGCGCCGTCCCGGGCGAGGAACGCCAGCGCCGGCCGATGGCTGCCGCGCACGATGGCGCCGGCGCCCAGGATCAGGGTTCGCGGCGGTCGAGTTTCATGACGTGGCTCCGTTGATTGCGCGTCAGCCCACACCGGGCATCGGCCGCAGGCTCGCGCGCGATCAAGCTGTTGCCGGGGATTGCAAGAGGTCCCGGCGCTCAGCGTCTCTTGTCCGCCGAGCCACCGCGCGCCCGAGCCGGCGCAGGGCCTCGCTTGCAGGCCGGCGTCCTCGATCCGGCCGACGTCCGCGCGATCGCGTCGGCGCCGGGCTCGGCCGCGACAGGGCTGGCGACCCGGCTCCGGCGACCGGCGCCTGACGGCTCGGCGACCGAGCCGCACCGCCGCGACCAGCCGTAAGAAGCCGATTGAGCCGCTCGCAGGATCGCCGCCGCGTCATGTGCTGCGAGCTCCAGCGCGTCGCCGGCCTCGGCGCGCACCAGAGGTAGCGGCCTCCGCCGCTCCTGCGCCGTCGCGCCGGCGCGGCCAGCTGAGCTCGCTCGGGCGCGTGCCAGCGCGGCCAGTCGGGCTCGGCGACGATCGCCGGCCAGTGCGGCGAGGATGTCGCCGACCCGCAAAGCCGAGCGCTTGAGCGCCGGGCCGAGGCAGTCGCTTCGCCAGCCTGTCAGCCGGACGCGGACCGGCCGTCGCTCGCTTGGGCTTTGGTTCGGCCATTTTCCCGCTTGAGCCCGGCCGCGCGGAGCGGCGATGTGCGAGCCTGCGATGATCCAAGTTCGCCGCCACAATGCTCCAGCCCGACCCGACGCGCAACCCGCCCGACGCCGCAGGCGCTGCTCGCCTGGTACGACCGCCACGCCGCGCGCCTGCCCTGGCGGGCCGACGCGCCGGGCGTGCGCGCCCGATCCCTACCGCGTCTGGCTCAGCGAGATCATGCTGCAGCAGACCACCGTGGCGGCCGTCGGACCGCTACTATCGTCCGCTTCATCGCGCTCTGGCCGACCGTCGCCGACCTCGCCGCCGCCCCGCTCGACGCGGTGCTGCGCGTGGGCCGGCCTCGGCTACTACGCCCGCGCCCGCAACCTCCACGCCTGCGCCCAGGCCGTCGTCGAGCGGCACGGCGGGCGCTTCCCCGACACCGAGGACGGACTGCTGAGCGCTGCCCGGCATCGGCCCCTACACCGCCGCCGCCATCGCCGCGATCGCCTTCGACCGAGCCGGTCGCCGTCGTCGACGGCAATGTCGAGCGCGTCGTCTCGCGCCGCTATCGCCATCGATGTGCCGGTGCCGAGGCCAAGACCGGATCCGCGACTACGCGCAGGCCGCTCGTGCCCGCCGACGCGCCGGGCGATTTCGCGCAGGCGCTGATGGATCTCGGCGCCACGATCTGCGCCCCGCGCGCCCGGCCTGCATGCTCTGCCCGCTGGAGGCCGATTGCACCGGGACGGCCAGCGGCATCGCCGAGAGCCTGCCCGGAAGGCCGAAAGGCCGACCGGCCGACCCGCTACGGCCTCGCCTTCGTGAGCCGAGCGCGCCGACGGCGCGATGCTTTCTGTCGCGACGGCCCGACAAGGGGCTCCTGGGCGAGATGACGGACGCTGGGGCGAGCCCGCGACCGCCGACCTGGCGCCACGGAGCGGGCGCTGGACTTCGCGCCTCTGGACGCCGCCTGGACGGCGCTGCCCGGCGCAGGTCGTCCACGTCTTCACCCATTTCCGGCTGGAGCTGACGGTCTTGGCCGCCACGGTGCGTCGAAGTCGCCGCGCCCGACCGGGCTCGGATGGGTGGCCCCGCGACGAACCTGGCCGAAGCCAGGCGCTGCCCACCGTCTTCCGCAAGGCCGCCGCGCGATGCGCTGAGGAGCCTGCACGGCGACGGCCGCCGGCATGTCCTTGCTGGCGGTCGCGAAGACCGTCGCAGGCTGAGGCCGCCGCCATCGGCGCGGACGATCTGCGCGCAGGAGCGTCGATCGGGGCGAGCGCGCCGTCGCGCTCGACGTGCCAGAAGGTCCAGCCGTTGCAGGCCTCCGCGCCCTGCACCAGCGCGCCGACCCGGTGGATCGAGCCCGAGCGCTTGCCCCGGAGACGAGCGAGCCGTCGGCCCGCACCATCGCGCGATAGCGCGGCGCTTGTCGCAGCTGAGCTCGTCCCCGGCGCGATCAGTCCCTGCTCGACCAGCGAGCCGAACGGAACGCGCGGCTCCGCGCGCTTGGGCCTGGTCGGACGCGATGCGCCTCCGCGCGGCAGCGGCTTGATCGCGGCGATGCGCTTCGAGCGCCTCCGCGATAGGTCGTCCTCGCGCTCGATGCCGATGAAGTGGCGGCCGAGCTTCTTGCGCCACCGCGCCGGTCGTGCCGGTGCCGAAGAACGGGTCGAGCACCACGTCGCCCGGCTTGGTCGTCGCCATCAGGATGCGGTACAGCAGCGCCTCCGGCTTCTGCGTCGGATGCACCTTGTCGCCCGTCCTCGTCCTTCAGCCGCTCGGCGCCGGTGCAGATCGGGAACAGCCAGTCGGAGCGCATCTGCGTCGTCGTCGTTGGCCTGCTTCATCGCTTCGTAGTTGAAGGTGAGCGCTTGGCTCTCGGCGTCGCGCGCCGCCCAGATCAGCGTCTCGTGGGCATTGGTGAACCGCGTGCCGCGGAAGTTCGGCATCGGGTTGGCCTTGCGCCAGACGACGTCGTTGAGCATCCAGAAGCCGAGGTCCTGCAGCGCCGTCGCCGACGCGGAAGATGTTGTGGTACGAGCCGATCACCCAGAGCGCCCCGTCGGGCTTCAGCACGCGGCGCGCCGCCAGCAGCCAGGCGCGGGTGAAGGCGTCGTAGTGCGGCAAAGCTGTCGAACTTGTCCCAGTCGTCGTCGACCGCGTCGACCTTCGACTTGGTCGGGCCGGTGCAGCGCGCCCTCGAGCTGCAGATTGTAGGGCGGGTCCGCAAAAACCAGGTCGACCGAGCCTGCGGGCAGCGCATTCATGTGGGCGATGCAGTCGCCGACCAGTATCTCGTCGATGATCCCCTCGGGGATCTGCGCCGGGCGCCCGCGGCGCCCGGCTCAGTACGCTTACTGACATACGCTGTACTCACCCCTACGCAACTGATGGGGGCGATCATGGCTCGTTAGGGTAAAAAGGCGCTTAACCGCCGAGCGCGAGGTTCAATTGCGCGATCGGCGCGAATCCGCGCCGGTGCGCGGGGCAGGGGCCGAGCCGCCGCAGCGCCTCCAGATGGCCCGGCGTTCCGTATCCCTTGTGCGCCTCGAAGCCGTAGCCGGGGAAGCGGCCCGCCATGCGGATCATGATGCGGTCGCGCGTCACCTTCGCGACGATCGACGCTGCGGCGATCGACAGGCACAGGGCATCGCCGTCGACGATGGGCGTTGCCGGGCAGGGCGCCTGCGGCCGGTCCAGGCCGTCGACCAGGATCGCGCAGGGCTGGAGCGAAAGCCCCGCCACCGCACGCGCCATCGCGGCGAGCGTCGCGCCGCGAATGTTCAGCCGCTCGATCTCGCCGGTGCCCGCGACGGCGACGGAAACGCGGGCGCTCGCGACGACCTCGATGAACAGCGCCTCGCGGCGTTCGGCCGTCAAGGCCTTCGAATCGGCCAGTCCTTCGGGGATACGGGCCAAGTCCAGGATGACGGCCGCGGCCACCACGGGTCCGGCGAGCGGCCCCCTGCCGGCCTCGTCGACACCCGCCACGAAGCGCGCGCCGCCACGATAGGCGTCGTTCTCGTAGTCCAGTGTCGGTGCCGGCCTCGCCATGAGGCCCATCTCTTGCGAGTCGGGCGGCGAATGCAAGCCGGCCGGCGCGGGGGCTACGCCGGCCGACCACAACAGGCCGCGAGGGGACGGAAGGCGGCCTGTGGGGCTCCTTCGACCCTGCCAACAGGCAAGGCGAACTCGCCCTCCGTTAAACGCGTGGCCCGGATAGGGGGTTCCCCCGATCATGCGGCCGAAACCCGAAAAACGCCGCCGAAACCCAACTTTCCGCTACGGAAGGGCAGCCGGCATCTCGATTTTCCCTCAAAACAGCGCCAATTGCGCGCCCTTCGACATCGGCGGGTCGAACAGGTCGGTCCTCAGCTGCAGCCTCCGGCGATTGAGGTTGTTGCGGGACGCCGCCAGCTCGAAGCGCCTGCCGATGGTCCAGGCGACGGGTCCCGTGCCGCGCATGCGGGTGCCGAATTCGAACTCGTAGTCCTTTCCCCCGCGCGTCTGGCGAACGAGCGACATGACACGCTCGGCGCGGTCCGGCGCATTCGTCTCCAGCCACTCGCGGAAGAGGTCGCGCACCTCGAGCGGCAGCCGGAGGAGGACGTATCCGGCTTCCCGCGCGCCCGCCCCCGCGGCGGCTGCCAGGATCGACTCGATCTCCTGGTCGTTCAGCCCCGGGATGATCGGCGCCGCCATCACGCTGGTCGGCACGCCGGCTTCCGACAGCCGCATGATCGCCTCGAGCCGTCGCGACGGGGTCGCCGCCCTCGGCTCCATGCGCGCGGGCGAGCTTCCGGTCGAGCGTCGTCACCGACAGCGCGACCTTGGCCAGGCCCCTTTCGGCCATCCGCGACAGGATGTCGACGTCGCGCACCACCAGCGCCGACTTCGTCACGATCCCCACGGGATGCGAGTGCCGGTCGAGCACCTCGAGGACCGAACGCATGATGCGCAGCTTGCGCTCGATCGGCTGGTAGGGATCGGTATTGGTGCCGATCGCGATCGTCTGCGGCACATAGGCGGGATCGGCGAGTTCCTTTTCCAGAAGCTCGGCGGCGTTGGGCTTGGCGAAAAGCTTCGATTCGAAGTCCAGCCCCGGCGACAGGCCCATATAGGCGTGGCTGGGCCTGGCATAGCAGTAGACGCAGCCGTGCTCGCATCCCCGATAGGGATTGATCGACCGGTCGAACGAGATGTCGGGGATTCGTTGCGGGTGATGATCCGCCGCGCCTTCTCGAAGGTCACGTCGGTGTGGAAGGGCGGCAGTTCCTCGGCCGTCTCCCAGCCGTCGTCGAAGATCGCGCGCGTCAGCGGCTCGAAGCGGCCGGACCTGTTCGTGACCGACCCGCGCCCGCGCCGCCGGTCCGGTGCGACGGCGTCGGCCCTGAGCGCATCGCCGACGCAGGATTCGGTCTGTGGAAGTCGCTCCTTCATGCCTCATGCCTATCAGATTGAAGAGAACAGAACAAGAACATTAGTCGAATTCGCGACCGTGACCACGTGAAGCGTTGGTTGCAGCGCAACAAACCGCTATAAACCGGCCTCGATGCTGACCGTGGTCATCCCGACGCTCGAACTCCGAGCAGTCCCTAGTGCCCACGCTCGCGGCGCTGATCCCGGCGTCGGCGGCGGGCGTGGTGCGTCAGGTGGTGATCGCCGACGGCGGTTCGACCGACGCCACCCTCGAGATCGCCGACGAGCTCGGTTGCGACATCGTCCGGGCGCCGCGCGGCCGGGGGCCCCAGCTTTCCGCCGGCGCCGCCGTGGCAAGGCACCGGTGGCTGCTGTTCCTTCACTCCGATACCGTGCTCGACGAGGGCTGGCACAGGGAGATCGCCTCCTTTCTCGAACGCGTGGAATCCGAGGGAGAAACGAACGCCAGGGCGGCGGTGTTCCGCTTCGCGCTCGACGACTATCGCTCCTCGGCCCGCTGGCTGGAGCGCATCGTCGCCATGCGCTGCGCGATCTTCGCGCTTCCCTATGGCGACCAGGGGCTGCTGATCTCGAAGCGCCACTACGACAGGCTGGGCGGCTATGGCGACCTGCCGCTGATGGAGGACGTCGATCTCGTCAGGCGCATCGGCCGGCGCGCCATCGTCCAGCTCCGCTCGCGGGCCGTCACCTCGGCCGAGCGCTACCGCCGCGACGGCTACCTCCGGCGCATGGCGCGCAATTTCGGCTGCCTCACGCTGTTCTTCCTGCGTGTGCCTCCCAGCCTGATCGTCCGTCTCTACGGCTGATGCGGCGCTGGCTGGTCCTCATGGCAAGGCGGCCGCGCGCCGGCGCCGTGAAGACCCGGCTCGCGCGCGAGATCGGTGTCGCCGAGGCGCTGCGTTTCTATCGCGCGACGCTCGCCCGGCTTGTCCGCGAGGTGGGCGACGATCCGCGCTGGACCACCGTCCTGTCCGTCACGCCGGACATCGCCGTGAACGACCCGGTCTGGCGCGGCGCGCCCGCGCGCGTGCCGCAAGGGGCGGGCGACCTCGGCGCCCGCATGCAGCGCGTGTTCGACATTCTGCCGGCCGGCCCCGCCGTCATCGTCGGCAGCGATATCCCGGGCGTCAGGGCGGGCCATGTCGCCGACGCCTTTAGGTCGCTCGGCGCCGCCGATGCCGTCTTCGGCCCGGCCGAGGACGGCGGCTACTGGCTCGTGGGCCTCAGGCGCCGCCCGCGCGTTCCACGCATCTTCGGCGGCGTGCGCTGGTCGACCCGGCACGTGCTCGCCGACACGCTGGCCAATTGCGGCGGTCTCGATACCGCCACCGTCGCGACGCTGTCCGACGTCGATACGCCCGCCGACTGGCGGAGGTGGCGGCGGGCGAGGGGGTAGCCGCCGCCCCCGTGCCGCCGACGTCAGAGATTGAGCTGATAGCTCGCCGGCACCCAGCGGAACGAGTCGCCGTCCCGCTCGACATAGCCCACCGCGGGGAAGGGCATGTGGTAGCCCGACGCAGGGATGCGCTCGGTCGCCAGCATGTCGAGGATGCGCCGCCGGCTCTCGATCGCCATGTCCTTGTCCATGTCGTAGGCGACATGCCAGTCGGGCTGGCGGATCGACATCACGTAATGGTTCGCCGCGTCCGCGAAGAACATGAAGCGCCGGCCGTTGCTCTCGATGTGGAACGCGGTGTGTCCCGGAGAATGGCCGTGCGCGGCGACCGCCGTGATGCCGCTCACCACGTCGTCCCCGTCCGAGAGCATCGTCATGTTCTCGACCAGCGAGACCACGTTGGATTCCACCAGCGCCACCTGCTGTTCCCGCGGCGTGCCGATGGGCGCGTCCAACGTCCACCAGTCGTATTCCGTGCCGCTGATCGCGTAGCGCGCGTTCGGATAGACCGCCTCGCCGTCGCGCATGAGCCCGCCGATATGGTCGCCGTGGCAATGGGTGATGACGACAACGTCGATCTGGTCGGTCGAATAGCCGGCCGCCTCCAGCCGCTCGGGAATGTTGCCGACGTTCGGCTGGCCGCCCGCGGCGTTGCCGGTGTCGAAAAGGACCAGTTCGCTGCCCGTGTTGACCAGCACCGGCGTGAAGCTGTTCTCCATCTGGTCGCCGGGCAGGAAGTTCTCCTCGGCGAAGGCGGCGACCGCCTCGGGATCCTGGTTTTCGCCGAAGATCGGGTGCGGGCCGTCCATCTGCCGGGCGCCGTCGAGCAGCGTCGTCACCTCGAACCCGCCGAGCTGGAAGCGATAGAATGTCGGCCGCGCGCTGCCCAGCATGGGTGCTGCGGCCCGCGCGGGCGTCGAGGCAGCGCCCGCCAGGAGCGGCGCGGCGGCGGCGCCGACGCCGGTCAGGATCGCGGTGCGTCGTGTCATGTCGAAGTCTTTCATCCCGTTGTCCTCCCGCATGTTGCCTTCCGGCGCACCCGCCGGTCTACCTTGTGGAGAACGTCAATGTAGACCATTGGATACGCTGCGAGGCGTCGATGGTCCCCTCTCACATGAAAGTGACGCCGGGGTGATCAGGCCTTGCCGCGCCTCAGGTGCTCGTCGAGCCGCGGCATGATCTCGACGAAGTTGCAGGGCATGTGGCGGTAGTCGAGCTGGCCGTCGAGGATGCCGTCCCAGGCGTCGCGGCAGGCGCCGGGCGAGCCGGGCAGCACGAAGATGAAGGTCGCGCCGGCGACGCCGCCGGTCGCGCGCGCGACTGGATCGTCGAGGTGCCGATCTTGTCGTAGGAGATGCGGTGGAAGACCTCCGAGAAGCCGTCCATGCGCTTCTCGAACAGCGGCTCGATCGCCTCCGGCGTGACGTCGCGGCCGGTGAAGCCGGTGCCGCCGGTGGTGATGACGACGTCGATGCTCGGGTCGCCGATCCAGCGCCGCACCATGGCGCGGATCTCCTCGATGTCGTCGGTCACGATATCGCGGGCCGCCAGGCTGTGGCCGGCCTCGCCGATCCGCTCCACGAGCGTCTCGCCGGATCGGTCGTCGGCGATGCTGCGGGTATCGGAGACCGTCAGCACCGCGATGCGGACGGGGATGAAGGGGCGGCGGTTGTCCGTGCGTTCCATGTGGCTCCTGCCTCGAAGTCGATGCGTCGCCGCGATCATAGGGCGAAGCGCGCCGGGCGCCACTTGCCCGTGGCGGTCGCGTGGCCGAAGCTCGGCGGACGATGGCACGTGATTCCCGTCCCTCCCGCATCGTCTGCCTCACCGAGGAGACGGTCGAGACGCTGTATCTCCTCGGCGAGGAAGCCCGCATCGTCGGGGTCTCGGGCTATGCCGTGCGCCCCGCGCGGGTGCGACGCGAGAAGCCGCGCGTCGGCGCCTTCATTTCCGCCGACGTGGCCGAAGATCCTGGCGCTGGAGCCCGACCTCGTGCTCACCTTCTCCGACCTCCAGGCCGACATCGTCGGCGACCTGATCGCGCGCGGGCGTCGCCGTTCATGCCTTCAACCAGCGCGACATCGCCGGCATCTTCGCCATGATCCGCACGCTGGGCCGTCTCGTCGGCGCCGGCGACAAGGCCGACGTGCTCGCCGGGACACTGAGGCGCGCGGCTCGAGCGCATGCGCGCGGAGGCGCGCGCCGGCCACGCGGCCCCGCGTCTATTTCGAGGAATGGGACGATCCGATGATCTCCGGCATCGGCTGGGTGTCGGAGCTGATCGAGGTCGGCCGGCGGCATCGATGTGTTCGCCGGACTGCGCCGCCGGCAAGTCGGCGCCGGAACGGTTCGTGACCGTCCGACCAGGTCGTCGCCGCGCCGGCCGGACATCATCATCGGCTCGTGGTGCGGCAAGAAGTTCGTCCCGGGCCGCGTTCGCGACGCGGCCCGGTTTCGGGCATTCCGGCCGTGCGGGACGGGCGGCTCCGGGAGATCAAGTCGCCGCTGATCCTCGCGCCCGGCCCGGCGGCGCTGACCGACGGGCTCGCCGCGCTCCGGGCCATCATTGCCCCGGCCTGAGGGCGCGAGACAGCCGTGCGCGCGGCCATCTGGATGAAAGCTTTGCGCCCGCGGCCATAAGCGTGTATGGTCCTCGGGTTCGAACTCATAGCCTGACTTGCCGGCCCGCCCGCTCAACGCGAGCTCTCCTCCAAGACAACGCTGAATTCGGATACGAGGTGTGCGCGATGGTCGCGCCGCCCGCATGCGCCTGTGCGCGTTTCTTGAAAAGGAGTCACCATCATGGCGACTGGTACCGTAAAGTTCTATAATTCCGACCGTGGCTACGGCTTCATCCAGCCGAACGACGGCGGCAAGGACGTCTTCGTCCACGCGACCGCCCTCGAGGCCGCCGGCATGCGCGGTCTCGTCGAGGGTCAGGAGGTCAACTTCGAAGTGACCACCGACCCGCGCAGCGGCAAGACCGCAGCGAGCAACCTGTCGGCCGCCTGACCGGTCCTTCGGGATTTTCGGCCCGGCGGCCTCGGCCGCCGGGCTTTTTTGTCCCTGAGGGGATGACCTGGCCGCAAGCGCAAGAGGGCCGTATGACGGATCACAGGTTCCGGATCGGACAGAAGGTCGGCCTGACCGGCGATGTCTATCCGGCCGCGTCCGGCGACTACGAGATCATCGCGCTCCTGCCGCCCGACCTTGCCGGCGAGTTCCAGTACCGCGTTCGCAGCGATCAGGAAAAGCACGAGCGGGTGACGCCGGAATCCCGGCTCCTCGCGCGCAACTGATCGGCCGCCTCAGGCCATGCCGCCGCTGCCGAGGACGACGACCTTCGCGCCGACCGAGGTGCGGTTGTACAGGTCGATGACGTCCTGGTTGATCATCCGGATGCAGCCCGACGAGACGGTGTTGCCGATCGTCCACGGCTCGAACGTGCCGTGAATCCGGTAGAGCGTGTCCTTGCCGTTCTGCCAGAGATAGAGGGCGCGCGCGCCGAGCGGGTTCATCAGGCCGCCGGGCATGCCCTGGCCGCCCTGCAGTTCCGTCACCATGTCGGCGATCTGGGGCTGGCGCTCGATCATCTCCTTGGGTGGATACCAGTCCGGCCACTCCTGCTTGGAGTTCACGGTGGCCGCCCCTGACCAGCCGAAACCCTCGCGCCCGACGCCGACGCCGTAGCGCGTCGCCCGCCCGGCTCCCTCGACGAAATAAAGATGGCGCGCGGCCGGATCGACGACGATCGTTCCGGGCGCTTCCGGCGTCGGATAGGTGACCTCGCGCCTCAGGTAGTCGGGGTTGATCTGCGACAGATTGACCGCCTGGATGGGGAACGGCTCGCTCGGCACCGCCGCATACATCGCGGCATAGCGCGGCGACAGCCCGCCGGCGGCTGCCATCGACGTCTCGCGGACACTGGCCACCGGCGGCGGCGCCGACTGGCAGGCGGCGAGCGTCAGCGAGGCGGCGGCCGCCGAGGCTCCCACGAGCAGCTGGCGGCGATTGAGATCGGGCATGGAGCTTCCTCGGGCTGGGAAGGCGTTCGAGATTGGCCGCATCATATCCTGATTTGCGGCGCGCCTGCGTTGTCGCGCTGCAACGCGGCATGCAATTTTTCGTGTGTTTTCAGGTTCGTCGCCGGTTGAGCCGTTTGCGGTTCGACCGTACCCGCCGGCGATAGCCGCTGATCGTCTTGCCCGTGATCGCCGCGGCGCCCATGCCCCGCGCGGCCGCTCCCGCCGCGTCGATACCGGCCGCGCCGGCGGCGGCAACCTTCTCGGAGATCATGCGAACGGCCTCGCGCTCCGCCATGCGCCCGCCCGCGCCGAGCCGCATCATGCGAAGCCACATCACCTGTTGCGCCTCCATGGCCAGAAAGGCGGCCCGGAGCCATAGGGAATACCATGTCATCGTCGTTGTCCTGGAAGACCGCCAGTCGCGATCCCCTCGACAACGCGCGAGCCATGCCGTCGGTTCAGGCGTCCAGGCGCGTGGCGAGCGCGCGGACGTAGTTGGCGTCCATCGCCGTGAACTCGCCCTCCTCCAGATCCTGGCGCAGGCCGGTCAGTTCCTCCCGCAATTCGCCCGACAGCGATTTCTTCGCCAGCAGTGCGTCGATGACGCGGGCGTCCTCGGCGTGGTCGACGGCCACCGGGGCGGCCACCGTCGCTTCCGGCTCCTCGTCGGTGTCGGTGGATTGCGGGCGCAGCAGCTCGTTCCACGTGACGCCGGCCTCCGCGACCGAGCGATGGACCGCGCGCGCGGCCGCCAGCACGGCCGCGTCGTCCTCGGAGCCCAAAAGCTCCAGTTGCCCGATCAGGTGCTCCCGCTCCAGTTCCGCCATCTGCGTCGTTCCTCCCTCGCAACGGTTCGTCGACGGGGGATGTAGAGGGCAAGGGAGGCCTGCGTCAAATCCCGCCGGACCCCGCGGGCTCGTCGAGCTTCTTGCGGATTGCCAGGAAGTCGCGCCAGGCGAGCCGCTTCTGTCCGGGGGTGCGCAGCAGATACGCCGGGTGCAGCGTGGCGATCGCGGGGATCGTCCTCGTGCCGGTATCGAACTCGAACCATTTTCCCCGCATCTTGAGGATGCCTTCCGGGCGCTTGAGCATCTCCTTGGCCGCCGCGCCCCCCAGGAAGACCAGGAACGTCCGGGTCGGCCAGCGCTATGTGCCGATCGATGAACGGGCGGCAGGTCTGCGCTTCCTGCGGCGTCGGCGTGCGGTTCCCGGGTGGGCGCCAGTAGACGATGTTCGTGATGTAGGCCGACTGCCTGTCGAGCCCGATAGCTCCCAGCATCCTGTCGAGGAGCCGTCCCGCGCGGCCGACGAAGGGCAGTCCCTGGATGTCCTCCCCCGCGCCGGGAGCCTCGCCGACGAACATGACGCGGGCTTCGGGGTTGCCGTCGGCGAAGCAGAGGTTCTTCGCCGTGTAGCGAAGCGGGCAGCCCTCGAAGCCCGCGAGCAGGTTCCTCAGCTCGTCCAGCGTCTGGGCGGAGCGGGCCTGTTCGCGCGCCGCCAGCACCGGGTCGGCCGGGTCCAGTGGCGCGGCGGCGACCTGGGACGCGGCCGGCGCCTGCGATGGATTGCGCGCGGGGACCGGTGTCGTCCGGTCGACGGGGTGTCCGCCCACGGCCTCGTCCACGCCGGCCTCGGCGTACCAGGCGAGCAGTGCGCGCGCGTCATCCGCGCTCATGGGGCGGTTTTCGGCCATTACCCGCCGTGGCCTCGTGTCCAGGGGTTCACCCCTCCAGCATAAGCCAACACGTCGCGGAACTGAATGCTGCCGCGAGGTTCCCCCCCGTTGCGTTGTGCGCTAACAGGACGAGCGCGAGCATCCGGAGGAGATGGGAATGGCCGACAGCAACGCCATGGAACTGCCCGAACGCGAATCCATGGAATTCGACGTGGTGATCGTCGGCGCCGGTCCGGCGGGCCTGGCCGCGGCCATTCGCCTCAAGCAGCTCGCCGCCGCCTCCGGTAGCGACATCTCCGTCGTCGTCCTGGAGAAGGGCTCGGAGGTCGGCGCGCACATCCTGTCCGGCGCCGTCATCGATCCGATCGCGCTGGACCGCCTCCTGCCTGACTGGCGCGGCGAGGACACCCCCGTCCGGACGCCCGTCACCGACGACCGCTTCCTCTTTCTCGGCCCCGCCGGTTCCCTGCGCCTGCCGAACATGCTGATGCCGCCGCTGATGTCCAATCACGGCAACTACATCGTCTCGCTCGGCAACGTCTGCCGCTGGCTGGCGGAGAAGGCGGAGGCGCTGGGCGTCGAGATCTATCCGGGCTTCGCCGCGGCCGAGGTGCTCTACGGCGACGACGGCGCGGTGATCGGCGTCGCGACGGGCGACATGGGCGTCGGCCGCGAGGGCGCGCACAAGGACGGCTACATGCGCGGCATGGCGCTTCTCGGCAAGTACGTCCTGTTCGCCGAAGGCGCGCGGGGCTCCCTGTCGAAGAAGCTGATCGAACGCTTCGCGCTGCGCGAGGGCCGCGAGCCTCCGAAATTCGGCATCGGCCTCAAGGAGCTCTGGGAGGTCCGGCCCGAGAACCATCGGCCGGGACTGGTGCAGCATTCCTTCGGCTGGCCGCTCGACTCCCGGACCGGCGGCGGCTCCTTCCTGTATCACCTCGAGGACAACCAGGTCGCGGTCGGCTTCGTCGTCCACCTGAACTACGAGAACCCCTATCTGGAGCCGTTCCAGGAGTTCCAGCGCTTCAAGACGCACGCGGCCATCGCGCCTGTCTTCGAGGGCGGCAAGCGGTTGTCCTACGGCGCGCGCGCGATCACCGAGGGCGGGCTGCAGTCGGTGCCGAAGCTCGCATTTCCGGGCGGCGCGCTGATCGGCTGCTCGGCCGGCTTCGTCAACGTTCCGCGCATCAAGGGGTCCCACAACGCGATGTTGTCGGGAATGCTGGCGGCCGAACATGTCGCCTCCGCGCTCGCCGAGGGCCGGGCGCACGACGAGCTCGCCGGCTACGAGGCGGCCTGGCGGGCCTCCGACATCGGCCGCGACCTGAAGAAGGTGCGCAACGTCAAGCCGCTATGGTCGAGGTTCGGCCTCTACGGCGGCATCGCGCTCGGCGGGCTCGACATGTGGACCAACACGCTGGGCTTCTCGTTCTTCGGCACGATGGGCCACGGCAAGGCGGACTTCGAGACGCTGAAGCCCGCCGCCCAGGCGAAGCCGATCGAGTACCCCCGCCCGGACGGCGTGCTGACCTTCGACAAGCTGTCCTCGGTGTTCCTGTCGAACACCAACCACGAGGAGGATCAGCCGGTGCACCTGAAGGTCCTGGACATGGACCTCCAGAAGCGCTCCGAGCACGACGTCTATGCCGGTCCCTCGGCGCGTTACTGTCCGGCGGGCGTCTATGAATGGGTCGAGGAGGGCGGCACGCCGCGCTTCCAGATCAACGCGCAGAACTGCGTCCACTGCAAGACCTGCGACATCAAGGATCCCAACGCCAACATCGACTGGACGGTGCCTGAGGGCGGCGGAGGTCCGAACTACCCGAACATGTAATTTGCCCGTCGGCCCCATTTCCTCCATCATCTGCTGTCAGTCCAGCGACACTGGCCGCGACCGTCGGAAGGATCGTCAATCTTGCAGGGATCGGCTTATTCGGGGGTGCGCCGCGCGGTTTTCATCCTGGCGGGGGCGGCATTCGTGGTCCTGGCCCCACCGGTCATCGCGGACATCCGTGACGCCGGGACGCAGAGCCCTCCCGCGGCGTCGCTCACCACTCTGTCGGGCAGCTATCTGGCCGCCAGGGTTGCGGGAAACCTGCGCGATGCGCCGTCGGCCGCGCGGTTTTACCGCCATGCCCTGCAGCGCGATCCCGACAATCCCACGCTACTCGACCGCAGCCTCGTCCTCTCGCTCGTCGCCGGGCAGATGGACGACGCGGTCTCGCTCGCTTCGCGCATCCACGAGGTCGATGAGGGCAACCGCTTCGCCCGCCTTGCGCTGGCCGTGGACGCGATTCGCGGCGGCGAATTCGAGGACGCGCGCCGGATTCTGGCGCTGTCGGGCAACGATCCCCTATCGGCCCTCACAGGCCAGCTTCTCGAGGCCTGGACGCTGGGCGGCATGGGGCAGACCGATGCCGCGCTGGAAAAGGTGGCGGGGCTGTCGGGGCCCGACTGGTTCGAGGTGTTCAAGGCCTACCACTCCGCGCTGCTGGCCGAGGTGGCGGGCGAGACGGATCTCGCCGGCGAGTTCTACGCCCAGGCCTACGAACTCGACACGCGCGCGCTGCGGATCGTGCAGGGCTGGAGCGGCCACCTGGCGCGCGCCGGCCGCACCGAGCAGGCACTGACCGTACTCGCCGAATTCTCCGGCGTCGTGCCGAATCATCCGCTGGTCCTCGGCGCCGCCGGGGAGATCGCGAATGGTGGCGTTCCCGAGCCGATCGCCTCCGATGTACGCGAGGGTGCCGCCGAGGTGCTCTACGGGATCGGGTCCGCGCTGGGCAGCGAGAGCGGCGAGGAGTTCGCGGCGATCTACCTCCAGCTCGCCCTCCATCTCGCGCCCGACCGCCCGCTGGCGATCCTGTCGCTCGCCGATTTCTACGAGAAGGTGGAGGATTCCGTCCGGGCCGTGGAGGCCTACGAGCGCATTCCCGAGGACTCTCCGCTGAGGCGCAACGCCGATGTGCAGCGCGCGCTGAACCTGAACGACCTCGAACGCGTGGAAGAGGCGCGCGAGGTCCTCGAGAGGCTCATCGAGGAGAACCCGGAGGACGCCGGCGCCATCGTAGCCCTCGGCAACGTCCTGCGCAGCCACGAGATGTTCGCGGAGGCCGCGGAAACCTATACGCTCGCCATTGACCAGATCGAGGAGCCCGGGCCGCAGCATTGGTCGATCTATTATTTCCGCGGCATCGCCCATGAGCGGTCGAAGCAGTGGGATCTCGCCGAGCCGGATCTGAAGAAGGCGCTCGAACTCAACCCGGAAGATCCGCACGTCCTCAACTATCTGGGCTATTCGTGGGTCGACCAGGGCCAGCGCCTCGACGAGGCGCTCGACATGATCGCCCGCGCGGTGCGCCTGCGCCCCAACGACGGCTACATCGTCGACAGCCTCGGCTGGGCCTACTACCGCCTCGGTCGCTACGAGGAGGCCGTGTCCGAACTTGAGCGCGCCGTCGAGCTTCGGCCGGAGGATCCGGTCATCAACGATCATCTCGGCGACGCCTACTGGAAGGTCGGCCGGCGCCTCGAGGCCCGGTTCCAGTGGTATCACGCCCGCGATCTCGATCCCGAGCCCGACGAGCTCGAGGGTATCCTCGAGAAGATCGAGAACGGGCTCGCCGAGGAACCCAACCGCGCTGCGGCCGGCCTCCGTCGCGACGACGACTGAGGTGCCCGACGCGGTTCGAGAGACTGCGCCGGCGAAGGTGAACCTCGCCCTCGCGGTGACCGGCCGCCGCCCGGACGGCTACCATCTGCTCGACACCTACGTCGTCTTCGCCGACATCGCCGACGAACTGTCAGCCGAACGGTTCGATGACCTCAGTGTCGGGCTGGCCGGGCGTTTTGCGGCCTCTCTGGTGGCCGAGCCCGACAATCTCGTGCTGCGTGCCATGCGTCTGCTCGTGGAGCGCGGTCCGGGCGTCGGCGCGAAGGTGCTGTTGCGCAAGTCCTTGCCGGTCGCCGCGGGCCTTGGCGGAGGGTCGGCCGACGCCGCCGCGGCGCTTCGGGCCCTCGATATGCTGTGGAGCCTCGGCCTGTCGCGGGACGAACTGGCGCGCGCCGGGCTGGCCCTCGGCGCTGACGTTCCGATGTGCGTCCATGGCCGCTTCCTGCGTGCCCGGGGGATCGGCGAGGAGATCGAACTGCTCCCCGAGATCGCTCCGCTCCATCTCGTGCTGGTAAATCCCGGGGTCGCGCTCCCCACAGGCGAGGTGTTCGGAAGGCTCCGGCAGGTCGACAATCCGCCCCTTCCCGATCTTCCCGGAGGAGGCATCGAGGACCTGATGGCCGTCCTGCCGGCGATGCGCAACGATCTGGAGGGCCCGGCGGTCGCGTTGCGACCCGTCGTGGGCGAGGTGCTCGACGCGCTCCGTGCGCTCCCCTCCTGCCGGCTCGCCCGGATGTCGGGTTCCGGCGCGACGTGCTTCGGCCTGTTCGGGACGAGGCGGGAGGCGGTCACCGCCGCGGTCTCGCTCGCTGCGGCCCGTCGCGACTGGTGGGTCGTCGCCGCCCGCGCGCGGTAGCGTCGGAAAATCCGTTCAGGTCTGTCCGGGGTAGAGCTTGAAGAAGATGTGGCGGCCGATCCGGTCCATCTTCTGCAGCGCGCGGGCCCAGCGCGGCCGCACATAGTCCGCGTGATAGTGTGTCGAGCCGCCGATGTCCTCGAGGAACGCCTCGCCGATCATGGCGTCCTCGGCATAGCTCATGGCGATGGCCCAGGAACGCTGGTCCCTGATCCGGTCGGGAATGCCATCGCAGGCGAACGAGAACTGGCAGGCGTTGCGCCGGTGCTGGTTCTGGTAGACGACGTCGCACACCGTATCGGGATAGCGGTGGTCGCGAACCCTGTTCACCACCACCTGCGCCACGGCCCGTTGTCCTGCCTCGGGTTCGCTGCGGGCCTCGAAGTAGATCGCGGTGGCCATGCAGTGCAGGTCGCGTGCGTATTGCCGCCGGTCGATGCTTCGCCGCTCGACGGCCTCGAGCGGCGTCGTCAGTGTCGGCTGGCGGATCACGATGTGATCGGTGTCGAGCGAGGCGAGCTGGATTCGCTCGCCGTAGGGGATCGGCCGCGGCTTCATGAAGGAGGTGCGCGGCAGGTCGGGCACGGGGGATTCGAACAGCATGCGCGGCGGCATCTTCAGAAGGCCGCTGTCGTCGTCGACCGTGATGCGCCCCCCGATGCCTGTGCGGCTCATCAGGAGGTTTCCCTTGCCGCTGCGCACGATGTCGGGCCCGCCCTTGCGTCCCTCCGCCTTGCGGCCGATCGAGCCCGTGGGATCGTCAGGAGCCAGGATGACGGTGTCGCCGGTGGCCGGGTCGCCCATGCGCACGCCGACCGCCGTGTCGGTGTCGAGCCCCGTCGCGCCGAACGGCAACCCGATGCTTGCTGCATGAAATGAAGAATGCGGCGCCGACACAATCACCGCCCGCCACCGCTCGGCGGACATGCTGGCCTTGTCGATGAGGCTGGCCGCGTCCTGATAGGCGGCCTTCACGGTCGATCCGAAGAAGAATGCCAGCGCCACCGCAAAAGGTGTGGCAAGGCGAATTCCTTGGATTCGACGTCTCCCCCGGACGTTTTGCAGCATACTCACGCCAACTCCAACCACGGACTCGTCCGCAGGCAGCCGCGACTCCGTCTCGCGTCACGGCGCTACGCACCTGTCGAGTAGCGGGGGAGTTCCCTCCGTATCCCCTGCTTCGGTACCCAGTCTCGCCAGTAAATCTTTACAGGCACTTAACCATGAATTCGGGCGGAATACGGGCGGGCCTTGATTGTGTCCCGGGTGCATCACCCTGACGCATCAGCAAGGGTTGCGGGGCATGCGCAATGCCCGCGGGCGCCGCGATCGCGGGGTCGGAGAAGATTCGGAGATTCGGAGAGGGGGCGGGGAATGTCCCCGCCCGCAATGTCCGCCTCAGGCGGTCGAGCCCGACTTGCCGCCGAGGGCCGCCTGCGCCGCGGCGAGCCGTGCGATCGGCACGCGATAGGGCGAGCAGGAAACGTAGTCGAGGCCAACCTCGTGGCAGAACGCGACGGAAGCCGGATCGCCGCCATGCTCGCCGCAGATGCCGCATTTAAGGTCCGGCCTCACCTTGCGGCCCCGCTTGACACCGATATCGACCAGTTCGCCGACGCCGTCGCGGTCGATCGAGATGAAGGGATCGATCGGCAGTATCCCCTTCTCGACATATTCGGTCAGGAAGCTCGAGGAATCGTCGCGGCTGATGCCGAAGGTGGTCTGCGTCAGGTCGTTGGTGCCGAAGGAGAAGAACTCGGCGGTCTCGGCGATCTCGCCTGCGCGCAGCGCCGCGCGCGGCAGCTCGATCATGGTGCCGATGTCGTAGTCGATATCGACGCCCTTCTCCTTGCTCACCTCCTCGGCCACGGCCCTGACGCGGTCGGTCAGGAGGTCGAGCTCGGCCTTGGTGGCGATCAGCGGGATCATGACCTCGGGCTTGACCGGCTTTCCCGTTCGCGCGGCCGTGTCGGCGGCGGCCTCGAAGATCGCGCGCGCCTGCATCTCGCAGATTTCCGGATAGGTGATCGCCAGGCGGCAGCCGCGATGGCCGAGCATCGGGTTGAACTCGTCGAGGTCGCGCACCCGGTGCTGGAGCAGTTCCACGTCGGCGCCCATCGAGGCCGCGACCTCGGCGATCTCGTCCTCTTCCTTCGGCAGGAACTCGTTGAGCGGCGGGTCCAGGAGGCGGATCGTCACCGGCAGCCCGGCCATGATCTCGAACAATTCGGCGAAATCCGCCCGCTGCATCGGCAGGATGCGCTCCAGCGCGCGGCGGCGGCCGGCCTCGTCTGAGGCGAGGATCATCTCGCGAACCGCGACGATCCGGCCCTCGTCGAAGAACATGTGCTCGGTGCGGCACAGGCCGATGCCCTCGGCACCGAACTCCCGCGCGGTGCGGGCGTCGGCCGGCGTGTCGGCATTGGCGCGCACGCCGAGTTTGCGCGCGCCGTCGGCCCAGGCCATCAGCTTGCCGAACTCGCCGGACAGTTCCGGCTTCAGCATCGGCACCTCGCCGAGCAGCACCTCGCCGGCGGCCCCGTCGATGGTGATGACGTCGCCCTTCTTCAGAGTGACGCCGCCGGCCGTCATGGTGCCGGCCTTGTAGTCGATCCTGAGCGCGCCCGCGCCCGAGACGCAGGGCTTGCCCATGCCGCGCGCAACCACGGCGGCGTGGCTGGTCATACCGCCGCGCGTCGTCAGGATGCCTTCCGCGGCATGCATGCCGTGGATGTCCTCCGGGCTCGTCTCGACACGCACCAGGATGACCGCGCGGCCCTGCGCCTTCATGGCCTCGGCCTCGTCGGCGTCGAACACGATCTCGCCCTGCGCCGCCCCCGGCGAGGCCGGCAGGCCACGCCCGATCACGTTGCGCTCCGCCTTCGGATCAAGGGTGGGATGCAGGAGCTGGTCGAGCGAGGCGGGATCGATGCGCTGGACGGCCTCCGCCTCGCTGATCTGGCCGGCCTCGACCATCTCGACCGCGATCCGCAGCGCGGCCTTCGCGGTGCGCTTGCCGCCGCGCGTCTGGAGCATCCAGAGCTTGCCCTTCTCGACCGTGAACTCGAGGTCCTGCATGTCGCGGTAGTGGTCTTCGAGCTTGCGGCAGATCCCGGTGAACTCGGCGAACGCTTCCGGCATGATCTTCTCGAGCGACGGCTTGTCGGAGCCGGCCGCCAGGCGCGCGCGCTCGGTGATGTCCTGCGGCGTCCGGATGCCGGCCACCACGTCCTCGCCCTGTGCGTTGACGAGGAACTCGCCGTAGAGCTCGTTCTCGCCCGTCGAGGGATTGCGGGTGAAGGCGACGCCGGTCGCGGAATCGTCGCCCATGTTGCCGAACACCATGGCCTGGACGTTGACCGCCGTGCCCCAGCTCTCGGGGATGTCGTGCAGGCGGCGGTAGGTGATGGCGCGCTGGTTCATCCAGGACCCGAACACCGCGCCGATCGCGCCCCAGAGCTGCTCGTGGGGATCCTGCGGGAACGGCTTGCCGGTCTCCTCCTCGACGCGCGCCTTGTAGCGCGAGACGATTTCGACCCAGTCCTCGGCCGACAGGTCGGTATCGAGGTCGAAACCGCGCTCGTCCTTGAAATGATCGAGGATCTCCTCGAAGTCGTGGTGCTCGACCTCGAGCACGACGTTCGAGAACATCTGGATGAAGCGGCGATAGGAATCGTAGGCGAACCGACGGTCGCCGGCCCGCTCGGCCAGTGCCTCGACGGTCTGGTCGTTGAGGCCGAGATTGAGGACCGTGTCCATCATCCCCGGCATCGAGGCGCGTGCGCCGGACCGCACGGACACGAGCAGCGGATCGGCGGTGTCGCCGAAGCGCTTGCCGACGATGCCGCCGACATGATCGAGCGCGTCGGCGACCTGCTGCTTCAGCTCCGGCGGATATGACCTCTCATGGGCATAGTACCAGGTGCAGACCTCGGTGGTGATCGTGAATCCCGGAGGCACCGGCAGGCCCAGGCCCGACATCTCCGCCAGGTTGGCGCCCTTGCCTCCGAGCAATTCGCGCATCGCCGCCGAGCCTTCGGCCTTCCCGTCGCCGAAGGTATAGACCCAGTTCACCATGTCGCACGTCCCTGTCGCTGTTGCCCGGCTCGGGCCGGGCCCCTGCAATCGCCTAAAACGACTCCAGTTTCAACGTATCGGACGGCGAGGACGGCGATTTGATGGCGGCTATGCGTCAATTGCCGCCCTGGAACTCGATCCCGGACTCGTTGAGCTCGATCCGGAATTCGGCCGAGCGCTGGCGCTCCTGGTAGTAGAGATAGCCGAGAACGACGACCACGACGGTCAGTGCCCCGACGACGAAGTAGGTGATCTGGTTGGTCTGGCGCATGGAAGCCTCTTCCCCTCTCGGCCTGACGCGCGTCAGGCCAGCAGCCCCGTGATTCCGACGATGATGAGGTAGATCGCGACGATGTAGTTGAGAAGCCGCGGCACCATCAGGATCAGGACGCCGGCGAGCAATGCGATGATCGGTTGGATCGCGATAATATCGATGGTCATGCGGGTTGCCTCGTCTGTCGCACATGTGCCGCGCAGCCCGAAGCGGGCGACACGCGGCACCTGTGCGATAAACGGCCGAGTGGGCGGTCCGGTTCCCCGCTATCAGGTCAGTAAGTGCGGCTGACGCAGAAATCGACGACTTCGGTCAGTGCCGTCCGGTGCTCGCCGCCCGGCAGCGTGGCGAGCGCCCCGCTTGCGGCGGCGCCGTATTCGCGGGCCCGGACGATCGTGTCGTCGAGCGCCCGGTGGCGGCTCATCAAGTCGATGGCCTTCGCGAGATCCGCGTCATCGGACTCCCGGTCGGCGAGCGTCCGCCGCCAGAAGGTCCGCTCCTCGTCGTCGCCGCGGCCGTAGGCGAGCAGGACGGGCAGGGTGACCTTGCCGTCCCGGAAATCGTCGCCGACGCGCTTGCCGAGGTCCGCCTGCGCGCCGGAATAATCGAGTGCGTCGTCGACGAGCTGAAAGGCGAGTCCGAGATTGGTGCCGTAGGCCGACAGCGCCCGGCGCTCGGCGTCGGACCGGCCGGCGACGATGGCGCCGACCTCGCAGGCCGCCGCGAAGAGGGCCGCCGTCTTCGCCTGGATGACCGCCAGATAGGCCGCCTCCGACGTGTCGACGTTCTGTGCGGTGACGAGCTGCATTACCTCGCCCTCGGCGATGACGGCGGCGGCGTCCGCCAGCACCTCGAGTGCCGGCAGCGAGCCGACCTCGACCATCATCTTGAAGGCCTGGCCGAGCAGGAAGTCGCCGACGAGCACGCTCGCCTCGTTGCCCCAGACCATGCGCGCCGCCGCCTTGCCGCGGCGCATGTCGCTCTCGTCGACGACGTCGTCGTGCAAGAGCGTGGCCGTGTGCATGAACTCGACGCTGGCGGCCAGCCGCACATGGCCGTCGCCGGCGTATCCGAACATCCCGGCGGATGCGAGCGTCAGCATCGGCCGAAGCCGCTTGCCGCCCGAATCGATGAGGTGGGCGGCGACCTCCGGGATCAGCGCGACGTTGGAGCCGGTACGCGACAGGATCATGTCGTTCACGCGCCGCATGTCCTCGGCGACGAGGCCAACGAGCCTGTCGACGCCGGCCACCGGATCGGTCTCTTTCGGGATCGTCGTCGCGGGTCCCACGCGCTGCCCTCCTGCCGTGTGCGCTGGGCCGGACATTAGGTAGCCGGGCCAGCCGCGGCAATAGGCGCCGGCGCGACGAATTGGACGGATCGCCTCGCTTCGCCCTAGGATCGCCGACTTGGAGACCGCCCCATGACCGAACTTCTGCGTACCAACGACATGGTCGTGCTTTCCTTTGCCGAGTGCCTCCTGCGCGACGCCGGCATCGGCTGCGCGGTGCTGGACGAGAACATGAGCATCATGGAGGGCTCGCTCGGCATCCTGCCCAGGCGGCTGCTTGTGGAGACCGACCGGCACGACCAGGCCCGGCGCATCCTGACGGAGGCCGGCCTTGGCGGCAGTCTCTGATCCCTCCGCGACGACCGAGGACGCCTTCCTCGGTGGCCGCCTCGTCGTGTGCCAGCCCCGGGCAGGCCACAGGGCGGGACTGGAGGCGGTGCTGATGGCGGCGGCCGCGCCGGTCGGGGAGGGGCAGACCGTGCTCGACATCGGCGCGGGCGTGGGCGTGGCGGGGCTGTGCGTCCTGGCGCGTTGTCCGTCCGCGCATGCGGTACTGGTGGAGGTCGACGCGGAGGCGGCCGCCCTGGCGCGCGGCAACGTAGAGCGCAACGGTCTCCGCGATCGCGCCACGGTTGTCGACTGCGACGTGGAGGCCGCCGGCGCGGCGCGCCGGGCCGGTCTCGACGGCGTCGCGGACCATGCTATCGCCAACCCGCCCTTCTACGATCCGCTCTCCAGCCGCACGGCGGAGATAAAGGCGCGCGCCCACGCAGCTCGCGCCGACACGCTGGACCTGTGGACGCGCTTTGCGGCGGCCGCCGTGAAATCCGGCGGCACGTTCACCCTGATCCACCGCGCCGAAGCGCTCCCGGAGGTGCTGGCGGCATTCGGGCGCCGCTTCGGCGAGGTAGGGATCCTGCCGATCCACCCGAGGCCGGGCGCGCCGGCGACGCGGATCTTGGTGCAGGGCAGGAAGGGCGCGCGTGGCCCTCTGCGAATCCTTGCAGGTCTCACCCTTCATGGCGACGACGGCCACGATTTCACGCCCCAAATGGAGGCCGTCCTGCGCCATGGCGCGCCGCTCGGCCTTGTCTCGTGCCGCTCGTGACGACATCTAAGGGCCTCGAAAGAAACCAGGAGGATGATGCCGGATGCCGATCTTGAGCGGCCTGCTGCCTGCGCGATGGCGCGAGCGACGCCCCGTGGTGGCGGTTGTGCGACTTGCCGGGGCGATTGGCGCCGTGACGCCGCTGCGGCCAGGACTGTCGCTGTCCGGCGTCGCGGGCGCGCTGGAGCGGGCCTTTCGCAACAGGAAGGCGTCGGCGGTCGCGCTCGTCGTCAATTCCCCCGGCGGCTCGCCGGTGCAAAGCAGGCTCATCCATAACCGCATCCGGCATCTGGCCGAGAAGCATTCCAAGCCCGTCTTCGCCTTCATCGAGGACGTTGGTGCCTCGGGCGGCTATCTCGTGGCGCTCGCAGCCGACGAGATCGTGGCCGACGATTCCTCGATCGTCGGCTCGATTGGTGTCGTGTCGGCGGGCTTCGGCTTCCACCAGCTCATCGACCGGATCGGCGTCGAGCGGCGCGTCTATACGGCCGGCGACCGCAAGGTCATGCTCGATCCCTTCCAGCCCGAGAAGCCCGACGACGTGAAGCGGCTGAAGGCGCTCCAGAAGGACGTGCAGGACATGTTCGTCGATCTCGTGAAGGCCCGGCGCGGCGCCGCCCTCAAGGGCACCGACAAGACGCTGTTCTCCGGCGAGTTCTGGTCCGGCCGCAAGGCGCTCGACCTCGGTCTGGTCGACCGCCTCGGCGACATCACCGGCGTCATGCGCGAGCGCTACGGCGAGAAGGTGAGGCTCGTTGCCGTCCCGATGGCCCGCGGCGGCTTCCTGCGACGGATGCTCCCGGTGGGCGGGCATGCCGAGACGCCGGCGGGCGCGAGCCTCGCCGACGATCTCGTATCCGCGGTCGAAGCGCGCGCCCTCTGGTCGCGCTTCGGCTTCTGAGGGGGTCAGTCGCGCGCCGGCCAGGTGCAGTCCTGGTCCTTGGCGGCGACGAGCAGCTGGTGGACGCTGCCCTGCTGCGTCCGGTAGGAAAGTTCGTACGACCGCCAGATGTCGTGGTCGCATCTTTCCCCGTTCACCACCATCTGCCTGGGCTCCGGCTTGCGCCGGGGCGTGTCGCAGTTGGCGTGGGTGCACGGCGCCGCGCCCGGGATTCTGGGCGAGAACCGGCCGGGCCGGGTCGCCCACGAAGGCGCCGCCGCCGTCGCCGTTTCCGGCGCCACCACCGCCACCGCCACCCGAGGCCGCGCCGCCACCGCCGCCGGCTGCACCGCCCGCTGCCTGCGCATGGGCCGTGTCGGCCGACATCGAAACGGTGAGAAAGGCCGCCATGACGAGGGCCAGCGTCGAAATGGTCTTGATGGGGGTCATTGTCCGCTCTCCTTGGTGAGGCCGCCAGTCGGCCATCTGCCCGTTGGGACGCGGTGGAACGAAGACCGGTTCAATCCATTTGTCGGGAGGGTCGAATTTGTGCCGCGATCGGCGATAATGATGAACAGGACGACAGGGCAGGGACGGTGAGATGGCCAACCCCTTGATCATCGGCGGACTGGTTATCGGCGGCGCCGTGGCGGCCTGGCGCATCGTCAGGCGCGAGCGCGCGCGGCTGCGCAGCATCGCCGAGAAGATCGCGCTGGCCGGCGAGCGGCGGCAGCCCGCGCCGGTGCGTCTCGAAAAGGATCCCGAGACGGGCGTCTACCGCCCCGCCGGGGAGCAGCGCCGCCCGCGCGCTTGACCCTCGCGATAGCGGCGCATACGGTCCGCCGCGCCGTCCCGAGAGGGCGGCCCTCAAGCCGCTCCCGGCCGGACCGCGACATGCCCGACACGATCGATTTCCTGAGCCCCGCCCGGTCCTTCCAGGGCCTCATCCTGACGCTCCAGCGCTACTGGGCGGGCCACGGCTGCGTGATCCTCCAGCCCTACGACATGGAGGTCGGCGCGGGTACGTTTCATCCCGCGACGACGCTGCGGTCGCTTGGGCCGAAGCACTGGAAGGCGGCCTACGTCCAGCCGTCGCGGCGGCCCACCGACGGGCGCTATGGCGAGAATCCCAACCGGCTCCAGCACTATTATCAGTACCAGGTGATCCTGAAGCCCTCGCCGCCCGACCTGCAGGATCTCTATCTCGGCTCGCTCGACGCCATCGGCATCGACGCGAAAAACTCACGACATCCGCTTCGTCGAGGACGACTGGGAGAGCCCGACGCTGGGCGCCTGGGGCCTCGGCTGGGAGGTGTGGTGCGACGGCATGGAGGTGTCGCAGTTCACCTATTTCCAGCAGGTCGCCGGCTTCGACTGCGCGCCGGTCTCGGGCGAGCTGACCTACGGGCTGGAGCGGCTCGCGATGTACGTCCAGGGCGTCGACAACGTCTACGACCTCAACTTCAACGGCCGCGACGGCGATGAGAAGGTCACTTACGGCGACGTCTTCCTGCAGGCGGAACAGGAATATTCCCGCCACAACTTCGAGCACGCCGACACGCAGATGCTGAAGCGCCACTTCGAGGACGCCGAGAGGGAGTGCATCGCGCTGCTGGAGGCGGGTGGCCAGCAAGAGGCGAGGAGCGCCGAAGGCGCGACCGGGAAGCAGCAAGAGGCGAGGAGCGCCGAAGGCGCGACAGGGAAGCATCGAATGGCCCTTCCCGCATACGACCAGTGCATCAAGGCCAGCCACGTCTTCAACCTGCTCGACGCGCGCGGCGTGATCTCGGTGACCGAGCGCCAGAGCTACATCCTGCGCGTGCGCACGCTGGCCAAGGCCTGCGGCGAAGCTTGGCTGCGGACGGCGGGAGGCGGGGCGTAGATCACCCTCCCCTGGAGGGGGAGGGTCGGGCCGAAGGCCCGGGGTGGGGTGACAGCGGCCGCGACGACCGGAGAAGCAATTATGTCCCGACCACCCATCTCCCGCTTCCGGCGCGCGAACGCGCGGCGATTGCGTGCCGGCGAAACGGAGGCGGAGAAGCGGCTATGGAATGGATTGCGTCGAATGCCGCTGCTCGGCTCGCACTTCAGGCGGCAGGTGCCGATCGGACCCTACGTTGCGGACATCGCGTGTATGGCAGCCCGACTGGTGGTGGAAGTCGATGGTTCCCAGCATGCCGATGAGGCGCATGAAAGTCATGATCGGGAGCGTACGAGATGGCTCGAGAAGGAGGGCTTCGGGGTCCTCAGGTTCTGGAACTCCGACATCAACGATGAGCTCGATGCCGTGCTGGACGTCATCTACGCAAAGGTCTACGGGGCGTCCGATGCGGTGCCGGTACCGCTCGAGCATTCCCGGTCCCGCCGCCGTTCAGCGGCAGGCGCTGTCACCCCACCCCGGCGCGCCGGACGCGCCGACCCTCCCCCTCCAGGGGAGGGTGGCAAGAGCTGAACGGCCCTCACATGCCTGATCTCCTGATCGAACTGTTCTCCGAGGAAATCCCCGCCCGCATGCAGGCGCGCGCGGCGGACGACCTGAAGAAACTCGTCACCGACGGCCTCGTCGGGGCCGGGCTCACCTACGAGGGCGCGAAGGCCTTCGCGACGCCGCGCCGGCTGGCGCTGAACGTCGTCGGCGTTCCGGTCGCTAGCCCCGATACGCGCGAAGAGCGGAAAGGCCCCCGCGTCGGCGCGCCGGAACAGGCAGTCGCCGGCTTCCTGAAGGCGGCCGGCCTAGCCTCGATTGACGATGCCAAGATCGAGAGCGATCCGAAGAAGGGAGAGTTCTACGTCGCGGTCATCGAGAAGCCCGGCCGCCCGGCGGCCGACGTTCATCGCCGAGATCTTGACTGACGCGATCCGCAAATTTCCCTGGCCGAAGTCGATGCGCTGGGGCGCCGGCTCCCTGCGCTGGGTGCGCCCCCTGCAGTCGATCCTCTGCGTCTTCGGCCCGGAGACCGAGGACACCGACGTCGTCGAGTTCGAGATCGACGGCATCCGCTCGGGCCGCACGACGCGCGGCCATCGCTTCATGGCGCCGGACGCCTTCGAGGTGCGCCGCTTCGAAGATTACGTGGCCAGGCTCGAGGCCGCGAAGGTCGTCCTCGACCCGGCGCGCCGCCGCGAGATCATCCGCACCGACGCGAAGAATCTCGCCTTCGCGCAGGGGCTGGAGCTGGTGGAGGACGAGGGGCTTCTGGACGAGGTCGCCGGCCTGGTGGAATGGCCGGTGGTGCTGATGGGCGCCTTCGACGAGGCGTTCCTGAGGATTCCTCCGGAGGTCGTTCGCCTCACCATCCGCAACAACCAGAAGTGCTTCGTGCTGCGCGACCAGTCGACGGGCGAGCTGTCGAACCGCTTCCTGCTGACGGCGAACCTCGAGGCAGCCGACGGCGGCGAGAAGATCGTCGCCGGCAACCAGCGCGTCATCGCGCGCGCGGCTGTCGGACGCCCGCTTCTTCTGGGAGCAGGACCTGAAGGTCCCGCTCGAAGAGCAGGCGAAGAAGCTCGACGCCATCACCTTCCACGACAGGCTCGGCACGCAAGGCGAGCGCGTCGAGCGCATCGCCCGCCTCGCCCGCGAGCTCGCCCCGCTCGTCGGCGCCGATGCGGACAAGGCCGAGCAGGCCGCGCGGCTCGCCAAGGCCGATCTGGTCACCGGCATGGTCGGCGAGTTCCCCGAGCTGCAGGGCGTGATGGGCCGCTACTACGCGCTGGAGCAGGGCATCGACCCCGAGATCGCCGACGCGATCCGCGACCACTACCGCCCCGCCGGCCAGAACGACGCGATCCCGACGGCCCCGGTCTCGATCGCCGTCGCGCTCGCCGACAAGCTCGACATGCTCGTCGGATTTCTGGGCCATCGACGAGAAGCCGACGGGTTCGAAGGATCCCTATGCGCTGCGAAGGGCGGCGCTGGGGGTGATCCGGATCGTGCTGGGGAATGGAAAGAAACTCGACCTCACCAAGGTGATGACCGATCACGCCGGGCGATATTACTCTTGGTCGGACGTGCTTAATGTCGCCTTCGAAGTGATAGATTTCTTCGGTGATAGGCTGAAGACACAGCTTCGGGAGGAGGGCGCCAGATATGACCTCGTCGATGCTGTGTTTGGCCTTGGCCTCCAGCGTGAGATTCAAAAGCCGGGGATGGAGAATGTCCGCGACCTCCTCCTCATCGTCCGCCGCGTCGAGGCGCTGGGGGCGTTCCTCGAGACCGACGACGGGGCGGGCCTGCTGACGGCCTATCGTCGCGCGGCGAACATCCTGCGCATCGAGGAGAAGAAGGACGGGCGGAGCTATGCCGGCCATGCCGACCCGGCGCGCTTTGCGCAGGACGAGGAGCGTACGCTGTTCGACCGCATCGCCGAGGTGACGGCGGAGGCCGATTCCGCGCTTCAGCGCGAGGACTTCGCCGCCGCGATGGCCGCGCTCGCCCGCCTGCGCGGCCCCGTCGATGCCTTTTTCGACACTGTGACGGTCAACGCCGACGACGCGGGCCTACGCGAGAACCGGCTGTTGCTCCTGTCCCAGATTCGGGCGGCGATGGACCGGGTTGCGGACTTCTCGAAGATTGCGGGCTGAGGGGCGGGAAGAAGTTTCCCTCGCCTTTCCCACTCGGTGTCATGCCCGGGCTTGTCCCGGGCATCCATGCCGTCCCGAGGATCAGAGGAAGTCGAGACCGAAGTCGAGGATCGGCGCGGAGTGCGTCAGCGCGCCGACCGAGATCAGGTCGACGCCGGTCTCCGCGATCGCCCGCACCGTGTCGAGGCTGACGCCGCCGGACGCCTCCAGCACGGCACGGCCGGCAGTGCGCGCGACCGCCTCTCGCATGATTTCGGGCGCCATGTTGTCGAGCATGACGATGTCGGCGCCGGCCTGAAGCGCCTCGTCGAGCTGGTCGAGCCGGTCGATCTCCACCTCGATCTTCACCATGTGGCCGACGCTTGCCTTGGCCCGGGCGACGGCGGCCGCGATGCCGCCGGCCGCGACCACGTGGTTGTCCTTGATGAGGACGGCGTCGAACAGCCCGAAGCGGTGGTTGTGGCTGCCGCCGCAGGCCACCGCGTATTTCTCGAAGGCCCTCAGTCCGGGCGTCGTCTTGCGCGTGTCGATGACGGCGGCCTTTGTGCCCGCGACCGCGTCCGCAAAGCTCCGCGTCAGCGTCGCGATCCCGCTCATGTGGCAGAGGAAATTGAGCGCCACGCGTTCGGCCGAAAGGATAGCGCGGGCCGGCCCCGCGATCTCGGCGACGGCGTCGCCAGGTGACACACGGGCACCATCCATTGCCCTTGACGTAAACGTAATATCAGGATTCAGCGCCTCGAAAGCCGCCCCCGCGACTCCGATCCCCGAAAGCACGCCGGGCTTCCGCGCCGCGATCACGCCGCGCGCGGTCGTGTCCGCGGGGATCGTCGCGGCCGTGGTGATGTCGCCGGCAAGCCCCAGGTCCTCGGCGAGCGCGGCGGCGACCGCCTGGCGCACGAGACCTGCCGGCAGCGGCCGGGGGGTCAGGTCAGGAGACGAGGCCGACACGGGAACGGGTCTCCTCTGACAGCGCGTGCGCGACGAAGGCGTCTGCCTGCCTGAGAGTCATGAAGCTGCGCCGGGCCTGCGCTGGGTCGGGCTCGGGATGGTCGGAGCGGAAATGCGCGCCCCGGCTCTCGGTTCTCCTCAGCGCCGCGGCAGCGATCAGCCGGGCCGCCGTCACCATGTTGCGGAAGCCGTAGTCCGGCCCGCCCTCGCGCTCGAGTTCTGAAAGTTCGCGCAACGCGGCGACAAGCCCCTCATGGTCGCGCACCACGCCCACCCGCGCACTCATCAGCGTCCGAAGATCGGCTATCGCGGCGGTGTCGGAGAACAGCGTCGGGCCGTCGGTCTCGCCGGTCGTCGCCGGCACCGGCATCGGCGTCGAGGCGGGATAGATGCGCCGCACGTCCTCGGCGATCCGGGCGGCGAAGACCACGGCCTCGAGCAGCGAGTTCGACGCAAGCCGGTTCGCCCCATGTGCGCCCGTCGCGGCGGCCTCGCCGCAGGCCCACAGGCCGTCGAGCGAGGATCGCCCGTTGGCGTCCGTCATGACGCCGCCCATATGGTAGTGAGCGGCCGGCGCGATGGGTATCGGCTGGTGCGCCGGGTCGATGCCGGCTGCCCGGCACGTCTCGTGGACCTTCGGGAAGTCTTTGGCGAACCGCTCGCCGATAGCCTCCCGGCAGTCGAGGAAAGCACCCCGCCCGCACTGGACCTCGCGAAACACCGCGCGCGCCACGATGTCGCGCGGCGCGAGCTCGGCGTCGGCGTGCACCCGCTGCATGAAGCGGTCCCCCCGCCCGTTGACGAGCAGCGCCCCCTCGCCGCGCAGCGCCTCGGTCGCCAGCGGCGCCGGGTCGAGGCCAACGGCGATGGCGGTGGGATGGAACTGCACGAACTCGACGTCGGAGACGAGCGCGCCCGCCCGCGCAGCCATCGCGAAGCCCTGGCCGCGCGCCTGGGGCGGGTTCGTGGTCACCGCGAAGAGCGCGCCTGCGCCCCCCGAGGCGAGGATCACCGCGCGCGCCGAAAACCGCACTTCCGGTGGCCCCTCGTCCGGCAGCGTCGCATGGGCGACGAGCCCTGAGACGCGACCGCCCTCGACAAGAATCTCCTCGGCCGAATACCCTTCCACCAGCCGGATCGACGGCGTCTCGCGCACGGTCCGCACCAGCGCCGACATGATCGCCCGGCCGGCGAGATCTCCGCCGACGCGCACCACGCGCCGCCGCCCGTGCGCGGCCTCGCGCGAGAGCACCAGATGGCCCTCCAGGTCGCGGTCGAACGGCACGCCGTAGCGCAACAGGTCGGCGACCCGCTCCGGCCCCTCGCGCGTCATCTCCAGCACCACGCGCTCGTCGACGATACCGGCCCCGGCCGCCACAGTGTCGGCGGTATGGTCCTCCGGCGTGTCGCCTTCCGAGACGGCCGCAGCGATGCCGCCCTGCGCCCAGGCCGACGACGCGCCCTCGCCGATGGGCGCCGCCGTGATCAGCGTCACCGGCCGGGGCGCCAGCTTCAGCGCGCAGAACAGCCCGGCCAGCCCGCCTCCGACGATCACCACGTCGTCACTCGCATCGAGATGGGGGAAGCGGCTCATAAGGGAGCGTCCGATCATGGAATGAGAGTCGTTAGCCAGGTTGCCGCCTCCCTAGGAGGGTGGGAGACGGCGGCGCTCATCGGACGCCTCAGCTCTTGAGATTGATCATCCGCTCCACCGACCGGCGGGCACGTTCGGCGATCATCGGGTCGACGACGACCTCCTCGCGCATCTCCACCAGGCTGTCGAGGATCTTGGGCAGCGTGATCCGCTTCATGTGCGGGCACAGGTTGCACGGCCGCACGAAGTTCACCCCCGGCGTCTCGGCGGCGACGTTGTCGGCCATCGAACACTCGGTGACCATGACGACCCGGTTCGGCCGTTCGGTCTGCACCCAGTCGATCATCTTCGCGGTCGAGCCGGTGAAGTCGGCCTCGGCCAGAACGTCCGGCGGGCATTCGGGATGAGCGATGATGCGGATCGAGGGATCGGCCGCGCGATATGCGGCGAGTTCCTCGCCCGTGAAGCGCTCATGCACCTCGCAATGGCCTTTCCAGGCGATGATCTCGACGTTGGTCAGGCTTTGCACGTATTTCGCCAGATACTCGTCGGGCAGGAAGATGACGCGCGGCACGCCGAGCGATTTCCACCACCTGAACCGCGTTGGACGAGGTGCAGCAGATGTCGGTCTCCGCCTTCACGTCGGCCGATGTGTTGACGTAGGAGACGACGGGCACGCCCGGATAGGCCTCGCGCATGGCGCGCACGTCCGCGCCGGTGATCGACGAGGCGAGCGAGCAGCCCGCTTCCATGTCCGGGATCAGGATCGTCTTGCCGGGATTGAGCAGCTTCGAGGTCTCGGCCATGAAGTGCACGCCGCACTGGACGATGATGTTGGCGTCGGTCTTCGTCGCCTCGATCGCGAGCTGCAGGCGAGTTGCCGACCACGTCGGCGACGCAGTGGAATATCTCCGGCGTCATGTAGTTGTGCGCCAGGATGACCGCGTTGCGCTGGGTCTTGAGGTCGTTGATCGCCTTGACGTAGGGCGCGAAGAACGGCCACTCGACGGACGGGATGACCGACTTGACCCGCTCGTAGAGATGCGCGGTTGCGGCCTCCACCTCCGGCGTCCATTCGAGCGCCGGCATGGGCAGCACGCCGTAGCGTTCTGCCGCGGTCGGGCGGGTGGTCTGTAAGGTCGAAACGGCGTTCCTCATGTCGGCCTCCATATACTCAAAATGAGTATAATTGCCTCTTGAAAAAACGGGAAAGGACCTTCCGGCCCGTCCCGGTGCTTTTGTTCAATCGGAATATAAGTCCGCAACGCCCCCTGCGCCAGTCCGAAATTGGCTGGCGGCCATGCATCCGGCGGGGATCTTCGATCGGCCCGCGCACGGTGCGCGTAGCCCGAAAACAGTGTGGTTTCAGGCCTTCAGAACCCGCAAGACGGTCCAGCGCGAAGAGCCTGATACGACGTGAGGCTCCATATCGGATCCCCAGCGCGCATGATCGGGTATGTCGCCCAGCTTTGCGAAGAAGCCGTCGAGCTCGGTCAGCGACGCCACCCTGACGTTGTTCTCGACGGTCGCCTCCCGTGCGCCGATCGAGCCGGTGAGCATCTCCATCTCTGTTTCGGCGAGGCCCGCCAGTTGGCCGATCTCGCGCTCCCATCGGCGCATCAGGTCTATGACGGCCTGCTTGTGCCCGAAGCGGGCGTCGATTTGCCACCGCGCGACGAACATGACGTGGTCTCCTGCGTTGCCGGCCGCGCGCCGCCCATCGGCGGCGGCTCGCCCTCAGGATATCACGACCGGTCAGCCGGCGAAGCGGACCGAGACCGAGCCGAGCGGCCCGTAATCGCCGACGACATGCGCGCCCGCCGCAACGGGCACCACGCCGAGGCAGGTCCCCGTGGACACCCAGTCGCCCTCGCGCAGCCCTCCGCCTTCGGCTGCCAGCACGTTGGCGAGCCATGCCAGCGCATTGAGCGGGTGTCCGAGGACGTTTCCGCCGGCACCGGCATTGGTCTCGCGGCCATCCACCAGCCCGCGCACCGTGGCGGCGGCCAGGTCGTGGTTCCGCCAGTCCGGAATGGCCGGTCCGTGCACGAAGGCGACGTTGAGACCGAAATCCGCCACCGCGCCCGTCAGCCCGGGGAAGCCTTCCGCCGCCACGCGCGCGCCGATGATCTCGAGCGCCGGGTGGCAGCTCTCGACGAGCCCGGCGACGCTGTCGCGGGACCATCCGTCCTCGCCGTCCCGTTGGTCCCGGCCGATGCGGAAGGCGAACTCGCATTCGAGCCCCAGCGCCCCCTCGGGCAGCGAAAGAACGGTGCCCGACGGGTGAACGCGGCCGGAGAGGAGCGGGCCGTGGAACGGGCCGTCGCACCCGATGATACGCTGCGCCTCGGGGCTCGTGGCGCCGATCTTGTAGCCGGCGGCCTCTTCGCCGAGCAGCCGGGTCGCGTGTTCCCTGATGCGCGTCGCGGAGGCTTCGTCCACCGGCGGCCAGCCGGGTGGGGGAGCCACGGTCCGGCCGCGCCGGCGGGCCTCCGCGAGCGCTTCCGAAATGCCACTTTCCAGTTCAGTGCTCAACGAAAGCTCCATTCGGCCCATCAGTAGCACTGATGCCAGCCATTACCGAATTGCATTACCACCCTGGGACGAGCACGGCTATTCTCCGCTGCATCTTTTCCGTGCGAGTGAAGCCCATGAACACTTCCGCCCCGCGCATCGATTGGCGCACCGGTCTCGTCATCGTTGCCTGCGGCTGCCTGATCGCGATGATCAGCTTCGGGCCGAGATCGTCCATGGGACTTTTCCTGGCGCCGTTGTCGGCCGAGCGCGGCTGGAGCCGCGAGGTCTTCGCGCTGTCGCTCGCCATCCAGAACATCGTATGGGGTCTCGGCCAGCCCATGCTCGGTGCGATCGCCGACCGCTGGGGCGAGGGCCGCGTCATCGTCGCTCGGCGCGCTCCTTTATGCGGCGGGATTGTCGCTGACGGCGACCGCCGAAACGCCGCTGATGCTGCATCTCGGCCGCCGGCGTGCTGATCGGGCTCGGCATCGCCGGCTCCGCCTTCTCCCTCGTCATCGCCGCCTTCGGCAAGCTCCTGCCGGCCGAGAGCCGCTCCTTGGCCTTCGGCATCGGTATGGCGGCGGGATCGATGGGGCAGTTCGTCTTCGCGCCCCTTGGCCAGACCTTCATCTCGGCCTTCGGCTGGCAGGAGGCGCTGATCATCCTGGCCGCGATCATGCTGGCCATGCCGTTCCTGGCCCTGGCGACTTCGCCGTCGGCCAGGTTCCGTGGCCGCAGATATGGCGGCCGCCGCAGAGCTTCCCGCAGGCGATCGTCGGAGGCCTTCGGGCACCGCAGCTACCTGCTGCTCGTCTCGGGCTTCTTCGTCTGCGGGTTTCAGATCGCCTTCGTCACGGTGCACCTCCCGCGCCTATCTCATCGATGTCGGGCTCGACCCGGCCTTCGGCGCCTGGTCGCTCGCGGTGATCGGCCTCTTCAACGTCATCGGCTCGCTCTTCCGCCGGCTTCTCGGCGGCCGATACCCGAAGCCGATCTTCCTGTGCTGGATCTATCTCGCTGCGCGCGGTGGCGATCGCGCTCTTCGTCCTGCTCCCGGTCAGCCGGCGACCGTGCTCATCTTCTCGGCCGTGCCATCGGCCTGCTGTGGCTGTCGACCGTGCCGCCGACTTCCGGCCTCGTCGCCATCATGTTCGGGACCGCACTACATGGGCACGCTGTTGGGCTTCGTGTTCCTCTCCCATCAGGTCGGCGCCTTCCTCGGCGTCTGGCTCGGCGGCGCGCTCTACGACAGACTCGGCTCCTACGACGTGGTCTGGTGGCTGTCGTCGCGCTGGGATCTGTTCGCGGCGATCGTGCACTGGCCGATCCAGGAGCGCCCGGTCGCACGCGCGCCGGCCTGCAGCCGAATGCCGCCCTTGATGCCGGCCGCCTTGTACGGGCAATCACGCGCCTGGCAGCAAGCGGCATGCGACATCGGAGTGGGAGGCCGGACATGGCTGACAGGTTCCCGCGCGATCGCTCGTCGACGGAAGGCGAGAAGGGGCAGACAGGCCGAGCTGCGCGAGCTCGGCATCGCCGACCTGATGGACGGCGACGTCACGGTCCGCGGTCGAGCACTCGACCGTGAACTACAAGGACGGGCTCGCCGATCACCGGCAAGGCGCCCGTCGTGCGCCGCTTGCCGATGATCCCCGGCATCGATTTCGCCGGCACGGTCGTGGCCTCGGAGAACGCCGACTTCAAGCCCGGCGACGCGGTGATCCTCAACGGCTGGGGCGTCGGCGAGGTCGCATCTACGGCGGCTATGCCGGCAAGGCGCGCGTCAAGGGCGACTGGCTGATCAAGCGCCCGGAAGGCCTGTCGGCCCGCAGGCGCATGGCGATCGGCACGGCCGGCTACACCGCGATGCTCTGCGTCCTCGCGCTGGAGCGCCACGGCATCACGCCGCAGTCGCGGTCCGGTGTCGTCACCGGGGCGGCGGGCGGCGTCGGCTCGGTCGCCGTCGCGCTTCTTGCCAGGCTCGGCTACGCAGGTCATCGCCTCGACCGGCCGGCCGCAGGAGGCCGACTACCTGAAGGGTCTCGGCGCGTCGGAGATCATCGCGCGCGACGAGCTGTCGGGTCGGCCCGCAGCCGCTCGGCAAGGAGCGCTGGGCCGGCGGCGTCGACACGGTCGGCTCGACGATGCTCGCCAACGTCCTCTCCATGACGAAATACGGCGGCGCGGTCGCCGCCTGCGGCATCGCCGCCGGCATGGACCTGCCGACCTCCGTCGCGCCCTTCATCCTGCGCGGCGTGTCGCTGCTCGGCATCAATTCGGTGATGGCGCCGAAGCCCCGCCGCATCGAGGCCTACGCGCGGCTGGTGCGCGATCTCGATTTGGCGAAGCTCGAGGCCATGACGACGCGCATCCGGCTCGCCGACGTCATTGCGGCGGGCGCCGACATCGTCGCGGGAAAGGTGCGCGGACGGCTCGTCGTCGACATCTGACCGCTGGATGACGCGCTAGATTGCATATACAAGCGAATCGGCGTCCAGCAGTCGATTCGCGAGGCCGTGATGACCGGGACAGCACCCGCCGCCGACCTGCAGTGCACCTGCTACCGCCTGCGCCGCGCCACGCGGCGGGTGACGGCGCTCTATGACGAGGCGCTGGCTCCTCTGGCTCTGACGGTCACCCAGATGAACGTCCTCGTCGCGCTCGCGTTGCGCGGCCCACGGCCGATGGCGGTGCTGGCGGCGGATCTCGGCATGGACGCCTCGACCATGACACGGACCCTGAAGCCGCTCCTGAACAGGGAGCTGGTGGTCATGTCGCCGGGCAGCGACCGGCGCGTGCGCCGGGTGTCGCTGACCGAGGCCGGCAACGCTCTGGCGTCGAAGGCGGTGCCGCTCTGGCGCGCCGCCCAGCGGCGCGTCGAGGCCGTCCTGCGCGGCGATCTCGCACGCCTCCACGAAATGCTCGGCCGCCTGGACGCGGAACTGGCTCCGGCCGATTGAAGCACGGGGGGGTCAGCCCCGCGCGCCGAACCTGAGGCCCGGCGCCGGCCGCTCGCGCAGCACGTCGCGGCGGAACCGGAAGAGCTGTGCCGGCCGGCCGCCCGTCGCCGTCTTGAACCGTCCTGTCGGTTCGACCAGCGCCCCCTGCTCGACCAGCCGGCGGAAGTTCTGCTTGTGCAGATGAGTGCCCGCGATCGCCTCGACCGTGTGCTGCAGCTCGGTGAGCGTGAATGTCGTGTCCATCAGCTCGAATACCACCGGCCGGTACTTCAGCTTGCCGCGCAGCCGCCCCATCGCCGTGGCGAGGATGCGCCGGTGGTCGTAGCGCATCGGCCGGCCGAGCGGCGGCTGTGGCCCCCGCTTCACCGCCTCCTCGCGCCCGTCTGCGAAGGCCTCGGTCACCATTCCTGCGGAATACAGCACCTCGTAGCGGTCGAGCACCCGCTCCTCGTCGTATCGCGCGCCGGCAAGTCCGAACGAAAGTGCGAGCCGCGTGTGCCGGTCGATGCCGTAGGCCGCTTCGCTGGCCAGCTGCGGTTGCTCCGCCCAGCCACGCAGGCCGGGAAGGATGCGTTCGTCGAGGATCTCAGGTCGGCCCTCGCGCCAGTCCTCCCAGGGGAAATAGCTGTACCAGTCCTCGAACCGGCGCCCCGCCGAACTCTGCCCTGGCCCGTCGTCGGGCAGGCGGGTGAGCGCGAGATATCCGACCGAGACGACATGCGGCCCCGCGTCGCCCGCCCGCGCGTGTCGGCCCCGGTCGCCGAAGGAATAGAGCTGCTCCACATAGCCGAGCCGCAGCGCCGTCTGCTCTTCCACCCAGGACCGCAGGCCCATCTCCAGCGTGCGGTGGGCGAGCGGGTCGAACGGGCCGAAGGGAAGGCTGTCGCGGTCGTCGGGGTCGCTCGGCGCCGCCGGCACGACGAGGATCATCGGACGGTCGCCCTGTACCGCCACGATGGCCGCGTTGAGGCCGATTTCGATCGCCGTGCGCGGCCTGCCGTTCCGCTGCGAGGCGGCGTCCGTCCAGGGGCCGGCTCGCGCGTCCGTCATCCGCTTCGCGGTCCGATGTGGATGGAGAAGGGGGTTCCCTCGTAGGCGAATGTCCCGCGCCCGATGGCTGCCACCGCCGAAGACATCCGCCCGCCGCGTCCCAGTATGGCGTCGGCGATCTCCACCAGCCTGGCATTGGGCGTGGCGGTGGCGGAGGCCTCCCGGATCTTGCGGGCGATCTCCTCCTCGTCCGAGGCGGGCGTGAGCGCGCATGCCGCGATGAAGGCGCCTGCGGTCGATCTGCTGATCCCCGCCCAGCAGTGGATCACCATCGGCTGGCCCCGGTCCCAGCTCTCGACGAAGGCGATGAAGTCCTCGACGTGCTTCTGCGACGGCAGCACCATGCCGTCGATCGGCTCCACGATGTCGTTCATGCCGAGAAACAGGTGACGGTCGGGCAGGATGGACTGCGGCCGGGCGACGTCCGTCCCGTCATTGATCAGCGATACCACATGGCTCGCGCCATGCGTCTCCACGACCCGGGCGAGCCTCGACAGCGAACATACGTGGATTGCGGGCATGGCGGCTTTCCGACCTCGGCTGCGGGCGCGACGAATGATCGAACGTACCCGGTCTATATGTAGGGATTCCTGCGGCGCGGCCAGCCTCAGGGCCGCAACAGCGCGAAGCGCTCGAGAAACGCCGTCTCCGCGGCCGCGGTGGGTTTCGCCTCGAGCCTGAACAGTGTGTCGAGCCGGGCTCCGCCGAGCCGTCCCGGCCGCCCGAAGAACTTCGCGCCCTCCGCATCGGAGAAGCCGGCAAGCTGCGTCGCCTCCAGGAATGCCGCCGCCTTGTCCGCCCGCTTGATCAGCCGGGTGACCGACGCCGGCAGCCGCGCCGGCAGGCCAAAGCGCGTGTGGATGGCCTCGAGGATACGGTGCTCCACCGCCTTGTAGCCGTCGCCCAGCACCGTCTTGAACGGGCTGATGATGTCCCCGATGACGTATTCCGGCGCGTCGTGCAGCAGCGCCGCCATCAGCCAGCGCCGCTCGGTATCGGGGTCGATGCGGCGTACGAGGTCCTCCACCAGCAGGCTGTGCTCGGCGACCGAGAATGCATGCGCGCCGGTCGTCTGCCCGTTCCAGCGCGCGACGCGGGCGAGCCCGTGCGCGATGTCCTCGATCTCGACGTTGAGCGGGGAGGGGTCGAGGAGATCGAGCCGGCGCCCCGACAGCATTCGCTGCCATGCCCGCGCCGGCGGGGCCTTGGCCTCGCTCACGAGGCGAGGCCTTCGGGCCAGTCGAACCGGGCCCAGGCCGGGCGGTGCGGCGTCAGCACCGCGCCGTCCGCCTCGACCGGCTTGCCTCCGGCAGCTGCCTCGCCCAGCCGGTCGAGCCGGATCAGCGCCAGCGCCGTGCCGTCCGCATGGCCGCCCATGGTGCCGAGCGGCTTGCCGTCGACCGTTATCTCCGCGCCGGCCTCGGGCGCTGTCCCGCTGACGGAGACGGGCACGAACCGCTTGCGCGCCGTGCCCCGGTGCTGCATCCGCGACACGACCTCCTGGCCGACGAAGCATCCCTTGTCGAAGTCGACGCCCGAAAGCTGGTCGAGGTCGGCCTCGTGCGGGAAGATCTCCCCGGTCGCGTAATCGCTGCCGAGTTCGGGCACGCCGAGACCGATCCGGCGGGCGCGATAGGCGGTTTCCGGGACGACTTCGATCCCGGCCGCACGCATCGACGCCTCCGCCTCCGCCTCCGCCGGCACCGCGCGCCACCCCAGATCGGCGAGCCGGGGGTCCGGCACCGCGCCCTCGAGCGGCGGCGTCTCGCTACCCCACACCGCCACCACCACCAGGTCGTCGCGCACCAGGATGTCGACCTTCGCCCGCAGCCGGTAGAACGTCAGCCTCTTGGCGAGGTCCGCCGCGAGCGGCTTCGCCGTATCGAGAAGGAAGCGATCGTCTCCGGCGGCCAGGATCGCGAATTCGAACAGGATCTTGCCCTGCGGCGTCAGGAGCGCCCCGTGGCGCCCCGTTCCGTCACGCACGTCATCGACGTTGACGGTCACGAGGCCTTGCAGGAATTCGCGCGCGACCTCGCCCGAAATCTCCACGAGACCCCGGTCCCGGAGTATGGCGCCGCGAATTTCCTGCATGATCGATTTCCTCTGGCGCTGGCCTTCGGTGGCCGATTTAGGTATGCGGGCTGACGCGGCAAGGCAAGCCGCGCGACGGGAATGCCGGACGGAACCATGGCGCAGAGCTTCGATGTCGTCTTCAGGGGCGGAACGGTCGTCAACCAGGACGGGGAGGGCGTGCGCGATATCGCCGTCACCGACGGGCGCATCGCCGCCATCGGCGACCTCGCCGAGTCTCGGCCGGCGAGACGGTGGATTGCCGCGGGCTCCACCTCCTGCCGGGCGTCATCGACACCCAGGTCCATTTCCGCGAGCCCGGCGCCGAACACAAGGAAGACCTCGAATCCGGCTCCCTCGCGGCCGTCATGGGTGGCGTCACGGCGGTCTTCGAGATGCCCAACACCGATCCGCAGACGACCGACGAGGGCGCTCTCGCCGACAAGCTCGCCCGTGCGAAGGGCCGCATGCACTGCGACCACGCCTTCTATGTCGGAGGCACGCGCGACAACGCCGGCGACCTCGGCGAGCTGGAGCGCCTGCCGGGCGCTGCCGGCGTCAAGGTCTTCATGGGGTCGTCGACCGGCACCCTGCTCGTCGAGGACGACGACGGCGTCGCCGAGATCCTGCGCAACATCACCCGCCGCGCCGCATTCCATTCCGAGGACGAGTACCGCCTCAACGAGCGCAAGACCTATCGCGAGGAGGGCAGGCCCGAGACGCATCCCGTCTGGCGCGACGAGTTAGCAGCGCTGATGTGCACCAAGCGTCTCGTCGCCCTCGCCCGCGCTGGGGGGAAGCGGATACATGTGCTGCATATCTCCACTGCCGAGGAGATGGTCTTCCTGGCCGGCCACAAGGACGTCGCTTCCGTCGAGGTGACGCCGCATCACCTGACGCTGAGCGCCGACGACTACGCGCGGCTCGGCACGAAGCTGCAGATGAACCCGCCGGTGCGCGACGCGCGCCACCGTGACGGCATCTGGCGCGGGGTCGCCAACGGCGTGGCCGACATCCTCGGCTCCGACCACGCGCCGCATCTTCTCGAGGAGAAGGCGAAGTCCTACCCGGCCTCGCCGTCCGGCATGGCCGGCGTCCAGACGCTCGTCCCCGTCATGCTCGATCATGTCGCCAAGGGCCGCATGTCGCTCGCCCGTTTCGTGGACATGACCAGCCACGGTCCTCAGCGCCTCTTCCAGATCGCAGGCAAGGGCCGAATCGCGGTCGGCTACGACGCCGACCTGACGGTGGTCGACCTCAAGCGCAGCGAGACGATCCGCGATGAATGGATCGCCTCGAAATGCGGCTGGACGCCCTATGCCGGCATGCAGGTCACGGGCTGGCCCGTCGGCACCGTCGTCCGCGGGCGCCGCGTCATGTGGGATGGCGAACTGGTGACCGCCGGCGAGGGGGCTCCGGTGCGCTTCCTGGAGACGCTGCGGCCGGAGTAGGCCCTCAGTCGCCTGCCACGAAGAAGTGCCAGGTGCCGTCCGGCCCGATGCCGAGCCGGTAGAAGGTGTAGCTGCCGTAGAGCTCCATCTGCTCGCGATCCTGCGGCGTGATGATCTTGTAGAGCTCCACCTCCTGCTCGGGCGTCAACGCGTCGAACGGCACCTCGTGGAAATAGGGCCAGACATACATTTCCTGCGGCCGCCCCTTCTCGACGTGGGCGAATCCCGATTCCAGCAGTTCGACCATGATGGCCAGGATTTCCCGGCCGTTCGCGTCGCCCGAGACCTGCTTCCAGTGCTCGATCGGATCGTCGGTCTCGCCGAAGGAGAAGGTCGGCGGCATCTCGTTCATCTCGATCACCGGGCGCATCCGTTCGATGTCGCCGGTCGCGGCGGTCTCCATGATCAGCCGCCGGACGCGCTGCACCGGCGCGGGCAGGGTGTCGGGATCGTAGCCGATCTCGATGTCGCGGTCGGCCTCCGCCGCCGGCACCGTGATCGTCTCGGTCTGAACGCGCGTGACCGCTGACGCGCCGCTGATCGCCGCCGCCATCATCGCCATGGCGAGAAGCATTGTCCGCATCGGGCCTGATCCTCCTGTCCCCATCATCGGTCCCCGCCGGCCGCGGTCAAGATGCGGGGAGGGCCCAGTCGCTGTTGTCGCGTCCCGCGAACCCACGTATGCAGGAATCCGGTCGGCTCGAAGGGGGGATTCGAACCGCAGCCATGCCGGACCTCCTCGTCATCCCGCTGGGGATTGCCATCGGTGTCCTCGTCTCGGCGCCGGTCGGGCCGGTCAACATCCTGTGCATCAACCGCACGCTGCGGTTCGGGTTCTGGGGCGGGCTCTCCGCCGGCTTCGGCGCTGTGATCGGCGACGGCCTCATCGCCACCGTCGCCGGCTTCGGCGTCACCACCGTCACCGAGGCCGTCACCCATTACGATGCGGTCATTCAGCTCTTCGGAGGACTGATACTCGTCGTGTTCGGCTATGTGGTGACGGCCACGGCCGCACCCGACACCGGCCCCGTGCCCGAGTTTGCCCGCCTGGAGCGCGGCACGCCGCTCGGCACGGCTGCGGGAACCTTCGCGATGACCGTCACCAATCCCGGTGCTCTCCTCGGCATGTTCGCGATCTTCGGCGGCATCATCGGCCAGCCGATGGTGCCCGACGGCGACTATGCGGCCGTGGGGCTTCTCGTGCTGTCGGTGATCGGCGGTGCGCTTTTGTGGTGGATGGCGATTTCCGCACTCGTCGCCCGCCTTCGCCACCGCTTCTCCAGCCGCGCGATGCGCGCCATCAACATCGTGTCGGGCCTGATGCTGATGGTGTTCGGCTTCGTCGTCCTGGGCCGGCTGGCGCTCGCCTATCTCGGCTGGGGCGGCGGCGCCATCTCGCCGTAGCGCGAGGCGATCCGCTGCGCGATGTCGGAGCCTTCGGCCAGATAGCCGTCGATGACGCGAGCGGCGGTCTCGTTGCACGTGTGGTATGTCTGCTCGAAGCCCCGGTAGCCCCGGTTGAAGCTTTCCATCAGGCCCGCCCGCCGCTCCGGCGTCGGGTTCTCCGCGTCCATGAGCTGCTGCATCATGGACCGCCAGGTCTGCCCCTCGTCGGCGTCGCACAGTTCGCGCAGGTAGTGGACCGAGCCGAGGATCTCCGCGAGCCGGCGCAGGTCCTTCTCGTAGGGCGGCAGCCCCACTCCTTGCGCGGCGGCGGGGAGCGAGAGCGCGAGCAGTATGGCCAGTGTTCGGATCAGGGTCGCCATGCGGACTGATCTAGCCTTCGCATGCGGGCGCGGCAACGCCTCGCATCACCCTTCCGTCAGGATGGTTGCCGCCCTGGCGATGACTGCGGCCGTCCCGCCGGTGAGCTCGAAGTCGTTCAGCGCCGAGACCTCGACCCATTCGACCGCGTCCGTCCCGTCTCCCGGTTCCGCCTCCCCGCCGCTCCACCGCGCGGCGAAGGAGACGATCACATAATGCCGCTCCACGCGGTCCTCCCCGTCGCGGCGGATCACTTCGACCACCTCGGCCGGCGAGACGATGTCGGCGACAACCCCGGTCTCCTCCATCACCTCGCGGGCGGCTGCCGCCCGCAGGGGCTCGCCGGTCTCGACGAGCCCGCCCGGTAGAACTCCAGACGCCTGCCATCGGCGGCGACGCCCGCCGGGCGATCAGCACGCGGCCGTCGCGGAACACGGCGGCCGACACGCCGACGAGCGGCGTCTCGGGATAGCGTCTGCGGTCGGGATGGCTCGTCATGACGCGACGATAGCACGCCGCGCCGGCAGGTTGCCCAGTCCCCTCGCATCATGCTTGATGGAGGCACGCAGGAGACGCCGGCCATGTGCGGACGATATGCCGTGACCCTGCCGCCGGAGGCGGTTCGAAAGCTGTTCCGCTATGCCGGGCACCCCAACTTTCCGCCGCGATACAACATTGCGCCGACGCAGCCCATCGCCGTTGTCCGGCTGATGTCCGGCGAGCGCTCCTTCGCGCTGATGCGCTGGGGCCTGATCCCGTCCTGGGCGAAGGATCCCGCGAAGCTGCCGACCCTGATCAACGCGCGCGCCGACAGCGCCGCCGACAAGCCCGCCTTCCGAGCCGCGATGCGCCGGCGCCGCTGCCTGATCCCCGCCGACGGCTTCTACGAATGGCAGAAGACGGACAAGGGCCGGAAGGTGCCGCACTTCATCCATCGCCCAGACGGCGGCCCCTTCGCCTTTGCGGGCCTCTGGGAGACCTGGAGCGATCCGCAGGGTGGCGAGATCGATACCGCCGCCATCCTGACAACCGACGCCAACCGGACGCTGGCGCCGCTGCACGACCGCATGCCCTGCATCGTCCGGCCGGAGGATTTCGATCGCTGGCTGGACGCCGACGGCTTCCCTCCCGCCGAGGTCGCCGACATCCTTGCGCCCGCGCCGGAAGACTTTTTCCAGGCCTATCCGATTTCCACCCGCGTCAATTCCGTCGCCAACGACAACCCGGCCATCCTGGAGCCTCTCGCCAACGTCGACACGCCGCCCGCCGAGGAGCGCGCCCCCGCGCCGAGGCGCGCGAGGCGGTCAAAGGACACCGGCCAGATGGACCTGTTCTGAGGTGTCGGCCTCGAAGGATCGAGGCCGCGCCGGCACCCCGGCGCCCTAAACCACCTTCCCGGGGTTGAGAATGCCCTTCGGATCGAGCGTCGCCTTGATGGAGCGCATCATCTCGAGCTCGACGGGCTCCTTGATCTCGTCCATCAGGTGGCGCTTCAGAACCCCGATGCCGTGCTCGGCCGACACCGATCCGGCGAGATCGCGCACGATGGCGTGGACGGCGGCGTTCACCTCGTCCCAGCGCGCAAGGAAGGCAGCCTTGTCGGCGCCCACGGGCTGGCTGACGTTGAAGTGGATGTTGCCGTCGCCGATATGGCCGAAGCCGACGACGCGGCTGCCGGGCACCACGCGCTCCACCGCCGCGATGGCGCGCTCGAAGAACTCCGGCACGGCGGCCAGTGGCAGCGGAACGTCGTGCTTGATCGATCCGCCCTCATGGGTCTGGACCTCGGAAAGCAGCTCCCGCAGCCGCCAGAAGTCTGCCGACTGCTGGACGAAGTCCGCGATCGCCGCATCCGCGACGACGCCCTTGCCGTGCGCCTCGACCAGCGCCGCCTCCATGATTTCGCGCCCGCTCGCGCCCGGCGCCATCATCGAGAATTCGAGCAGCACGTAGTAGGGATGCGCCTCGGCCATCGGATCCCGGACGTTCGAGCCGTGCCGCAGCACGAACTCGACGCCGATGCGCGGCACGATCTCGCAGGCCGTCACCTGTCCGCCGGCGAACGACCGCGCGATGCCGAGGAGCTCGAGCGCTGCCGCCGGGCTCTCGACCCCGCAGATCGCCGTCACCGTCTCGCGCGGCCGCGGATAGAGCTTCAGGACCGCGGCGGTGATGATTCCCAGCGTTCCCTCCGAGCCGATGAACAGGTGCTTCAGGTCGTAGCCGGTATTGTCCTTCCTGAGCGCCCTCAGCCCGTTCCAGACCCGCCCGTCGGCGAGCACGACCTCCAGTCCGAGCACAAGGTCGCGCGCGTTGCCGTAGGCGAGCACCGCCGTGCCGCCGGCATTGGTCGAGAGGTTGCCGCCGATGCGGCAGGAGCCTTCGGAGGCGAGGCTGAGCGGGAACAGCCTGTCGGCCTCCCCGGCGGCCTTCTGGGCGTCCGCGAGGATGACGCCGGCCTCCGCGACCATCGTGTTGCTCGCCGCGTCGACCGACCTGATCCTGTCGAGCCGTTCGAGCGACAGCACGACCTCGGTGCCGCTTTCCGACGGCATCTGCCCGCCGACGAGGCCGGTATTGCCCGACTGCGGAACGATCGCCGTTCCGGTCTCGTTCGCCAGCTTCAGGATCGCCGAGACTTCCCCGACCGATCCCGGCCGAAGCACCACGGGCGTCCTGCCGTGCCACAAGCCCCGCGGCTCGACGAGATGGCGTTCCTGGTCGCCCGGCTCGGTCACCGCGTTGCGGTCGCCGACGATGGCCGAGAAGCGGGAGACGAGGTCGCGGTCGTGCCGGTTCATGGCGCCGTTCTAGCTGGTGGTCGCCCGGCCGTCATCACCCCTGCACCAGCCCGTGCATGAAGCGCAGCTTGCCGATCACCGCCGGCGCCAGCACGAAAGGATAGAGGTCGGGCTGGCCCATGCTGCGGTTCAGGCTGTTGACCGCGATCGTCAGCGGCAGCCAGGAGGCGATCAGCATATCGAAGGTCGTGTGCCGGTAGGGATCGATGGCGATGTCGACGGCCAGATTGTCGTCGGTGCCCGATGTCGGCCTGAGCCGCAAGCCGAACGACGACGCGGTTTCCAGCGTGTCGACGATATGGAGATAGTGCGCCCAGGTCTCGGCGAAATCCTCCCAGGCGTGCGCGCTGGCGTAGCTCGATACGAACCGATCCCTCCAGTCGGCGGGCGGGCCGGTCTCGTAGTGACGCTGGAGCGCCGCGCCGTAGTCCTCCCGGTCGTCGCCGAACACCGCCCGGCACTCGTCGAGCCGCCCGGCGTCGCGCACGAGCCGCTCCCAGTAGTAGTGGCCGACCTCGTGGCGCAGGTGGCCGAGCAGCGTGCGGTAGGGCTCGCCCATCTCCGTGCGCACCTGCTCGCGCGTCGCGTCGTCGGCTTCCGCGATATTGATCGTGATGAGCCCGGACGAATGCCCGGTCGTGACCGGTTCCGCGCCGTCGTTGTCCGACAGGAACGCGAAGGCGAGCCCGGCGACCGCGTCCTCCGCCTTGGAGACGAGCGGCAGGCCGAAGCGCATCAGCGTGTAGACGAGGTGATGCTTGGCCGCCTCCAGCCGCTGCCACCGCCACACGTTCTCCGGCACGCCGAGATCGGGCACAGTGCGGTTCAGCCGGCAGGCGAGGCAGTAGGTATCGCGCGCGCCGGCCAGGATGAGCCAGTTGCAGGCGCCGTGCTCGGCGTTTGCGCAGAAGCGGAACGAGAGCTCCGGCGCGGCGAGCGCGCGCCACGTCCCGTCGCCGTTGGCGGTCAGCGCGCTCAACTTGGCCGATTCCGGCAGGTAGCCGAGGGTGAAGCCGCATCTCTCGCAATGGGCGTTCTCGAAATAGAGGATCTGGCCGCAGTTCTGGCACTCGAAGAGCTTCATGTTCCGGACGATCTGGTGACGGGGCGGGCAGCATACAACGTCGCCCGCGCCGATACGATCCGTTCGCTCAGCGCGGGGCTGCCGCGCGTCTCAGGCGGTCGTTGATCGCCTCGCCAAGCCCGTGAGAGGGGATTGGCATGACCGCGATGGTGCTCGCCCCCGTCCCGTCCAACGCGCGCAGATGGGCGAACAGGTTGGCGGCCGCCTCCACAAGGTCGCCGGAATGCGACAGGTTCATCATCGCCCGCGCGCCCTGCCAACCCTCGACGGGGGCTGGCCCGAAAGCCAGCAGCGCCTCGCCCGGCGCGACGGTCTCGACGTCGAGCCGCACCATTGCGGCGGGTGCATAGTGCGAGGCCAGCATGCCGGGAGCGACCGGCGCGTCGGCCTCGGGGGGCGGTGAGGCGAGGGGCCGTCCGAGCGCCGCCTCGATTTCCTCGCGCGCGACGCCCCCCGGCCGGAGCATGACCGCATCGCCGCAGGTGCAGCCGACGATGGTGGATTCGACGCCCACCGGACACGGCCCGTCGTCTATGGCGAGCGCTGCGTGTTCGCCCACTTCGGCAAAGGCCGCCTCGACCGTCGTCGCGCTGACCCGGCCCGACCGGTTGGCGCTCGGTGCCGCCACCGGCCTGCCGAGCGCGGCGACCACGGACCGCGCGGTTTCCGAGCGCGGCAGCCGGATCGCCAGGGTCGGGAGGCCGGCAATGGCCAGATCGCTGACGCCCGAGCCCTCGCGCTTCGGCACGACCAGCGTCAGCGGTCCCGGCCAGAAGCGGTCCGCCAGAAGGCTGGCGGCGTCGTCGAAAACCCCGTGCGCCTCGGCCATCTCGCGATCCGCCACATGCGCGATCAGGGGATTGAAGCGCGGCCGGTCCTTCGCCGCGAAGATGCGCGCCACGGCCTCGCCGTTCGTCGCGTCGGCGGCGAGCCCGTAGACCGTTTCGGTCGGCAGGATGACGAGCTTTCCCGCATCGAGCGCGGCGGCGGCCTCGGCGGAGATCGCGCCGCGCGTCGCCGCATCGACCCGTCTGATCTTGTCTTCGCCCATGACAGCGCCCGCGCGCCCACCTAGATTGCCGACCCGTTACGACGGACTTGTCGCCGCTTGCCCGGCGGGCCGTCAAGCTGCCCTGGACTGCCGAGGAGATTGCCCATGAGCTACCGCCCGCCCGTCGCGGACATCGCCGCCGCCCTCCGGCATTCGGGAGGCCTGGCCGACGACATCGCGCGCGGGCTGCACGGCGACCTGAGCGAGGATCTCGTCGCGGCGATCCTGGAGGAGGCCGGTCGCTTCGCGGGCGAGGAGATCGCCCCGCTCAATCGCCTCGGCGACACCCACGGCACGCCGCTGAGCGATGGCGAGGTGACGATGCCGCCGGGCTGGCGCGAGGTCTATCGGCGGTGGGCGGACGCCGGCTGGAACGGCCTCACCGGACCGGTCGAGAACGGCGGGCAGGGCCTGCCGGCGACGATTTCGGTCGCGGTGCAGGAGATGTGGAACGCCGCCTCGATGGCCTTCGGCATCGGCCCCGTCCTCACCATGGCCGCCGTCGAGGCGCTGCATCTCTACGGCACGGAGACGCAGAAGCGGCTCTATCTCGACCGGCTCGTCTCCGGCGAATGGTTCGGCACCATGAACCTGACCGAGCCCCATGCCGGCTCCGATCTGGGGCTGTTGCGGACCCGCGCGGTGCCGCGTGGCGACGGTTCCCATGCAATCTCCGGCACGAAGATATTCATTACCTACGGCGAGCACGATCTGTCCGACAACATCGTCCACATGGTGCTCGCCCGCACGCCGGACGCGCCGACGGGCTACCGCGGCATCTCGATGTTCCTTGTGCCGAAGGTGCTGGTGAACGCGGACGGCACGCTTGGGGACCGTAACGCCGTCACCTGCGCCGGCATCGAGCACAAGTTGGGCATCCACGGCAGCCCCACCTGCACCATGCTCTTCGAGGATGCCGCCGGCTGGCTGGTTGGAAAGGAGAATGGCGGGCTCGGGGCCATGTTCACGATGATGAACCAGGCAAGGCTGATGGTCGGCGTGCAGGGCGTGGCGATCGCCGACCGCGCCTTCCAGCAGGCGCTGGGCTACGCGAAGGATCGTCATCAGGGCCGCCGCCCCGGCATGGGGCCGGAGGAGACGGTCGCGATCGCCGAGCATCCCGACGTCCGCCGCAGTCTCCTGACGATGAAGGCGCTCACCGCCGCCGCCCGTTCGATCTGCCACGAGACCGCGCGCGCCATCGACCTTGCGAAGCTGTGTCCCGACGAGACGGAGCGCCGGGCCGCGCAGGCCCGCGCCGACCTTCTCACGCCTGTCGCCAAGGCCTTCTCGACGGGTATCGGCGTCGAGGTCGCCTCCATCGGCGTGCAGGTCCACGGCGGCATGGGCTACATCGAGGAGACCGGCGCGGCCCAGCATCTCAGGGACGCCCGCATCGCCCCGATCTACGAAGGCACCAACGGCATCCAGGCGATCGACCTCGTCACCCGCAAGCTGCCACAGGGGGGCGGCGAGCCGGTGCGGACCTACATCGCCGCGCTGCGCAAGACGGCGGCCTCCGTCGCCGCCTCCAACGAGCCCGCCTTCGGCCGCGCCGGCGAGCGGCTGGGCGAGGCGGTCGACGCGCTGGAGCGGGCCACCGACTGGCTTCTCGAAGCGCTCGCCGACCGTCCCGACGCTGCCCTTGCCGGCGCCACGCCCTATCTCAAGCTGTTCGGTATCGCCTCGGGTGGCTGCGGCCTCGCCCATGGGGCACTGGCCGAGGCGCGCGCGAACGGGTCGGATGCCGGCGGCCGTGTGACAACGGCGCGCTTCTTCGCGGAAGCCGTCTGCCCCCAGGCGTCGGGCCTCGCCGATATCGTGACCACGGGCGCCGACGCGGTGCTCGCATCGGAGGTTCTCGGCGCATGACCACGCTTGCCGGCAAGACGCTCTTCATCACCGGTGCGAGCCGCGGCATCGGTCTCGCCATCGCGCTGCGTGCCGCCCGCGACGGTGCCAACGTCGCTATCGCCGCCAAGACGACCGACCCGCATCCCAGGCTCGAAGGCACAATCCACACGGCGGCCGCAGAGATCGAGGCGGCAGGCGGCAGGGCGCTGCCTCTCGCCTGCGACATCCGCGACGAGGCGCAGGTGGCCGACGCGGTGCAGCGGACGGCCGACGCCTTCGGCGGCATCGACATCTGCGTCAACAACGCCAGCGCCATCTCGCTGACCGGCATCCGCGAGACGGAGATGAAGCGCTTCGACCTGATGCACCAGGTCAACGCGCGCGGCACCTTCCTCGTCTCGAAGGCCTGCCTGCCCTGGCTCGAGAGATCGGAAAACCCGCATATCCTCATGCTGTCGCCGCCGCTCGACATGAAGGAGAAGTGGTTCGCCGGCCACACGGCCTATTCGATGGCGAAGTTCGGCATGAGCATGGTCGTCCTGGGCCTCGCCGGCGAGTTGCGGCCCGCCGGCATCGCCGTCAACGCGCTGTGGCCGCGCACGACCATCGCCACGGCGGCCGTGAAGAACCTCCTCGGCGGCGACGCGATGGTGCGCGCGAGCCGCACCCCCGAGATCGTCGCCGACGCCTCCCACGTCATCCTCACGAGCCCCGCGCGCGAGTTCACCGGCAACTTCGTCATCGACGACACCTTGCTGAGCCAGCACGGCGTCACCGACTTCGACCGCTACCGCGTCGATCCCTCCCAGCCGCTGCAGATCGACTTCTTCGTGCCCGCCGACAGCGTCCCTCCGGCCGACATGGGCCCGGCTTCCGGCGAGCGGAAGGGCTGACGGGCGTGACGCGTTAACGATCGGCCCGGACCGGGAACGAACCCTGTCCGAATCGGCAATTCCTGCGATGTTCCCCTTTCGGTTCCGGCCATATCGAGGGCTTACCGGACGGCCGGCCCACAAGTTTCGCGATCCCCGCATCGCCCCGTGCCCGGCGCGTTAACGATATCGTCCCGAACCGGGACACCGAGGGGGCGTGGACATCGCGCGCCCCACGGTGTCTTCTCGGGAGCAAATGGCAGAACGTCCTGAAGGAGACGCCGTGACCACCCTCTACCTCACCCACTCCGCCTTTCTGAACCACCGCACCCCCGAGGGCCATCCCGAGCGCCCCGACCGCATGCGCGCGCTCGAGCACGCGCTCGAGGACGAGGCCTTCCAGCCGCTGATCCGCGAGCAGGCGCCGTTGGCCGAGCTCGCGCTCGCCGGCCTCGCCCACCCGGCGGACTACGTCGAGGCCATCGCGGCGGCCGCGCCCGACGAGGGCATGGTCCGCGTCGACGCCGACACCTCGATGTCGCCGGGCTCCATGGAGGCGCTGCTGCGTGCCATGGGTGCGGCGACCCTCGCCGTCGACGAAGTGGTGGCGGGCAAGGTGAAGAACGCCTTCTGCGGCGTCCGCCCGCCCGGCCATCACGCCGAGAAGGTGCGCGCCATGGGCTTCTGCCTGTTCAATATCGTCGCCATCGCCGCGATCTACGCCCGCAAGCAGCATGGCCTCGACCGCGTCGCCGTGGTTGATTTCGACGTCCACCACGGCAACGGCACGCAGGACATCTTCTGGTCCGAGCCGAACCTGTTCTACGGTTCCACCCACCAGATGCCGCTCTACCCCGGCACCGGGGCGAGGAACGAGACCGGCGTCGGCAACGTCTTCAACGCCCCTCTCGCCCCCGGCGACGGCGGGCCTGAGTTCCGCGAGGCGATGGAGAGCGTCGTCCTGCCGGGGCTGGAGCGCTTTTCACCCGATCTGGTCATCATTTCGGCAGGATTCGACGCGCACACTCGTGACCCGTTGGCCAACCTCAACCTGACGGAGGCCGACTTCGGCTGGGCGACGACCCGGATGATGGAGATCGCCGACCGCACCTGCGGGGGCAGGGTCGTCTCGGTGCTGGAGGGCGGATACGATCTCGTCGGCCTCGCAACGTCGGCGGCGGCCCATGTGCGCAGCCTGATGCAGGCCTGAGGCGTTAGGAAGGAAGATCACGATGAGCGATGCCGCCGGCAGCCAGGCCGCCCCGGACATCTCGACCCTCACCTTCGAGGACGCGCTCGCCGAGCTCGAGAAGATCGTCGGCCGCATGGAGCAGGGCGACGTACCGCTGGCCGAATCCATTGTCCACTACGAGCGCGGCGACCGCCTGCGCAAGCATTGCGAGGAACTGCTCAAGCGCGCCGAGGCCCGCGTCGAGAAGATCACGCTCGACGCCGGCGGCCGACCCGAGGGCTCGGAACCGCTCGAACGTCGACTGACATCGCTGGATGGACGATTTCGCCACGGCAGCCGCCGCGGACCGCCTCAGGGTCGAGCGCCGGCACGTCTTCTACGTTCCCGGCTACGACGCGCGCGGGCTTCGGTCCTATCTGACGATGTTCCGCGACGGCGTCGCGGGCCTGCGGTCCCACTATGGGGTCGAGGCCGAGGCGACCCGGCCGGTGAAGTCGTCCGACGGTCGACAGGTCCGCTGGCATGCGAGCGTGCGCGGGGCCGGCTGGGAGGTGGACACCACCTACGACTATCTCGACTGGAGCGACATCGTCCGCGCCGACCTCTCGCGCCCCCTGTGGTGGAAGCTCGGCCGCTCCCTTCCCGCTTATGCCCGGTTCGTCGCCAGCGGCGCCTGGCCGCGCATCATGCGTGCGACGTGGCGCTTCGGCCTGTTCTGCATCTACCCGCTCGTCGCGGTCCTCGCCTTCGCCGTGCTCGGCCTGCTCGCGGGATGGGCCGCCTCGGCCGTCGCCACCGCCTACGGCCTCCACGACACCGTCGCCCGGGGCCTCTTCGCCCTGGTGGCGGTCGCCGCCTTCCTGGTCGTCTACCGGGCGCCGGGGCGGAAATGGTACGTCGACTATCTTCTCGTCGACTTCCTGGCGATGCTCGACCATGCCCGCCGCCGCCGTCCCGACTGGGACGAGCGCATCGACGCGCTGTCGGAGGCTCTCGTCCGCACGGTCGCCGAAACCGATGCCGACGAGGTCGTCGTCGTCGGCCACAGCTCGGGCTCCTTCATGGCCGTCGATGTCGTCGCCCGCGCCCTGGAGAAGGATCCCGATCTCGGCGCCCGCGGACCCCGCCTGTGCCTGCTCACACTGGGAAGCGTCCTGCCGGTCGTCGGCTTCATGCCGGAGGCCGGCTGGTTCCGCGACCGGGTGGCAAGGCTTGCGGTCGAGCGCCGCCTCGACTGGGTCGAGTACCAGTCGCGCAAGGACGTCATCAGCGTGTCCCGCTTCGATCCCGTGGCCGGCCACGGCATCGATCCGGGCAGGGCGAGGGTCAACCCGGCCGTTCAGTCCGTCCGCTTCCGCAATGTGGTCGAGCCGGAGACATATGCGCGGATCCGCCTGAGGTTCTTCGCGCTGCATTTCCTGTTCGTCGGGCCCGTGGAACGGCCCGGCGACTACGACTATCACGCCATGGTGCTCGGGCCGGTGCCGCTCGCGCTGCGGGTTGCGGCAGGCCATGCGACCGCCGCGCGGGCCATGTCGGCGGATGCGGCCGGGGCCGCTGCCGCCTGGCGCGACATGGGGCCCCTCGCGTCCCCGGCGCTCGTGCGGACGGCGCCTCGCGAGCGCGTCGAATCCCTCAAATTGTAACGATCCGTTTCAAGCGGAATTAGCGGCGGACGACGTAAGGTCACGCCCCGATCGGCCCGCTGGGGGGCCGTCGAAGGGGAGCTTGCGTGGTCCGATGCGTGGCTTGAAGCGTTTCCTGGCCGGAGAGTCCGGCAACGTGGCGATCATCTTCGGCATCGTCGCCATACCCGTCTTCGCGATGATGGGCTCGGCCGTGGATTACAATCGCGCCGCCTCGTCGCGCGAGAAGCTGAACAGCGCGCTCGATTTCGGCGACGCTGGCGCTTGGCCGGCAGCAGATGATGTCGGACGCCAACGCCATCACCTTCCTGAACAATTACCTCGCGACGCAGCTCGCCGCCGTCAACTACCACGGCACCTGGGAGATCGTGCCCGGCAGCTTCCGCCAGAACCGGCGCGGCCTCGAGGTCGCCGCCGTCGGGGTCGTGCCGACGTTCGATCATGGGCGTGATGAACATCCACGAAATCCCCATCGCCGCCGCAACCGAGGTTGTCCGCGAGCAGAAGAAGCTGGAACTGGCGCTGGCACTGGACAGCACGGGGTCGATGCAAGACGGCAACAAGATCAGCGCCCTGCGGAGCGCTGCAACGTCTCTGGTTGACATCATAAACGAGCGCGAGGATGCGGCGGAAAACGTCAAGATCGCCGTCGTTCCGTTCGTGACGGCAGTGAATATCAATAGTCCTGGTGTTTTTTCCAGCGCATGGATGGATAATAATGCAAGAGCTCAATATCATGGCGCAAATTTTAAACCATCAATCTGTCGACTGGCAAGCTGTAGCGGTCACGATCCGAACTGGAGGGGAATAGATAACAGGAATATAGTTGAGAACGGGAGGGTAAATCATTTTCGGTTGTTTGATAATCTGGGAGAGCCTTGGAAGGGTTGCGTGGAAGCCCGGCCCGGCGATCTTGCAATAAATGATACGCCGCCGAACGGATCAGATCCGGATACCCTTTTCGTCCCGTACTTCTGGCCTGATTTGCCCGACAACGGTACGCCGGCTGGTGATAGGGCCCAGCATTACAGCAACAGCTATCTGCCTGATATAATAAATAGAACCGTATCGGGAGGAAATAATATTATTTCGTGGCAGCAGTATGTTGGAAAATATCTTGCCAGACCCGGCGGTCTGCCGCCTGCTGGACACAGTATTGGTCCAAGCCCAAATCCTTGGTCGGAGTGGACGAAGGGGCCGAACCGTAGTTGCGCCCGCCCAATTCTGCCGCTAACGGACGACATGAACCTCGTTAAATCCGAGATCAATGCGATGCAGCCCTTTCACAACTCTGGAACCAATATTCCAGAAGGACTTGCGTGGGGGTGGCGGGTGCTATCGCCCGGTGAGCCGTTTTCGCAAGGCGTCTCTTATGAAGAGACCGATGTTCTGAAGGCGCTGGTGCTGCTGACCGACGGGAGCAACGAAGTCTATGGCAACGCCCATAGCTCAAATCCGCATAAGTCTCACTACGGATCATACGGATACGTTTACGAGGGAAGGCTGGACGGCATTAACGATCGCAACCAGGCCCGAACTCGTTGGGATCAGCGGACCGCGACCTTGTGTCAGCGCGTAAAGGAACAAAACATCCGCCTCTACACCATCACTTTCCAGGTGAGCAGCACCGCCACGCAGAACCTCTTCCGCGACTGTGCGACCGAGACCCGGCTCTACTACAACTCGCCGAATAACGCCCAGCTTCAGCAGGCCTTCGAGGACATCGCCTACGACCTGTCGAACCTGCGCATCTCGCGGTGAGGGCGGGCGGCCATTGCCGCCTACCTCACCTCCGCGCAGGCGACGCGGTCGCCGGCGCCGCCGATGGGCTGGCTCGTGTGGTCGTCCTCGTCGGCGTGGATGACGATGGCCGAGCCGTCGCCTCCGAGGATGCCGTCGTCGCCGTCGAGCGTGATGAGCGTGGTGAACATCTCGGCCGTCGCCGAGCCGTCCTCGCCGGCATGGATGTTGGGCAGGTCGCCTTCGTGCGGCCCGTCGGGGTTGAGAAGGCCGTGCGCGCGCTCCTCGTGGCTCACATGCCCGCCGGCCGCCTGGAAAGCCTCGTGGTCGGAGCAGTCGGCATTGGCGTGGAGATGCACCCCGTGCCACCCCGGCTCTAGCGTGCCGGCGACGATCTCGATGCGCATCAGCGTGCCGTGCGGGCTGGCCGAGAGGATTGCCACGCCCACGGGCTGGCCTTCGTTGTCGACGAACTGCGCGTCCGTCGCCATCTGGGCGAGCGCCCCGGTGCAGCCCATCGCGCCTGCCACGAGCGCTGCGGTGACGATTTGCATGGCATGTCCTCCACGTTTGGCGTAGCTGATCGGATTCAATGACCGGCGTCGGCGGATGTTCCGCCCGGCCTGTCGCAAAGGAGCGCGGAGTGAGCGGACGGACCCGCCTCGACGAGGCCATCGTGGCGCGTGGCCTCGCCCCGTCGCGGGCGCGCGCCCGCGACGCCGTGCTGCGCGGAACCGTGACGGTCGGCGGCCGTGTCGCGACGAAGCCCGCCGCGCCGGTGTCCGGGGCCGACGACATCCGCGTCGCCGATCCCGCGCTCGACTGGGTCTCGCGCGGCGCGCTGAAGCTCGTCGCCGCCCTCGATGCCTTCGGCTTCGATCCGGCGGGCCTCGTCGCCCTCGATCTAGGCGCCTCGACAGGCGGCTTCACGCAGGTTCTGCTGAGGCGAGGCGCGGCCCGCGTCTACGCCGTGGACGTTGGCCACGGCCAGATCGACCCGTCCGTCGCCGCCGACCCGCGTGTCGTCTCAATCGAGGGCCTCAACGCCCGCGACCTGGCGGCCGGCCACCTTCACGAGCCGCCCGGCATCGTCGTCGCCGATCTCAGCTTCATCTCGCTGAAGCTCGCTCTGCCGCCGGCGCTCGCGCTCGCCGCGCCGGCGGCGATGCTCGCCGTCCTCGTCAAGCCGCAGTTCGAGCTCGGCCCCGATGCGCTCGGCAAGGGCGGCCTCGTGCGCGATCCGCAAGCCGCCGAGGCCGCCGCCCGCGATATCGCTGCGTGGCTGGAGGGGCAGGGCTGGGCCGTCGCCGGCATCGTCGCCTCTCCCATCGCCGGCGGCTCGGGCAACCGCGAGTTCCTGATCGGGGCGCGGCGTGGCTGAGACCTTCCGCATCGAACGCCTCGGCCATCGCGGCGACGGCATCGCAACGACGCGCTCCGGACCCGTCTATGTGCCCCTGACGCTGCCCGGCGAGGTTGTCGAGGCCGAATGCCAGGGCGAGCGCGCGCACCTGATGCGCGTCGTCGAAGCGAGCCCGCTGCGCGTCGATCCCGTCTGCCCGCATTTCGGCGAATGCGGAGGCTGCGCGCTGCAGCACATGCGGGCGCCCAACTACCTCGCCTGGAAGGAGGAGCAGGTGCGCGCCGCGCTGCTCCAGCGCGGGCTCGACGTGCCCGTCGCCCCCATCGTGAAGCTCGCCCCCCGCAGCCGCCGCCGCGCCGTGTTCGCGATCCGCCGCGCCGGCAAGCGCATCGTCGTCGGCTATCACGCGCGCATGAGCCACCGGATCGTGGAGGTCGGGACCTGCCCTGTCGTGGTGCCGGCGATCGAGCGCGCGCTTCCCGGCCTCGCCGAATGGCTCGCGCCGCTGATCCCGCTGAAGGGCGAGACGCGGCTCGGCGTGACCGCGACGCCGGCCGGCCTCGACGTCTCGCTGGAGGGGCCGAACCCGCGCCCGCCCGCCATCGTGCCCATCGTCGCCGCCGCCGCGAACAAGGCCCCAGGCGTCGCCCGCCTGTCGATCGCCGGCGATCCCGTGCTCGTCCGCTCCGAACCCTTCGTCGCCATCGACGGCATAGAGGTCCGCCTGCCCCCGCTCGCTTTCCTGCAGGCCACCGAGGCCTCCGAGGCCGCGCTCGGCCGCCTCGTCGTCGAGGCGGTGGGGGCCGCCCGGTCGGTCGCCGATCTCTTCGCCGGGATCGGCACCTTCTCGCTGCGTCTCGCCCGCGAGGCGCGCGTGCTCGCGGTCGAGGGAGATGCCGCCGCGCTCTCCGCGCTCTCCGAGGCCACGCGGCGCGCCAGTGGCCTCAAGCCGGTCGAGACCCTGCGCCGCGACCTCGAGCGTCAGCCCATGTCGGCGAAGGAGCTGGCCCGGTTCGAGGCGGTCGTCTTCGACCCCCCGCGCGCCGGTGCGAAGGCGCAGGTCGCGGAACTGGCCGGCTCGAAGGTGCCCCGCGTCGTCGCCGTGTCCTGCAATCCCGCCACGTTCGCACGCGACCTTCGCACCCTCGTCGACGGCGGCTATTCGGTGCGCCGCGTCGTGCCCGTGGACCAGTTCCTCCACTCGCCCCATATTGAGGCGGTGGCCCTTCTGGAACGCTGAGACGACGATGGCATCACCGCTGCAGCGCATGGGACTAATGGCCGGCTACGGCGTCCGCCAGGCTCCACGCGTTGCCTGGTACGTGGCGCACGGCTATGCCATGGGCCGCGTGCGGAAGCTCGCCGAGCAGGTCGCGCCGCTGGACAGCCCGTCGCCCAGGCCGTCGTCGCCGACGCCGACCAGCCAGCGTCTCTGGCGCGATCTCGGTGCGCTGTTCATGCGCGACCTCGCCAATGTCGAGGCCGGCCTCTATCCGCTTCCTGCGGGCGAGGAAGACGATTTTACCGCAGTATTGGCGCGCAGCCGCGATTTCTTCATGGACCTGCCGAAAACCTATATGCGCCGGCGCAACCGCGCGCACCAGGAGGTCAACACCGACGACCGCAAGGGCCGCTTCCCGCGCTACTACCTGCAGAATTTCCACTATCAGTCGGACGGCTACCTATCGGAGGAGTCGGCAAGGCTCTACGACATACAGGTCGAGGTGCTGTTCAACGGAACGGCGAACGCCATGCGCCGGCAGGCGCTGGTGCCGATCGCGGAGTTCCTGCGCGGCCGCGATCAGCGGCGGATGCGGATGGTGGATGTCGCCTGCGGCACCGGCCGCTTCCTGCGTTCGGTAAAGGACGCCTTCCCGCGCCTCGAGGTCCTCGGCGTCGACCTTTCGGAACCCTACCTCACGGAGGCGCGCCGCCACCTGAAGGGCAGGAGCCGCACCCGGCTCGCGGTCGCCAACGCCGAGGCGATTCCGGTGGCCGACGCGAGCCAGGACATCGTCACGACGATCTATCTCTTCCACGAGCTGCCGCCCGGGATTCGCCGGATCGTGGCGGCCGAGTTCGCCCGCGTGCTGAAGCCCGGCGGCCTGCTGGTCTTCATGGATTCGCTCCAGCGCGGAGACGTGGACGACTATGACGGCCTGCTCGAGATGTTCCCGGTCGGCTATCACGAGCCCTATTTCGACAGCTACACGCGCGAGGATCTGGAGAAACTCTTCGGCGACGCCGGATTCGAGCCGGTTTCCTCGGAACCTGCGTTCGTGTCCAAGATCGCCGCTTTCAGGAAGCTCTAGCCGGCCGCGTCGGGATCGCGCCGAGGCGGTGCCCACCTGCGCGATCCCACGACCTGGCATTTCCGCCGTCAGGAGATCAGCGGGGCCGTGCTGTCGAGCACCACGACGGGGCTGCCCGTCGGGATGCGGTCGTGCAGGTCGATGATGTCCTGGTTCAGGAGCCGGATGCAGCCCGACGACATCGACTGGCCGATGGACCACGGCTCGTTGGTGCCGTGGATGCGGTAGAGCGTGTCGCGGCCGCCTTCGAAGAGATAGAGCGCACGGGCGCCGAGCGGGTTTTCCAGCCCCGGCTCCATGCCCCCGCGCCACTGCTCGAGGTCGGGATCGCGCATGATCATGTTGTCGGTCGGCGTCCAGCGCGGCCAGCGCCGCTTGTACTGCACGCGCGCCCGGCCGCTCCAGCCGAACCCGGCCTTGCCCACGCCGACCCCGTATCGCATCGCCATGCCGCCTTCCTGGACTAGGTAGAGGTAGCGGGCATCGGGATCGACGACGATGGTCCCCGGACGGTCGGCGGTCGGATAGGGCACCTGGCGGCGCAGGAACTCCGGCCCGACCTGCCTGAGGTCGATGGCCGGCACCGGAAACTCCTCGCCGGGGATCGCGGCGTAGAGGTCCGCATAATAGGGGTCGATCTGCGGCGCGTAGGCTGTGACGAGCGGCTCCTGCTCCATGCGGCTGTTGCACGCAGCGAGCGTCGTGGCGGCCATGCCGAGCAGCAGGCTGCGGCGGGTGAAAAGATGTCTGGCTGCCGTATCGGCAATGGTCTGGGTTGCCCGTGTCATGGGACTTCTCCTGTCTCTCGAAACCGTCGGTGAACGCGCCCCTAAAGAGGGGCTTTCCCCGAAGGCCGAGGCGGCTGGTCAGGAGGCGAGGAGGTCCATTTGTCCTCGCTGCGGTCGGAGCCGGGGATTGCCGGGGCTCCGTCGAGCGCGACGCGCTCCGGTCCCGCGGCGACGCGCGCCGGCAGGATCCAGCAGAACCCCGCCGCCTGGCAGCGCTCGCCGGTCCCGCGGCTGGCCTCCTGTGCGGCGAGGGCCATCTCGGCCTCGACCACGGCGATCGCATCCGAAGCGGCATCCGGCATCGCTGCGTTGGCGGTCCGGATCTGGCCGACCATAAGGAGGCTCGCCACGAACACCGCACAGACGGCGTACGCCAGAAGCGCTCGAATATTGTCGGTGGGGGAGAAGGTCATGGCCTAATGAATACGCCGCATACTCGTCTTGAAGTCGTCCGCCGCGATACTCAACGCCTGACTCGCGACGAAGTTCGATGCAATCGAGTAGCGGGCGGAGTTTGGCCAGATTGAGGCGACCTTTGCCAGTCACTATAGCTTGAGCGCCGCCTCCGGCTTGACGAAGGGCAACTGTAACGCATCGGCCACAGCCTTGTGCGTGACATGGCCCTCCATGACGTTGAGCCCGTTCCGCAAGTGAACGTCGTCGGCCAGCGCGCGCCGATATCCCTTGTCGGCGAGGCGAGGATGAAGGGCAGGGTCACGTTGTTCAACGCGATATGTCGACGTGCGCGCCACGGCGCCGGGCATGTTGGTGACGCAGTAGTGGACCACGCCGTCGACGACATAGGTCGGGTCGGAGTGGGTCGTCGGCCGGCGAGTCTCGGTGCAGCCGCCCTGGTCGATGGCGACGTCCACGATGACGCTCCCGGACTTCATCTCCGCCACCATCTCGCGCGTGACGAGCTTCGGCGCCGCCGCGCCCGGCACCAGCACCGTGCCGATGACGAGGTCGGCGCCGGTCACCAGCGCGCTCGATGGCGTCCCGTGTGGAGAACAGGGTTCGCACCGTCGTGCCGAACTCGGCGACGAGGCGCCGGAGGACGTCGGCGGAGCGGTCGACGACCGTGACCGTCGCGCCCATGCCCAGCGCGATGGTGCCGCGTTGGTTCCCGCCACGCCGCCGCCGAGGATGACGACGTTCGCCGGCCGGCACGCCGGGCACGCCGCCGAGCAGGACGCCGCGGCCGCCGGCTTCCTTCTCCAGGCACTGCGCGCCGACCTGCGCCGCCATGCGGCCCGCGACCTCCGACATCGGGCGTCAGAAGCGGCAGCGTGCCGTCGGGGCGGTGACCGTCTCGTAGGCGATGCAGATCGCGCCGGATTCGATCAGGTCGCTTGGTCTGCTCGGGATCGGGCGCGAGGTGGAGGTAGGTGAAGAGGATCTGGCCGGGACGCAGCTTCTTGCGCTCGGCGCGCCAGCGGCTCCTTGACCTTGACGATCATCTCCGCGCGGGCAAACACCTCGTCGGCGGTGTCCACGATTTCGCGCGCCGGCGGCCTCGTAGTCCGCATCCGTCAGGCCCGCGCCGAGCCCCGCGCCGCGCTCGCACGATCACCTGGTGGCCGTGATGGACGAGTTCGCGCACCGAGGAGGGCACGAGCCCGACCCGGTATTCGTGGTCCTTGATCTCCTTCGGAACGCCGACGAGCATCTCCGCCTCCATCCTGGCACCATCCCGGCGACGAGAATGCCACGAGTTCCGCGCAATGTGTTTGAAATCCAGGCCGCATTCGCAGAGAATAGCGCAATATAATTCTGATGAAGGCCGCTGAAGCGCAATTTCATGCAGATAGGTGATCTGGACGCCCGCGACCGCGCCATCCTGCGCGAGCTGCAGGAGGATGGCCGTCTCACCAACGCCGAACTGGCGGACCGGGTCGGCCTGTCGCCGTCGGCGTGCCTCAGGCGCGTGCGCCAGCTCGAGGAGTCCGGGCTGGTCTCCAGCTATGCGATGATCCTCGACCAGAAGGCGTCGGGGCTGCCGGGCAACGCCTTCGTCTTCGTCACGCTCGACCAGCAGGGCCGCCAGGCGCTGGACGCCTTCGAGGCGGCGATCGGCCGCGTGCCCGAGATCGTCGAATGCTACCTGCTCGCCGGCCAGTCGGACTATCTCGTGCGCGTCGTCCACGCGCGACGCCGCCGATCTCGAGCGCATCCATACCGAGATCATCACGCGGCTGCCGGGCGTGGTGCGGGTCAACTCGACGCTGGCGCTCAGGACCGTGAAGAAGACGACGGTGCTGCCGATCTGAGCCGGCTTCAGGTCTCGACGATTTCGGTCGATTCGATCTCGATCCCGAAACCGGCCAGCCCGACATAGTGGCGCGGCTTCGATGTGACGAGCCGGATGGTGGAGACGCCGAGGTCCTTGAGGATCTGCGCCCCGAGGCCGACCTCGCGCCATTGCTCCTCGCGCGCCTGCGCCGTGCCGTGGTCCTCGGCCAGTCCCTCACGCGCGCGCACGCTGCGGCCCTGGGCAACGCCCACCGCGCCCTCGCGCAGGTAGACGACGACGCCGCGCCCGCCCGTGCCGATGCTCTCGACGATCCGCCGCATCGGGCGGTTCGCGCCGAACACGTCGTCGACCACGCTCTCCAGGTGCAGTCGCACGGGAACCGACCGCCCGTCGCGGATGTCGCCGAAGACGAGTGCAAGGTGCTGCATCGGGTCCCACGGGGTGGCATACGAGATCGCCGTCGCCGGCCCGGCGAAGGTATCGACCCTCACCTCCTCGACACGTTCGACCAGCCGCTCCTGGCGCTGCCGGTAGGCGATGAGCTCCGATACCGAGACGAGCTTAAAGCCGTGCTCATGCGCGAAGTCCGCGACCTGGCCTCCGCGCTTCACGGTGCCGTCGTCGTTCATCAGTTCGCAGATGACGCCGACGGGCGGCAGGCCCGCGAGCCGGCAGAGATCGACCGCGGCCTCGGTGTGGCCCGAGCGCATCAGCACGCCGCCTTCCCGGGCGATCAGCGGGAAGATGTGCCCGGGGCGCACGAAGTCGGCCGGCCCGCTGTTCGGATTGGCGAGCCCGCGTACGGTCGCGACGCGCTCCTCCGCGGAGATGCCGGTTGTCATGTCGTGCTTGTAGTCGACCGAGACGGTGAAGGCGGTCGAATGCGGCGCGTCGTTCTCGGCCACCATCGGGTCGAGATGCAGCCGCCGCGCCTCTTCTCGCGGCATCGGCGTGCAAACGATCCCGGCGGTATGGCGGATGATGAACGCCATCTTTTCCGGCGTGGCGTGGACGGCGGCCATCACCAGGTCGCCCTCGTTCTCCCGGTCGTCGTCATCGGTCACGACGACGATCTCGCCGGCCTCCAGCGCGCGGATAGCCTCCGCCACGCGGCGCATGTCTTCGGTCAAGTGAGCCTCGCGATGTTGTCGGCGCCTGCCAGTCCCTGATGCGTCATTGCCGGGCTCGTCCCGGCAATCCACTCGCCTTGCAGCCTGCCGCAGCGTGGATTGGATGCCCGGAACAGGTCCGGGCATGACACCGGGGAGGTGGTGCCCTCCAAGCATGCCGTGTGCGCTGTCATGCGCCGCTCCCGATCTGGGCGCGGTGGCGCAGATAGTGGTCGGCGATCACGATGGCCAGCATCGCCTCGCCGATGGGCACCGCGCGGATGCCGACGCAGGGGTCGTGGCGGCCCTTGGTCGAGACCTCGGTATCGGTCGCCGTCCCGCGTCACCGTGCGGCGCGGGGTCAGGATCGACGACGTCGGCTTGACCGCGAAGCGGGCGACGACCTGCTGGCCCGTCGAGATGCCGCCGAGGATGCCGCCGGCGTTGTTGGATTAGAAACGCACGGCGGCCGTCGTTGCCCATGCGCATCTCGTCGGCGTTCTCCTCGCCGTTGAGCGCAGCCGCGCCGAAGCCGGCGCCGATCTCGACGCCCTTGACCGCGTTGATCGACATCAGACCCGACGCGATGTCCTGGTCGAGCTTGCCGTAGATCGGCGCGCCGAGGCCGGCCGGCACGCCGTCGGCGACCACCTCGATCACCGCGCCGATGGAGGACCCGGCCTTGCGGATGCCGTCGAGATAGTCGGCCCACATTTCGGCCGCCCTCGCGTCGGGGCAGAAGAAGGGATTGCCGTCGACCTCGTCCCAGTCCCAGCGCGTCGCGGTCGATCGCGTGCGGACCCATCTGCACCAGCGCGCCGCGCACCGATAACCCGGGCACCACCTTGCGCGCGATGGCGCCGGCGGCGACCCGCATCGCGGTCTCGCGCGCCGACGAGCGCCCGCCGCCGCGCGAATCGCGGATGCCGTATTTCGCCTCATAGGTGAAGTCGGCATGCCCCGGCCGGTAGGTCGCCTCGATCTCCGAATAGTCCTTCGAGCGCTGGTCGACGTTCTCGATGAAGAGCGAGATCGGCGTGCCGGTCGTCACCTGCGTCCCCGAGGCGTCGGTCTGAAGACGCCCGACAGGATCCTCACCGTGTCCGGCTCGCGCCGCTGCGTCGTGAAGCGCGACTGGCCGGGCCGGCGCTTGTCGATGAACGGCTGGATGTCGGCCTCGGTGAGCGGGATCAGCGGCGGGCAGCCGTCCACCACGCAGCCGATCGCCGGCCCCGTGGCTCTCGCCCCAGGTGGTGACGCGGAACAGATGGCCGAAGGTGTTGTGGGACATGCGGGAAATTCCGTTGCCTTTGCGTCCCGCGTTCTAGGCCCGGCACGGTGCGCCGTCAAACGGGGGAGCTGAGTAGGGAGTAGGGCGCGAGCAGTGAGTTGGGGCGGCCGCGCTTCAACCCCTCTGGAGGAGGAGGGTCGGGCCGCGAGGCCCGGGGCGGGGTGGCGCGGCAGGCGCCGGGGGGCTGCGGCGTCGGCTGCAGTCCGTCGCGCGATGCGCGCCGGCCCCCTCCCGTCCTCCCCCACGTGGGGGGAGGAGAAAGAGGCGATGCGGGGGTGTCTCCCCTCCCCCTTGTGGGGAGGGGTCGGGGGTGGGGCCGCCCGAAGGGCGGAATTCGGCAACCGGGTCGGGGCGGCATTCATCTGGCCCCTTTCGGCATAGGTTGACAATCCCATAAAAGGATATTAGTCCTATATCAACTGAACGGGGAGGGGGTATGACTGCTGCTGTCCTGTATCGGCAAGCCAGCGCGCGGGTGCTGATCGCGGCGTTCCGGCTGCGCATCGCGCTGAAGCTCAATCCCGACTGGCATCTCCAGCCGAGGGTCCCGGCCGGCCATCCGCACGGCGGCCGCTGGGTTGCTTCCAACTCGACCTCTGCACTGCCTCCAGTGCTGGTCACGCTATTGGCGAGAGAGGTGCTTCGTTTAGTAGCCAGACGAGTTCGTCCGTATCTGAAATCTGCTTCCTAATCCGTGGACTGGCGAATTTCCAACCGACGGAGATTTCGACGAGGAAACAAGGCGCATTGGCCCGCCGAGCTTGAGAAGACCTCAGCACGAGTCGTTAGATTCCGGAGCTTTCGAGAGTTGCGGTCATACCTCGGGAATGCCGCGTCCGGCTATCAATGGCATCATATCGTGGAGCAGAATCTGGCCGGAACGAGATTCCCTGTTGAGATGATCCACTCAACAGACAACATAATTGAACTTAGGATTGACCTGCATTTCAAGATTAATGCTGCGATGAGTTCAAAAAGACCATATACTGAAGGTCTAACTATAAGACAATGGCTGCGTCCTAAGCCATTTGAGTTCCAATATGATTATGGACGAGCGCTCCTTGAGGAACTGACGGGAGTGAGTGATGAATAAAGTAAATACCTCGGAAGAAAATCTCAGCAGACAATTGATTGGCGTTCTCAATGAGGAAGTCCGGGCCTTCGAGCTGGCCGACACCCCGGCTCAGAACCGTGCCAGCGACCGGCGCGATGCACTCGTTGACGAACTGGTGGGCCTGGGTGCTTCGGGACGCGACAAAATGGAGGCGCTGATGTCGCATGACCTCCCGCTCGCACAGGCGACTGCGGCGGCAACGGTCATGCGATGGGCGCCTGAACGTGCCGTGCCGGTCCTGGAGGATCTGTTGCGCTGGGCCATTGCGGAACGTGGCGCTCACGGTCGGCGCTCACGCACGGCGGCCATGATACTGTTCGATTGCAAGGTTCTGCTGTCGCAGCATCATCGAATTCAGATTCATGAAGTCGTCCCCCAAGTTGTCGGACAAGGCGGATGAGGGGCGGAGGGCGCGCACGGGCGATGAAGCCGAAACCGCTGCCGGACCTCGTTGCGCGATTGGTCGAAATCAAACGCTCCGAAGCCGAAGCCATCGAGGCGCTCGACACGCTCACGCAAAACCGATGGGCCCGAAAGAGGGATGCCACGATCAAGGAAATTCTGAAGAAGGGTGCGGAGGGTCGGGCGGCCATGGAATCGCTGATGAGCCACGAGTTACGCCTGGTTCGCATGAGCGCCGTCGCCTCCGTCCGCACATGGGGACCGGAACTGACACTTCCCGTCCTCCGCGAGCTTTTGTCATGGGCGCACTTTGCGAACGAAGCCCAGGACCAGGGTCAAAGCTCGGAGGTAGCATCCCACGTCCTGATAGGAGCAGAGGTTATGCTCGCCGAGTATTACGGCATCAGCGTGAGCGAGATCCTTGAACGCGAACTCGGCATTCCCTGGCAGGGCGGAGGGCGGAAGATTTAGCGATGAAGCCGAAGCCGCTGCCGGACCTCGTCGATCGCCTCATCCAGCTCAAGGCGGCCGAGGGCGAGGCGATCGAGAAGCTCGATACGGGCGATCAAAATAAATGCGCGAGGCAGCGCGAGAAGGTCATCGCGCAGATTCTCGACCGGGGCGCGGAGGGCCGGGCGGCCTTCGAGGCGTTGCTTGGCCACGAAATGCCGCTGGTGCGGCTCAGCGGCGCCGCGCGCGTCTTCGACTGGGCGCCGGAACTGGCGCTTCCCGTCCTCCGGGAACTGCTGTCGTGGAGCTACAATGTGCGGACAGCCGATGGCCGGCGTCCGGCCGTGGCCGGCCATATCCTGACGACCACCGAAATGATCCTGGCCGAGTATCACGGCATCAGCGTGATCGACGTGGTCGAACGCGAACTCGGCATTCCCTGGCAGGGCGGGGGGCGGAAGATTCTAGTGATGAAACCGAAGCCGCTTCCGGGCACGTAGTCCGTCCGCTCGTCCCGGCGAAGGCCGGGACCCAGCTCGATCACTCGGCTTGCCGCAGTCTCTGCTCTGGAGTTCGGCCTGCGCCGGAATGAGCGGAGGATGGGGCGCGTATCGCGACCGGCGGCAAGGCGGGAGGCCAGGCTCCCGGCCTCACTCCAGCCGGTCGAGGAACGTCACCAGCGTTTCCCAGGCGCCGTGCTGCATCATGGTGTCGTGCGTCGCCTCGGGAAAGACGTGCAGCGAGGAGAAGCCGGCGTTCTCGGTGGCGAGCTGTTCGGCGAAGGCGGGCGGCGTGATGCGGTCCTCCTGGCCGGCGAGCAGCAGGATCGGCACGTGGATCTTGGAAAAGCGCGCCCGCGTGTCGAAGCGCGTGCGCAGGAGCCATTTGGGGAACTGCCGCGCGTTCAGGTGGACGACGTCGACGAACGACGTGAACGGCGCCTCCAGGATGAGGCCGCGCGAGGGCTCGGTGGCGGCGAGGTGGCTCGCGATGCCGGTGCCCATCGAATAGCCGTAGAGCACGATGCCGTCGGGCGCGAGGTGGTTCGCCGTGATGCGCAACAGGAGCGCCGAGGCGTCGGCGTAGAGCCGCCGCTCGCTCGGTTGTCCGGGATTGCCGCCATAGCCGCGATAGCCGGCCAGCATCAGCCCGTAGCCCTGGTCGGCGAGATCGAGGAGATGGGTCGGCCGCTCGACGATGTCGCCGCGCCGGCCGGGGAAATAGACGACCACGGGCTTGCCGGGCTGAGGGGCATGGTACCACGAGCGCAGCGCGAGGCCGTCGTCGGTGGCGATATCGACCGGGCGCAACTCGACCCGCGTCTCGACCTCCAGAAGGTTGGTCAGGAGCCGGTCGTGGAACAGCACGAGCTCCGGCACCGTCTGCACGCCGAGTGTCGCCGCGCCGAGCAGGAGGACGGCCGTAAGCGTGACGGTCTGGCGCGCGCGGCGCGGAAGGGGGGCCCCGGGACGGGAGGAAGGTTCGGGCTGCATGGCCGGGCGGCTGCTCTGTCACTCGCGGTTGTCGCCTTGCGAATCCGCCCGTGGCCCCGGTCTCGCGCGATTCGCTGCGTCCATCTCTAGCACCCGCCGGATTACCGGATGCTTCACATCGCCGTGTGAGCGGGGCTAGATCGCGTCGAGCTTCATCCGCTGCTGCACCCGCGCCGCCTCCTCCTTGCGCTCTGAGTAGCGGTCGGTGAGATGGCCGGAGATGTCGCGCGTCAACAGCGTGAACTTGACCAGTTCCTCCATCACGTCGACGACGCGGTCGTAATAGGATGAGGGCTTCATGCGGCCGGCTTCGTCGAATTCGTTGTAGGCCTTGGCGACGGACGACTGGTTGGGGATGGTGATCATCCGCATCCAGCGGCCGAGCACGCGCATCTGGTTGAGCGCGTTGAAGGACTGCGAGCCGCCACAGACCTGCATCAGCGCCAGCGTGCGTCCCTGCGTCGGCCTGATGCCCCCCGATCGAGAGCGGTACCCAGTCGATCTGCGACTTCAGCACGCCGCTCATGGCGCCGTGGCGCTCCGGGCTGCACCAGACCTGCCCCTCCGACCATTGCGACAATTCGCGCAGCTCGGCGACCTTGGGATGATCGGCGGGCGCGCCGTCGGGAAGCGGCAGGCCGGCCGGATCGTAGATCCGCGTCTCGGCTCCGAAATGATCCAGGAGACGCGCGGCCTCCTGCGTCAGGAAGCGGCTGTAGGACCGCGGGCGCAGCGAGCCGTAGAGCAGCAGGATGCGCGGCGCGTGTGTCGAGAACGGCGGGCGCAACGCCTTGGCTTCGGGGATATCCAGGGCGTCGGCGAGAACGTTCGGAAGATCAGGCACGCCGTCCTCCCGCGTCGACCACCTGCTCGCCGTCCTCCTTGGCGAAGGCGCCCTGCTGCGGCGCGGGCAGGATGTCGAGGACGACCTCCGAGGGCCGGCACAGACGCACCCCGAGCGGCGTCACGACGAAGGGCCGGTTGATCAGGATCGGGTGGGCTTCCATCGCATCCAGGAGCTGGTCGTCGGTGAGCGAAGGATCGCCCAGGCCGAGGTCGGCATAGGGCGTGCCTTTCTCGCGCAGCGCCGCGCGGACGGTGAGGCCGGCCTTCGCGATCATGTCCTTCAGGTTGTCGCGGGCAGGCGGCGTCTTCAGGTACTCGATCACTGTCGGCTCGATACCGGCGTTGCGGATCATCGCCAGCGCGTTGCGCGAGGTGCCGCAGGCGGGATTGTGGAAGATGGTCACGGTCATGTCGTGGACTCCGGATCGGGGAGCGGCTGGCAGCAGGCGGCGAGATCGATGGCCAGCGGGCCGCAGATCTCGGACCGGCCGCCGCAGCAGTCGCGGAGGATGAAGGTGATCAGGTCGCGCGTCGTTTCGAGGTCTGCGCGGAACACGATGGAGCGGCCCTCCCGCCGCGAGCGAACGAGGCCGGCGCGCGACAGGACGGCGAGATGCGTGGACATGGTGTTGTGGGGCACGTCGAGGGCGGCGGCGACGCGGCCGGCCGGCAGCCCCTCGGGCTCGTTCGCCACAAGAAGACGGAACGCCTCAAGGCGCGTCGGCTGGGCCAGCGCGTCGAGCGCCTCGACGGAACGCATCATGTCCATGTGTCGAGAGATATCGACATATTATTCGCGGGTCAAGGCGGTCGGTCCGTGAATCCGGGTCGGCGAGCGGGGTGGCGAACGCGACGGAGGCGCTCAGACCCAGGCGGGCTCCCGTCCGCGCCAGACGTAGACGCGGTCCTGCGGCACGTCGAGCGCAGGCGCGTCCTCCTCGCTGAGGTCCTCCAGCAGCCGGCGCAGAACGCGCTGCACCGCGCCGTGGGCGACGCAGACGGTGTCGCGGTCGATGGTCTTCAGCCAGCCGCCGATGCGCTCCGACAGCATGGCGTAGCTCTCTCCGCCGGGCGGCACGAAGCCCCACTTGTCGAACAGCCGCGCATCGTGGCCGGCCCGGTCGCGGGAGGCGAGTTCGTTGAGCGTGAAGCCCTCCCAGTCGCCGAAGCTCACCTCCTTCAGCGCCGGCTCGGTGCGGTAGCCGCCGGGATCGAGGCCCATGGCGCCGCGCATCAGTTCCATCGTCTCGGTCGCGCGGGAGAGCGGGCTCGCCACCCAGTCGAACTCCGTCGCCTTGCGCCGCTCGTGGGCGAGCCAGTCGGCGAGCGCCAGGCCGTTGCGCTTCGCCTGGCCGCGCCCGCGCTCGTTCAGCGGGATGTCGCGCTGGCCCTGCAGCCGGAATTCGGCGTTCCAGTCGGTCTGGCCATGGCGGACGTAGATCAGCGTGTGGTCGAGGCGCATGTGGGCGGGTCCGTTCACGGTCGGTCCGGGGGCGGGTGAATGGTTCACCCTATCGATGCCGCTTCGCCGCGATTTGCAAGGGCCGCGTGGTCACACCCTGAGGACGAGCTTGCCGAAGTTGCCGCCGGTATAGAGCTCGTTCAGCACGTCCGGGAACGCGTCGACGCCACCGTCGCGCACGTCCTCGAACATCTTCAGCCTGCCGTCCGCATGCCACTCGCCGAGTTGCCACGTCGCTTCGTCGTAGCGGTCGGCGAAGTCGAAGACGATCAGGCCCTGCACCGTGAGCCGGTTGACGAGGATCGAGCGGAAGTTCCTCGGCCCCGGCGGCGGCTCGGTGGCGTTGTAGGCCGAGATCAGCCCGCAGACCGCGATCCGCCCGAAGCGGTTCATGCGCGGCAGCACCGCGTCGAGGATGTCGCCGCCGACGTTCTCGTAATGGACGTTGATCCCGTCCGGGCAGGCGGCCTCCAGATCGGTCGCGAGGTTACCGGCCTTGTAATCGACGCAGGCGTCGAATCCGAGCGTGCCGGTGACGTGGGCGCATTTCTCCTCGCCGCCGGCGATTCCCACCGCCCGGCAGCCGTGGATCTTCGCGATCTGGCCGACGATCGAGCCGACCGCGCCGGCGGCCGCAGATACGACGACCGTCTCGCCCTCCTTCGGCCGCGCCACGTCGAGGAGCCCGAAATAGGCCGTGCGGCCCGGCATGCCGAGCCCGCCGATCCAGCGCTCGAGCGGCGCGAGGCCGGTGTCGACCTTCACGACCTCGCCGCGGCCGGTCGAGATCGCGTGCGTCTGCACCCCGAACAGGCCCGCCACGGCATCACCGACCTTGAAGTCGGGATGGCGGGAGGCCTCCACGTGCCCGGCCGAATAGGCCCGCATCGTCGCGCCGATGGCGACCGGGGCGACGTAGGACTTCGCCGGATTGATCCAGCCGCGCATGGCCGGGTCGAGCGAGACGTACTCGACGCGGACGCGGAACTCGCCGTCCTCGGGTTCGGCGACCGGCTCGTCGACGATCTCGAAGTCCTCGCGCTTCACCATCCCCACGGGACGCTGCGCGAGGCGTGCGGCCCGGTTGACGGCCATCAGGTCTCGTCCTTGACGACGGAAATGTCGGGCGCGTCCACCGCCTTCATGCCGACGACGTGGTAGCCGGAATCGACGTGGTGCACCTCGCCGGTCACCGCCCGTCCCATGTCGGAGAGCAGGTAGAGCGCCGACTGGCCAACCTCCTCGGTGCTCACCGTGCGCTTCAGCGGCGCGTTGTACTCGTTCCACTTGAGGATGTAGCGGAAGTCGCCGATGCCGGACGCCGCCAGCGTCTTGATCGGCCCCGCCGAGATCGCGTTGACGCGGATGCCCTTGCCGCCGAGGTCGACGGCGAGATAGCGCACGCTGGCCTCGAGCGCCGCCTTGGCCACGCCCATGACGTTGTAGTGCGGCATCACCTTTTCGGCGCCGTAATAGGTCAGCGTCAGGATCGAGCCGCCGTTCGTCATCAGCTTCTCCGCCCGCTGGGCGACCGCCGTCAGCGAATAGCAGGAGATGAACATCGTCTTGTTGAAGTTGTCGGCGGTGGTGTCGACGTAGCGCCCGTCGAGCTGCTCCTTGTCGGAGAACGCGATGGCGTGGACGACGAAGTCGAGCCCGCCCCACTGCTTCTCGCAGGCCTCGAACACCGCGTCGAGCGAAGCCTCGTCGGTCACGTCGCAGTGCCCGGCGACGATGGCGCCGAGATCGGCCGCGAGAGGCTCGACCCGCTTCTTGAAGGCGTCGCCCTGGTAGGTCAGCGCAAGTTCGGCACCGGCGTCCGCGCAGGCCTTGGCGATGCCCCACGCGATGGATTTGTTATTTGCGACTCCCATCACCAGCCCGCGTTTTCCCTGCATCAACCCGCGGGTTTCGGTCATGTCGAGCCTCTATTCTGGCAGCCGGAATGGTCCTTTTCCCTATGGCACAGGGGGAGGAGGGCCGCAAGGCGGGGCGGGCGCGTGGCGGAAAGGAACCGACTCTCCGACGGCTCCCTTGCGTCCCGCCGGCCGGGATGACGATGGGAAGGGGCCTTTACCCGTCGCGCCGCTTGCGCATCAGGGCTTCGAGCTCCGGGTCGGGCGTCTCGGGGAGCACGATCTTCAGGCTGACGAGAAGGTCGCCATGCCCGCCGCCGGGCTTTGCAAGGCCCTTGCCCTTGAGCCTGAGCGTGCGCCCGGAATTCGACCAGGCCGGGATTTTCAGGTCGACCGCGCTCTTCAGCGTCGGCACGCGCAGCGTCGCGCCCAGAACGGCGTCGGCCAGGGGCACGGCGAGTTCGTGGCGCAGGTCGTGGCCTTCGATCGTGAAATGGGGGTGAGGGCGGACCGTGACGGTTACCAGCGCGTCGCCGGCCGCGCCGCCGCCGAGGCCGGCGTCGCCCTGGCCCTTCAGCCTGATCTGCTTTCCGCTCTCGATGCCGGCGGGGATCTTGAGGTCGAGTTCCTTGCCGCTCGGCAACCGAACGCGCTTGGTCGCGCCGTTCGCGGCGTCGGCGAGGTCGATCTCCAGCGACAGCGCCACGTCGGCGCCGCGCGCGCCCGCGCGCCTGCGGGTCCGGGTGCCGCCGAAACCGCCGCCGCCGAACAGGTCGCTGATGATGTCCTCCGGATCGAAGTCGCCGGCGGCTCCCGATCCGCCGCGGCTGAAGCTCCACCGCATGCCGCCGGGCGCCTCCCGGTAGGCGCCGCCTCCCGGGCGCGCGCCGCCGAAGCCTTCGAAACCGGAAAAGCGGGGATTGCCGTCGGCGTCGATCTCTCCGCGGTCGAACTTGCCCCGCTTGTCCTTGTCGGACAACAGGTCGTAGGCGGATGTCGCCTCCGCGAAGCGCTCCTTGGCCTTGGGATCCTTGTTCGTGTCGGGATGCCAGGTCTTGGCGAGCTTGCGGTAGGCCTTCTTGATCTCGGCGTCGCTGGCCGAGCGCGACACGCCGAGCACCTGATACGGATCGCGGCTCATCGTTCCAATTCGATGTGGCTGGTCACGCGGTGGCGTGGCACAGGATACCCGCCTTCATGTGGGCTTTGTAGGGGCCTGTGCAAGGCCCGCGTCACGCCTCGCCTGTGCCCGGCCCGACGCTCCACCGGCCGCTTTCCAGCCGGCACGCCTCGGCGTGGAAGACGTCCGAGAGGTCGCTGGTGCGCGCCGCGGTGATGGCGAGCCGCCGGCACACCGCGCCGGTCTCCCCGAAATAGGCGGTCACCGGCGTCACCGTGCCGGCGAGTTCCTCGCGCTCGCTCTTCCAGGGGAAGGTCTGGCCGTCCTCGCCGCGTTCGACGGCGCGGGCGACGGCGGCCCTCAGTGAAGGCCACGCGCCCTGGCCCACACGTTCGGAGATTCCACCGTCCTCGACGGCGGGGCCGACGGAGCCCGTCACGATCTCGTCGTCGTCGCTCGCCGCGCCCCCCGTCAGCCCGGCGATCGGCCCGAGCGGGATCGACACCGGCAGCGCGCATCCCGCCGCGGCTAGGGCAAGGATCGCGGCGGCCGCGATGCGCGCCCACCTCGTCAAGCCGCCCGTGCTCCGATATATGCTCTGTGTCGACATCGCTTTGCGGTGGCACTCGTGAACGCAGCCGGCCAATACGCGCCGGAGCGGGAGAAGTCTCCGATGACGGATTTAGCCGAACGAGAGTTAACATCCGGTGACCTGGACGCCGCCGGGGACCCGTTCGCGCTGTTCGAGACCTGGCTGGCGGATGCCGAGGCGAGCGAGCTGAACGACCCGACGGCGGTCGCGCTGGCGACAGTCGATCCGGACGGCCTGCCCAACGTGCGCATGGTGCTCCTGAAGGGCGTCGACCGGCGCGGCTTCGTCTTCTACACCAACTACGAGAGCGCCAAGGGCCGCGAACTCCTGGCCGCCCGCAAGGCGGCGATGTGCTTCCACTGGAAGAGCCTGCGTCGGCAGGTCAGGGTGCGCGGCGAGGTGGAGACGGTGAGCGACGAGGAAGCCGACGCCTATTACGCCTCGCGCCCGCGCGGCAGCCGCATCGGCGCCTGGGCCTCGACGCAGTCGCGCCCGCTGGAGAGCCGCCTCGCGCTGGAGAAGTCGGTCGCCCTCTACACGGCCAAATACGCCGTCGGCGACATTCCGCGCCCGCCCCACTGGTCGGGTTTTCGCATATTGCCGGTCGAGATGGAGTTCTGGCGCGACCGGCCCTTCCGCCTGCACGACCGTCTCGTCTTCCGCCGCGACCCGGGGCAGGACGGCTGGTCGACGACGCGCCTCTATCCCTGACCCCCGGCCCGGAGCCCCGATGTCCGTCTCGAACGACCCCCGCAAGACGCTGATCCTGACCGGCGCGAGCCGCGGCATCGGCCACGCGACCGTGAAGCGATTCTCGTCGGCCGGCTGGCGCGTCATCACCTGCTCGCGGCACGCCTTCCCGGAGGACTGCCCGTGGGAGGCAGGGCCGGAGGACCACATCCAGGTCGACCTGTCCGATCTCGATTCGACGGTCGCGGCGATAGCCGAGATGCGCGAGCGGCTGAAATCCGACGGCTCTAGGCTGAACGCGCTCGTCAACAACGCCGCCATCTCGCCCAAAGGGCCGGACGGCGCGCGCCTCGGCGCGGTCGATACCGACGCGCGGGACTGGATGACCGTGTTCCGGGTGAATTTCTTCGCGCCGATCCTGCTCGCCCGCGGCCTCGTCGAGGAGCTCAAGGAGGCGCACGGCGCGGTGGTCAACGTGACCTCGATCGCCGGCGGTAGGGTCCATCCCTTCGCCGGAGCGGCCTACGCAACCTCCAAGGCCGCGCTCGCCGCGCTCACCCGCGAGATGGCCCACGACTTCGGTCCGCTCGGCGTCCGCGTCAACGCCATCGCCCCGGGCGAGATCGACACGGCGATCCTGTCGCCGGGCACCGAGAAGCTCGTGGAGCAGATCCCGATGCGCCGGCTCGGCACGCCCGAGGAGGTGGCGAAGATCATCTACGTGCTGTGCTCGGACACCTCGTCCTATGTGAACGGGGCCGAGATCGCCATCAACGGCGGCCAGCACGTCTGAGAGACAGTTCGCTCCGGTGCGGCGCGGGCCGCCCGCGACCGGTCAGTCGGTCGCGTAGTCCTCGGCGTAGCGGCGCGCGGGCTGTTCGTTCGCCTGACGCGGGCGGTCCTCGCCCTTGCGGCAGATCGATGCGGCGGCGACGGCGTTGATGCCGATTCCGGCCCAGCGGCTGTCCTGCTGCTGTTCGGCCCGACGCGGTCGGGCGACGTGTTCGATATGCGTGTGCGGCATCACTTTCAACTCCGGTCGCGGTGCCTTGTCTCGGGGCCGCGCTAATCTTCCGAGACTATGTCAAATGCATGGCGCCTGCGAGCGCCATTGCGGCCATGACTGTCGTTTATTCGACAGGATTGCCGAAAATACGACGCCATGGCCAAGTTAACGGGCAGTAAACTGCCTTCTTCCGCGACATTTTGACTAGCGGCTGTGCGATTCCGGTCACAGGGGCGGGGGTGTCGTCAGCCGCGCAGGCTCTCCTTCGACACCCAGGCCTCCGCCTCGTCGAGGGCGCGTCCGAGGCGGTCGAACATCTCGTCGATCTCGCCGTCGGAGATGATCAGCGGCGGGCAGAGCGCGACGACGTTGCCGAAGATCGCGCGTACGATGAGGCCATGGCTCTCGGCGAGTGCGACGATCTTCGCCGCGACGCCGGCCTTTGCATCGAAGGAGCGCTTTCGAGCCCTTGTCGGCGACGATCTCGAGCGCCCCGATCAGGCCCATTCCGCGCGCCTCGCCGACGAGCGGATGGTCGGCGAGCGCGGCGATGCGGCCCTGGAACTTCGGCGCCTTCGCCGCCACGGCCTCGAACACGCGGTCGCGCTCGTAGATCTCGATCGTCTTGAGCGCTACGGCGGCGGCGACCGGGTGGCCGGAATAGGTGAAGCCGTGGCCGAAGGCGCCGAGCTTGCGGCTCTCGTCGATCATCGCCTCGTACATGCGCTCGGGGATCATCACCGCGCCGATCGGCTGGTACGCCGACGACAGCGCCTTGGCGACCGAGATCGTATCGGGCTCGATGCCCAGCGCCTCTGCCCCGAACGCCTTGCCGAGCCGTCCGAAGCCGCAGATCACCTCGTCGTCGATGTAGAGCACGTCGTACTTGTCGAGGACGGCACGCACCTTCTGGAAGTATGTCTTCGGCGGGATGATCACGCCCCCCGCGCCCATCACCGGCTCGGCGATGAATGCGGCGACCGTGTCCGGTCCCTCGCGCTGGATGAGCGCATCGAGGCTGTCGGCCAGGCGGCTGGCATACTCCTCCTCGCTCTCGCCGGGATGCATGTCGCGGTAGGGATGCGGGCAGTCGGTGTGCAGGACGTTGGCGATCGGCAGGTCGAAATCGGCGTGGTTGAGCGGCAGGCCGGTGAGGCTCGCCGACGCAATGGTCACGCCGTGATAGCCGCGCATCCGCGAGATGATCTTCTTCTTGGCCGGCCGGCCGAGCGCGTTGTTGTAGTACCAGATCAGCTTGACCTGGGTGTCGTTGGCCTCCGATCCCGACGCGACGAAGAACACCTTGGAGATTTCCGCCGGCGCGATCTCCTTCAGCTTCTCCGCCAGCGCGATGCCCGGGTCGTGGCTCTTGCCGCCGAACAGGTGCGAGAACGACAGCCTCCGCATCTGCTCGGTGGCCGCCTCGATCAGTTCCTCGTTGCCGTAGCCGAGCGAGGTGCACCACAGACCCGACAGCCCCTCGATATATTCCTTGCCGGCCGTGTCGTAGACCATCACCCCCTTGCCGCGCTCGAGCACCAGCGGGCCCGTCTCGCGGTGCTTGGCGAGGTTGGTATAGGGATGAAGCACCGTCTCGATGTCGCGGACGGCGAGATTGCTGAGGGGCATGGGAGGCACTCCGGAAGTTCGCGGAAACTGCCCGCCATCTGATCGCGTTCGCGCGGAAAGTCAAAGGTGCCATGCCGCAGCGCACCACATGTCGGCCTTGCCGGGGGCCGGGCGGCGTACGAGACTGCGCGTCCTTTCCCTCTGCCCAACCTCCCGAGAGCCCAGATGCCCGCCGACACCTCGCTCATCCGCCTGACGGCCAACGCCGTGCGCGACCTCCTGCTGAAGGGCGAGGTCACGCCGCTCGATCTTCTCGACGCGCTGGAGGCGCGGATCGCGGAGGTCGACGGCGACGTCAACGCGCTCCCCACGCTGTGCTTCGACCGCGCCCGCGACCATGCCCGCAAGCTGATGCAGCGCCCCGTCGCCGAGCGCGGCCTGCTCGCCGGCATCCCCGTGCCGATCAAGGACCTGATCGACGTTGCCGGCGTCGCGTCGACCCGCGGCTCGCCGATCTTCGCCGGCAACATTCCCGCGACCTCCGACATCCTGGTGGAGAAACTCGAGCGCGCGGGCGGCATCGTCTACGCCCGCTCCAACACGCCGGAGTTCGGCGCCGGCGCCAACACCTTCAACGAGGTCTTCGGCGCCACCGTCAACCCGTGGAACACCTCGCGCTCGGCCGCCGGCTCCTCGGGCGGCGCGGCGGTGGCGCTGGCCACCGGCACCGCCTGGCTCGGCCACGGCTCCGATCTCGGCGGCTCGCTCAGGAACCCCGCCAGCTTCTGCGGCATCGTCGGCATGCGCGCCTCGCCGGGCCGCGTCGCCGCCAGCCCGACCCCGCCCATCGACCAGACGCTGGCCGTCGAGGGTCCGATGGCGCGCAACGTCGAGGACCTGGCGCTCGTCTTCGACGCGATGGTCGGCGAGGATCACCGCGATCCCCTCTCGCTGCCCTATGACGGCAACTCGTTCCTCGCCGCCGCCCGCTCCGGCTGGATGCCCAGGCGCGTCGCCTGGAGCCCCGATCTCGGCATCACGCCGGTCGATCCGGAGGTCGCGGGGATCTGCGCGGCGGCCGCGCGTCGCTTCGAGGAGGCCGGCGTCGAGGTCGTCGAGGCCCATCCCGACATGTCGGAGGCGCACGAGTGCTTCCAGACCCTGAGGGCCGTCAACTTCGCGGTCGGCTACAAGTCGCTGATCGAGACCCATCGCGACAAGCTCAAGCCGGAGGTCATCTGGAACATCGAGAAGGGGCTGGCGCTGACCTGCGCCGACATCGCCAGGGCGCAAGTCCAGCGCGCCGCGCTTCACAAGCGGATGCTCGCCTTCTTCGAGGAATTCGACCTGCTCCTCACCCCGGCGACCATCGTCGCGCCCTATCCGGTGACGGATCGCTACGTGGCCGAATGCGCGGGGAAAAAATTCGACAACTACATCGAGTGGCTGGCGATCGCCTACGCGATCACGCTGACCGGGTCCCCGGCGATCTCGATTCCCGCCGGCTTCACGAAGGAGGAGCTGCCTGTGGGCCTGCAGCTCGTCGCCCGTCCGCGCGGCGAGGGCCGGCTGCTGGCAGGCGCGAAGTGGCTCGAAGGCGTGCTGGGGTTCGACCGACGCCTGCCGATCGAACCCCGGCCGGGCCGGTAAGTCGCCCGGCTCAGGCGGTGCCCACCGTCTGCTCGCCTTCCGTCAGCCCGCCGCAATAGTCGGCGAGCTGGCGCAGGGCGTCTGCGAGATCGTCTGCGGAGGCCGCGAAGAGAGGCCGGCTGTCGGTGTCGGAATGGTCGCCGATGGCGAGCACGAGGTAGCCGTCGGCCTCGCTGCCGTCCTGTCCCACGATCCAGTGGACCGAGCCGAAATCGGGATGCGGGGTCTCGAGACCGAACAGGCTGATGCCTTCGGCCTCGACGAAGGCCGTGCGGGCACGGTCTACGATTTCGTGGATGTCTTCGTGGTGGCCGGCATGGGCGACGACCTGGCGAACGGCTTCCGACAACGCGGCGTGAGACACGGTGATACTCCTCCTGCCCCATGCGCCCGAAGCGGGCGAACCCCATCCGTTGCCAGCATGTTAGGTGAAAAACGGCATTTTTTCGGCAGGATGCCGGTTGTTCAGAACATCCACGACCGCGGATCGGCGATCGCTTCGTGTCGTCCGGCCGCCTGCAGCCCCTTCACGCAGCGCACGATCAGCCAGATCAGGATGCCGATATAGACCAGCCATCCGATCAGAAGGAGCATAAGGAGCGCCGCCAGTATGCTGTAGACGAGGCCGATCCAGAAGGTGCGGATCTGGTAGACGTTGTGGGAGGCCAGCCAGCCCGTCATGTCCTTGCGGTACATGTAGGCGAGCACCACGGCGACGATCGGGAGGATCGGGATGACCAGCCCGACGAGATAGAGGATGTAGATAAGGATCGCGGTCTTCGCCGGATCCTTCCCCGTGAACGCGTCCGTCGCCTGTTCCACCGGATTCTGCGTCATCGTCGTCGCCCCCGCGAATCTGACCTGAGGGGAAGGATAACATCTGATGCTTGAGTTCGGGAGAGTGCCCGCCCGCGGCTGTCACGGCCCATTGGCCGATTGGGCCGGCGCTGTAATCTCCGCCTCCCCGGATACGACCATCAGGCGAGGGAACGTTCTCCATGCTCGGGCTGATGCAGGACTGGCCGCTTCTGTGCCACCGCATCATCGATCACGCGGCCGCCTGTCACGGCGGGCGCGAGGTCGTGTCGCGCTCGGTCGAGGGGCCGATCCACCGCACGACATACGCCGAGGTGCGAACCCGCGCGCTGAAGGTCGCGCAGGCTCTGGAGCGCGACGGTGTCGGCCTCGGCGACCGCGTGGCGACCCTTGCCTGGAACACCTGGCGGCATCTGGAGGTCTGGTACGGCATCCTCGGCGTCGGCGCGGTCTACCACACGGTCAATCCCCGGCTGTTTCCCGACCAGATCGCCTGGATTATCGACCACGCCGACGACCGCGTGCTCGTCACGGATCTGACCTTCCTGCCGCTCCTGGAGGGCATCGCCGACAGGCTGGCCACAGTCGAGAAGGTGATCGTCCTGACCGACGCCGCGCACCTGCCGGAAACGTCGCTGCCGAACGTCGTCGCCTACGAGGACTGGATCGGCGCCGTCGACGGCGATTTCGCCTGGAAGTCGTTCGACGAGAACACCGCCGCCGGCATGTGCTACACGTCGGGCACGACCGGCAATCCGAAGGGCGTGGTCTACTCCCACCGCTCGAACGTGCTGCATTCCATGACGATGCTGGCGCCCGACATGCTGGGGCTGTCCTCGCGCGACCGCGTCATGCCCGTGGTCCCGATGTTCCATGCCAACGGATGGTCGCTCGCCTTCTCCGCGCCGATGGCGGGCGCGACCATGGTGATGCCCGGAGCGCGGATGGACGGCGCGGCGATCCACGAGCTCCTCGACACCGAGCGCGTCACCTTCACCGCCGCCGTGCCGACGGTCTGGCTGATGCTTCTGCGCCATCTGGAGGAGACCGGCGCCGCGCTGCCCCATCTCGATCGCGTCGTCATCGGCGGCTCGGCCTGCCCGCGCGCCATGACGAAGGCGTTCCAGGAAAACTACGGCGTGGACGTCGCCCACGCCTGGGGCATGACCGAGATGAGCCCGCTCGGCTCGTTCTGCTCGATCAAGCCGGAATACGCCCGTCTGGAAGGCGATGCGAAGCTCGACCTGCAGGAGAAGCAGGGCCATCCGCCCTTCACCGTCGAGATGAAGATCACCGACGACGAGGGCCGCGACCAGCCGTGGGACGGGCGCACCTTCGGCCGGCTCAAGGTGCGCGGGCCGGCCGTCGCGCGGGAATATTTCCGTGGCGACGGCGGGCCGATCCTCGACGACGACGGCTTCTTCGACACCGGCGACGTCGCCACGCTGGATCCACACGGCTACATGCACATCACCGACCGCTCGAAGGACGTCATCAAGTCCGGCGGCGAATGGATTTCCTCCATCGAGCTCGAGAACGTCGCGGTGGGCCATCCCGATGTCGCCGAGGCCGCCGTGATCGGCGTCGCGCACCCCAAATGGGACGAACGCCCGCTTCTCGTGATCGTGCCGCGCGAGGGCCGGTCGCCGACCGGGCAGGACATCCTGTCCTTCATCGAGGGCAAGGTCGCCCGGTGGTGGCTGCCCGACGACGTGGTCTTCGTGGAGGAAATCCCCCACACCGCGACGGGGAAGATCCAGAAGACGGCGCTGCGCGAGCAGTTCCGCGACTATCGGCTGCCGACGGCCGACGCCGCCGAATAGGGGACGTTCAGACCACGATGATCCGGATCCCCGAACGACACTCCGCGCAGGCGCGCTGGAGCCGGCGGCTCGCCGTGTTCGCCGTGCCGGTGATCGTCATCACCGCGCTGCTGCATCGCTTCGGCGGCCTGGATACGGCGACGACGCTGTTCCTGCTCGGCATCGGGCTGTCACTTGCGCTGGCCGCCGCCGTCCTGGGCGTTATCGCGCTGACGCTGATCTGGCGGCGCGGCGACCGGGGTACCCGGCACGCTCTGATCGGTCTGGTGGTTTCGGCGGCGATCCTCGTATGGCCGACGTGGCTCCTGACGTCGCTGGCGACCCTGCCGCCGAATTCACGACGTCACCACCGACTGGCAATCCCCGCCACCGTTCATGATGGAAGTCTGGGACAGGCCCGAAGATGCGAATTCCGCCGAGTATCCCGGCATAGATGCCGCCCGGGCGCAGTCCGCGGCCTATCCCGAGATCGCACCCTTCTTCCTCGGCTATCCCGCCGACGACGTCTTCACGGCCGCGCAGGCGCTGGTGGGCGAGCGCGGCTGGCGCGAGCTTCTGTCGGAGGCCCCTGCCTTTGACGGCCCGGGCCGCATCGAGGCGGTCGCGCGGACACTGATCTTCGGATTCGAGGACGACGTGGCGATCCGGATTGAGGGGCGCGGGCCCGAGCAGACGCGCATCGACATGCGCTCCGCGTCCCGGTTCGGCCGTCACGATTTCGGGGCGAACGCCGACCGCATCTACCGCTTCCTGACCGACCTCCAGCGCCGCCTGGATTCGCCGCCCGAACCGGCCGAGGGGACGGTCGGCGAGACCGGCTGATCAGGCGGGCCGGAAGACAGCGTCGGGCGCCGGCTCGCCGTCGCAGGCGACAATGCCGCGCGCCGCCATGTCTTCCAGGTGCGCGAGCACCGAAAGGCCGGCGGCCCGCGTCAGGCGCGGATCGAGACCCTTGTAGATGCGCGTCACCATCTCGGGAATCGTCCGGTCACCGGCCTGCAGGCGCTTCAGGATCGCCGCCTCGCGCTGGCGCCGGTGCGTCGCCAGCGCGCGGACGTAGCGGCGCGGCTCGGATATCGGCCCGCCATGGCCCGGCAGGTAGAGCCGGTTGTCGCGCGCGATCAGCCGGTCGAGCGATGCCATGTAGTCGGCCATGCTGCCGTCGGGCGGCGCGACGATGGTCGTCGACCAGCCCATGACGTGGTCGCCGGCGAACAGTATGCCGCTGCCGCCGAGTTCAAGCGCGATGTGGTTGGAGGTGTGGCCGGGCGTGTGAACCGCCGTCAGCCGCCAGCCTTCGCCCTCGGCGCTCGCGCCGTCGCCGAGCGTCACGTCGGGCACGAAGTCCGTGTCGCCGCCGGCATCCAGCCGCGCGGTCTCGTGGCCCAGCAGAGGCCGCGCCGGCCGGTGCGGACCGAACCCGTAGACCGTCGCGCCGAGGCTCGACGCCATCGGTCGCGCGAGCGGCGAGTGGTCGCGATGGGTATGGGTGACGACGATCGCCGACACGGTCTCCCCGTCCACCGCCGCTTCGATCGCCGCTCGGTGGGCCTCGTCGACGGGGCCGGGGTCGATGATCGCCACGTCGCCGGACCCGACGATGTAGGTGTTGGTGCCCCGGAAGGTGAACGGGCTGGGATTGCCGGCGGTGATGCGCCGGATGCCCGGTGCGACCTCCACGACGATATCGATGGGCGGGTCGAAGTCGCGGTCGAAGGGAATGTCGTCGCTCATGAACTGGACCATATCCGGGGCCCCCGAAGAGTTAGAGCACGGGGATCGCATGCACCAGCCCCTACGCGAATGCATGGCGCCGGCGGTTTCCCCCGGGGATTCCTGTGCTATCAGGTGGCCGACCGGAACGAGGAACGAGAGAGGCAGCTGCGAATGCTCACGTCACGCCCCGAAATCGTCGGCACCTTCGGCGTCGTCACGTCCACCCATTGGCTTGGGACGGCGGCGGGAATGGCGATGCTGGAGCGCGGCGGCAACGCCTTCGACGCCTGCGTCGCTGCGGCCTTCGTGCTTCAGGTCGTCGAGCCGCATCTCGTCGGTCCCATGGGCGATGCGCCCGCGATCTTTCATTCGGCGAAGACCGGCAGGACCGAGGTCATCTGCGGACAGGCGCCGGCCCCGGCTGGCGCGACCATCGAGCATTACCGCTCTGAGGGCCTGACGCTGATCCCCGGCAACGGGCTGCTCGCCACCGTCATCCCCGGCTCGTTCGACGCCTGGATGTCCCTGTTGCGTGACCATGGCACCATGCGCCTGCGCGACGTGCTCGAGCCGGCGATCCACTACGCCGGCGGCGGACATCCGATCCTCGCCCGCGTCTGCGACACGATTGCCGAGAACCGGGCGCTGTTCGAGACGGAGTGGCCGACGACCGCCGCGGTCTATCTGCCCGGCGGAGACGTGCCGCAGGCCGGCCGCCTGTTCCGCAACCCGGGCCTTGCCGCCACCTGGACCCGGCTGCTCGACGAGGCCGAGGCGGCTGGCGGCGACCGCGAGCGCCAGATCGAGGCGGCCCGGAACGTCTTCTATCGCGGGTTCGTCGCCGAGGCCGTCGAGCGTTTCGCGTTGTCCAGCGAGGTCATGGACGAAAGCGGCCGGCGCCATCGCGGCGTCATTACCGCCGACGACATGGCGAACTGGCGGGCGACCTACGAGGCGCCGCTGACCTACGACTATCACGACTACACCGTTTGCAAGATCGGACCCTGGGGGCAGGGGCCGGTGTTCCTGCAGACGCTGTCACTGCTGAAGGACTTCGATCTGGCATCCATGCCGACGGCGGGGGCGGAATTCGTCCATACGGTCACGGAGGCGATGAAGCTCGCCTTCGCCGACCGCGAAATCTATTACGGCGACCCGGACTTCGTCGACGTGCCGGTGGATGCGCTTCTGTCGGACGCCTACGCCGCCGAACGCCGCAAGCTGATCACGGACAGGGCCTCGCGCGAATTGCGGCCTGGCCGGGTCGAGGGCTACGAGGATCAGGTGGAGCGCGTCATGCGCGCCCTCGACAGGCTGTCGGCCGTTGCCGAGCCGGGCGCCGCCAGCACCGAGCCGACGATGGCCGCGATGATGTCGCCTCGCCGTCGGCGCGGCGCGGCGACACCGTCCACATCGACGTCATCGACCGCTGGGGCAACATGATCGCAGCCATGCCGTCGGGCGGCTGGCTGCAGTCCTCGCCGGTCATACCCGACCTCGGCATAATGCTGAACAGCCGCGCGCAGATGTTCTGGCTCGAGCCGGGCCTGCCCGGCAGCCTCGCCCCCGGCAAGCGCCCGCGCACGACGCTCACCCCCTCCTTCGCGCTGCGCGACGGCAAGCCTTACATGGCGTTCGGTTCGCCCGGGGGGGATCAGCAGGAGCAGTGGGCAATCATGCTTTTCCTGCGCCATGTCCATCACGGGCTGACGCTGCAGCAGGCCATCGAGCAGCCGATGACGAACACCTCGCACTTCCCCGGCTCGTTCTATCCGCGGTCGCGCCGCCCGGGCCATCTCATGGCCGAGGAGAGCTTCGGAGAGGCGGTGCTGGACGACCTGAGGGCGCGGGGCCACGACGTTGAGGTTGCGCCGGCGTGGACGGTCGGCCGCCTCGTGGGTGCGCTGCGCGATGCCGACGGCCTCCTCCACGCCGCGGCCACCCCGCGCCTCGGGCAGGCCTACGCGGCAGGCCGGTGACGGCAGGGGGCCGGCCTCCCCGTCCAGCGGTCTCCCGCCGCGTCCCAGCGTGCGATTTCCAGCCGGTGCTGATCGCGATCAGCGCACAAGATCGCGCGCCGTGGTGTCATCCCCCACCGGGCTCGAGGGCATCAGGTCGGCAGCCTTCCGCTGCCGTCGGATCATGGAGACAAAGATGCGGAAGTATCTGATCCCCGTCGTCGCGGCGACCGCCATTCTCGCCGCTGCAGGCGCCTATGCGGCCAACACCACCGGGACGATCAAGGCGATGGATGCCGCCTCCCACACGGTCACGCTGGACAATGGGCAGATATACCATCTGCCGGCCACTGGAGACATGACGCAGCTCAAGGTCGGCGAGAAGGTAACGGTCACCTTCGAGACGAAGGACGGCCAGCACATGGCGAGCGGGGTCAAGGCCGCCAAATAGCTGTCTTCGGCGTGCCGGCCGCCAGGCGCATTGCGGCGGCGGCCGGCCGCTGCGTGCGCGGTTATCCTCATGTCATTTCTCTACAGCGTCCATCGCCGGCCGGGCGGCGCGCCGAGCCGGTATGATCCTGGCCCGCCTTGCTCTGGATCAAGGGCGGACCCGCCGGGAGTAGTAGATTGGAAGCCAAGTCGGGCGGGCACGGATTCTCGGTTCTTGCGGTCGCAGGACATTCAGGTGTCAACGTCCCGTCCCGTATTGCTGCGGCCTCTGCCGGAACCGCGGCGGCGCATGGAAACCTGCCTCGACGAATTGTGCGAGGCCGTCCGGCTCTTCCCCGCCCATTACGAGCTCTCCGTTGAGCACGACGTGTCCCAGGACGCGTTCGTCATTCACGACGGCTGGGCGTTCTCGTACAGACTTCTCGCCAACGGCGGCCGCCAGGTCATCGACTTTCACGTGCCGTGCGACATTGTCGGGCTCGATCAGCTTTTCCTGCCACTTTCGACCGTGAGCGTGGAAACGGTGACGCCCGTGAGGTTGTCGCGCGTTTCCAGAGCCAAGCTGATCGATCTGGCCAGCAAATCGCAGGAAATCTCAACGTCGCTCCTTGAATGGATCGCGCGTTCCGAGGCCCGGCTCATCGAGCGCCTCGTCGACATCGGCCGTCGTGGTACGGAAGAGCGAACGGCCCATCTGCTGCTGGAACTGCACGAACGGCTGAGCCTCGCCGGTCGCGCCGCGCCCGACGGCTTCTCGTGCCCGCTGAGCCAGTATCTGATGAGCGACGCCCTGGGCATCACCGCCATCCACCTCAATCGTGTCCTGCGGCGGTTGCGGGAAAAACGCCTCGTGACCGTCCGGCAGGGATACGTGCGCTTCCACGACCGTAGCGCGCTCGCCGCCCTGGCCGAGTTCGACGGGGCCGCGCCCCTTGGGTCATTTCCCCGCGTGGTCGCGGCAGACCGGACTGCGATGTTGCCGCCCCGCCCGCCGGTCGCGCACATGCCGGACGTTGGCGATCGGCGCCAGTTTCGCCAGACATCAAATCCCTACTCGTCATCTGGACGGTGTGCAGGTCCGGGGCCTCCGAACCTCGCAGCCTGCTGGAAGCAAATTGGGTAGCCCAGTGTGCTGACTTGACAGGGCATACCGGCAAGAGATCATCCGGGGTCGATCCGCAAGAGATCGTTGCCAATCACCCTGGAGGAATTCGATGACGCCCCTTTCATGGTCCCGCAGCATTCGTCGGTTCGCCCTGCCGATCGCGGCCGTCGTTGCCGTGTCCACCGGCGCGGCGGCGCAGGAGCCCCGCGCGCCGTCCGGCCCGATCGAGATCAGCGTTCCGTCCGGCGCCGGCGGCACGGCCGACGTATTGATGCGCCAGATGGCCCGCATCCTCACCGAAGAGGGGATTATTGACGTTCCGATGGTGATCGTGAACCGCCCCGGCGGCGCCTGGGCGATCGGCACCAACTGGGTGATCGACAGGCCGGGCGAGGAGAACCTCGCGGTGTCCTTCGCCGAGCCGATCATGTCGACCCCGATCGTGCAGGCGCAGGATCCCTGGTTCGAGAAGCTGACGCCGCTCGGCATCTTCATCCAGACCCAGCTCATGGTCGTCGCCCGCCCCGATCACGAGGCCGATACGCTGGCCGAGATGGTCGAATATGCGCGCGCCAATCCCGAGGCCGTCATCGTCGCGGGCGCAAGCGCCGGCTCGACGGACGAGCAGGTGACGGGACTTATCGAGATCGCAGCCGATGTCGACCTGACCTACCTTCCGCACGAGAGCGGCGGTGCGGCGGCGGCGACCTTCCTGGGTGGCAATACCGACATGCTGGTCGCCACCATCGACGAGGCGCTGCCCATGGTCCAGGCCGGCAACGCCAAGCCGCTGGCGATCCTCAACGCCGAGCGTCGCACCGACGAGGCGCTGGCCGACATTCCGACGGCGCGCGAGCAGGGCGTCGACGTGGTCTGGGGCCAGTACTTCGGCGTCATGGGCCCGGCCGACCTGGATCCGGCCGTCGTCGCATGGTGGGACGAGGCATTGACCAGGCTGGTCGAAAGCGAGGCCTGGCAGTCGCTAGCCGCCGAAGGCTTCCTCGGTGCGGAACTCATGAACAGCGAGCAGATGGGCGCTTTCCTGCCCCAGCTCCACGAGAGCCGGCTGGATATCCTGCGCGCGATCGGCGCCACCCCTCTCTGAGCGGGTATCCGGGAGGGGCATGATGAAGCGGCTCGACCAGATCACCGGCCTTGCCATGCTGGCACTGGCGGCGGTGCTGTGGCTGGGCACGGAAGGTCTGGCGACCTGGCAGGGTCCCGCGCCGGGGCCACGCTTCATGCCTCTCCTGCTCGCCGTCCTCGGCTCGCTCCTGGGCATCGTCCTGATCGTGGACACGCTCCGCAGGACGGTGCCTGAGCCGGAGATCGACTGGCCCGACACCGCGGGCAGGATCCGGGTCGTGGGTATCGTCCTTGCGATCATCGGCTATGTCGCCGTCGCCCCCTATCTTGGATTCATCCTCGGCGCCGCCCTGTTCTCGCTCGTGATGCTCGTCGTCGTGATGCGGCAGCCGGTGATGCCGAGCATCGCCACCGCGGTTGTCGTCGGTGGACTGATCCATCTCGTATTCGTCTTCTGGCTCGCCATCACGCTGCCGCGCGGCGTCTTCGGTTTCTGACATCATGGAAGTTTTCCAGCTACTCGCGATGGGCTTCTCGCACGTGCTGACGCCGGGCGGGCTGCTCGCGATCTTCATCGGCGTGCTGATCGGGCCAGTTCATCGGCGTGCTGCCCGGGATCGGCCCGGCCGCCGGCATGGCGCTGCTGCTGCCGGTAACGTTCGGAATGCCGCCGCCGCAGCGCATTGATGATGCTCGCCGGCATCCTCTACGGCGGCATGTACGGCGGCACGCTTACCTCGGTCCTGATCAACGTGCCGGGCGAATCGTCGAGCGTCATGACCGCGATCGACGGCAACCGATTGGCCCGGCGCGGCCGCGCGGGCGCCGCGCTCAGCAGTGGCCGCGATCGGCTCGTTCTTCGCCGGCATCGCGCGGCACGGTCGCGCTGCCTTCGCCGCCGTCGCCCTCAGCGCCATCGCGCTCCGCTTCAACGCGCCCGAGTTCTTCCTTCTGGCGCTGCTCGGCATTACCGCGTCCGCGAGCCTCGGCAGCGACTCGCCGGTCAAGGCGCTCCTGATGGCCGCCTTCGGCCTGATGATCGCGCTGGTCGGCATCGATCCGCTGCTCGGCACCGTTCGGCTGACCTTCGGCAGCGCGCATCTGATCGAGGGCTTCGACTTCCTGCCGGTCGCCATCGGCATCTTCGGCATCGCCGAGGTGCTGGTCGTCGCTTGAAAACGCCACGACGAGCAGCCGATCGGGCACGCGGTTGCGCGACATGTGGCTGACCGGGCAGGAATGGGCCGAGATCGCGCATGGCGCGATCGTTGCGCGGCAGCGCTCGTCGGCTTCGCGGTCGGGCATGATGCCGGGCGCCGGCGCCGACGGTCGCCGCCTTTCTGGCCTATGTCATCGAGCACCGCTTCAGCCGCCATCCCGAGAGCTTCGGTCATGGCGCTCTCGACGGCGTGGCGGCCGCGGAATCGGCCAACAACTCCTCGGTCACCGGCGCGCTGGCGCCGATGCTGGCGCTCGGCATTCCCGGATCGACCGGCACCGCGGTGCTGCTCGCCGCCCTGATCCTGCAGGGCATCCGCCCGGGCCCGATGCTGATGACCGCAGCAGCCGGTGCTGGTCTGGGGGCTGATCGCCAGCATGTTCATCGGCAACGTCATTCTGCTGGTCCTCAACCTGCCGCTGGCGCCGGTCTTCGCCTCGCTCCTGCGCATTCCGTACGCATATCTCGCGCCGGGCATCCTGGCGATTGTCGCTGGTCGGCGCCTATGCGTCGACGCTCAGCTTCTACACGGTCGATCGTCGCGATCGGTTTCGGCATCGTCGGCTATTTCATGATCAAGGCCGATCTGCCGCGCGCGCCGCTGGTGCTCGCGCGTGGTGCTCGCGCCGCTCCTGAAACCTCGCTGCGCCAGTCGTTGCTGCTGTCCCGCGGAAGTCCGCTCGATCTTCGTCGAGCGCCCGATCGCCGCCGGTCTCGTCGTGCTGGTGATCGTGTCGCTCGTCATCCCGGTCGTCAGGCTGATCCGGCAGCGCAGACGGTTCGTCGCCGAAGGCGCGTCCTGAATCCCGTTCATCCATCCAGCAAGAGCAAGGAATACTACCCGATGTCCGAAAGAGGTTTCTGGATCGACCAGTTTCCCGGTAATTTCCTCTGGTCCAACGCGACGCTGATCATCAAGGGCATGGCCCCCTACGGCGCGGTCGCCATGGAGGAGATCGACCGGGCCTGCGAGCGCCTGAAGGTGCGCCAGGGTGAGCCCGAGGCATGGCCCGAGGAGTGGGAGCGCCTGGCCGTGGCTGTCGAGAAGACCGCCGACGAGCGCGAGGCCGCGGGTCACTCCTTCAGCGCCGGCAATTATTATCTGCGGGCCGGCAACTATTTCTACAACGCAGAGCGCTTCATTCTCCCCGGCGAGGAGAAGCGCGAGATGGGCATCCGCGCCTATCGCTGCTGGCACGCCGGCCTGAAGCGCCGCTATCCCGAGATCGAGTTCGTCGAGGTCCCCTATCTCGACACCACGTTGCCCGCGCTCTTCCTCAAGGCCCAGGGCGTCGACGGACCGGCGCCGACGGTCGTCATCTTCAACGGGATGGACAACGCCAAGGAGATGTCGATCCTGTTCGCCGGCCTCGAGTTCTCCAGCCGCGGCTTCAACACGCTGGCCGTCGACGGACCGGGGCAGGGCGAGAACCTTCGCCTGCGCGGCCTGCACAGCCGCTACGATTACGAGGTGCCCGGCGGCGCCGCCTTCGACTACGCGCGCGGCCCGCGACGATGTCGATGAACAGCGCATCGCCGTCCTCGGCTATTCCTTCGGCGGCTACTATTCCGCCCGCATCGCCTCCTGCGATCACCGCTTCGCAGCCTGCGTGTCGCTGAGCGCGCTGCACTGGGACCTCGCCGCCTGGCAGACCCGCATCAAGGAGAAGACCGAGTCCGATCCCGAAGTCGATCGGCCAGTCCAACTTCCAGTTCCGCTGGGTCGTCGACGCGAGACGCAGGACGAGGCGATCGAGATCGCGAAGGGCTTTCACCTTGCGGCGTGGCCGGGACATGCGCTGCCCGTTGCTCGTCACGCATGGCGGAAATGACAGGATCGTGCCGGTGAGAACGCGCCGAAGCTCTACGAGGCGGTCGGCTCGTCCGACAAGACGATCAAGATCTTCACAGACCGAGGAAGGCGGTGCCGAGCATGCCCATGTCGACAACCGGCAGGTCGGCATCGACTATGCGGCGGACTGGCTCGGCGACGTGTTCGCGCGCCCCGTGAAATAGGACGAGAACGAATGGCGGCGGCGCAGAATTCGATGAGGTGCGATGGCTAGCCCCCTGACCGCGAACCCGTTCACCCCGGTTCGAAGCGTACGGCTCTCCGAGGAGATCGTCCGCCAGATCACCAAGCTCGTCGAGGACGGTACGCTCCGCCTCGACGAGCGCTTTCCCAGCGAGCGCGAGCTCCAGGAGGCCTGGCAGGTCAGCCGGCCGGTCCTCAGGGAAGCGTTCCGCATCCTCGAGATGCAGGGGATCGTTGAGAGCCGGCCGGGCGCCGGCCGATATCTGCGCTCCGAGCACATTCCCCCGCCCGAGTCGATGCGGCGGACGCGCGTCATCATGGACCAGGACCACCTGTTCCAGCTATGGCAGGCGCGCGAGGCCATCGAGGGCAAGGCGGCCGAGCTGGCCGCCCGGAACGCCACCCGCAACCAGCTGGCGCACATCCAGGCGACCCTCGACACGCTTGAGACGGCATCGTTCGAGGACGTCGAGCGCTTCGACTTCAACCGCGCGTTTCATCTCGCCGTCGCCGAGGCGTCGGGCAATCCGGTCATTGAGGAGGTCGTCTCGAGCCTGATCCGGCGTTCCAGCCAGATCGGCTTCAAGGGAATCGCTCGACCGCAGGGACTGGTCGAGCCTGCGCGGCCGCCACCAGCCGATCTACGACGCCATCCTCGCGCGCGACCCCGAGGCGGCGCGCCAGTCCATCGTCGACCACTTCCAGTCGATGCGGGCCTGCGTCACCGGCTGACGGGCCCAGGGCAGGGCGCCGCCGGCCATGCCATTGACACGTCGTCTTTCCGGTCCGCGCTTGGTATGCTGCACCCGCGAAGCCCTTCAGGGGGGTTCGGGAGTGGCGGCATGTACCGGTTAGCGTTTCTTCTGGGCTTGTTGTTGCCGGCACCGGCGCTGGCCGGCGAGTGCGTCGTGCTGCTGCACGGGCTCGCCCGCACCGACGTCTCGTTCGCCCTGATGGAGAACCAACTCGAAAGCCTGTCCTACAAGGTCGTCAACGAGACCTATCCGTCGACCGAAAAGCCCATCGAGAAGCTGCTCTCCCATGTCGACGCGGCGGTCGAGGCGTGCGGCGGGCGGCGGTTCCATTTCGTCACCCATTCGATGGGCGGAATCCTTGTGCGCGCCTGGCTGCAGGACAACCGGCCAGACGTTTGGCCGCGTCGTCATGCTGGCTCCGCCGAACCACGGGTCGGAGGTGGTGGACGTATTCGGCGACCTCGCCCTCTTCGAGTTCGTCAACGGCCCGGCCGGCCTTCAACTCGGCACCGCCGCCGGCAGCGTTCCCAACCGGCTGCCGGCCGCTGATTTCGAGGTCGGGATCATCGCCGGAGACATGTCCGTCAACCCTGTCCTCTCCGTGACCTTCCACGGTGCGAACGACGGCAAGGTGTCGGTCGAGAGCACGAAACTGGACGGCATGGCCGACCACATCGTCCTGCACGTCACGCACACCTTCATGATGAACAACCCGCTGGTCATCGCCCAGACGGCGACCTTCCTGCGCGATGGCGGGTTCGACCACGACCTCACCTTCGCCGACGCCGTTCGGATGCTGTCCGGCCTCTAGGGCGTGGACTCGGCGGGGCGATATCCGCCGCTCGCATTTGCAGGCGAATGCAGCATAGTTTTTGGAATCCTCCCGCCAAATTAGGACGGCGTGCTTTGCCGGGGCTCGGCGTCCATCCTAATCTTCAGTCGACCAATCGTTTTTCGCATTCCCGTTCAACGACAACCTTCCGGGCCGTCCGCATATGGAGCGCCGCGTGCCCAGGCTGGAGGAAATCATGTCCAACCCCGGCATTTCGCGCCGCGTCTTCCTTTCGCTCGCCGCAGTCGCCTCTATCGGGCTCGCCGCGCCCGCCCAGGCACAGGTCAGCCAGATCACGGTCGATTTCGCCTACCTACAACCCCGTCAGCCTGGTGCTGAAGGACAAGGGCTGGCTGGAGGAGGAGTTCGAGGCCGACGGCATCGGGGTCGAATGGGTCCAGAGCTCTCGGGTCGCAACAAGGCGCTCGAGTTGCTGAACGCCGGCATCGCTCGATTTCGGCTCGACCGCCGGCGCCGCGGCGCTGATGGGCAAGATCAACGGCAACCCGATCAAGTCGATCTACGTCTATTCCAAGCCGGAATGGACCGCGCTGGTGACGCGCGCCGGATACGCGGCATCACCAAGATCGAGGATCTGAAGGGCAAGCGCGTCGCCGTGACGCGCGGCACCGACCCGCACATCTTCCTGCTGCGCGCGCTGGCCGACGCCGGCCTGACCGAGAGCGACGTGAGGTCGTGCTGCTGCAGCACCCCGACGGCAAGACCGCGCTGGTCAATGGCGACGTCGACGCCTGGGCCGGCCTCGACCCGATAATGGCGCAGGCCGAGGTCGAGGACGGCGCCGAACTGTTCTACCGCGACGCCGAGATGAACACCTGGGGCGTGCTGAATGTGCGCGAGGAGTTCGCGGAGGACAACCCCGAGATCGTCGAGCGCGTGCTCGCGGCCTATGAGCGGGCGCGCGCAATGCGTCGATCGAGAATCCGGACGAGCTGCGCGCCGCCCTGGTCGAGGCCGCCAAGCTGACCGAGGAGGTCGTCGCCCAGCCAGCTCGAGCGCACCGACCTCACGCACGGCCTCATCGGCGACGAGCAGAGCGAGACGATCCTGCGGCCGGCCACGCGCTGCAGCAGCGCGGCGTCATCGAGGCCGGACGTCGATGTCGCCGGCGACGGTCGACGAACTGATCGATCCAATACATCGACCGCGCGCCAAGCTGAGCGTGCGCCGAGGCCGCGACTGACCGGACACGTCGACACTGCGGTCGCCGCCGGCGCCGAGCGCCGACGCGCGGCACCGCCACGCCCGCAGGCCGGCGTCGTCGCTCGTGGCCGTTGCGCTGGGCCTGATCCTGCCGCTGTCGCTGGCGGTCGGCTGGGAACTCGTCGTGCGCGGCGGGCCTGTCGCAGGGCGCGTCTTCTGCCGCCGCCGAGCCGCATCGTCCAGACGCTGTCTGTCGCTCGGCCAGGGCGGCGAGCTGCTCGTCCATATCGGCACCACGCTCTGGCGTGTCGGCCTCGGCTTCGCGCTCGGCGCCGCTCGCGGCATCGTCGCTCGGCGCGGCCGCGGGCTATTCCGACCTGTTCCGCGCCTGCTCGACCCGACGCATCCAGGCGCTGCGCAACGATCCCGTCGATCGCCTGGGTGCCGCTGTTCATCCTCTGGCTCGGCATCTTCGAGACTCGAAGGTCGCGCTGATCGCGGTCGGCGTGTTCTTCCCCGTCTATCTCAGCGTGGTGAGCGCCATCCACGCGGTCGACCGCAAGCTCGTCGAGGTCGGCCGCATGTTCCGGCTCAAGCGGCTGCGCAGCTCGTGCGCCGCATCCTGCTGCCGGCCATCCTGCCGCCTACGTCGTCCTTGCCCTGCGCAGCGGGCCTCGGGCCTCGGCTGGATGTTCGTGGTCGCCGCCGAGATCATGGGCGCGTCCGAGGGCCTCGGCTACCTGCTCGTCGACGGCCAGCAGCCCGGCAAGCCCGGCAGATCGTCGCCGCCATCCTGGTCTTCGCGGTCATCGGCAAGCTCACCGACTGCGCTGATCGTCGCCGCGAGCGCGCCGTTCCTGCGCTGGCAGGACACTCTTCGAGACGGCGAGACTGCCATGCTCGCGCTGACCATCTCTCCAAGACCTTCCCAACGGCACCGCGGCGCTGCACGACTTCACCCTCACGGTCGCGCGCGGCGAGATCGTCAGCCTGGTGGGCACCAGGGGCTGCGGCAAGAGCACGCTGCTGCGCATCGTCGGCGGCCTCGATTACCGACGCTCGGCGAGGTGCGCATCGACGACGAGCGGTCTCGCGGCCCGCAGCCGGCAGTCGGCATCGTCTTCCAGGAGCCGCGGCTGATGCCCTGGCTGACCGTGGCGCGACAATGTCGGCTTCGGGCTGGACGGCGTGCCCGCGCGCCGAGCGCGCCGGTCGCTGCGTGCGGCGCTCGAAAGGTCGGGCTCGCGGAACAGGCGGCGCGATGGCCGCGCGAGCTCTCCGGCGGCATGGCGCAGCGCGTCGCGATCGCCCGCGCGCTGGTCACGCGACCGCGCGTCCTGCTGCTCGACGAGCCGTTCTCCGCCCTCGACGCGCTGACCCGCAGCGGCCTGCAGGATCATCTGGTGAAATCTGTGGGACGAGAACCGCCCGACCCTGCTTCTCGTCACCCACGACATCGAGGAGGCCCTCGTCGTCGCCAGCCGCGTCGTCGTGCTGAGCCCGCGCCCCGGGCGCATGGACGCGGTCATCAACGTCGCGCTACCGCATCCCCGCGACCGCGACGCCAAGGATTTCGAGGATCTCAAGCACCATCTCCGCGGAGCTCTCGACAGCTCCCTCAACCGCCAGGGCAGGGCGGACGCGCAGGCCTGATCTCCGGGGCCTGCCATCGTATCAGCCCAGGACGCTGAGATTCCGGCCACCCGGGCCAGAGCCTTCTGCACGGAGGCGACAGCCGTTATGCGGTCGTCGGGGCACGCCGGCCCGATGCGCTGCGGCATATATGAGGTCACCGCGTCCGTTGACCGCCGTCACATCCCTCCGCAGTTGAATTCGCCGTCTTTCCGGGCCGGTTGACGAGCGTTGATGATAGCGCTACCAGTAAGGCGAGCCGTCTGATTGTGAAGGAGGCCCGCCTTGCCTGATACGATGGTTCTGGCGATCGACTTCGTGAACGACATCGTCAGCATGGACTCGCCGCACGGCCAGGCGGGATCGGCGCCGGAGGTCGAGAGGCGTGGCGTGATACCGGCGACCAGGTCGTTGCTGGAGCGGGCCCGCGCGGGCGGAGCGCTCGTCGGCCACGTTCGGGTCGGGTTTTCCCCCGACTACCGGGAGTGTCCAGATACCTCGGCGATATTCGCCGCGATCAAGGCGCGCGGCGCGCTGCAACTCGGCACATGGGGTACCGAGGTGCACCCCGGCATTGCAGCGGAGCCGGGAGATTTCGACATCGTGAAGCATCGCGTCAGCGCATTCTACGGCACGACGCTCGAGGTCATACTCCGGACGCATGCGATTTCGCGGCTCGTCCTGGCGGGGGTGTCGACCACGGCGGCGATAAACTCGACGGCCCGCGAGGCGCACGACCGGGACTACGAGTGCCTGATCGCCGAGGATTGCTGTTCGGCGCGTACCGCGGACGAGCACGCCGCCGCGATAGGGCTCGTCTCCCGGTTCGCGAAGGTCGTCGCCTCTCCCGACATCGCCTTCGTCTGAGGAAGGAGCGATGAGCCCTCGAACAGGCGACCCGATGGCCGGCCGCACCGTCCTCGTCACCGGGGCGGCGGGCGTGATCGGTTCCGCTGTTGCCCGTGCCTTTGCCGAGCTCGGCGCGGGCCTGTCGCTGTGCGATACCGACGCCGACGGCCTCGTGGCATTGGCGGCCTCGGTGGCCGGAACGCGTCTGGCCACCTCGTCGATCGTCGACGTTCGCAATGCGGCAGAGGTCCGCGGATGGGTTGAGCGCACGATCGCGGAGCAGGGCGGGGCGGATGTGCTCGTCAATGTCGCCGGTGTGCGCTCCGTCGGCTCGGCGGCCGATCTCGCGGAGGAAGAATGGGACCGCGTCGTCGACATCAACCTGAAGGGCACCTTCCTGTGCTGCCAGGCGGTGATGCCGACGATGAAGGCCCAAGGTTCCGGCCGGATCATCAACATAGGCTCGATCCTCGCGAAGAACGGCGGCAACGCCCGGCCCTGGATCGATCCGGCCGAGCAGCAGACCTCGTCCAACGTTGCCTATTCGTCGGCCAAGGCCGGCGTACACGTGATGACTATATATCTGGCTCGGGAACTCGCTGGCTTCGGCATCACGGTCAACGCCGTTGCTCCAGGCCCGGTGGAATCGGTGATGACCGCGCAGTCGCCCGCGTCGCGGCGCAGGCTGGTGCCCCTCGGCCGCTACGCCGAGCCGGAGGAAATTGCCGATGCAGTCATCTTCCTGGCCGGTCCGGGTGCGGGCTACATCACCGGCGAGATCCTCGACGTGAACGGCGGCTTCTGGTGTGATTGAGCACTCAGGTCGAGGCCCGATGCACGATGCGGAAGCCAAGGTCGACTTTGGTTGAGGCGCGCGCCTCGGAGGTCAGGAACTCCGCGATGATGCGGCCTGCCCGGCGCCCAATCTCGTAGCGCGGAAGCTGCAGCGCGGTGAGGGCCGGCGATACCTGCTGCGCAAGTTCGTTGTCATCGAAGGTGGCGATCGCCAGCTCGCCCGGAACGTCGATCGACCGCCGGCCACATTCCAGCATCGCGGCGATCGCCGTCGCAATCCCGGAAAACAGCACGCAATCCACCTTCGGCCTTATTGCCAGCACACGCTCGATCGCCGGAGCGCCCGCCTCGTATGTGTGGGGCAGGCTGATCGTCAGGGCGGGGTCGTGGGCGATGCCGTGTTCCGCGAGCGCTGCCTTGTATCCGCAATTCCTCGACTTGGTGCGGAAGAGGGCCGTCGAACTTACATAGGCGATGCGCCGATAGCCTCGCTCAAGCGCGTGCAGCGTCAGCGCCTTCGCGGCGGCGAAGCTCGAATAGCTGACGTTGGAGTCGATGGGCGAACGGAGGAGGTCGCCGGTCTCCACGACGCAGATCCCGGATTCCGAGAGCAGCCTCCGGGCACGGTCGGAATGGGTCGTCTGGTGCAGCAGTATCCCGCAGGGACGCTGTGACAGCAGCGCCATGACGAGGGCTTCCTCTTCCTCCATCGAATGGCCGGTGTTGCCGACCATCACGTGTAGACGGCTGTCGCGCAGCGCCTCGGTCAGGCCGAGGATCGTCGCGCCGAACAGCGGGTTGCCGATGTTTGGAACGAGGGCGGCCACCAGGTTGGTCCGGTTCGACGCCAGGCTTCCGGCCACGAGGTTGGGGACGTAGCCCAGTTGCTCGATGGCTTCGGCGATGCGCTTGCGGGCGGGCTCGGAGACCTTGTCCGGCGTGCGGATCGCCCGGGATACGGTGATCGGCGCGACCTTCGCGAGCGCGGCAACGTCCTGCAGACGGACCGCCTCTCTCGACCGGCTCGCTTGGTTGGTCTTCATCGTCGCGGATCGCCCCATCGACGCCGATATAGCCATGCCGGCGCGCGCGGTGCAACGCGTGCCGCGCCACCACGGCGCGACAGGGACGGCCTGGTCTAGGCGGCTTCCCGGGTGGGGCGGTGTGAGGCGTGCAATCCTGCAATGCGCCCGAAAACGGCTCCCCGCAGTACCGAGGTCGCGCCCGTATAGCGCCGGTAATAGAGGCCCATGGTCTCGCCAGCGGCGTAGAGCCCCGGAATCGGCCCCCCGTCGGCCCGTACCACCTGAGCGTCCTGGTTCACCTTCAGGCCCCCGAAGGTGAACGTGTTGGCTGAAATCAGCGGATAGGCGAGATAGGGCGGCGCGTCGAGCCTCCGCGACCAGTTCGACTTCGGCGGATCGAGGCTGTCGGCCGCCAGACCGTCAGGCACGAGAGGATTGAACGACCCCCCTTCCGGACAGGCCGCGTTGTAATCGGCCACGGTGCGTTCGAGCGTGGCCGGCGGGATCTTCAATTTCGCGGCGAGTTCGCTCACCGTGGGGGCGTCGACAGGCGGCAGGTCCGTGCGGATGGCGCGGTGCCTGTTGGGCACGTCCTCGATCCGCTGGTCGAATATCATGTAGGCGATGGCGTTGGTTTGCTGGAGAATCTGGCGTGCCGTATTCTCGTAGTGCATGTCGGTGGTGCCGGGGGCCTCGTCGATGAAGCGGCGGCCTTCCTGATTGACCAGTATGCCGTAGGGATAGGTGAATATCGCCGGTTCGGGCTTGCCGGACCGGGGATCGATCGGCTCCGCGTGATAACTGCCGAAGTCGCCGCAGGGAGCCGCGCCGATGTCGAGCGCCATGCGGATGCCTTCGCCACGGTTGAACCAGCCACCGCGCGCAACGGGCCTGAGGTAGACGGCGCGCGGGCCGAGATACTGCGCGGTCATCTCCGGGTTGCCCTCGAACCCGCCGCAGCCCAGGACAACCGCGCCGCGGAATAGCGTCGTCCGCCCGTCCCCGTCGTGGGCGACGATGCCGCGGACCTCGTCGTTCTCCACCACGAGCGTTTGCGCCGTCGTCTCGTAGAAGAACTCGATGCCGGCCGCCTCGCCAGTCGCGGCCAGGGCCTCGATGAGGCCGAGGCCGCCGCCATGGGTACCGATGCGTGGCGCAGATAGCGTCAGGATCGTGTTCGGGGCGCCTACCTCGAAGCGGGCGCCGCACTCCTTTAGCCAGGCGATGGTAGGGCCGGCGGAGGCGGCGAAGGTCGCGATGATATCGGGATCGACGAAGCTGAGCGACTTCAGGTAGGGCGGCCAGTTCTCGCGCGGCTGGGCGGTGAGAGCCACGAGGGCCGGGTCGAGATGGCAGCCGGCATTACTCATGAAGCTCTCCTCGAAGTCGTCGGCGACCTCGCTCTCGCTCTTCATCCGGATGAAGGCTTCGGTATAGCGGGTGTTGCCGCCGCGTTCCTCGACCGGGGCGCGTTCGAGAACGGCGACTGACGCGCCCGACTGGCGCGCGGACACCGCGGCGGCGAGACCGGCGATGCCGCATCCCACAACGACGACATCGAAGTGCTTCTCGGTTCCGGTCATGGCCAGCTTTCCTCCATTTGTGTCATTGCGTCCCGGTGGACCGGATCATGCGGTCAGCTTGTCCGCCGCCGGAATTCTGCGCCCGCCCCACCACGTTCATCAGCGGTCGGACGTTGTCGAGGTCGGAAAGTCCTTCCACCAGGCGGACGATCTCGTCCGCGTCGGCCTCCGCCAGCGAGGGCGCGACGCAGTTCCGGAACTTGGTCAGCCGCTCCTCGCGCGTCAGTGGAACGCCCCAGAGGCCCCGCGGCTTGTCACAGCGCTCGGAGAGCGTGCGTCCGTCCGTGAGATGCACATGGACAACGGCCCAGGTCTCGTCGAAAGACTTCGGAATGTCGCCGCGCACGTCCAGGCGGACACGGGGCAGGATCGCTTCCAGGTCCGGGGCGAAGCGGCGGGCATCCGAAAACGTGTCGATCGTCACTTCCCCGTCGAGGAGCGCGACCGCGGTCGCGTACTGAACGCTGAACTTGCCGTCGAGCCCGCTCTTCGGCATCGGGCGGTCGACATAGTGACGGCGGGAAACTACCACGACCACTCGATGAAATCCGCTCGGGCACGAGGCCGTGCACCTTCCGCATAGCGAGCGCGGCGTCGATCGGGCGGTGGGTGAAGTAGTTGGACGGGGTACTTCTTGAAGCCTACACCGGGGTCGATCATCCGGTAGCGGCTGCCCGAAATCATCGGGTCAGCAGCTCCATGTCGTAGGTGCCGGGGCCGTAGAAGAGGTCGAAGAACCCGCCTGCTCCGAAGATGTCGTCGAAAGCGGTGAAGCCGCGCCCGGCGAGCACTGCCGCCTCGAGGCCCATGCGCGCGGCATGGCCGCTGTGGCTCGACTTGGTCATTGATCCCGTGTTCGCCGACAGCGACCCGCAGCGCGATCCGGCGATCCCGTACGCCATGCACATCTGGTCGCGTGTCGAGGCCCAGGAGCTTGGCCGCCGCGGTGGTCGCCCCGATGGTGCCGGACACGCCGGGCTTGTGAAAGCCGGAACCGGCCTCCACGCGCGAGGACGCCAGCCGCAACCGCCCCTGAACCTCGAACGACAGGACGAGCGCGAGTTCGATGTCACGCCCGCTCAGTCCGTCCCGCTCGGCGAGCGCCAGGATCGCGGGCAGCGTCGGCGAAGTCGGGTGGTTGAGGGGCCACCACGTGTTGTCGAAGTCGAGCGCGTGGCACATCGTGCCGTTGGCATAGGCCGCGTTCAGCACGCCGGCACGGAAGCCGCCGCAGATCACAGTCGCATCCTCGGGACCGCCGAGGTCGCGCATAGTCGATCGATATTCGCCCGACTCCGAGCGGTTCGCGCGCGCCGGCGATCATGACGCCGATCCCGTCCAGGCATACCTGGCGCGCGATCTCGCGAGCCTGGTCGGGCACGTCGTCGATGCCGGTGTCGACGACCAGTTCGGCGAGCGTCCGTGTGAGATGCATCTGGATTCCGAAATTTGGAGATCGGCGATGGTCGGCGCCGTCTGATGACGGGAGAAGAATGGTAGCGTTACCATATCATGCCGTCAATTGGGGGGCTGCGTTCCGGAATCAGGCAGCGCGGCGGCCATGCGGACACTCGCCGGCGCGACGATATCAAGACATATGACTGCGCAGTCACGTCCAGAACGAGCGTGCGTCAGTCCGGGAGTGCCAGCACGATCTCGTCCGCGGCGAGGTGCGAGAACGGGCCGGCTGCAAGTTCGGGCGTCGCCGCGATCTCCTTCTCCAGTGCGGTGACCGCGGCAAGCGCTTGGGCCATGCGCTCGTCCCGCTCGAGCGACGGTACCGGAATGATCGGTCCCTCGACCTCGACGGCGGCCGGCGCCGAACTGCCGCGCCTGACCGGAATCGCGAGTGCTATCGATCCCGGATGCAGGTCGAGCTCGGCATAGGCGAAGCCGCGTTCGCGGATGCGCCCGATGTCGCGCCACAATTCGTCGCGCGTGGTATCGCTGAGCGTATCGGGATGGTGCCGCTCGACGAAGGCGTAGTAGTCCCGGATCGCGGCATCGTCCTCGAGCGCCAGCATGGCGCGCCCGGGAAGCGTTTCGCCCAGCAGGCCGAGTTCGCCGGTCGCCCGCATCCCGTAGCCTTCGGCATCGCCATGGATCCAGCGCACCACGAGGCTGTACCACCCCACGCGCACCGTGACGCCCACCCCTTGGCCGAATATCCCGGCAAGCCGCTCGAGCGCGGCGCTGCTGGCATGGCGGATCCGGA
>CAWDMT010000012.1:0-50473 GCA_963803485.1 uncultured Alphaproteobacteria bacterium | reverse complement strand
ACACGACATGTAATCCGCCGATTACCTATTACGTCACTCCACCATCAAATAGACGGATGGCCGGTACGGACTATCTCAATAGGCGGGGTAGGACCGTCTCCGAACGGGGTATGGCGATACCAACGTGGTCCAAAGTGACTGCCATTCCAGGCCTGCCGTAAGACTGGCCGGGTCAATGGCGCGCGACCGGTGCGCGGCGGTCCCGGCTTTCCCGGCGGACCGTCGGCAAGGTCGCCTCGGGAAATCAGGGGCGAGACTTTGGGCGGTCTTCTCGACGTGGCGCGCAGCAGCTATGTAGGCCTGCCCCCGGGCATACGGCGATATCTCGGGCTCGCCCTGCGCAGCGTCCCGAGCCAGTACCGCTTCGGCGCCACCTATCGCGACAGCCGCGCCGCGATCGTGCTGGCGCGCAGCGATCCCCGGCAGGCGCTGAGGGGCGCGCGACGACCGCCTGGTCGAGCTGCTCACGACCGCGCTGAGGGCGCCCTATTACCGGGACCTGCTGGTGCGGGATTTCGGTCCCCAGATGCGCATCGGCGACATCCCGCGGCCCGACAACTGGCAGCGCATCCCCATCCTCGACAACAGGACCGTGCGGCGCCAGGCCACGCGCATGTGCACGACACCCGAAAGCAGGCTCGACCGCGTCGCGACCAGCGGCTCGTCGGGCCGCCCGCTGTCGTTCTATCTCGACCGCGACCGCAGCCCCACGGAGTACGCGTTCGTCATGGACGTGTGGGGCCGGGCGGGATGCGGCCTCGACGACTGGCGGGCGTGGTTCCGCGGCTGGAGCATCCCGGGCGAGGGATTCCGACCCGTTCGAGGTCGAGCATGGCCTGCGCCAGCTCAGGATCTCGGTCTACAACATGGGCCCCGCCCACATGGCCCGCTACGCCGACGAGATCGGGCGTCGCGGCATCCGTTTCCTGCAGGGCTATCCCCACGCGCTGGCGAAGTTCGCCCGCTTCCTGATCCGCAACGACCATCCCGTCCGCCACGCCGTGGCCGGCGTGATGACGCATTCCGAGCCTTTTTATCCCGAGTATCGCAGCGCGATCGAAAGCGCGTTCCCGAACGCCACCCTGCTGCCCTTCTATGGGCTGAGCGAGAAATGCGCATTTGGCGCACCCTCGCAGGACATGCCCGGCGTCTACGAGATGAACCCGCTCTACGGCCTGACGGAACTCGTCGGCCATGACGGCCATCCCGTGACCGAACCCGGCCGGATGGGACGCATCGTCTCGACCGGCCTTCAGTTCACCGGAATGCCCTTCATCCGCTACGACACCGGCGACGAGGCGACCCTGATCGAGGCCGCCTCGGAGGACAACGGGTACCAGCTTCGCGTGGCCGACATCGTGCCGCGCGAGGGGCACCAGCTTCTCGTCACCCGGTCGCACCAGTTCATCCCGACGCAGATGCTGGTCATGGGCGACAAGGAGATGCTGGCGATCTCCGAGTTCCAGTACGAACAGGACACGCCCGGCGAGGTCCGCATGCGGATCGTGCTCGCCGAGGGGGCGTCCCCCTCGATGATCCATGCCTATGTGCAGACCGCCAATGAACGGCTTGGCGGCGAACTGGTTGTCACGCCCGAGATCGTGCCCACGATCCCGCTCAGCTCGCGGGGCAAGCGCCGTCTCCTCCTGCAGCATCTCGACGTGTCCGGCGCCCTCGTCCAGGGCACCGCGCCTGCGAACCGATAGACCAACACGGACCGGCCCACCGGGAGACCCCTAATGGCCCACATGATCAGATTCCGGACTGCTGGCCGTCCTGGGGCTTGCATGGTTCGCGGCCGCCGCCTCGGCGAGCTATCTCGTTCAGCCCGGCGACGTGCTGCAGATGGACGTGACCGGGGTCTCCGGCATGCAGCAACGCATGCCGGTCGATCCGGACGGCTCGGTCCGCGTGCCGCTCGTCGGCACGGTCGACGTTGCCGGACGCACGATCAACGAGATCAATGACATCGTTCAGGCCCGACTGTCCTCGCGGACGCTGCGGCAGGCCAACTCCTCGGGCGAGGAGTTCATCATCATCATCGACCCGGTCCAGGTCCTTGTGTCGATCGCCGAGTATCGGCCGGTCTACCTCTCCGGCGACGTCACCCGTCCCGGCGAGCAGCAGTACCGTCCGGGGCTCACGGTCCGCCAGGCGGTGTCGCTCGCCGGCGGCTTCGAGGCCGGCAGCCGAACCGGCACCGATCCCTTCATCCAGAACGCCGACTTCCGCGCCGACCAGACGACCTTCTGGACCGAGTTCACCCGCGAGGCGATGCGCATCTCCCGCATCAAGAGCGAGCTGGCCGGCGCCACCGAGCCGCCGCGCTTCGAAGCCGGCGACGTGCCCCTCCCCCGCGAGGCGGTCGCCGAGCTGGCGCGGCTCGAGACCGAGAAGTTCGAGGTCAACCTGGACAGCTACACGAAGGAAAAGACCTTCCTCGAAATAGAGATCGAGAACAGCCGAGCGCGGATGGCGACCGTGGAGGAGCAGCAGGCCAAGGAGCGCGAGGGTCTCGAGGCCGACACCGCCGAACTGGAGCGTCTGCGGCAGATGGAGGAGCGCGGCACCACCACCTCCGCCCGCGTGACCGAGTCCCGGCGCAACCTGCTGATGTCGTCGACGCGCTACCTGCAGGCCACCACGCAGATCGCCGAATATTCCCGCGAGCAAGCCGACCTGCGCCGGCGCCTCGAACGGCTCGACGACGAGCGTCGCACGCGCCTCCTCACCGAGCTGCAGGATTCCGTCGTACGGGCCGCCGGCCTCGCCGAGCAGATCACCTCGGTATCGGAGAAGCTGCGCTATACGGGCTCGGCCCGGATGTCGATGAACGGCGCGCGCGACCGTACCCCGACGATAACGATCATCCGCCGGACAGAGTCCGGCCCGGCCACGATCGCCGCCAACGAGGACATGGAGCTCCTGCCCGGCGACGTCGCGGAGGTGAAGATGCCGCTCGACAGTCCGCGCCTCGAGATGTTCCTGCAGAACTGACGGTCACAAGAGATGTCGTCGCTCTTCGCCGAGGAAGCCAGGACCTACGCCAGCATCGTCGCCAAGCGCATTCTGCCGGCGAACGCGGTTGACTATCTGCGCGGGCTCGTCAGGCGGCGGCGGCGGCGCGCGAACGTCGGCGATCACGAGCCCTTCACCCGCGCCGAGCTCGCCGACGATCTCCGCGCGCTCGGTCTGCGGGCCGAGCAGGACGTCCTGATCCACGCCGCGTTCAGCTCGATCGGCCCCGTCGAGGGCGGCCCGGCGGGCGTCTTCGGCGCCATCTCCGACGTCGTCGGCCCCACGGCGACCATCCTGTCGCCGGCCTACCCGATGCCGGGCACGATGTACGACTGGATGACCAGCGCCGAGCCGTTCGACGTGCGCAACAGCCGCTCGCGCATGGGCGTCCTCAGCGAGTATATCCGCGCGCTGCCCGGCGCCCGGCGCTCCGCTCACCCGACCCACAGCGTGGTCGCCGTAGGCCCCCGCGCCGAGCTCTACACCGCCCGCCATCACGAAGGCGACACCCCGACCGGCATCCTGTCGCCCTTCTGCATCCACATGCAGAACGGCGGCGGGATTTTGCGCCTGGGCTCGGGCATCGGCAAGGTCACGTCCTATCACGTTATCGAGGATCTCGATCCCGAGTTCCCGATCGACGCCTACGCCGCCCAGCCCTTCGAGAAGCTCGTCATCTTCGAGGACGGCACGAGGCGCCGGGTCATGACGCGGATCAACGATCCCGGCCTGAGCCCCTGGCGGGTCGACAACTTCAAGCCCAAGGAAAACGAGATCCTGGAGCGCCTGCGCAAGTGCGGCGGCGTCCGGATAGGCAAGGTCGGCGACGCGACGTCCCACCTGATGAACGCCGCCATCCTGCTTGAGGTGATGCGCGACTGGCTGCGTGTCGGCGTGACCATCTATCACCGCCCCGCCTGGGGCTTCCACCGGGCGCCGCCGGCGCGCCCGGCCTACTGAGGTAGCACCCATGGGTTCCATGTCCCGCACGAACGCCGCCTTCGCCGACGTGAGGCCCCTGCCGATGCGCGGCGCCGTCCCGAATCCGCTGGCGAGGTTCGCGCTCAAGGGCCTGCGCAATTGCTGGCAGCCCGAATTCGGGCGGTGGTCGCACATCTATCACCTGGACGGCCGCGACCAGCCCAACCAGTCGATCCCCGAAAGCAACGTCTTCTATTCGCTGAACGTGCTGCTCGGCATGACCCGTCTGCCGGAGGGGACGGACCACGGCTACGACATGGACGCCATCTTCGATGCCTGCTCGCAGGCACTCCTGGCGCTTCCCGTCAAGAAATACGCCTATGGGATGGCCCTGTGGACCTCCGCCGCGATGCGCCGGGAGCTGCCCTCCGAGGTGTCGGGCACGATCTACCCGTTCCTCCGCGACCAGGCCAACTGGACCGGCTTCCGCGCCCAGGACATCGGCATGATCCTGACCGGCCTTTCGGCGCTTTCGGCGGCCGGCGACGACCGCGGCCGCGACCTTCTGGAGCCGCTTTTTGCCCATCTGCGTGACCGGCACGCCTGCCGGTCGGGTCTGTTCTACGAGGGCGGCGGACGCCTGCGCCGCAACTTCGCGACCTTCGCCACGCAGACCTACCTGACGCTGGCCTGCTACAACTATCACGACCTGACCGGCGACGAGCGCGCACTCGAACTTGCGATCGCCTGCACGCGCAGGCTGATCGACCTGCAGGGCCCGCAGGGAGAATGGCCGTGGTTCTACTTCGTGCCGCGCGGCCAGGTCGCTGACGCCTATGAGGTCTACTCGGTCCATCAGGACGGCATGGCGCCGGCCTTCCTCGAGCATGCCGAGCAGCACGGCGTTCCCGGCGCGACCGACGCGCTTGGCCGGGGCTTCCGCTGGATCCTCGGCGAGAACCAGCTCGGCGTCAGCATGCTGCGGCCCGACACCGGCATGATCGTGCGCTCCCACGTCCGGCGCGGCGAACTCGACGGCAAGCTGCCGCGCATGCTCAGGGGCGGCCTCACCGCACTCACCGGCGCGGGCGGCGACTTCACCGATCCCGGCCGCCTCGTCCTGCGTCTGGAATGCCGCAGCTATCACCTCGGCTGGGTGCTCTGGTCGTTCGCCGGACGCCACGACCTGCCGGACCTCACCCATGCGGCCGCCTTCGAAGCCGCGGACCGGCCATAGTCCGCGGACCGGACAGGCAAAACCCAGGAAGCCCTTCGTGACGTTGGCGTCGACCCTCACCTGGTATCTGCGGCGCGCTTCGGCGATGTCGCCGCCCGAACTCGTGCATCGACTGCGCGAGCAATGGCGGCGCAACCTGTCGCGACTGGGCCGTCGTGGCTGGCGCCGGTTCGATATCGGCGACGGTCCCCTTCGTCCGCTCCGCGCACTACGCCCGTTCACCGGCCCGTGGCCCGATGGCCTGGAGGACGCCGTACGGTGGCTGGCCGCCAACCCCGGCGTCTCCTTCCTTGGCGAGGACTGGCCGGCTCGCGACCGGAGCGGCGGGCACGCCGGCGTCTGGCATGAGGATCCGGTAACCGGCCGTCGCTGGCCGTCCGACGACACCTACTGCTTCGACGTCAAATGGCGCCACGTCGCCGACAAGGCCGACGTGAAGTTCGTGCTGGAGCTGAACCGCTTCCAGCATCTTCACGCCGTCGCCGCCACTGCGATGCGCGACGGCGACGCGGCCGCCGCCCTCGGCGCGGCGGAGGAGCTGCTGGCCTGGATGGCGGAGAACCCGCCGTTCCGCGGATTGAACTGGCTGTCGGGAATTCGAGCTCGCCCTGCGGCTGGTCTCGGCCGCCTTCGTCGTCTCCGCTCTCGACGCCGCCTGTCCGGCCCACCGCCACCGGCGCGCCCTCCGGGCGTTCGTCGCCGCCCACGCCTACTGGCTCGACCGCTTTCCCTCGCTCTATTCCTCCGCCAACAACCATCTCGTTTCGGAAGGGCTGGGGTTGCTGATCGCCGCCGAGCTCGTGCCCGACCTTCCCCGCGCGCGGCGATATGCCCGCCACGGACGCGCGATCCTGTCGGGCGCCGCACTCTCGCAGTTCCACGAGGACGGCACGGGCGTCGAGCAGTCGCCGACCTATGCCGCCTTCACCCTGGAGATGCTGCTGTTCGGCATTCTCGTCGAGCGCGACCGCGGCCGCGAACCGACGGGCGAGACGACGGCCTCGCTCGTGCGCGCGGCGGAGCATCTGCGGGCGTTGCTCGATGCCGGCGGCAACGCTCCGCGCATCGGCGATGACGACGAGGGCCGCGTCGTTGCCACGCCGCCCGACCGCGAGGATCGTTACGTCGCCTCGGTCGTCGCCGCGGCTGCCGGCGCCCTCGACCGCCCCGACCTTGCGCCCCCGGCGCGGGCCGCGCATCTGCGGGATGTCCTCTTCGCGTCGCCGGCCTGCGCCGCGCCGGCGCCTTCCGGCCTCCTGCAATTTCGCTCCGGCGGCTACACGGTCGTCCGCGAGAGGATGGCCGGTCGGGACATGCTCCTCGTCATGGACCACGGCCCGCTCGGCTTTGATCCGCTCGCCGCCCACGGCCACGCCGATGCGCTGTCGATCTGGCTGCATGTCGACGACCAGCCGGTGTTGGTCGACGCCGGCACCTATCGCTACAACGCGAGCGGCCCGTGGCGGGAGTGGATGCGCTCGACATCGGCCCACAACACGCTCGCCGTCTGCGGCGAGAGCCAGAGCCTGACGGCCGGCGCCTTCAACTGGCGCCACAAGGCGAAGGCGGAGCTGCACTGCCTCGACGCCTCGCGGGAATGGCGGATCGCGGCCCGTCACGACGGCTATTTAGCCCGCTTCGGCGTCGTCCACGAGCGCTCCTGCTGCCGGGTCGGCGACGGTCTTCTGGTCGAGGATATCGTCAGCCCGGTCCGCGACGGCCTCGATGTGACGATAGGTTTCCTGGTGCATCCCGCCCTGACCGTCCGGCACCATCGCGACGGCGTCGTCATATGCCGCGGCGAGGATGCCCTCGTGCGCCTGTCCTCCGGCTCTTCGGCGCCGGCCATCGTGACGGACGCGCGCCATGCCTATTCAGGCGCTTACAACTCGCTGGAGCCGGCTTCGCGCATCGAATTCCGTCCCGACCGCCTTGACGAACCGCACGCCACGCTGATCGAGATCCTGGCGCATGAAAAGGCCGGGACCGCGCTTGGGCGATCCCGGCTGGCCGAAGTCTTCTGAAGCGGCCTACTGGGCGGCGATCGTCCGGGGTTCGAGCACGCTGGCGGCAGCCTGCGCCAGTATGTCGAGACCGGTCGCGAATTCCTCGTCTCCAATCGTCAGAGGCGCCAGCACCTTCACGACATGGTCGTGGCTGCCGCTCGTCTCGATGATAAGTCCGTGGTCGAAGCAGTCGGCGGCGATCCGCGCCGCCACCTCGCCGGACCCGACGTCGAGGCCCAGCATCATGCCCTTGCCCTTCACCGTCACGCCGGGATGCGAGGCCGCGATCTCGTGCAGGCGGCGCATGAGGAACGCGCCCTTGCGGTCCAGCTCGGCCTGGAACCCGGCGTCGCGCCAGAACTTGGCCAGCGCCGCGCGCGCGGTGACGAAGGCATGGCAGTTGCCGCGGAAGGTCCCGTTGTGCTCGCCCGGCCGCCACTTGTCGTGCTCGGGCCGGATCAGCACTACCGACATCGGCAGGCCCATCCCGGACAGGGATTTCGCCATAGTCACCATGTCGGGCACGATGTCGGCCTCTTCGAAACTGAAGAACCGGCCCGTGCGGCCGCACCCGGCCTGGATTTCGTCCATGATGAGGAGCGCGCCGTGGCGGCGGCACAGCGCGGCGATGCGGCGCAGCCATTCGGGCGACGCGACGTTCAGCCCGCCCTCCCCCTGCACGCCCTCGACGATGACGGCAGCCGGCGCGTCGACGCCCCCGGAAGGGTCGGCAAGCATCCGGTCGATATAGTCGACCGTATCAACGCCGCCGCCGAAATAGCCGTCGAAGGGCATCCGCGTGACGCCCGACAGGACGAGGCCCGCCGCGCCGCGGTTGTAACCGTTCCCCGTCGCCGCGAGCGCGCCGAGCGTGACGCCGTGAAAGCCGTTGGTGAAGGCGATCACGTTTTGCCGGCCGGTCGCCTTTCGGGCGAGTTTCAGTGCCGCCTCGACGGCGTTCGCCCCCGTCGGCCCGGTGAACTGCAGCCGGTAGTCCAGTCCGCGCGGGCGCAAGATCGTGGTCTCGAATTCATGCAGGAACGCCGCCTTCGCCTCGGTGAACATGTCGAGGCCGTGTGCGATCCCGTCGCGCATGATGTAGTCCACCAACGCCGCCTTGAGGTCAGGATCGTTGTGCCCGTAGTTGAGCGACGAACAACCTGACAGGAAGTCGATGTAGACACGCCCGTCGGTCGCATGGAGAAGCGCCCCCACGGCCCGGTCGAACATTACAGGGAAGTGGCGGCAATAGCCGCGCACCTGCAACTCGCGCCGTCCGAAGACATCGGCTCCGGGCACCATTTCGTACGATATGTCCGCCATCGTGCTTGCTCCCTCTGCGCGCCGCACGCCTGCGAGGCGCGGCGGCGATCCGCCCGGGATCGTCGTCCGGCGCATGCCATGCTGCGAAATTGTCTCATCAGGAGTGTGAGGCGGGTATCCGGCAATCTGTCGATCAGGCTCACCAAAGGGGCGATGCCGGGGCCACCATTGAGAGTAGGCAGCCTCGTGGCACCCGCATCGGACAAATCGCGTTCTACGTATTCATCGGGCGCACCGTTCGGGAGTTCTCAGCCCCTCGAAGTGCGGTCGATCCGCAAGTCCCGCATACCGAGACCAGGTGTTCAGTTCCCGCACCACCCTCAGATCGACGCGGAAGTAGCGGGCGATCCTGACGTTGGACATGCCGAGATCGCGCAACGTGGCGACCGCCAGGTCCGGCCGCGGACCCAGCTGCGGAGTTGATCCGTATGAAGGCATCGTGAAAATCCCTGTCTTGCCCCATCGGCCTGAGACCGCTGGGGACGCCGCACTGCATTGGGATTCTGTTTTCTTCCCGGCGACAGCGCCCCCGCCGTGTTCAGGGCACGGGTTTGGCCGGTTTCATGAGGCGGTTTCGGTGGCCGGCGTGGAGCCGACCCTTCGCACGATCCGCACCTTCGCGTCTGCAGGCATTGACACAGATCAACACCCCAGGATGCCCGGTCTATCGTTGCTCACGCACGAGGCCTGTTTGATCGGCGTCAATGTCGGTTCGGCCCGTCCCGCCCAGCATTCGGGCGTGTTGGAAACGGTGCGGATATGGAAACGCAGCTTCAGCTCGATTTTCACGGATCCGACGCCGATCCCGCCGCCCGCGAGATCGTGCTCGATCGCGTGCGGGAGCTTCAGAGCAGGTTCGGACGCATCACCGACTGCCGCGTCGTAGTGACCGGGCCGGGTTCGCGCCATCGCTCCGGCGGTCTCTACGACGTGCGGGTCCACCTCTCGCTGCCGGGCGGCCGGCAGGTGGTCGTCGATCGCGTCGATCACGGCGACGAGCGCTATGCGGACCTGCGCTTCGCAATCGCGGACACGTTCAACAGGGCGAGGCGTCGCCTCCAGGACCAGGCGAGACGCCTGCAGGGCAGGATCAAGGCCCATGTCGCCCCGCCAGAAGGGATAATCGACGACATCGACCCGTCGGGCGAATTCGGCTTCATCCGCAGCGACGACGGCCGGCTCGTCTATTTCCACCGCAACAGCGTCGTCGGCGCGCCTGCCGCGGCCCTGAAGCAGGGCGCTAGGGTCGCATTCGCCGAGGAGCGGGGCGAGAAGGGGCCGCAGGCGAGCACCGTGAAGCTCCTCGGCAAGCACCGGCTGCGCATCGTCTCCTCCAGTTAGCCTCGACGTTCCGGCCGCGGGGAAGCCGCGCCTTGATCCGTATCAATGCCGTCCACGCCGGTCCCCACCTAGCTGGTAGGCGTTCACCAGGATCGGGAGAGGACGATGCCAGCCAAGCCAGCGGGGGCGGGAAGCCTCGCCAGCCTGCCCTTCTTCGAGAGCAGCCAGAAGTTCATGCTCGCCGCCATGAGCGCCCAGGCCCAGGCCTGCAAGTCCGTCATGCGGTATCAGGTCGAGATGCTGAATTTCGCGAAGCACCGCATCGAGCAGGACATGAGGTTCGTCGACGACCTCGTCGCCAGTCAGGAACTCAACGACGCCTTCGACGTGGTATCCGACTTCATGCAGAACGCCGCGACGGAATACACCCGGGAATCCGGCAAGATCGCGTCGATCGGATCGAAGCTCGCCTCCGAGACCGCCCAGCGCGTCCGCAAGCAGGCGAGCGAGTCCATCGAGGAGATGGCGACGAAGACCGTCGCCTGACCGCCCGCGCCGTCACTGGGCGACGCGCGCGAACCCCTTGGGGAGCCCCGCGCGCGCCAGTTCGCCGAGCAGCTCGACGCTCGGCAGACCGCGCGCCAGGATCTCGCGAACGGCGATGAGCGCTTCCAGGTCGATGCCCGTGCGGACGCCGTCTGCCTCGAACATGAAGACGAGGTCCTCGGTCACGACATTGCCGGTCGCGCCCGGCGCATAGGGACAGCCGCCGAGCCCCGCGAGGGAGGCGTCGAATATCCGCACCCCCGCCTCGTACGCCGCCCGCGCGTTGGCGCACCCCATGCCGCGCGTGTTGTGGAAATGCGCGCCCACCGCGATCGCCCCCACATCCGCGATCACGTCACGGAACAGGTCGCCGACCTGCCGGGGCGCGCCGTATCCCACCGTATCGGCCAGCATGATCTCGTCGACCCCGAGCCCGGCGACCCGGAGCGCCAGCCGCCGCACGTCCTCCGGCGGCGTGGGACCGGCGATGGAGCATCCGAACGAGGTCGCCAGCGCGACCGATACCGCCGGCCGGCCGTCCTTCGGCAGGCTCGCGACGATGGCCAATGTCCGCTCCAGGTCCTCGACCGACTGGTCGACGCTGCGCCGCAGGTTCGACTGGTTGTGCGCCTCGCTGACGGAGATCACCGCGTCGATCTTGTCGACCCCGGCCTCGATCGCCCTCTCGGCGCCCTTCGCGTTGGGAACCAGCGCCGCCACCGTCAGCCCGCCGATGTCGCGGGTGCGCCGCACGACCTCGCCCGCGTCCTGGAACTGCGGCAACAGCTTCGGCGGCACGAACGAGCACACCTCGATCTCCCGCACCCCGGCCGCCGCCTCCGCCGCGCACCACGCCAACTTGTCGTCGGTCGGCATGATGTCGGCGACGATCTGCAGGCCGTCGCGCGGGCCGACCTCGCGGATCAGGACGTCGATGTCGCCGGGGTTCGTCATGTCGGGCTCCTATCGGCCCTTGAAGACCGGCTTGCGTTTCTCGTTGAAGGCCAGGATGCCTTCGCGCCGGTCCTCGGTCGGGATTGTCCGGTTATAGGCCTCGATCTCGAGCGCGAGCCCCGTCTTCAGGTCCGTAGAATAGCCGACATGCATCGCCCGCTTGGCCTGCCGCACGGAGACCGGCGCGTTGGCGCAGATGCGCCGGGCGGCGGCAAGCGTCTCTGCCATCAACTCGTCCCGCGGGACCACGCGATTGACCGCACCCCAGGCCAGCGCCTCTTCTGCGGAGAAGGGCACGGCCGACAGGATGATCTCCTTGGCGCGTCCCAGCCCCACCGCCCGGGGCAGCGTCTGCGTCCCGCCGGCGCCGGGCATGATGCCGAGGCTCGTCTCGGTCAGCGCGAACCGGGCGGTCTCGGCGGCATAGGCGAAGTCGCAGGCGAGCGCAATCTCGCACCCCCCCGCATAGGCCGCGCCGTTGACCGCCGCGATCGTCGGAATCGGACAGTCCATGAGCCCGTAGACCGCCTGTTCGAACAGCACATGCTGCCGCTTCCAAGCGGCGTCGTCCATGCCGTTGCGCTCCTTCAGGTCGGCCCCGGCGCAGAACGCCCGGTCTCCGGCCCCCGTCAGCACGATGCACCGCAGGTCGCCCGGGTCCAGCAGCACCGAGGAGAACAGCGACAGGAGGTCCCTGCCCATCTGCGTGTTGAGCGCGTTCGCCACGTGCGGACGATTGAGGGTGACCACGAGAAGGTGGTCCTCCGGCATCTCGCAGCGCAGCGTCTCGTAGTCTCGAATGTACTCGGCCAAGGTCTCGCGATGCCTCGCTGGATCGGTCGTCATGCGCGCTCGTGGGCCGCCACGGCGCCCCAGTCGAGCCGCTCCAGCAACACCGTGGCGTCGGGCGCCTCGTCGAGCTTCCAGACGGTTTCGAAGACGGCGGCGCAGGCCGTCTCGTCGAGGAGACCGGCGGCCGCGTCGCGGAACTTCTCCTCCAGCTCGGCATCCGTCAGCGGATTGAGCGGGCTGCCGCGATAGTTCTCGTCGGCCCAGCGCTCCAGCTTGCGCCCGTCCCTGGTGGTCACGACGATGCGGGTCCGGATCCTGTCGTATCCCATCGCCTCGATGGCGGGGTCGTGATGCGTGAACACCCGGCGCTGCGCGGCGACGACTGGCTCGGACCGGACGAACTCGTTGGTGAATTCCCGCTTGCCGGCGCGCCCCGCTACCATGATCGCGGCGAGCAGGAACTGGAACGAGAACTTGCCTTCGAGCTCCGTCGTCGCGAACTCGAACCGGATCGGACCGAGCACGTTGTTGGCGGCGTAGAGGTCGACACGTTCCACGTCGTCGCCCGTCAGCGTCTCGTCGCGCATCAGGAACCGCAGCGCGTCCATCGCCGGATGCGTCAGCACTCCGGACGGATACGGCTTGACCGACGTGCCGGGGTCGACGATCGAGAACGGGTTGCCGAACTCGTCGATGACGTATTCCGGGTTCCCGCCGGGTCCGGCGATGGTCAGGAAGCCCCACTTGCCGTCGAGGCCGTTCGGGTCGGCGGTGAAGCCCTCCCGCACCAGGAGCGCGGCCGTGACGCCGTTCTCCGACGACCGGCCGACATGCAGCGGCTTGGTCATCGAGCCGAAGTTGGCCCGGATTCCCGATGCCATCGAGGCCGCCAGCGACAGGGTCTGCCGGAGCTGGTCCACGTTCAGTCCGAGCAGCTTGCCGGCCGCCATCGCGGACCCGAACGTGCCGAGCGTGCCCGAGGAATGGAAGCCGCGCATGTAATGGTCCGGGTTGATCGCCTCGGCGATCTTGCATTCAACGTCGAAGCCGGCGACGAACGCCGTGATGAAATCGCGCCCCGAGACACCGCCGAGCATGTCGGCGACCGCGAGTGCCGCCGAAAGCGGCGGAATCGTCGGATGCGTCATCAGCCCGTAGGCGCGCCCGGGATGGCGCGCCAGCTGGGTGTCGTCCCAGTCCATCGCATGGCCTGCGAGCCCGTGCCACAGCGCCGCCAGATGCGCCGGCACCCGGACCGAGGCATCGCCCACGAGCCTCGATTGCGGCGTGCCGCCAATTCCCGTGACGTAGCGGCCCATGACCGCGAGCGCCTCCTGCTCGGTGCCGCCGATCTGGACGGCGAGACCGTCGAGGATCTGGCGCCGCGCGATCCGCACCGCTTCGGCCGGCAGGTCGTCATAGGTGACGTCGGCGACGAAGCGGGCGGCCGCTTCGGTCAGGCTGCGCTCGGTCATTGGGTTCCTTCCGTCTTTTGCATGGATGGTTTGGCCGCGAACTCCGCCCTGATCCGCTCGCCGTCCTGGTCGATCGCGGGCACCGGGGCGGACGGGGCACGGGGCGTCCGCCACCGCGCCGGTCGCGCCGGCAGGTCTATGGGGCCGCCCTCGGTCATCACGGTCTCCAGCCGAAGCTGCGGATGCGCCAGGAAATCCGTCATAGTGTTGACCGACCCGAAGACGACACCGGCCTCGCCGAGCAGCCCCTCGAGCACGTCGCGCGGCAGGTTGCGGAAACGCGCCTCGATCATCTCGTCCAGCGCCGCACGGTTCTCGACCCGGGCGACGTTGCCGGCAAAGCGCGGATCGTCGGCGAGACCGGCATCGCTCATCACCGCATCGCAGAAACGATGCCATTCGCGCTCGTTCTGGATGGCGATCAGCAGCGGCGCCCCTTGTGTCTCGTACACGCCGTAAGGCGCGATGGAGGGATGGGCGAGGCCGACCCTGGCAGGTGCGCCGGCGCCGTAGCGGGCATGGCAGTAGGGGACCGTCATCCATTCCGCCATCACGTCGAACAGGGAGATGGCGATGGCCTCCCCCCGCCCCGTTCGCCCGCGCCCGATAAGCGCTTCGAGGATGGCGGAATAGGCGAGCGACCCCGTCGCGATGTCGCAGACCGAGACGCCGACCCGGCCGGGCGCGTCCGGCGTTCCGGTCACCGAGGCGAGCCCCGTCTCCGCCTGGACGATGAGGTCGTAGGCCTTTCGGGAGGCAAACGGGCCGTCCTCGCCGAAGCCGCTGATGGAACAGGTGATCAGTCGGGGGTGGCTGGCCTCGAGCCCTCCCCCGAGCCCGAGGCGCTCGACTGCCCCGGGCGCGAGGTTCTGGACGAAGACGTCGGCGCGGGCGAGCATGGCGTCGAGCACGCCCCGCCCCTCCGGCGACTTGACGTTGAGCACGACCGATTCCTTGCCTCGGTTGAGCCAGGCGAAATAACTCGAAGTGCCGCCGCCGGCGCGGTCGTAGCCGCGCGCGAAGTCGCCTTCGGCGCGCTCGATCTTCACGACCCGCGCGCCGGCATCGGCGAGGAGCCGCGTCGCATAGGGCGCGGCCACCGCCTGCTCCAGGCTGACGACGAGCAGACCGTCCAGCGGCGCCATCAATAGGACCGCGGCAGGCCGAGCACGTGCTCGCCGAGATAGGCGAGGATCAGGTTCGTGGAGATCGGCGCGATCTGGTAGAGGCGCGTCTCCCGGAACTTGCGCTCGACGTCGTACTCTTCTGCGAAGCCGAACCCTCCATGGGTCTGCAGGCACATCTCCGCCGCCGCCCAGGAAGCCTCCGAGGCCAGCATCTTGGCGATATTCGCCTCTTCCCCGCAGGGCACGCCGGCGTCGTAGAGCGCGATAGCGCGTTGGACCATCAGTTCGGCGGCGCGCATCTGGGCGTAGGCCCGCGCGATGGGGAACTGGATGCCCTGGTTCTGCCCGATGGGCCGGCCGAACACCTCGCGGTCCTTCGCATAGTTCCGCGCGGTCTCGATGAACCACTTGGCGTCGCCAATGCATTCCGAGGCGATGAGGATGCGCTCGGCGTTCATCCCGTCGAGGATGTACCGGAAGCCCTTCCCCTCCTCGCCGATCAGGTTTTCGGCCGGCACCTTCAGGTTGTCGAAGAACACCTCGGTGGTCGCGTGGTTGATCATGGCCCGGATCGGCTTGATCGTCAGGCCGTTGCCGACCGCCTCGCGCATGTCGACCAGCAGTACCGACAGCCCGTCGGTTCGCTTCGCCGCCTTCTCGGCCGGCGTCGTGCGCGCAAGGAGCAGCATCAGGTCGGAGTGCTCCGCGCGGGACGTCCAGACCTTCTGTCCGTTGACCACGTAGTGGTCTCCGTCCCTCACCGCGGTGGTCTTGAGGCCGAGCGTGTTGGTGCCGCTCGTCGGCTCCGTCACGCCGAAGGCCTGGAGCCGGATGTCGCCCGAGGCGATGGCCGGAAGCCAGGTCGACTTCTGGTCCTGCGAGCCGTGCCGGAGCATCGTGCCCATGGTGTACATCTGGGCGTGGCACGCCGCGCCGTTGGCGCCCTGGCGATGGATTTCCTCCAGAATGGTCGCCGCCGCCCGGATGCCGAGGCCCGAGCCGCCATACTCCTCCGGTATCAGCACCGCGAGGTAGCCGGCGTCCGTCAGGGCCTTCACGAAGTCCGCCGGGTAGGCGCGCTCGCGGTCGAGCTCGCGCCAATAGGCGTTGCCGAAACCCTCGCAGAGCTGGCGAACGGAGTCGCGGATGAGCGCGAGACCTTCGTCCTCGCCCGCTGTCTCCGGTGAACTCGACATTCAGATACTCCTCTTCCAAACAGTCCCGGTCCCGCGCACGCGAGGCCTATCCCCGAAACGCCGCGAGATCCGACATGTCCCGATGCTTGTCGAACGTCAGGCAGAAGTCACGGAGCCGGTCGGCCTGCGCCCGCGACCAGCCGCCGAACGCGGTGTTGGCGAAATACTTCGCCTCGAATTCTTCGGGGCTCATGGGGTTTCGCACGCCGCCGCGCAGGTCGTCGCGGCGGATCTCGATCTCGCCGCCGTCGCGCAGCGTCGCCCTGAGGTGCCCGGTGAAGCGGGCGGGATAGGGATTGTCGGGGTCCACGACGTAGAAGATCTTCCGCGCCAGCGACCGCACCGCCGGGTCGGCGACGCGCTCCTCCGTGAACTGCGCCAGCCCCGCCGTGCCGTCGAAGAAGGCGACCGCCATGCAGTAGGGGCCGCTGAACTTGGAGAAATAGGCGGTGGGCGGGTTCTGCTTGTCCGCCAGCGGGTGCCACAGCCGGTGCACCGTTCCCTCGCCGACCTCGCAGACGATGGAGACCACGTCGTCTGCGGCGATCCCGCGCGCGCCGAGCTCCGCCGCGCAGTCGACATAGGGCTGGGTCATCGTCCCGCAGGCGTGCGGCTTGAAGCCGATGGTCGGCAGGTGCCAGTGCTCCCCGAGACCGTCGAGAAGACGATCGAAGTCCGGCTGACGGCCGGGCGCGAAGGCCTTGTAGAGGCCGTGCGGCCCTTCGAGCACGGTGCGCGGCCCGACGAACCCCGCCTTCGCCATGACCGCCGCCCGCAGGCCCGACTGCGCCGACCAGCCGACATGCATGCGCTTGGTCCAGCTCCCGTCGGAGAGATACTCGATGATGCCGGACGCCATGCTGCCGGCCACGCCGAGCGCCCATGCCGTGTGCTGCGTGTCGAGCCGCATGGCGCGCGCCACGCCGGCGGCGGCGGCAAGCGCGCCGAGAACGGCGGTCGGATGGAAGCCGGCGGAATGGATCGCCTTGGGAGCCACGAGGCTGAGCCTGCACTGCGTCTCGATTCCCGCGACGATCCCGGCCAGCACGTCCGGTCCGGAAAGTCCGAACCGCTCGGCCGCCGCCAGGACGGCCGGGATCACCACGGCGCCCGAATGCACCGGCCCGCCCTCGAACGTGTCGTCGAAGTCCTCGCCGTGCGCCGCCGTGCCGTTGACCAGCGCCGCGCCGTATGCGTCCAGCACCCGCTCGTGCCCGAACGCGGTGCACGGTCCGTCGTCGCAGCTCGCCATGGACGCCGCGACGTAGTCGTTTCCGCGCGCCGAGACGCACAGGCCGGCGACGTCCAGCAGGATCTTTTTCGCGAACCCGGAGACCTCCGGCGGGATCGAGGCCGCGTCGAGCAACGACGACCATTGCGACAGCCGGGTGCTGACCGGGACGTCGTCCCCCGTCGCCTCGGAAGGAACTGCGCTCATTGACTTGTATCCTTTGTCTTCTTGGCCCGGCGGTCGCGGAACTCGCGGACGAGCGACACCGTCATGAAGATGACGGCCAGCGTCAGGAAGGTCGCCGAGATGGGATCGGTGACGAAGATCGAGTGTTCGCCGCCTGAAATGACCAGCGAGCGGCGGTAGTTGCGATTCGATCAGGTAGCCCAGCACCACCCCCAGCACGACCGGCAGCACCGGCACGCCGAAGAACCGCATGCCGAAGCCGATCACGCCCGTCAGCAGCACGAGCCCCAGATCGAACAGGCTGTTGTTGATGGAGTAGGAGCCGGCGAAGATCAGCGCCAGGATGAAGGCCATCAGATAGGGCTTCGGCTGGTTCACCAGCCGCACGCACAGCTTCAGCGTGGCGAAGGCGATGAACGGCAGCGCCACGCAGGCCATCGCCATGCCCGTGAACAGCCCGTACAGGATCTCCGGGTTGCGCGCGAACAGGGCCGGCCCCGGGGCGAGGCCGTGGATCAGGAAGCCCCCGAGCAGGATGGCGGCCGACGTTGAGGCCGGGATGCCGAATGCCAGCAGCGGCACCATGCTCATCGCGGCGTCGCAGTTGTTGGCGCTCTCCGGCGCGGCCACGCCCGACGCGGCACCCTTTCCGAACTCGTCGCGGTCGTGCGCGAACCGCTTGGCCTCGTTATAGGCCAGGAACGCCGCCACCGTCCCGCCGGCGCCGGGCATCAGGCCGCAGAAGCCGCCGATCGCCACGCCGATGAAGTTGGCCCGCAGGAGCTTGCGCTGGAGCGACAGGCTCGGCAGCTCGAGCCGCGTCTTCGTCGCCGAGATCTTCTCCCACATGGGCAGCGAGACCTGCTCGAGCAGCTCGCTCACCGCGAACAGCCCCACCATCACCAGCACGAACGGCACGCCCGATAGCAGCTCGGGATTGCCGTAGGCGTATCGGATCACGCCGGAAACGGGATCGGTCCCGATGGTCGCGATCATCAGCCCGACGAGCGCCCCGATCACACCCTTCATCAGCGACTTGTCGGACACCGTCGCGACGACGCTCAGGCCCAGTATGCCGAGCGCGAAATAGGCCGGCGCCTTGAACGCGAGCGCAACGGCGGCCAGCGGCTTGGTCAGGAACACGACGAAGATCAGCCCGCAGACCGAGCCGATCACGCTGGCGACCAACGCCACGCCGAGCGCCAGCCCGCCGCGACCGCGCCGCTGCATCTCGTAGCCTTCGATCAGCGTCGCCGCGGCGGCGTTCGTGCCGGGCGTGCGGATCAGGATCGCCGGGATCGACCCGCCGTACTCGGCCGCCATGTAGGTCGCCGCCAGCAGGATGAGCGCGGGGATCGGCTCCATCGTGTAGGTGAACGGCAGCAGGAGCGCCATGGCGATCGGCGGCGAGATGCCGGGAAGCGCTCCGCCGAAGATGCCCCACGCGACCCCGACGACGACGACGAGGATGACCTGGGGCGTCGTCAGGAGGTCCAGCGATATGAGAAGCGCGTCCACGATTCGTCCCCGTCCCTGCCTGCAGCGGCCTTACCGTCCGCTTCCGTCAGAACCAGCGGCCGGTGAGGCCGGCCGGCAGCGGAATGCCGAGGAGTTTTACGAAGAGGAGCCAGAACGCCACGGCCCCGACCACCGAGACGATGAGAACCTGCCCCATCGGCCGCCGGTCCTGGTAGCGCACACCGGCGGCGATAAGCAGGCAGGTCGAGATCACGTAGCCGAGGATCGGCAGCGCGATCAGATACGCCACCGCTATGGCCGTGAAGCCGGCGGCGCGCAGCGCGGTGGGGCCGGGCGTGGCCCATGCCTCGCTGGTTTCCTCGCCGCCTTCCCGCGCGGCGGGCCGGACGAGGAGCGAGTGGGCGATCAGGAGCAGCGACACGCCCGCGAGCGTCCAGCCGATCAGGTTGGGAAAGCCCCGCGCGCCCACCGGCCCGTCGAGCGCGCTGCGCGGCACGTCGAGCGTGGCGACCAGGTAGGCGACCGCGAGCGACAGGGTGATCAGCCCAAGCGCGACGTTGCGCATCATAGCTTCGATCCCGTCGCCCGCGTCCGCGATGCCTCAGTTCTGGACGATACCGACCGAGACCAGGAAGTCGCGCGTGCTGCCCGCGAAGTCGTCGATGAACGGCCCGAACTCCTCGTGCGGCATGTAGGCCGGCTCGAGGCTCGCCTCCGTGTACAGCTTCTTGTACTCGGGATGCTCCAGCAGCTGCTGGATGGCTTCCTCCCAGGCCGCGATCACCTCGTCGGGCAGGCCGGCGGGACCGGCCAGTCCGCGGAACTTGTCCACCACCACGTCGATGCCCAGCTCCGCCGCGGTCGGCAGGTCGGGAACCACGGCGAGCCGCTCCGCCGCCAGCACCGCCAGCAGCTTGACTTCGCCGGCTTCGAGCTGCGAGCGCAGTTCCAGCACCTCGCCGACGGCGATGTCGGCGGTTCCGTTCAGCACTGCGATGATCGTCTCGCCGCCGCCTTCCGCCGTCAGGATCGAGGCGTCCGCGCCGGTTTCCTGCTTGAGCTGCTCCATGGCCATCCGGCCGAGCGCGCCGGCCGCGCCCGCGCCCCAGACCTTGCGCTCGGACTTCGCCGCCTCGACGGCGTCGGCGAGCGTCTCGTACGGCGAATCCGCCCGCGCGAAGATCACCTGCGGATCGTAGAACACGTTCACGACCGGCTCGAGCGCCGTGTAGTTCGGGTTCAGGTTGCTGAGGAACGAGGTGAAGATGTAGGTCGGGTTGCTCGCATAGATGACCGAGCCGTCCGCCGGAGCGTTCGCCATGAAGGCGATGGCCGCGCCGCCGCTGCCGCCGACCGCGTTCTCGACGACGAAGTCGATGCCCATGATCTCCTTGAGCGGACCCATCATCTCGCGCAGGAACACGTCGCCGCCGCCGCCGGCGCTGGAATGCGTGACCAGCGTCACGACGTCCACGGGATAGTCGATTTCCGACTGCGCCTGGGCGCCCGGCGCGGCCAGAAGCACGAGTGACGCCAGGGCTCCGCCGAGCGCCGTCGCGCGGCTTCCGATTGCATTTTTCATGTTTTCCTCCCCTTACGGTTGTTCCGGTCCGCTGTGCTGCCCGCCGATGCGGCGATACGCGGACATCCTTGTTCCTGCGACGGGTTCATCCCAGGCTCCATGTCAGGTTAGTCATCGCCCGGCAGCTCTGCCTAGGTGTCGGAAGTGGAATTCAGATATCGGTTTTCATGAATTCCGCCTTTCGGCGATGTCGGTCCTGCGGTATTCAGGCGGTGGGTCGGACGAACTGAAGTCGGGGATCGCCGTGACGCTCAATCAGCTCCGCTACTTCGTCCATGTGGTCGAGATGGGCAGCATCAAGCGCGCGGCGGGTTTCCTGTCGCTTGCCCAGTCCGCCCTAAGTCAGCAGATACGTCTGCTGGAGGGCGAGCTGGCGGTGCAGCTGCTTCACCGGAACGGCCGGGGCGTCGTCCCGACCGAGGCCGGCATGCAGTTGCTCCACCATGCCCGGACGGTACTCGGCGATGTCGAGGCGGCGGTGGCCGATCTCGCCGGTTTCTCGGATACGCCTCGCGGCAAGGTCACGCTGGGGGTCACGCCCACCATCACGCAGATCCTCGCCGTTCCCCTGATCTCCAGCCTGCGGGCGACGCACCCCCTGATCGTCCTGAAGATCATGGAGGGCTTCAGCGGCCACGTCCTGGAATGGCTTTCCATGGGGCGCGTCGACGTCGGCGTGCTCTACGACGCGCCGCGCACGAAGCAGTTCGACACCCGTGAACTGCTGCTCGAGGATCTCGATCTCGTGGGACCCGCGGGCGCGGACACCGGCGACGGCGAGGTCGAGCTGAAGGCGGTCGCCGGCCTGCCGCTGATCCTGCCGAGCTCCCCGCATGGTCTGCGGATACTCATCGACACCATCGCCGCGCAGAACGCCCTCACGCTGCGCATAGAGCTCGAGCTGGATGCGCTGCAGCCCATCAAGTCGCTGGTCGAGAGCGGCATGGGCTGGACCATCCTTCCGCTGCCGGCGGTTCATCTGGAGGTCGCGACGGGCCGGTTGTCGGCGCGGCGCATCATCCGTCCGGGCATAAAGCGCCAGGTGATGCTGGCGACGGCCAGCAACCGCCCCGTCAGCCCGACCATGCGCGTTCTGATCGCCTCCATAAGAAGCGAGGTGCGCCGTCAGATAGGGCTCATGGGCTCGGCCGTCTGACCCGCCCTAGCCGCAGGCCCGGGTCAGCCCCGCGCGACGAGGCGGCGCATCACCGGCGACATCACGGCGTCCGAGACATGGAAGTCGAGGACCTGCGACCGGTCGCCCTCCTCGAAGGCCCGGACGAGCTCCGGCAGTTCGCCGAAATCGGTGACGACCTTGCCCTCAAGGCCGAAGCCACGCGCGAGCATGCCGAGATCGCCATAGCCGAAGATCGCGCCGTGATCGTCGAGACCGTCGGCACGCAGCTTGTGGATCTCGGAACCGAAGGCACCGTCGTTCAGGATGCAGAACAAAATCCTCAGGCCATGCCGGCGGATCGTCTCCAGCTCCTGCACATGCATCATGAAGCTGCCGTCGCCATCGATCAGCACGACGTCGCTGGTCGGGCCGCGCCGCCGCCATCGCCGATGGCGTAGCGACAGGCCGTTGCCGATGGCCCCGAACTCGCGGATGGCGAGGAAGTGATCGGCAGGCCGCGGCCGCGCATCTGGGCCGTGAAATAGGAGCAATGGCCGGACGCGTTGACGATCTCCCAGTCCTGCGGGACGACCGCGTCGAGCGCGCGCCACCACGTCGCGCGGATCGAGGATGCCGGGCCGGATTTCGGAAAGCCGCCGTGTCCGCCGGCTCCGTCGTCGATGCGCGTCGCGAGATATCCGGCGATGCGCCATGCCGGCATCGGGTCACGCGGGCCGTCCGCAGCGCGGCGATCAGCGCCTCGACGCCCGTCGCTGCGCATCGGCGCGCAGATAGAGGTCCGCCGACCTTGCGGCCCTGCCTATGCCCGGTCGGGATCGGTATCGATCTGGATCACGTCGGCCTTGCGGAACAGCTTGCCGCTGTCCGACCGATATGATGGGTCAGGCTCGCGCCGACGGCAATGACGAGGTCGGCCGGCGGCGAAGCTTCCCGCGCGGCATTCATGGGCGAAGCCGCCCGCGACGCCGATGCGACGCAGGGGCCGTGGTCGAACAGGCCGCGCACCGGGCAGCGTGGTCGCGAGCAGCGCGCCGTCGGCAGTCCGCCAGCCGCTCGCAGTCCGCGCCGCGCATCCGACCGGACCGCGCCACGGCCGCGCGACGACGACGATCCGCTTGGCCCGGGCGATGCGCTCGGCCGCCTCGGCGACGAAGTCGGGATGCGGACCATCGGACGCCAGTCTCGGGGATGAAGTCGCGTGGACGGCGGTAGGCTTGGGCAGCCGGCAGCGTCTCCTGCTGCAGGTCGAGCGGCACGCCGAGACGACCGGCCAGCGCTCGGTGCGGGCGATGAAGAAGGCGTCGCGCACCTGGTCATCATCCGCTCCAGGCTGTGGGCCGGCGATGTAGTGCGCACCAGTCGCCGTCGACGAGCGGCGGCCTGGTCGATGTGCTGGTTGTACCAGGCCGGCGTGCATCGGGGCTCTCGCCGGAGAAGACGACCAGCGGGATGCGCGCCTGCACGGCCGTCGTCAGCGCCGTCATGATCTGCGTCAGGCCGGGGCCGCAGGTCACCGACGCGACGCCGATCCTCGCCGGTCGCGACGGCATAGGCCGTCGCCATGGCGCAGGCGCAGTGCTCGTGGCGGACATGGATGGAGCGGATGCCGTCGGGCCTCGGCGAAGGCCGCCTCCCAGTGCATGTTGCCGTCGCCCGTCAGGACGAACAGCGTGTCGACCCCCTCATCGAGGAACGCGGCCGCCAATGCACGGTAGACCGGGGTCGCCGATGACTTGGACGCCTCTCCCGCCGTTGCCGCGCCTGTCCCGGAAATCTGCTTCGTCATCGCCACCTCCCCGGGACCGCGCACGCCGGTCCATCGCTGCTTGTCGTTGATGCCCGGCCGCCGATGGGATCGGACAGGTATTTCCGGTTCGCCCGGGATAGGTCGGAAACGACCGCACCGGATGTGGCCCGGGCCGCCTCGGCGGCACCCTCGCACGGCAAAAAACGCCATGTCCGCCGGGCGATTAAGCGCCCCATGAACACTTTCGCATACGCTTGCATCCATAAGGAATCTGTGTCAAGTGAGGAAGAGTTGGCGCTGTCTGAGGTTTCGGCTCGGACGCATGCCACGACAGGTCGTGAAGCGACCCGACCGGCTCCCGGACCGATGGGCTCGGGCATCCGACGGTTCGGCGAGCGGCCCGGCCCACCGAAAAGACTTGCTTCGGGATGGAGACGTAGATGAGTGAGACCCCCCTTCCGCTGTCCCGCATCACCGTGCTCGATCTGACGCTGGCGCGCGCCGGCCCCACGTGCGTGCGCCACCTCGCCGACTGGGGCGCGAACGTGATCCGCATCGAGCCGCCGAGGCGCCCAGCGGAGGACGTACACCGGCAGCAGCGCGACGGTTTCGATTTCCAGAACCTGCACCGCAACAAGCGCACGATCACGCTCAACCTCAAGTCGCCCGAAGGCCAGGCCATCTTCATGAAGCTGGTCGAGAACGCCGACGTCATCGTCGAGAACATGCGCGTCGACGGTGAAGCACCGGCTCGGCGTCGACTACGACGACGTGAAGAAGGTCAACCCGCGCATCGTCTACGGCAGCATCAGCGGCTTCGGCCAGACCGGCCCGTACAGGCAAGCGCGCGGGCGTCGACCAGATCGTGCAGGGCATGGGCGGGCTCATGTCGATCACCGGCCTCCCGGGCAGGGGCCCGGTGCGCGTCGGCATCCCGATCACCGACCTGACCGCCGGCAACTCTGCTCGCGCAGGCGATCATCGATGGCGCTGTTCGACCGCGACGCGCACCGGCGAGGGCCAGCTGGGTGCACACGAGCCTGCTCGAAGCGCAGATCTTCATGCTCGACTTCCAGGCCGCGCGCTGGCTGATGGACGGCGAGGTCGCCGGGCAGGCCGGCAACGACCACCCGACCGGCATCCCGACCGGCGTGTTCCCGACCACCGACGGCCACATCAACATCGCCGCCGCCGGCGACCGGGTCTGGGTCAGCGCTTCTGCGAGGCGACGGGCGCCGGAGCATTGCCCGAGGACCCGCGACTACACGACCGGCGCCGAGCCGCGCTCAAGAACCGCGACGAGCTCAACGAGGCGATCTGCGACGATCACCAGCACGCAGCCAACGCAGCACTGGGTCGAGCTGTTCGAGGAGGCCGGCGTGCCGTGCGGCCCGATCAACACCATCGACCAGGTGTTCGCCGATCCGCAGGTGCAGCATCTCGGCATGACCTTCGACACCGTCGACATGCCGGAGTACGGGCGACCTGACAAGTGGTCGGCCCAGCCGATCAACATCGAGGGTCACGAGAAGGCCATCCGCATGCCGCCGGCGACGCCGGGCGAGCACACCGACGAGGTGCTGCGCGGCCTCGGCTACGGTGACGCCGAACTCGAGGACTTGCGGGCGCGCAACATCATCTAGCCGGCGGCGGCGAGGGACGGGCGGATGGACGCTGTGGCCGCTCCGCGAGCGCAGCCGGGTCCGGTGCCGGCGACAGCCGGTGCCGGGCCGTTGCCGCGCCGCATGCGGCGGGTCTTCGCCCTCGACGATTTCGAGCCGCTCGCCCGCCGCCACCTGCCGCGGCCGATCTTCGGCTACGTCTCCGGCGGCGCCGAGACCAACGCCTCGCTCGACGACAACCGCGCCGCCTTCGACGAATACGGCTTCGTCCCGCGCGTGCTGCGCGACGTGTCCCGGCGCTCGCCGCCGACCGCGCTGTTCGGCCACACCTACGCCGCGCCCTTCGGCATCGCGCCGATGGGCATGAGCGCCCTCGCCGCCTATCGCGGCGACCTCGTGCTCGCGCGCCGCCGCGGCCGCGGCCGGCATCCCGATGATCATGCAGCGGCTCGGCGCTGATCGCGTCTCGAGGACATCGCGGCGCGATCGCGCCGCAGGCCTGGTTCCAGGCCTACCTGCCCGGCGACCCGGCCCGCATCGAGGCGCTGGTCGATCGTGTCGCGCGCGCCGGCTTCGAGCACCTCGTGGTCACCGTCGACACCGCCGGTGCGCGCCAACCGCGAGAACAACGTGCCGCGCGGCTTCTCCACGCCCGCTGCGCCCGGCTGCGGCTCGCCTGGGACGGCATGACGCGGCCGCGCTGGACCGTCGGCACGCTCCTGCGCACGCTGGTGCACCGACGGCATGCCGCATTTCGAGAATTCCTTCGCCACGCGCGGCGCGCCGATCATCGCGCGCAACGTCGATGCGCGACTTCAGCGCTGCGCGACCACCTGGACTGGAGCCACGTCGGGCGATCCGCCGGCAGTGGAAGGGCCGGCTGATGCGTGAAGGGCGTCCTCAGCCCGCGACGACGCGCGCGATCGCGCGCGACGAGGGCGCCGACGGCGTCATCGTCTCCAACCACGGCGGCCGCCAGCTCGACGGCGCCGTGTCGCCCTTGCGCGTGCTGCCGGCGATCGCGGCCGCTGCCGGCGACATGCACGCTGATGATGGACAGCGGCATCCGGCGCGGCAGCGACGTGCTGAAGGCGCTGGCGCTGGGCGCGCAGTTCGTCTTCGTCGGCCGCCCGTTCCTCTATGCCGCCGCGCTTGGCGGCGAGGCGGGCGCGGCCCACGCGATCCGGCTGCTCGCCACCGAGGTCCACCGCAACATGGGCATGCTCGGCGTCGAGACGCCCGGGGCGATGTCCCCGGACCACCTGTTCGCGCGCGCCGGCCGCTGAGCCGGCGCGCTGACCGGCTCACTCCGGCGCGACCTCTCGCGCGGCCTTGGCCGCGTCGCGGCGCCGGTTGATGTAGTCGAACAGGTAGGACGACGAGGCCCCCAGGAAGGCGCAGGCGAAGAACACGAGCGCGATCGGCCGGTTCAGGAACATCGTCAGGTCCTGGTTGAAGATCAGCATCGACTGCTTGAGCGTGTTCTCCATGATGTCGCCCAGGATCAGCCCGAGCGCGAGCGGGACGACCGAGAAGCCGAACCGGCGCATGACATAGCCCAGGATGCCGAAGGCGAGCATCACCCAGAACGTCGAACATGCTCTGGTCGAGCGAGTAGGAGCCGACCACCGCCAGCAGGAACACCGACGGCCAAAGGAGCGCGTTCGGCACGAGCGTCAAGAGCGCGAACAGCTTGGCCCCGATGAGGCCGAGGAACAGCCACGCGATGTTGGCCACCATCATGACCAGGAAGATGAGGTAGATGAATTCCGGCTGCTGGTTGAACAGGTAGGGCCCCGGCCGCACGCCCTGGGCCGTGAGGCCGACGAGGATCACCGCCGTCACCGAGCTGCCGGGAATGCCGAGCGCCAGCGTCGGTATCATCGCGCCGCCGACGGCGGAATTGTTGGCCGATTCCGCGGCCGCCAGCCCCTCGATCGATCCCTTGCCGAACTCGTGCTTGTTCTTCGACCAGCGCCGCACCTCGTTGTAGGAGATGAGCGAGGCGACCGTCCCGCCCTCGGCCGGCAGGATGCCGATGAAGGTTCCGATGCCGGAGCCGGCCAGGATCGCCTTCCAGGTCTTCTTGTAGTCGGCCCGGCTCGGCAGCTTCATCGCCGTCATCGCGATGCGCTCGAAGACGATGTTGACCATGTGCGTCTGCTGCAGCAGCTCGGTGATGGCGAACAGGCCGATCAGGACCGGGATGATCTTGATGCCGCCCGTCATCTCCATGAAGCCGAAGGTGAACCGCTCGGCGCCGGAGGTGAAGTCGATGCCGACCGTGGCCAGCAGGACGCCGAAGGCGCACACCACGAGGTTCTTGCCGGCACCGCCGCTGGAGACCGACGCCACCATCGACAGGCCGAACAGCGTCAGCGCGAAATATTCCGGCGGCCCGAACTGGTAGGCGAGCCGGGCCAGCAGCGGTGCCGCGATGATGAAGACGATGACGCTGAATATCCCCGCCAGCGTGCTCGCCACGGTCGCGATGCCGAGCGCGCGGCCGGCCTCGCCGCGCTTGGCGAGCGGATAGCCGTCGAGGCACGTGACCATGGCCGAGGACGATCCCGGGACATTGACCAGGATCGCCGAGATCGCGCCCGCGAAGGCGTTGGAGCAGTAGATCGACAGGAGCAGCGCCATCGACGGCACCGGGTCCATGATCATCGTGAACGGCAGCAGGAGCGCCGTCGTCATGGTCGCGCCGATGCCCGGCAGGATGCCGATGACCGTGCCGATCAGCAGCCCGACGAGGATCAGGTGAGATTCCACGGGTCGCCCGAGATGGAGAGTGCGACGATGAACCGTCCATGAGCGACGGCCCTCAGAAATTGTGGCGAAAAACGTCGTCGAAGACGCTGTCGGGAAAGCGGACCCTGAGCAGGGTGGCGAACATGGCGTAGAGAATGGCCGCCATCGCGACTGCGTAGAGGAAGGCCACCGCGTACCGCCTCATCCCCCAGAGCGGGACGCACACCGTCACGAAGACGATCATGGCGAGGAAGAAGTCGACCCAGGTCGCGATCGCAGCGCGCCGATCATCGCCGCGATGGTCCAGTAGGCGAGGCCGGGAACCGGTTCGGGCTCTTCCAGCGGCTTGTTGCGCGCCTCGATTACCATCAGTCCGGTGAACCAGGAGGATCGCGAATATCACCTGCTGGGGATATGTCGCCGGCTGGATGCCCTGGGCGAGCGCCGGCGGGATCTCGATGATCCAGGTGGTGACGTAGTAGAGATAGGCGCAGACCGCGACGATGACCGCCGCCGCCATGTAGTCGGAGTGAAGCCAGGCGGAGACCGAAGGCGGTCGCGCCGACGACGCGGACCGATCACCGTTCTCTTTGGAGTTCGGATCAGACACGACGGGTCTCTTCTGCTGCGGGGAGGTCGCGCCGCCGGCCCGCGGGATGCGGGCCGGCGGAGTCGGAGTACAACAGACCGAGCGCGGTCAGCGCTTCGACCGCCTCGTCATGTTCGCGCTGGATCGCCTCCTCGAACACCTCGCCGGAGGCGACGCTGTCGAGCGGGATGCCCGCGTTGGTCAGGTACTGCTTGTAGCCGTCCGTCGCCATCGCCTCGGCGAAGGCCTCGCGCAGCGCCTCGACGCGCTCCGGCGGCGTGCAGTCCAGAACCGCGAAGCCGCGCAGGGTCGGGCGCACGAGATCGAGGCCGAGCTCGATGGCGGTCGGCACGTCCGGCATGTCGGCCTGGCGCTCTTCGGTGAAGGCAATGATCGGCTTGATGTCGCCGTTCTCGATCAGCGCGCCGGCCTCGCTGACGCCGATCATTCCGCCGTCGATGTCGCCGGAGACGACGCTGACCGCGGCCTCGCCGCCCGAGGCGATCGGCACGACCTGCGGCGGCACGAGGTTGCCGCGGTCGGCCATCAGGAACACGGTGATGTGGTCGCCGCCGCCGATCGACACGAGGCCGATGCTGACGGGTGCCGCGCGCGCGGCCTCGAGGAAGTCCTCGGCCGTCTGGTGCGGCCCCTTGGTCGAGACCATCAGGTAGATCGGATCGACCGTGGCCCGGCCGATGCCGACGAGCTCGTCGATCTTCACCGGCGACTTGCCCTGGGCGATCGTCGATATCTGCGAGCTGGTCAGGGTGAAGACGTTGTGTCCGTCGCAGCGCTGCCGCTTGACGTATTCATGCGAGACCGCCCCGCCCGCACCGGTCTGCCGGTTGATCGCGGCGTTCCAGCCGCGCGTCGCGCGAAGGCCAGCGATCAGCGCGTTGGCGGTGAGGTCGGTGCCGCCGCCCGCGCCGGCGTGGACCATGAGATCGATGGTGCGCTCGGGAAAGTCCTGGGCCGAGGCCGCCGGCGCGAAGTGCACGGCTGCCGCGGCGACGCAGGCAGCGACCGAGACGCTACGGACCAGTCGGCGGACGCTGCAGTCGATTGATGCCATTTCGGTTTCCTCCGAACGAACACCCGGCATGGCTTTCAGCGACCGGGCGTGTTCAATTTGATTTTTGCCTGCATACCATTGCACACGTTTGTCTCCATTTCAATCGCGAGGTGCTCCCCCAGGGTCCCGGGCGGCCGTCGTGAAGTGTCCTATGGCGCGGGAGGAGTCCCGTCGTTTCGAGGCCGGGGGCCGCCCCCGCCCGTGACCGTGAACACGAAGGGCGCGAGGGTGTAGACGAGGAAGATGCGGATCACCTGGCAGGTGATGACGAAGGCCGCCTCGATGCCGATCGCATAGGCGATGAGCGTCATTTCCGCCGTGCCGCCCGGTGCCAGCGCGAGCAGCAGCGCGACGTAGGGCTGGTCCAGGAACGGCAGGGCGAGCCATGCGATGGCCGCGGCGCAGCCGATCAGGATCAGTGCCCAGGCGAAGCTGTGCATCAGCGTGCGGGACATTTCGCGCCAGGCGATGCCGTAGAAGCGCCCGCCGGCCGAGGAGCCGATCACGATCTGGACGAGCGCGACGAGCCAGGTGGGCGGCACCACCGCCGTCCAGCCCGCCACGTGGACGATCGCGCTGAGGAGCATTGCGGGGATCATGACGCCGCCGGGGATCCTGAACGTCTTGCCGATGACGTAGCCGGCGACGCCGCAGCCCGCCAGCAGCACCCACTCGCCGACGCTCGCCGAGCCGTTGGAATGGTCTGGCAGGATCGTGTCGGCGGGCGTCGCGGCGCCGACGACGAGGAATTGCACCGTGATCGGCAGAACGAACACGACCGTGATGATGCGGACGGAATGTGCGACCACCAGCTTGCGCAGGTCGCCGCCGAGGGAATCGCCGCGGATACGCGGTCGAAGCCGGCGACGCGGGCGAAGTAGAGATATCCGAGCGCCAGGGCGACCAGTGTATAGGCGATCATCAACAGGATCGCCGGCCACCAGTGCGGCAGGGTGCTGACCACCGCCGGCATGAAGGCGCTTCCCGCCAGCAGTCCGATAACGGGCCGCGCGAGGTCGCGCAGGGGGTTCGGCATCAGCCAGGGCCGGCCCGCCAGCGACACCGCCGCCGACGCCGCGAGGGACCCGAGCATCCAGGGGAGCGGCAGTCCCAGCAGCCAGAACAGGCCTCCGCCCGCCGTGCCGACGCCGAGCGCCAGCAGCGCGTTCAACGACAGGACCTGACGGACTTGCGGGATCAAGCACCCCTCCCCCGTTCCCGGGCGCGGTTGCGCCCGGATCGGGACCACGGACCCTAGGCCGTGGCGCCGCGTGGCGGCACGCCCTCCGGGCTTTCGCTGCCGGACCGGAAACGGTGAACGCTCGTTCCGGTCGCCAGCAGCACCCCCTCCTCCGTCCGGGCCTCGGTCTCGGCGAAATAGATCTTGCGCCCGGCGGTCGTCCGGCGGCCGACGACCGTGACACGGCCGGTGTTGGCCTGCGCCACGAAGTTGCAGGTCAGCGACAGCGTCATCCCGTATCGCCGGTTGCCGGGCACCGTGCAGTAAAGGCCGCAGAAGCCGGCGCCGTGATCGAGCAGCGTGGCGAGAACGCCGCCATGGATGACCCCGGCACGGTTCAGGTGATGGGGCTCGAGGTCCAGCGAAATCCTCGCATAGCCGTCGCTCCAGTCCTCGACGCGGGTTCCGAGAAAGTCGAGAAACGGACTTTCGCTGTGGTGGACCGGCTCATCCATTCGGCGTGTTCTCCCGTGAACTGATGCGCCTGCCCTGGATCGTCACTGCCGACGGCGCTATCGGGCGCGGGCAGGCGGAATTGTTTACAGCGCTGCGTCAGCTTGACAGATTTCCACCTGAATGCAATCGTATACGAAAGCTTCGCCAAAGGGATTTAGGGAGACTGACGCGTGGAGATGTGGCGGTTCCGGGTTGTTCGGCCCGCTGATCGCATCGCCCCCTGCATGACCGGTTTCCCATGGACGTTCCCCGCCGGGTTGCGGCGTGGCAGCGTCCTCGCGGGGCCGCTCACCCCCGCCGATGGCATCCTGATTCCGACCCGCGAATGGAGACCCCATGCAACTCGAAACTGACAAGATCCTCGCAGAGAAGCGCGACGGAATCGGCTGGCTCACCTTCAACAACCCCGAGCGGCGCAACGCCATGTCGCTGGAGATGTGGTCGGCGGTCGGCACCGTGGTCGATGCGTTCGAGGCCGACGACGAGGTTCGCGTCGTCGTCATGCGCGGGGCCGGCGACAAGGCGTTCGTCTCGGGCGCCGACATCTCGCAGTTCGAGGAGAAGCGGGCCAACGCCGAAGCGGCAGAGGAATACGGCCGCATCTCGGAAGCCGCCCGCGCCAAGCTCGGCGGCATGCGCAAGCCGCTCATCGCGATGATCCGGGGCTTCTGCATGGGCGGCGGCCTGGGCGTCGCGATGAAGGCCGACCTGCGGATCGCCTCGTCGGATTCGCAGTTCGGCATCCCGGCTGCCAAGCTCGGCCTGGCCTACGCCTTCGAAAGCCTGAGGGCACTCGTCCAGCTCGTCGGCCCCGCCAAGGCCAAGGACATCCTGTTCACCGGCCGCCGCCTGCCCGCCGACGAGGCACTGCGCATCGGCCTGGTCGATATCGTCGTGCCGGCCGAAGAGCTCGAGGGCAAGGTCAACGAGTACTGCCAGACCATCGCCGGCAACGCCCCGCTGACCATCGCGTCGGCGAAGTTCACCGTCCAGCAGGTCATCAAGGACCCCGACCAGCGCGACGTCGAGACGATGGAGGAACTGAAGCGCATCTGCATGGACAGCGCCGACTACGCCGAAGGCCGCCGCGCCTTCATGGAGAAGCGCAAGCCGGTCTTCACCGGCCGCTGAGCGGACCTGCCATGGCCGAAACCGACATCCCGAGCCCGGATCGGCTCGAGGCCGACGGCTGGACACGCCACGAGGCGACGGGCTTCCTCGAGCTCGTCGGCCCGCTCTGGGAGAAGTACGACGGCGAGCTGTTCCGTCTCGCCTTCGTCGCGGCGGACAAGCACCACAACCGCCGCGGCATCGTCCAGGGCGGCATGATCGCCACCCTCGCCGACCGCGGCATGGGCCTGTCCGTCCGCGCCGTCAACAACGACGGTCCCCAGTCGACCGTGCAGCTCGACCTGCACTATCTCGACGCGTCCCAGGTCGGCGAGTTCATCGAGGCGCGCAGCCGCGTCGTCCGCCTCACCCGCTACATCGCCTTCGTCGAGTGCGTCGTCGTCTCGGCCGGCCGCGAGGTGGCGACCGCCAAGGGCATCTGGCGGCTCCTGGGCGCCGGCTCCGCCAGTCCCGCCCCCCGCCGCTGACGCCGCCTCAGCCCATCCACCACGGCATGTCGACGAACCGGTCGATCAGCCCGTTCGGATAGTCCAGCACCAGAAGGTAGGACATCACGAGCAGCGCCCCGATCGCCCCGACCGACAACAGGAGGCGGATCCACAGCGCCGTCGCCGTCTTCACCGTGGCGAACACGAACACGAAGACCGCCGAGGCGATCGGAAAGCCCACCAGCGCCGTCAGCCCCAGGTAGCCGACGATCCACGCCAGGAAGTGCAGGTTGCCGTGCTTGGTGTCGGGCCTGGCGTCGGCGTCGTGCATCTGCCGGTTCGGCGCGTCGGAACGGAACTGGTACCACAGGATCGGCAGCAGCAGCGCCAGCGTCGCCAGCCCCGCCGTCATCGGGAAGATCCGCCCGAGATAGCTCGTCTGCGTCGCCTCGTGGATCACCATCAGGGCGAACCCCGCCAGGAGCCCCGTGAAGGCGATCTGCGGCATCCGGCTCGACAGGCTCGGCACCGCCCGGTCCGCCGCGATCTCCTCGGCCGGCTTGTAGCGCCACGCCATGAACACCGAGAAGGCGGTCAGCGCGATGATCCCGATCACGATCGGCCGCTCGAGGAACGACCAGCCATAGACCTGCGCCACCCGGTAGAACGAGCTCTCCAGCCCCACCGAGAGCACGTATCCGATCAGCAGCGCCGGCCGCGGCCATCCGAAGCGCTTCATCAGGATGCCGAGCGTCCCGATGCCGAGCAGCGCGAAGAAGTCCGGCCACCCGCGCGTCGCCTGGAAGGCGCCGAAGAAGATGATGACGAGCATCACCGGCCCGATCAGCGCGTAGGGGATCGTGGTCAGCCGCGACACCGGCGACGCCAGCGCGAAGCACGCCGCCGCGCCCACCACGTTGGCGATGGCCAGCGTCCAGATGATCGTGAAGGTGATGTCGAGGTTCGTCGTCACCATGCTCGGCCCGGGCTGGATGCCGATCAGGATGAAGCCCGCCAGCAGGATCGCCATGCTGCCCGAGCCCGGGATGCCGAACAGCAGCGTCGGGATCAGCGCGCCGCCGGTGATGGCGTTGTTGGCCGATTCCGGCCCGATCACGCCGCGCACGTCGCCCTTGCCGAACATGCTCTTGTCGCGGCTCGTCTGCACGACATGGCCGTAGGTGATCCAGTCGGCGACCGATCCGCCGAGCCCCGGCAGCGCGCCGAGCAGGCACCCGAGCGCGGCCGAGCGCAGCACCAGCCACCGGTTCCTGATGGTGTCGCGGAGCCCCGTCATCCAGCCCGCGCCCAGCTTGCCGGACTCCGAGATCGTCGTGTGCCGGCGCAGGAGGTCGACGATCTCGGGAAGCGCGAACAGCCCCAGTCCCATGATGACGAGCGCGAAGCCGTCGCCGAGATATGTGGTGCCGAAATGCAGGCGGAACTCGCCGGTCGCCGGCGCCCCGCCGATGGTTCCCAGCAGCAGCCCTACGCCGCACGCCGCGATGCCCTTCAGCGCGCTCGCCCCCGTCAGCATGCCGACCATGGACAGCGCGAAGACGGTGAGCATCATCAGTTCGCCGAAGCCCATGGCCAGGATGATCGGCTGCGCGCCGAACACCGCGAAGGTCAGGATCAGCGCGCCGAACAGTCCGCCCGCGAGCGACGAGCTGAACGCGGCCGCGAGCGCCCGCGCCGCCTCGCCGCGCTTGGACATCGGGAAACCGTCGACCACCGTCGCCTGCGCCGACGAGGTGCCCGGAATCCCCATCAGGATGGCCGGGAACGTGTCGGAGGTGTGCAGCGGCGCCAGCATGCCGACCATCATCGCCAGCGCGAGCGTCGGCTCCATGTCGAACGTGAACGGCAGGATCAGCGACAGGCCGGCGATCCCGCCCAGGCCCGGCAGGATGCCGACCGAAAGTCCGATCGCCACCCCGAGCCCCATCATTCCCAGATGGCTGAAGTTCATCATGCCGAGAAGCGCGGGGATGATGCTGTCGACGATGGCTTCCATGACGCGATCCGGAGCTGGCTGGAACGATCGTTTGCGGCGCGCGCGGCGGGGCGTTTCGCCCTTGCCTCTGCGTTGCCGTGGCGGCGGGCGAGCGGCCGGCGGGGATGGCCCGCCGGCGCCCGGCCTCGCGGCCTACAGGTCGATGTCGAAACGCTCCTTCAGCCAGTCGGCGACCCACTGGCGGGCCTCGTCGCTGACCGACGTCGCGTTGCGCAGGCTTTCGCGGGATTCCTCGCCGAGAAGCTGCGGGTAGTCGCCGATGAAGGCGGCGGATTCCGACAGGAACTCTTCGTCCTTCACGAGTTCCGCGGCGGCCGCGTCATAGGCGGCGACCACCTCGGCCGGAGCGTCGGCCGGCAGCACGAGGGCCTTGGAGCTCATCACCCCCATGTGGAAGAGGGATTTCCAGGCCTCGTAGCCCGCGCCCGAAGGCGCCTCGCCGTGGACCGCCTCATAGGCTTCGGGGAAGCTCGGCAGGTCGGGGAAGTTCGGATCGCGCTCGATCTCGCCGTTCTCGTTGGCATAGCCGAAGGCGAAGATCGGCACCGCCACGCCCTTGTCGACCAGCGGCTGGCCCATCTGGATGTAGGCGGAGGCGACGTCGGCGTTAAGGCTGAACTCGCCGCGCTCGAAGGCGAGGTGCTGGTCGCCGCCCGACGTTCCGAAGACCGGGGTGATCTCGGCGCCGAGGAGCTCGAGCGACAGAAGCGACGGCAGGTCGCTGCCCGTCGGGCTCTGCACGCCCATGATGAGGGCGCCGTCGAAGTCGCGCAGGTCCTCGACGCTCTCGATGCCGGTGTTCGAGTGGACGTAGACGACGCGGCCCATCGGCGAGCCGATGAAGGCCTGCCAGCCCTTGGCGTCGAACGCGATGCGGTCGTCGTCCGGCGTCATGGCGTAGGTGAGCGTGGTGGAGGTCGAGGCCACGGCGAAGTGCGTGCCGTCGGGCCGGGCGTTCTGCTCGAACCAGTTGGCGCCGTTCACCGAGCCGCCGCCGGGAATGTTGCGCACGACGATGGTCGGCTCGCCGGGCAGGAAGCGCTGGAGATGGCGGGCCATGTAGCGCGTGTAGGTGTCGCCGCCGCCGCCTTCGCCGAAGGGCACGATGGCCTCGATGCGCTTGCCCTGGAAGGTGACGCCTGCGTCCTGCGCCACCGCGTCCGTGCTCAGTCCGGCGATCGAAACGGCGAGGGAGAGGGCCCCCGCGCCGACGGCCAGCGGTCCCCGCGCGACGCGCGAGCCGGTTGGGTTCTTCATTGTAATCCTCCCGTTCTGGTCACCGGCTCGCCTCTCCGAGACACGTCTGCTGGGGCGCCGGACTTCCTGTATGGGAACGTATACGAACTAGGCTGTCAAGGCGGTCGTGGCCGTTTCCGGTGACCGGATTTGGCGGCTGCTCCGCGCCCGGCCACGCCCCCCGTTTCGCCGGCGCTAGGCGCCGGCGAGCGGCGTGGGTGCCCCGATACCGTGGCCGGCGGCCGCCTCGACGAGCGGCGCGAGATCGGCCTCGCCATAGGGGATGCCCTCGGCCCGGCGCCGCGTCTCGGTGCGGGCCTCCGGCTCGCCCGGTATGAGTATCTCGTCGAAGCCTTCCGCCCGCGGGGCGGCCCGGACCCGCTCCACGAGCGTGTTCATCCGGTCGCGATAGGCCTCCTCGCCGACGAACAGCCCCGGCTTCAGCGCCAGGAAGAAATGGCCGACGTTCTGCGCCCGGTCGTAGACCTTGTACTGGTCGGCGACGTCGCCGGCGAAGGCCGCGCCGGAGATAACGCCGCCCAGGATGTCCATCAGCATGGACAGGCCCGAGCCCTTCGGCCCGCCCATCGGCAGCACCACGCCCTTGAGCGCCTCGGCGGGATCGTCGGTCGGGCGTCCGTCGGCGTCGAGCGCGTAGTCGAGCGGGATCTTCTCGCCGCGCCTGAGCGCCTTGCGGATCTTGCCGCGCGCCGCGACGCTCGGCGCCATGTCGAGGACGAAGGGCCCCGCCTCGCCCCCCGGCGCGCCGACGGCGAAGGGGCTCGTTCCCAGCATTCCCTCGCGCCCGCCCCAGGGCGGCATGGCCGGCGACGCATTGGTGAAGACGAAGGCGATGTACCCCGCGTCGATCGCCTGCAGCAGGTAGCTCGCGGCCATGCCGAAATGAGTGCTGCGCCGCACCGAGGTGAGGCCGAGCCCGTAGGTCTCCGCCATCGAGATCGAGTGCGCCATCGCCCGTGTCGCGACCACGAAGCCGAAGCCGTCCTCCCCGTCCAGCGACGCCGCGACCGGCGTCACCTGCTTCGGCTCCAGTTTCGGAGTGGGGTTGATGAGACCGAGCCGCATCCGCTCGAGATAGCCCGGCAGCCTGACGATGCCGTGGGTGTCGACGCCGCGCAGGTCGGCGAGGACGAGACAGCCCGCCATCGTCCGCGCGTCGTCCTCGGGCAGCCCCTCGGCCCGCAGCAACGCGGTGATGAAGTCCGTGACGTTGTCCGCCTTGAAATGAACCGTGCCCATACCTTGCGCTCCTTGAGTTCCGCCCGACCGATGCCGCGGCTTGTTTGTATCCAATTCCATCCATTCCTGCCGCCGACCAGTGCCCGCTGTCAATTCGGTCGTCGATTTGCCGGTGTTCCCGCCCGTCTCCTGACCCGGGCACGACACCCACACCACCGTTCCCGGCGTCATTGCCGGACCTGTCCCGTACCTGCCCCAACCCCCGGCGTCATTGCCGGGCTCGTCCCGGCAATCCACTCGCCTCTCGCCAGTCCCCGGCGCGAACCGGATACCCGGGACGAACCCGGCGCAACCGAATGGGGATTAGTCCGTGATCGACCCGGCACGATTTGACGGGCGCCGATGGCCGGCATAGTTTGCACACAAACGTACGCAGAAATTTGGAACCGCCCCCCATGCTGATGCTCGAGCATGACGCAAAGGAGCTTCTGGCCGCGCATGGCCTTCCCGTGCCGCGCGGGCTTCTGGTCGATGCCGCGACATGCGACCCCTCGTCCGCGGCCGGTTTCGGGCCGCCCTATGTGGTCAAGGCCCAGGTGCCGGTCGGCGGCCGCGGAAAGGCCGGGGGCGTCCGCGTCGTGCAGGACCCGGCCGACCTCCGCCCGGCGGTCGCATCGATGTCGCGCCTGCGCATTCGCGGACACGAGGTGCGCGAATGTCGCGTCGAGGAGAGCGTGGCGAACGCCCGCGAGGTTTACCTGAGCCTGTCCGTCGATCCCGAGACGGCGTCCGTCAGGATGCTGGTGTCGGAACGGGGCGGCGTCGACATCGAGTTTGTCGGCGGCGACCATATCCGCTCCGAGACGGTGCCCGCCGACGTTCCGTCACTGTCGCTGGCGGCCGCGCGGCTGGCGGCCGGCCTCCCGGAACCGGTCGGTGCCGCCCTCGCCGATGCCGCGGCCCGTGTCGCGGCGCTGTTCGTCGAACTGGACGCGATGCTCGTCGAGATCAACCCTCTGTTCGTCCGGCCGGACGGAAGCTGGGTCGCGGGCGACGCGAAGATCATCCTCGACGACAACGCGATGCCCCGTCAGGCATGGATGAGCGAGCTGGTCGAGCGCCGCGCGCACGCCTATCCCGAGGTCGCGTTCAAGCGCGACCAGGGCTTCGATTTCGTCCTGCTCGACCCCGACGGCGGGATCGGCCTGGTGACCACCGGCGCCGGTCTCAGCATGAAGCTCGTGGACGATCTGAAGGCCGCGGGCGTCGGCGCGTATAACTTCTGCGATGTCAGGTCGGGCGGGATGCGCGGCGACCCGGCGCGACTGATCCATCTCCTGGAGCGCATGGCCGAGGGCCGCGGTATCCGCGCCGTGCTCGTCAACATTTTCGCCGGCATCACCGATCTCGGCGAGTTCGCCGAGCTTCTCGTCATCGCCCTGCGTTCCGTGCCGGACCTGGACACGCCCGTGATCGCCCGCCTTGTGGGCAACGGCGAGGCGAAGGCCGCCGAGATCCTGCGCGGGTCCGGGCTGCCCGTCACCATCGAGCCGGATCTCGAACATGCGGTCGCCCTCGCGACTGCCCTCAGCCGGGGTCGCGATGCTTGAGGCGATCATCAACGGCCACCGGCCCCGGGTCCTCGTGCAGGGCGCCACCGGCCGGGCGGCGCGGCGCCACATCGGCCTGATGCGCGGCTACGGCACCGATATCGTCGCCGGCGTCTCGCGGACGCACTCGGCCGGCGATGTCGACGGCATCCCGGTCTTCGCCGGTTGCGCCGAAGCCGTCGCCGCGACCGGCGCCGAGGCGAGCGTGACCATGGTGCCGCCCATGTCTGTCCTGCCGGCCATCGAGGAGGCCGCCGCTGCCGGCCTTCGCCTGATCGTCACCGTGACCGAGGGCATGCCGGTGCACGACGCGATGCGCGCCCGCGACATCGCCCGCTCCGCGGGCATGGACTGGGTCGGCGCATCGACGCCGGGGATCGCCATTCCCGGCCGGCTGAAGATGGGTTTCCTGCCGGACGTGTCGCTGGCGCCGGGGCCGGTCGCGGTGATGTCGCGCAGCGGTACGTTGTCCTACGAGATCAACTTCCGCCTCGTCGCGCGCGGGCTCGGCCAGTCGGCCTGGATCGGCGTCGGCGGCGATCCGGTCAAGGGCCTGCGCTTCGCCGAGGTCCTGCCGTATGCTCGCCCGCCACGCTGCCAGCGCGGCCGTGCTCGTGGTCGGCGAGATCGGCGGCACCGAGGAGGAGGAGCTCGCGCGGACGCGATGCGGGCGCAGGCCTTCTCGAAGCCGGTCTACGCGGTCCTCGCCGGCGATGCCGCGCCGGAAGGCAAGACCATGGGCCATGCCGGCGCGCTGATCCACGGCACGCGCGGCACGCTGGCCTCGAAGACGGCGGCGCTCACGGGTGCCGGAGCCGAGGTCTTCACCCGTATCGACGACGCCGTGAACGCGATCGCCGCCCGCTTCGGCGGCGGCAACTGAGGAGGCCGCGAGTTGACGTTTTCCCTGACCGCCGAACAGAAGCAGATGGTTCTCAGACCGTCCGCGAGCTGACGCAGAGCGAGTTCGCGCCGCGCGCGCATCGACTACATGGACGGCACCTTCCCGTGGGACAACATGCGCGAAGCTCGCCGAACTCGGCGTGCTCGGCATGGCGGTGCCGGAGGAGTATGGCGGCCTCGGACCTGCCGGTCTTCGACACCGCGCTCGTGCTCGAGGAGATCGCGAAGGGCTGCTACGTCACGGCGATGGCGGTGCTCGGCGAGGTCGGCGTCCAGACCCGCATCATCGCGACCTACGCGCCGGAATCGATCAAGCGGCGCATCCTGCCGGCGGTGTGCACCGGCGAGTGCATCCTGGCGATCTGCATGACCGAGCCCGATGCCGGCACCGACGTCGCCAACTACAAGACCAACACCGACATCATCGGCGACAGGCTGCGGCTCAACGGCGTCAAGACGCTGATCAGCCGCGCCGAGGAGGCCGAGCATGTTCGTCGTCTTCACGCCGTGTCGACAAGCAGCCGGGCCGCGACGGCATCGGCTGCGTGCTGGTCGAGAAGGACACGCCCGGATTCTCGGTGACCGGCACGCTACCACACGATGGGCGGCGAGAACCTGCACGAGGTCCGCTTCGAGGACTGCGAGCTGCCGCTCGAGAACCTGGTGCTGCGCGAGGACGGCTTCCGCAAGCTGCTCACCGCCTTCAACACCCAGCGCTGCCTCAACCCGCAGCATCTCGCTGGGCCTCGCAGAAGGCGCCTTCGAGGAGGCGGTCAAATATGCACGCGAGCGCCAGGCCTTCGGCCGGCCGATCGGCGATTTCCAGGGCATGCGCTGGAAGCTCGCCGAGATGTACCGCGACATCGAGGCCGGCCGCTGCATGCTCTACCGCGCCTGCGCCGACCGCCGACCCGTTCCCCGACCCGCATCCGCGGCCGTCGCCAAGATCACCTGCAACGAGATGGCGCTGCGCGTCACCAGCGAGGCGATCCAGGTGCATGGCGGCTATGGCTTCACCGACGAATTCCCGGTGTCGCGCTTCTATCGCGGCGCCCGCTACGGCACGCTCGGCGGCGGCACCACCGAGACGCTGAAAGACCTGGTCGGCCGCCATTTCATGATCGCCGACGACGATCCGGACGGCATCCTCGGGACCATGCTGGACTGAATACCGCACCTGCAACCGCAGCCATCATTGGCGGTTGTCGTATACAATTGCATTCTATAGGATCGCGGCGCGTCCGGCGCCTCCAGAATGATCGGACGTTGAAGACCGTCAAGGAGGACGGGTGCATGACCGCAACAGCCGGGCCGGTCGGTGTCGGGATCATCGACCCCTTTCATCCGCGCATCCTCGAAACCATCCGCGCCGCGCTGCCGGCCGAGTGGACGATGACGGTCGCGGGCGGCAGATCGAAGGCCGAGCAGGAGAGTGCCGTCGCCGACGCCGAGATTGTGCTCGTCATGGCCACCCCCATGCCGGCATCCCTGATCGCGGCGGCGCGCAAGCTCCGGTTCATCCAGAAGCTCGGCGCCGGCGTCGACCGGATCGACACGGATGCCTGCACCGCGCGCGGCATCGGCCTCGCCCGGCTGCAGGCCGGCAACGCCATCCCCGTCGCCGAACACACGCTGACGCTGATGCTGTCGGCCTACCGCCGGCTCCCCCTGCTCGACCGCCAGACCCGCGCAGGCTACTGGGACAAGGAGGACTCACGCGGGGTCAATCTCCATCTCCACGGCCGGCGGGTCGGGCTCGTCGGCTTCGGTGCGATCGGCAGGCAGGTCGCACGGCTGTTGTCGGGCTTCGGCTGCGAGATCATCTACTTCGATCCAATCCGCGCCGACGCCGCAGTCGAACGGGATCTCGGCGTCTCATATTGCGAGCTCGACGAGCTGATCGCCTCGTCGGACGTTATCTCTCTTCACCTGCCGCTCATGAAGGAGACGGCCGGCCTGATCGACGCGCGTCGCATCGCCTCGATGAAGCCCGACGCGCTTCTCGTCAACGCCGCTCGCGGCGGTCTCGTGGACGAGGCTGCGCTGGCAGAGGCCTTGCGCGAGCGCCGCATCTTCGGCGCCGCGCTCGACGCCTTCTCGCAGGAGCCTCCGCTCGGCAATCCGCTCCTGGAACTGGACAACACCATCGTCACGCCCCACTGCGCCGGTGCGACCCTCAACAATTTCGCCGGCATCGTCGAGCGCGCTGTCGCCAACTGCCACCGCACGCTGCGAGGGGAGCCCTTGCCGGACGGCGACACGGTGCTCGCGCCCGCGCTTCCGGCCTGAACCGGCACGGCGGAAGGAAAAGGACAACCCCATGAATGCAGAGCCGTTCCTCATAGGCGACCGCTGGGAGACGGGAGACGGCGCGAGCTTTCCCGTCGTCAATCCCGCCGACGGCAGCGAGGTCGGCCGGGTCGCGACGGCTTCGGCGGGGGACGTCGACCGCGCCGTCGCCGCCGCCCGAAAGGCGCTGTCCGATCCTTCCTGGGCGAAACTGAAGTTCCACGAGCGAGGACGCCTGTTGTCGCGGGTCGCCGATCTTCTGGAACGCGAGACCGAGCCGCTTGCCCGCGCGCAGATGCTCGACAACGGCAAGACCATCGCCGAATGCCGCTCCCAGGTGGCGGCCGCCGCCGCGGTGTTCCGCTACTACGCTGCGGTCGCCGAGACCTTCGAGAGCGAGGTCACGACGCAGCGCGGCCCGAGCATGACGATGACCGTCTACGAGCCCGCGGGCGTCGTCGCGGCGATCACGCCGTGGAATTCTCCACTGACGCTCGAGGCCCAGAAGCTCGCGCCGATCCTGGCGGCCGGGAACACCGTCGTCCTGAAGCCGTCGGAGGTGACGCCGCATCCTGCCCTTGCCTACGGGCGGCTGTTCCTCGAGGCGGGCTTCCCGGCCGGCGTCGTCAATATCGTCACCGGCGCGGGCGACACCGGCAAGGCGCTGGTCGAGCACGCGGGCGTCGATCTCGTCAGCTTCACGGGCGGCACGAGGGCTGGTCGCGCGATCGCCGAGACCTGCGGTCGCCTGTTGCGTCCCGTAGTGCTCGAACTCGGCGGCAAGTCCCCAAACATCGTCTTCGCCGACGCCGATTTCGACCGGGCGGTGAAGGGCGTCGCAGGCGGCATCTTCACCTCGGGCGGCCAGTCCTGCATCGCCGGCTCGCGCGTCTTCGTGGAGGAGCCGATCTTCGACCGGTTCCTCGCCGCCTTGGCAGCCGAGGCCGACGGCTTCACCATGGGCCATCCCGAAAATGCCGCGACCCGGCTCGGCCCGCTTCGAGCTTCTCCCATCGCGACGCCGTCGCCGGCCATGTCGAGCGGGCAAAGGGCGAAGGCGCCCGCGTCGTCACCGGCGGCTCGGTGCCCGTCGAGGCCCCGCTCGACAGCGGCGCATACTATCCGGCAACCGTTCTTACCGGCGTCGGCAACGACGCGCGCGTCTGCCAGGAGGAGATATTCGGGCCGGTTGCCGTGGTGCTTCCTTTTCGCGACGAGGCCGCGCTTCTCCAGGAGGCCAACGATATCGACTTCGGCCTCGCCTCCGGCATCTGGACGGCGGACTATCGCAAGGCATGGCGGGTGGGCCGCGCGCTGCGCGCCGGAACGGTCTGGATAAACACCTACAAGGAAACCTCGATCACCACCCCCTTCGGCGGCTTCAAGGACAGCGGCCTGGGTCGCGAGAAGGGCCGGCAGGGCATGAACATCTACATGGAGGCGAAGGGCCTCTACTGGCACATGGGCTGACCCGACCGGCCCGGAATTCGGCGCCCCCGCAGGCGCCAAGCGAAAGGACAGGAGATCGATGCAGACTACCGTTGAAGTGCTCGCCGACGCGTTCAAGGAAGCAGGAACGCCGTTCATCGTGGGACATCCCGGCGGTCGAGTCCGTCGAGCTCATGGAGGCGGCCCGCCTGCGCGACATGCGCTTCATCCTCATGAAGCAGGAGGTCGCCGGCGCCATGTTGGCCTCGACGTGGGGCGAGATCACCGGCTCGCCCGGCGTCTGCCTCTCGACCCGCGGCCCCGGCGCGGCGAACATGGTCAACGGCATCGCACACGCCTTCCTCGACCGTGCGCCGCTGATTGCCGCAATCAGCGGCGCACGGTCGAGGAAGGCGTGTGCGATGCCGTTGACCATGTTCGCCGCGCCGGGGCCGCGGGTCGAGAGGCAGACGCCGGGCGAGCCGGTGATCTCGCCCCCGTCGAGGCCAACATGGCGCCGGCGACCTCCTGCTTCATGAGGATGAAGCGCATGTCGCGCAGGCGGGCCGCCTCCATGAGCTCGACGAACTTACCGCCGGGATGTCCCACGATGAACGGCGTTCCTGCTTCCTTGAACGCGTCGGCGAGCACTTCAACGGTAGTCTGCATCGATCTCCTGTCCTTTCGCTTGGCGCCTGCGGGGGCGCCGAATTCCGGGCCGGTCGGGTCAGCCCATGTGCCAGTAGAGGCCCTTCGCCTCCATGTAGATGTTCATGCCCTGCCGGCCCTTCTCGCGACCCAGGCCGCTGTCCTTGAAGCCGCCGAAGGGGGTGGTGATCGAGGTTTCCTTGTAGGTGTTTATCCAGACCGTTCCGGCGCGCAGCGCGCGGCCCACCCGCCATGCCTTGCGATAGTCCGCCGTCCAGATGCCGGAGGCGAGGCCGAAGTCGATATCGTTGGCCTCCTGGAGAAGCGCGGCCTCGTCGCGAAAAGGAAGCACCACGGCAACCGGCCCGAATATCTCCTCCTGGCAGACGCGCGCGTCGTTGCCGACGCCGGTAAGAACGGTTGCCGGATAGTATGCGCCGCTTCGAGCGGGGCCTCGACGGGCACCGAGCCGCCGGTGACGACGCGGGCGCCTTCGCCCTTTGCCCGCTCGACATGGCCGGCGACGGCGTCGCGATGGGAGAAGCTCGCAAGCGGGCCGAGCCGGGTCGCGGCATTTTCGGGATGGCCCATGGTGAAGCCGTCGGCCTCGGCTGCCAAGGCGGCGAGGAACCGGTCGAAGATCGGCTCCTCCACGAAGACGCGCGAGCCGGCGATGCAGGACTGGCCGCCCGAGGTGAAGATGCCGCCTGCGACGCCCTTCACCGCCCGGTCGAAATCGGCGTCGGCGAAGACGATGTTTGGGGACTTGCCGCCGAGTTCGAGCACTACGGGACGCAACAGGCGACCGCAGGTCTCGGCGATCGCGCGACCAGCCCTCGTGCCGCCCGTGAAGCTGACGAGATCGACGCCCGCGTGCTCGACCAGCGCCTTGCCGGTGTCGCCCGCGCCGGTGACGATATTGACGACGCCGGCCGGGAAGCCCGCCTCGAGGAACAGCCGCCCGTAGGCAAGGGCAGGATGCGGCGTCACCTCCGACGGCTTCAGGACGACGGTGTTCCCGGCCGCCAGGATCGGCGCGAGCTTCTGGGCCTCGAGCGTCAGTGGAGAATTCCACGGCGTGATGCAGGCGCCCGTTGGCGAGCCCGTGGGTCAGGGACGGCTCGACGAAGCCGCCGTTGCGGCCCGACGCGCCGTGACCGACCGTCGCGGCCTCGACCACGCACACCCGCAGCGACGGGTCCCGCTCGGTCAGCGCGAGCGCGGTCCACAGGCCGGTGAAGCCCGCACCGACCACCGCGACGTCGGCGGTCTGCGTGCCCGTGAGCGTCGGCCCGAACCCGGCCGGTCCCGTCGTCGGGTCGGGGTCCAACCAGAAGGGTGGACGGCGACCGGGTTCCGGGCGGGCAGGCACGTCAGTGCCGGCTCGGCAGGTCGGGGAAGGTGGCCGCGACGGCCGGGTGGGCGATGGCGCCGTCGGCGACGTTGAGCGCCCCCTCGAGCGCCCGGTGGCCGGGGTCCTCGAGCAGCCGCAGCAGCCGCGGGGCCACCGCCGCCGACAGCGCGGCCGAGGCGGTCCGCGGGAACTGTCCCGGCACGTTGGTCACGCAGTAGTGCACGACGCCGTGCTCGACGTAGGTCGGCTCCGACAGCGACGTCGGCCGGGCCGTCTCGATGCACCCGCCCTGGTCGATCGCCAGGTCGATGACCACGGACCCCGGCGCATCGACGCGACCATCGCCTCGGTCACCACGACGGGGGCGCGCGCACCCGGGACCAGCGCCGCGCCCACGACCAGGTCGGCCTCGCGGACGTGCGCCGCGACCGCCGCCGGTTCGCTGACCTGGGTCGCGTCGACCGTGCCGTCGAGGTGGTGGTGCTACAGCCGTTCGAGGTCGACGTCCACGCCGGTGACATGGGCGTCCAGCCCGCGCAGGCCGCGCGCCGCCATCGTGCCGGCGACGCCCAGGCCGATGACGACCGTCTTGGCCGGGGCACGCCGGCGGCGCCGCCGAGCAGCGTGCCCGAGCCGCCCTCGGCCGCCGACAGCCGCTCGGCACCGATGATCGCGGCCGCCCGCCCGGCGATCTCCGACATCGGCGCCAGCAGCGGCAGCCCGTGCCCGTCGGTGAGCGTCTCGTAGGCGTAGGCGTCCACCCCCGACTCGACGAGCGCAGCGGTCAACTCCGGCTTCGCGGCCAGGTGGAGGTAGGTGAACAGGGTCAGGTCCGGCGCGGAAGTAGCCGAACTCGGCGGCCTGTGGCTCCTTGACCTTGACCACGACCTCGGCGGCCCAGGCGTCGGCCGCCGACGCGACGATCTCGGCACCGGCCTCCTTGTAGGCGCTGTCGCCGAATCCGGCCCCCTCCCCCGCCCCGGCCTGGACGAGCACGCGGTGGCCGCGGTCGACGGCCGGCCGCACCGCGGACGGTGTCAGCGCGATGCGCCGCTCGCGGTCCTTGGTCTCGGCGGGCAGCCCGACGATCCGTGCCGTCCCCCATCAGATCGTCTCCATCTTCTTGGCGGCCTCGCCGAGCACCTGGTCGAGGATCGTCGACGATCTCGCCGAGGACCTCGCGGTCCGCGACCAGCGGCGGCGAGAGCTGGATGACCGGCTCGTCGCGGTCGTCGGCGCGACAGATCATGCCGAGCTCGAGCAGCCGCGCCGACAGGAACCCGCGCAGCAGCCGCTCGGACTCCTCGTCGTCGAACATCACCTTGTGCTCGCGGTCCTTGACCAGCTCGAGCGCCCAGAAGTAGCCGGTGCCGCGGACGTCGCCGACGATCTCGTGCCGGTCGTACAGGCTCGCGGAACTGCTCCCCGAACCAGGCCTCGTTGGCGCTGCACGTTGTCGAGCACGTCCTAGCTCGTCGAACACCGCGCAGGTTCGCGAGCGCGACCGCGCAGGCGACCGGGTGGCCACCCCAGGTCGCGCCGTGGACGAACATCGTGGTCGTGCTCGAGCTGCATGGCCTTGCCGACGCGGTCGGCGAACGCCACCCCGCCGAGCGGCATGTAGGCCGAGGTCACGCCCTTGGCGAACGTCAGCAGGTCGGGGACCACGCCGTACGTCTCCGGCCCCGGTCCAGTACCCGAGCCGGCCGAACGCGGTGATCACCTCGTCGCAGGCGAGCAGCACGCCGTGGCGGTCGCAGATCTCGCGCAGCCGCGGCCAGTAGTCCGCGGGCGGGGTGAAGCAGCCGCCGGCGTTCTGGACCGGCTCGGCGATCACCAGCGAGACGTTCTCGGGGCCGAGTTCGAGGATCTTGTCCTCGACGGCCTGCGCGGGGTCGTCGCCTGCGGGCGGTAGGCGTTGGTGTTGGGCACGTAGAGGTGGACCGGTCGCAGCGGTTCGAACGGCTCGCGGAGCCCGGCCAGCCCGGTGACGCCGAGCGCCCCGAGCGTGGTGCCGTGGTAGGCGTAGTTGCGGCTGATGACCAGCTGCGGTCGGGTTCCCCGTTGAGCGCGTGGTACTGCTGGGCCAGCTTGACGGCGGACTCGACCGCCTCGGACCCGGAGTTGACGAAGAAGAAGTGCTCGAGGTCGCCCGGGAAGCGCTCGGCGAGCGCCGCGGCGAGGTCGATGGCCGGCTGGTGGCGTAGGCCCAGTTGGTCCAGAACGGCAGCGTGCGCCATCTGCGCTTCGCGACCTCGCCCATCGCCGGGTGCCCGTAGCCGATCTGCGCGCAGAACAGCGCCGAGAGCGCGTCGAGGTAGCGCTTGCCGTTGCGTGTCCCAGACGTAGCAGCCGTCCGCCCGCACCAGCGTCGGGACGGTCGGCTGCGTCACCGAGCCAGTCCGAGGTCCGCGTGAAGTGCAGCCAGAGGTTGCCCGAACCCAGTTCCGCGGTGCTCATCACTGTGCCTCCTCCGGCGACCGGCGTCAGACCGTGATGTCGCTCATGACGTGCTTGATGCGGGTGTAGTCCTCGAGGCTGTACATGGACAGGTCCTTGCCGTGGCCCGAGTGCTTGAAGCCGCCGTGGGGCATCTCGGCCACGATCGGGATGTGGGTGTTGATCCAGACCGCGCCGAAGTCCAGTCCCTTGGCGATGCGCATCGCGCGTCCGTGGTCCTTTGTCCACACGCTCGACGCCAGGCCGTACTTGACGCTGTTCGCCCAGCGCAGCGCCTGGTCCTCGTCGTCGAAGCGCTGCACGGTCAGCACGGGACCGAAGATCTCGGTCTGGCTCATCTCGTCGTCCTGCTGCAGGCCGGCGACGACCGTCGGTTCGAAGAAGAAGCCGTCGCGGGCCAGCGGCGAACCGCCCGCCACCACCTCGACGTGGTCCGGCCGCCGCTCGAAGAACCCCTGCGACACGCTGGTGCTGGTTGGCGTTGTTGAGCGGCCCGAAGTCGGCCTCCTCGGCGTCGTTCGGACGCCGGTGGTGGTGCTGCGTGCCTGCTCGGCGAGCGCGGCGACGAGGTCGTCGTGGATGCGCGCCCCGGCGAGCACCCGCGACGCGGCCGTGCAGTCCTGGCCGGCGTTGAAGTAACCCGCACCGGCGATGCCCGGCCGCGGCGTGTTCGACGTCGGCGTCGTCGAACACGATGACCGGTGCCTTGCCGCCGAGTTCGAGGTGGGTGATCTTGAGATCGCGGGCGACCGACTCGGCGACCTCCATGCCCGCACGGACCGAACCGGTGACCGACACGAACCGCGGGATCTCGTGGGTGACCAGGGCACGGCCGGTGTCACGGTCGCCGCAGATCACGTTCATCACGCCCGGCGGCAGGAACTCCTGCATCAACTCGGCCATCCACACCGTCGAGACGGGCGTGGTGTCGCTGGGCTTGAGGACCACGGTGTTGCCCGCCGCGAGCGCCGGCGCGAACTTCCAGACCGCCATCATCATCGGGTAGTTCCAGGGCGCGACCTGGGCGCAGACGCCGATCGGCTCGCGGCGCATGTAGGAGGTGTGGCCGGCCATGTACTCGCCGGCCGACCGGCCCTCGAGGACGCGGGCGGCCCCGGCGAAGAAGCGGATCTGGTCGACGGCGGGCGGCAGTTCCTCGTCCATCGTGAGCTGGAACGGCTTGCCGGTGTTCTCGCACTCGAGGCGGACCAACTCCTCGCCGCGCTCCTCGATCGCGTCGGCGATCCTGAGCAGCGCGCGGCTGCGTTCCGACGGGGTCGCGTCGCGCCAGCCCGGGAACGCGTCCGCAGCGGCACGACAGGCGGCGTCGACGTCCTCGGCGCCCGACTTCGGGGCGGTCGCGAAGACCTTGCCCGTCGCGGGATCGACCAACTCCATCGTCTCGCCCGACCGCGACGCCTCTAGCTTGCCGCCGATCAGGTTGTTGACCTCACGCACCGCTCGACCTCCCAGTCGCTCCTGCGGTCCCGACGCTAGAAAACCGGACCGACCGCTGTCGTTGGCCGTCCGGCGTCCATGTCGCACGCGGCCTTGGCCGTCTGGCGAAGCCTGGGCCTCGGTCGCGCACCGTTTCGACGAACGGCAAACGGCCAGCCCCGACCATGGGCACGATGGCTGAAGCCGCGCCGCGCCTGGGCTCCTACGGTCCGCCGCGCGACCCACGACCGAGGTGGTGCGGCATGGGCAGACTGGACACCCGGCGAGCCGCGGCGGTCGCCGGGTGCCCGGAGGACTACGCTCGAGCGGTCGTCGGCCCCGTCGAACGTGGGGTTGTTGTGCCGTTGTGGCCATCCGAACTGCTCGCCGACCCGAGTCTCGGGCTGGCGCTGGTCGCCGGGCACGCCGGACTCGACCGGCGTGGCCCATCCGCTGGGCCCACATCGCCGACACCCCCGACCCCACGCCGTGGCTCGAGGGCGGCGAGTTGCTGCTGACCACCGGCCTCGGCGTCAAGGACAGCGACGTCCTGCAGGCGCGCCTGATCGCCGGCCTGGCGGCGCGCGGCGTGGTCGCGGTCGGGTTCGGCACCGGTGTGTCGCTCGACGACGTCCCGCCGGCAATGGTCGAGGCCTGCGAGGCCCACGCGCTGCCGCTCATCACCGTGCCCTACGAGGTGCCCTTCCTCGCGGTCACCCGTCGGGTGTCGAGCCACGTGTTCGATGAGCACTTCGCGACCCTGCGGGCCGCGGTCGCCCTGCATCGCCAGGTCCTCGCGACCGTGACCTCCGGCCACGGCATCCCCGCGGTCCTCGGCACCGTCGGCCGTGCCATGCCGGGTACCGCGCTGGTCGCCTTCGACTTCGCCGGTGCCGAACTCGCCCGACACGACCCGGCGCGGCGCCTCGACGGCTTCGACGCCGCCACGCTCTGGTCGGCGGCGACGACCGCCGCGGCACCGTCGGGGATCCTCGCCGACGGGCAGGCGTGCACGCAGGCGCCGGTGCGGATCGGTGACGAACTCGAGGCGATCGTCGTCGCGGTGACCGAGGCACCGCTGCTCGAGCACGAGGTCCTGCTGTTCGAGCAGGGCGTTGCGGGGGTCTCGCTGGAACTCTCGCGTGGCCGCTCGGTCCGCGAGGCGCGGCGTGACCGCGTCGACGAGTTGTTCGAGGAGACGGCGACGGGACGCGCGACGGGCAGCCGCATCGCCCGCTCGCTGGAGCGTCTGGGCGCCTCGTCGCCGGCGCGCTACAAGGTCCTGGCCGTCGCCCGGCCGGAGGCGGTGAGCGACAGCCAGCTCTGCATGGTGGTCGAGGACGCAGTGTCACCGCTC
>CAWDMT010000011.1:0-265038 GCA_963803485.1 uncultured Alphaproteobacteria bacterium | reverse complement strand
TGAAGCGTGCGTCGATCTTGGAGGTGTCCACATCGTCGGGGAGGCGGAAGGAACGCTGGAACGAGCCGAAGCGGCGTTCGCTCAGATAGTAGTCCTTCTCCTTCTTCTCCTGCTCCTCGCGCTTTTCACCCTTCAACGTCAGCATGCCGTTGGCGACGCTGACTTCCACGTCCTTCTCGCTCATTCCCGGCATCTCGGCGGAGATTCGTAGGACGTGTCGGTCTCGGAAACGTCGACGGCCGGCGTCACGTCCCAGGCCATGCGAGGCGGCCAGAGATCGAGGTCGGCGGCCGGGCGGCCGAACGGCCGGCGCCACATGCCCTCGCCGAATCCCTCGATCAGGCGCTCCATCTCGCGACGCATGCTGTCGAAGGGCTCCCAGCGTCGCGGGGATCGGGAGGTCACGGCGGTGCGGGACTGCGGTTTGACGTCCAGTCTGGTTGCTGCTTCTGCCATCGCTCTCTCCATCGATGAGAACTCGCAGCGTGACGCTGTGCTGCGGGCGGCGTCAGGTGCTGCGGCCCGAAACCCAATGTCGTCGGATCGTATCGGCTTCTCCTTGACCTGCCTCAATCCGGCCTGATGCCGCTCGGCGGCCGGGGCTGAGAACTCCTTTCCTGGCAAAGCACGAGCTTATCTTCCTCGGTCTTCAGCAGCCGTTCGAGGGTTTGGCGTCTGGCCGGTGACTTCGGCATGGCTGAGAAGCTCCCGAAACCGACTGATGTTGGACCGGACCACGAAATCAACCAGATCCCGTGCGGATGACGAGGGCGTCATGTCGCAGCCTCCTTCCGCAACGTAATTCAAGGTTAAGACCATGAGGCAAGCGCGCGCAGGAGTTGAGTGGGAACTCGCCTGAAAATCAGAGAAACCGGGTCGCGGAAGCCAGCTTCGAAGAGTGGAAGACGAGGTCCGACAGGAAGGCCCGCATGAGAAGCGGCCGGCGCGTCATGATGCGCGTGACGATGAAGAAGTGGAGCGAATCCGGGCCTCGTCCGCCATCAACGGACGCAGCTCACCCGCCTCGGTCCAACGTTGTGCAAAGTGATCCGGGAGATAGCCGAGGAAGTGCCCACTCAGGATGAACATCGCCTGCGCCTCCATGTTGGATGCATTGGCGCCGATCGGCGCGGTGGGGAAGTGCTGAAGCTCCTGCAGGTGGGCGTAGGGGCGGACGACGAAGCGGTGCCGTGAGATCGCCTCCCGGCCTGTATCGGGGGCAGAAAAAAGCGGGTGCTTGCGGCTGCAGTAGAGCGAGTGGATTCCTCGTAGAAGCGCGTGAAGTTCAGGCCCTTGTGACGATTGGTCTCCGGCACCAGGGCGATGTCGACGCCGCCGTTGCCGACCTCGGCGATGAGATGCTCGGGCTCGCCGACGGAAATCTGCAGTTGCGCGCCGTCGGACTTGCGCAGGAAGTCGTCGATGACGTCGCGGACGGGAAGGCCCGGATCGGTGATCGTGTTGTCGACGATGCCGATGCGCAGCGTGCCGGTGACCTTGGCGCGCAACTCGCCGAGCTCGCTCTCGAAGGCGGACATGGCGGCGAACAGGGCCTTCGATCGCTCGTAGACGATGCTGCCGCGATCGGTCAGCGCGAAGCCGGCCCGCCCGCGCCGGCACAGCCGGTAGCCGAGCCGGTCCTCCAGAAGCTTCATGTGGGAGCTAACGGCGGACTGCGACAGTCCGAGCGCGAGCTGGGCTCCGAGGAAGCCGCGATGGTCGACGACGGAGCGGAAGACGGTGAGCGCCTTCAGGTCGGTCGGGGACAGTCGCATTGAGGGGACCCTTCGAGCGGTTCGAAGGTCCATCAGATACATTCGAAAACATGATGTAAATATCCGAAAACCGCTATTTTAGTGGAGCGGGAAGCGATGCTTTCATTCCAGCCGATCGGCCGGCCCCCGCCGGGGCGGGGCGGTGCAGACCGGCCGGCGCACCAGAGAGGGAAGCATATGGATCATCCGGAATTCGCGGGCCGCGTCCGGCGCCCGCTCGTCGCACTGGGGGCGGCGCTGGCCATGGCGTTCACCGCCGGCCACAGCGCACCCGCCAAGGCCGACCTGCTCGAGACCATCAAGGAGCGCGGGACGTTGGTGGTCGGTACCGAAGCGCGGTTCCCGCTGTTCGAGTTCGTGGAGAACGGCGAGATCGTCGGCTACTCGTCGGACATCATGGAGCACATCATGGCCGAGCTGCCGGGCGTGACGCTCGATCAGCTCGACCTGCCCTGGCAGGGCATCCTGCCGGGCCTCGCCGCCGAGCGCTTCGATTATGTCGTCACCTCGGTGACGGTGACCAAGGAGCGCTACGACACCTATCACCTCAGCCTGCCGATCGCCGACGCGACTATGGCGGTGCTCAAGCGCAAGGGCGACGACACCATCAACACGCCGGAGGATATTGCCGGCAAGATCGCGGGGTCGCAGACCGGCTCGGCACAGCTCCAGGCGCTGGAGACGCTGGCGGCCGAACTGGAGGGGGCCGGCACGCCGGTCTCCGATATCCGCACCTATGTCGACTTCGGCGAGGCCTATGCCGATCTCGCCGCCGGCCGGCTGCAGGCGGTCGTCAACAGCCTGCCGAACCTGCTCGAGGCGGTCCGGCAGCGGCCCGACGCCTTCGAGGTCGTGCAGCCGACCTTCGGGCCGAAGAAGTACTTCTCGTGGGCCGGGCGCAAGGACGAGAACAGCGCCTCGCTCAACGCCTTCATGGACGAGCAGATCCGCCGCCTCAACGAGGACGGAACGCTGGCCGAGCTCCAGACCAAGTGGTTCGGCGACGTGATGGACCTGCCGTCCGACGCGCTGCCCGAGCCGACGGAGTAAGCCAACGGGGGATCGGCCCGGGGGTCCGGGTCCGCGGCCTTGATCGCGGACCCGGAACGGACCGACCATTCGGCTCATGTTCGAGATACTCATCAGAAACCACGGAGTGCTCCTCTCGGGAGCCGTGACCACCGTGATGCTATCCGCGCTGGCCATCGCGATCGGCATGGCGCTGGGGCTGGTACTGGCGTTCGGCCTGATGTCGGAACGGCGCTGGGTGCGGTGGCCGGCAGGCTTCTACCGCAGCTTCTGGCGCGGCACGCCGATCCTCGTGCAGCTTCTGATCGTGTTCTATCTCCTGCCGCGCACGGGTGTCGACGTGTCGCCCTTCGTCGCGGCGGTCATCGCCTTGTCGCTCAACACGGCGGCGTTCCAGGCCGAGATATACCGGGCGGGCCTGATGGAGATTCCCAAAGGCGAGGTCGAGGCGGCACGGATGCTCGGCATCAGCAAGTGGACGATCCGCCGGCGCATCCTCATCCCGCAGATGTTCCGCCTCGTGCTGCCGCCGCTGATCAACGAGACGATCATCATCATCAAGAACTCCTCGCTCGTCTCCGTCATCGCGGTGACGGAACTGATGCGGCGCAGCCAGCAGATCGCCTCCACGACGTTCAAGCCGCTGGAGGTCTACCTGATCGCCGGCGCGATCTACCTCGTCATCAACCTCGTGCTGGCGCAGGCCGGCCGGCGGGTGGAGGCGCGGCTCGCGGTCTCGGGGGCGCGGGCATGATCGGCATCGATACCGACATGATCGTGCGCTACGCGCCGCTGCTCATCTCGGGGCTCGTGACGACGGTGCGGATCTGCGCGTTCGCCTGCGTGATCGCCGTCGGGCTGGGGCTGGTGCTCGCACTCCTGCTGGCGGCGCGCGCCGCGGCGGTGAGGTGGCTCGCGCGGGGCTATGTCGAGATCATGCGCGGGACGCCGATCCTCGTGATCCTGTTCCTGCTCTATTACGGCGGGCCGTCCTTCGGCCTCATGCTGGACGCCGAGCCGGTCGGCATCATCGGGCTGGGCTTCTACGGGGCCGCCTATTTCGCGGAGATCTTCCGCGCCGGCTTCCAGTCGATCCCGCAGGGACAGATCGAGGCCGCCCGCATGGTCGGGCTCAAGCGCGGGCAGATCGTCCGGCGCATCCAGATCCCGCAGATGCTGGCGCTCGTGACGCCGCCGTCCGTCAACCAGATCATCATCCTCGTCAAGGAGTCCGCCGTGCTCTCGATCATCACGGTGGCGGAGCTCACCAAGAACGCCACGCAGATGGCCAACGAGACCTTCGCCGTGGTCGAGCCGTTCCTGGCGGTCGCGCTTCTCTACTGGCTGCTGATCGAGGCGATCTCGCGCGGCGGGCGCTGGATCGAAGGGCGGGTGCGCCATGTCTGAGAACGTCGTCAACCTGCCGGTCGGCGAGCAGGCCGACCCGCCGCCGATCGCCGTCAGCGGCGTGACCAAGAGCTTCGCGGACGTCGAGGTGCTGCGCGGCATCGACCTGACGGTGCGGCAGTCGGAGGTCGTGTGCGTCATCGGGCCGTCGGGGTCGGGGAAGAGCACGCTCTTGCGCTGCATTGCATTCCTCGAGGCCTATGACGGCGGCGACGTGCGCATCGCCGGGCGGCTGCTGGGCTACCGCGATGCGGGCGGAAGGCGGATGCCGGCGGGAGAGCGGGAGATCGACGACGTCCGCGTCCGGGCTCGGCATGGTGTTCCAGCACTTCAATCTCTGGCCGCACATGACCGCCCTCGGCAACGTCACCGAGGCGTTGAGGGTGGTGCAGGGGATGAGCGCGGGCGGCCGCCGACGAGGCGGGCATGGAGGCCCTGTCGCGCGTCGGGCTGAAGGCGCTTGCGAAGCATTACCCGGCGCAGCTCTCGGGCGGACAGAAGCAGCGCGTCGCCATCGCCCGGGCGCTCGCGGTCAAGCCGCATGTGATGCTGTTCGACGAGCCGACCTCGGCACTCGACCCGGAACTCGTGGGCGAGGTGCTGAGCGTCATGCGCCAGCTCGCCGCCGAGGGCATGACGATGGTGGTCGTCACGCACGAGATGGGCTTCGCCGCCCATGTTGCCAACCGCGTCGTCTTCATGGACGAGGGCCGGATCGTCGAGGAAGGACCGCCCGAAGAGCTATTCGCCAATCCGCGCAGCGACCGACTGCGGCAATTCCTCAACACGTGGCGCGAACGTTCGATCTGACATCCAAAGGGAAAGAAACGCTCATGAACCTGACAGCCGTCTACGACAATCCATGCGACAACGGCACGCCGTGCGGGACCAACCCGACGCTGAGCGCGCCGATCTCGCCAGACGGGACGCCGGAGCCGGGCCGGCGCTACACGGTGCCGGCACGCCAGGGCAAGGCGGTCCGGCTCGACAAGGGCCAGTCGATCCGCATCATCAACACGCACGGCACGCAGGTCTGCGATACCTGGGCCTTCAGCGCGGCGAACCGGTCGGAATACCTGTCCTGGCCGCACGCGCGCGGGTGGATCAACCGGGCGGTTCCGGTGCCGGGGGACCAGCTCGTCACCAACCGGCGGCGGCCGATCCTGACGCTGACCGAGGACACCTCGCCGGGCGTGCACGACACGATCATCGCGGCGTGCGACCTGTTCCGCTACATCACACTGGGGGTCAACGAATATCACGACAACTGCTCGGACAATTTGCGCATGGCGATGATGGCGATCGGGCTGACCGTGCCGGAGGTGCCGCAGCCGCTGAACCTGTGGATGAACATCCCCGTCGGTCCCGACTGGGGCATCGACTGGAAGGCGCCGGTCTCGGCGGCGGGCGACGCGGTGGTGCTGCGAGCGGAGATGGACTGCATCGTCGCGATGTCGGCCTGCCCGCAGGACCTGATCCCGATCAACGGCGAGGACATGACGCCGGTCGAGCTGGAGTTCGTCGTCGAATGAGCGCGGCATGACCGACGAAGCGGCGCTGGCCGCCGCCGCCCATGTCAGCGAGGCGCGGCTGTGGAGCCACCTCATGGAGGTGGCCCGCTTCGGCGCGACGCCGGCCGGCGGGGTGAACCGGCAGGCGCTGTCGCAGGCCGACGGCGAGGTGCGCCGGCACATGGTCGAGCGAGCGAAAGAGCGCGGCTACGGGGTCGCGACCGATCCGGTCGGCAACCTGTTCATCAGGCGCGGAGGGCTCGATGCGGACGCGGCCCCCGTCATGGGCGGCAGCCATCTCGACAGCCAGCCGACAGGCGGCAGGTTCGACGGCGCGTACGGCGTCATTGCCGCCTTCGAGGCGCTGATCGCGATGGACGACGCCGGCGTCGTGACACGACGTCCGGTGGAGGTCGTGTCCTGGGTCAACGAGGAGGGTTGCCGCTTCCAGCCCGTGACGATGGGCTCGGCGATCTTCGCCGGCGAACTGGCGCTCGATGAGGCGGCGAAGGCCACCGACCGCGACGGCATCGCCATGGGCGAAGCGCTCGAAGCCTATCTCGCCACGACGCCGGGCCTGGCGCAGCGGTCTTTCGGATTTCCCATCGCGGCCTATGTCGAGCCGCATATCGAGCAGGGGCCGGTGCTGGAGCAGGCCGGCGAGACCATTGCGGTGGTCGATGGGGTGCAGGGTCTTCGCTGGTTCGAGGTCGAGGTGACCGGCGAGGCGGCGCATGCCGGGACGACGCCGAGATCGGCGCGGCGAGACCCGATGCGGGCCGCCGCCGAAATGCTGGCGCGGCTCTACCGGGAAACGGACGACGCGGAGGATCGGCTCCGGTTCACCGTTGGACGGCTCGTCACCGACCCGGGCTCGCCGAACACGGTGCCGGCGCGGGTGCGGTTCACCATCGACCTGCGCCACCCGCAGGCCGAGGCGATCGAGCGGGTTACGCAGGAGATCGGTGCGGCCGTGCGGGCGGTCTCCGGCGGCTGCAGCGCGACCGTGACCCGGACGGCCGATACGCCGCCCACCGTCTTCGACGCCGGGGTCGTCTCCAGGCTGGAGGCATGGCGGAGCCGTCTCGGACTGCCCGGGCGTCGCATGACGTCCGGTGCCGGCCACGACGCCATGTATGTCGCCCGGCTCGCGCCGGCGGCGATGATCTTCGTGCCGTGCGAGAAGGGCATCAGCCATCACGAATCCGAATACGCGGCGCCGTCCGACCTCGCGGCGGGCGCGCGGCTCCTCGCGGCCAGCCTCGTCGATCTGGCCGGGGCGGCATAGCAGCGCTTCACGCGGACGATTTTGCTGTTAGTCTTCCTGTCGACGGTATGCAGTACGCCAAGACGGCTCAGTATCGCTGGAACCGAGTACGGAGGTTCAGGGGGAGTGACCTGGTCGATCATCGCCCGTGACCCGCAATCGGGTGTGATGGGGATGGCCGCGGCGAGCCGGTTCTTCGCGCTCGGAGCCCGCGTTCCCTTCTGGGACGGCGGAGTTGGCATCGTCGCGACGCAGGCGCTTCTCAATCCGCTTTATGGCCGCAGGGGAATTGCGCTCCTGCGCGAGGGGTGCTCGCCACGGGAGGTGGTCGAGCGTCTGGTGGCCGCGGACGCCGGCCGAGCGGCGCGGCAGGTGCACGTCATGGACGCGGGCGGCGCGTCGGCGGCATTCACCGGCTCGGACTGCGTGGCGTGGTGCGGGCACCGGGACAGCGACGGCGTGTCGGTCGCCGGCAATATGCTGACGGGGCCGGAGGTGGTCGATGCGACATTCGACGCGTTCGCCGAGACCCGGGACCTGACGTTTCCGCGCAGGCTCATCGCGGCCATGAAGGCCGGCGAGGCGGCCGGCGGCGACATGCGGGCGACAGTCGGCCTGCCTCGTCGTCGTGTCGGACGAGGAATATTCCGACCTGGACATCCGCGTGGACGACCACGCAGACCCGCTCGACGAACTTTCGCGGCTTGAAACGGTGTCGCGCGAGCGGTGGGTGCATTTCCGGCGCTTCCTGGCGACGCGGGACGATCCGGTGGGTACCACGGACCGCGAGACGATCAATGCCGGCATCGCCGAGGCGGTCGAGCGCGAGCGGGCGGAGGCGGGATGAGCGAGGCGCTGCTCGAGGTCGAGGGTCTGAAGGTCTCCTTCACCGGACCGGACGGGCGGCGCACCCACGCCGTGGACGGCGTCAGCTTCACCGCGCGGCGCGGCCGGACGCTCGGCATCGTCGGTGAATCCGGTTGCGGCAAGTCGGTGAGTTCGCTGGCCGTGATGGGGCTTCTGCCGGACGTGGGAGCGACGTTCGGGCCGCGTCACATTCGAAGGCCGCGATCTCCTTACGCTGCCGCCGCGGGCGATGCGCGACCTGCGCGGCAACCGAATGGCGATGATCTTCCAGGAGCCGATGACCTCGCTCAATCCGTCCTACACGGTGGGCAACCAGCTCATCGAGGCGATCCGGCGGCATCGGCGGATGCCTCAGGCCGCGGCGCGGGAGCGGGCGATCGAGATGCTGCGGCGGGTGCACATCCCGCAGCCCGAGGCGCCGCATCCACGATTATCCGCACCAGCTCTCGGGCGGCATGCGCCAGCGGGTGATGATCGCGATGGCGCTGGCCTGCGATCCGCAACTGCTGATCGCCGACGAGCCGACGACGGCTCTCGACGTGACGATCCAGGCGCAGATCCTGGAACTGATGAGGAAGCTGCGCGAGGAGACGAACGCGGCGATCGTGCTGATCACGCACGATCTGGGCGTCGTCGCGGAGGTCTGCGACGACGTGGTGGTGATGTATGCGGGCCAGGTGGTGGAGGAGGCTCCGGTGGGCGAGCTGTTCCGGTTCCCGCAGCATCCCTACACGGTGGGACTCCTCGGCTCGCTGCCGCGGTTCGACGACCGGCGCGCGGAGCTCGCGGCGATCGAGGGGTCGGTGCCGGACATGAGCGCGCCGCCGGCAGGATGCCGGTTCCGCGCGCGCTGTCCGTTCGCCGTCGACGAGTGCGCGGCGCCGCAGGAGTTGCGCGCGGTGGAGGGCGGGCGGCTGACGCGCTGCTGGCGGGCGCCGCTGGAAAGGCTGGCGGCATGAGCGGGGCGGCCGGGGCGCGTGCGGTGCTGCAGGTCGACGACGTGACGAAGGACTTCGTGTCGAAGCGTTCGGCCTTCGGGCGGCCGCTGGCGACCGTGAAGGCGGTGGACGGGGTGTCGCTGTCGCTGGCCGAGGGCGAGACGCTGGCGCTGGTCGGGGAATCGGGCTGCGGGAAATCGACGCTCGGCCGCGTTGCCATGGGCCTCATTCCGCCGACGTCGGGCATGTGCTGATCGACGGCGAGGAGGTCACCGGGTTCTCCGACAGCCGGATGCGGCCATATCGGCGCAAGGCGCAGATCATATTCCAGGACCCGTTCGCCTCGCTAAACCCACGGATGACTGTCGGGGAAATCCTGGCCGAACCGCTGATGCTGCACGACATCGTGCCGCGGAGAGAGCGCGCTCGCAGGGTCGGCGAATTGCTGGAGCAGGTGGGACTGAGGCCGTACCAGGCCGCGCGTTTTCCGCACGAGTTCTCCGGCGGGCAACGCCAGCGCATCGTCATCGCGCGGGCTTTGGCGGTCGAGCCGAAGGTGATCGTCTGCGACGAGCCTGTGTCGGCGCTCGACGTGTCGATCCGCGCCCAGATCCTCAATCTCCTCAAGGACCTGCAGCGGCGGCTCAATCTCGGCTACATCTTCATCTCGCACGACCTCGGCGTCGTGAAGCACATCGCCGACCGGGTCGCCGTGATGTATCTGGGGCGGATCGTCGAGACCGGCCGCGCCGACGACGTGTTCGCGAATCCGCGCCATCCCTATACGCGCGCGCTCCTGTCGGCGATCCCGGCGCCGAGCCCGAACGTCAAGCGCGAGCGTCGGCTCCTGCAGGGCGACGTGCCGAGCCCGCTGGCGCCGCCTGCGGGGTGTCACCTCCATACCAGGTGCCCGCACGCGCAAGACATCTGCGGGCGGGAGAGGCCCGCGCTCGAAGCCCCCGACGGCCATCTCGCGGCCTGTCATTTCTGGCGCGATCTCGGCGACGCGAGCGATCTCCTGCCGCGCGAGGTAGCGCCCGACCCGAAACTCGAGAAGCTTTTCGCGGCCTACCTCCGGTCGCGTGGGAAGACCGGCGGCCCGGTCGGCCGTCCAACAGAGGGAGCCTTGAAATGAAGCGACAACTGATTGCAGGAACACTCGCCGCGGCAACGCTGGCCTTCGCCGCAGGGTCGGCGAGCGCGCAATCCACCCTGAGGATCGGGCTGGCCGAGGATCCGGACGTACTCGACCCGACGCTGGCGCGCACCTATGTCGGGCGCATCGTCTTCGCGTCGCTGTGCGACAAGCTGTTCGACATCGACGCGGACCTCAACATCGTGCCGCAGCTCGCGCTCGAGCACGAAACGTCCGAGGACGGCCTGACGCTGACCATCCGGCTGCGCGAGGGCGTCCTGTTCCACGACGGCGAGCCGATGGACGCGGAAGCCGTCAAGTTCTCGCTCGACCGGCATCGCGGCATGGACGGCTCGTTCCGCCGCGGCGAACTCGCCGTCGTCGAGAGCGTGGACGTGGTCGACGACCTGACGGTGCAGGTCAATCTCACGGCGCCCTTTGCGCCGCTGGTGGCCTCGCTCACCGATCGCTCGGGCATGATGGTATCGCCCAAGGCGGTGGAGGAACTCGGCGAGCAGTTCGGCAACCAGCCGGTCTGCGCCGGCCCTTACAAGTTCGTCGAGCGCATCCCGCAGGACCGCATCGCTGTCGAGAAGTTTGAGGACTACTGGGACGCCGACAACGTCCATATCGACCGTATCGTCTATCAGCCGATCGAGGATTCGACCGTACGGCTGGCGAACCTGCAGGCCGGGCAGCTCGACCTCATCGAGCGCGCGCTGGCGACCGACATCCCGGAGATCAGGGACACCGAAGGCCTCGAACTCGCGGTCGTCACGGAGCTCGGCTACCAGGGCATGACGCTGAACGTCGCCAACGGCGAGGCGGCCGCCAACCCGCTGGGCGAGGACCCGCGCATCCGCCAGGCGCTGAACCTGTCGATCGACCGGGAGGCGATCAACCAGGTGGTATTCAACGGGGAGTTCTTCCCGGCCAACCAGTGGGTCAACCCGCAGAACCAGTGGTACCAGGAGGACTATCCGGTGCCGGAGCGCGACGTCGAGGCGGCGAAGGCGCTGATCGAGGAGGCGGGCGTCCAGACACCCATCGTCGTCGACTTCATGGTGCCCAACAATCCCGAGACGCGGCAGGTGGCCGAGGTGATCCAGGCGATGGCCGGAGAGGCCGGCTTCGACATGCAGATCCGCGTGGTGGAGTTCGCCACGGGACTGTCGGAGGCCGAGGCGGGACGCTTCCAGGCCTTCATGCTGGCCTGGTCGGGCAGGCCCGATCCCGACGGCAACATTCAGTCCTTCGCCTCGACCGGCGGCCCGCTGAACTACGGCCACTTCAGCAATGACGAGGTGGACGCGGCCATCAACGAGGCACGGACGGCAACGACGTTCGAGGACCGCAAGGCGGCCTACAAGAAGGTGGCCGACATCTGGCTCACCGAAGGCTCGGTCATGTATCTCTATCACCGCGCCATGCTGATCGCGCACACCGACAGGCTGGAGGGGTACGAGCAACTGCCCGACGGCCTCGTGCGGGTGGTCGGCATCCGGCTGAACTGACGAACAGCGCGGCCCCGGGACCGGTTCCGGGGCCGCCACTTCAAGGGACGACGCCGCCTTGCTCACGCTGATCGGCAAGCGCCTCATCCAGTTGATGCCGACGCTGTTCTTCGTGTCGGTGCTGATCTTCTCGTTGCAGCAGTTGTTGCCGGGGGACCCGGCGACGGTGATGGCCGGCGAGGAGAACGATCCGGTCGTTATCCAGCAGATCCGCGAGCGATATCACCTCGATAAGCCGCTACCGGTGCAGTACGTGTACTGGATCGGCGGGGTGCTGCAGGGCGATCTCGGCGAGTCCATGCGGCTGCGCATGCCGGTCATGAAGCTGATCCAGGACAAGCTGCCGGTGACGCTGCAACTCGCGACGATGGCGATGCTGATCGCGCTCCTGATCGGCATCCCGGCGGGCGTCATCTCGGCCGTGAAGAGGGATTCGGTCTGGGACTACACGGTCAACGTCGTCGCGCTGGCCGGCATCTCGACCCCGAACTTCTGGCTCGGGATCATGATGATCCTCCTGTTCGCCGTGAAGCTCGGGTGGCTGCCGGCGTCCGGCTACGTCAGTCCGTTCGTCGACCTGCGCCAGAGCTTCCTGACGACGCTGATGCCGGCGATCGTGCTCGGCACGGCGATCGCGGGCGTGATCATGCGGCATACCCGCTCGGCGATGCTGCAGGCGATGCAGAGCGACTATGTGCGCACGGCGCGCGCCAAGGGGCTCAGCGAACGCGTGGTGATATGGAAGCACGCCATGCGCAACGCGCTGACGCCGGTCATCACGCTCGGCGCGCTGGAATTCGGGACGCTGCTCTCCGGAGCGGTGCTCACCGAGCAGATCTTTTCCATCCCGGGCTTCGGCAAGCTGATCGTCGACGCGGTGTTCAACCGCGACTACGCGGTGGTGCAGGGCGTCGTGCTGGTGACGGCGACGACCTATATCGTTCTCAACCTCCTCGCCGACATCGGCTACATCCTCGCCAATCCGAGGCTGCGGACATGAGCGCGGCGACCGAAAGGCTGGCGTCGCCCGCCGACCTCGTCATCGAGAGCCCGAGCCGGCGCGCGTGGCGGCGGCTGAGGCGGCGGCCCGCTGCGCTGGTCGCGCTCGCGGTGGTCGTGGTCATCGTGCTCGCCGCGCTGCTCGCGCCATGGATCGCGCCGCACGTTCCGACCCAGCAGAGCTGGACGGCTGTCCGGCAGGCGCCGTCGGCGGTCCACTGGTTCGGAACGGACGAGGTGGGGCGCGACGTCTTCTCCCGCGTCCTCTACGGCGCGCGGGCGTCGCTATTCGCCGGCGTCGTCTCGGTGCTGATCGCGGTTCTCGTCGGCGTGCCCCTGGGTCTCGTCTCGGGCTATCTCGGCGGCTGGACGGACGCGGTGATGAGCCGCGTGACCGACGCCATGCTGGCGGTGCCGTTCCTGATCCTGGCCATCGCGCTCGCCGCCTTCCTCGGCCCCAACCTCACCAACGCGATGATCGCCATCGGCATATCGGCGACACCCATCTTCATACGGCTCACGCGCGGGCAGGTCCTGTCTGTGAAGGCCGAGGACTACGTGGAGGCGGCCCGGGCGGTCGGCAATCCGCACCTGCGGATCGCGGCGCGCCATATCCTGCCCAACGTGATGCCGCCGCTTCTCGTGCAGATGACGCTGACCATCGCGGCGGCCGTCATCGCCGAGGCGAGCCTGTCCTTCCTCGGGCTCGGCCAGCAGCCGCCTATGCCGTCCTGGGGCTCGATGCTGAACTCGGCGCAGCGCTTCCTCGGCAACGCGCCGTGGATGGCGATCTATCCGGGCATCGCGATCTTCGTGACGGTGCTGTCGTTCAACCTGCTGGGCGACGGACTGCGCGACGCACTCGATCCGAAGTCGAAGTGAAGTCGACCTCCGCGTGACCTGGATCAATGCCGCCGGCCACGCGTCGGTCCAGGCTTCCAGCCTGCCAGACGGGCGGAGGATCTCAACATGTCGATCAGGCAGCGGCCGGTTCCGGCGGAACGTCATCACCATCGACCCCGAGCAGATGTGCTTCATCATCGTCAAGGCCCGGGAGCTGCAGGCCAAAGTCGCGCCGGACGACCCGGATTCAGGCTCCAACCCGACCGACGACCGCGGGATCGACATACTCGAGGACTTCCTCGACGATCCCACCTACGAGGAATTCGCCGGGGCGATCGACGAGCTCAACGTGGAGCAGAAGGTTCAACTCCTGACCATGGCATGGATCGGGCGCGGCGACTATTCGGCGGTCGAGTGGGCGGAGGCCTACAGGGAGGCGCGGGACGCGATGGACGCCGACCTGGTGACCTATCTCGCCGGCTCGCCCCTGATCGGCGACTATCTCGAGGATGGCTACAACCAGCTCGGATATTCCTGTGAGGACTACGGGCTGGACCGCCTCTGAGACCAGGCGAGGAACGTTGGGCCCTTCGATGCGCATGCAGGATCTCCATGCGGCGGTTCGGCCGGTTCTCGTCGCCCTGCCCGCCGCCGCGCTGGCGATCGCGCTTGCCGACCGCTTCCTCCTGTCGGGCCAATGGCCCCAGCTTCTTCTCGCCGGTGCGACACTGCCGGTTCTTGCCGCGCTGATAATCGAGATCGCAACAAGCCTGAGACGCGGCGAAGTCGGGCTCGACATCGTCGCCGCGCTGTCCATGACCGCCGCGCTCGTTTTCGGCGAGCATCTCGCGGCCGCGGTCGTCGCCCTGATGTATGCCGGTGGGCAGTATCTCGAAAGCTTCGCCGAACGTCGCGCCCGCCGCGAGATGACGGCGCTTCTGTCGCGCGTGCCGCGGAGCGCGATGCTCCACTGCGATGGGGCACTGGAAGAGGTGCCGCTCGACCGGCTCGTCGCCGGCGACCGCATTCTGGTTCGGCAGGGCGATGTGGTCCCGGTCGACGGAGAGATCGCCTCCGGTGTCGCGGTGCTCGACCAGTCGGCGCTGACGGGCGAGGCGATGCCCGTCCGGCTGAGGGCGGGGGAGGCGGTGATGAGCGGTGTCACGAACGTCGGCGACGCCTTCGATCTCGTCGCATCCCGGCGCGCGGCCGAGAGCACCTATGCCGGGATCGTGCGGCTGGTCGAGCAGGCACAACGTTCGAAGGCGCCGATGGCTCGAATGGCCGACCGCTACGCCATGGTCTTCCTAGCCGTCACCGTCGCGCTCGCCGGATCGGCCTGGTACCTGACCGGCGATCCGATCCGGGCAGTGGCCGTCCTCGTGGTGGCGACGCCCTGTCCGCTCATCCTGGCGGTGCCTGTGGCGCTGGTGGCGGGGCTGTCGCGCGCGGCGGCGGGCGGCGTGCTCATCAAGGGCGCCGGGGTGCTGGAAAGGATGTCCGCCGTCAGGACGCTCGTGCTCGACAAGACCGGGACGCTGACCGACGGCCGGGCGCGGCTGAGCCAAATCCTGACGGAAGGCGTGATGCCGGCCGATGAAATCCTGCGGCTCGCGGCCTCCCTCGACCAGGCGTCGAAGCATGCGACGGCACGAACGCTGGTGGAGGCCGCTCAGACGCGGGGGATGAAGCTTTCGGTGCCGGTCGCCCCCATCGAGGAGGCGGGCGAAGGGATCGAGGGGGTCGTCGACGGGACGTCACCTGGTCGTGGGCGGCGCGGGCTATTTGCGGCGCAGACTCGGTGACGGCGCGGGCAGGGAGCTGCCGGCGCTGGCGCCGGGGGCGGCTGTGGTGGCGGTCGCCGCCGACGGGGCTCCGGAGGGGTGGATCGTCCTGGTCGATCCGCTGAGGCCGGGGGTTCACGAACTTCTGGGCGACATGCGGGGCCTCGGCATCGAGCGTATCCTTCTGGCAACGGGCGACCGGCACGAAGTCGCGGCCGCGCTCGTCGAGGGGCTGGGGCTCGACGGCATGCGCGCCGAGCTGACGCCGGACCAGAAGGTGCTCATCGTGTTGTCGGAGCGCAAGAACGGACCCGTCATGATGGTGGGAGACGGGGTCAACGACGCGCCGGCGCTGGCCGCCGCCGACGTTGGCGTCTCGATGGGCGCGCGCGGTGCGGCGGCCGCGGCGGAAGCCGCCGATGTCGTGCTGCTGGTCGACCGGCTCGATCCGCTGGTGCCGGGGCTGCGGATCGCACGCAGGTCGCGGGCGATCGCGCTTCAGAGCGTCGTCGCCGGGTTGGGGCTTTCCATGGCGGGGATGGTGGCGGCCGCGTTCGGCCACCTGACGCCGGTGCAGGGGGCGCTCCTGCAGGAGGCGATAAACGTCGCGGTGATACTGAATGCGCTGAGGGCGCTGCGGGGAGGCGGCGCGGCGTGAGAGCCGCGCCTGCCGGTGTCAGCTCACGTGCCGCTCGACGACGCGACCGCCGACGATGTGCTGGCGGATGGTCGTGTGGTCCTCGACCGCGCGCACCCCGGGAATGGATTCGGCGGCGGCGCGCAGGGCGTCGCGCTCCGCGGATGAATCGACCTCGCCCCAGTAGCTTACGATTCCGTTCGAGACGGTTACGCCGTTGGCTGGGATCGTGAGCCAGAGCTGGTCCTCGAGTTCGTGCAGGAGGCGGGCGCGGATGCCGCGGTCGGCGGCGTCGTCAGCCGCCTTCTCTCGGCTCGCAAGCAAGCCGCGCACGACGTTGGAGCGGGTCACGACGCCGACCAGCTTCTTGCCGTCGATGACGAGGACGCGCCGCATGCCGTGGCCTTCCATGCGCAGAAGCGCTTCGTGGAGCGAGGTCTCGGGCGTCACCTGGAGGAGATGGGTCGACATGACGTCGCGGGCGCGCATGCCGTGGGTGCGGACGTAGTTGCGGGCGAGCTCGGAATCGCCCTTCCACATCTCGAGCCACCAGCGGCGCGGTTTCCAGGTGTCTATTTCGGGGCGGTGCAGGAGGTCGGCCTCGCTGACCACGCCCAGCACCCGGCCCGCCTCGTCGACGACCGGCACGGCGCTGATCCCCTTGTCGAGGAGGATGCGAACGATGTCGTCGATGGTGGTGTCGGGGGAGACGGTTACCACCGTCGTCGTCATCACGTCCTGAACCTGCATGGCATTCGCTCCATAGATGGCCGGGAGTTTCAGTCAACCGTCTCGCTCTCGCGGACGACTATGAGGTTGTCGTCGACGGCCTTGACCCCGGAGAGCGTCTCGGCGGCGACCCGGGCGGCCGCCTTTTCGCTCGGGGAGTGGACGACGCCCCACATCGACACCTTGCCGTCCACGACCAGGACATTGAGGAAGCGCGGCGTCCAGGATTCGGCCTTCAGGCGGGCGATCACCGCCTCGCGCAGTGCGGCGTCGCCGCGGCTCACGTCGGCCGCCGTTCCGCGCGATGCCGCGAGCGCCTGCAGCAGGTTGGCGCGGCTGACGATGCCGACCATCCTGTTTTTATCGACCACCGGGACGCGCTTGATGCGATTTCGCTCCAGGACGGAGGCCACGTCGGCGAGATCGGTTTCGGGGGTGACGGTGATGACGTTCCTCGTCATGACGTCGCCGATGCGGCGGGCGTGCTCGCGGACATATTCCGATGCGAGCGAGTCGTTGGTGGCGAACAGGTCCAGCCACCAGGAATGACGCCGCTCGGTGCCGGACTCTGCACGGCGCATGAGGTCGCCTTCGCTGACGATGCCGACGATGGAGCCGGCGTCGTCCACCACGGGAATACCGCTGATCCTCCGATCGATCATCAAGCGTGCGACATTGCGGACCGTCTCGTTGGGCGAAACGCTCACGACCTGAGTCACCATCACGTCCGAAGCCATCATGGCCGAACCCCTCCATTGACGAGGCCGGCAGAACTCGAACGTGAGGCGCGCGGACGCCTTGACCTGGGTCAATCGGAGAGTTCGGCGCTGATTCCGGCGACGGGAGGCGTATCCGTCAGGCGACGGTGCGGCGGTTTCCCGCCAAGCGGCCGAGGAGGGCGGGAAGCTCCCGGGCGGAGCAGGCGGGGCTGAACAGGTAGCCCTGCACCTCGACGCAGCCCTCCTCGCGGAGCTTGGCGAGCTGCTCCTCGGTCTCGACGCCTTCGGCGGTCGTCGCCATGCCGAGACTGGAGCCGAGCCCGAAGACGGCGCGGACGATGGCGAGCGAATCCGACTGTTCGGGCAGGTCCTGGATGAAGGACTGGTCGATCTTGATCTTGTCGAAGGGGAATCGCCGCAGGAAGGACAGCGACGAGTATCCGGTGCCGAAGTCGTCCATGGAGATGCGAACGCCCAGATCGCGCAGGGCGTGAAGCGTGGCCAGCGTCGGGCCGGTGTCCTGGAGCATCACGGTTTCGGTGATCTCGAGCTCGAGCCGGTTCGCAGCAAGGCCCGACTTTCCGAGAGCGGCAATGACGTCGAGGGTGAGTTCGCGGCCCTTGAACTGGGCCGGGGACAGGTTGACGGCGAGGCGGATGTCCTCCGGCCAGTTCGCCGCTTCCGCGCAGGCCTCCTTGAGGACCCAGGCGCCGATCTGGCCGATGAGGCCGATCTCCTCGGCGAGCGGGATGAATTCGCTGGGCGCGACGCTGCCCCGCGTGGCGTGATCCCAGCGCAGGAGCGCCTCGAAGCCTGTGATGCTGTTGTCGGTGATGTTGACCAGCGGCTGGTAGTGGACCTCGAACTCCTTGTTGGCGAGCGCGCGGCGCAGGTCGATCTCGAGCGCGCGGCGAGCCTGCATCTTGGCGTCCATCTCCGGCTCGAAAAAGCAGTACATGCCGCGGCCTTCGAGCTTGGCGCGGTAGAGCGCCATGTCCGCGAGCTTGAGGAGCTGGTCGGCGTCGGTGCTGTCGGACGGGGCTACCGCGATTCCGAGGCTCGCCCCGATGACGACCTGATGTTCCTCCAGGTCGTAGGGGAGGCTCAGCGACTCGATGATGCGCTCGGCGAGCTGCTTGGCCTTGTCGGGCTCGCGAATTCCTCCCTGGAGGATGGCGAACTCGTCGCCGCCGAGCCTCGCGACGATGTCGCAGCCGCGCGTCTCATGGCGCAGGCGGTCCGAGACGGCCTTCAGGAGCGCGTCGCCCACGGGATGGCCGAGCGTGTCGTTGACGGCCTTGAAGTGGTCGAGGTCGAGGCAGAGCACCCACATCTGCTCGCCCCGCTTGGCGCGTTCCAGCGCGCGATCGAGCTCCTCGCGGAAGCGGACGCGGTTCGGCAGGTCGGTAAGGCCGTCATGATGGGCCATGTGGGCGATCTGCGCCTCGATGCGGCGGATGTCGGTGATGTCGTCGTGGGTGGCGACCCAGCCGCCGTCTTCCAGAGGCCGGTGGGATATGGCGATCGACCGGCCGTCCGTGAGCTGCTGCACCTTGATGGAGGCCCTGCGCTCCTCGACCGCGGCGACGCGCTCGCGGATGTAGTCCTCGGGATCGCCGACGGCGAAGAGACCGTTGTCGATGCGGTTGCGCAGCACGTCGCGGAACGTCGTGCCCGGGCGGACGAATTCGGGCGCTATCGAGTAGATCTCGGCATAGCGGGCGTTGGAGACGACGAGATTCTTGTCGCCGTCGAACATGCACAGGCCCTGCGACATGGAGTCGAGCGCCAGGGTGACGGATCTGTTCCGGCGCCGCAGGTCGTCGATCTCGACCGACGAGGCGGCGGGGCGGCCGGTCAGGATGGACAGGCGTCCGGCGAGGTAGAGCGCCGCTGCCGCCGCCATCGCGCCGGCGACCGGCGATCCCGCGCCATAGGCCATCGCACATGACGCCACCAGCGCGAGGGCGATGGCATCACCGAGAAAGCTCGGGCGCGGCAGCCGGTCGAGCACATTTCGCACCCGACCGCCGCCTGACGTCGGAGAAGCCATTTCTCCCCCCTCGGTTCTTCGTATGTGCGGCTCCCAGCGGCCGGATGCAGTCTGTTCCCACGGCAGATTGGGAGGCGATACATCAATATAGAGTTAAGGTCGGGGTGATTTAACGCGTGGGTTGTGCCGGCGGATGCGGCCGGGAATCCATCCCCCGGTGTTCATCGCCCCCGGAACACGCCCGGACATGAGGACGGGAGGGATGAAGCACCGGATCAGCGCGACAGCGTACGGGCGACGGCGTCCCGCCAGCCGGCGATGCTGCGTTGGCGTTCGGCGGGGTCCATGGCGGGCTCGAAGCGGCGGTCGAGGCGCCAGCCCTTGGCGAAGCCCTCCTCGGCGGGCCACACGCCCGACTGCCGGCCGGCGAGCCAGGCCGCGCCGAGGGCCGTGGTTTCCCGCAGAGTCGGGCGGTCGACGGGGGCGCCGGTGATGTCGGCGAGGCGCTGCATGGTCCAGTCGCTCGCCACCATGCCGCCGTCCACGCGCAGAACCGTGCCGCCCGCGCCGGTCCAGTCGCGGTGCATCGCATCGAGGAGGTCGAGCGTCTGGAAGCAGACGGATTCCAGCGCGGCGCGGGCAAGCTCGGCCCGGCCGGTCGCCCGCGTCAGGCCGAAGATCGCGCCGCGCGCCTCGGCATCCCACCACGGCGCGCCGAGACCGGTGAACGCGGGGATGAGGTAGACGGACTGGCCGGGATCGGCGCCGGCGGCGAGGGGGCCTGATTCCTCCGAGCGCTCGATCAGACCAAGCCCGTCGCGCAGCCACTGCACGGCGGCGCCGGCTACGAAGATGGAGCCCTCAAGCGCGTATGTGGTCCTGCCGTCGAGCCGGTAGGCGATGGTGGTGAGCAGTCGGTTCTTCGAGGCGACGCGGTCGGGGCCGGTGTTGATCAGCGCGAAGCAGCCGGTGCCGTAAGTCGACTTGATCATGCCCGGCGCGAAGCACGCCTGGCCGACGGTCGCGGCCTGCTGGTCTCCGGCGACGCCACGGATCGCGACCGAGCCACCGAAGACGGCCGGATCGGTCTCCCCGAACTCGCCGGCACTGTCCTTGACCTCGGGCAGCATCGAACGGGGCACGCGGAACAGGCGCAGCAGGTCGTCGTCCCAGTCGTTCGCCGCGATGTCGTAGAGGAGGGTGCGCGAGGCGTTGGTGGCGTCGGTCACATGCACGCGCCCGCCGGTCAGGCGCCAGACGAGCCAGGTGTCCACGGTGCCGAAGGCGAGCTCTCCGCGTTCGGCGCTGGCGCGTGCGCCTTCGACGTTGTCGAGGATCCAGGCGATCTTGGTCGCCGAGAAATAGGGGTCGAGGAGGAGGCCGGTGCGCGCGGTTACGGCCTGCTCGGCGTTCTCGTCGCGCAGCCGCTGGCAGACGTCGGCGGTGCGGCGGTCCTGCCAGACGATGGCGCGGTGGATCGGCTTGCCGGTGGCGCGGTCCCACACGAGCGTCGTCTCGCGCTGGTTGGTGATGCCGATGGCGGCGATGTCGCCGATGGAGAGGCTCGCGTCGGCGAGCGCGTAGCGCACCGTCTCGGTGGTGGTGCGCCAGATGTCTTCGGGGTCGTGCTCCACCCAGCCGGGCCGCGGGAAGTGCTGGGGGAATTCCTGCTGGCCCATGCCGCGGACGCGGTAGCCGTCGTCGAAGACCATGGCGCGGGACGAGGTGGTGCCCTGGTCGATGGCGAGGATGAATCCGGTCATCGGCGATCCTTCCCGGAAATCGTCTTTCTACAGTCGGTAACAAAGACCGGGGCACGAAGGCCCCGGCCAAGTCCAGGAGGAACGAGGATAAACGGTCCAGGTCAATTCTGCGCGGCTTCCGTCCAGCGCTTGACGAGATCGTCGTAATTGACCGTCTCGCCCTGGGGCTTCTCGTTTTCGAGCGCGGCCTTCGGCCCGTCGGGCTTGCCGAGCCATTCGGACGCGTCGACCGCCTCGTTGAGGCGCGGACCGCAACCGCCATATGTGTCGGCCTGCTCGTCGGCCGCCTGCATGCGGGCCATCAGGTCGTCCATCTCGGCGGCGAGCCGGTCCATCGCCTCCTGCGGCGTGAAGACGCCGGAGTTCACGTCACCGATCTGCTGCCACCAGAGCTGCGCGAGCTTGGGGTAGTCTGGCACATTGACGCCGGTCGGCGTCCACAAGACGCGGTCGGGCGAGCGGTAGAACTCGACAAGGCCACCGAGCTTGGGCGCGCGTTCGGTGAAGCTCTCGTGGTTGATGGTGGAGTCGCGGATGATGGTGAGCCCGACATGGCTCTTCTTGGTGTCGACGGTCTTGGACACCACGAACTGGGCGTAGAGCCACGCCGCCTTGCGACGGTCGACGGGGGTGGACTCGAAGAGGGTCCATGAGCCGGTATCCTGATAGCCGAGCTTCATGCCGTCCTCCCAGTAGGGACCGTGCGGGGAGGGGGCCATGCGCCAGAGCGGCGTGTCGGTGTCGTCGACGGTGTTGTTGCCCTGCGACTTCGGCTTGACCATGTCGGCGGTGAAGGCGGTGTACCAGAAGATCTGCTGGGCGACGTTGCCCTGGCTGAGCGCCGGCAGCGACTGGTAGAAGTCGAGGTCGGCCGCACCGGGCGGCGCGTACTTCCTCAGCCACTCGTCCCACTTGCGGATCGCGTAGACCGAGGCCGGCGCGTTGGTGCCGCCGCCCCGCGTCACGGAGGCGCCGGAAGGATTGCACGAGCCTTCCTCCATGCGGATGCCCCACTCGTCGATGGGCCGGCCGTTGGGCAGGCCGGGCGAGGTTGAGCCGGCCATGGACAGCCACGCGTCGGTCATGCGCCAGCCGAGATCCGGCGCGCGCTTGCCGTAGTCCATGTGGCCGTAGACGCGGACACCGTCGATTTCCTTCACGTGATCGGTGAAGAACTCCGCGATGTCCTCGTAGGCGGACCAGTCGACCGGCACGCCGAGGTCGTAGCCGTAGAGCTCGCGGAACTGCTGCTGGAGTTCCGGCCGGTCGAACCAGTCCTTGCGGAACCAGTACAGGTTGGCGAACTGCTGGTCGGGCAACTGCCAAACCTTGCCGTCCGGCCCGGTGGTGAAGGAGATGCCGATGAAGTCCTCGACATCGAGCATCGGGTTGGTCACGTCGGCGCCTTCGCCCTCCATCCAGTCGGAGAGGTTGGTCGCGCTCTGCAGGCGGGAATGCGTTCCGATCAGGTCGGAGTCGTTGACGTAGGCGTCGTAGAGGTTGCGGTTGGTCTGCATCTGGGTCTGGACCGCCTGCACCACCTCGCCCTCGCCGAGAAGCTGGTGGTTGACGCGGATGCCGGTGATCTCCTCGAAGGCGCGCGTCAGGGTGCGGGATTCATATTCGTGCGTCGGGATAGTCTCCGACAGCACGTTGATCTCCATGCCGCGGAACGGTTCGGCGGCGTTGATGAACCACTCCATCTCCTGAAGCTGTTCCTCGCGCGACAGGACGGAGGGCTGGAATTCCTCGTCGATCCATCGCTCGGCCGCGGCCATGTCGGCTTCGGCCGGCATGGCGGCAAAAGCAAGGACAGCGGCGGCCGTCGATGCTAACAGGACGTGTCGCATTGATTTCCTCCCAAGGTTTTCGTGCGACCCGGGTGCAGCCGCGGCCAGGCGGCTGCACCCCTCTCTATTTTGGCCCTATACCCACCTGAACACCGCGATGGCGTAGAGCAGGGACAGGCCGAGAGCCCACCACAGGTCCGGGCCGACGAGCCCGAGCCAAGCCAGATGAATGAACGCGCTGCCGAGCAGCGATATGAACAGCCGGTCGCCGCGCGTGGTGTCGAGGCCGAGGATGCCGCGCCGCGCGGCGCCGCCGGGGGAGACGAATTCCCATATGGTCATGGCCAGCAGGCAGCAGCCGATGAACGAGAAGAATGCGGCGGTCTGCCAGGTCCAGGCCATCCAGGTGAGGTCGAGGGGCATGGCGCTTTCCTCTAGACGCGCCCGAGGGCGAAGCCCTTGGCGATGTAGTTGCGCACGAACCAGATGACGACGGCGCCGGGGATCAGCGTCAGCGCGCCGGCGGCGGCGAGAAGGCCCAGCTCGTAGCCCGAGGTGCTGGCCGTTCGCGTCATCACCGCGGCGATGGGCTTGGCGGCGACCGAGGTCAGCGTCTTGGCGAGCAGGAGCTCGACCCAGGAGAACATGAAGCAGAAGAACGCCGCGACGCCGATGCCGGACGCGATCAGCGGCATGAAGATCTTCACGAAGAAATGCGGGAAGGAGTAGCCGTCTACATAGGCGGTCTCGTCGATCTCCTTGGGCACGCTCGACATGAAGCCCTCGAGGATCCAGACCGCGAGCGGGATGTTGAACAGGCAATGGGCGAGCGCCACGGCGATGTGCGTGTCGAACAGGCCCATGGCCGAATAGAACTGGAAGAAGGGCAGGGCGAAGACCGCCGGCGGGGCCATGCGGTTCGTCAGCAGCCAGAAGAACAGGTGCTTGTCGCCGAGGAAGCGGTAGCGCGAGAAGGCATAGGCCGCCGGCAGCGCCACGGCGAGCGAGATCACCGTGTTGAGCGACACGTAGATGATCGAGTTGATGTAGCCCGAGTACCAGGTCGGGTCGGTGAGGATCTTGCGGTAGTTGTCGAAGGTGAAGTTGTGCGGCCAGAGCGTGAAGGCGCCCAGGATCTCGTTGGTGGTCTTGAACGACATGTTCAGGAGCCAGTAGATCGGCAGCATCAGGAACAGGATGTAGACGGCCGGCAGGAGCCAGGCGAAGCGGACGAGACCGCCGGCACGGGCATCGGCGCGCTCGGCGCGGGCGACCGTCGGGGCGGCGGGTCTTGCGACGGTGTCGGTCATGACCGTTCCTCGCTGCGCATCATCAGCGTGTAGAAGACCCAGCAGAGCGCCAGCACGATCAGGAAGTAGATGATCGACATGGCGGCCGCCGGCCCGAGGTCGAACTGGCCGAGCGCGATCTTCACGAGGTCGATCGACAGGAGCGTCGTCGCGTTGCCCGGCCCGCCACCGGTCAGCACGAAGGGCTCGGTGTAGATCATGAAGGAATCCATCAGCCGGAGAAGGACGGCGATGGTCAGCACGCGCTTCATCTTCGGTAGCTGGATGTAGCGGAACACGGCCCAGCGGGAGGCGCCGTCGATGCGGGCGGCCTGGTAGTAGGCGTCCGGGATCGAGATGAGCCCGGCATAGGCCAGCAGCACGACGAGCGACGTCCAGCGCCAGATGTCCATCAGGATGATGGTGAACCAGGCGTCGCCGGGATTGCGCGTGTAGTTGTAGTTGAAGCCCAACGCGTTGAGCGAGCGGCCCAGGAGGCCGATGTCGGGCAGGGCGAAGATGTTCCAGATCGCGCCGACGACATTCCACGGGATGAGAAGCGGCAGCGCCATCAGGACGAGGCAGACGGCGACCCACGGCCCCTTTCGCGGCATGGCCAGGGCGATGGCGACGCCGAGCGGAATCTCGATGGCGAGGATGGTCGCGGTGAAGGCGAGCTGGCGACCGAGCGCCGCGTGGAAGCGCTCGGAGAGCAGCACCTGCTGGAACCAGGTTACGCCCTCGAAGAAGAAGACGTTGGCGCCGAAGGTCTCCTGCACCGAGTAGTTCACCACCGTCATCAACGGGATGACGGCGTTGAAGGCGACGAGCACCAGGACCGGCAGCACGAGGAACCAGGCCCTGTTGTTCCATGTCCTGTCCATTGTCAGGCCGCCCTCCCCTCGACGATGTGGCCGTCGGCGTAGACGTGAACCCGGGCGCGGTCGAAGCGGATGCGGGCATCGGTTTCCGCGATCTCGGCGTCCTCGGGGGCCACGACGTTGAAGGTCTGGCCGCCGACATCGACGCGGACGAGCTTGAGGCGGCCGATGTCGTCGACGCGCCGGACGGTGGCGGGCAGGCCCTCGCCGCCGCGCGCGATGGTGACGAATTCCGGGCGCACGCCGATCTCCACCCGTGCCGCGCCGAGGGAGGGATAGGAGTGGGCGAGTTCGATGACGTGGCCGGCGACGCGCGCCCGCGTGCCGTCGATCTCGGCGGGTGCGACGTTCATGCCGGGCGAGCCGATGAAATAGCCGACGAAGGTGTGGGCGGGCCGCTCGAACAGTTCCTCCGGCGTGCCGACCTGGACGACCTCGCCCTCGTACATGACGACGACCCTGTCCGCGAAGGTGAGCGCCTCGGTCTGGTCGTGGGTCACGTAGATCATGGTGATGTCGAAGCGGCTGTGCAGCTCCTTCAGCTTGGAGCGCAGGAGCCATTTCAGATGCGGGTCGATGACGGTGAGCGGCTCGTCGAAGAGGATGGCGGCGACATCGGAGCGCACCAGCGCGCGGCCGAGCGAAATCTTCTGCTTGGCGTCGGCGGTGAGGCGGCGGGCCTTGCGGTCGAGGCTCTCGCCCAGGTCGAGCATGCCGGCGATCTCGCGGACGCGGCCGTCGATGTCCGCCGTGGGAACGCCCCGGTTCCTGAGCGGGAAGGCGAGGTTCTCGCGCACGGTCATGGTGTCGTAGATGACGGGAAACTGGAACACCTGCGCGACGTTGCGGCGCTCGGTCGTCATCTCCGTCACGTCGCGGCCGTCGAAGCGGATGGTGCCGGCGGTGGGGACGATGAGGCCGGAGATGATGTTGAGCAGCGTGGTCTTGCCGCAGCCGGAGGGGCCCAGTAGCGCGTAGGCTCCGCCGTCGTCCCAGACGTGGTTCATCTTCTTCAGCGCGAAGTCTTCCGGCCCGCGCGGGCGGGGCATGTAGGAGTGGGCGACGTTCTCGAGCGCGATGCGTGCCATGGTCCTCTCCTCCCCTATGCCGCCGCCGCGTAGTCGGGCGCGGCGGCGAGCCTGCCGCCGGGCTCGAAGACGAAGATGCGGGACGGATCGATCCAGACCTCGATGCCGGCGCCGACGTCCAACTCGTGGACGCCGTGGGCGATGGCGATCCATACGGTGTCGGCGAAGCCGAGGTGGATGAAGGATTCCGAGCCGGTGATCTCGGTGACGGCGACGCTGCCACGCACCGGGACGGCACCGGCGGAGGGGCGGGCAAGCGCGATGTGGTGCGGGCGGATGCCGATGACGTAGTCGCCGTCGGGGAGCCGGCCGTAGTCTCCGGCGGCCGGCATGGTGAGCGCCTCTTCCCGCGAGACGAAGACGTTGCCCGATTTCACGACGTCGATCGTGTTCAGCGGCGGATCGGAGAACGTCGTCGCGGTCGTTAGGTCGACGGGGCGGCGGTAGACCCCGGTCGTCGGGCCGAACTGGGTGATGCGGCCCTCGCTCAGGGTGGCGGTGTTGCCGCCGAGCAGAAGCGCCTCCAGGGGCTCGGTCGTCGCGTAGACGAACATCGCGCCGGACTCGCCGAAGATGCGGGGCAGCTCGGCGCGCAGTTCCTCGCGCAGCTTGTAATCGAGGTTGGCGAGCGGTTCGTCGAGGAGGACGAGGTCGGCGTTCTTGACCAGCGCGCGTGCGAGCGCGGTGCGCTGCTGCTGGCCGCCGGACAATTCCAGCGGCAGCCGGGCGAGAAGCGGCGTGAGGTGCATGAACTCGGCCGCCTCGCGGACGCGGCGGTCGATCTCGGCCCTGGCGACCCCGGCGACGCGCAGCGGCGAGGCGATGTTCTCGTAGACGGTCATCGACGGGAAGTTGATGAACTGCTGATAGACCATCGCGACGTTGCGCTTCTGGACGGGCACGCCGGCGACGTTGCGGCCGTCGACGAGGACGCGGCCTTCGGTCGGCCGGTCGAGGCCGGCCATGATGCGCATCAGGGTGGTCTTGCCCGACAGCGTGGGGCCGAGGAGGACGTTGAGGCTGGCGCTCTCCAGGGTGAGCGAGACTTCCGATATGTGACGCTCGGCACCGACGACTTTCGAGACGTTGTCGAGCTGGAGCGTCATCGCCGCCTCCTATCCCATGGCCGCCGAGGGGAGGGTGGCGCGCCGGCCGGCCATGAAGGCATCGAGCTCGGCGATCTCGTCCTGGCTCATGCGCAGGCCGAGCTTGGAGCGGCGCCAGACGACATCGGCGGCGCGGCGCGCCCATTCGTGCTCGATCAGCCAGTGGACCTCGCATTCGGTGAGGTCGGCGCCGAAGACGCGGCCGAGCTCGGCGGCCGTCCGCGCGCCGCCGAGGAGGTCGCGGGCGCGCGTGCCGTAGGCGCGCACGAGGCGGCGGGCGTGATCGGGGACGATGAAGGGATAGCCGGCCAGGACGTCGTCGACGAGGGCCTCGAACCCCTCGACGGGGAAATCGCCGCCGGGAAGGGGCCTGCCCGCCGTCCAGGGCCGGCCGGACGGACGAAGGAACGGCGACAGGCGTTCCATCGCGGCCTCGGCGAGGCGGCGATATGTGGTGATCTTGCCGCCGATGACGTTGAGCATTGCGGGCTCGCCCTCGCCGCCGTCCAGTTCGAAGACGTAGTCGCGGGTCGCCGCCTTGGCCTCCGACGCGCCGTCGTCGTAGAGGGGGCGCACGCCGGAGAATGTCCAGACGATCTGGTCGGGCGTCACGGGCTTGCGGAAGTAGCCGCTCGCGGCACGGCACAGATAGTCGCGCTCGGCCTCGCTGATTCGGGCGGAGCCGGGATCGCCCTCGTAGTCCTCGTCGGTGGTGCCGATCAGCGTGAAATCGCGTTCGTACGGGATCGCGAAGACGATGCGGCCGTCGGAATTCTGGAAGATGTAGGCCCTGTCATGCGCGAAGAGCCGCGGCACGACGATATGGCTGCCCTTGACGAGGCGGACGTGGCTCGGCCGGTTCAGGCCGAGGATGCGGGTGCGGAATTCGCCGGCCCAGGGACCGGCCGCGTTGACGAGGACGCGGGCCTCGACGATCTCCACGTCGCCGGTCGCGATATCCTCGAGCCGGACCTTCCAGTGGTCTCCGGCGCGCTCGGCCGCGCCGACGCGCGTGCCGACGCGGATCGTGGCGCCGCGTTCGGCCGCGTCGATCGCGTTCAGGACGACGAGACGGGAATCCTCGACCCAGCAGTCGGAATATTCGAAGCCGGTGACGTACTCGCTGCGCAGCGGAGCGCCGGCGGGATCCTCGCGCAGGTTGAGGACGCGGGTCGGTGGAAGCCGCTTCCGGCCGCCGAGATTGTCGTAGAGAAAGAGGCCGAGGCGCAGGAGCCAGGCGGGGCGCAGCCCCTTGTGATGGGGCAGTACGAACCGCAACGGCCAGATGACGTGTGGCGCGGCGGCGAGCAGGACCTCTCGCTCTATCAGCGCCTCGCGTACCAGACGGAACTCGCGGTACTCGAGATAGCGCAGGCCGCCGTGGATGAGCTTGGTGGAGGCCGAGGACGTGGCGCCCCCGAGATCGGACTTCTCGGCGAGCAGCACGGAGTGGCCACGTCCCGCCGCATCGCGCGCGATGCCGCAGCCGTTGATGCCCCCGCCGACGACGAGAATATCGTACCGCGCCACCCTCCGCCTCCCTCCGGGTTCCGCGACTTTCATTTTTTGATTTCAAATGATGCTAAGCGCGCTTTAAACGAACTTCAATAGGGCATTTCGCGTTTTCGCTTGTGCGATGCGAAGGCGAAATTCGCGGGTGCGCTAACCCACGCGCTCCATTTCGGTTTCGACGATGCGGGCGTCGGCCTCCGCGCAAATGGCGCGGATGCGGTCGGACTCCACGCGATCCGTCACGAAGGTGTCGAACGTCCGAGAGATGGCCGATGCGTACGGGCGCGGTGCGGGAGAACTTCGTGGAATCGGCAACCAAGATGACGTGGCGGGCGTTGTCGACGATGGTCCGCGCGACGCTGACCTCGCGATAGTCGTAGTCGAGCAGCGCGCCGTCGGCGTCGATCGCCGACGTGCCGATGACGGCGTAGTCGACCTTGAAGCGGCGGATGAACTCGACGGCGGCCTCGCCGACGATGCCGCCGTCCGAGTGCCGGACGACGCCCGAGGCGATGATCGTCTCGATCATGCGGCACGGCCTCAAGATATTGACGACATTTACGTGATTGGTGATCACCAGCAGCCCGTTGTGATCGCGCAGGGCCGTCGCGACCTCCTCGGTGGTGGTGCCGATGTTGATGAGGAGGGATGAATTGTTGGGGATCAGGGCCGCGGCCGTGCGGCCGATCTCGCGCTTGGCGTCGTGGGCCATGATGCGGCGGGCGTCGTAGCCGACATTCTCGACCGTCGAGGCGATGACGGCGCCGCCGTGGACGCGGTCGAGATAGCCCCGATCGCAGAGTTCGTTGAGATCCTTGCGGATCGTCTGCGGCGTCACGCCGAACTGTTCGGCCAGCCGTTCAACCGTCACCCGGCCGGTCTTCCTCGCCAGATCGACGATCTCGTTCTGCCGCCCGATGAGCATGTCCGGCGCCTCAGTCCTTCCTTTCATTGTCGATCATATAGCGAAACAATTCGAAACGAAGGGGAAAGACGCTACCGTCACCCGCTGTTGCGCAGGCCGGCGGAAATCCCGTTGATCGTGAGCTGGATGCCGCGCAGCGTCTGCGGATCCTCCTCGCGGGTGCGGTGGCGGCGCAGTAGCTCGACCTGGAGGTGGTTCAGCGGGTCGAGATAGGGAAAGCGGTTGCGGATCGAGCGGTCGAGCAGGGGGTTGGTCGACAGCAGCCGGTCCTGCTCCATGATCGACAGGATCGCCTCGACGGACTCGAACCATTCCTGGCGGATGCGCCCGAAGACGTGGTCGCGGAGTTCCTTGTCGGGCACGAGGTCGGCGTAACGCGAGGCGATCGCGATGCTGCTCTTCGACAGCACCATGTCCATGTTCGACAGGAGCGTGCGGAAGAACGGCCAGTCGCGATACATCCGGCGCAGCATGTCGAGGCCGTCGTCCGGGCGCTCGCCGAGCCACGCCTTCACCGCCGAACCGAAGCCGAACCACCCGGGCAGCATCAGCCGGCACTGCGCCCAGGAGAAAACCCATGGGATGGCCCGCAAATCCTCGATCCGCCGCGTCTTCTTCCGCGATGCGGGGCGGCTGCCGATGTTCAGCGTCGAGATCTCGGTGATCGGGGTCGAGGCCCAGAAGTAGTCCTCGAAGCCCGGCGTCTCGTAGACGAGATCGCGATAGGCGCGATGGGCGGCGGCGGACAGGATCTCCATCGCGGACAGATATGTCTCGTCCGGTGCATGGCCGTCGGGCGACATCAGCGACGCCTCGAGCATCGCCGATGCGAGGATCTCCAGGTTGCGGTGGCCGACCTCGGGGTTGGCGTATTTCGAGGAGACGACCTCGCCCTGCTCGGTGATGCGGATCTCGTCCCTGCACGGCGCCGCCGGGCTGGGCGAGGATGGCGTCGTAGCTCGGCCCACCGCCGCGCCCGACCGAGCCGCCGCGCCCGTGAAACAGCCGCAGGCGCACGCCATGGCGGCGGAAAACCTCCACGAGACCGATCTCGGCCTTGTAGAGTTCCCAGCCGGAGGTGACGAAACCGCCGTCCTTGTTGGAATCCGAGTAGCCCAGCATGACCTCCTGAACGCCGCCGCGGCTGTCGACGAGCGTACGGTAGGCGGGGAGCGAAAGGAGGCGGTCCATCAGCACCGCGCAGTTGCGCAGGTCCTCGATGGTCTCGAACAGGGGCACCAGATGGACGTCGCTGCCATCGCCGGGCCGGACGATGCCGACCTCCTTCAGGAGCAGCGCCAGCTCCAGGAGGTCGGAGACGGACTCGGCCTTGGAGATGATGCAGTTGCGGATCGCCTCGCGGCCGTAAACGGCATGCACCTGAGCGGCGGTTCGGAAGATGTCGATCTCGGAGCCGGTCTCCTCGCTCCATTCCGCGAAGGGGGCGAGCAGCGGGCGCCGGGTCGACAGTTCGCGCAGGAGAAGGGCGATGCGCTCCTCCTCGCCCAGGGAGCCATAGTTCGTGCCCGGCGAGACGGCCTCGAAGATCTCGGCGACGGTGCGCTCGTGGACGTCGGAATTCTGGCGAAGGTCGAGAACGGCGAGGTGGAAGCCGCAGCAGTCCACGGCGCGGCGCAGCATCCTGAGCCGCCCGCGCGCGAGCAGGCGCGAGCCGTTGGCGACGAGCGACTCGTGGATGATGTCGAGATCGGCGGCCAGTTCGGACGGATCGGCGTAGGGCGGGGCGTCGCCCACGGGGTGAAGCGGCGATTCGTAGTCGTTGAGCGCGAGCGCCGTGGCTGCGACGCGCGCGTAGATGCCGGATATCGCGAGGCGATAGAACTCGCCCTCGCGGTGCGGCGAGCGGTCGGGCGAGCGGCGGGCGAGCTCCTTCAACTCGGGGTTGAACCCGACCAGCCGGTCGCTGAGCGACAGCTCCCCGCCGAGGGCGTGCAACTCGGCGAGATAGAAGCGGAGGGCGCGGATCGAGTGGAGGCGCACCGTGTCGCGCATCACGTCGGCGGTAACGAAGGGGTTGCCGTCGCGGTCGCCGCCGATCCAGCTTCCGATGCGATAGAAGGAGGCGAGCTCCTCGCCCTCGTCGTCGCCGTTCTGCGCGGCGAGCCAGTCCTCGAGCTCGAAATAGACGCGCGGCAGCTCGCGCAGGAAGCTGTGCTCCCAGTACGACAGGCCGTTGACCACCTCGTCGCGCACGGTGAGGCGGGTGCGGCGCAGGAGCGGGGTCTGCCACAGCGTGAGCACGGCGCGGCGGAGCTGTTCCTCCCGCTCGGCGCGCTCGCGGGGCGTCATCTCGAGACGGTCCATCTCGTCGAGAAGGCGGGCGACCTCCATCTCGCGCTCGAGGGTGCTGGCGCGGCGGACCTCGGTGGGATGGGCGGTGAGGACCGGGCTGACGAGGGCCTCGTTGAGAAACGCGCGCAGCGTATGGGGCGCGATGCCGGCGGCGCCCGCGCGGGCCAGCGTATGGGCCAGCGTGCCCGCCTTCGGCTCGGAGCCGGCCAGCGCGTGGGCGCGGTTGCGGCGGATATGGTGCTCGTCCTCGGCGATGTTGGCGAGGTGCGAGAAATAGCTGAAGGCGCGGCAGGTCTGGATCGTCCGGGTCGGCGTCAGGCCCGCCAGGATGTCGGTGAGGTGGTGGCGCGCTTCCTGGTCGTCGTCGCGGTGGAACCTGAGCGAGGTCTGGCGGATGGTCTCGACCACGTCGAAGGCCGCCTCGCCCTCCTGCTCGCGCAGGATGTCGCCGAGGATGCGCCCGAGCATGCGGATGTCCTCGCGCAGCGGGGCGTCCTTGGCCGGCTCGGCCGAGTCCTGTTCGCCATTTACGAGGGAGGTCTGTTCGAGCATCGCCGTGGCCGATTCTTCTTGTTGCGGCGCAGCAAGCTTGCGCGCGGAACGTCGGCCGGGTCAAGCCGGCAAGCCCCGCCTCGGGGAATCCGGGCGGCGGGGCACGAAGAGGCGGGGGCGCCGCGCGGCGCCCCCGGCCAATCAGCCGAGATGGACGGCCTTGGGGCGCGTCACGAACGCGTGCAGGATCTGGTACGCCATCAGGAAGTTCTTCTGGGTGAAGGTGGCGTGGGCGATGCCCGGGATGATCGAGAACTCCTTGTCGGCGTTCGGCAGCTTGGCGAAGAACGCCAGCAGGTCCTCGATCGAGGCGATGCCGTCATACTCGCCGCGGATGATCAGCGAGGGCACTGTGATCTTCGTCGGGTCGACCACCGGCAGGTTGGCGCACATGTCGACATAGGTGCCGTTCGGCACGGAATCGTCGAGCTCGAGCACCTGCTCGATGAAGGGATCGACGAAGCGATCGTCCACGGTGCCGGGATGATCGCGGTTGAAGATCGACAGCAGGAACGTCCGGTCGATCGGCCGGCGCGGCGAGGCGCGCCACTGGTCGAGCTTCTGGCGGCGCTGCTCGAGCGTCGGGCTGCCTTCGCCCGTCCACACGAAGGCGTCCATGGCGAGGCGGGCGACGAGATCGGGGTTGCGCTGGGCGAACAGCGCGGCGCGGAGCGCGCCCGACGAGATGCCGTAGACGTGGACCGGGCCCTGGCCCTTCGACTTGATGAACTCGGCGACGGCCTTGGCGTCGTCGGCGCCGTCGGAGATCGTCGCCTTCTGCTCGTCACCCTTGGAGGAGCGCCCGTAGCCGCGGCAGTCGAAGCACCACGTGTCGAAGCCGCGGGTGGAGAACCAGTCCATGACCGAGGCTTCCGGAACGCCCGGAACCTGCAGGTCGAACGTCGGCTGGGAACCCATGGACGAGCCATGGATGAACAGGATCGTGCCGTTCTTCTCCGAGCCCTGTGCAGGCTTCTCCCAGATGAAGACGTTGTCGTTGCCGACCTTCACCCAGTGCTCGCGACCCTTGGTGGTGGTCGTCTTCGTCATGTCCATGCGTGTGGCTCCCATCGTTAGCGCCGCTGCGTGCGGATCGTGGCGTTCGTCGTTGCGGCCCGATCCCGCCGCCCGGTCGGGCGGCAGCGCACGAGCAACCCCGGTTGCGTTTGGGGACAGGCCACGGACGGATGGCGGATTTCATAGCGGCAGACGACGGGCGGTCAATCGCTTTCGCCCGGCGGGGCGAACGATTCCGCTGAGCAAAATCAACCTGCCTACCTGCCCTTGAAGACCGGCTTGCGCTTCTCGTTGAAGGCGAGGATGCCCTCGTGGCGGTCCTCGGTCGGGATGGTCCGGTTGTAGGCCTCGATCTCGACGGCCAGCCCGGTCTTGATGTCCACCGAATAGCCGACGTCCATGGCGCGCTTGGCCTGGCGCACGGCGACCGGGGCGTTGGCGCAGATGCGGCGGGCGATGGCGAGCGTCTCGTCCATCAGGACGTCCCGGGGGAAGACCCGGTTGACCGCGCCCCAGGCGAGGGCGTCCATCGCCGAAATCGGCGTGGCGGAGAGGACGACCTCCTTGGCGCGCCGCAGGCCGATGGCGCGCGGCAGCATCTGCGTGCCGCCGAGGCCCGGGATGATGCCGATGCTCGTCTCGGTCAGAGCGAAACGGGCACTCTCGGCCGCGTAGGCGAAGTCGCAGGCCAGCGCGAGCTCGCACCCGCCGGCATAGGCGGCGCCGTTGACCGCGGCGATGGTGGGCACGTGGCAGTCCATCAGGATGTAGGCGGCCCGCTCGAAGATGGCGTGCTGGCGATGCCACGCCGCCTCGTCCATGCCCTTGCGTTCCTTGAGGTCGGCACCGGCGCAGAAGGCACGGTCGCCGGCCCCGGTCAGGACGATGCAGCGCAGGCCTCCGGCGTCGATCTGGATCTCCGCCAGGAGGGCGTGGAGCTCGAGCGCCATCTGCGTGTTGATGGCATTGGCGGCTTCCGGCCGGTTCAGCGTCACGACCAGGAGATGCTCGTCCGGCCAGGAGCAGGCGATGGCGGAGAAGCCCGAAGTCAGTTCAGACAGTTGTGCCACGTCGTCGTCCTGCCTTGTCGTCAGCGGAGGCGTATCAGGCGGCCGGGCCGAACGCTTTCGCGCGTTCGCGGATCGCGGCCGGGATCTCGCTCGGCCGGCGCGCCTTGCGGTCGAGATGTACGCCGTACTGGAGGATGTTGGCGATCAGTTCGCCGGTCAGGCCGTCGGTGATGTTGTGGGCGAAGAACAGCGAGGTCCGGCCGAGATGCACCAGCGCCGAGCGCGCGGCGACGACGGTGCCGGCGCGCTGCGGAAGCGTGCCGAACTCCATGCGGTACTCGAAGGTCGCGAAGCCGATGCGATGTTCCTGCATGTAGGAGGACGTCATGCCGACGGCGTTCTGGAACTGGACATTGGCGTCCGAGCCGTGATGGATCAGCGGGCTCAAATCGAAGCGCCCGGTGATGTCGAGGTGCTCCCGGCGGACGACCATGCGGGCGGTCGGCGTCCAGTTCTTCAGGGCGTCGAGATCGACGGGCTTTGCCGGCTCGGCGACGTCCCAGTCGACGGTCGCGATTTCGTTCGTCGGCCGCGCGGCGCCCTCGAAGGTCTGCATGTGGTGGGAGCACAGGGCTCCCGTCTCGGAGTTGTAGAGCTTGTGGCCCAACGAGAGGGACACGCCGTCGACCGCCGTGAAGCCGGATTCGATGTGGTATGCGTCGCCGGCGCGCAGTTCCTGTAGGAAACGGGAACTGCCGTATACCGGGCGGAACGAGGCGGCGGCGTCGCCGGTTATGCCGGCCGAGGCGAGCAGATGCGTGTTGGCGCTGCTGTAGGCCTGGAAGTAGTAGCCCGTGGTGTAGTGATCGACGGTGTCGCACTCCCACGCCTTAACGATGCTCCTGAAGGTCTCGATCATGCCATCCCCGTTCACGGCCGCGTCGCACTGTGTTCGACGCACTGGCTCTCATCCGGGATGACATCCGTCAAGTCCGCCGGTCGGCCTCAGTCCCTCCAGCCGCGCTCTCGGAGCTCGGCTTCCTCGGCCCCGCCGAGCGCGCCGCCGGCTTCCAGGCCGTCGAGATAGGCATCGAGCGCGAATGCGGCGCGGTCGGATGCGGGGCTGAAGGTTCCGGTGCCGGCGCCCCCGTCCGCGACGGCCATGTCCACGTTCCAGCCGGCGCCGCGATTGCACGCCAGTCCGCGGACGCCGCCGTCGCCGCCGGCGAGCGTGAAGGACCGGCAGACGCCGCCGTCGATGCGGTAGGTCTCCTGCAGCGCGAGCGCGCCGCCGTCGAGGTTGCGTGCCTCTCCGCCCGGCACCTCGTCGAGCGCGGCCAGGAGGGCGGGGTGTCCGTCGAGGAGGGCGACCGCCGGGGCCCCCGCGCCGCCGCCCACGGTCTGGCCGTACCAGTAGCCGCCGACGCCGGCGGCGACCACGAGCGTGGCGGCCATCGCCATCGCCGCCTGGACGAGGCGCGGCCGCGGGCTGAAGGCGACGACGTTCGACGCCCCGATCGGCGCCGATCCCAGGACCGAGTCCACCAGCCGGTCGGGTGCGGGCTCGCTCAGGAGCCTGGCGAATGCGTCGCGCGTCGCGGTCCGCGAGCGGCGGAAGGCGTCCATGCGGGTGGCAAGACCCGGATCGGCCTGCACGGCCCGCTCGACCGCCGCGGCGGAGGCCTCATCGAGCTCGCCGTCGACATAGCTCATCAGCATTTCGTCGGTCACTCCCTTGTCGCTCATGACCTGTCTCCAGTGACGGTGTCGCCACCGTCCGATCCTTCTTCCGCATGGCCGACCGCGACGGCGACGCTGCGCCGCGCGCGGGCGAGGCGGCTCATCACCGTGCCGATCGGTATGTCCAGCACCTCGGCCGCCTCGCGGTAGCTCAGTTCCTCCACGCAGACGAGGACCAGAACCGAACGCTGTTCCTCCGGGAGGGCGCGGATCGCGTCCTCGACGCTGCCGAGCGTCAAACGCTGCTCGGTGGTGTGGCGGCCATCCTCGCCGGCGACCTCGTAACCCGCCTCGTCGTCGTCGAGCGAGGCGTCGGGGCGCTTCCGGCGGATATCGTCGATCCGGTGGTTGCGCATGATCCGGAACATCCAGGAATCGAGCCGGGTTCCGGGCGTCCAGGAATCGATCGACTTGAGGGCCCGCTCGCACGTTGCCTGGACGAGGTCGTCCGCCTCGTCCCTCGACCGCGTCAGCGAATAGGCGAAGGCCCGCAGACGCGGCAGCAAGGCGACGATACGGTGCCTTATGTCAGCGGTCACGCCTGCCGCTCCCTGGCTGTTCCGACATTCGCGACCAGAACGGACGGATAGGGCAACATATTCCGTGCGTGGTGCCTCCCGGCGAAAAAATTCCGGCCGCGAGGAATGCGGCACCGGTGCCGAACGTTGGCTTATAGTGTTCCCGGGCAGATATGAAGAGGATGTCCATGCGCCGGTTGTTTCCCCGTTTAGCGCTGACCGCGGCGATGGTCGCCGGCTTCGGGCTTGCGGAGGTGTCTACGGTCGATATTCCGGTGTCATGGATGCCGTCGCCGGTGGCACATGCCGACTGGGACGATGACGACGACGATGACGGCGGGTATTACAGGGCACCCCGGTTCATCCCGGCGCCGCCGGCGATCCTGCGCCATCTCATCCCGCCGCCGCCGCGGCGTCAGGCGCCGCGCAGGGCCGCGCCGGCGGCACCTCCTCCCCCGCCGGAATTCGTGGTCACCGCGCCTACGCCGGGCGATCTCGACGCCATATCGGCGCAGGGCTTCGAGATCGTGTCGCGCAGCCGGCTCGAGCTGATCGGCGCGGAGGTCGCCCGCGTGCGCGTGCCGCCGGGCCTGTCGCTCGAGGACGCGCGCGCCCAGGTGGGGCAGATCGTTCCGGACGCCCAGCTCGACATCAACCACCTCTACCGACCCGGCGACCTGCCGTGTCGGGAGGAGCGGTGCGCTGCCTTCGACATGATCGGCTGGACGCCGCGCACGCAGGCCTGCGAGCTGGCGCCCGTCATCGGCATGATCGATACGACCGTCAACGTCGAGCACGCGGCGCTCTCGGATGCCGATATCGAGTTTTTCCCGGCCGTGGCCGACGACCGCGACCCGGCCTCGGCGCTGCATGGGACGGCGATCGCCATATTGCTGGCGGGAGACAACGAGACGCGGACTCCGGGGCTGCTGCCGCGCGCGCGCGTCATCGCGGCCGAGGCGTTCCACCGCGATCCGCGCGGCGAGGACGCGGCGGACGCGTTCGACGTTGCCCGGGCCATCGAGGAACTTGTGGAGCGCGAGGTGCAGGTGATCAATCTCAGCTTCACCGGGCCGGCCAACATCCTGCTGGAGCGGGTGGTCGAGGCGGCGCTGGAACGCGACGTTGCGCTGGTGGCGGCGGCCGGCAACGCGGGGCCGCGCTCCGAGCCGCTCTATCCGGCGGCCTATGACGGCGTCGTCGCGGTGACGGCGGTCGACCGGAGCGAGCGGGTGTTCCGGCAGGCCAATGCCGGGCCGCACATCGCCTTCGCCGCGCCGGGGGTGCGGATTGGACGGCGGCCTCGATCTCCGGCGGTCGCTTCCGGTCGGGCACGTCCTACGCCGCGCCGTTCGTCTCGGCGGTGATCGCCGCAAAACGGGCGCTCGATCCCGAGCGGCCGGTGGCCGAGGTTATCGAGGAGGTGGCGGGCAACGCCGTCGATCTCGGCGATCCCGGGCGCGACGAGACCTATGGGTGGGGACTGGTGCGGGTGAGCCAGGCCTGTGGCGCGCCGCCTCCGGGAGAGATCAGCACGCGGGACGGCTGAGGACGCCTCAGCCGCTATCGGCGCCGCGTTGCTCGATGAGGGCGGAGATGCCGTCCCAAAAATCCTCGCGCCAGCGGGCCTCGATGGGGGGCAGGGGGTGGGCGAGCGGCATGATCCAGTCGGAGGGACCCCACGTGTAGCCGACCTTCGTCAGGTCGCGGGACGGATCGACGAGAGGCTGCGCCGGGCGACCGTTGAGCGAGGCGGAAGTGAGCGCCCGGACCTCCACATCCTCCATGCCATGCTCGTCGCGCCAGACCGCCTGCAGGCGGTGGGCGAAGAGGCGGATGAGCTCGGGCCGGCCGGCCATCTTCCGGACCTGCCGGGTGGTCAGGAAATCGGCGGGCTCGACCAGCCATTCCTCCCCGGTGGCGGGATCGTGGACGGCGAAGAGCACGATGCCGTCCTTGTCCCTCAGCATCATCTGCCAGGAGAAATTGTGACCCTGCTCGTGCCAGGACACGAAGCCTGGATAGGCAAGGAAGCGCAGGGGGACGAGGATCTGGACGACAAGCCAGCAGCCCGCGAGAGCCAGGATCGCGTGGCGGCGGGCATGCGAGGGCATTGGCGCCGGGACAGCCGGAATCGTGGCCGCGGCACCGGTGAAGCGCGACCATATCCGTCGCGGCCAGTCCGGGTCGAAGAACAGGAGCGTAGCGGCGATGGTGAACCACGGGAAGATGCCGATATTCCAGAGCGCGGCGTTCATCAGGTGGAAGACCACGTAAGCCGCGAAGGCCCAGATGCGCGTCGCGCGGAACAACAGGAGCGGCGCGCCGACGAGGTGGATGAGGATCGCGCTCCAGACCCCTATCGCCGCGACGGTATCGGTCAGGAGGAGCGGCCCCACGAGGGGCATGTCGGAATTGCGCGCGAGCCATGTGGCCAGCGGTTCGAGGCGCAGCCAGTCGCGGTCGATCTTCACCAGCCCCGCGAATACCAGGACGATCTCCAGCTGGGCGCGCAGCAGCCAGAGGCTCCACGCCGGGACGAACCCTGGACGCGTCCGGCGCGACATCAGCGCGTCGAGCGACCAGACGCGGTTCGCCGGCACGAAGACCATGAGGACGGCGAACAGCAGCACGAGATAGAAGTGGTTGAGGTAGCGGGCCTGATCGAGCAGGAAGACATACGCGAAGGCGATCGCGAAAAGCGCCGTGGCCAGCCGGTAGAACAGGCCGAGGGCGATGAGGACGGCGAGCACGCCCATGGCCGCGAAGTGCCAGTACATGCCGTCGCCGGGCCACGGCGTGACCCACGCGAAGCCGGGGTAGGGAAAGCGCCATTCCGGATCGAGGAAATGCGTCGCTATCCAGCCCGCGGAGGCGTAGCGCCAGACCTCCCACGCCATGATGAGGCCGAACAGGATGCGGAAGACGGCCAGCGACGCGCCGTCGACCGGCTCGAAGAGCCGGGCCATCCGGGAAGTCGCGGTTCCGGCGTGCGACATGCGGCGGGCTTCCATCGTCGTTGCCGGCGATCCTATCATGGCTACCTGGCGTATTGAGTTCGAACGTACTGCCGGCGCGTCTATTCCACCGGTCCGGGAACCCGGCGGCTCCGGGCGGCGTTTTCCGGCATGCCGGGCGGCAACGAAAACCGACGAGGGGATTTCATGACCATGCGACACACCGGCCACGCGGCGCTCGTGGGAGCGGCATTCCTGCTCGCCGCCTGCCAATCCGGGCCGGGCTCCGCGCCGCCTCCGCCACCCGCGCCGCCGCCGCCGCAGGCGACGACCTGCGAGGCATCGGGCGCGACGTGGGCAGTCGGCCAGCACGCCACCGACCGGGTGGTGGAGCGGGCACGCATGGCCGCCGGCGCCAGGACGGCGCGCGTGCTGAGGCCCGGCGAGGCGGTGACGATGGAGTTCAACGCCGAGCGCCTGAACCTCGAGGTGAACGAGCGCGAGATCGTGCAAAACGTGCGCTGCGGCTGATCAGAAGGCGAACGCGGTCGCGCCTGTGGCCTCCTTCAGGCGCGCGGGATCGGTCGCGAAGACGCATCGCGGCGTGCCAGCGGCGGCCCATACGACGTCGTGGTGGAGCAGCGCGGTGTCGATCACCGTCCGCATGGCAACGGGATGGCCGATCGGCGGGATGCCGCCGATCGCATAGCCGGTGAGCTCGCGCACCGCGCCGGCGTCTGGGCGACGGAGCGTCTCGCCGAGGACGTTGGCGATCCTCGCCTCGTCGACGCGGTTCGAGCCGGAGACGAGCAGCAGGTAGGGCCGACCCGTCTCGCGGCCGACGAAGACCAGCGACTTCACGATCTGCGACACGCCGCAGCCGCAGGCACGCGCCGCCTCCTCGGCGGTGCGCGTGGTGTCCGGCATCTCGACGACCGCGATGTCGAGGCCGGCCGCGCTGGCGGCCGCCACGACGCGCCGGGCGCTGTCGGGGAGGGTCTCGGTCATGATCGACGCTCGTCTCGAATGTGGTCGCCGGTCACCAGAAACCGGAGGCAAATCGGTGTCAATCGCGAGGACGCATGGTAGTGTGCGCGCCGATGTGGCGTACCGAGTATGGAGTTCCGGCGGTGGCCGAAGACAAGATCGTCGACGTTGATCCCGAAAAGCACGAAAAAGCTCCCGCGCGGCCCAGCCGGCTGCGCGATGCGATGCAGAAGGCGCGACTGAGCGAGGCGGAACGCTCCGACGTGATCATCGACCTGCGCGAGGCGGAGATCGCGCGGCTCGAGCTGCTGCAGGATGCGCTGGCGGACGTGTTCGACGAGCTGCCGCCCGAGAACGACCTGCTGGAATGCGCGATGATCCCCGGCAATCCGCCGAGGCTGTGGATCGACGTCCTGGCCTATGTCGTCATGGGCCGGGACAAGCGGACCTACCGCTTCGTGATGGACAGCCGGTACGGGAGGCAGGTCATTCTCGAGACCGTCAATCTCGAGGAAATGTCGCAGCGGATCACCGACTACGTCGCCCACCGGATTCTCGAGCGGGAGCGCGCGCTGGAAGCCGATGATCGCTACCGGACGGTATCGGGCGAGGAAGAGACCGGACCGGCCGAGGAGGACGAGGCGCCGGTCGCGCGGGCGGGGCTGGGCTGGGGATCGGTCGTCACGGGCTTCCTGATCGGCGTCCTCGTGGGCGCCGCGGGGCTGTTCAGTCTGGGACTGCTGCTGGTTTCGAGCTGAGAACGCCGTCGCCGGTCCGGCCGTCGCGCCACAGGTCGCGGCTGGCCAGATCGTGGATGCCGGCGCCGTCGAAGCCGCGCGTCGTCATCGCGCAGGACCATGCTCCGGGCTCCCCGCTCACCTCGTAGACATTGTATTCGGCGGCCGGCTTGGTGTGATGGGCGAGCGCGGAGGCCGACGGCACGCCGACCACCGGTATCGGCCCGGCGGGGCCGGGGAGCCAGCGAACGGTGGCGGAATGATCGTGGCCGTGGATGACGAGTTCGGCACCGACGCGGGCGAGCGCGGCGCCGAAGGCATGGGCATCGGTCAGCCGGCGGTAGCGGTCGCCCGAGGCGCGCATGGGCGGATGATGGATGAGGACGACGCGGAACAGGCCCTCCCGGCGCTCGGCGTCCAGCAGCGCCTCGATCTTCTCGATCTGACGGCTGCCGAGCTTGCCGGTCGCCAGAAACGGCGCGGTGGCGATGGCCGACGAGCAGCCGACGAGGGCGAGCGGCCCGCGCCGCCGCAGATAGGGAAACTCGGCGGAATCCAGGTCGATCGGCGCGCGGTCGCCCGCCATGTATTCCCGCCAGGCCTTCGACGTGCCCGGCACGGCGCGGCGGGTATATGCGTCGTGATTGCCGGGGATGATCGACACGTCTTGCGGCGGGCCGAGGGTCTCGAGCCATTCGCGGCAGGCATGCCATTCGGCGCGCGAGGATACGATGGTGAGGTCGCCGGTCACTGCGATGTGGTCCGGTTCGGCGCGCGCGACGTCGGCGGTCAGGACGTCGAGGACCTCACGCCTGTGGACGTGCTGCCGGCTGCTGCGCCAATGGGTCCAGCCGATGACGCGCTTCGACAGAAGCTCGCGTCGCCGCGGCCGTCGCTCGGGCGGGACATGCGGGTCGGAGAGGTGCGCAAGCCGGTACATCGCCCGCCGCTTCTAACGGTCGAAGCGCCGGATGCAAAGACAGGCGGGTTGCCGCAGCCGGGAGAAAAGGATCAGCGATAGGTGAAGGGCATGAGGGCGGCGATGATGCGGCCGCTGCCGATCTCCAGCGCCGGGGCCCATACGTAGCGGGCATGGGCGCGGTGGAACAGGCGAAACATCGGAAGGCTCCGGTTTGGGGAAGGAACTCGGCCCGGGATTGCCGGTCCGTCATCTTGTGCGCCACATGTAGACGACGCGGAACGCCGCACCAGCGGCGGTTTCGCAGCGCAGGCTTGCGCGGCGCGCATGCCCGGTAAACGATCCTTCAACGAAACGAGCGGCAACTGGCGCGATGCGACGGACCCTGACGCGAACCTTCCTGCAATCCTGGTGGCGGCTCAGCCGGGGGCTGACGCTCGGCGTGCGCGCGATCGTGGCGGATGAAAAGAGCCGCGTGCTTCTGGTCAAGCATACCTACGTTCCCGGGTGGCACCTGCCGGGCGGCGGTGTCGAGCGTGGCGAGACGATGGCCACGGCGCTTGAGCGGGAGTTGCGCGAGGAGGCGAACATCGCCCTCGACGGGCCGGCCCGGCTGCACGGCATATTCTCCAGCGGCAAGGAATTCCCGGGCGACCACGTGGCCGTCTTCATCGCGGGGGACTGGCGCCAGAACGGCCCCAAGGCGGCTTGCCGCGAGATCGTCGCGGCGGAGTTCTTCGCTCCTTCGGAACTGCCCGACGACGTCACCGCCGCCACGCGCCGCAGGCTCGCGGAGGTTTTCGACGGCGCCGACCTCTCCGAAACGTGGTGAGGATCAGGCGGCCTTCAGGCGCTCGCGGCCATGCGGCGCATCGAGGTCGAGCTCCGGTCCGACGGGCACGATGCGGGTCGGGTTTATCGTCGTGTGGCTCATGTAGTAATGGCGCTTTATGTGGTCGAAGTCGACCGTGCCCGAGACGCTTGGAACCTGATACAGTTCACGGAGATAACCCGACAGGTTCGGGTAGTCCGCGATCCGCCTCACGTTGCATTTGAAGTGGCCGACATAGACCGGATCGAAGCGAACGAGGGTCGTGAAGAGACGCCAGTCGGCCTCGGTCAATCGGTCGCCGACGAGATAGCGGGACCTGCCCAGCCGGGACTCGATATCGTCGAGCGTGGCGAACAGCGCCGTCACCGCCTCCTCATAGGCGTCCTGCGTCGTGGCGAAGCCGGCCTTGTAGACCCCGTTGTTGACGGTGTCGTAGACGACCTCGTTGATCGCATCGATCTCCTTGCGCAAGGCCGGGGGATGGAAGTCGACGGAGGAATTCGCGCCGACGCCGTCGAAGGCCGAATTCAGCATCCGGATGATCTCGGAGGACTCGTTGGAGACGATGGTGCCGCGCGTCTTGTCCCACAGTACGGGCACCGTCACGCGCCCCGTGTAGTCGGGGTTGGCCGCCAGATAGACCTCGTAGAGGCGCGAGCGGCCGCCGAGATGGTCGGGATGGTCCTCGTCGAACTCCCAGCCCTCGGCGCCCATCAGCGGGGCGACGACCGAGACGGAGATCATGTCCTGAAGCTTCTTGAGCTGCCGGAAGATCAGCGTGCGGTGCGCCCACGGGCAGGCAAGCGACACGTATAGGTGATAGCGGCCGGGCTCGGCCTCGAACCCGCCTTCGCCGGTGGGGCCGGGTGAGCCGTCCGCCGTCACCCAGTTTCGGAAGCTGGACTCCTGGCGCTTGAACCGCCCGCTGGTGGATTTGGTGTCGTACCACGTGTCGTGCCATTCGCCGTCGATCAGAAGTCCCATGATGTTCTCCTGTCCTGTCGTGAGCCCTCGGGTCAGCCGGCGAGCTTCTTCGTGATCTCGGCGACGTGCCGGCCTTGGAAGCGTGCCTGGGCGAGCTCATTCTCGGAGGGCTGGCGGCTTCCGTCCGAGTTGGAAAGCGTGCCCGCGCCATAAGGCGAACCGCCGCGCATCTGGCTGATGTCGGAAATTTCCTCGCAGGCGTAGGGCAGCCCGACGATCACCATCCCATGGTGGAGGAGGGTGGTATGGAAGGACGTTACGGTCGTCTCGTTGCCGCCGCCGACGCCGGTCGACACGAAGACGCTGCCGACCTTGCCGACGAGGGCGCCGGAAGCCCAGTGCTTGCCGGTCTGGTCGAGGAAGGTGCGCATCTGGCCGGTCATGTTGCCGAACCGGGTGCCGGTGCCGAAGATGATGCCGTCGTAGTCGGCGAGTTCGTCAATGGTCGCGACGGGGGCGGGCTGGTCGGTCTTCATGCCCGCTTCCTTCATCTGTTCCTCGGTCATCGTCTCGGGAACGCGCTTGACGACGACTTCCACGCCATCGACGGACTTGGCGCCGCCGGCAACGGCGCCGGCCATCGTTTCGACGTGGCCCCAACTCGAGTGATAGAGCACCAAAAGCTTCGTCCTGCCTGCCATCGCATGGCCTCCCGGGTTGCGTTTCGCGGATGTTGGATCCGTCACTTAGTCGTTGCCGGCTTCGATGGTAGAAACTAGAAAAAGAACTGATTGTTCCTGGGAGGCGAACAATGGATCGTCTGGCGGAAATCGAGACCTTCGTCCGGGTGGCGGAGGAGGGTGGCATCGGCGCGGCGGCGGAGCGGATGGGGGTCGCGAAGTCGGCTGTCAGCCAACGTCTCAAGGAACTGGAGGAGCGGCTTGGTGTGCGCCTCGTGGCCCGCACCACCCGCCGGCTGAGCCTCACCGAGACGGGGCGCGCCTACTACCAGCGGGCCGTCACCATCCTCGCCGACATCGAGGAGGCGGACCAGGCGGCGGCCGCGATCCACGGGACGCTGTCGGGCCGCATGCGGGTGGCGGCTCCCCTGTCCTTCGGCGTCACGCATCTCGCGCCGGCGGTGGCGGAGTTCCTGGCGCAGCATGAGCGGCTCGCCATCGACATGGACCTCAATGACCGGCGCGTGGACCTCGTCGACGACGGGTTCGACGTGGCTGTGAGGATCGGCGTCCTGGAGGATTCGAGCCTGATCGCGCGCAAGCTGTTCGACAGCCGCAACGTCTTGTGCGCGAGTTGCGATTACCTCGAGCGCCGCGGCACCCCTGAAACGCCCGAGGACCTCGAGCGGCACGAGGGGCTGCTCTATACCAACGTCCCCGGCCGGCTCGCCTGGATGTGGACCGACGAGGAGGGGCGCGAGCGCAGCGTCGACGTTCCGACGCGGCTCGCCGCCAACAACGGCGACATGCTGATGGCGGCCGCCAAATCCGGTCTCGGGCTGTGCCTGCAGCCGAGCTTCATCGCCTACCGCTCGATCGAGGCGGGGCGGGTCGTGCCCCTGATGCTCCGGACGCGATGGCGCGAGACGGCCTGCTACGCGGTCTATCCGCCGGGGCGACACCTGTCGGCGAAAGTGCGCGCCTTCGTCGACTTCCTCGCCCGGCGCTACAGCGCCGTCCCCTATTGGGAACGATGCCTGGACGGGGCTGCGGCATGACGACTCTCCCGGTCGCGGCGCGCCTGTGATACGAGGCGATCATGCCGCTTCTCGCAATTCCGTTTCCCGCCATCGATCCGGTGGCCGTGCAGATCGGGCCGCTGGCGATCCGCTGGTATGCGCTTGCCTATGTGTTCGGGCTGCTGTTCGCGTGGTGGTACATGGCGCGGATGGCGGCGAACGACGCGCTGTGGGGCGGCAGGTCCCCGGTGACCCGGGACGACGTCGCCGACCTGATCGTCTGGGCGACGCTCGGCGTCATACTCGGCGGGCGGCTCGGCTACGTGCTGTTCTACAATCCCGGATACTTCCTGGAGAATCCGCTCGAGATACTCGTCCTCTGGGAAGGCGGGATGTCGTTCCACGGCGGGTTCGCGGGTGTCGTCGCGGCGGTCGCGATCTTCGCCCGGCGGCGCGGCGTACCGGTCGCGGCACTTGCCGACCTGGCCGCGACGGCGGCGCCGGCGGGGCTGTTGCTGGGGCGCATCGCCAACTTCATGAACGGCGAACTGTGGGGGCGGCCGACGGACGTGCCGTGGGCCTTCATATTCCCGCTGGCCGGACCCGAGCCGCGTCATCCGAGCCAACTCTATCAGGCGGCGCTCGAAGGCCTCTTGCTGTTCGTCGTGCTGTGGCTTCTGGTCCATCGGTTCCGGGCGCTGGAAAGGCCCTGGCTCGCGACCGGTGCCTTCCTCGCCGGCTACGGCCTCGCGCGGATCATCGGCGAGGCCTTCCGCATGCCGGATGCCCATATCGGCTTCCTTTGGGGCGGAGTGACCATGGGAATGCTGCTCTCGCTCCCGATGCTCGCAGCCGGGCTGGCGCTCGTCGCTCGCGCGGCGCGCCGGCCGCGCGTGACGCCGTGACGCCGCTGGAGGAATTGATCCACGCCAGGATCGCGGCCGAGGGTCCGATGCCGCTCGACCGGTACATGGCGTTGTGCCTGGGGCATCCGGAGCACGGCTATTACATGACGCGGCAGGCGATCGGATCGGAAGGCGACTTCACAACGGCGCCGGAGATCAGCCAGATGTTCGGCGAGGTCCTGGCCGCCTGGCTGGCGCACGGATGGGCGCTGGCCGGCTCGCCCGCGCCGGTGCGGCTCGTGGAACTCGGGCCGGGCCGGGGCACGCTGGCGACCGACATTCTGAAGACGTTCCGCCTGGTACCGCCGCTTGCCGCCGCGGTCGAGGTGCATCTCGTCGAGACCAGCCCGCTCATGCGCGCGGCGCAGGCCGAGCGGCTCGAGCGGGCGGGCCCAAGGGCCTTCTGGCACGACAGCCTCGCGGATGTCCCCGAAGGCCCCATGCTGCTGGTCGCCAACGAATTCTTCGACGCCCTGCCGGTGCGCCAGGTCGTGAAGGCGCCGGACGGCTGGCGGGAACGGTGCGTCGGGATCGGGAGCGACGGCCGGCTTGCGCTCGTCGACGGCCCCCCGGACGATGCCGGCGACATTCCCGCCGCGCTGGGTGAGGCGGAGGAGGGGACGGTCGTGGAACTGCGGCCGGCCGCGAGCGCGATCGCCCACGAGATCGGCCAGCGCCTGGCGCGGCATCCGGGCTACGGGCTCATCGTGGACTACGGGTATCGAGATCCTTCCGCGGGAGACAGCCTGCAGGCGCTCATGGACGGTGAGCCCGCCGACCCCTTGTCCAGGCCGGGCCAGGCCGACCTTACGGCCCATGTCGATTTCTCGGCGCTCGCGGCGGCGGCCGAGGGTGGTGGAGCGGTGGTGCAGGGCGTCACGCGACAAGGCGCGTTCCTGACCTCTCTCGGCATTGGCGCGCGAGCGGAGCGACTGCGCGCGGCCGGCGCGCCCGCGGGCGAACTGACGCTCGCGCTGGCGCGGCTGACGGGATCGCGCGACATGGGAACGCTGTTCAAGGTGCTGGCCCTTTCCTCTGCCGGATTGCCGACCATGCCACCGTTTGACAGCGAGGCCGCGTGACACCATCTTGCCCTCGCGGAAGTCGAGGGGGCGATACCGTATGCTGGAAGTCGAATCTCTGAAGCTGAAGGGCGTCAGGCACGGGTTCTTCACCCGCAAGGGCGGACTGTCGTCGGGCGTCTATGACAGCCTGAACATCGGGCTCGGTTCGGATGACGAGCGTGCGAACGTGATCGAGAACCGGCGCCGCGCCGCAGAACGGCTGGGCGTCCGGGCCGATGCGCTGGCGCTGCCGTACCAATACCACTCGCCGGATGCGGTGATCGTCGAGGAAGCGTGGTCGCCGGCTGAAGCGCCCAAGGCCGACGCCGTCGTCACGAACGTGCCGGGCCTTGCCGTTGCGATCTCGACCGCCGATTGCGGGCCGGTGCTCATGGCGGATGTCGAGGCACGGGTCGTCGCCGCCGCCCATGCGGGGTGGCGCGGGGCGATCGACGGGGTGATCGAGACGACGCTGGTCGCCATGGAGGAACTGGGCGCGGCGCGCGACAGGATCGTCGCCGTGCTGGGGCCCACGATCTCGCAGGCCTCCTACGAGGTCGGACCGGAATTCCGCGAGACCTTCATCAAGCACGACGAGGGCAACGGGCGCTTCTTCATCGACGGGCCGGCCGGCAAGCCGCATTTCGACCTGCCGGCCTACATCCTGCACCGCCTCGAGAAAGCCGGGGTCCGGCGCGCGGAATGGATCGGGCGCTGCACCTACGCCGAGGAGGAAAGCTTCTTCAGCTACCGGCGCGCCACGCATCGCGGCGAGCCCGATTACGGCCGGCTGATCTCGGCCATCACCCTGACCGAATAGGCGCGCGATGGCCCTCCATTTCGACGAGGCCGAATTCGCCGACCGGCGCCGGCGGCTCGACGCGGAACTGGAGGCGGCGGGGCTCGACGGGCTGCTGATCTTCGCGCAGGAGTCCATGTACTGGCTGACCGGCTACGACACGTTCGGCTTCTGCTTCTTCCAGTGCCTCTATGTCGATACCGCGGGCACTACAGTCCTTCTGACGCGCTCGGCCGATCTCCGGCAGGCGCGCCACACCTCCAACATCCCCGACGTCCGCGTCTGGACCGACCGCGCAGACGCCACGCCCGCGATGCAGCTTCGCGCGATGGTCGACGGGCTGGGCGGTCGGGGCAAGCGCCTCGGGATCGAGTACGACACGCACGGGCTGACGGCCGCCAACGGCCGGGCGGTGGACGCGACGTTCCAGGGCTTCGCGACGCTCGTCGACGCCTCGCCGATCGTGCCGCGCCTGAGGGCGGTGAAGTCCGCCGCCGAGATCGCCTATGTGCGGCGCGCCGCGGAGCTTGGCGACGCCGCCTTCGCGGCCGGGCTCGACATCATCGCGGCGGGCGCGGACGAGGGCGAGATACTCGCCGCCATGCAGGGGGCGGTGTTTTCGGGCGGCGGCGACTATCCGGGCAACGAGTTCATCATCGGTTCGGGGCGGGACGCGCTCCTGTGCCGCCACAAGTCAGGGCGGCGGAAGCTCGACCCGACCGACCAGATCACCCTGGAATGGGCCGGCGTCTACCGGCACTATCACGCCGCCCTGATGCGCACGGTCTGCGTCGGCGAGGCGACGACGCGACATGTCGAGCTGCACGAGGCGGCGGTCGAGGCCCTGGTGGCGGTCGAGGCGACGATGCAGCCGGGCCGTACCGCGGGCGAGATATTCGACGCGCACGCCCGGGTGATGGACGCGCACGGTCTGGCGGATGCGCGGCTCGCGGCCTGCGGATACAGCCTGGGAGCCCGCTTTACACCTTCCTGGATGGACCCGCCGATGTTCTATGCGGGCAATCCGTGGGTTGTCGAGCCGGGCATGGTGTTGTTCGCCCACATGATCATAATGGACTCCGAAATGGGCGCCGCGATGTGCCTGGGACGAACCTCGCTGGTCACCGAAACCGGCCCCGAGGTGCTGTCCGTCGCACCGCTGGACCTCGATGTGAAATAGAGTTACGAGACGGCAGTTGTGGCGTCCGGGCGGACGCCGAATTGACGGGTGGCGTCACGTGATTTCGAGGCTTTTCCGCGGTCTGGCCGTCGTCGCCACGTGCGTGTTCGCAGCGGCCTGCACGTCGTCGGACGGGGGATCGCCGATCGCGGCCACTCCGTTGACCCAGGCGTCGCCGTCGCGCATGGCGCTGGCCTTCGAGCCGCTGGTCGGAATTCCCGAGGAACGTGCCGCGGTGCTGGCCGAGGAACTCGGCGCCGGCGCAATAGCCCGCGGCCTGCCCGTGGTGCCGCGCAACTCCAGCGACGACAGCTATCGCGTGAAGGGCTATTTCAGCGTGACGCGGTCGGGATCGGCGACGGACGTGCAGTATGTCTGGGACATCTTCGATGCGGCCGGCGGGCGCGTCCACCGGCTCTCGGGAACCGACACGGTCTCGGCCGCGCTGCCGGACCCCTGGCAGGCGGTGACGGACGATTCCCTGCGGCGCATCGCGCGCGAGACCGTCGAGGGGCTCGGAAGCTGGATAGACGAGGGTGCTCCGGTGACCAACACCCCAACGCCCGCCCCCGGATCAGCGGACATGACGCCCGCGCTCGGTTCGGCCATCGCGCTGGTCGCGAGCGGGACGCCGATCCCGCGCGATGCGATCTCGGGCTCGGTCACGCCGTCGCGCGACTCCCGCCATCTCATCCATGTCGGTCCGGTGTCCGGCGCTGTCGGCGATGGCGCGGTGGCGCTGTCGGCGGCCATGGCACGCCAGCTCTCGGCGATGGGCAGCGGAGCCGCGGCCAGCCCCGAAGGCGCGGACTATGTCGTGTCGGGCGAATCCACGGTCGGGCCGGCACACGAGGGAACCCAGACGGTGGCGATCATCTGGTCCGTTGCACGGGGCAACGGCGACCCGGTCGGAACGGTGCGGCAGGTATCCCGCGTTCCGGCCAATCATCTCGACCAGAACTGGGGCGTCTCGGCCGAGCGGGCGGCCAGCGCCGCGGCTCCCGGCGTCCTCGGGCTGATCGCCGAAGACTAAAGGAACGGGGATTTCCCCAATTCGAGGTTTGCGCGCGCGGGCCTGCCTTGTTATGAAGCGCCGCCGCCCGGGGCAGGCGGATTCTTCCCACTTCCCGCCGATCAGGACCGGGGCGTCCGCGACAAGATGAAACTCGTAGCCGGCAACTCGAACCGTACTCTCGCCGAAGCGATAGCAACCTATCTCAACACTCCGATGACAAAGTGCCTCGTCAGGCGCTTTGCCGACATGGAGGTGTTCGTCGAGATTCAGGAGAACGTGCGCGGCGAGGACGTCTTCGTCGTCCAGTCGACGTCATTTCCCGCCAACGACAACCTGATGGAGCTCCTGATACTGCTCGATGCGCTGCGGCGTGCCTCCGCGCGGCGCATCACGGCGGTGATTCCCTACTACGGCTATGCCCGTCAGGACCGCAAGCCCGGGCCCCGCACGCCGATCTCGGCGAAGCTGGTGGCCAACCTGATCACCAACGCCGGCGCCGACCGCGTGCTCACGCTCGATCTCCACGCCGGGCAGATCCAGGGCTTCTTCGACATCCCGACCGATAACCTCTTCGCCGCGCCCGTCATGGTGCGCGACATCAAGGAGCGTTTCGACGCGGGCAAGGTGATGGTGGTCTCGCCAGACGTCGGCGGCGTGGTGCGCGCGCGCGGGCTCGCCAAGCGCATCGACGCGTCGCTGGCCATCGTCGACAAGCGCCGCGAGCGGCCGGGCGAATCGGAGGTGATGAACATCATCGGCGACGTCGAGGGCCGCGCCTGCATCCTCGTCGACGACATTGTCGATTCCGGCGGCACGCTGTGCAACGCCGCCGACGCGCTTCTGGAGAAGGGCGCGGTGTCGGTGCATGCCTACATCACGCACGGCGTCCTGTCCGGCGGCGCGGTCGCGCGCATCGCGGCCTCGCGGCTGTCGGAACTGGTCATCACCAATTCCATACAGGCGACCGAGGCGGTGCGCGTGGCGCACAACATCCGGGTTCTCTCCATCGCGCCGCTGATCGGCGAGGCCATCGGGCGGACGGCCGGCGAGGAATCGGTGTCGAGCCTCTTCGACTGAGCCGAGCCAGCCTTCACGGCATTGTCATCGGGAACCCCGGTCGCGGGCGCTAGATTCGGCGCGACCTCGCTGTTCTTTCCCGCGTCCGCACATGCATTTCGCCCGTCTGGCCCTCGCCCTCTTCCTCGCCCTGTTCATCCTGCCGCTGGGGGTCCATGCCGCCGTCCATTGGGGCGGGGGCTGGGACCGCAACTGGCGCAGCGCCGACTGGTCCAGCACCGGCCTGCTGCCGCCTGCCGCGGAGACCGGCGAGGCCAGCGTGCGCATCTACGCGGCAAGGGCCGGACGCTGGCGCGGCATCTTCGCGGTCCATAGCTGGATCGTTCTGAAGGACGAGAACGGCACGGCCTACGAGCGCTACGACAAGGTCGGCTGGGGCTCGCCGATCCGCACTAATTTCCGCGAGGCCGACGGCCGATGGTTCGGCGACATGCCGGTGCTGGTCTTCGCCGCCGACGGGGAGAGGGCGGCGGAAATGATCCCCAGGATCCGGCAGGCGGTGGCCGACTATCCCTACCGCGAATTCGGCGACTACGAGGCCTGGCCGGGGCCGAACTCCAACACCTTCGTCGCCTGGGTCATGACGCAGGTGCCGGAGATCGACACCGCGCTGCCGCCGGTCGCCGTCGGCAAGGACTTCCCGTTCAACGGCGACTGGTTCGGCCCGACGCCGTCGCGGACGGGATGGCGCATCTCGCTCGGCGGCTATCTCGGGCTCGCCGTCGGCTGGGTCGAGGGGATCGAGGTGAATATCCTCGGCGCGGTCGCCGGGCTGGACATTCGCCGGCCGGGCATCAAGCTGCCGGGGTTCGGGCGGATCGGGGTCTGACCTCAGCGGGCGAACAGGCGTGCGTCCCACCAGATCGGCGTTTCGAGGCCCGGCACGATGCGGGCGGCATCCTCGTGCGCGGGGTTGATCAGCACGTTGCGTTCGATACGGGCAACGACACTGGGGACGATCAGCATCGCGGAACGGGCCTCCTCCAGCCAGGCCGCGCCGAATGCGCGGGCGACGGCCGCGTTGCGGTCCGACCAGCCGGGGAGGGTGTCCGGGTTGACAACCTCGTAGCTGACGCCGGCGGGGATCGCGATCTCCACATAGTGCTGGTTCGGCGGCATTTCGCCGGTGCGGGCGAGCTTTTCCAGCATGGCTGTCGAGTAGTGTTCCGAGGCGTAGATCATCGCCTGGCCGCGCACGTTCCAGCGGCCGGGAAACTCGCGTGCGCCCTCGCCGCTGTAGACGGGATGATCGCCGGCGGGATCGCCGATACGATAGGCGGACATTTCCCTATCGAGCCGGCGATGGCCGGTCACAGGGCGACGCCGGCGCGCGCTTCGCCGAGGATCTTGACGACCATGTCCGCGCCCACGGTGGACTCGCGCGCCACGTCGAGCGGCGTCCGGCCATCGAGGAGGGAATGGGGCCGCCTGAGGAACCTGGCGACCGCGGGCGCGTCGCCGCGCCACAGGCGCAGGCCCTCGTCGATGACGCGGGCGACGCCATAGAGCCGCTCGCTCATGTCCCGCGTGAGGTGCGGGTTCGGCTTGCGGCGCAGGCGAGACCATGTCGCCTTGGAGACGAGTTCGTAGACGGCGGTCCGGTCCTCGGGATCGATGTAGCGGGCGACGCGCTCGACCGCCGACAGGGGCAGCCCGGTCTCGACGCGGCGGACGAGCGCCATGTCGCTCATCTCGCGCCACTTCGAAAGGCCCATGAGCTGGGCCAGGCGCGGGGCCTCGCTGGCGGGCATGTCGGCGGCGTGGGCGTGGGACATGGCGGATGACCGTATGGTTTCAGGTGAGACAAATATAGGCTCACCTGAAACATCCCGCAACGCCACCGGTCAGAAGTAGCCGATCAGGCGGCCCAGCACGATCGCGCCCAGCCACAGCGAGATCGAGGCGAACGCCGCGAGCCGGAGGCGGCCGGGCGGGCGGTCGGTCACGTCGAGGAACGTCCACCCGCCGCGGCGCAGCCAGAGCGCGTTGGCGACGGCGAGCGCGACGACGGCGAGCTTGGCCTGGAAGAAGCCCGAGGCGGCATAGTCGGTGGCGTTGGTGATGAAGAGGAGCGCCCCCGCGGCGACCGCCAGCACGATGCCGGTCATCGCGACGGGTACGAGCACGCGCGACAGGGACGCGGCATCGGTGCGCGGCCAGACGCCCAGGAGGCGCAGGTCGAGCGGCACGATGGCGCCGAATATCAGCGCGATGCCGACGATATGGGCGGCGTTGACGAGCGGGTAGCTCCAGGTCGAGTTGCGCAGGTAGGCCGCAAGCGGCAATGCCTCGAGCGCGGCGAGGAATTCGGCCAGCATCGCCCCCGTCCGCCGCGGCCTACGAGGTCCGGCCGGGGTAGAGGTCGTAGTCCCGGCCGGCGATGACGAGCCGCTCGGCCTTCATCAGGCGCTCCGAGGCATTGGCCGAGCGGTGGCCGTGGGCTGTGACCTCCGTTCCATCGGCAAGCACGGCCTCGGTCAGACCGACACGTTCGTTGCGCCAGGGCTGGCCGATTTCCACGGTCCATTCCTCGCCGCCGACATTGAGCGTGAGTTCACCGTGCGGATTTCCCAGGCGCTTGCCGGCGATGGTGCCCGTCAGCTCGAACTCCTCGTCGGTCGCCCATCCCCAGCCGTGATGGGCGAGGGCGGGTCCGGCGACGACGGCGCCCACCGCCGCGATGATGAAAGTCCTGCGATCCATGTCGATCCTCCTCTGGCGTACCACCGAAACTACATAGGCCGTGCCCCCGGCCATGGCAGCCGGTTGACCAATGTTTGAACGCCCGCCCGCGAGGTTGCCTGTCCCCCCGGCGTGGCTTATAAGCCGCCTCGCGTGCCCGTCCGCACCCCTGGAGGAGATGGGCTATCGGCGTGCCGGCGATCGGGTCGGCCGTTTTCGTTTCTGAGGAGACCACTCATGTCAGCGACCGTTTCGCTCAAGGCGACGGCGCGCGAGCGGGTCGGCAAGGGGGCCGCCCGTGCCGAGCGCCGCGCAGGACGCGTACCCGCCGTCATCTACGGCGACAAGAAGGCGGCAGACGCCATCACCATCGAGCGCCACGCACTCGACCAGCTGCTCAAGACCGGTCACTTCCTGACCACCGTCTTCGAGATCGACGTGGACGGCAAGACGACCCGCGCCATCCCGCGCGACGTGCAGTTCGATCCCGTGAAGGACTTCCCCACCCATGTCGACTTCCTGCGCCTGACGAAGGGCGCCAAACTCGACGTTTGGGTGCCGGTGAGCTTCGTCAACGATGAAGAGAGCCCGGGCATCAAGCGCGGCGGCGTGCTGAACATCGTCCGCCACGAGATCGAGCTGACCTGCCCGGTCGACGGCATTCCCGATGCGATCGTCGCCGACCTGACCGGCCTCGATCTGGGCGACTCGCTGCACATCTCGGCGATCACGCTGCCCGAGGGCGTCGAGCCGACGATCACGGACCGCGACTTCACGGTTGCCACCATCGCCGCCCCGGCCGGCCTCAAGAGCGAGGAAGCCGAGGAAGGCGAGGAGGAAGCCGCCGCCGAGGCCGAGGCCGAAGAGGCGGAAGAGGAAGAGTCCAGGGAGGAGTGATCCTCCGTGTTCGGGTTCCGCAAGCAAGGCGCCACGACGCTGCTCGTGGGCCTCGGGAATCCGGGGCCGAAATACGCCGGCAACCGGCACAATATCGGCTTCATGGCGCTCGACGCCATCGCCGATATCAACCGGCTGCCGGCCTGGCGCTCCCGTTTCCAGGGGCAGACGACCGAGGGAAACGTGGGTGACGGCCGGGCTCTCCTGCTCAAGCCGATGACCTATATGAACGAGTCCGGCCGCGCGGTCGGCGAGGCGATGCGCTGGCTGAAGCTGCAGCCGGCGGATGTCGTCGTGTTCTACGACGAGATCGACCTCGCCCCGGGCAAGGTGCGGGTCAAGATGGGCGGCGGCGCGGCCGGCCATAACGGCATCCGCTCGATCGCCGCACATATCGGCCCGGAGTTTCGCCGCGTGCGCCTGGGCGTCGGCCATCCCGGCAGGCGCGAGGCGGTGCAGCGGCATGTGCTGTCGGACTTTGCCAAGGCCGACCGCGATTGGCTGGGGCCGCTGATCGTGGCGGTGGCCGACAATGCGGGCATGCTCGTCGCCGGCGACGACGCGGGCTTCATGAACAGGATCGCGCTCGCGGTGCAGCCGAAGGCGGAGAAGCCGGCGGCGGCTGGTGGCGCGGACAAGGAGAACTGACGCGCGATGGGCTTCAAGTGCGGCATCGTCGGCCTGCCGAACGTCGGCAAGTCCACCCTCTTCAACGCGCTGACCGAGACCGCCTCGGCTCAGGCCGAGAACTATCCCTTCTGCACCATCGAGCCCAATGTCGGCGAGGTGGCGGTGCCCGATCCCCGGCTGTTCGAACTGGCGAGGATCGCCAAGTCGGCCGAGATCATCCCGACGCGGCTGACCTTCGTCGATATCGCCGGCCTCGTGCGCGGCGCTTCGAAGGGCGAGGGGCTCGGCAACCAGTTCCTCGGCCATATCCGCGAGGTCGACGCCATCGCCCACGTGGTGCGCTGCTTCGAGGACGGCGACGTGACCCATGTCGAGGGCCGCGTCGATCCCGTCGCCGACGCCGAGACCATCGAGACGGAGCTGATGCTCGCCGACCTGGAGAGCCTCGAAAAGCGCCTCGTGCCGCTGGAGAAGCGCATTCGCGGCGGCGACAAGGAGGCGAAGGTCGCGCTCGACCTCGTGACCCGGGCCCTGGACCTCCTCAAGGACGGCAAGCCCGCCCGCCTGCTCGCCATCAAGGACGAGGAGGCGAAGGCGTTCGAACAGCTCAATCTCCTTACGTCGAAGCCGGTTCTCTACGTCTGCAACGTGGACGAGGGCTCGGCCGCGAGCGGCAACGAGCACTCGCGCACGGTCGAGACCAAGGCCGCTGCCGAAGGCGCCGGCGTCGTCGTCATCTCCGCCAAGATCGAGGCCGAGATCGCCATGCTGCCGCGCGAGGAGCGGGCGGAATACCTGGAGACGCTCGGCCTGACGGAGACGGGCCTCGACCGGCTGATCCGCGCGGGCTACGAACTGCTCGACCTGGTGACGTTCTTCACAGCGGGTCCGAAGGAGGCCCGCGCCTGGACCATCGAGCGGGGCATGCGCGCGCCGCAGGCCGCCGGCACGATCCACACCGACTTCGAGAAGGGCTTCATCCGCGCCGAGACCATCGGCTACCAGGACTACGTCGCGCTGGGCGGCGAGGCCGGTGCCAAGGAGGCGGGAAAGATGCGGCTCGAAGGCAAGGACTATGTCGTGCAGGACGGCGACGTGATGCACTTCCGGTTCGCGGCCTGACGCGATGGCTGGCCCCTCGATCTTCTTCGAGGACTTCGCCGCGGGCGACGAGAAGTCCTTCGCGCCGGTCACGGTCACGCGGGAGGACATCCTCGACTTCGCGCGAGAGTGGGATCCGCAGCCCATGCACACCGATGAGGCGGCGGCGGAGGCGGGCATTCTCGGCGGTCTGTCGGCCAGCGGCTGGCACACCTGCTGCGTGATGATGCGGCGGATGTGCGACGAGTTCCTCCTGGACTCCTCGTCCATGGGCGCGCCCGGCATCGAGGAACTGCGCTGGCTGAAGCCGGTTCGCCCCGGCGACACGCTGACGGTCCACAGCACGGTGCTGGAGACGCGCGTCTCGGGCCGGCGGCCCGACATGGGCATCGTTCGGTGCCGCTACGAGATGACGAACCAGCACGGCGAGACGGTGATGTCGCTGACCTTCCCGGCGATGTTCGGACGACGGGCGGCGGCGTCGTGAAGTTCTTCGAGGACATCGAAATCGGCGAGGAGATCGCCTATGGCGACCATACCTTCGCCACCGACGAGATCGTCGCCTTCGCGCGTCGCTGGGACCCTCAGGCGTTCCATGTCGACCCCGCGGCGGCCGAGGCGAGCCATTTCGGCGGCCTGTGCGCCAGCGGCTGGCACACGGCCTGCGCATGGATGCGGCTCTACGTGGCGCATGTGGAGAAGGCCAGGGCCGGCTTCGCCGGTCGACCGGGGCCGCATCCCGAATACGGGCCGTCGCCCGGCTTCGAGGATCTTCAGTGGCGCAGGCCGGTCTATGCGGGCGACACGCTTTCGTTCTCGGCCCGCGTGACCGACACCCGCCCGCTCGCCTCGCGCCCCGGCTGGGGCCTGGTGACGAGCCGCAACGAGGGCTTCAACCAGAACGGCGACCTGGCCTTCGCCTTCACGAGCAAGGTGTTCGTGAAGCTGCGGGAGGGGTGAGGGGATCGTGGGCGGAGCGTCCGCGCGCCGCCCTCAATCGCCCTCGAACTCGACCAGCGTGTGGACCTCGACGCCCAGTTTCCTCCAACCGGGCGACGCCGCCGAGGTCCGGCAGGTCGATGATGAAGCCGGCCGCCGACGATATCGCCGCCGGACTGGCGGATGAGCTCGACGGCCGCGCTCGCCGTGCCCCCGGTGGCGATCAGGTCGTCGATCAGCAGGACGCGGTCGCCGGTGCGGATGGCGTCGGCGTGGATCTCGATGGTGTCGACGCCGTATTCGAGCTCATAGTCCTGGCCGATGGTCGTCCAGGGCAGCTTGCCCTTCTTGCGGATCGGCACGAAGCCGACGCCGAGCTCGCAGGCCACAGCACCGCCGAGTATGAAGCCGCGCGCCTCGATGCCGACGACGTGATCGACGGGTGTGTCGACGAATGGCTCGACGAGCCCGTCGACCGCCGCGCGCAGGCCGGCGGCGTCGGCCAGCAGCGTGGTGATGTCGCGGAACTGGATGCCGGGCTTGGGATAGTCGGGGATCGTGCGGATGAGACCCGCCAGGGCGTCGAGGGTCAGGCGGGGGCGGTTCTGCCGGTTCACGCGTCGATCTCCGCTCGTTTTCGTCACTTGCGCCGCAGCGCGCTCTATTCGACCCTCGGCGCCGGTCACTCAAACGGCAGCGAGGCAGTCGCCATGTCCACCAACACGCCCGTCACCGTCACAGACGTCGAGATACCCTTCGGCCGGCTAGTCGTCATCTTCATCAAGTGGGGGCTCGCCGCAATCCCCGCGGCGATCATCATCTCCATCATCATATCGGTCGTGATGATGGCGATGGCCGGCCTGTTCGGCGGCATGGGCCTGATGATGGGCGGCTGGGAGCGGCTGTAGGGGCGTTCATGCGTTCAGAACCCGGCCGGCTACGGCGTCGAGCTTCTTCAGAAGCTCCGGATCGCGCATGCTCCGGCGCGGTCATGATCGCGAAGTTCGAGCGCCCGGTCGGAGCCGATCGGGCAGGGCTCGTGCTCGGCGGGGAAATCGCGGGCGAGCCGCGGAGCAGCCGCGCGCGCGCTGTCGGCGTTCTCGTGCATCACCCGAATGATCCGCGGCGATGTCCACGTCGCCGTGCTCGGGATGCCAGCAATCGTAGTCGGTCACCATGGCGATGGTGGCGTAGGAGATCTCGGCCTCGCGCGCGAGCTTGGCCTCCGGCATGTTGGTCATGCCGATCACGTCGCAGCCCCAGGAGCGGTAGAGCCGCGATTCGGCGAGGGTCGAGAACTGCGGGCCCTCCATGACGATATAGGTGCCGCCGCGGCTGTGCAGGCGATCCCCTCGGCGCGGGCGGCCGCCGCGACCCGGTCGGCAAGCAGCGGGCTCACCGGATGGGCCATGGAGACATGCGCGACGCAGCCCGGCCCGAAGAAGCTCTTGGCGCGCGCGAAGGTGCGGTCGATGAACTGGTCGACGAGGACGAACTTGCCCGGCGCCAGCTCCTCGCGGAAGCGAGCCGACGGCCGAGACCGAGACGATGTCGGTGACGCCGACCGCTTCAGCGCGTCGATGTTGGCGCGGTAGTTGATGTCGCGTCGGCGGAAGCCGGTGGCCGCGCCCGTGGCGCGGCAGGAAGACGACGGCGTGCCCGCCGAGTTCGCCGAACGCGGAGGTCGTCCGATGGCTCGCCCCACGGCCTCGAGATGCCTTCCCGGCGGGTGTTCTCGATGCCTGGGAAGGTCATAGAGGCCGGACCCGCCGATGATGCCCAGCACCGCTTTCGTCATGGCGCGGTCTCCCATGCTGCCCGACAAAGGAAAGGCCAGCGATCGGGGCCTTTCAGAGCATGCCTGCGCATTGCCGATCAATGCGCGACGTCGCGCCAGACCTTCTTCTTGGTCGAGATAGAGCAGGCCGGCGAAGACGACGAGGAAGATCATCACCTTGAAGCCCATGCGCTTGCGCTCGTCGAGCTTGCGGCTCGGCCGCCCACATCAGGAAGGCCGACACGTCGCGCGGCATACTGGTCGACCGTCTCGGGCGAGCCGTCGGCATAGGTCGACCTGGCGCCGTCGGACAGCGGCGGCGGCATCGCGATCAGTGCCGCCGGGGAAGTAGGGATTGTAGTAGCATGCCGTCCGGGCTCGACGCCGGCGGCGGATCCTGGTAGCCGGTCAGGAGCGCGTGATGTAGTCCGGCCCGCCGATGCGGGTGAAGAGCTGGATGACACGTGCCGTCCGGCCGGCGCGCGCCTTGGCGATCAGCGACAGGTCGGGCGGCAGCGCGCCGCCATTGGCCGCGCGCGCGGCCGGTCGTTCGGGAACGGTCGCCGGCATGCGGTCGGACGGCGTTGCCGGGCCGCTCGAACATCTCGCCGGCTCGTCGGGGCCGTCCGGGACCTGGTACTCCGCGGCGAGCGCCTTGACCTGCGGCCTCGGTGAAGCTCGGGGCCGCCCGGCTCGGCCGAGGTTGCGGAAGGCCAGCAGGTTCAGCGAGTGGCAGGCCGCGCAGACCTCGCGATAGACCTTGAAGCCGCGCTGCAGCTGGCCTGGTCGAACGTGCCGAACGGGCCGCGAAGGACCAGCGACTGGCTCGCGGGCTGGCGTGTCGGCTCGGCTCCTCGCGCCGCCGGGCGCGGTCGCCGCGAGCGGCGGCCAGGGCGAGGGCCAGCGCCGAGCAGGCCGAGCGGCGAGCTTCATCGCAGGCTCTGAGTGCGGTCATCGTCTTCTCACCGGTCTTCCGGCGCGGCCGTCGCTCCGCCGCTGGCCGCGGCACCGCCGGACTTGGCCAGCACCGATTCGGAGATCGATGGCGGCAACGGCTTCGGCGTCTCGAACAGGCCGAGGAGCGGCAGGATGATCAGGAAGTAGACGAAGTAGTAGACCGTCAGGATGCGCGACGGCGATGCACGTAGCCGCCTTCCGGCGGCTGCGACGCCGAGATAGCCGAGCACCGACGCAGACGACCACGAAGATCCAGAAGAACTGCCGGATAGAGCGGCCGGTAGCGCCGAGCGCACCCGCGAGGTGTCGAGCCAGGGCAGCGAAGAACAGCATCGCGATCGAGCCGAACATCGCGATCACGCCGAGCAGCTTGTCCGGGATGGCGCGCAGGATCGCGTAGAACGGCAGGAAGTACCATTCCGGCACGATGTGCGCCGGCGTCACCAGCGGGTTGGCCGGGATGTAGTTGTCGGGGTGGCCGAGGATAGTTCGGGCGTGTAGAAGACGAAGCCACGCGAACAGGATCAGGAACACGACGAGCGCGAAGCCGTCCTTCACCGTGTAGTACGGGTGGAAGGGCACCGTGTCCTGCTTGGACTTCACGTCGACGCCGGTCGGGTTGTTGTTGCCCGGCACGTGCAGCGCCCAGATGTGCAGGACCACCACGCCGGCGATCATGAACGGCAGCAGGTAGTGCAGCGAGAAGAAGCGGTTGCAGCGTCGGGTTGTCGACCGCGAAGCCGCCCCACAGCCAGGTGGTGATCGCCTCGCCGACGAGCGGGATGGCGCGTGAACAGGTTGGTGATGACGGTCGCGCCCCAGAAGCTCATCTGGCCCCAGGGCAGCACGTAGCCCATGAAGGCGGTGGCCATCATCAGGAGGAAGATGACGACGCCGAGGATCCAGAGCACCTCGCGCGGCGCCTTGTAGGAGCCGTAGTAGAGGCCGCGGAACATGTGGATGTAGACGGCGAGGAAGAACATCGAGGCGCCGTTGGCGTGCATGTAGCGGATCAGCCAGCCGTAGTTCACGTCGCGCATGATGTGCTCGACCGAGTTGAAGGCGATGGTCGACGTGCGGCGCGTAGTGCATCGCCAGCACGATGCCGGTGACGATCTGGACGACCAGGCATGAAGGCCAGGATGCCGCCGAAGGTCCACCAGTAGTTCAGGTTCCTCGGCGTCGGGAAGGCGATCGATCGAGGTCGTGCACCAGGCCGACGATCGGCAGCCGTGTCGAGCCAGCGTCCGAAGCCGGTCTTCGGCTCGTAGGTCGAGTGTCCGCTCATCGCCATCGTAAGCCTTCGAGTTCGGTGCCTTAGCCGATCCGGACCGTCGTGTCGGAGATGAACGCGTAGGCCGGCACCGCGCAGGTTCTCCGGCGCCGGGCCCTTGCGGATGCGGCCGGCGGTGTCGTAGTGCGAGCCGTGGCAGGGGCAGAACCAGCCGCCGTAGTCGCCCTGCTGGCCGAGCGGCACGCAGCCGAGATGGGTGCAGATGCCGATCATGATCAGCCAGTGCTCGCTGGCCCTGGCGAGCGCGGTTCGCGTCCGTCGGCCGGGGCGTTCTCGGGCAGGTTGGCGTTGCGCGCCAGGCGGTCGGGCAGCTCGTTGAGCGGCACCGCCTTGCGCCGCCTCGATCTCCGCGGCGGTGCGGTGGCGGACGAAGACCGGCTTGCCGCGCCACTTGACGGTGATGCGCCTGGCCTTCGGCGATGCCGCCGATATCGACCTCGATGGAGGCCAGCGCCAGCGCCGCGGCGTCGGGGTTCATCTGGTCGATGAAGGGCCAGAGCGCCGAGGCCGGCGCCGACTGCGGCGACCGCACCGGTCGCGATGTAGAGAAAGTCGCGGCGTGTCGGTTGTTCGGTGTCCGTGTGCGTCTGAGCCACGTCCAGTTCCTCGGTATCATCTCTCGGAAACGCGCCCGTCCCTCCCGCCCGCGGGACAATGACGAGGCGTGTCCGCCGGGTAGGCGAACGGGCCCCTTTGTGGCACTCTTGACCGGCGTTGTCCAGCATGGCTAAGCGCGAGCGGCGACATATGTCGCAAACTCGCCCGTGCCCAGACCCGCCATGCGCCTCGCTCTCTATCAGCCCGACATCGCCGCAAACACCGGCACGCTCCTGCGGCTGGCGGCCTGCCTCGGCGTCGGCGCCGACATCATCGAGCCGGCGGGCTTCCCGTTCGGACCGGACGCTGCGGCGGGCCGGGATGGACTATCTCGACCATGTCCGGCCCGTGCGCCATGCCTGCTTCGCCGATTTCGCGGCGGCCGCGCGGAAGGAGGGGCGGCCGGCTGGTGCTGCTGACGACCTCGGGCGATACGGTCTACACCGACTTCGCGTTCCGGCCGGAGGACATGCTGCTGCTCGGCCGCGAGAGCGCCGGCGTGCCGGAGGATGTTCACGCGGCGGCGGACGCGCGCATACTGGTGCCGATGCGGCCGGGATTGCGCTCGCTCAATGTCGCGGTGGCCGCCGCCATGGTGCTTGGCGAGGCGTTGCGGCAGACAGGCGGAATTCGCCGGGCAGGGGGATTAGCAGGGACATGGACGCCAAGGTCGATCTGACATCACGCCAGCAGGCGGCGCGGGCCTGGTTCGAGGCGCTGCGCGACCGGATCTGCGCGGCGTTCGAGGCGCTGGAGGACGACGCTGCCGGCCGACGCCGCGCCCACCGGCCGGGCGGCGGGGCGGTTCGAGCGCACGCCCTGGCAGCGCGCCGACCATTCCGGCGCACCGGGCGGCGGCGGCGTCATGTGCGATGATGCACGGGCCGCGTGTTCGAGAAGGTCGGCGTGCACGTCTCGACGGTCCACGGCGAGTTCTCGCCCGAGTTCCGCGGCGCAGATCCCCGGCGCTGCGGAGGATCCGCGCTTCTGGGCCACCGGCATCTCGCTGATCGCCCATCCGCGCAACCCGAACGTCCCCGCCGTCCACATGAACACCCGCGTTCGTCGCCACGACGAAGGCCTGGTTCGGCGGCGGCGCCGACCTGACGCCGGTGCTGGATGCGCGCGCACCCGAGACGATCGCCGACGCGGTCGACTTCCACGCGGCGATGCAAGCCGGCCTGCGACGCATGACGGCGCCGACTACCCGCGCTACAAGGACTGGTGCGACGACTACTTCTGGCTGCCGCATCGCAACGAGCCGCGCGGCGACCGGCGGGATCTTCTACGACAATCACGACAGCGGCGACTGCGGAGGCCGACTTCGCCTTCACCCGGCGACGTCGGGCGCGGCCTTCCTCGACGTCTATCCCGCACTCGTGCGGCGCAATTTCACGACGGCCTGGACGCGAGGCCGAGCGCGACGAGCAACTGGTCCGCCGGGGGCGCTATGTCGAGTTCAACCTGCTGTACGACCGCGGCACGATGTTCGGGCTGAAGACGGGCGGCAACGTCGAGTCCATCCTGTCGTCCATGCCGCCCCGTGGTGAAATGGCCGTAGGCGCCCTCCGGACCGGACTTGATGTCTCGGGCGGTTCACGCCGGCACATGTGACGCCGCGGATTTTTCAATGTGAATGCGCAACTTAGACCGGCATGCGAACAATTCGATTCATCCGGTTAAGCTTCTCTACATCACGTTCCTTCGTTCGATCTTAATTATCGCACTTTAATAGAACACGTTCCGAAATGCGTACTTCCCGGGGGGCGCATGCCAGGGAACGTCAAACGTATCGATGCGGCCATCGTCCCGGCGCTCTGCGCGATGGCGGTGATCCTGTTCGCCAGCGCCTACATCGCCGGCGAGCTGATCGTGCTTCGCGTCCTCAAGCAGGACGCCAACCACATCGTCTATTCCTGGCACGACTACATCGTCGACCGTATCGGCCCCGACCTCAACTTCCGGCCCAGCGAGCCGAGGGCCCATGTCGGGCCCGCGGCGTTCCTGGAGAGTTCGACCGGGCTGAACCAGCAACTGACGAAGGTCAGCTCGGTCGCGGTGATCGATACGCGCGGCAGGATCGCCGACGGCGCCAGCCCCAGCGCGCGGCCGGCCTTCAGGTTCGAGTCTCCGCGCGACCGCTACGTCTACAATTCCATGCTCGCCAGCCGGACGCCGGAGTACCACATCTCCGGCTTCGGCACGGAGCGGGGGACGCAATCGATTTTCTACGTTCCTCTGAAGCGTGACGGGTCGATGATCGGCGCGTTGCGAATCGAGGTCGATCAGTCCAAATCCGCGGCACTGCTGCGTAACGCCTTCCGCGCGATCATGCTGCTCACGCTGGCCCTGGCGGCCAGCGGCGTTGCTGCGGTGCTCTATGTGCTGTGGCGGCGGATCAAGGATCACTGGAGGGCAGAGGAAGAAATCCACTTCCTCGCGCTGCACGACACGCTGACCAACCTGCCCAATCGCGTCCAGTTCAACAGCCAGCTCGACCGCGCCCTCGGCAGGTCGGCGCAGGACGGGAACACGGTGGCGGTGTTCTGCCTGGACATCGACAACTTCAAGGATATCAACGACACGCTCGGGCATCCCATGGGCGATGCCGTGCTGCGGTCGGTGGCGGATCGCATCCTCGCTTCGTCGGGGCCGTCGAGCACGGTGGCGCGCCTGTCCGGCGACGAGTTCGCGATCCTGATCGAAGGGTTCAAGGACAGGGCCAGCCTCGAGATGATCGCGCGACGCTATCTGCGCACGGCTGCGATCCCGCACGAGATCAACGGCCACGACCTGTCGAGCTCGGTAAGCCTCGGCATCGCCGTCGCGCCCGAGCATGGGGACGATGCCGCCACGCTGCTCAAGAACGCCGACCTCGCGCTATACAGGGCAAAGGCCGACGGTCGCGGCATCTTCCGGTTCTTCACGCCCGAGATGGACCGCGAGCTCCGCCGCCGCCGCCTTGTCGAAGGCGAGATGCGGCGCGCGTTCGGCACCGACCAGTTCCGGCTTCACTACCAGCCGCAGTTCGACCTCAAGTCGGGGACGCTGTCGGGCTTCGAGGCGCTGATGCGGTGGCATCATCCCGAACTCGGGGCCGTTCCGCCGTCGGCCTTCATTCCGCTGGCGGAAGACTGCGGGATGATCGGGCCGCTGGGGGAATGGGTGCTGCATACGGCATGCCGGGCGGCAGTCGACTGGCCCTATCCGGTGCCGGTGGCGGTCAATCTCTCGGTCGCGCAGTTCCGGTCCGGCGACGTGGCCGACCTCGTGGAGCGGGTGCTGCAGGAATCCGGTCTCGACCCGAGCCGGCTGGAGCTCGAGATTACCGAGACGCTGCTGCTCAACAATACCGAGCGGGCGCTGGCCATGCTCAACCGGCTGCACGGGCTGGGCGTCGCCATTGCTCTCGACGACTTCGGGACCGGCTATTCCAGCCTGAGCTACCTGTCCCGCTTTCCCTTCGATAAGATCAAGATCGACAGGTCCTTCGTTCAGCGGCTCAACGAGGATGCCAACACGATGGCGATCGTCCAGGCGATCATCACGCTCGGCCGCTCGCTCAACGTCTCCATCCTCGCCGAGGGTGTCGAGACGCACGAGCAGGCCGCGATCCTGCGAAATGCCGGCTGCCATCAGGTGCAGGGCTTCCTGTTCGGCAGGCCGAAGGAAACGGTGGACATACCGGAGCCGGAAGTCGTCCGGATACAACAGGCACTACGCTGGGCGGTCGCCTGAGGCGGCGAGCACGCGCGCCCTGTCGAGGAGCTCGTCCCGGTCGATCTCGAAGCCGCCGGCGATCCAGGCCGCCTCCAGCATCGCCAGAAGCTCGCCGACGCGCGGCCCGGGGGCAAGTCCGAGGCCCACGAGGTCCGACCCCTTGAGTGGGAAGACCGGCGCCGTCCAGCGGTCGGGCAGCCCCACGAGATCGCGCCAGCGCGCGTCGTCCGTTCCGTCGCCTGACCGGGCCCACGCCAGGAGCGCGGCATCGCGGAACAGCGGCTCGCCGAAGCGGTAGAGCCATTCGCGGCGCGCACTCTCGGCCGTGTCGCGGCCGATCCGCCGCCAGCGGCGGGCAACGGCGATCAGCCGATCGCGATCGGCATTGCACAATCGCAGCCTGGAGGCGACCCGGAGCGCGTCCTCCTCGATCCACGCCGCGAGAGCCGCCAGCCGAAGTGTCGGATCGGGGGGGCGGCCGGTGGCCGCTTCGATCCCGGCCAGCCGCGCGAGCGACGGGACGTGGGGAACGCCCGCTATGATCATCTGGAGAATTCCGGCATTGGCCATCGATTCCAGCGTCGGAACGGCACCTGGAGCCACCGTCAGGCGCGCCATCTCGCGCTGAAGGCGTTCGCCGGACAGACCCAGAAGTCCCGCGCGTTCGGCTATGCAGGCGTCTAGGCCATCGCCGTCGAGTGTCCCGTGGCCGTATTGCGCGTGAAAGCGGAAGAAACGCAGGATCCGCAGATAATCCTCGCGGATGCGCTCGCCGGCGTCGCCGATGAAGCGGACCCTGCGGTCGACGATGTCGGCGTAGCCACCGACTGGATCGAAGACGCAGCCGGACGGGTCTGCGTAAAGCGCGTTCATGGTGAAGTCTCGCCGGCGGGCATCCGCGTCCCAGTCGGCGCCGAAGGCGACCGTGGCGTGCCGGCCATGGGTCTCCACGTCGTGGCGCAGCGTCGTGACCTCGAACGGATGGCCGGCTGCCACCACGGTCACGGTGCCGTGGGCGATGCCTGTGGGCACGGCCTTCATGCCGCCGGCCCGGACGCGTTCGCCCACCGTCTCCGGAGAGGCCGTCGTCGCGAGGTCGACGTCGCCCTGCGGCAGGCCCATGAGTGCGTTGCGCACGGCACCGCCGACGACGCGGGTCTCGATGCCGTCGCCGTTGAGGAGGGCGAGGACGTCGGCGAGCGGCCTTGCAGAAAGCCAGGTGGTGTCGGGCAGGCTGAGGGTGCCTGCCGCGCTCACTCGAAGTGTCCCGGCACGAGCTGCCCGTCCTCGACGCGCGCCGGCACATAGGTGCCGCCCGGCTCGGAGCCGGAGAAGGTCGCGACCAAGAAGAAACTTACGATGGTGAGGGCAAGGCCGCCGACGGTGAGCCAGTAGAACGGAGAGGCTTCCCAGGAGGAGCGCTTCAAAGGATCGAGCCGGGAGAAAAGCAGGAAGATGCCGTACGCAAGGAACGGCAGCAGGAACATCAGCAACTGAAATCCGACAACTCGCAACATCAGCAATAAACCCGATCATAGAGGTTCCGGAGGATCCCGGCGGTCACGCCCCAGATATAGCGCTCCTCGAACGGCATCGCGTAAAAGTGCCGGATCGCACCGCGCGCCTCGCGCGAACCCCGCTGATGGTTGTCGGGGCACATGAGGAAGGCCAGAGGGACCTCGAAGATCGCCGACACCTCGTTCGGGTCGAGCCGGTAGGGCAGGTCGGGCCGTACGAGACCGACGACCGGCACGATGCGGAATCCGGTATGGGTCGGGTAGATGTCGAGATAACCGAGGGTCTCGACCTCCTCGCGCGGCATGCCGATCTCCTCCCCCGCCTCGCGCAGGGCGGCGTCGAGTGGCCCGGTATCAGCCGGTTGGAGCTTGCCGCCCGGAAAGGCGATCTGGCCGGCGTGATCGACGAGATGGGCGCTGCGCTGGGTCATCAGCACCGTGGCGCCCTCCGGCCGCGCCACCACGGGGACGAGAACGGCGGCCAGCCTGGGTGTCACCACCTCCACGTCGCCGCGGTTGAGGACGTGGCTCCCCAGTATCAGGGTCGCCGTCGGATCGTCGTGACCCGCCGGCGGCGAGGCCAGGAGAGAGACCCTCGCACGGCGGCGGAACGTGTCGGCGTCGAACGGACCCTGCCCAGTCGCCGCTTCGAGAATCCCGTGATCGTCCGTTCTCGCGGTCATCGCAATCCTTCGAGCGCCTGGGCGTCGGCCATGGGAAAGAAGCTGCCGTTGCTCCATACGCCGAACAGCCGGTCGCCGTCGACCTCGTGGTCCTCGCCCAGCGCCACCAGATCGTAGAGCACCGCTCGCGTGACCAGCGCCTCCAGTCGTCCCCGGACGAGGACATAGGGCTTCAGGCCGCCGCTGTCCGGCTCCGGCTCGAAGCGCAGCGGATAGTCCGCATCGACGGTCACGACGTTGTCGACGTTGGTGCGCAGGGCGATGCTGCGGTCGCGGGCGTCGCCCTCCACCGCCATCTCGACGGCGAGGAATGGCGCGTCGTCCACCTCGATGCCGATCTTCTCGACCGGCGTGACGAGATAGTGCCGGCCGTCCTCGTCGCGCCTCAGGACCGAGGCGAAGAGCCGGACCAGCGGCTTGCGGCCGATGGGCGTGCCGAGATAGTGCCAGGTGCCGTCGGCGGCGATGCGCATGTCGAGGTCGCCGCAAAAGGGGGGATTCCACGTCTCCACCGGCGGTTTGCCCCTAGCGCCGGCTTCGCGTGCGATCCGCTCCAGCCCGGCGATCGCCCCGGCCGGGGACATCGGGGCGCGCGCTTCTGTCTCACTGCGACGGTCCCGTGCGGCCATAGTTCCGCCTCTCTCCATCCGCTTGATCGGATTGTACCAGCCGGCCCGCCGCACGGCATGGTATGCTGCCGGCCGCGCGCCGACACGCTCCTGATTCGTGGCAACGAGGGCCGGCGTTCACGCGGATATGAGCGCGGCAGACTCCCCGCCAAGTGCCGAGGGGCCATATAGTCGAGGCTATGAGCGCGATCAATCAGACGACCGACGACATCGTCGCTGCGGCGGACGCCACGGCGGCCAGGATCAAGGCGGTGCGCGAGGCGATCGGCACCGTGATCTTCGGCCAGGAGGACGTCGTCGAGCGGTCGCTCGTCACGCTCCTCGCCGGCGGCCATGCGCTGCTGGTCGGCGTGCCCGGCCTCGCCAAGACGAAGCTCGTCGAGACGCTCGGGCACCGTGCTCGGCCTCGATGCGCGGCGCGTCCAGTTCACGCCCGACCTGATGCCGTCCGACATCCTGGGCTCGGAGATCCTCGAGGAGAATCCGCGGCAGCGCGCAGCTTCCGCTTCATCCACGGGCCGGTCTTCTCGCAGCTCCTGATGGCCGACGAGATCAACCGCGCCAGCCCGCGCACGCAGTCGGCGCTGCTGCAGGCGATGCAGGAGCATCACGTGACGGTCGCCGGCCAGCGCCACGACCTGCCGCGCCCGTTCCATGTGCTCGCCACGCAGAACCCGCTCGAGCAGGAGGGCACCTATCCGCTCCCCGAGGCGCAGCTCGACCGCTTCCTGATGCAGATCGACGTCGTCTATCCCGACCTCGACGCCGAGCGGCGCATGCTGTTCGAGACGACCGGGCGCCGAGGAAACGAGCGCCGCGCCGCGTGATGACGGCCGAGGAGCTGATGGCAGGCCCAGCGCCTGGTGCGCCGCATGCCGGTCGGCGAAGCGTGGTCGAGGCGATCCTGAAGCTCGTGCGCTCGGTCCGGCCAGGCAGAGGCGAGACGGCGAGGTGCGACCGATCCGTCGCCTGGGGCCCAGGCCCGCGCGCCAGCCAGGCGCTGATGCTGACGGTCCGCGCCCGCGCGCTGTCGACGGGCGCTTCGCGCCCTCGCTCGACGACGTGGAGGCGCTGGCCGCAGCCGGTGCTGCAGCACCGCATGGCGGTCACCTTCGCGGCGCGCGCCGACGGCGTCGACGTGCGCGATGTGATCGACCGGCTCGTCGCCAGATCGCTAGCCTCTGACCGCGGCACTGGCGAGCTATCCCACGCCGACCCGGCACCATCGAGCTGGGTCGCGCAGCGCGCGCGCTGGCCGCGCGCCTGCCGGACCTGCTCGTCGCGGCGCGGCGCATCGCCGCCACCGTGTGCCCGGCGTGCACGGCCGCCGGCATCCCGGCCCGGGCGAGACGTTCTGGCAGTTCCGCCACTACGTCCGGGCGAGCCGGCCGGCGGATCGACTGGCGCCGTTCGGCGCGCGACGACCACCTCTACGTGCGCGAGACGCGAATGGGAGGCCTCGCAGACGGTCTGGCTGTGGATCGACCTGTCGCCGTCGATGGACTTCACTCGCGGCTGTCGGCGCGTGACGAAGCTCGACCGCGCCGATCGTCGCTGATGCTGGCGCTCGCCGACGCTGCTCGGTCGCGGCGGCGAGCGTGTCGGCGCTGCTCGGGCCCTTCCAGCCGAGCGTCCAGCGCGCAACGCCGCCGAGCGGATCGCCGAGGCGATCGCGCCGCAGTCCGCGGACCGACGGCGACCTGGCCGCCGGCTCGACCGGTTCGCGCGCTTTTCCGATCTCGTCGTGCTCAGCGACTTCCTCGACCCGCTCGACGAGATCGCGCGCGGCGCTCGACGGCGCTCGCCGGCGGCGGCGCAACGGCCATCTCTGCAGGTCCTCGATCCGGCCGAGGAGACGTTCCCCTTTGAGGGCCGGCTCGAATTCCGCGACCCGGAGCGGCGGCCTGGCTACGCGCGGCGCGCCGGAGGCCTGCGCGACGAGTACCGCGCGCGCATGGCGCAGCGTCGCGGCCGCATGCGCGCGCTTCGCCGACAGGCTCGGCTGGTCCTCCGCTCGTCCATCACACCGACCGGCCGGCGCAGGAGCCGGCTCCTGGCTGTCCACGCGCGGCTCGGCTGCCGCCGAGGCCGCGGCGCTGCTCGGCCGGCGGGGCCAGCGGCATGATCCGGCGCCGCTCGGCTTTCTCCCGCCCTGGCTGCTGGTCGCGCTGGCGGCGCTGCCGCTGATCTGGCTGCTCCTGCGGCTGACGCCGCCGCGCCCGCGCGCGTCGCCTTCCCGCCGACCCGCATCCTCCTCGAGCTCGAGCCGCGCGAGGAGACGCCGGCGCGCACGCCCTGGTGGCTGACGTCCTGCTGCGCCTCGCTGCTCGCCGCGCTGGTGATCCTGGCGCTGGCCGAGCCCGACGCTGCATCCGCCTCCGGCTCGCCACCGGCGAGCGGGCCGCTGCTCCTGATCCTCGACGATGGCTGGGGCTCGGCGCCGGTTTGGGACCGCATGGCCGCCACCGCCGACCAGATATTGATCGAGGCGGAGGCCGCCGACCGCCCGGTGGTCGCTCGTCGCCAGCGCAACCGACGGCAACGTCGTGCCACCGGCAAACGCCGCCGATGTGCGCGAGCGCCTCGCGGGCCTGGTGCCGTCGCCCCATGCGCCGGACCGGGGCGCTTGCCGACGCCGTTGCCCGGGCGGTCGAGCAGCACGGCCTGGGGAAGCGGTCTGGCTATCCGACGGGCTCGAGCACGGGAGCGGAACTGCCTTCGGCGAGCGGCTCGGCGACGTTCTGTCGGCGGCCGGCGTCACTCTGGTCACGCCACAGTCGCAGGATCTGCCACTGGCGCTCGCGCCCGCGACGAACGAGCCGGGCGGGGTCTCCGTCGAGGCGGTGCGGGCGACCACGGGAACCCTCGGGTCGGGTAGCGTGCTGGCCCGCGATATGCGCGGCCGGGTGATAGGCGAGGCGGCCTTCGATTTCGGCGTCGCCGATGCGGTCGCGACCGCGCGCTTCGAATTGCCAGTCGAGATCCGCAACCAGATCGCGCGGCTCGAGATCTCCGGCGAGCAATCGTCGGGTTCCGTCCAGCTCGTCGACGACCGGTGGCAACGGCGCGTCGTCGGCCTGGTGTCGGGCGAATCGCGGGAGGCGGCACAGCCGCTCCTGTCGCCGCTCTACTACATCACCCGCGCGCTGAGCCCGTTCGCCGAATTGCGGACGGCGCCGGACCCCAACATCGCGACGTCCTCGATACGCTCCTGGAGGAGCGCGTCTCGGTACTGGTCCTGGCCGACATCGGAACGCTCATCGGCGATACCGAGGAGAGCCTGCAGACTTGGGTTCGGGAGGGCGGCGTACTGGTGCGCTTTGCCGGCCCGCGTCTGGCCGGCGCCGAGGAGGACCAGCTCGTGCCGACCGCACTGCGCGGCGGTGAGAGGCTGCTCGGCGGCACGCTGTCCTGGCGCGAGCCGCAGGCGCTCACGCGGTTCCCCGCCGAGGGGCCGTTCGCCGGCGTTGAGGTCCCCTCCGACGTTCCGCGTCACCCGGCAGGTGCTCGCCGAGCCGGCGGCCGACCTTTCGGAGAAGACCTGGGCGAGCCTTGCCGACGGCACGCCGCTGGTGACCGGAACGCGGATGGGCCAGGGTTGGGTCGTGCTGTTCCACGTCACCGCCGATGCGGCCTGGTCGAATCTGCCGCTGTCGGGTTCGTTCGTCGAGATGCTGCGGCGAATCGTCGATCTTTCCGGCGTGGCGGCCGACGGTGCGGCGACCGGCGTTCGCGGCGAGGGAGTGGTCCTGCGGCCGCTTCGGGTGCTGGACGCGTCGGGCGCGCTCGTGTCGCCGCCCGGCCATGCCCGGCCGGTCGACGGCGGCACCTTCGCCAACCTGCGGCCGGACGCCGATCATCCCCCGGGCCTTTATGGGGAGCCGGACGCCTATCGCGCGCTCAACGTCATCGCCGACGCCGACGAGCACGCAGCCCTCGGCGCCGCCGACCTCCCTGTGGCGACCTATCCGGCCGACGACCCGAGGTCGATAGGTCCATGGCTGCTGGCGGCCGCGCTGCTGCTCCTGATCGCCGACGGGATCGCCGTCCTGATGATGAACGGCCGCCGCATAAGGGCGCCACGCTTTGGCCGGGCCGCGACGGGCATGGCGGTGTTCCTGGCGGTTGCCGTCTCCGCTCCGCCGGGCGCCGACGCGCAGGGGACGCCGGAAGACGTCTTCGCGCTGGAGGCGACCTTGCAGACCCGGCTGGCCTATGTCGTGACCGGCAACTCGAGGATCGACCAGACCAGCCGGGCCGGCCTTGCCGGCCTGACCCGGGTATTGGCATCGCGGACGGCGCTCGAGCCTGCCGACCCCATAGGCGTGGACGTTGCCAGCGACGAACTGGCGTTCTTCCCCTTCCTTTACTGGCCGATCGACCACGATGCCGAGACTCCGTCGCCGGAGCTTCTCGCGCGGGTCGATGCCTATATGAAACAGGGCGGCACGATCCTGTTCGACACCCGCGACGAACTCGAGACGGTTCCCGGCCAGAGCGGGATGGCGGGACCGGGCATGCTTCGCCTCCGGGCCATGATGCGCGGCCTCGACATCCCGGAACTGGAGCCCGTTCCGGCCGATCACGTGCTGACCAAGGCCTTTTACCTGCTGCAGGATTTTCCCGGACGGTGGGAAGGCGGCGCGCTGTGGGTGGAGGCGAGCCTGCGCGATCCCGACGCCGCGGCGCGACCCGCCCACAACGCCGACGGCGTGTCGGCCATCATGATCACCTCCAACGATTTCGCCGGTGCGTGGGCGTCGGACGAACGGGGACGGCCGATGTACCCGGTGTCGCCCGGCGGCGACTGGCAGCGCGAACTGGCCTACAGGGTCGGGGTCAACCTCATCATGTATGCGCTGACCGGGAACTATAAGGCCGACCAGGTGCATGTTCCGGCGTTGCTCGAAAGGCTCGGCCAATGAACTGGGCCGTCGATTTCGCGCCGCTCGTGGACCTGTGGGTCATCGCCGTCCTGGCGGCCGGGGCGCTCGTCGTGTCGCTCCTGGGAGTGTTGCAGCGGGCGCGGGGAGCCTGGCTTCGCGCGGGCGCGGCCGCGCTGTTCGTCCTGGCGCTCGCGAATCCCGCGCTCAGGCAGGAGGACCGCGACGACCTCCCGGGCGTCGTCGCGGTCGTCGTGGACCGGAGCGCCAGCCAGGGGCTCGGCGAGCGCTCGGAACAGACGCAGGCGGCGCGGCAGGAGCTGGAGAACCGCCTGTCGCGAATCCGCGGGCTCGAAGCGCGATGGATCGAGGCCGGACGGAGCGATTCCGACGGTACCGAGCTGTTCTCCTCGCTGGAGCGGGGTCTGGCAGACGTTCCCTCGGAGAGGATTGCGGGCGCGGTGCTCATCACCGACGGGCAGGTCCACGACGTGCCGGAGGGGGCCGGCCAGCTCGGTTTCAACGCGCCGGTTCACACGTTGCTCACCGGGGAAGAGAACGAGCGCGACCGGCGGCTGGTCGTCCATTCGGCGCCACGCTTCGGCATCGTCGGCGAGGAGCAGCCGGTTACCTTCCGCGTCGAGGACCTGGGCATACCGCAGGGCGGGTCGCGCAATCCCTCCGACAACCGTATTCCGGTCACCATCAGCCGTGACGGCGAACTCGTCTCGACGATGAACGTGACGCGCGGCGACAACGTCACCGTGCCGGTGGAGATCGCGCGCGGCGGGCGCAATATCATCGAGATCGAGGCGGCCGAGGCCGAGGGCGAGCTGACCACGGTCAACAACCGGGCCGTGATCACCGTCGAGGGCATCCGCGAGAACCTGCGCGTGCTTCTCGTCTCGGGCGAGCCGCATGCCGGCGAGCGCGCCTGGCGGAACATCCTGAAGTCGGATGCGTCGGTGGACCTCGTCCACTTCACCATCCTGCGTCCGCCGGAGAAACAGGACGGCACGCCGATCTCGCAGCTCTCGCTCATCGCGTTCCCGACGCGGGAGCTGTTCTCGGTGAAGATCGAGGAGTTCGACCTCATCATCTTCGACCGGTACCAGAGCCGCGGCGTGCTGCCGATCCTCTACTACGACAACATCGCCCGCTACGTGGAAAACGGCGGCGCGGTGCTGGTGGCGGCCGGGCCGGAACTGGCCCAGCAGGGCAGCCTCTACCGCACGCCGCTGGCGCCGGTACTGCCGGCCGAGCCGACGGGCAACGTCCTGGAGCAGCCCTACAGGGCCTCGCTGTCCGAGGACGGACAGCGCCACCCCATCACGCGCGATCTCGACGGCGGCGCCGAGGGCGAGCCGGACTGGAGCCGCTGGTTCAGGATCGTGGATTTACGTGCGGCGCGCGGGCTGTCGCTGATGTCGGGTCCCGATGACCGGCCGCTCCTCGTCGTCAGTCGCGAGGGAGAGGGCCGGGTAGCGATGCTCTTGTCGGACCATGCGTGGCTCTGGGCGCGCGGGTTCGAAGGAGGCGGCCCCTACGTGCCGCTCCTGCGGCGGATGGCGCACTGGCTGATGAAGGAGACGGACCTCGAGGAGGAGGCGTTGACCGCCCGCCACGAGGGCGACCGCCTCGTCATCGACCGCCAGACGATGGCCGACGACGTGGAGCCGGCACAGGTCGAACTGCCGTCGGGCGAGACGCGCGAAGTGCCCATGAGGGCGGTGGAGCCTGGTCACTGGCGGGCCGAGATTGCGGCCGACGAGCAGGGAATTCACCGCATCGCGCAGGGCGACCTGCGCACGCTGGCCAATGTCGGGCCGGACAACCCGCGCGAATATGCGGATGTACGCTCGACCGGGGCGCAGCTCTCGAAGCTGGCCGCGGAGACCGGGGGCGGCATCTACCGGGTAGGCGATGCCGACGCCATCGAGGTGCCGCGGATTCTGCCGGTACGCACCTCGACGACGCTTTCGGGCAGCGACTGGATGGGTCTCAGGACGACGGACGCGTCAGTCCTGCTGGGCGTCCGCCAGTTGCCGCTTTTCGCGGGGCTCATCGGCCTTGCCCTGCTCCTCGCCGCGCTGTCCAGCGCCTGGTTCCGCGAGGGGCGCTGACGCCCGGGCGGGGCGCGCGAGGCCCCTGGCATCCGCCAGTGCGCCGTCCACGAGCTCGAATGCCAGCAGGCGGGCTGGATCGACCGGGCCGGGGAGCCGGATGCGTCCCGGTGGAACCTGCGTGAACCCCACCCGCGCATAGTAGGGCGCGTCTCCGACCAGGATGACGAGGCGGTGGCCGAGGTCGCGCGCCGCATCGAGGCTCGCGCGCATGAGGGCGACGCCGTGGCCGCGGTTCTTGTGATCGGGGTGGATGACGAGGGGGCCGAGCAGCAGCGCCTGCGCCGGTCCTATGGTGATCGGGGAAAAGCGCACCGAGCCGATGACCGAGCGTGCGAGGAGGGCGACGAAGGACAGTTCGGCAACTGGACGCGTGCCGGCGCGCAGGCGATATGCGGTCTTGGCAAAGCGGCCCGGCCCGAATGCGGCATCGAGCAGGGTTTCGATTGCGGCGGCGTGTTCGGCCTGTTCAGGCAGGATTGTCGAGGGCGCGGCGGTCATTTGAGGGGTTTCCCGAAGAGCGGTTTCCGGGCGCCCTTGCCGCGGGGCGGATATCAGGCCGTCCGGCCGCCGTCCTCCAGCAGGGCGCGTCGAAGGGTGGCGCGAATTCGCGTCCCTCCTCGTCGTCGCTGCTGGCCGGAACCCATGGCCCCATTCCCTCGGTTGAAGTCGCATCCTGATATCACGGGGCCCGTGGCCGGTCCAGCGGCCGGCGGGTGGGCGCAACGTATACATTCTTGACAGGCAGTCGCCCGCCCTGAACTATCACTCAGCGGAACGTCCCGACACATACCCCCCAACGAGGACGCCGAGGAGGAAACATGTCTGCCAATCCAGTTTTGCTGATGCGCCATGGCCTCACGGGATTGTCGCTGGCGGTGGTTGCCGGCGTCGTGATGTCCGGCCCCGCTGTCGCCCAGACCGAGCTCAAATGGGCCCATGTCTACGAAGCCAACGAGCCATACCATAGCTGGGCCGAGTGGGTCGGGGAGGAGTTCGAGAAGGCGACCGAGGGCCGTTATTCGATCGAGGTCTATCCGGCATCCTCGCTCGGCAAGGAGACTGACATCAACGAGGGGCTCGGACTCGGAACGGTCGACATCATCTACACCGGCCAACTCTTCGCAGGACTGTCGTTCGGGCCCGTCGCTATCGGCGGAGCGCCGTTCATGTTCCGCGACTACGACCACTGGGAGAAGTTCCGGAGCAGCGACCTGTTCGACGAACTTGCCGATGGCTATCTCGACGCCAGCGGCAATCACATCGTCGCCATGACCTACTATGGCGAGCGCCACGTGACCTCCAACAAGGAGATCAATACGCCGGAGGACATGGCGGGGCTCAAGATCCGCGTTCCGGACGCCCCGCTCTACATGATGTTCCCAAGGGCCGTGGGGGCGAACCCGGCGCCAATCGCCTTTGCCGAGGTCTATCTTGCGCTGCAGCAGGGCGTGGTCGACGCCCAGGAGAACCCTCTACCGACCATTGAGGCGAAGAAGTTCCACGAAGTGCAGGACTACATCGTGCTGACCGGCCATATCACGGATGCGCTGCTGACGATCATCGGCGGGCCGACGTGGGATTCGATGGACGAGGCGGACCGGGATGTCCTAATCGACCTCATCGAGCAGGCTGCCGACAACTGCACCCAGGACATCATCGCCAAGGAGCAGGAACTCGTTCAGGGCTTCCGCGACATGGGCAAGAACGTGGTGGAAGTCGACAAGACGCCGTTCCGCGAGGCGACGGTCGCCCACCACACCGGTCCGGACGCGAGTTGGGACCAGGACGTTTACGACCGGCTGCAGGAAATCCAGTAGCCCTTAGCGACACCCGGCGGCCGGTCCGATCCCGGCCGCCGCATTCTTTGCCCACGACCGGGCCGCCTTCAACCGGTCGGCACCCGAAGCTTCCACTTCATGAGAGGCCGGCGTGACGCTCCCCCACGGCGACCAGATGCCCGACCCGGTTCTGCCGAGCGAGGTGGACGACGAGCACATCGATCTCAGCGACCTGCGCTGGGACGACAGTTTGGGGTTTGGGGTTTTTTGGGGGTTGGCAATTGTGGTGTTCATGCAGTTTTTCACGCGTTACGTGCTGAACAACTCCTATGCGTGGACGGAGGAGATCGCGCGGTACCTGCTCATCGGGGTGACGTTTTTCGGGCTGTTCGTCGTGGTGCGGAAGGAGTCCAACATCGCGGTGGAGATCTTCTACCGCTGGATGCCGCGGCGGATGCGAGTGGCCCTGTCGACGCTGGTCGACCTGCTGGCGATCCTCTTCTACGGCTGGATGACCTGGCTGTGCATCGAACTCGCACAGCGCACGCGGCAGTCGATGACGTTGATCAACTGGCCGAAGTCCATCGTCTATTGGGGCGCCGCCACCGGACTGGCGATCTGCACGATCTACGCCCTGATCGTGGCCTGGCGGCATTGGCGGACGCGATCCAGCCCGCTCATCCGGATGGCAGAGCCGATGCAGGGGCCGGAACGGCCGGGGATGGAGTAGGGCCATGCTGGTCGCGGTGATGTTCGTCGCCCTGTTCGCGCTGATCGTCATCGGCGTGCCGATCGGCATGGCGCTGGCCGGCGCGTCGCTGCTCTACATCGTCCTGGCAGGCACCGTGCCGGAGGTGGTGGTCATCCACAGGATGATCAACGGCGTGGACTTCGTTCCCGCTGCTGGCGGTCCCGTTCTTCATTCTCGCCGGAAACCTGATGAACTCGGCGGGCATAACCACGCGCATCTTCGACTTCGCGAAGGCGCTGGTCGGCTGGATGCGCGGCGGGCTGGGGCACGTCAACGTCGGGGCATCGGTGATCTTCGCCGGCATGTCGGGCGCGGCGGTCGCGGACGCGGGCGGGCTGGGCGCCATCGAGATCAAGGCGATGCGCGACGCGAAATACGACGCCGACTTCGCCGTCGGGGTGACGGCGGCATCCTCCACGATCGGACCGATCATCCCGCCGTCGCTGCCCATGGTCATCTACGGGGTGGTCGCAGGGGCCTCCATCGGCCAGCTCTTCGCGGCGGGTTTCATCCCGGGCATGCTGATGGCGGTCGCCCTGATGGCGATGGTGGCCTACTTCGCCAGGGTTCGCGGCTATCCCCGCGACCAGGCCTTCGACCTCTGCATCCTGTGGATCGGCTTCAAGGGCGCGTTCCTGTCGCTCATGACGCCGGTCATCATCGTCGGGGGCATCCTGTTCGGCGTTTTCACGCCGACCGAGGCCGCCATCGCGGCCTGCGTCTACGCGTTGTTCCTCGGCCTGTTCGTCTACCGAACGCTGACATGGCGGCAATTCCTTCGGGTCTCCATGGACACGATCGAGACGACGTCGGTGATCCTGTTCATCGTCGCCGGGGCGTCCATCTTCGCCTGGATACTGACATCGACCCGGACAGCCGAGACGTTCGCCTCGCTCATTCTTCAGATCAGCGAGAACCCGATCCTCGTGCTGATCATGATCAACATCATACTGATCCTCGTCGGCTGCTTCCTGGAGACCGTCGCCGCCATCACGATCCTGGTTCCGGTGCTGTTGCCGATCGCGGTGCAGGTGGGTGTCGACCCCGTGCATTTCGGGGTCATCATGGTGCTGAACCTGATGATCGGGCTGCTGACGCCGCCGGTGGGGATGGTGCTCTACGTGCTGTCGCGCGTGGCCAAGGTGCCGTTCGAGCGGGCGATGAAGGCGACGTTGCCATTCTTCATCCCGCTCGTGGCCGTCCTGATGCTGGTGACGTTCGTTCCGGCGATCACGATGTGGCTGCCCACGCTGCTCTATCGCTAGGGCCTGGCGATCCCGGAGGAGCCGGGCGCGGCTGCGCCGCGGCCGGGGGGTACGGAACTCCGACGCGACTATTCCAGCCCGTTCATGTGCTTTTGGGCGTAGAGCTCGATGCCGATGCTGTCGATAAGGCCGATCTGGGTCTCGAGGAAGTCGATGTGGCCTTCCTCGTCGGTCGCCAGCTCCTCGAACAGGTTCTTCGAGACCCGGTCGCCGACCGACTCGCAGTAGGCTGCGGAACTCCAGGTAGAAAGTGCGCGCCTCGTGCTCGCCGGCAAGGTCGGCTTCCATGATTTCCTTGATGTTCTCTCCGATGCGCAGGGGGTCGAGTTCCTGCAGGTTGGGGAAGCCCTCCAGGAAGAGGATGCGCTCGATGAACCGGTCGGCGTGGTTCATCTCCTCGATCGATTCCGCCCGCCACTTCTTGGCGAGATCGAGATAGCCGCGATCGTCCAGGATCCGGTAATGGAGCCAGTACTGGCTGACCGCGGTGAGCTCCATACGGAGTCCGCGATTGAGCCTCTCGATGACGCCGGCTTCGCCCTGCATGATTGAAATCCTCCTCGGTACTGCGTTAAGCACAGTTTAGAGGAATTCTAAGTCATGGCAAGCCCGGCGGCTCAGTCTGCGGGCTGCATATCCGCCGACTGCATATCGGCGACGACGCGCTCGGCGACGGGGCAGCGTTCGTGACAGGCGGTGGCGCATTCGGAATGGACCGCTGCGAGCGCGCTGTCCATGACGGCACGGATCGTCTTGGCGCAGCGGCCGCAGCGCGGGCCGCAACCGAGGCAGCGATACACCTGCGCAGGCGTGCGGGGGCAATCCGGACCGGGGCCCATGCAGGCCCTGATCTGGCCGTCCGACAAGACGTTGCACGAACAGACGATCACGGTGGCGTCCGGCCCGACACGAGGTTTCCAGGATGGCCGCGCCGAGCGGCCAGCATCTGGTTAGTATATATCGACTTTGAGCGTCAAGTTAACTTTTCTGCGCGATCCCCGTGCGCTTTCGCCGCCGCGCGCGGCCTTGATCTCGGGTGGTCCGCACCCCATTGTTCTCTGCGACGAGAACAGGAGGCGGGCCGAAGGGTCCGCGCATCAGATGACGCAGACTTCGAACCGCATCCTCGACGAGTTCGCCCGTCTCATGACCGACGCCGCCGGCGTCGCGCGCGGCGTGCGCGAGGAGGTCGAGACGGTGATGCGCAGCCAGGCCGAAAAGGTGCTTCGCGAGCTCGAACGTCGTGCAGCGCGAGGAGTTCGAGGCGGTTCGCGAGATGGCCGCCCGGGCCCGCGAGGAGAACGAGGCGCTCGCCGCCCGCATCGCCGCGCTGGAGGCGCAGATTGCAGGTACTCCGGCAAAGGCCGCGCGCAAACCTGCGGCCCGCCGCAGCGGGGCTTCCGATGAAGCTTGAGCGGAGCCCGGTTGCCGTACCTTTAACAGGGTGTTAACAGTCGCCCCATAATATGTAGCGGTCGCCGTTTCGCCTACGATATATTGGCTTCATGCCGCGATTCGGTCTTCCGTTGCGACCAACGCTATCCGGGGCAGCAGGGCTCGGGCGAAAGTCCCCCTGTCGCGTGGCCGGCCTTCGCCGGCCCGTTTTCGTTTATTCCCCCGGACACAGTTTCGCCGCCGCAGCCCGTCATGCAGTGTGCCTGTCGGGCAGGCAATCCTCCCCGATCTACGACCGTGAGGACCGGCCATGACACATGTCGAGTTCGAGACAGAGCGTCTCATCAACCCCGTCGACACGATCGAGCACATCGCCGCTCTGAACGACTGGGCGTTCGACAGGTCCGGAGACAACGAGATCACCATTTCCGTCGCCGGCGGCTGGACGGATTACCATATCTCCTTCACCTGGATGGACGAGATCGAGGCGCTGCACCTGGCCTGCGCCTTCGACCTGAAGGTTCCCGACAACCGTCGCCGTGAGGTGGTCGACCTGATCACGCGCATCAACGAGCAGATGTGGATCGGCCATTTCGACCTGTGGGCGCAGGAAGGCGTGGTGATCTTCCGCCACTCGCTGCCGCTCGCCGGCGCCGAGGCCAGCGCCCGCCAGTGCGAGACGCTGCTGGATGCCGCCATCGACAGTTGCGAACGCTATTTCCAGGCGTTCCAATTCGTCGTCTGGGCCGGCAAGCGGGCCGACGAGGCCGTCGAATCCGCCCTGTTCGAGACGGCGGGCCAAGCATGACGCTTGCCAACGTCGGGCCGGTGCTGCTCGTCGGCGCCGGCAAGATGGGCGGCGCGATGCTCGACGGGTGGCTTGGCCGGGGACTGGACCCGGCCATTACCGTCGTGCTCGATCCCTCGCCGCCCGATGAAGTCCGCGACCTGATCGCCTCGCGTGGCGTCCAGCTCAATCCCGACCTGTCGTCCGCCCCGGCTCCGGGGATCGTCGTCGTCGCGGTGAAGCCCCAGCTCATGGACGACGTCCTGCCGACGATCGCCGATCAGGTGCAGCCGGGAACCGTGGTCGTCTCGATCGCCGCGGGCACGACGATCGCGCGCCTCGAGGCGGCCGTGCCCGAAGGAACCGCCGTTATCCGCGCAATGCCGAACACGCCGGCGGCGATCGGGCGCGGCATTTCCGTGTGCGTGGCCAACGCGCGGGCGACGGAAGAGCATCGCGCTCAAGCGACCGCGCTTCTCGAGGCCTCCGGCGAGGTGGCCTGGATAGACGACGAGCGGCAGATCGATGCGGTTACCGCCGTCTCCGGCTCCGGACCGGCCTATGTCTTCCTACTCACCGAGTGCATGACCGAGGCCGGCGTGGAGGCGGGCCTACCGGCGGATCTCGCCGCCAGGCTGGCGCGTGCAACGGTCAGCGGCGCGGGCGAACTGATGCACAAGTCGCCGCTCGATCCGTCCGTCCTGCGCCAGAACGTCACGTCGCCGGGCGGCACGACGGCGGCGGCGCTCGAAGTGCTGATGGGGCAGGGCGGACTGAAGCCGCTGATGGCACGCGCCGTCGCCGCGGCACAGCGCCGGGCACGGGAGCTGGCGGGCTAGGACTACAGACCCCATGGGGCTTGTCTTGTCCGGCCGCGCCGAGTGGCTATCTTTTCCTGAAAGGAGAAAGCCATGGCCCGCCGACCTTCAGCCGCATCCGAAATCCCGCCGCAGGACCGAGTCGTCGACGCGGCGCTGGAACTGGCCGCCGAGCGCGACTGGTCCGACGTCAGGCTGACGGACATCGCCACACGGGCCGGCATGGGGCTGTCCGAAATGCGCGGCCTGTTCGACGGCAAGCACCGCATCGTCGCGGCCTTCATGGCACGCATCGACCGAAAGGTCCTCGACGGAACTCGACGCCGATCTCGACGACGAGCCGGCCCGCGACCGCCTGTTCGACATCGTCATGGCCCGGCTGGATGCTCTCGGGCCGCACCGGCAGGCGGTGGGGTCGATCGTACGGTCGCTCGAGAGGAGCCCGACGGAGATGCTCGCCTGGAACGCCGTCGCGATCCGGTCGATGGTGTGGATGCTGGAAGGCGCCGGCATCGACGCGTCGGGGAAGATGGGGGCACTTCGCGCGCAGGGGCTCGCCATGGCCTATGCGCGCACCCTCAAGGTCTGGCTGCGCGACGAGGACCCCGGCATGGCCCGGACGATGGTCGAACTCGACCGCCGGCTCCGCGACGGGGAGGGGTGGATGCGGCGACTGTCCGGGCTCTGCTCGTTCGTTGAAGGCGTTTCGCGCCGCCGACGCCGCGACCGGCGCGACGGCGATGCGGCTGTCGCCGGGGCCGAGACGTCTCCGGGCTAGCCTTGTCGCAACGGCCTCCGGCATGTAAACCGGCCGGACATGAACCAGAGCCCGGCCGATCCCATCGCCTTCGACGATTTCCTGAAGGTCGACGTGCGCGTCGGCACGATCGTCGAGGTCGAGCCGTTTCCGGAGGCCCGGAAGCCGGCGTTCAAGCTGAGGATCGACTTCGGCCCGGAGATCGGTGTTCGGAAGTCGTCGGCGCAGATCACACGGCACTACGATCCCGCGACGCTCGTCGGGCGGCAGGTGGCGGCGGTGGTGAACTTCCCGCCGCGCCAGATCGGCAAGTTCATGTCGGAGGTCCTGACCCTCGGCTTCCCCGACGCCGACGGGGAGGTCGTCCTGGTTGGTCCCGAGCGGACGGTGCCCGATGGCGGCCGGCTTTACTGAGCCGGCGCGGCGGCTTCCGATGTCGCGGTCGCCGGTCTGCGGTGCGGCAGCAGCCAGGCAGCCGTGAAGACGACCACCATGGCCCCGCCCAGCACAATGAACAGCGTTCCCTGGTTCCCGGTGTGGCCGTGCAGGACCGCGATGAGCGGCACGACGAGCGCGCTGACGCCCAGCCCCAGCAGGAACTGAACCGAATAGGCCCGTCCCCGCCACTCGGTCGGCACATAGCGGCTGACGAGCCAGGAACTGACCGGCACCTCGCCGAAGACGGCCAGCATGAGCGGGACGGCGAGGACGACGGCCCAGAAGCCGTAGGCGTATGCGATGACGACGAAGAACATCGCCTGGAGCAACGTCATCACCATCATCACCGGCTTGGGGCCGATACGGTCCACCGCGCGGCCGGCGGGGATCTGCGTGAAGGCGGCGAGCGCGAAGACGGCGGCGGTGTAGAGGCCGATCTCGGCGAGCCCTATGCCGGGCAGGCGTTCCTCGAACAGCTTCGGGAGCGCGATGGTGACGCCGTTGAAGGCGAGCCCGCCGAACAGCGATGCGATGGCCACGACGAGAAGGACGCGGACGACGTCCGATCGCGAGGCGCCGGCGAAGGTGGTCGCCCGGGGCGGTTCGGCCGCCGAACGGTCGGAGCGCACGTGGAGCGCGAAGGCGATGCCGAGCGCGATTGAGACGAGGCCGGGAAGAATGAAGGTCGCGCGCCAGCCGATGGTGGCCGCCATGATGCCGGTGAAGCCGGCGGCCGCCGCCACGCCCATATTGCCGAAGACGCCGTTCACGCCGAGCGCGGCTCCGGTCTTCTCGGCCACCCGCACGAGCAGCGCTATGCCGACGGGGTGATAGATGGACGCGAACAGCCCGAGCACCGCCAGCGCGATCGCCAGCGACACCGGCCCCACGGCGAAGCCCGCGGCGACGGACGCGGCGCCGATGCCGATGAAGAACGCGATCATCAGCGGCCGTTCACCGTACCGGTCGCCGAGCCAGCCCGCGAGCGGGGTCGCCAGCCCGAAGGCGAGGAAGGCGGGCGTGGCCAGCGCCAGCGTCTCGCCGTAGCCCATGCCCCATTCGGGATGGATGGCCAGCACCGCCGTGGGGAAGATCAGCAGGAAATAGTGGTCGAGGAAGTGCGCGAAGTTCAGGTAGAGCAGCGTGCGTCGCATGGGCCGGGGACAATCAGAGGGAGAGGGCAGGGGATAAACTACAGGGGGCGATCGGGGAGGGCCAGCGGGCGCGGCTCGCCGGGCTGCTGCCGCGGGAACCGGACGCGGTGCCGATCGCGCCGTTACTTCGCGGCCGACTAGACGGGTATCCTGACGGTTGCCCGAAGTCCGCCGAGCGGGCTGTCGGACAACGTGATCTCGCCGCCGTGGCTGCGCGCCACGTCGCGGGCGATGGCGAGCCCGAGCCCGGTGCCGCTGCGGTCCTGGTTGCGGGCGTCGTCGAGGCGGACGAAGGGTCGGAAGATCGTCTCGCGCTTCTCCTCGGCCACGCCGGGACCGTCGTCCTCGACGATGACGGTCAGCCAGGCGTCGCCGCGGACGCCGGCGAGCCTGACGCTGATCTCCATAGCGACATGCGTTGTCGACGAGGTTGCCGAGGCAGCGCTTGAAAGCGTTCGGCCTGACCTTGACGGTCGGGTCGCCGGTGAAGCTGACAGTCGTTCCATGGCCGGAGCGCTCGGCGTCGAAGCGGAGTTCCTCCATGAGCGCCGCCATGTCGATCTCGCTCCGACTGCTCGCCGGCATCGCCGCGGGCGAAGGCGAGATAGCCCTCGAGCATGCGCTCATTTCGTCGACGTCGCTCTTCAGCGCCTCGATCTCGGGCGATGTCCTCGATCAGCGCGAGCTCGAGCTTGAAGCGGGTCAGGATGGTGCGCAGGTCGTGGCTGACGCCGGCGAGCATCGTGGTGCGCTGCTCGATCTGGCGCTCGATGCGCCGGCGCATCTCGATGAAGGCCAGCGCGGCCTGGCGCACCTCGCGGGCGCCGCGCGGACGGAAGTCGGCCCGCGTCGGCCCTTGCCGAAGCTCTTCCGCGGCCTCGGCGAGCTGCGAGGATGGGGCGGATCTGGTTGCGCAGGAAGCAGATGGCGACGGCGATCAGGACCAGCGACGTACCACCATCCAGACGAGGAAGATGTGCGAGTTCGAGGCGTAGGCCTGGCTGCGGCGGGCGAAGACGCGCAGCACGCTGGTCTCGAGTTGCGATGCGGATCTCGACCAGGTCGGACTCGCCGACCGTGTCGATCCAGAACGGCCGGCCGATCTGCGTGCGGATCTCGCGCGGTAGCGTCGGTCGAGGAGCGAGAAGAACGGCGCGGGCCGGGCGGCGGCAGCGGCTCGGGCGGCAGCATCGAGACGATGAGGCCGAGCGCTCGCGCGGCGATGCGCGATCAGCCGCTGGTGGTTCGTCGTCCTGGGGATAGGTCTCGATGATCTCGATGAGCGCGGCGATGTCGCGCGTCACCGCCTCCGACAGCCGGCGCGTCACCGCTGCCAGTGGCGCTCCATGAAGACGAAGGCCACCACCGCCTGCAGGATGACGATCGGCGCGACGATGATGATGAGCGAGCGGGCATAGAGGCCCTTGGGCATCAGCGCTGGCCGACGAAGCGCGCGAAGGCGACGCCAGGCCTCGCGGCCGGCGCGGGCGGGACGGGCGAGTCGCTCGATCGCGTCGCCATCGGCGGCCGCGCTCCTCGCTCAGTCCACCGCAAGCCGGTAGCCGATGCCGCGCACGGTCTGCAGGTAGATCGGGTTGGCGGGGTCTGCCTCGATCTTGCGCCGCAGCCGGTTGATCTGCACGTCGACGGCGCGCTCGCCGCCGCCGTTGGCGCCGGCCAGGAACTCGTGCGCGGTCGACGGTCTCGCCGGGCGCGCTCGGCGAACATGCGCAGGATGCTCGCGCTCGCGCTCGGTGAGGCGGACGGCCTCGCCGCCGCGCTTCAGCTCGCCGCGTTCCAGATGGAACGCGAACGGGCCGAAGCGACACCTCGTCGGCGGTCTGCGGCGACGGCGGCGCGCGCGCTTCAGGATGTTGGCGATGCGCAGCAGCAGCTCGCGCGGCTCGAACGGCTTTGCGAGATAGTCGTCGGCGCCGATCTCCAGGCCGCGGATCCGGTCGTCAGCGTTCGGAGCGGGCGGTCAGCATCAGGATCGGCACGTCGCTGGTGCTGCCCGAAGGCCTGCGGCGAACTCCAGGCCGCTTTCGCCCGGCATCATGACATCGAGCGACCAGAGGTCGAAGGCCAGCGCCTGCATCTTGCGCCGCGCCTCGGCGGCATTGCCGGCGGTCGAGACGCGGTAGCCGTGCTCGGCGAGGATAGCGCGAGAGCAGCGTCGCGGATGCGCCGGTCGTCGTCGACGACGAGGAGGTGCGCCGCGTCGTCGGGCGGCGTTTGCGCGGTGCCGGCCGCGGCCTGTTGGTCAGGGGCTCGGTCATTCCGGCCTCCCGGCATCGCCGGCGAGCCTCTGGCGGCCACCGATCAGGGCGGCGACGCGCTGCGGTCGGGCTCGTTGACGACGTGCATCAGGAAGCGCTTCGCGGCCTCAGCGTCGCCGGGATCGGCGTCGGCGATGGCCGCCGCGAGACGGCGGAACTGCGGGCTGGCGAGCTCTAGCGCGAGCTCCCGGCCGCGCTGAGTGGGATATAGCAGGCGCTGGCGGCGGTCGGCGGGGCCGGCCGCTGCTCGATGTAGCCCTCGTCCACCAGCTGCTTCAGCACCCGGCCGAGGCTCTGCTTGGTGATCTTCAGGATGTCGAGCAGGTCGGCGACCCGTCAGCCCCGGATTGCGGTTGACGAAATGCAGCACGCGGTGGTGCGCGCGGCCGAAGCCGATATCGTGCAGGATCGCGTCGGGATCGCCGATGAAGTCGCGATAGGCGAAGAACAGGAGCTCGATCAGCTCGAAGAGCGCGCCTTCGTCCCGGGCAACGCCGTCCTGGGTCGCTGCCGGGGACTTTCCGGTGGTTCGGCGAACGAAATTTACGTCAGCCATATTGACATATTTTCTTGCGATTGTTACGGATGCGGTGCCGCTCGCGAAATATTCGGTCGCGGGAGCCTGTTGGGTTCATGTCGAAGTTCCGCATATGCGCCTTCCGACGACCGCCCGATCCGGCGCAAGATAGCGGCAGTCGAACGAATAGCAAAAACCTGCGCAAGGCGTTATCGGTCACGATGCGCGGCGCGGTCCGGAGCCTCGAGGAGCCTGCCATGTCGGCCCAGCCTTTCGATCAGCGCGACGGTGTCATCTGGTACGACGGCAAGTTGGTGCCGTGGGCGGATGCGAACCTGCACGTGCTGACCCACGGCCTGCATTATGCGAGCGCGGTCTTCGAAGGCGAGCGGGCCTATGGCGGCGAGATATTCAAGCTCGACGAGCACACAAGGCGCCTGCACGACTCCGCGCGCATGCTCGACTTCGAGATTCCCTACAGCGTCGAGGAGATCAACGAGGCCTGCAACGAGGTCCTGAAGGCGCAGGGTTATTCCGACGCCTATGTCCGCCCGGTCGCCTGGCGCGGCAGCGAGATGATGGGCGTCTCGGCGCAGAACAACCGGATCCACGTCGCCATCGCGGTCTGGGAGTGGCCGTCCTACTTCGACCCGGAGCAGCGGCTGAAGGGCATCCGCCTCGACATGGCCGAATGGCGCCGGCCCGACCCGCGCACGATCCCAGCCAAGTCCAAGGCCGCCGGCCTGTACATGATCTGCACGCTGTCCAAGCACGCCGCCGAGCGCAAGGGCTATGCCGACGCCCTGATGCTGGACTGGCGCGGCCACGTCGCCGAGGCGACGGGCGCCAACATCTTCTTCGTCAAGGACGGCGTCCTGCACACGCCGACGCCGGACTGCTTCCTCGACGGCATCACGCGCCGGACGGTGATCGACCTGGCCAAGCGGCGCGGCATCGACGTCGTCGAGCGCCACATCATGCCCGAGGAGATGGAGGGCTTCTCGGAGTGCTTCATCTGCGGCACTGCGGCGGAGGTGACGCCGGTCTCGGAGATCGGGCAGTACCGCTTCGTGCCCGCCGAGATCACCAAGTCGCTGCTCGACGACTACATGGCCGAGGTGCAGCCGAAGCCGGCGACGGTCGCGGCCGCCGAATAGCGGCCGCGCCACCCAGGCACGATCAGGCCGCCGCCGCGACCATACGGGCGACGGCTTCCGGGAGCGCGGTCGTTCCGCGCCGCAACTCCCGGGCGGGATCGAACGCCACACGCCCCGCCGCAATGCCCGCGTACATCTCCGTCAGTCCCCGGGCGATGCCCGGGGTCATCCCCGCGCCGACGAGAATCGCGGCCTGATCGGCGGGAGGAACCGGAACGGGCGTGACGGGGCGCTTCAACGCGCCGGCGAAGGCATCGGACACGTCGGCGAGCGAGTAGTCCACGGGTCCGCCCAGTTCTACCACGCGGTCGCCGCTCCACGTATCGCGCATGAGGTCCGCCGCCAAACGGCCGATGTCTGCCACCGAGACCATCGGAAACTTCAGCGACGGATCGAGGAAGGACGGCAGAACGCCTTCCGAGGTCACCGGGTGGAGGCTCTCGCCCCAGGTCTCGACGAAATGCCCCGGACGGAGGAAGGCCACGGACGGCGCCGCGCCGGCGAGGGCTTCCTCGATGACGTGCAGGGTTTCAATTATGCCGGTGCCGTCCGCGCGGCCGGCCCCGACGGACGACAGCACGACGAGCCGGGGCAGCTGCGCCCGCTTCACCGCCGCGCGCAGGGCGGCTCCGACGGCGGCTGCGTTGGCCAGAGGGTCGGCGACCATCCGCGGAGGGTTGAGGACATAGGCGGCGCTCGCGCCATCGAGCGCGGCGGCGACGCCGGCTTCGTCGGCGATGTCGCCGACGATCGCGGCTTGCGCTCCCTTCTCGCGCCAGACCTTCGCCTTTTCCTCGCCGCGCACGGCGACGCGCACGGGTTCGCCCAGCTCGATCAGGTTTCTGGCGACTTCGCCGCCGGTGTTTCCGCTGGCTCCGAATATCACGTACATGGCTTCGTCCTCCGTTGAGGGGGTTGAGCGGGATGACGAAGGAGATATCGACGCGCCTTCCATGCGTCCAATGCATGGTATAGATTATCAGTATGCATGAAACGAATTTGCGGGCTGTCGACCTCAACCTGCTCGTGAGCCTCCGCGCGCTCCTTGAGGAACGCAGCGTGACGCGGGCGGCGGAGCGGCTGGGGATGAGCCAGCCGGCGGCGAGCCGGGCGCTGGCGCGACTGCGGGCGCTCCTGGCCGACCCGCTGCTGGTCGAGGGACGCTCGGGCTATGTCCTGAGCGTTCGGGCGGCGTCGATGCAGGCGGAGCTTGGGCGGACGCTGGAGGCCATCGCGGGACTGCTGGAAGGCGATAACTTCGACCCTTCCACGGCGACGGGGCGGGTTCGCCTGCTGACGCCGGACCTGCAGGCGGCCGCGCTCGTGCCGCACGTGCTGTCGGTCTTCGCCCGCGAGGCGCCTGCGCTCGACCTCGACATCGTGCCGCCGGGGGCGGGCGTCATGGAGATGCTCGAGGACGGGACGGCGGACGCGGCCGTCGGCCTGATCGACGACGCGCCGGCGGGCATGCGGCGGCGCAAGCTCTACGAGGAAGGCTTCGTGACCATGCTGCGCCGCGGGCATCCAGATGCCGGCCAGCTGACGCTGGAGCGATATCTCGGGCTCGGGCACATCGTGGTGAGCGTCACCGGGGTGGGGCCTACCGTCGTGGATACGGCTCTCGATAGGCTCGGGCTCGAACGGCGGGTGGCGGTGCGGGTGCCGAGCTTTCTCGGCGCGATGGAAATCGCCGCGCGCAGCGACCTCGCGATGACGCTGCCGGCGAGCATGGCGCTGGTCGGCGGCGCGGCCGGGCGCTTCGTCTTCCTGCCGCCGCCGCTCGATCTGAACCGGTTCGCGATGAGCCTGGTCTGGCACGCGCGCCGGCACGACGATCCGCGCCATTTCTGGATCCGCGGCGTGGTGGTCGAGGCCGCGCGGCGACTTGCCGACGATGCGGCGGCAGCGGGGTATCCTATTCCGGCCGATGCGGCTGGAAGAGCCGCCATTTCTCGGTGAAGGCGACGATCACCAGCGCCGCCGATCCGAGAGTGAGATAGCCGAGGGTCAGCGGTACGACCGTGCCGTCGAAGTGACGCCCGACATACCAGCCGCACAAGGCCGCGGCGGCCGTGGTGAACGCGCCGATGAAGGATGCCGCGGTTCCCGCGATCCGGCCAAGCGGCTCCATCGCCATGGCGTTGAAGTTCGGCATCAGGAAGCCGAAGAAGAACAGGTTCAGCGCCAGCATCGAACAGAACAGCCAGAGCGGGGGCGCGCCGCCAAAGGCGAGGGCGATGGCTACGTGGACGGCCGCCGTTGCCACGAACCCCACCAGCGCGCCGTGCGACAGACGGCGCATCCCGTGGCTCTCGACGAGACGCCCGTTCAGGAACGAGGCGGCCGCCAGCGCGATCGTGATGACGCCGAACAGCACCGCGAACATCTGTCCGGCGTCGTAGATGTCGATGAAGATCTGCTGGGCGCTGTTGATGTAGCCCAGCAGCGCGCCGAAGATCAGGCCGGTGGCCATGGTGTAGCCCAGCGTCACGCGATTGGACACCGTCTGCCAGAGGGCATTGCCGAGCCACCGGGGCGACAGCGGCTCCCGATCCTCGGGGCGGCGCGTCTCCGGAAGCCGCATAGCCGTCCATACCGTCACCATCAGCGCGACGACGAGCAGGAAGACGAAGATCGTCGCCCAGCCGCCGAAGAAGAGAAGGATTTCGCCGACGCCCGGCGCTAGTACGGGCACGATGATGAAGACCATCATCACGAACGACATGACGCGTGCCATCTCCCGCCCGCCGTAGACGTCACGGACGACGGCCATGGCGACGACGCGTGGCGCGGCGCAGCCGATCCCCTGCAGGACGCGTGCGGCCAGGAGCGCCGCGAAGCTGCCCGACAGCACCGTCGCGAGCGAGGCGAGCGCGTAGATCGCGAGGCCCGCAAGCAGCACGGGGCGGCGGCCGAAACGGTCGGACAACGGGCCATAGACGATCTGACCGGCCGAGAAGCCGAGAAGATAGGCCGTCACCACGAGCTGGCGATCGTTCGGGTCGGCGATGGCGAAGGCCTCGTCGATGAGCGGCAGCGCCGGCAGCATGATGTCGATCGACAGGGCGGTCATGCCCATCAAGACGGCGACCAGGGCGACGAATTCGTGAAAGCCGGGCATGTCCCGCCGGATGGCGGTCGCGGTCGCGCTGGTCATGTCGCAGTCCGGGTCGGAGCGGAGAAGGTCGGGCCCCACTCAGATGTTGACGGCGGCCCCCTCAGTCGAGGTCCGAAGATGCATGGCCGCTATTCCGCGGCCTTCCCGGCCTGCCACCGGCCGGCGGCGAGGCCATCACTGTCGCGCGCCTCGACCCAATCGCCGACGGAGCCGTCGGACAGAATCTCGCGCTTCCAGAACGGAGCGCTGGTCTTGAGCCAGTCCATCAGGAACGCGGCCGCCTCGAATGCCGCCGCCCGGTGGCTCGACGCCGTGACCACCTGGACGATCGTCTCGCCGGGCAGGACACGTCCGTGGCGATGAACGACGGCGGCGCCGAGAAGCGGCCAGCGGGCGACGGCCTCGGCCACGAGTTGCTCAAGTTCCGCCTCGACCATGCCCGGGTAATGCTCGAGTTCGAGCGCGGCCAGGCGCCCGGCCTCCGACCTGCATATGCCGGTGAAGGCGACCACGGCGCCGGCTTCGTCGAGGCGCGAGAGGCGAGCGGGTTCCGCCGCGAGGTCGATCGGACCGGGCTGCACGCGGATCGTGACTGGAACGTCCGGCCGCGCGGACATGGTCAGCCGCCGGTCATTGGCGGGAAAAAGGCCACTTCCCGGACGCCGTTCAGCGGGGCGTCGCGGCCGGCATGGGTCCGGTCGACGGCGGCGCGGACCACGGCGTCGTTCTCGAAGGCGTGCTCGAACTCGGGCCCGCGGCGCTTAAGCCAGCCTATCAGGTCGCCGACGGTGGCGACCTCCGGCGGCAGCTCGATCTCTTCCTCGGCGCGGCCCGTGCGCTCGCGCAGCCAGGCGAAGTAGAGAACCCTCACGCTTCTTCCTCGATGGCGTGCCGGATACCGGCACGGAAATAGTCCCAACCCGTATAGAGGGTGAGAATTGCCGAAATCCAGAGCAGCGTCAGACCTATGAGGGTGGTGCCGGGCACGATCTGGTCGCCCGCGGGGCCGGCCAGAAGGAAGCCGATGGCGATCATCTGCAGCGTCGTCTTCCACTTGGCGAGCTGCGTGACGGGAACGCTGACGCGAAGAGCGGCGAGGTATTCGCGCAGGCCCGAGACCAGAACCTCCCGGCACAGGATGACGATGGCGGCGAGCAGCGACCAGCCGCCGATCGTGTTGGCGTCCACCAGCATCATGAGGGAGGCGGCGACCAACAGCTTGTCGGCGATGGGATCGAGCATGCGTCCGAGCGCCGACTGCTGCTGCCAGGCGCGCGCGAGATAGCCGTCGAGGAAGTCGGTGATGCTGGCGGCGACGAAGATCGCGAGCGCCATCCAGTTGGCGTAGTAGCCGTCCAGGTAGAAGCAGGCCACGAGCGCAGGCACCGCCGCGATCCGCCCGTAAGTGAGCAGATTCGGCAGGGACAGCGTGTGGTTGCGGGACGGGCTCGCGCTGCTCGTCATGCCTTCAGTGACCATGCCGGCCGGGTTCCGTCAATCGCCCAAAAGGCGGGTGGTTATCCAACGCTTCCGAGACTAGCCGGATTTGGGGCTCAATCGTGGCGTTCATGGAAGAAATCATAGATTTGCCGGGCCATCGCGGCGCTGATGCCCGGCGCCGCCTCCAGATCGGTCAGTCCGGCGCGGCTGACGGCCTTGGCCGAGCCGAAGTGGTTGAGCAGCGCGCGCTTGCGGGTCGGGCCGATGCCCGGAATCTCGTCAAGCGGGTTGGCGGTCAGCGCCCGCGTGCGGCGCGCACGGTGCGAGCCGATAGCGAAGCGATGGGCCTCGTCGCGCAGGCGCTGGACGAAATAGAGCACTGGGTCGCGTGGCGACAGGCGGAACGGCTCGCGGCCGGGAATGTGAAACACCTCGCGCCCGGCGTCGCGGTCCGGGCCCTTGGCGACGCCGACGAGAGGCACATCCTCGATGCCGAGTTCGGCGAGCACGCCCCGGGCCGCCGCGAGCTGTCCCGCGCCCCCGTCGACGAGGACGAGGTCCGGCCAGGGCGTGCCGCTTTCGGACTCCCGCGAACCACCGCTTTCCTTCAGCAGGCGGGTGAAGCGGCGGGTCAGGACCTCGCGCATCATCCCGTAGTCGTCGCCCGGGGCGAGATCCTCCGAGCGGATGTTGAACTTGCGGTACTGGCCCTTCTCGAAGCCGTCCGGTCCGGCGACGATCAGCGCGCCGACGGCGTTGGCGCCCATGATGTGGCTGTTGTCGTAGACCTCGATGCGTCGTGGAGGCTCGTCGAGGCCGAAGGCTTCCGCCAGACCCTCCAGCAGCCTTGCCTGGGACGCGGATTCCGCCAGCCGCCGGCCCAGCGCCTCGCGGGCGTTGGCCAGCGCATGGTCGACGAGCCCGCGCTTGCCGCCGCGCCGCGGAACGGACACCTCGATCCGGCGGCCCGCGCTGGTGGACAGGGCTTCGGCCAACAGTTCGCGCTCCTCGAAATCGTGGGACAGGAGGACGAGCCTCGGGATGGGCGTATCGTCGTAGAATTGTGCGACAAAGGATTGAAGCACTTCCTCGGCCGGCACGGAGCGGTCGGCGCGGGGGAAGTAGGCGCGGTTGCCCCAGTTCTGGCCGGTCCGGAAGAAGAAGACCTGGATGCAGGTCTGCCCGCCCTCCTGATGGCAGGCGAAGACGTTGGCCTCCTCGATGCCCTGCGGATTGATGCCCTGGTGGGACTGCACGTGGCTGAGCGCGGCGAGGCGGTCCCGGAAGCGCGCGGCGCTCTCGAAATCGAGCCGTTCGGCGGCCTCCTCCATCTGTCGGGCAAGCGATTCGCGCACCGCCCGGCTGCGTCCCGACAGGAACGTCTCGGCCTCGTCGACGAGACGGCCGTATGACGGGAGGTCGATCTCGCCGGTGCAGGGGGCCGAACAGCGCTTGATCTGGAACAGGAGGCACGGCCGCGTCCGGCTCTCGTAGACCGAATCGGAGCAGGAGCGCAGCAGGAAGGCGCGCTGCAGGGCGTTGAGGGTGCGATTGACCGCGCCGGCAGAGGCGAAGGGGCCGAAATAGTCGCCCTTGCGCGTGCGCGCGCCGCGATGCTTCAGGATCTGCGGCGCCTCGTGGTCGCGGGAAATGAGGATATAGGGGAACGACTTGTCGTCGCGCATCAGCACGTTGAAGCGCGGCCTGAGGCGCTTGATGAGGTTTGCCTCGAGCAGAAGCGCCTCGGTCTCGGTCGCCGTCGAGACGAACTCCATCGATGCCGTCTCGGCGATCATGCGGGCAATGCGGTTCGACTGGCCGCCGAATTGCGCGTAGCTCTGGACGCGCTTCTTCAGGCTGCGGGCCTTGCCCACATACAGGACGTTGCCGGCAGCGTTCATCATGCGGTAGACGCCCGGCCCGTTGGGCAGGCGCTTCACCACGTCGGCGATGACGGCCGGGCCTGTCCTGCCGTCCTGGTCGGGTTCGATGGTCATCGCGCCATCATATGGCGCAACGAGAGCCTATTCGCGAGTGCCGACGACGTTCGGGTGTCTCCCATGCGAGGTGCTGGCCGCCGTCGACCAGCAGGAGCTGACCCGTGATCGAGGGCGCCTCGATCAGGAACCGCACGGCGGCGGCAATCTCTCCGGGCGTGGCGCCGTGTCCCAGGAGCACGGCCTCCTGCTGCAAGCGGAACGCCTCGTCCGTCTGGCGAAGATTGGGCAGCGTGGGGCCCGGGCCGACGGCGTTGACGCGGATGCGCGGGGCGAGAGACTGGGCGAGTGTCCGTGTGGCGGCCCAAAGCCCGGCCTTGCTGATGCTGTAGGAGAAGTAGGACGGCGTAGGCTTCATCACGCGCTGATCGACGAGATTTACGATGGCTCCCTCGGCGCCGACGGGAAGCTGCGCGGCGAAATGGCGGGCGAGGATGACCGGCGCGCGGAGGTTCACGGCGATGTGACGGTCCCATTGGTCGGGATCGAGCGATATGGCCTCGTCGGGCTCGAATAGCGAGGCGTTGTTGACGAGGGCCGTCAGCGGTCCCAGTGCGCCGGCGGCCTGCGCGATCAGGCCGGGGAGGGCGTTCGCATCGCCGAGATCTCCCGACACCAGCGCGGCCCGCCGGCCGGCACGGGCGATCTCGGCGGCCAGCGCCTCGGCGTGGTCCCTGGATTGACGGAAATGCAGCGCCACGTCGAAGCTCGCCGCAGCGAGCTCGAGCGCGATTGCCCGGCCGATCCGGCGGGCGGCGCCGGTGACGAATGCGACCTTATTCATCGTTCCCCTTCTCGGATCGGCGATGTCCACCGATCGTCCTTCATCCGCGATTGACATCATATACGACCTCGCGACGCCGCCGGATGAGCCGATATCGCGGTTCGGGATGTTGCCCCATGGCAACAGCGAGACCGCGATCGAAACGCCTACGGAACGCCAAAGCAGATTCCACGTTTTGCCCTCGTCGACGCCACATTTCGGCCTCCAAAAGGGGGGCATGAGACGGCAACGCAAAGATGCGTGACGGGGAGCTCCGGCAAGACGGGGGCTCTCGGGACCCTGAGTTCAGTATCGAGAGGAGGCTTTTATGCTTCGCAAGTTTCTTACCGGCGGCGTTGCTGCCTCGGCCCTCATGATCGCGGTGCCTGCATTCGCCGCCGACATGCCCGCGCCGACTTATACGCCGCCGCCGATGGCGGAGCCGGCCCCGGCCCCGTTCGCCTATGACTGGACCGGCGTATATGTCGGTATCAACGCGGGCTACGCCTGGGGCGAATACGGCGTCGGCGACCCCGACTTCGGCGGTTTCAGCATGGACGGTGACGGCGCCCTGATCGGCGGCACGGTCGGCGCCAACTGGCAGGTCGACCAGTTCGTGTTCGGTATCGAGGGCGACCTGTCCTGGGCCGACATGGACGGCAGCACGGCGCCGGCTCCCGGTGTCGTCGTCAACGCCGAGAACAAGTGGTTCGGCACCGTCCGCGGCCGTCTCGGCTTCGCGGTGGACCAGATCCTGATCTACGGTACCGGTGGTGCGGCCTTCACGAGCGTCGACGCCGAGATCCCGGGCCTCGGCTCCGACTCCAACACCCATGTGGGCTGGACGCTGGGCGCCGGCATCGAGGCGGCCCTGACCGAGAACATCTCGGCCAAGGCGGAGTATCTCTACGCCGACTTCGGAAGCGAGGATTACACCATCGGTGGCGCGATCACCGAGGTCGACTATGACGCACACGTCGTGCGTGCCGGCCTGAACTACCGCTTCAGCTGGTAACCCATATCCACCACCTTCCCTGAAGGCGGTTTCGCGGCCCGGGCTCAGCCCGGGCCGCTTTTTTGGCACACGTCACACGTGTGCCCTTGCGGCAACACTTCGGCTCAATGTGACCTCGGGGGCTGTGGAACGTGTTCTTTGACACATTCTTAACCGCGTGCATGCGCTAGGTAGTTCGCAGGTTGGGGGCACGAGGCGACTTGCCCCTAGGCTACAATCCTAGAGTGTTGAGGAGCTCAGATGCTTAAGCGTTCTCTTATTGGCGGCGTGGCCGCTTTCGGCCTGCTCGCAGGCGGCGCGGCGTTCGCGGCCGACATGCCGACCTACACCCCTCCGGCCGCTCCGGCTCCCATGGCTCCCGTTGGCTTCTATGACTGGACTGGCGTCTACGCCGGTATCGTCGGCGGCTACGCCTGGGGCGACTACAACGACGCGCTTGGCGGTAGCGTCGACGGCGACGGCGCCCTGATCGGCGGCACGCTCGGTGCCAACTGGCAGGTCGACCAGTTCGTGTTCGGTATCGAGGGCGACCTGTCCTGGTCCGACATCGACGGTGGCATCACCGAGGTCATCGCCGGCCAGACCTTCTCCACGTCGGTCGAGCACGAGTGGCTCGCGACGATTCGCGGCCGTCTCGGCGTCGCGGTCGACAGCATGCTGATCTACGCGACCGGCGGTCTCGCCATCGCCTCGATCGATGCGTCCGTCGCCACCTCCGGTCCGCTCGGATCGGCTGCCGGTTCGGACTCCAACACCCACACCGGCTGGACGCTGGGCGCCGGCATCGAGGCCGGTCTGACCGAGAACCTCTCGATCAAGGCCGAGTATCTCTATGTCGATCTCGGCAGCGAGAACTACACCTTCGGCGGCGTCGACGCGGGCGGTCTCGATTGGGACGGCCACGTCATCCGCGCCGGCCTGAACTACCGCTTCAACATGTTCTGATTGTTTTGGGGCACCGAAGCAGCGAGAGGCCCGGGCTTTCCAAGCCCGGGCCTTTTCGTCGCGGAGGCCATAAGATAAACAGATTGTTGAGCATGTTGCGAAACCCTTCGTTAGGGTTGTCCGTTTCAGAAACGGACGATGTACGTGGTGCGATCGACAGTTTGGAGTAGTCGATGCGGAAAGTTCTGATGAGTGCGGCAGCCGGGCTGCTTCTCGCCGCCCCCTTGACCGGGGCGCAGGCGGCGGACCCGTATTTCACGCCGCCTCCTCCCGTCTCCTATGGTGCGCCCATGGGCTATGACTGGTCGGGCGCCTATGGCGGCGCGACGGTCGGAGCCGCGTGGAGTTCCTTCGATACGGTCTATGGATCGCCGTCCTCGAATTTCGCGTTCGACTCCAGCGGGTTCTCCTTTGGAGTCCTCGGCGGCGTCGCCGCCCAGGTTCAGAATTTCGTGTTCGGCCTCGAGGCCGACATCAGCTTCACCGACCTCGACGAGACGAGGGTGATCACCGGCACGCCGATCACGGCGGAGCAGGACTGGATCTCGACCTTCCGCGGCCGGGCCGGCTACGCGTTCGACCGTTTCCAGGTCTACGGCACCGGCGGCCTGGCGGCCGGCGGCGTGGAAGTCAGCGTTCCCGGGGGCTCCCGGAGCAGCACCGAATTCGGCTGGACGCTTGGGGCCGGCGTCGAGGCCGCGCTGACCGACAACTTCACCGCGCGCGCGGAATACCTCTACACGGACCTCGGTTCCGCCAGCGGCACGATCGCGGGCAATCCGTTCTCGACCGAGTTCGACAGCCACACCCTGCGGGCAGGCGTCACCTACCGCTTTCGCTGAGCCGGCCGAGACGTGTCGGCATTGCCGCAACAGTAGGCGGACATGAGCTGGCCGGGGCGCGGCAGCCCTTGACCGTTGCCGGTCACGAACGCATGGTATCGACGTCGCTTCCAGGAGGTCGACCATGACGAGGCTTTCCGTCGCTCTGATGTTCGTGGCGCTGGCGCTCGGCTGGTCGGTGCCGGCATCCGGCGACAACTTCACCTTCATCCCCTCGGCCCATCGCTCCGGCCCCTGGCTGGGACCGGCCTGCGAATCGCCGCAGGTGGCCGGCCGCATCATGGCCAAGTTCAACCAGGCCGAAGCGAAGTATTGGCACACCGGGGTCCGGCTGGCGCATATCGCCTATCCCCGCGAGACGACGACCCGCCAGTGGGACCCGCCGATCATCGCCACGCGATTCTGCAGCGCGACGGCCTATCTCAGCGATGGTATCAGCCACGAACTCGTCTACTGGCTGCGCAGCGAGCAGGGATTTGCGGGGGTCGGCTGGGGTGTCGAGTTCTGCCTCGTCGGTCGCGACCGCGACATGAGCTTCGCTCCGCACTGCCGGATGCTGAGACCGTTGTGACCGGTTTGCGCCGGCTGCTCCGCGTGGCCCTGCTGGGCCTCGCGGCGATCTCGGCTCCTTCCTTCGCCGCAGCCCAGCAGTCGGGCGTCAACGTGTCGGGCGACTTCGACTACTTCGTCCTGTCCCTGTCCTGGTCGCCGTCCTATTGCGAGGCCGAAGGCACCGGCGCCGACCGCCTGCAATGTGCGACCGGCCGGCCCTACGCGTTCGTGGTTCACGGCCTCTGGCCGCAATATGACAGAGGCTGGCCGGAGTTCTGCCCAGCCTCGCCTGCCCGGGCGCCGGAAGGCATCGTCCGCTCGATGCTGGACATCATGCCGAGCGAGGGGCTTGTCCGGCACCAGTGGACGAAGCACGGGACCTGCTCCGGCATGACGCCCGAAGGCTACTTCGAGGCCACCCGGCGCGCACGGGCGCGCGTCTCGATCCCCACGATCTTCTCCAGCGTGGGATTGCGCAGCATGGTGCGGCCGTCCGATGTCGAATCGGCGTTCCTCCAGACCAACCCGGGCCTGTCGGGCGATGCGATCGCCGTGACCTGCGATCACCAGAGACTTCGCGAAGTGCGGATCTGCATGGATCAATTCAGCCTCGATTTCCGGGCATGTCCCGGCGTGACGGGGCGCGCCTGCCGCCTCGACCGCGCGGCGATGCCGCCCGTCCAGGGCGGCTGACGGGTTCAAGGCCACCGTTCCGCGTGCTATCCAATTGGCATTGGCGAGCGTCGGCGGTTCCGCTCGATCGATCCTAGAACCGGCGCCGATGGGGGCGAACGCGGAGACCTGGCCGTCTCGGTCCCCGGGCGCCGTATGACGGGACATGCCCCTTCGATGACGACTGCCAGCGATGCCGCCGCTCCGATTCGTCCTGTAACGGGGCTACGCAAATTCCAGAGCGCCCGCGCGGTCGCGATGGCCATGTGGCCCGACGAGCCGGTCTACTGCTTCCGGCCCGAAGCGCTTCACGCCGACGCCCAATCGTTCGTGGAAGCCTTCCCGGGGAAGACCGCCTATGCGGTCAAGACCAACCCGCACCCCCTCGTGCTCGATGCGCTCGCCCGCACCGGCATCCGCGCTTTCGATGTCGCGTCGCCGGCAGAGTTCCGCATGGCGAGGGCCGCCGCACCGCAGGCGGAACTCTACTACATGCATCCCGTCAAGGCGTCGTCGGCGATACGCGAGGCCCTCACCGCCTATCGCATCCGGCACTTCGCCGTCGATCACGAGAACGAGGTGGCCAAGATCATCCGCGAGGCGCGCGGGGCAGGCGTCTCCATCGACGAGCTTACGCTGTTCGTCCGGCTCGCGACGAAGGGGCACGCGGTCTATGAGCTGTCGCGGAAATTCGGCGCGGCACCCGGGCATGCGACGGAACTGCTGCAGCGGGTGTCGCGACTGGGCGCGCAGGCGGGGCTGTGCTTCCACGTCGGCAGCCAGGTCGAGGAGGCCGACGCCTACGAGAAGGCGCTGAAGACCGCCCAGTGGGTGCGCAACCGGGCCGGCGTGGATCTCGCCGCGCTCGACATCGGCGGGGGCTTCCCGGCCCGTTACGCCCGCGACCGGCGCCGGCCGGGACCGGCGATGCCGCCGGTGACCCAACTGTTGCCGCGTATTGCGCGGGCGATGGAGCGCACGGGCTTCACGGATGTGGACCTCATCGCCGAGCCGGGCCGGGCCCTGGTCGCGCGGGCCTTCTCGGTGATCGTGCGCGTGCTGTTGAGGAAGGGCAGGCGGCTGTACATCAACGATGGCATCTGGGCGAGCCTGTCCGACGCGTGGACCGGAAAGCTGACGCTTCCCGTCCACCTGATCCCCGACCCGGAGCGCATCCGCCCGTCCGGCGATCCCCGGAAGATCGTCCCGTTTCGCATAATGGGCGCGACTTGCGATTCCGTGGACATCCTGTCCCGACCGTTCTGGCTGCCGGAGACTGTGGCGACGGGCGACTGGATCGAGGTCGGCCACATCGGAGCCTACTCGCTTTCGCTCCGGACGGACTTCAACGGCCTTTATCCGGACGCCTTCGTCGAGGTGGATACGCCCTTCAGACTATGAACGCGCGCGAATTACCTTACGTTAGGTGAGGCTTGCATGGTAAAATTCTCGCATGCGTCGGTGACGGCGCCGAGGGCGCGGCCGACGCGATGGAGGTGGGCATGGAGTCCCTCGTTCCCCTCATCATCCAGATCGTCGCGGGCGCCCTTGCGGGCAACGCAGTCGGCGGCGCTTCCAAGAACCTGAGCCTCGGGCCCGCGGGCAACACCATCGCCGGGGCCGTCGGCGGCGGCGTCGGAGGGCAGTTGCTGATGGCGCTCATGGGGACAGCCGCGACGGCGGCGTCCGGCGCCGGACTGGATCTCGGCGCGATCATCGGCGATGTCGTGGGCGGTGGCGTCGGCGGGGCGGTGCTGACGGCCATCGTCGGCGCGATCCGTCAGACGATGGCCAAAGCCTGACATCGCGCCGGACCGATACCGGTCCGACCGCAGACACCGTAGAATGTGGCGGCCGGACCCAGGGTCCGGCCGGAAAACGCTATTCCGCGAGCTGAAGGTTGATGGCCTTCGGCCCCTTGCCGCGCTTGTCGGGTTCGGTCTCGAACGACACACGCATCCCCTGGTCGACAACCGGCAGGCCCGACCGTTCGACATCGGACACGTGAACGAACACGTCCTTGCCGCCGTCGTCGGGGGAAATGAAGCCATAACCCTTGGACTGATTGAAAAACTTCACGGTACCGTTCACGCGCATGGGGCTCTCCCTTCCCGCAGCAGGCACGCCGCCGCGAACGGAGCGGCGACGCGAAGACGAGGCAGACGAACAGAAGTCATCGGGAAGGGCATTTCTGGCACGCTCAAGCGCCCGTCATTGGATCCATTCCGGCGGTCTGGTCGGCCAGCCTCGCGAATCAGATTGCCAAACGCTCGGCTGAAGGCAAGCGAAATCCGCGCCGGAGCGGGGGTGATGCCGGCGGGCCCACCGTCAGGAAAGGCGTATGACGTATAACTTCCGGGTTGTTTCGACGACCTCCCAGGTGCCGCGGAAGCCGGGCCTTATCACGATGCTGTCTCCGGGGCGAAGCATGGTCCGGCGACCGTCCTCGCCCTCCAGTACCGAAACGCCGGTCACGATGGAGCAGAACTCCCACTCGTCATATTCGACGCGCCACTTTCCAGGCGACGATTCCCATATGCCGGAGAACATCTTGCCGTCGTCGGCCTCGTCGAGGTTCCAGGTGGTGAACCGCGGGGCGCCCTCGATCAGCCGGTCGGGCGCCGGCGCATCATGTTCGGGGGTCACCTTCGACGTATCGAAGGATATCAGTCGGTCGGTCATGAAAATTCTCCCTACCGAATGCCCAACGCAGAAGCGCCGCCGGGGTTGCCCCCGGCGGCGCCTGAACTCAAGTCCACTAGGCGCGTGCGCGTCAGGAGAGTTCGATGGCGGTCGCCTGCGGGCCGCGGCCGCGACGGTCTTCCTCGATCTCGAAGGTCACCTTGGTGCCGTCGGCCAGCGCCGGCAGGCCGGAGCGCTCGAGCGCGGTGATGTGGACGAAGACGTCCTTGCCACCCGTGTCAGGGGTGATGAAGCCGAAACCGCGCGAGTGGTTGAAAAACTTTACGGTGCCGTTCTGGCGCATGGGGAAATCTCCTTTCCCGAAAACGTCGTTCCATACCAAGACCCAGGGCCGCGACGTACGACCCGGCTTCTCAGATTTTCGGGGAAGGCAATCTCAAGCTGCATAAAGGCAGCAGTCCTCAAGCCAAAAAACCGAGGGCTCACCCCCCCTCGGGATGGCCGGCTAAGAGCACTATGAGCGTAAAATGGCCGGCCGCGCAACAGCTTCCTGCACGCCAGGGTTAAGCCGCCTTAACAAGAGCTCACGGTCTGTACACCATCGTCGAGCACGGTAACGCGGACCGGGGCGTGGCCGGCGCTGCGGAAGCCGAGCTCGTCGGCGGCGGCCCTGGTCACGTCGATGACGCGGCCCCGAACGAAGGGGCCGCGGTCGTTGATGCGCACGACCGCCGTGCGGCCGTTGTTCAGGTTCTCGACCTTCACCTTCGTGCCGAAGGGCAGGGTGCGGTGCGCGGCGGCCATGGAGTTGGGGTTGGCGCGCTCACCGGACGCGGTGCGGCTCGTCATCTGATACCACGAGGCGCGGCCGCACTGGCCGGCCACAGGCGGCATCGTGGCACCGGCCTGCGGCGCGCTCGCCGGCACACATGCGGCAGCGAGAAACGCCAGCGTCACCGCCAGCGGCAGATACAGATGTCGCATCGGGAACTCCCCCGGACCGCCTTGTGGGTCGGAACCTTCCGGCCAACTGCCTTCAGAACAGGGCGATAACGTGGCGGAAGGGCTGGATATTCCAGCCGGGTCGCGAACGCAAGCCGCCCTCCGGTACGGGAGGGAGGCCGACGTCGCGGGGGAGGGCGGGGGCTACTGGCAGTAGTGCCGATAACCGTCGTAGCCGAGGTAGGTGCCCGAGGACGGATCGAACGAGCGGTACTTCGAGGCGCAGTAGGAATACCAGTCGGCCGACCACATGGGCGGCGTATAGCCGTAGCCGTAGGCCGGCGCGGGCTGGTAGTAGACGCGCGGGGGCGGCGGAGGGGCGTAGTAGTAGCGCGGCTGCGCCAGAGCGCCGCCGATCAAGGCGCCGGCAGCCAGGCCGAGCGCACCGGCGGCCAGCGCGTCGCCGCCGCCATATCCCCGGCGATAGTAACCGCGGTGACGGTAGCCGACCTCATCGACCTGGGACAGTTCGGCCGCGGACTTCGCGGCGGCTCCGCCGAAGGCCGCCATCGGGGCGGCGGCGGCGGGGGAAAGGGATACCGCGGTCATGGCGATCGCCATGCCGGCGGCGGCAAACCTGGTAACACTGCTCATCTCGAAACTCCGCTGTCGCGAGACGGCGCGTCCGTGGCTGTTGCCTAGTGCACGCGGGCGCCGATCCGTCCGATGGCACCACTCCTAGGGGGCGCCGGCTGAATGCAGCATGAACGGATTTTAATGTGGCAGGTTCCGGGCGTGATCAATCTTTCGGCCCGAGAGGGCCGGCCGGGCCGCCCTCCGCGGCGGGAGGGCGGCGGACGGTCCCGAACGTGACTCAGCGGCAGAAATGCCGGTTGCCGTCGTAGCCGAGATAGGTGCCCGTGGCCGGGTCGAACGACCGGTACTTGGCCGAGCAGTGGGCGTACCAGGCCTCCCAGCCTCCGGGATAGCCGTAGCCGGGCGCCGTGGAGGAATAGTCGTAGTAGCCGTAGTCCTCGTAATAGGGCCAGGTCAGCGCGCTGCCGACCGCGGCGCCGGCGGCGAACCCCCAGATGCCGGGGTAGTAGCCGTAGCGGCGCCCGTAATAGCCGTTGCCGTACCCGCGCCGCCAGTAGGCGTTGTGGTATCCGCGCCCGCCATGGCCGCCGCGCCAGTAGTTGCCGCGATTACCGCCCCAGTAGCCGCGGTTGCCGCCCCAGGTGGCGCCTCGATAGGCGCGTCCGTAGTTGCCGCGGTAGGCTCGCGCATAGTTGCCGCGATAGCCGCCGCGATGGCTGCCCCAGCTGCCGCCACGATAGCCGCCGCCGTGCCAGCCGCTGCGACCGCCGCCACCGCCGCCGCCGCGCCAGTAGTGTCCGCTACGGCCGCCACCCGACATCGCGGCCCGGCCGCCGCCACCCGAGCCGCGTCCACCGAAGCTGCCGCGGCCGCCGCCACCGCCGCCGTGTTGGACCTGGTGGACCGGCGAGCCGGAGGCGATGGTCTTGATGGTGGTGCTGGCGATGCCCGAAAGGGGCGAGGCGTTAGCGGGGAGGGGAACGGCGAACATGAGAGCCGCAGTCATGGCGACCGCCATGGAGGCGGGCGCCAGTTTTTCGACGATGCTCATCTCGAAACTCCATTGTCACGAGACGGCGCGTCCGTGGTCGTGCCCAGATCGCGCGGGCGCAGATCCGTCCACCGGCGCGCGATCCCCATGAACGCCGGGAAGAGGCTTAATCAACGGCCTTGAATGTGGCGCGTTCCGGGCGGACCCGATCAATTTTTCGCGCAGACGTCCGCGATCACGCCCTGCCAGTCGCGGGCGGCGAGGTCGAACTGGGCGACCATCTCGGTACGCTGGAAGCCGGTGAGGCAGGCGCCATAGGCGCGGCCGGCGTCGGTCAGGGTGGCGAGGTGGTTGCGGTAGGCCTCGCAGCGCGCGGGGGCCGAGGCCGACTGGACGCTGCCGAGGGAGACGAGCGTCACGGCGATCGACGTCTCGGCCCGGGCGACGCGGGCGTCGCAATCGGCGGCCGGCGCCTCGACGGCGGGCGCCGCGGCGTCGGCGGAGCCCATGCCGAGATCGACGAAGGCGAGGCCGACGACGGCGGCGAAGATGCCGGCGGCGAGCGCCGACACGGCGGCGCGGGTCATGAGCGGCGAGGGCATGGAGCGGGTGGTCCCTGAACTGTTCGCATTACCGCTTCGACGCGCCGACGGCGCGCGAGGTTCATGTCGGCAACGCACGAAATCGCGGCAGGTTCTGCATCGAGTCGCGATTTTCCGCAATTGCAGGGCTGCAACAGTCGGGGAAATCGGAGTTCCGGTCCCGCCCTCCCGCAGGGGTATGGGGGCTACTTCGAATCCCGCCTGGCCTGCGCCTTCTTCATGGCCTGGGACACGCGGCCGACCTCGCGGGGGTCGGTGAGCTGCTCGCGGACATCGGAAGGGTTCGCCTTCATGCCTTTCCCCGCGGTGCGCGACTTCGGCCGGCTCGACTTCGCCGCCTTCTTGCGCTCGAGCAACTCGCGCATGCCCGAGACCATCGCGGCGCGATCCGACTTGCGCCCGCGGCGGTTGGCCTCGTTGTTCAGGCGCTTCATGGCCTGGGCGAGCAGGGCGAGCTTGACGCGCGAGCCGGCGTCGTCGCGGGCGGCCTCGTTGCCCTGCGGCTTGCGCGCCTTGCCGCGGATCTCGCGGCGCTGGCGGGCGGCGACGTTGCGCGCCTTGTCGCGCCGGTCGCGGATCAGGCCGCGCAGCTTCGCCAGTTCGCCGTCGTCGATGCCGCCGAGCTCGGGCTGGTGGGTCTTCGCGACCAGATCGCGCTCGTCCTTCGCGAGATAGCGTTCCTCGTCCTTGCGGGTCATGGCCATGTGGCGATCCTCCTTGCCGTTGCATCGATTCCGCGGATTGTCGCCGCGGGGGCCGGGAGATGCAACGCGGACAGCCGGGGAAGGGTTGCGCGGCTGGTCGTCGCGGGCCTTCGCGCGCGGGTTCAGCCGTCGTCCCCGGTCAGCCCGGCGGCGGCGTCCATGCGTTCATACTCCGCGATCAGGGCGCGCCTCACCGCCGGCAGCTTGTGCTCGTAATCGCGCTTCTGCTCGTAGATGCAGGCGGGAATTCCCGGCCCGACGCAGGCGCGCGCACGGCGGCACGCAGGCCGGTGGCAGGTCTCGTACAGGCGGAGATAGCGGGTGGCGAGATCGCGGCGGAACTCGCGCGCCTGCCGGGCCTCCTCGTCCATTCGCTCCTGGGCGGCGCGCAGTTCGGGGGTCTGGGGCATGGGGTGGTCCTTTCTGGGGTGGGGGTGGGGGTGAGTAGGGAGTAGCGGTGATGCCAGGCACTCACGCAGCCTCCATCCTTGCCGCGCCTCGTTTCCGAGGCCGGGGTGTGGGAGGGTCCAGGCTCAGCCTGGCCGGGGGCGCGGGCGCTTTTCGAAGCACCTCATCAGTTGGTTTGTATGGCGCTCCGCAAAGCGCCCGCCGCGGCGATTTTCGGCCATTGTCCGGGAACCGCGCTTCAGCGGCACGGGCGGCGGAGGGCTAGCCCCGCCTGACGGTCCCACCCTCTCCATCGGGAGAGTTCGGAACTGGCCCGGCCGCCTTAAGCCCTCGATGGAGCAGCCCCGCCATAGTACGGGACGGACGGCCCGGACGGCCCCGCCGGCTCCCGCCCCCGACAGGGCAGGAACGGACGCGCCGCCCTTCCCCGCGAGAGCCCGTGTCGGATCCGGACACCGCCCCCCGATGGGGAAGATGAGGGGGAGTCTAACCCGGGTTTGGGGATGGTGAATAAAATCGGGGCGGGAAAATGCCAAGGGATTGAGGGGAATGGGGTATTGGATTTTCGGGTGGGATTTTGTTCAGCTTTTTCGGCCGTGGCGGGGGCGCCGATCTGGATTCCGGCCTTCGCCGGAATGAGCGGAGGGTGGGGCCGAGGTCATTCCTCTCCGTTCGTCCCCGCGAACGCGGGGACCCAGGGATGCTGCAGGCGCCACGCCTTTGGAGGGCTGGGGTCCCTCCCCGGACTTGATCCGGGGATTGCATGGGGACGAACGGAGTGTGTGGGGGACGGGCGGTGATCGCGCTGGCGGGCGAGGCGAACCAGTCGCTGCCGCTCCTGGTGCCGGCCGACGGCGCGACGTTCGGTCCACCAGACGGGGGTGTATGAGGGGCGCGCGCTCATCGCCGACAAGGACGGGATATTGAAGGCGTTGTCGGAGGGGTACGGGGTGGCGGAGGTTTATGGGTGAGGGGGGGGGGGTAGGTTGCGACGCCGCCCAGGGTTTGTGTTCGGCGCTAAAGTCGCTAACTTGGTACCAATGACGGGCGATAGCGACGAATACAATGAGGCTGACGCGGAGGGGGACGCGGAGGGGAATCTTTCCACCCCTAACGACGTATCTCTTGTTCCTAACGATGCCGCCGATCCGGCGGTGATTGTTGAAGCAAAGATACCCCCTGATATTCGCGATAAGTATGAGATTATCAGCTACCGAAACGCGGCGGTCATTCTTGCGGAGGCTCATGCTGCAGAGTTTGCAGAAATCCTTGATGCTCTTCGAAAGTTCACGATATCGACGGCAATGATCCGTACTGCAGGTGGGAACGAATCCCAAATTCCCAAGCTGTTTTCTCAACTGCTGCGACCGCTGGCTTGGCATGAAACGATCATTAGTGCTGATCTATCGGTCACACTTGCTTGGCGCGAAGAAGTCCGAAAGACGCTGTCTGGGCGATCGGTCATGGGTGCCCGCACCCGAGAAATTAAGCGAGAGAAGTACCTTGATGGGCATAAAATAGATTATGTGAAGGGAAAGGTGGCATTTGACTTGGAGTGGAACTCCAAGGACCAGACATTTGATCGAGATCTTTACGCAATGAATGCTTTCTTTCTGTCTGGCGCAATAGATGTCGGAGTTTTGGTGACACGTAGCTTGTCGATGAATGACGTGTTCAGGGGTGTTGGTCCAGCGCTCACCCGATCAGGTGAAGTTGAGCGGCTACGAGACGGGCGCGATAGGCCTACGATCCAGAAGTATGGGGCATCGACGACTTGGATGGGCAAACTTCTGTACAGGCTTAATGCTGGCCGAAATGGGGGGTGTCCAATTCTGGCCGTTGGGATCACTCCTGCAGCGGTCAATGACTGGGCGGAGCCATCCGACACTACTCAGCAGCGATGACGTGCGCTTGAGAGTGGTGCGCATAAGTGTCCCATGTGGGGCGATAGCTTTCGTTTGCCTGATTTCCCCATACCTTCCAATTCGCGCGCGTGCCGCGTGCAAACATCTCTAGATACGGGCCAGGTGAGCAGGATTCAATAATCGAATACTGTTCATCTGGCTTGCGCGAGTGCTCACGTTTTCGCGTGGCAATATAGTTCACCTGTCGCCGTCCCGGTGCGAGCGTCCGGGCGTTCTTGCCGCGCGTGCCAAACAGAATGACTTCCGTGACATTACGAAAATAGAAACCAACTCCCCTACCATCAGACCCGCCGTCTTTTCGGACTTTGTGCCAGACGATGTTTGATTTGTATTCAAACCCCCAGGCGCGGAGTACATCTATTCCATCGGGCAGTAGCGCATTTGGTACCCACAGATAAAGATGGGCAGGGTCCGCCACCGCCTCGCGGACGGGCAGAGCAGCGATCTCGGCTGTGGTCATCGTTCCATACCGGGAAAGTCGCCGATGCTCCGGAGCCACTTTCCCCGTCCAATTCGTAAATTGCCAAGGAGGGTCAGCTAGAACAGTCCTGAATTTTTGGCCGGCGGCGAAACTAAGAAAATCGGCCGCTGCATCAGACATCAAAATTCCCTCCAAATTCGCTTCGGCTATGGATGCGTACGAGGGGACAAAAGTCAAGCCAAATGTTCACATTATGTTCCCGTCCGGAGTTCGATTTACTGCTGTCACCGCCTCCTCCCCCTCGGCACCTCCGTCCGCCCGATCGTCATCTCGTCCAGCGTGTTCTTGCGGGCCCTCGTCTTAGTCCCTGTCGGCTCATTTTGCTTCCCTGTCGCGCCTGCGGCGCTCCTCGCCTCTTGTTGACCGTCGGTACCCTCGCCCCCTGCTGAGCTGCCCGCGCCGGCCACCGTCTCGGCGTGGGAGACGGCGTCGCCCTCACTCGTCTCCAGTTCCACCTGCTCCAGCCGCTTGACCTCGTCGCGGAGTCTGGCGGCTTCCTCGAATTCCAGGTTGGCGGCGGCTTCGCGCATCTTCTTGGTCAGGTCGTCGATGACGGCGCGGAGGTTGTGGCCGTAGGTGGCGCCGGTTTCGGCAAGGCCGGCGCCGACGGTGACGTGGTCGGCCTCGTAGATCGAGCCCATGATGTCGGCGATGTTGCGCTTGACCGATTCCGGCGTGATGCCGTGCTCGGCGTTCCAGGCGAGCTGCTTCTCGCGGCGGCGGCTGGTCTCGGCCATGGCGCGCTCCATCGAGCCGGTGACCTGGTCGGCGTAGAGGATGACCTTGCCGTCGACGTTGCGCGCGGCGCGGCCGATGGTCTGGACCAGGCTCGTCTCGGAGCGCAGGAAGCCTTCCTTGTCGGCGTCGAGGATGGCGACGAGCGCGCATTCGGGGATGTCGAGGCCCTCGCGCAGGAGGTTGATGCCGACGAGGACGTCGAAGGCGCCGAGGCGCAGGTCGCGGATGATCTCGATGCGCTCCAGCGTGTCGATGTCGGAATGCATGTAGCGCACGCGGATGCCCTGCTCGTGCAGGTATTCGGTGAGATCCTCGGCCATGCGCTTGGTGAGCACGGTGACGAGGGTGCGGTAGCCCTTCAGCGCGACCTGGCGGACCTCGTCGAGCAGGTCGTCGACCTGGCTGCCGGCGGGGCGGACCTCGACGGGCGGGTCGATGAGGCCGGTGGGGCGGATGACCTGCTCGGCGAAGACGCCGCCGGTCTCGTTCATCTCCCAGGTGCCCGGCGTGGCCGAGACGGCGACGGTCTGCGGGCGCATGGCGTCCCACTCCTCGAAGCGCAGCGGGCGGTTGTCCATGCAGGAGGGCAGGCGGAAGCCGTATTCGGCCAGCGTCGCCTTGCGGCGGAAGTCGCCGCGATACATGCCGCCGATCTGGGGGATGGTGACGTGGCTCTCGTCGACGAAGACCAGCGCGTTGTCGGGGAGATATTCGAACAGGGTGGGGGGCGGCTCGCCGGGCGCGCGGCCGGTGAGATAGCGCGAGTAGTTCTCGATGCCGGCGCAGGAGCCGGTGGCCTCCAGCATCTCGAGGTCGAAGACGGTGCGCTGCTCCAGGCGCTGGGCCTCGAGGAGGCGGCCGGCGCGGTTCAGCTCGTCGAGCCGGGTCTTGAGCTCGGACTTGATGCCCTTGACGGCCTGGTTGAGCGTCGGGCGCGGGGTGACGTAGTGCGAGTTGGCGTAGACCTTCACCGAGGAATACTCGCCGGTCTTGTGGCCGGTGAGCGGGTCGAACTCGACGATGGACTCGATCTCGTCGCCGAACAGCGAGACGCGCCAGGCGCGGTCCTCCAGATGGGCGGGGAAGATCTCGACGGTATCGCCGCGCACGCGGAAGGCGCCGCGCTGGAAGGCGGCGTCGTTGCGCTTGTACTGCAGCGCCACGAGATCGGCGAGAAGCTGGCGCTGGTTCGACGCGCTCGCCGACCTTCAGCGAGAAGGTCATGGCGGTGTAGGTCTCGACCGAGCCGATGCCGTAGATGCAGGAGACGGAGGCGACGATGATGACGTCGTCGCGCTCGAGCAGGGCGCGGGTGGCGGAATGGCGCATCCGGTCGATCTGCTCGTTGATGGAGGATTCCTTCTCGATATAGGTGTCGGTGCGCGGGACGTAGGCCTCCGGCTGGTAGTAGTCGTAGTAGGAGACGAAATACTCGACCGCGTTGTCCGGGAAGAAGGACTTGAACTCGCCATAGAGCTGGGCGGCCAGCGTCTTGTTGGGGGCGAGGATGAGCGCCGGGCGCTGGGTCGCCTCGATGACGTGGGCCATGGTGAAGGTCTTGCCGGAGCCGGTGACGCCGAGCAGGACCTGGTCGTCCTCGTTGGCGCGCACGCCGGCGACGAGCTCGGCGATGGCGGTCGGCTGGTCGCCGCGCGGCTCGTAGTCGGAGACGATCCTGAGCGGCACGCCGCCCTCGGACTTCTCCGGCCGGGCCGGGCGATGGGGCACCCAGTCGGGGGCATCGTCGGGGACGTAGAACGGGCGGCCGCGCGCCAGCAGCGCCTCGACGTTCTGCACCGCGACGGCGGCGGCGGAGCCTTCGGGGCCGGTCAGGTCGGCGCCCTCGTTGCCCTCGATGCGCGGCGCGCGCGGCGGGCGGGAGGCCTTGGCGCGCGTGGGCTTCGGGAGGAAGTCGTCGAGATTGAAGTCTTCCGGCTTCCCTGTCGCGTCCTGGGCGAACGGAGCCTGGGGCGCTTCTTCCATGCCGGCGGGGCGGCCGTGCTTCTTGATGGGGGTGCTTCGGGCCATTGGCGCAATATGGGGGGAGTCCGGCGGGTTGGCGAGGGGGGTGGACTATCCTCCGGTCATTCCCCGCGAAAGCGGGAATCCAGCGATCGGCAGGCAGGGTGCTCGTGGCAGGGCTGGGTCCCCGCTTTCGCGGGGACGAACGGAGGTGGAGGGGCTGTTTTCCGCCACGCGGTCCGCGTGCCGGCCCCCTCCCGGCTTCCCCCACGAGGGGGGAGGGGAAAGAGGCGGGGCGGCTTGGGGCTCGCGCAACTTGCCCCGGGTGGCGTATGACGGCGGCGATGAAGGTCGTCGGGATTCCATATATCGAGCCGGTCGCGGCGTTCGCCCCGTTCGCGGGGGACGCGTTCGCGGCGCTGCTGGACAGCGCGGCGGCGGATGCGCGGGGGCGGTATTCGTACATCGTGGCGGAGCCGCGCCGGATCGTCGTGGCCGACGACGACGGCGTGCGCGTGGACGGGGCGGCGGTCGCGGGCGATCCGTTCACCGTGCTGGAGCGGGAGCTGGGCGCGCGGCGGACGCATGACGCGGCGCTGCCGGCGCCGTTCGCGGGCGGGGCGGTCGGGTTCGTAGGCTACGAGGCGGGGCGGCATCTCGAACGCCTGCCGGCGCCGGCGGCGGACCCGCTGGGCATGCCGGAGATGGCGGTGGGGATCTACGACGCCGTCATCGCCTTCGACGTGCATGCGCGGCGCGCCTGGGTGATGGGGGAGGCGGCGGCGGCCGACCGGCTGGCGGCGCGGGTCGCCGGGGCGGCGGAGACGCTGCCCGAGCCGGACATGGCGGCGCGGGCGGAGTGGCGCACGGAGCAGACGCGCGGGCAGGCGGAGGCCGCGATCGCGCGGACCATCGACTACATCGCGGCCGGCGACATCTTTCAGGCCAACATCACCCAGCGGGTTCTGGCCGAGGCGCCGGCGGGGCTCGACGACTTCACGCTCTACCGGCGGCTGCGGGGCTTGAGCCCCGCGCCGTTCGCGGCGATGGTCAAATGCGGGCGCGACTACACGCTGATGAGCGCCTCGCCGGAGCGCTTCCTGTCGCTGGACGCGGCCGGCAACGTCGAGACGCGGCCGATCAAGGGCACCCGCGCGCGGGACGCCGACCCGGCGAGGGACGCGGCGCTCGCCGCCGAGCTGCAGGCGAGCGTCAAGGACAACGCCGAGAATTTGATGATCGTCGACGTGCTGCGCAACGATCTGGGGCGGGTCTGCGAGATCGGCTCGGTGAACGTGCCGGTGCTCTGCGGCATCGAGACGTTCGCCTCGGTGCATCATCTGGTCTCGGTGGTGCGGGGGCGGCTGAAGCCGGGGACGGGGCCGGTCGGCCTTCTGCGCGCGTGCTTTCCGGGCGGGTCGATCACGGGGGCGCCGAAGATCCGGGCGATGGAGATCATCCGCGAACTCGAGCCCTCGCGGCGGGGCGCCTATTGTGGCAGCATCCTGTGGATCGGCTTCGACGGGGCGATGGACTCCAGCATCGTCATCCGCACCCTGGTCCGGGCGAGCGGCACGCTGATCGCGCAAGGGGGCGGCGGCATCGTGGCGGACTCCGACCCGGCCGCCGAATACGACGAGGCGATGCTCAAGATGCGGCCGCTCATGCGGGCAGGGCGCGGGGAGGCAACGTGAAGATCTGGCTCGACGGGCGGCTGCGCGAGGCCGGGGAGGCGGCGATCTCCCCGCTCGACCGCGGGCTGACGCTGGGCGACGGGCTGTTCGAGACGATCCTGTTTGAGAACGGCGAGGCAAGGCGGCTTCCCGCGCATCTTGCACGGCTCGCCCACGGGGCCGGGGTGATCGGCCTCAAGCTGCCGGAGTTCGACGCGGCCGCGATCATCGCCGAGACGATGGCGGCCAACGGGCTTTCCGACGGCGTGGCGCGGCTGACGGTGACGCGTGGGGCGGGGCCGCGCGGCGTGCTGCCGCCGGCCGACGCGACGCCGACGGTCATCGTGACTGCGGGGCCGCCGCCGCCCGAGCGCGGGCCGGCCCACTGCATCGTCTCGCGCACGACGCGGCGCAACGAGCACTCGCCGCTGGCCGGCATCAAGTCCACCAACTATCTCGACAACATCATCGCCCGGCAGGAGGCGGCGGCGCGCGGCGCCGACGAGGCGCTCCTGCTCAACACGGTGGGCCGCGTGGCGGAGGCGACCATCGCCAATTTGTTCATCGTCCTCGACGGCCGCCTCGTCACCCCGCGCGCGGCCGACGGCGCGCTGCCCGGTGTCATGCGCGCCGAGCTGATCGCCAGGGGCGCGGAGGAACGCGCGATCATGCCGCTCGACCTGGCGCGCGCCAGCGAGGCGTTCCTGTCGAGCAGCCTGGGGCTGCGGGGGGTGGCGACGATCGAGGGGATCGAGATCGGGGAGGGGGTTTGGGAGGTTATGGAGGGGTACTTTTAGGGCTTTCGCTTATATGCCTGCGCAATTTCAATTAGGCGGACAGCCTCAAGTCTTTCCTCATTACTAAATACATTTCTATCGTCATATATAGACTTAGCCTCACCAAACTCACCAACCTCCGTCAAATATTCTGCCTTTACTTCGATAAAGTCCCTATAATTAGTTCTTCTCTCAAAATTATCATTTTTATAAACTCGATCATTCATCCATCTAATATCACTATTTGCACCATTGAAATCGCGAACCTTAATTTTTATCTTTGCACGAATTCTTCTAGCTTCAAATATATGGGGGGTTTTAAGAATAGCCTCGTCAATAAGGCGGAGAGCCTCCATTTTATCTCCCCAAAGAAGCTCAAATTCAGCTTTTCTGGTCGTATAGAAAGACCTCCCATCTTCATCCCCGACTGCTTCAAGATCATCAAATAACCTCTCAATGTCCACTCGATACTCGATTTTATTCCCATATTTTCGAATTAACGTCGATATCAATATATCTAGAAAGTAGGGGTTTGTGGGGGCTTGACTATATGCAACACGAGCATACCTTTCGGCCTCATCAAGGTTTCCACGTGCCAAGCAAACCGCAGCCAACTCCCTAGAGGCAGACGTATTTCCCGGCGAAAGATCGAATGATTTGCGGAAATTATCCTCAGCTATAGGCAGCCGACCATTTAGACGAGCTTCGAATCCGATAAGAAAATATACATTGCTTCTAGCAAAATCAGAAACAGCGACAGACTGTAGTATCTCCATACCATCTTTGAAATCTCCCGACCTACCAGTCCGCGCGGCGGCGAGACACTTAAATCTGCATGCCGCTATTGTGCCACCGGTTGATAGTCGAGCTCTACCTTTCAATGCTTCTGTCGCCAGTCTAATACATTCTTCAAAGGCCCTTTCGTCGTACTTTCGCTTCGACAACCACACGTAATGAGAGGGTAAAAGTAAAGCGTTAATTATCTGCGGGAGCGTCTTCCCGGTCTCCAAAGCGCTGATGACAGCAGCATTGGCCAAAACTATTGAAGCGGTACCTTCCTCAAGCCTAACAGAAAGCGAAGCCGCAATTGCCTCAACAGCGCGGGCCCTTGACGGACCAAGCAAGCCGATTCGCTTGTCGCGCTCAACGGCAATCCGCAGAGCCGGGGAAATCTTGAACGTGGCATTTTTAGCTTCAACAACGTGCAAGTCTGAAAGTTTAGAAAGAGCCTCGCTAACCTCAGAGGCTTTTATACTGGTAGCATCACATATTGCCCCGAAATCCACCTCGGGCACTATATTGAGGACACCCAATATAACTATATCCTGATCACTCAGATTTATTCGCGAAATATATTGTGAAGATTGCCTATGTTTCCAGTCTATAAACCCCGCCGAATCAGCGAGAAAGGCATCAGTCCCCAGCGCGCTAACTTCCTCGATTATCTTATAGAAATTAAATGGGTGCCCGTCTGTAAGATCAACAAGATTATCTAGCTGATCTGTCGCCACAGAAATATCTTTGTCTCGCAGCAGCCTCTGCATCAAACGTTTGCTATATTCTGGTCGTAGAGACCGCAATGATAGATATGATATATCTTTTTCACGCCGCCTGTGTTTTTCAGGAATCATTCTTGGAGCAATGAATATTACCGGTGGGTGCGGTCGTGTTTCCAAGTTCGATACAATATCATCAATTTCCGATTGTAATGCGCCAGCGTCGTCCAATACTCCACCATCATCTATAATAAATGTAGCTTCGTTAGATGATAAAAGAGAGTTAAGAAGTTGGGATATCTGGCGAATTTTATTATTTCTGTCGGACGCTTCGAAAGTAGTGTTTCTCGTAATAAACTCTCTAGCCGTCATAGACGGTCTAATGCCGGATAAAACCGATCGAAATAACTCGTCTAGACCAGAAAACTCGTTCACCGTTACGGTTGGTAGGGTCGAGATAACTGATGGGTGCTGACTAGAGAAAAAATTTCTTGCAAGAGACCGAACGTCCGGAACCATAATTCCCACTTATATATATCGCTTTTGATGGCACTCTTTCGTGATCAATAGTTTGTCGCTCCAAGTCTATTATTTCGTCTTCTCGACCAATAAACGGGTGCGACTGAAGCTTTGACGATGCCTCTGACTGAAGCATGTACCCCTGAATCAATCGTAGCTGCAGCCTCCGGGGATATGCTTTTTCTTATTATATTGTAATTTAACAATTTATCTGGAGCTTCTTGTAATGAAAAATCATCCAAGCATATAATTAGTATTTTATTTATAACGCCCCTTGCATATAGTTCTATGGCAATTTTTGTTTCGAAATCAACATAATGCGAACCGAGGGATCGTTGAGATAGAAATAAACAAAATAATGTAGATCTATTCAGGGCCTTTATTATTGATTCAGAATTAAGTATGCCAAAGTCAAATGTTTCTGAGTCGATCTCATATGTTCCTGGCTTTAATTGTTGTGATGCGGACTCCACAAATTCCTTATCTTTTGATGAGTGGGATAGAAAAGCGCGCATTTATTTGCCCTAATATTCAGTTGATCCATTCGTCTAAGAATATGTCGCGACCCTGTGATTAAAGTGAGATTTCAACGCTGATTGCTATAATTAGTCAAGGTGGGTGATGTTCAAGTGTCGTTGAGTTCTCGAGGGCGCTTCTGTGGACTGCCTCTGGCGCGTGGTTATTGAGCGAGATTCGGTCCTCAACACCCACACCCCATACAAAAAGTTCGGCAGGATGAACCCCAGCGGCAGGGCCACCTCCGCCCAGCCGTAATCCATCGGCGCGCCGCTGCCCGGCATGCCTTCCACGCCTGACGCCGTGAGGATCAGGAGGAAGTTCCAGGCGGCGTGGTAGAGCATGGCGGGGAGGATCGAGCCGGTGCGCAGGACGACGGCCATGAGGAAGACGCCGGTCATGAAGGCGGCGACGGCCTGGACGGCGGCGACGAAGAGGTCGCCGGTGACGATGGCGTTGAGGACGTGGACGGCGCCGAAGGCGGCCGAGGTGAACCAGACGGCGGGCATGAGCGGCAGGCGCGTGACCAGCGCGCGGAACAGGACGCCGCGGAACATCAGCTCTTCCGACAGGCCGACGGCCAGCATGTTGAGGCCGATGATCGCGGCGGTCCCGGCGGGCGGCGGGCCGACGGCGAGCGCCAGGCCGGCGAAGAGCGCGAGATAGAGGCCGGGGAAGACGAGGACCTTCAGCGAGGACCACGGGCGCGGGGCGGCGAAGCCGAGGTCGCGCCAGCCCATGACGCGCGCCAGCACGAGGAGGAAGACGCCGGCGGCGACGATGTTCCACGCGATCTCGCTGTCGACGAGGCTGACGATGTCGGTCGGCGCATCGAGGCGCGGGCGCGACAGGGCGGTGATGCCGATCCAGGCGACGAGCGCGGCGAGGGCTATCGGGATGCGGTAGCGGGCGGCTGGCATGGGGCGGGAGAATAGCACGGTATGGGTGTGTGGGCGCTCCTTGTCCCTCGTTGGGGAGGGGTGTGGGGCGAGGCTGTTTTCCGCCGCGCGATGCGCGCCGGCCCCCTCCCTGACTTGCCGGCCCTCGGCAGCGCCTCGGGCGTTCGGCCGTCGAAACGCTACTCGCGTTTCGTCCGCGTGCCGCGGACCCGTCCTCACCCCCACGAGGGGGGAGGGGAAAGAGGCGCTGCGGCTTGGGGGTTGCTGCCCCTTGTGGGTGTGGGGCGGCGGACCGGGGGGCGTCAGCTTCGCTGGAGGTCGGCGGGGGAGATCAGCACGTTGAAGTGCTGGCACCAGATGACGATGCTCTCGAAGTCGGCGAGGTCGAGGCCGACGGGGAGGGGGTAGCGCTGGCTTCCCTCGAAGGCGCGCAGGCGGCCGAGATCGACGAACATCTGGCCGTCCATGTCGCCTGAGCGGCGGATGCCGGAGGCGGGCACGAGATAGACGTGATAGGCCGGGCCGGGGCCGACGGCGAAATCGGGCTCGAGGAAGACGGCGGTCTCGTGGAGGCTGACGCCGCCGCGGCCCCAGTGGACGGGGTCGGAAGGGTTGGCGTGGACGAACTCGCCACGGGCGAGGATCGCCGCGCGGTCGGCCCGGGTGAGCTCGTCGGCGGCGGGCGGCGGGGCGAAGACATACGGGAACAGGAAGAAGCCGAGCGCGACACCACCGGCGGCGCCGAACACCGCGCCGACCAGAAATCCCGTGAATGCCGTGCGGATGCGTCCCGCCATGCCGTGTCCCCCCGTTGTCGCGGCCGATGGCCTTCGGCGGCAAGGTTAGCAGGGAATTGGCGCGGGGGAATCCGGCGAAGGTCTGATACGGAATGGCATGCGGCCCCGACGGAGATTCCGCCGGGGCCGGAGAGGATCAGCCCTCTATGGGCTCGTCGGCGTCGGGCGCCGGCATCGCCTCGACGGGCGCGAGGTCCATGGTCACGAGCTGTGCGGCGCAGGCGTTCGCGGCGTCGGAGAAGCTGTCGTCGTGGCCGAGCAGCGTGACCCAGCCGCCGTCGCGGATCATGCCACCGCGATCCCAGCGCCGGGCGTCCTTCAGCGCTGCGAGTTCGGCGCCGGCGCCGGGCGAGGTCATGAAGCGCTCGACGCAGACCGCGGCGACCAGCTCGGTGCGGGCGTCGGCGGCGGCCTTGTTGGCCATCGCCTGCGCGGTGCCGCCCGTCACCCAGCCACCGAGCGTGAAGCCGACGATCGCCGTTGCGGCGACGCAGCCGGCGCAGCTCCAGAAGAACTGGGCCTTCGTCGGTTGAAATTCTTTGATCTTCTCGATCATTCCAGTCTGTCCCACCATTTCATTAATCCCCATCTGGATGCGATTGTGCATCGCTTTTGTCGATTTTGCGTTTTTATTTTATAGTACGCGAACAAGATAGGGCTGTGAACCCGAGTTCGCGCCATCTTCCGCTCGGCAGTGAAATCTGCGATACAGAGCCCATTCCGGGGGCGTGACCGGAGACGACATGGAAGCCCAGCCGCATCCGCTTCAGGCAGAACGCCTGAGCGTGCTTTACTCTTATGAAATTCTCGATACCGACCGCGAGAAGGAATTCGACGACGTCGCGCAGCTCGCCGCCGGCATCTGCGAAACGCCGATCGCGGTGGTCAACCTGATCGACGGCGAGCGGCAGTGGTTCAAGGCCGAGGTCGGGCTGGGCGTGCGCGAGACGCCGCTGGCGACCTCGATCTGCTCGCACGTCATCCTGCAGGACGAGTTCGTCCAGATCACCGACACGCTCACCGATCCGCGCATGGCCGACAATCCGCTGTGCTGCGGCGCGCCGGGGCTGCGGTTCTACGCCGGGGCGCTCCTGACCTCGGACGACGGGCTGCCGATCGGCACCCTGTGCGTGCTCGACTACCAGCCGCGCAGCCTGTCGCCGTTCCAGCGCGACGCGCTGAAGGTGCTGGCCCGGCAGGTGATGGCGCAGCTCGACCTGAAGCGGGCGCTCAAGGCGGCCGAACTCCTGCGCAAGGAGGTGGACCACCGGGTGAAGAACTCGCTTATGTCGCTGTCGGCGCTTGCCGGCATCCAGGCTCGGATGACGAACTCCGAGGAGGCGCAGGCGGCGCTGGAAATGATGCGCCAGCGCATCCGCACCGTCTCCATGCTGCACGAGATGCTCTACAAGACGGATTCGGGCACGCGCGTGGACCTCGGGCACTACGTGCGAAACCTCTGCGACTTCCTCAGGCAGATCGCGCCCGACAACGTCGGCGTCGAGGTGGAGGCGGACCCGCTGCCGGTGACATCGGAGATGGCGACGTCCGCCGGGACGCTGATCAACGAGTTCGCGGCCAATTCCTTCAAGCACGGCTTTCCGGACGGACGGGCCGGCACGGTGCGCATCTCGTTGAAGCGGGGCGCGGACGGAACGGCGGTGCTGTCCTGCGCCGATGACGGGGTCGGCATGGCGGTCGGCGGATTGTTCGACGGCGCCGGCCTCGGCATGAAGATCGCCGACGCCGCGGCCCAGCAACTCGGCGGGACACTGAAGGTCGCGACCGAGGGCGGCGTGTCGATCGAAGTGGCGTTCGACGCGGGGCGGGAGTAGAGCCCCCAAGCCTTCGGTGTCAGAACCGGATCGCGAGGTCGCCCCTGACGCCCTGGTCCTCGGACCGCGAGGCGAACTGACCTTCGTAGGAGATACCCAGGGTGACGGCGCCGGTGAGGGCAATGTCCAGGCCTGCCTCCACGAGGGCGGAGTTGCGGTCAAGAGGCGTGCCGATGACGGTGAACGGATCCGAGTTGGCGAATGCCTGGGTGATCGCGGGGGTGACGTTGCCGAAGGCGTGGCGCCAGCCGATCATGCCGCGGGCGGTCGCCTCGACATGGCCGAGCATGAAGCCGGACGAGGCGCGGACGCCGAGGGTGGTGAATGTCGTGTCGGTCGAAGTACCGGCGCTGGTCAGCGCCGCCGCGCCACCCTGCTCGGTGTATCCGTCCGTCGACAGGTGGACGTAGGACACCGCCGCGAAGGGTTCCAGGTCGGCGTAGGCGGCCTCGAAGCGATGGCCGAGTTCCGCGAACGCGCTGAAAGCCTCGCCCCGGTAGTCGGCCGTCAGGCGATCGGAAAAGCCGCCGGCGCTTGCCGAGCGGGTTCGTCTCGAATGTCGTGCCAGGTGTAGGAAAGGCCGGTGCGCAGGCCGAGATTTCCCCACTGCGTGCCGCCATAGACGCCGAGGTGGAAGCTGTCGGCGGTACCGCTCGATGCGCGAGCCGCCACATCGACGTTGGTGCGGCTGTAACCGGCCAGCGCGCCGATGCGCCAATCACCGACGGGGGCGTCGGCGCCGGCGATGAGGCCGGCGGTGTCGGCGTCGAAGCCGGCGGCGTTGGCGTTTCCGTCGTAGTTCGCCCAGGAACCGAAGGCGGTCCCCCACACGGCCGCGCGTTCTGTGTCGGCCGGCGCGGGGAGCGGCCCGCCCGGGCCGTAGGCGAGGACGGGGACCGACGTTGGCGCTCCGACGCTGGCGAAGGCGGCGCGGATACGGTTTCCCGCGGCGCTCGCGGCGATCTGGCTGTTTGCCATCAATGCCGTGGCGAAGGTCGCGTGGACTTCGCCGGACAGCGTGTCGAGGGCGGCCTGGAGTGTGCCCTCGTCGGTCATCATCAGGATGGCGTTGGAGAGGGGATTGCCCGCGGGCAGCGTGTCGATCGCCGAGGCGGTCGCCGCCTGGTTCGGCGTCGCGGTCGCCGAGGACAGCGAGGTGTCGTTGCGCGTCAGCGTGAGCGTCACGTCGTGGGAATAGTCGAGGTCGTGGTCGAGAAACAGCAGGTTGTTGAGGTCGTTGACGGGAGAGAACGTGCCCGTGACGCCCGCCACGCCGCGGTTCTCGACGATGACGAACGGGCCGTTGGTGGGCGACCAGTCGGGCGCATTGTTCGGCGACAGGTCGAGGTCGAGCGCGGCGCCGGTGATGTCGATCGTTCCGTCGACGATCAGCCGGCTGGTCCCGGACGGGGTGCCGTAGATAACGAGCGTGCCGTTGTTGACGTAGTCACCGGCCACCACCTGGCTGCCCGAAGGCGTGCCGTCGCCGGGAGTGTGGATGCCGCCCGCGGCAATCTCGACGGACGTGCCGGCCGATCCGAGGACTCCCGCGCCGGTCAGCAGGCCTGCGCTCACCGATATGTCGCCGCCCAGCGCGTTCATGACCGCCAGCGTACCGCCCGCGACCGCAGTGGTTCCGGTGAACGCGGAACCGTCGCCGGACAGGGCGAGCGCGGATGCGCCGTCCTTGACGAAGTTACCGCTGCCGGTGATGTCGCCGGCGATCGACATGTCGCCGCCGGTGACTTCGAGCGTCAGCGTGCCGCTATTGAGGCGAACGGCGTCGGCGAAGGTGTTCCCCGTCGTGCCGGACAGTGTCCAGTCGACGCCCTCCATCTCGAGGATTTCCCAACCGGACTCCAGCGCCGTCAGCGAGACAGTGCCGCTGTTGTTAAGGCGGACGGTGTCGGTGCCGTCGCCGCCCAGCATGCGGGGCATGCCCGTGGGGGATGCGTTGAGTTCGAGGAGATCGTTGCCTTCCTGAAAGAAAATGGCGTTCAGCCCGTCGAACGTGCCTCCGTTGTAGATGAGTTCGTCATTGCCGGCCCGGAACTGGATCGATCCGTTCCCGGACTGGATCAGGGAGCCTGCCTCCATTACGAGACGGTCGTTGCCGGCCTGACCGAGAAGGATGGCGTTCACCGACGTGGATCGCAGGGTGCCGCTGAGGGTGATGTCCCAACTGGGGTTGGGGTCAACAATCGCGAATGACGAAATAATAGGTCCGAACGACTCCAGTTCCCCTGCAATGTTGTATACTGTTCTTGCGCCTGCTTCAGAAGTGGTGAAAATACTAGTTGTAGCATTGTTCTTTATGAACGCGCCGGATTCGACATTAACTGTGTAATTTCCAGCATCAATCTGAAAGAAGTTATTAAAGCTGGTGTACTCAACGTTCGTGGTGGAGTCGACGTTAATTGTGGGTGCCAGGTCCGCGCCGCCGTTAGCCACGTAGGGTAAGTCGGGTACAAAATTGCCGCTGACCTCGAAGTTACCATCGCCCAGGTCCGTGACCTGTGCGGTGGCGGGCCTGGTGATCGCGACGATGGATGCAGCACCTAGGAGGGCGAGTGCGTAACGTGCCGTGATCGGGATGGTCGCACCCCGATCCCCGCGCTTGATCCTCTCACGGCGACGAACGCGTCCAGCCATGTTCTTTCCCCCGAGCCAGGCACATGCCCCCTGCTGCGATCTCGGCAGCCCACAACCCTGCATAGCACAACGTCCGGTGCGGGAAACGCATATGGCGGTGCGAATTGAGAGCGAATCCGGTGGTTCGCCGACGAACTAACGGGAGTGTTGCAAAAATGCTCCGGCGCGCCGTTTCACGCCACCTTTCGCGGTTCGGCGGCGAAGGGGCTGAGGCCGAGCCATTGCTGCATGGCGCGGGCGATGGCCGGGTCGCCGTCCAGGGCGAGGTTGCCGGCCTCGATCTCCCGGTGGACGCGGCTGACGCCCATCCAGATCGCGGTCATGCTACTCAGCGACGTCGTCGACCGAGAAGGTCGACCTCGAAGCCGGGATCGACGGAGCAGAGGTCGACGCCGGCGCGATCGACGACGAGCCACCAGTTCTGCCGTGCCGGCGGCAGCTCGGGGTACAGGAACTGAATCGTGCAGCGCCGGGGCGGCAGCGGGCGTCGGATCGAGGTTGCGGCGCATGTCCCACATGAGCAGCGACGGATCGAGATTCTTCAGGGAGAGCTGGGATTCCACCCAGCGTTGACCCCAGAAGCCGAGGCCGAAGACGACCGCGCGCAGATCCTCGCCGGCCGGTGTCAGCCGGTATTCCAGGACGCCCCTGTCGCCGTGGACGGCCTGGACCACGCCAGCGCGCTCCAGCTCCTTCAGTCGTTTCGACAGCAGCGCCGGCGACATGCGCGGCACGCCGCGGCGAAGCTCGTTGAAGCGTGTGGAGCCTGCATAGCAGCTCGCGGATGACCAGTACCGTCCAGCGCGAGCATACGATTTCGGCGGCCATCGCCACCGGGCAGAACTGCCCATAGCTACCCCGATCTTCCATCGTCGTCCCTCCCTGACACCAGCGCGGAATATTAACGCCGATATGACGTAGCGGAAAAGAGTGCTGGTACAGTTCGTGAACTGGACGGAACCAAGCACCAGGTCGATCCTCGCGGTGTTGTTCAGACCAGCCGACAGGAGGACAGGAAGATGAGCAGCATGGCGAAACTGACACCGGTGACCGACGAGGGTGGCAGCCGGGCCGCCGAGGGCGGTAATGCCGCCGCCATCGCGCGAGAGATCGCCCCGGTCCTGGCCGAACGCGCCGAGGCCGCCGACGAAGGCGACGCCTTCGTGGCCGACAACTATGCGCTGCTGAAGGAGGCGGGGCTCGTCGAGGCCGGCGTGCCGAGCGGAACTCGGCGGCGGAGGCGCCGAACTGCGGGAGCTGGCCGAGATGCTGCGGATACTGGCGCGGGCTTGCGGCTCGACCGCGCTCGCCTTCTCGATGCACACGCACCAGGTGGCGATCCCGGCCTGGCGCTGGCGCCACCAGAACCTGGCGGCGGTCGAGCCGCTGCTGAAGCGGGTGGCGGCGGAGCGGATCATCCTCCTGTCGAGCGGCGGCTCCGACTGGATCGGCGGCTCGGGACAGGCGATCAAGGTCGATGGCGGATACCGGGTCACGGCGCGGAAGGTATTCACCTCGGGCGCGCTCGCCGGCGATCTCCTGATGACGGGCGCGGTCCTGAAGGACGAGGACGGCGGCGCGACAAGGTCATTCATTTCGGCGCGCCCATGAAGGCGGCGGAAGTCCATGTCGAGGAGACCTGGCGGACGCTGGGAATGCGGGGTTCCGGCTCGCACGACGTGGTGATCGAGGACCTGTTCGTGCCGGATGCCGGTGTCGCCCTGGAGCGCAATGCCGGCGAGTGGCATCCGCTGTTCCAGATCATCGCGACGCTCGCCTTCCCGCTCGTCTATGCGGTCTATCTCGGGGTCGCCGAAAGCGCGCGCGACATCGCGGTGGAATTCGCCAGGGGCCGGCGCGTGAGCGAATATGCGATGGACACGGCGGGCCGGATGGACACCGCGCTGCGGCGGCACGGCTCGCGCACCGGCACATGATCGAGGCGGCGACGCGCAACGCGCCGTCGGCGGAGACGGTCAACGAGGTGATGATGGGCCGCACGCTGGTGGCGGAGAACGCGATCGCGGTCGCCGGAATGGCGATGGAACTCGCCAACGGCCCGGGCTTCTACCGGCGGACCGGGATCGAGCGGCGGTTCAGGGACGTGCAGGGCGCGCGTTTCCATCCGCTGCAGAAGGGGCCGCAGGCACGCTATTCGGGCGCGATGGCTCTGGGGCAGCCCGTCGCCGGCATCTATTGAGGCCGTTTGACCCGCATCCACCCGGTGTCGCATCGGGTGGATTGCCCGCGTGCGCCTGGCGGTGACACTCTGGGGCGGTTCAATTCCCCAAGGACCGCATCCCATGCCCGATCTCGCATCCGCCATATCGCTTTCCGGCCGCGCCGCCTTCGTAACCGGGGGCGGCGCGGGAATCGGGCGGGCGACAGCGCTCGAATTCGCGGCCGGCGGAGCGTCGGTGGCCGTGGCGGACATCGATGCCGGTGCGGCCGAGGCGGTGGCGGCCGAGGTGTCGGCGGCGGGCGGCAAGGCGCTGGGGCTCGCCTGCGACGTGTCCGACGAGGATGAGGTGGAGCAGGCCGTCGAGGCGGCGGCAGGCGCCTTCGGGCGGCTCGACATCCTGGTCAACAATGCCGGGCTGGGCGCGCGGGTGCCGACAACCGAGGTTCCCACCGAGGCATGGCGGCGGGCGATCGCCGTGGGGGTGGACGGTGCGTTCTTCTGCTGCCGGGCGGCGGGGCGGCACATGATCGCGGGCAGGCGGGGAGGCGCCGTGGTCAACGTCGCCTCGATCATGGGGCTCGCCGGCGGAGGGCTGTACCCCAACCTTGCCTATCACGCGGCCAAGGGGGCACTCGTCAACATGACGCGGGCGCTGGCGCTCGAATGGGCCGAGGCGGGGATCAGGGTCAACGCCGTGGCGCCGGCCTTCGCGCGCACGGCGTTGACGGAAAAGCTGCTGGCCGAGCCCGGCATGGAAGCCGCGATCCTGGACGCGACGCCCCTTAAGCGGCTCGTCGCGCCGGAGGAGGTGGCCCATGCCATCCGGTTCCTCGCGAGCGACGCCGCCGCGATGATCACCGGGCATACGCTTCCGGTGGACGGCGGCTGGCTCGCGAGATGATGCATCAGGCGGCGAGGCGCTGACCGGTGAGGCTGCCGATCTCGGCCGTCGCCGCGGCGATGGCCTCGGCCTTCGCATCCTCGCCGAAGGCGAGCTTCTCGGCGCGGACGAAGGTCACGTCCTGATGCCGATGAAGCCGAGAAGCGTGCGCAGATGGGGCTCCTGGGAGTCCATCGCCGGCGGCCGGGCCCTCGCTGTAGAGACCGCCTCGGCGACACCACGACGATCGCGCGACTTGCCCTTCAGCAGCCCCTCGGGGCCTGTCTCGGTATAGCGGAAGGTGATGCCCGCACGCAGGACGTAGTCGAACCACGCCTTCAGCGACGAGGGAATGCCGAAATTGTACATCGGCGCGCCGATGACGATGGTGTCGGCGGACTTCAGCTCGGCGACGAGTTCGTCGGCCAGCGCCAAGGCCTCGGCCTGCTCGGGGGTCTCGGTTGCGCCGCCGCCGATGGCGGCGATCGACGCCGGGGTCAGGTGGGGGACGGGGGCTTCCGCAAGGTCACGGGCGACGACGCGCAACGCGGGATCGCGGCGGCGCAGGCCGTCGACGGTCGCGTCGACGAGGTGGCGAGACACCGATGCGTCGCCGAGAATGCTCGAATTGATCACGAGAGCGGTGGACATGGCGGGTTCCCTTCCGAATGGCGTTGATATCCAGCCGCAAATCTGATGTTTCGCCTTTCGCAACAGAACCGGTGTATCCTGTACTTCTCTGTTGCATATATAGGAACGTAGCCATGCCCGAGATCGAGGACCTGCGCAGCTTCGTGGAGGTCGCGGAGACTGGCGGATTCAGCCGCGCGGCGGCGCGGCTGGGCGTGTCCAAATCCATCGTCAGCCGGCGGATCGCGCGGCTGGAGGCAGAGCTCGGCGCGCAGTTGCTCTCGCGCTCGACACGCGGCGTGAGCACGACGGAGGCCGGGCTCGAGTTCAAGGAGCGGGCGACACGCATCCTGGCCGAACTCGAGGACGCGCGGGATGCGGTGGCGCAGCACGGCGAGGCGGTGACCGGGCGGCTGCGCGTCGCCGCGCCGCTCTCCTTCGGCGTGCGCCATCTCGCTCCGCTCCTCGCCGGGCTCGCGGCCCGGCATCCGAAGCTCGAGATCAACGTCTCCTACGACGACCGGGTGTCGACATCATCGGCGAGGGATATCGACGTGGCGATCCGGATCGGAACGCTGAAAGAATTCCTCGCTGGTGGCGCGGAAGCTGGCGCCGGTCTACGCCGTGGTCGTGGCCAGCCCCGACTATCTCGAGCGAAACGGGGCGCCGGCGCGGCCCGAGGATCTCGGCAGGCACGAGTGCCTGATCTACACCGCCGCGGCCTCGACGGAGTGGCGGTTCAACACCGGACGGCGCTGGGTGTCGCACCATCCGCGCGGGCGGCTGCGGACGGACAGCGGCGAAGCGATCCTGCGCTGGGCGATCGAGGGGCTGGGGCTCGCCGTGCTGCCGACGTTCCTGTCGGCGGACGCGATCCGGGCTGGCGAACTCGTGCCGCTGCTCACGACTTTTCCGATGCCGGAGTTCGGGCTTCATGCGGTGCGTCCGCCGGGCGCCTACGTGCCGCGCAAGGTGCGGGTGCTGATCGACGCGGCGGCGGAGCGGTTCGGCGGCGACCTGTCGTGGGACCCTTGCGGGCTGGCGGCGTCGACGGCTCGCGAAGATGAACGCCAAATGAACGGGGGGTTCAGCGAGGGTTCGCGCGGGGGTTCATAAGCTCTTCCGATCCTCCTCGCGGAGGCGAACGGAACGGCCGGTCCAGGCCGGCCCTTCCGGTTCATGCACGGGGGCGTGCCGTGACAACCGGAAGGCTTGAGGAGTGAGCCCGATGAAATCCCGTATCCTGAGCATCGCCGCGGCATGCGCCATCACGCTGGGCGCCTTCGCGGCCGCGCCGGCCTCGGCGAGCGTCGCATCGGCGGCCGCGCCGCTGGCGGCCGCACCCCAGGCCGAGCAGGCAACCCCTGCCAGCTACCGAGGCGGACGCCATTATCGTGGTGGGCGACATCACCATGGAGGCCGGCACTATCGCGGCGGGCGCCACTGGGGCGGTCCCCGCCAGTCCTGGCGACCCCCGTATCGCCCGTATCGTTCATGCTGGCGGAACCAGCAGGTGTGGACGCCCTACGGCTACGTCGTCCGGCAGGTCTACGTCTGCCGCTGACTTCCCGATCTTCCTGCAGACTTGCCCGGCCCGGTTCCCTGCCCGGCCGGGCTTTTTTTCGTGCGGATTCGGAAAACTGACATGAACCGGATCGTGCGCGGTGGCGTCGGACGGAGTGAGGGCGGTGGCCGCCTTCTCCACCGGACACCGGACCATGCGCACCCGCCTCGCCCTCGTCGCCCTGATTGCCGCGCTGATCGTGACCACGCAGCAGACGCGGCCCGTCTGGGCGAGCGCGGCTAAGCCGGAAGCCGCCTCACCGGCGCCGATGCTGGGCATCGCCGAGCGGTGAAGCGGCAGGAGGGACGTATCAGCGGTTGGGCCGGTTGGCCTCGGGAATGCCCATGCGCCGCTGCGGCGACTGCCCGAAGGGATCCGCGGCTTTCGCGGGACGAGTGGCTGTATCCCCGGCTCTCCCGCGAGGAGTGGCTGGAGCCACGGCTGTTGCGTGAGGAGTGGCTGGGCCCCCGGCTTTCCCGCGACGAATGGCTGTAACGGCGGCTCTCGCGGGAGGAGTGACCGCTCCAGCGGCGGCTGTCGTTATAGCCGTGCCGGTCGTAATAGTAGCCGCGGTCATAGGTGTTGCTGAAGATCGTGCCGGCGATGATGCCGATGCCCAGCGCGGGCGCGATGTCGACGAAGGACCGGCCGCGATAGCCCTCGTACCCTGCGAGGTAGCTGCCTGAGACCCAGCCGCGAAGGCCGCCAAACTGGGTGTCGCACCAGGCATAACCGCGCACGCATCCGCGCACCATGACGGGCGCGCCCGCCGGCAAGCTGCCGATGACGGGATGCTGGGTGCCGGGGCCTATGCGCACGTTCACGTTTCCGGTCGCCACCGCATTCTGCGCGGCGGCAAGGGACGGAATGGCGAACATGATCGCCGCGGCCGCAAGCGTGAGAAAACGGGACTTCATGTTGCTCTCCTAGAACATGAACCCGGCCCGCGGGAGCGGACCGGGCTGAAGGCGGTCGATGCCCTATGCCTGTCGATCACCAGCGGCGTGGGCGGTCATCGCGACGTTCCATCGCGCGCCTGCTGTCACGGGTCGAATGATCCGAGAAGCGGGCACGGCTCTCGCGGGAGGAGTGGCTCCAGCGCCTGCTTTCACGATCGCTGTGGCGGCCACCCCAGTAACCGCGGCTCTCGCGATCGCTGTGGCGGTTCCAGTAGCCGCGGCTCTCGCGGGCGTCGTGACGGTCATAGCGGTCGTTGCCGATGTTGCCGAGAATGGCGCCGGCGATGATGCCGATGCCGAGAGCAGGAGCGATTTCCACGAAGGAGCGGCCGCGATACTGGCCGCTATGGCCGGCGAGGAAGCTGCCCGATACCCAGCCGCGCATGCCGCCGTACTGCGTGTCGCACCATGCGTAGCCGCGCACACAGCCGCGAACGGTCACTGGAGCGCCGGCCGGCAGGCTGCCGATGACGGGGTGCTGCGTGCCCGGGCCGACACGCATATTGACGTTAGCGGTCGCGACGGCGTTCTGGGCAGCGGCGATGGATGGCACGGCGAACATCATCGCCGCGGCGGCGAGGGTCAGAAACCTGGACTTCATTATAATTCTCCACAAGTCTCCGCCCCCGGAGATTTCATTTCAATGCATTGGAACCCGCCAAGGTTCCAACGACCCGGCCAGGGGAATATTCCCGCGGCGGCCATAACGGATTAGCGGGCGTTCCATGAACGCCACTTGAACGGAGCCTCCGACTACTCCGCGGCCTCGGCGCCGATGTCCAGAAATCCGCCGGACTGACGGCGCCAGAGCCTGGCGTAGTGCCCATCGCGGGCGACGAGTTCGTCATGGGTGCCTTCCTCGACGATGCGGCCCTTCTCCAGGATCACCAGGCGGTCCATCTGCGCGATGGTCGACAGCCGATGGGCGATGGCGATCACGGTCTTGCCTTCCATCAGCGTGTCGAGGCTCGACTGGATCGCCGCCTCGACCTCGGAGTCGAGCGCCGAGGTGGCCTCGTCTAGGACGAGGATCGGGGCGTCCTTCAGGATGACCCTGGTGATCGCGACACGCTGGCGCTGGCCGCCGGATAGCTTGACGCCGCGCTCGCCGACATGGGCGTCGTAGCCGGTGCGGCCCCGCCAGTCGTGAAGGTCCATGATGAATTCGTGGGCGTGGGCCAGGCGCGCGGCCCGCTCGATCTCCTCGTCGCTGGCGCCGGGCTTGCCGTAGCGGATGTTGTCGCGGATCGAGCGGTGTAGCAGCGATGTGTCCTGCGTGACCACGGAGACCTGGCCGCGCAGGCTTTCCTGGGTGACGTCGGCGATGTCCTGGCCGTCGATCAGGATGCGCCCTTCCTCGACGTCGAAAAAGCGCAGCATGAGATTGACCAGCGTCGACTTGCCGGCGCCCGACCTGCCGACGAGGCCTATCTTCTCGCCGGGCCTGACGGTCAGCGAGAAGTCCTCGATCACACCGCTGTCGCGGCCGTAGCCGAAACTGACGTTGTCGAAGCGGATCTCGCCGTCGCGCACGACGAGCGGCGGCGCGCCGGGCCGGTCGGCGAGCTGCAGCGGGCGTGCGATGGTCATCATGCCTTCCTGGACGATACCCACTTCCTCGAAGATCGAGGTGATCTGGAAGGCGATCCAGCGGCTCATGTTGGTGAGCTGGAAGGTGAGCGGGAGGGTCATGGCGATGGCACCGACCTCGACCTGTCCCCGCGTCCAAAGCCACAGCGCGAGCGCGCCGGCGCCGGCGACCAGCATTCCGTTCAGGAGCGAGAGGACGGAGGCGAAGCCCGTCGTCAGCCGCTGCTGCTCGAGGAAGCGCGCGGTATGGCGGTCGACGCCGTCGCGCACGTAGGCGTCCTCGTCCTGGGCCCGGGCAAAGAGCTTGACGGTCAGGATGTTGGTGTAGCTGTCGACCACGCGGCCCGTCAGCGCGGAGCGCGCCTCGGAGGAGCGCCGGGAACGGTCGCGCATGCGCGGCACGAAGTACCAAAGCAGCGCGATGTAGCCCGCGAACCAGCCGAGGACAGGCGCCGCGAGCCATGGATCGGCCGCCGCCAGCATGACGGTGGCGGTCACGCCGTAGACGACAATGTACCAGACGGAGGTGACCGAGGAGACCATCGAGTTCGCGCAGGGCCGGACCGGTCTGCATGACCCTGCTGGAGATGCGCCCGGCGAAATCGTTTTGGAAGAAGCCCCAGCTCTGGCGCACGACGTGCCAGTGCGACTGCCAGCGGATCAGGTTGGTCAGCGGGCCGGCGATCGCCTGGTTCATGATCAGCGAGCGCACGAAGATGATACCCGGCCGAAGGACCAGCACGACGACGGCCATGCCGGCGAGCCAATGCCAGGTGTCCTGAAGAAACGTCTCTGCCGGGGTGGTCGTGACCATGGTGACGACGCGGCCGATGAACCACGGGATCGCCGTGTCGAGCAGGGCGACCCAGAGCTCCACGAAGAACAGGACCAGCAACAGGCCCTTCGCCTGCTTGCCGTAGTGCCAGTAGAAGGCCAGCAGCGATGCCGGCGGCTCGGGGTCCGTCGGAGGTGCGGTCGGCCGGAGGATATTTTCGAAGTAGCGGAACATCGGGGAAGGGTGGGTCCGGCGTGACGAAACCGCGCCCGTGGCGGGCACGGGCGCGGATGAGGGGGATGCACGCTATATAGGGCCGATCTGCGGCCACGTAAGGGTGGGCCCGCACTCCGGCCCAATCCCCCGCCTGCATTGCTCACGGTCGAGGGATGCCAAATCGACACACCAAGCCGTTGGAATACAGGGGCCTTCTAGCGTGACGATCACGGGGCGTGCTAAATATTCCCCAGCGTGAGGTCAAAGGCATGACAATCGTGGGGGGTTCGATGAGATCGGAACTGCTTGTCGCGAGTATCGCAGTCTGTCTCGGGGGGTCGTCCGCGCTGGCGGCCGATATCTACACCCCGGCGCCGACGGCCGCGCCTGTCATGGAGGCGCCGCTGGCGTTCGACTGGACCGGTGCCTATCTCGGGCTTCAGGCCGGGTACGGCTCCGCGGACTTCGACTACGCCTTTCCGGAAGATACTTACTTCAACACCGAGGCGGGACAGAGCTTCGGCCATGACGCGGGCGGCTTCGTCGGTGGCGTATTCGTCGGGGTGCTCTGGCAGACGGGCAACTGGGTGTTCGGCCTCGACGGCGCCCTGCAATATGCAGACCTCAACGATACGACCATCAGCCCCTATTATCCCGACGAAGACATCTTCACGTCCGAGGTCAACTGGCTCGCCACCTTGACACCGAAGGTCGGCTTCGCCGTCGACCGGTGGCTGGTCTACGCCAAGGGTGGTCTCGCCGTCGCGGAGGTACGCAGCCGTGTGGACCAGGTGGGCACCGACAACTATTTCGACCGCGAGGACACGCTGACCGGCTGGACGGTCGGAGCAGGTATCGACTATGCGATGACCGACCGCGTCACCATCGGTATCGAGGCGGCCTATGTCGACCTGGGCGACATAGACCTCGTCGGCGACACGCCCGGCACGGAGATCACGAACCATTCCGTGGACACCGACATGTTCACGGTCTCGGCACGGATCTCGTACCGCTTCTGGACGGGCACGGCGCCGGGCTACTAGGCAGCGCGTTCGGTTCCTCAGCCTGCGAGCCGGCTTCGCCGCAATTCGCCCGTTTCTTCCAGGAGTGGATAGGCGGTGGCGGCAATGTGGGATTCGATGCGCTTCACATCGCGCACGATGTCGAGGTGGATGCCGCTCGTCTCCACGCTTTCCGGACGGCCGTCGCGGACGCGCTCGAAATGGGCGGCGGTCGTCTGGCGCTCGAGATCGCGGAACTTTTCCTTGCCGGCGACCAGCCGGCGGGCGGCGCCGGTGTCGGCGAACATGAAGACGGCGACGGCAAGCCGAAGGTGGCCGTCCAGCTTGCCGAACAGGTCGTCGATCTCCCCAAGTCCTTCGTCGGACAGGTTGAGCCGGTGCCTGATCCGTTTGGAGCAGAGCTCTGTCAGGCTGTTGTCGATGATGTCCCCGATGTGCTCGAGATTGATGGCGAAGGCGATGATCTCCGAAGCGCGTTTGGTCTCCTCCGGGTTCATCGCGTCGCGGTCGATGCGGCCGACATAGCGATGGATTTCGCGGTGGAGTAGAATCCGAGGACGTCGTCCATGCGTCCGATGGACGAGACCTTCTTGCGGTCGTCCTCGTGCAGCACGTCACGGCACCCTTGCAGCATCTCCTCCACGACGTCGGCCATGCGGAGGACCTCACGGGCGGCGTTGGCGAGAGCCACGGTCGGCTTCTGGAGGGTGCTGTCGTCGAGGTACTGGGGGGTCGAGGGATCGGCGGCGCGCGGCGAGTCCGGCAGGATCCTTTCGAGAAGCCGCGCGATCCAGGGCAACGGGAGTATGAAGAGCGCCGCCATGGCGACGTTGAAGCCTGTGTGGACGTCGACGGCGAGCCTCGTGGCATTTGGCGCAAGCGATTCCATGAATGCCGCCAGGGGGCCGAGGAAGGCGAGCACCAGCACCACGCCGACGAGACGGTTGATGAGATTGCCCACCGGAAGGCGCAAGGCTTCCCGGCCATGGCCGAGTGCGGCGATGAGCGGGTTGAGCGCGCTGCCGAGGTTGGCACCGAGGACCAGTGCGATGATGGTCTCGCCCGACAGGGCGCCGCCGGCGGCGAGGGACATGACGAGGAGCATCGCCGCGACGCTGGCATGTGCTGCCCATGCGACTGCGGCGGCGATGGCGACGGTAAGGACGGGATCGCGCGTGAGGACGCCGAATAGCGCCTGAAGGACCGCCGACTCCTCCACCGGGCCGATCGTCGCCGCCAGAAGGTCGAGCGACAGGAGGATCAGTCCGAGGCCGATGCCAACGCGACCGAGGTCGCGGGTCCGTGTCCGCACGCCGCGGCGGAAGGCGACGAGGCCGGCGAGTATGAGGACCGGATAGGCGGCGGTCACGTCGAAGGACAGGACCTGGACGATCAGCGTCGTGCCGACATTCGCGCCGAGCATCACGGCGAGTGCCGCGACCAGCGTCATGGCGCCGCCGGCGGTAAATGACGTCGCCATCATGGCGATGGCAGTCGAGGATTGCAGCACGGCCGTGACGCCGACACCGGCGAGGAACGCCGAGAAGCGATTTGACAGCGCGCGTCCGAGGGTCCGCCGGAGATCACCGCCCCACGCGCGCTCGACACCCGACTGGACCATGTGAATGCCCCAAAGAAGAAGGGCGATCTGGCCGAGGAGCTGCAGCAACAGGTAGGAAGCGGGCATCTGGTTCGGTTCAGCGGTCGTGACGCGGGATGGCGCCGCAACTCGCATGATAGCGCAACAGGTGCGCTTTTCTAGCGCATTCCGTGCGCTTTTGTCATCGTAGCGTCACGTATGTCACATTCGTATCTGGAGGAGAGCCGGACCCAAGCCAGGCCCGGCTCTCCGAAGAACACGGACGTTACTGCGCCGGGGCCAGCTCGATCTCTGTGATGCCGGCAGCGACGTTGACGCCGGTCTGGGCCGAGACGCTGATGGGCTGCAGGACGATGGTGTCGTTGCTGCCGCCGATCATGGCGTTGGCGCCGACGCCGACGCCGACGGTCGCCTCGCCGCCCACGCCGGCGTAGGTGCCGGCCAGCGTCCACGGCGAGATATTGCTGGTCGGCGCGAGCACGCCCCAGGTGATCACGGAGTTGCCCGTCACGCCGAGATCGATGCCGAAGCGGTTGATCTGGCCGACATAGCGCTCGACCACCCCGTCGGACGCCTGGAAGGTGCAGGCGAGTTCACGGGTCGATCCGAAGACGAACCCGACGCCGCCGGCGGCGTCACAGGTCAGCATGCCGGCCTCGGTGCGATCCTGGGCGGCGGCGGGCAGAGCGAGCATGACTGCTGAGACGGCGGCAGCGGCGAGAAGTGTGTTTTTCATGGCGGGTATCTCCCTTGTTTGTCCGGCCCCCGGAAAACGAGGTCGCCGGCGCCCTGGTCGTGGCGCCCTGGGGGAGGGGGAGGGGACGGGACCACGGCCGGGGCGCCGGCTTCGGCACCTACAACGCGCGGAGCGGGATTTGGTTCAGGAACAATGTGCCCCTCAGGCCGCGGCGGACCGCGCGAACTCGGCGGCCAGCAACTCGTAAGAGCGCTTGCGGGCGGCGTGATCGAAGACCATGGTCGTGATCATGAGTTCGTCGGCGAACGTTTCGCCGGCCAGATACTCGAGGCGGGCGCGGACCTGCGTCGGCGAACCCACGGCGTGGCGCGCGCGATTGCGGCGCATCACCTCGCGCTCCTGCGCGGTGAACTCCATCGCGAGGACCTCGTCGGGATCCGCCAGCGGCGCGCGCTCGCCCCGCGACATCCTTAGCCAGGTGAGATCGAGGGTGGCGGCGAGGCGGTCGGCGGCCGTCTCGGTGTCGGCCACCACCGCGGAGACTCCGAGAATGGCGTGCGGTTCGTCGAGCCAGACGGAGGGGCGGAAATTGTCGCGATAAAGCCGCATCGCCTCCTCCGCCGGGAAGGACGCGAAATGATGGGCGAACGCGTATCCGAGGCCCATCTCGGCGGCGAGCCGGGCCCCGTAGTCGCTGGAGCCGAGGATGTGGACAGGCGGCAGCGTGACGTCGGAGGGCTGCGCGGCGATGCGGCTGAACGGATGGTCGGGCGGCACCGCGTCGGTGCCGAGCGCGATGGTTTCGTGCAGGCGCTCGACGAAATCGTCCTTCTCCGCGCCCTCCATGCGGCGGCGAAGCGCGATCATGGTGAGCTGGTCGGTGCCGGGCGCGCGGCCGATGCCGAGGTCGATGCGTCCGGGAAACAGCGCTTCCAGCGTCCGGAAGTTCTCGACCACCGTCAGCGGCGCGTGGTTCGGCAGCATGATGCCACCGGAGCCGACGCGGATGCGGTTCGTGGCGGCGGCGACCTGTCCGATCATGATCGGCGGCGAGGATGTCGCGACCGAGGCGAGGTTGTGGTGCTCGGCGATCCAGAAGCGCCGGTAACCCAGCCCGTCGACGTGACGGGCGAGGTCGATGGTGTTGCGTAGCGCCTCGGACGGCGGTGTCGCGGTGGTGACGGGGGCGAGGTCGAGGACCGAGAGGGCGGGTGGCATGGAGGGAATATAGGGGTGGATGGCGACGATGTGGACCCGCGGACCGGCGACTTAACGCTCGAGAATGTTCTTGTAGATCCGGCCGTCCTTCATGATGACCACGAAATTCGTCTCAGGATCGGCGATCAGGTCGATGTTCTCGAGTGGGTCGCCGTCCACCACCAGCAGGTCGGCGAGCGCGCCTTCCTCCACGACGCCGAGCCTGCCCGGATAGGGATTGCGTTCGCCGGACATTGCGAGCAGTTCGGCGTTCGTCCCCGTCGCCATGGCGAGCGCCTCTGCCGGCGTGTACCAGCGGACGAGCGAAGCGAGGATGGCTCCCTGGCGCTGGGCCAGCGCGCGTGAGAACAGGACGTTGGTGCCCCAGGCTGTCTTGATGCCGTGCGCCTTCGCCAGTTCATATGCGCGGGCGATCCCGGGCCAGACCTTGTCGGCCTTGTCGCGCTGGACCGAGCCGACCGGAAAGCCCTGACGCAATTCCTCCGGGAGAGGCTGCAGGCTCAGCCATATGCCCTTCTCGGCGATCAGCATCGCGGTTTCCTCGTCCATGAGGAAGCCGTGCTCGATGCATTTCACGCCGGCGTCGATGGAGCGCCGGATCGCCGCGACCGTGAAGGCGTGGGTGCAGACATAGGTGCCCCAGTTCTCGGCGGCCTCGACGGCTGCGCGGAGCTCTTCCTCGGTGAAGGTCGTCACGTCGATCGGGCTGAATGGAGACGACACGCCGCCGCCCGCCGTCAGCTTTATCTGGGACGCACCCTGCATCAGCTGCTCGCGGACGCGCAGGCGGACCTCGTCGGGGCTGTCGGCGACCATGCTGCCGCCGATCTGCTCCATGCGGCTGAGCATTCCAGAGCGACGCGGCAGTTCGGACAGCTGGCGGAAATCGCCATGTCCGCTGGTGACGGTGATCATCGCGCCGGAGGGATAGATCCGAGGGCCGTCGATGACCCCTTCGTCGATCGCACTTTTGAGGCCGAAGGAGGGGCCGCCGACGTCGCGCACGGTGGTGAAGCCGCGCATCAGCGTGTCGCCGGCCTCCGCTCCCGCGGTCAGGTTGTTGTAGCCGACATCGCCGACGATCGACTGGGCAGGGTTCGGCCGGATCAGCATCGCGTGCCAATGGGCATCGATCAGGCCGGGCATGAGCGTCCGTCCGCCGGCGTCGATCACGGTCGTGCCCGGTTCGGCGGCGATATTGCCCTCGGAGACCTGGTCGATGACGTTGCCCCTGACGAGCACGTTCGAAGGGGGTGAGAGCGGGCTGCCGGTGCCGTCGAAGATCCGGACATCCCGGAACAGGGTCGCGCTCGCGGGCGACATGTCCTGAGCAAAAGCGCCGGTTGAAGGGGACGACGCGAAGATTAGTCCCGCAGCGAAGGCGGTCCACCGGAATCGTGAGGCCATGCGACTGATCCCCAGGCTATCGACCGTCCGATCACCATATCCCGCCGGTGACGGGCGGGACAGTGGTCGCGTCGCGCCACAGCCATGCGCCGAGTTGCAGACCGGGGTGGGGACGCCTGCCGGCGCGAGACCGGGCGAGACCTACCTCAGACTGCCGCAGAAGCGCTGGATGCGGGTGCAGGCGTCCTCGAGGGCGTCGGTCGACGTGGCATAGGAGATGCGGAAGAAGGGCGCCAGCCCGAAGGCTGTGCCCTGGACGACTGCGACGCCTTCCTGCTCGAGGAGGCCGGTCACGAAGTCCTCGTCGCTCTCGATCTTCTCGCCGGACTGCGTCGTTCTGCCGATCATGCCCTCGCAGGAGGGGTAGACGTAGAAGGCCCCTTCAGGCGTCGGGCACGTGATGCCGCTCGCCTGGTTCAGCATCGAGACCACGAGGTCGCGGCGCTCCTTGAACACCTTGTTGTTCGCGGCGATGAAATCCTGCGGACCGTTCAGCGCCTCGACGCGCGGCCTACTGGGAGATCGAGGTCGGATTGGAGGTGGACTGCGACTGGATCGTCGCCATCGCCTTGATGAGCGTCTCAGGGCCGCCGGCGTAGCCGATGCGCCATCCGGTCATGCAATAGGCCTTGGAGACGCCGTTGACGGTCAGCGTGCGGTCGTAGAGCCCGGGCTCGACCTGGGCGGCGGTGGTGAACCCGAAGTCGTCGTAGACGAGGTGCTCGTACATGTCGTCGGTCATGACCCAGACATGCGGATGCCGCATCAGCACCTCGGTCGAGCGCCGTGATCTCGTCGCGGGTATAGGCCGCTCCCGACGGGTTCGAGGGCGAGTTGAAGATCAGCCACTTCGTGCGCGGCGTGATCGCCGTCTCGAGCGCCGCGGGCTGCAGCTTGAAGCCGTCTCCCGACGGTGGTCGCGACGACGACCGGCGTGCCGCCGGCAAGCAGCACCATGTCCGGGTAGCTCACCCAGTAGGGCGCGGGGCACGATGACCTCGTCGCCCGGGTTCAGCGTCGCCACGAGCGCGTTGTAGAGGACCTGCTTGCCGCCGGTGCCGACCGTGATCTGGTCCGGCTTGTAGTCGAGGCCGTTCTCGCGCGCGAACTTGTCGACGATGGCCTCCTTGAGCTCGGGGATGCCGTCGACGGCGGTGTACTTGGTCTTGCCGCTCGCGGATCGCGCGGATCGCGGCTTCCTTGATGTTCTCGGGCGTGTCGAAATCCGGCTCGCCCGGCGCCCAGGCCGATGACATCCCGGCCCGCGGCCTTCAGCTCGCGCGCCTTGTTGGTGACTGCGATGGTGGCGGACGGCTTGATGCGCGAGAGCGCGTCGGCGATGAAGGCCATGACGGAACCCCTGGGAGCGGAGATTTTCAGCGCCGCGGACCCTAGAGCGGGGCCATTTGGGGTTCAAGGGGAATTGGGGTCGCAGCTCCGGGATTTCAACTCCCGATCTTCAACGATAACGGGCCGGGGATCGCTCCCCGGCCCGGCTGCCTCGATTTCAAACGACCAGCAGGGCCGTCAGGCGGCTTCCCTGTTCAGCTTGCCTTCGGCGAGCTTCGAAAGGAGCCGATCGGCGGCATACTCCTGGTCGAGGCTCTTCTGGAGAAGAGTTGCGGCATCCTTGTGGCCGAGCTGCTTAGCCCAGGCCACCAGGGTTCCGTAGCGGGTGATCTCGTAGTGTTCGACCGCCTGGGCGGACGCGATCATGCCGGCATCGAGGGCATCGGGATCCTCGACCTCGTCCATGATTCCCTTGCCCTCCTCGAGAATGCCCTCGATCGCCTCGCAGGTCTCGCCGCGGGCCTTCTTGCCGATCAGCTCGAACACCTGCTCGAGCCGCTCGACCTGGCCCTTGGTCTCCTCCAGGTGATCGTCGAAGGCTTTCCGCAACTCTTCGGAATTCCGCCTTCTTCGACATCTTCGGCAGCGCCTTCAGGACCTGCTTTTCGGCGTAGTACATGTCCTTCACGAAATGAAGGAAGAGGTCGTCCAGCGACTTCATGCTCATGGGGGTGCACTCCTCGCGCGCTCTTTTGGATGGTGTCGTGCGTAGCGCCGCACTTGGCCAGAAAACGAGCGAGGGGAGGGGGCAGTTCCAGTCGCTGAATAAAAGTGCCAACTCAGGCGGCGGCCGCTTCGGTGCGCCTGCGGCGCAGCCAGCCGACCAGCGACAGCGTCCAGATGAGGATGACCACGACCCCCAGCCCGGCGGCGATCGGGCCGGTCGAAGAAGGCGAGCAGATTGCCGTCCGCCTTGATCATCGTGGTCACGAAATTCTCCTCCAGCATGCGGCCGATCACGATGCCGAGAATGCAGGGCGCGATCGGGATCTCGTTCTCCTCCATGAAGAAGCCGAGCACGCCGAAGACCAGCATGACCGTGATGCTGTATGCGGCATTGTTGGATGCGAAGGCGCCGACGATGCAGAAGCCGAGGATCATGCGGCATGAGCACGTTGCGCGGCGTCCTCAGCAGATGCTGCGCAAGCTTGATGGCCACCCAGCCGAGCGGGATCATGAACAGGTTGGCCAGGATGAAGATCAGGAACACCGCGTAGATCTTCTGCGGATTGAAGATGAAGAGCGTCGGCCCGGGATTCAGCCCCTTCACGTAGAGCACGCCGATGACGATGGCGGTGATGGTGTCGCCGGGGATGCCGAAGACCAGCGCCGGGACCCAGGCGCTCGACAGCGAGGCATTGTTGGCCGACGTGGCCTCGATGATGCCCTCGAGGCTGCCCTTTGCCGAACTTTTCCGGCGTCTTCGAGAAGCTTGCGGCTGATCGCGTAGGCGACCCAGGCGGCGATGTCCGCGCCGGCGCCGGGCAGGGCGCCGACGGTGACGCCGATGACGTTGCCGCGAAGCTGGCTGCGCCAATAGGTGCGGAACATGCCGCCCCAGCTCCGTGAATACGTTGCCGATCGTGCTCCTGCACGCACGTCCCAGCGCGGGCGCGCCGGCCGCGATCGTCTCGCAGACCTCCGAGACGGCGAACAGCCCGATCATCGCCGCAATGAAATCGATGCCGGCGAGCATGTTCGACGTTGCCGAAGGTGAAGCGCGGCACGCCGGCGGGGTTGTTGAGGCCGATGGTGGCGACGAACAGGCCGATCAACAGGCTGACCATGCCCTTGAGCGGCGACGCCGCGCCGATGAAGGCGGCGCAGGTCAGGCCCAGCAGCGCCAGCCAGAAATACTCTGACGAGGAGAACTTGAGCGCGATCTCGGCGAGCGTGGGGGCGGCGAAGATGAGCACGAGCGGTGCCGAACAGCCCGCCGACGGCGGAGAAGAGCAGGTTCGCGCCGAGCGCCGTTTCGGCCTCGCCCTTGCGGGTCATGGCAGTAGGCTTCCTCCGTATAGGCGGCGGAGGCCGGCGTGCCGGGAATGCGCAGAAGGGTGCCGGGTATGTCGCCGGCGAAGATCGCCATCGCCGCGCAGGTCACCATCGCGCCGACCGCCGGGACCGGGTCCATGAAGAATGTGACCGGAACGAGCAGCGCGATCGCCATCGTCGCGGTCAGGCCCGGAATGGCGCCGACGAGAAGGCCGAACATCGCGGCCACGGCGACGGTCATCAGCGACCTGCCACTGGAAGACGAGGTCGAAGGCCTGGCCGATGGCGCCCATGCGGTTTTACCGTCCCGCCGTTACCAGGGAAGCCGGGGCATGACGCCCAGGGGCAGAGGCACCAGGAGCATGCTGCGGAAGACGTAAGTCGATCAGCAGCGTTCCGGCGATGGCTAAAAAGACGGCCTTGAACCAGTCACGTCGAGGAGCCGGAACAGGACGAGCAGAAGCCCTGTCATCATGGGCACGAAGCCGACGGTGCGGGCGAAGAAGATGTAGGCGAGGACGACAGCGATCGTGACGAGGACGCCGATCACGGCGCCGGGCATGCAGGCCCACTCGGCCCGGGTCACGAGGCGCACGCCGTCGCGCCAGCCGCGGGCGACGAGCACGACACCGCAACCCGCGAATCCGGCGGCGACCAGCAGCGGGAATGTCGCCGCGCCGTACTGCTGGCCGGGAATCGCGGGGAAGGTCCATGAATACCCGGCGAGCGCCACCGCGAATGCGATGAGCATCCCGCCGAGCATCGTGTCGCTGAAACGCATCGGTTCCTGCGTCTCTAGAGGAGCGTCACTGGGCGATCCCGACCGCCTTCATGACCGTGCCGAGGTTCTCGTTCGACGTCCGCATGTAGTCGACGAAATCGTCGCCCGAGGCCCAGCCCATGCCGAAGCCCTGTGCGGCCATGAACTCCTTGTATTCTTCGCTGTTGTAGGCGGCCTCGAGCGGCGGTGATCAGGCGCTCGGCCACGTCGTCCGGCAACCCCTTGGGACCGACGACGCCGCGCCATGCGGCCGGCCGTCCAGTCGGAGCCGGTGAGCTCCTTCAGGGTCGGAACGTCGGGAACAGGGCGGCACGATCCGGACCCATGAGCGCCAGCGACTTCACGCGGCCGGCGTCGATCAGCGAGCGCGCCTCGACGAGCGAGACCGGCACGATGTGCACGCCTCCGGCGACGAGATCCTGCAGGCCGGGCGCGGCACCCTCGCTCGGCACCCACGGCACCTTGGCCGGATCGATGTCGAGGTCATAGAGCATGCCGGCGATGGCCAGGTGCCAGATGCCGCCCTGTCCGGTGCCGGTGGCCTGGAGGTGCCAGCCGGCTGTTCGCGAATGTCGTTCAGGAGCGCGTTGAGTCGTCCCATTCAGCGTCGGCCGCGACCTGGACGCCGGCCGCGTCCTCGTTGACGAGCGCGAGGGCGTGAAGTCCTCCCAGGTGAGGTCGGTGAGGCCCTGCCAGTGCATCATGCCGATCTCGCCGTGGCGATGCCGAGCGTGTAGCCGTCGGGTTCGGCCTCGACGATGGCCGAGTGACCGACGACGCCCGAGCCGCCGGTGCGATTAACGACGTTGATCGGCTGGCCGAGGTCGCGTTCCAGGACGGCTGCGATGATGCGGGCGGTCGCATCGGTGCCGCCGCCGGCGCCCCATGCCACGATCATGGTGATCGGGCGGTCAGGGTACTGGGCGTTGGCGGGAAGGGCAAACGGCAGTGCCATGGCGCAGGCGAGCGCGCTGGCCACACCATACTTCAAGACAGTCCTCCGGAGCATTCAAACCTCCCAGAATTTGTTTTTGTATACCGCTTGATCCTCCCCGAAGTCAGCGGCGAGTGCAATCCCGTTTCGGCCATATTCGCCACCCTATGGGCTGTTTCGAACAGACAGGCGGGCCGGTATGGTCGCCGACACGAAAAGAGGAGCGCCCTGTGATGAATCTGATGCGATTGCTTGCGGAGAGAGTGGATCGGGAGGGTGCCGTGCGCGTCGGCGTGATCGGCGCCGGCAAGTTCGGCTCGATGTTCCTGTCGCAGGTGCCGACGATGCCTGGGCTGGAAGTCGCGGCGATCGCCGACTCGACCAGGCGCGGGCGCGCCGCGCCTGCCGCACCGTCGGCTGGGACGAGGCGCGGATTGCGCGGCACCCACTTCTCCGACGACGGCGCCGACGCTGTGCGACGAAGAACGTCGAAGTCGTGATCGAGGCGACGGGCCCCCGACGCCGGCATTGCGCACGCGCTCCGCGCGATCGAGCCGGCAAGCATATCGTCATGGTCAACGTGGAGGCCGACTGCTCGCCGGCTGGCTGCTGGCGAAAAGGGCGCGCGACGAGGGCGTCGTCTATTCGATGGCCTATGGCGATCAGCCGGCGCTTGTCGCCGAGATGGTCGACTGGGCGCGGCTCGCGGGCTTCACGGTCGCGGCGGCCGGCAAGGGCACGAAATATCTGCCGGCCTATCATCAGGTCACGCCCGACGACGTCTGGTCGCACTACGGCCTGACGCCCGGAGGAGGCGAAGGCGGCGGGCATGAACGCGCAGATGTTCAATTCCTTTCTCGACGGCACGAAGTCGGCCATCGAGATGGCGGCGATCGCCAATGCCTGCGGGCTCGATGTGCCGGCACGATGGCCTCCAGTTTCCGCCGTGCGGGGTCGACGACCTCGCGCACGTGCTGCGGCCGCGGGATATCGGCGGCCTCCTCGAGCGCGACGGCATGGTCGAGGTGGTCTCTCGCCTCGAGCGCGACGGCCGGCCGGTGTTCCGCGATCTGCGCTGGGGCGTGTACGTGGTGCTGAAAGCGCCGAACGATTATGCGGCCGCCTGCTTTCAGGCAATACGGGCTGCAGACCGATCGACAGCGGCCGGTACGCGGCGATGTACAAGCCGTTCCACCTGATCGGACTTGAGCTGTCGATCTCGGTGCTCAACGCCGCGCTGCGCGGCGAGCCGACCGGCACGACGCGCGGCCTGGCGTGGCGACGCCGTGGCGGTGGCCAAGCGCGACCTGAAGGCCGGCGAGACGCTGGACGGCGAGGGCGGCTACACGGTCTGGGGCAAGCCGGTGCCGGCGGCGCGCAGCCGTGGCGGTGGGCGCGCTGCCGATCGGGCTCGCGCACGGGGTGCCGCTGACGGCGGACATTCCCGCCGGGCGGACGGTGACATTCTCCGACGTCGCGTTGTCGGACAACCTGACGGTGGCGACGCGGCGGGAGGCGGAGCGGCTGGTCGCATAGGGAGGCTGGCATGGAGTTCGCCGACGACAGGCTGGCGGAGGAACTGAGGTTCCTGGCGCGCCGGTATCCCAAGGAGACCTGGGATGGGCACGCCAATCTCGGCGAGCTGGCCCGGTTCTGGCTGGCCCGCCACGAGATGTTCCGGCAGTTCGACGCGGTGATCCGCGACGGGACGCAGGCGGCGATCGAGGCGAAGGCGGAGGCTGCCGACTTCCGGCCCTGGCTGGCCCGGCACCTCCAGGCCTTCCTCAGCCAGCTCGAGGGGCACCACCAGGTCGAGGACATGAACTATTTCCCGGTCTTCCGCGAGGCCGAACCGCGGCTGGTGGCCGGCTTCGACCTGCTGGAGAGCGACCATGACGCGTTGCACGAGGCGATCGAGGGGATCGTCGGACATGCCAACGGTCTCTTGCGCGCTCCCGAAGGCGATCAGGCGGCGTTCCGCTCGGCGCTGTCGCGGTTCCATGACGCCAATCTCGAACTCGGCCGGGGGCTGATCCGGCATCTCGACGACGAGGAGGAACTGGTGATCCCGCTCATCCTCGACCGCGGCGAGGACTTCCTCGGCGGACGGTGACGGCCGAGAGATTCCGCTTGCGTTTAGGCCGGCCAGGCGCTTGAAGTCGCGCGCTTTTCGACGGGGTGGCTGACGGGCATGTACACGCTCTATTCGACTCAGGATTCCGCGAACTGCTACAAGGTGCGGCTGCTGCTTTCCCAGGCAGCGATGCCGTACCGCATCGTCGACATCGACAGTCGCCGCGGCGGCACGCGCAGCCTCGAGTTCCTGGCCATCAACCCGTTCGGCAAGGTGCCTGTCCTCATGCTGTCGGACGGGCGGACGCTGGCGGAATCCAACGCCATCCTCGTCTATCTCGCGCAGGGTTCGCCCTATCTCCCGGAGGAGCGCTTCGAGCGGGCCAAGGTGATGGAGTGGCTGTTCTTCGAGCAGTACAGCCACGAGCCCTACATCGCGACGGCGCGCTCCCGGCTGGCCCTGACCCCGGGCGGGTCGGACAGCGTGCGCGACCGGATCGGCGAGTGGCACGATAAGGGCGGAGAGGCGCTGAGGGTCATGGACCGGCACCTGGCCGCTCACGAATATTTCGTCGGTGACCGCTACACCATCGCCGACATCGCGCTCTACGCGGCAACGCACGTAGCCGGGGAGGGCGGGTTCGATCTGGCAAGCTATCCGCGGGTTGCGGCCTGGCTGTCGCGCGTCGCGGGGCAGGCCCGTCATGTCGGGATGGACCACCGGCCGCCGGCCGCGTGAGGCCACCGGCCACAATCCTGCCACGGTAAATTTGCCTCAGCGCCCGAATCCCGGCTCACCAGTGCCGGATTGATTCGCTGTCATCTTCCCTTCGTTCGGCAAACCAAGGGAGCGGAGAGAACGCCATGTCAACGTCTCGACTCCGAATTGATGTCCGGACGGGGGAGCTGCGGGGGAGAGCAAGACGGCTTTTGAAGGCCGCCATGCTCGGCGCAGCCTTGTCAATCGTGTCACCGGTCGGCTCCTTCGCCGCGCCCGGTGGCCCACCCGATCATATCCCGACGACCATCGTCGCGCAGTCGGCACCGGTGGGATTTGCGGCCGCTCCCAGCGAGACCGCCTCCGACCGGAAGATACTGGCCGGGCTCGTCGTCATCCTGTTCGCCGGGTTCTCGGGCCTCACGGTCGCCATGTGGCGCGACCTCGGGCGCCGGGTGGGTGAATGAGGGCAGAGTTCCGCCGCCTCGGCCGCGGGATGCGCGTGATCGCGGTTCTGATCTGCGCCATCGCGCTGGGCGGGGCGGCACTGGTCGCCGACGGACTCTGGTCCAGGGCGGCCGGACCCGACCACGCGGGGACTCCGCCGATCGTGGTCAAGCTCGATCGCCCGACTCCCGCGCGCCACTGACCGACCGCGGAACGGATCGGCACGCCGGCCGCACGAAGTGCGCCACAGTGACGCCCAAGAATCTGTCGGGGATCGCCTGAATCCCGGCAAGAGGCTGCCCGATATCGGTGCTGCAATGGCCAAGTCATCGGACGTACACAGCAGAGCATCGACCATGCCGACCGACAGCGGCGACGACATTTCCCGTCACGCGACAACATCTAGGCAAGCCGGAACCCTGCGTCGCGCGGGGTGCGTTCTGGCGCTCGCTCTCTGTGCCCTGATGCTGACCGGCGAGGCGCCCGAGGCCCAGGCCGCCGTGTCCGTGGACCCCGTCGTCGTTCAGGTGTCGGGCGTGACGGAGGATGACGGTCGCACCAACGTCGCGCTGCGCGACCTCGGCTTGCGTGGATCCGACCACAGCTATGACGTGGTGGCCGGTGCGCCCCATATCCCGACCTTCACGCTGCGCGAGATCGCCGTCACGGTCGTGCTGCTGGTCATAGGGGGGCTGGTCGCGCTCCTGGGGATCGGAGCGCGCGGCGACGGCGGTGGATACGATCAGCTCTGAGCGAGACAGCTCCGGTCGATGATCGAGGCGACGGCGCCGACCCTTGCGAGGTCCCGGACGCGGAGTTCCTCGCCGGTCCGCAACGACACGGCAAGGCTGCCGGCGCCGAAACGACCTCCCAGCGCGTCAGGGCGGGCGGCCACCTCGGCGACCTCGCCGAAGCCGACATGGCGCGGAGTTCATGCTCGGCCAGCCGCGCTCGATCCAGAAGCCGTCGAAGGTGCGGACGATTCTCGTCGTCTGGTATCTCAGGAAACACAATAGCGCGATCACCGGGACTGCAATCGCACCTGCGAGAAAGGTCGATCGCGCGAGCGGGCTGTGACCCCGGTCGAGAGCCTCCATAGCGCCCCAAATCGCGGTGAAGGCGATTGCGGCGATGACGGTGGGCAGAAAGACGCTCCAGTGTGCCTCGGCGATAACCTCTGGCTCTTCGAGGTCCATGACGGTCATACGCGCTCCTCCGCAGTCTGTGACAACCTTTAGACGGCATGACGGCAAAAAAAAGGCACCGCGAGCGGTGCCTTGAAAAGTCGAAGCGGATCGAAGGTCATGTTTACCCAAGGTCAACTCCGAGACCGGATACGATCGCGAGGATGCCCCTAGAAGTCGTTGAGAACTTTAGCATCGCAATTCACGGAGGGATATCGTTTCACGTTCTTAAGGTTAAGGCGGGAAGTGCCGAAGGCTTCGGGGCCTGCGCCGGCGCTTCAACCGGACGTGATGACAAATCTGTGCGCCGCGGCCTTGCCATCCTTGTCCGTACGCTAGAACCACCGTGACCCGTTTCGAACGACAAGGAGAGCCCGCGCCCATGATCTCGCCCCGAATGTCTCCCACCCTCGCCGCCATGGTCTTCATGGTGTCCTCCGGCGCGTTGGCGCAGGATGCCGTCGTCGAGACCGAGGCCGGGCCGGTGTCGGTCAGCACGGTGGCAGGGGGACTGTCGCATCCATGGGGGCTCGCCTTCCTGCCCGAAGGCCGGATGCTGGTCACCGAGCGCGACGGGCGGATGCGCATCGTCGATGCCGACGGCGCCCTGTCGGACCCGCTGGGCGGACTGCCCGAGATATGGGTAAGCGGGCAGGGCGGTCTTCTCAACGTCGCGCTCTCGCCTGACTTCGAGACGAGCGGGGTCGTCTTCTTCACGTTCTCCGCTCCCGACGGCGGCGATGCCGGCACGGCGGTGGCGCGGGGGCAACTCGTCGAGGACGGCGACGGTGCGCGGTTGGCGAATGTCGAGACCATTTTCTCGATGAACGACAAGGACCGCTCCGGCCGCCACTTCGCCGGCCGGATGTCCGTCGCCGGCGACGGCACCCTGTTCTTCGCCATCGGGGATCGGGGCACCATGGAGCGGTCTCAGGACTTTTCCGACCATGCCGGCAACGTCCTGCGCATCAATCCGGACGGGTCGATACCCGACGACAACCCGTTCGTCGGCGACGACGGGGTGGCCGATGAAATATGGTCCACCGGCCATCGCAACATCCAGGGGATGGCGATCCACCCGGAGACGGGCGTGTTGTGGACGCACGAGCACGGCCCGCGCGGGGGCGACGAGATCAACATCCCGCAGCCGGGAGAGAACTTCGGCTGGCCGATCGTGACATACGGGATCGACTATTCAGGCGCGACGATCGGGGAGGGAATTCAGGAACGCGACGACCTCGTCGGGCCTCTCCATCACTGGACGCCATCGATCGCGCCGTCGGGTCTCGCCTTCTACCAGGGCGACGCCTTCCCCGACTGGCAGGGCGACATGCTGGTCGGCGCACTTGCCGGCTCGGCGCTGCACCGCGTGCGGCTCGACGGCGAGGAGGTCGTCGGCGAGGAGGTGATGCTCACCGAACTGGGCGAGCGCATCCGCGACGTGCGGCTGGGGCCGGACGGACTGGTCTACCTGCTGACGGATGCCGGCGACGGGCGGATATTGCGGCTGTCGCCGGGCGGATGAGTTGCGATACGCCACATACTATCAGGGTATCTTGCACCTACATAAGGTCGATATTTAAAGTCGGGCCGGTATTGTACCGTACATCCCGCTTGTCTTCGCGGATATGGAGGCAACCGGGATGGACAACCGGTATCAGAGGTCTGGGGGTGCCGCGATTACGTTTTTCTCGATATTGATCGCGTTCGGCCTTCAACGACTTGTCGATCTCGACCAAGCGCAAGGTACTGCGTCGACCGATATCGCAGATAACAAGCATCTTCTATTCGTCATCAGCGTCACGATTTTCCTCCGGTTCCTGTCGGGGGCATCAGTTCATCTCTACGACGAATACAGCGAACGGGAGGGCGATTCCGACCGCTCGAGATCGGTCAAGTTCGTCTTCGACATCTTCATGCTTTCCCTGTTCGGCTATGTCGCCATTCTGTCGTCATACAGCCATTCGTCCAAAATGCTGCTGTTCTGGCTTTATTGCTTCTCCGCGCTAGCGCTCGTCTGGTCGATCCTGCGGGCGCCCGATCCCATCAGGTTCCGGTGGATAGGCCTCAATTTCCTGATGATGCTCGCAATCCTGATCGTTCCCGAGATGGCGTCCCTTGGCGGCCTGAACGTCAGCCTTGTGGATTCTCCTCGTCGTTTCGCTTGCCGTTGCTGCCCTGGACTTGTGGTCACAGGTCCGCCAGAACGACGGGGTGGCCTGCAAGAGGCCGGAAACTCATGCTCCCACGGACCCGATGCGCGCGAACCTCAAGACCGGCGCACCCGTCTAACTATAGTGGCGGGATGCGTAGCTTCTGGCCCGGATAGATCTTGTCGGGGTGTTTGAGCATCGGGCGGTTCGCCTCGAAGATGACGTTGTACTGCGCGCCCTTGCCCTTGCCGTAGTGAACCTCGGCGATCTTCCAGAGGGTGTCGCCCTTCATCACCTCGTAGAAGGTCGCGTCCGGTGCTTCCTCGGCGACGGCGATCTCCTCGTCGACCTTGGCGACGCCGACGACGTTGCCGAGCGCCAGAATGATCTTCTCGCGGATTTCGGTCGTCGGGGTGGCGCCGGAGACCTTCACGGTATCGCCGTCGACCTCGACCTTCAGATCCTTGGCCTCAAGGCCGTACTTCTCGACCTCCTTGGCGAGGGCGGAGGCGTCCGGGGCCTCCTCGGATTTCGTCAGCCCCAACTTTTCTCCAACATCCCTGAGAAAAGAGAACACGCCCATCACGGCCTCCGTCGGGTTCGGGTCACGGCATAGTTACGTAGCGGCAAGTCTAGCCGATTACCGGTGGCGCGGAAGGCATTTCGAGAGCCGGCGGATCGATGGCGAGCCGGCGAGGAGCGCTTTCGGCTCAAGGACGGCGCAGCAGCGCCCACATGTTGTCGCTCGTCGGCAGGGCGCCGAGGGCGCCGAATTCCGTCACGAAGCCTTCGGCGTCCGCCATCCTGCGCAGCGAGGCGGGCGTGAAGTAGTTCACGTGGTCGGGAAATCGGAAGCCGCACCATTTGCGGCCGCTGACGCGCCGGTTCAGGCAGGCATAGTTCGGCACCTTGACGACCGCGACGCCGCCTGGCGCCAGCGCGCGGAACAATTCGCGCAAGACATCGCGCGGCACGACCTCGTGCTCGAGATAGGACCTGAGGATCGCTCCGGTGAAGAACCCGTCGGGGAACTCGCGGAAGGCGTCGATCGCGGGGGCGTGGACGCAGCGGCCGCCGCGCCTGGCCAGGCGCCTGTCGGCCTTTGCCGCGAGATCGGCGGCGATCTCTATGCCGAACGGGACATAGGCGGCGGCGATGCGCCCGATCCGGCCGCCGTCGGCACAGCCGACGTCGACGACGTTGCCCGGCGGGGCATGGCGTTCGATCATGTGGGCGATGTCGCGGCGCGGCAGCCGATTGCGCTTCCGCGTGGCGCGACTGATGCGATAGCCGATGGGGCGCTCGCGATACCGACGGTCTGATTCGACCTGCCGCGCCTTGTCCCAGGATATCGTCTCGTCGAGGGCCTCATATGCGGGGGCGGGATCGAGGTAGACGAAGCCGCAGGCGGCACAGTCCCTTATGGACCACGGCGGACGCGAATAGCGGTTGCCGGCGCCGCCCGCGTTGCCCGCGCCGCAGGCCGGGCAGACGCGTGGCTGGACGGCGATCTCGCCAAGCGGCGTGGCCAGCGTAGCCGGAACGGCATGGTCGTTCATGGACACTCCGCTATCCCACCGGCCCTTGCGTGGCAAGTAGCGGATCGGGAAGGACCCCCTTGCCACGCGGGCCAAGGCTTGAAACCATGTCCTTCGTCGAGGCCGCGGGCGAACGTCACGGCCGGCAGGCAACAACAAGACGGTGGTCCGCCCGCTCGTTTGGGAGGGAACACCAATGTCGGCTACCAACGGCAAAGCAGGCGGGGCCGCCCGGTGCATCGCGCTGGTCGGCCCGTACTTGAGCGGCAAGACGACACTCCTGGAATCGATCCTGGCGAGGACCGGGGCGATCACCCGGCAGGGCAAGGTCGGCGATGGGTCGACGGTGGGCGACGCCTCGCCGGAGGCGCGCGGACACGGCATGAGCGTCGAGACCAATATCGCGATGACGGAATTCCTCGGCGACAGGTACACCTTCATCGACTGCCCCGGGTCGGTCGAATTCCTGCACGAGGCACGCAACGTTCTTCCCGCCGTCGATGCGGCGATCGTGGTCGCGGAGCCCGACGAGAAGAAGGTCGCCGCGCTACAACTCATCCTGCGCGAGCTCGAGGAGCTCGGTGTGCCGCGGCTCATCTTCCTCAACAAGGTCGACAAGGCGGAAGGCTCGATCCGCGACACGCTGCAATGGCTGCAGCCGGCCTCGTCGCAAGCCGTCGTGCTGCGCCAGCTTCCGATCTGGGAGAACGACCTCGTCACCGGCTTCATCGACCTCGCGCTGGAGCGCGCCTTCGTCTACCGCGAGCACGCGCAGAGCGAAGTGATCGAGATGAGCGACACGTCGAAGGCGGAGGAAATGGATGCCCGCTTCACGATGCTGGAACAGCTCGCCGACTACGACGACGAACTGATGGAGCAGCTTCTCGAGGACATCGAGCCGCCGCGCGACAAGGTGTTCGACGATCTCGCGCAGGAATTCCGCAACGGAGTGATCGTGCCGCTGCTCATGGGGTCGGCGGAGCGCGGCAACGGCATCCTGCGGCTGATGAAGGCGCTGCGGCACGAGGCGCCGACGATCGCGGACACGGCGAGGCGGCTGGGCGCCGGCGGCGGCACCGTGGCCCAGGTCATGAAGACGTTCCATACGATGCATGGCGGCAAGCTGTCGGTGGCACGCATCCTGTCGGGCGAGATTTCGGACGGCACGGTGCTGCACGGGACCGGCGACGAGGACCAGCGCGTCGCCGGCGTGTTCACGCTCAAGGGCCAGGAGGCGAGCAAGGCCGACAAGGGTGGGCCCGGCGACACCGTGGGCCTAGGCCGTCTCGAAGCAGCGCGCACCGGCGAGACGCTGTCTACGGACAAGAACCCGCGGCAGCTCGTTTCGGTCGAGCCGCCCGCGCCGGTGCTCGGCAAGGCGATCTCGGCGAAGGAACGCAAGGACGAGGTGAAGCTCACGGCGGCGATCGGCAAGATCATCGACGAGGACCCGTCGCTGTCGCTCGTCCACAACCAGGACGCCGGTGAGATGGTGCTGTGGGGGCAGGGCGAGATGCACCTGCGGGTGGCACTGGCGCGGCTGACGGGCAAATACGCGATCCAGGTCGACACCCGCGAACCGCGCGTAGGCTACAAGGAGACGATCAGGAAGCCGGTCACCCAGCGCGGACGGCACAAGAAGCAATCGGGCGGGCACGGGCAGTTCGGCGACGTGGTGGTCGACATCAAACCCTTGCCGCGCGGCGCGGGGTTCGAGTTTACCGAGTCGATCTCCGGCGGCGTGGTGCCGCGTCAGTACATTCCGTCGGTGGAGGCGGGCGTGCGCGATTACCTGCACTCGGGCCCGCTGGGTTTCCCGGTCGTGGACGTGGCGGTGAACCTGGCCGACGGCTCGTACCATACGGTGGATTCCTCCGACATGGCCTTCCGGACCGCCGGCCGCATCGCCATGAGCGAGGGGATGCCGCAGTGCTCGCCGGTGCTGCTAGAGCCGATCATGCATGTCGAGATCAGCGTGCCCTCCGAGGCGACCGCGCGGGTCAACACGATCGTCTCCCAGCGCAGGGGCCAGATCCTGGGATTCGACGCGCGGCCGGGCTGGACCGGATGGGACACCGTGAAGGCACAGATGCCGGAAGCGGAGATGCGCGACCTGATCGTGGAGCTGAGGAGCGCGACGGCGGGCGTGGGAAGCTACACGTTCCGCTTCGACCACCTGTCGGAACTCACAGGTCGGCTCGCCGATCAGGTGATCGAGAGCCATCGCAAGGAAGCGGCCTGATCGTCAGGCCGTGTCGCAGTCCAGGGCGAGGATCAAGGCCGACAGGTCCCGGCCGTCGCGTCCGAGGCGATCCGACGCCAGCCGCGCTAGCGGCCGGAACGCGCTGGTTCGGCTGGTGAAGGCCTCGAGCTGTTCCCGGACGGGTGCGGCCGAGCGCTTGAGCGCGCGTCGCGTCAGGATGGTCAGCGCCGGGACTGGGTCGCCTTCCACGTGCCGGGCCGACGACATCAGGAACATGACGATGTCGCGCGCCTGCGCCGCGGCGAGCGACATGGAGCCTTCCAGGTCGTCCTCGAAATCGATGACGCCGAATTCCCCGTCCATGAGGGTCAGGTTGCGGACCTGGCAGCCGCCGTGCCAGCCGCCGCGGGCGTGCAGGCCGATCACGAAGTCGAGCGCTCGCGTCAGGAGGTCGAGGCGGGCGTCGGCATCGAGATCGGGCAATACATCGTGGACCGAGACGCCGTTGTCCGACAGCACCAGATAGTCCCGGTGGACGGCGTAGACGACCGGCACTGGCCAGCCGCGTTCACCGAGCGCCTGCAGGCGGGCCGCCTCGTCGGCTGTCCGGCGGGTGGCCGGGGCATGTGCGGGCGGCCGGAAGAGCTCCAGGCCGAGGGCGCGAGCGGCCGTCAGGTGGAGCCATCGCCAGATTCGGCTCGACGAGCGGCCGGCGCGCTTTACCCAGACCCGTCCGGCGGGCACGTCGACAGGCAGGGCGACGTGCTCCGCCGGCGCGCGATCGCGGCCAGCCTTTCGGCGACTATCGACAAGATGTTGTGATACGTCCGTCATGCCCGTTGAGGTTTAGGGCCGGTGGGCGAGTCGGCAAGTGAAGACGGATGCCGTTACGACAGTTACACGACACTGTTGCGGTTCTGTCACATTGTTGCGGCTGAGTGTCAGTCGGCCGGTTCCCAGGCCGCCACGCGGGCCCGGGCCTCGGAGAGTTCGTTCTCCGACATCCTGAGCGCGACGAAACCACGCAGGCGAACTGCGAGGAGGCGGTTGTCGCCGTCATCCAGCGAGTTCACGGCCAGCTCGCACCACTTCCAGGCTTCGACGAGATCCACGTCGACGCCGTGGCCGTGGAAATAGAGACCGGCGAGATTGAGCTGAGCTTCGGGGTTACCTGCCTCGGCGAGGGCCTGCCACCCGCCATAGGCGGCCTCATAGTCTCCACGCGCGAAATCGTCGGCGGGGTCGGCATGAGCGGGCGCGAAGGCGAGGAAGAGGGCGGCAGCGATGGCTGCGCCCCGAGGACGTTGGAAACCGGACATGCGGCACACTATCGCCGCTCATCCACGAGGCGGCAAAGAAAAAAGCCGGGCCGCATGAGCGACCCGGCTTGGAGTGGACATGTCCACATGGGGGGACGTGGACAATTGCCTTCCAGAGGGGAACAGCTGACCGCATCTCGGAACGACACCGGGAGGAGGTGGTGCGTTCCTAGCTGCCTGCAGCTGACGGTGATATGGCGTGAAACCCGGGGTTTCTCAATCGGGAGGGGCGCATGTCTGCCATGACCTTGCGGCATGGCTTGAAAACTCCCTCAGAACTTCCAGCCCTTGGCCTTGGCGACGATGAAGTCCTTGAACACCGTCACGCGCGCGGTGTCCTTCAATTCCTCCGGAAACACGAAATAGGTGTCGAAGTAGGGGATCTCCTCGTCGGGCAGCAGCAGGACGAGGTTGGACTCGTTGTCTATCAGGTAGTCCGGCAGCACCGCGATGCCGATGCCGTTCTGCACGGCGCGCTTTATGCCGTGGATCGTGTTGATCCTCAGCGCCGGCGTGCGCGGGTTGTTGGATTCCCGGCCGACCGTCTCGAGCCAGTTGATGTCGCGGAAATAGGCAGGTGCCGGCTCACCGAAGGTGATGATGCGGTGGTCGTCGAGGTCCGCGACCGTGCGGGGCGTGCCGTGACGCTTGATGTAGTCCGGCGATGCGTAGGTGTGGAAGTGGACCGTGAACAGCTTGCGCTGGATCAGGTCAGGCTGCACGGGCTGGCGCAGGCGGATCGCGACGTCGGCCTGTCGCATCGAGATGTCGAGCTCGTCGTCGTTGAAGATGAGCTGCAGCCTGATGTCGGGGTAGAGCTCGATGAACTCGCGCAGGCGGGGGGTCAGCCAGCTCGTGCCCAGCCCGAGCGTCGTGGTCACGCGCAGGTCGCCGTCCGGCTTCTCGCGGGAGTCTGTCAGTCGGGTTTTCACGCCCTCGAGCTGCATGAAGACTTCATGCGCCGTCCGGTAGAGCAACTCGCCCTGCTCGGTGAGGATCAGGCCGCGGGCATGGCGGTGGAAGAGCGGTACCTTCAGGTCGGCCTCGAGCGAGGAGACCTGCCGGCTCACGGCAGACTGGCTCAGGCCGAGCGTGTCGCCAGCATGGGTGAAGCTGCCGGCGTCGGCGGCAGCATGGAATATCCGCAGCTTGTCCCAGTCCATGTCTAAAGCGCTCGCCCCCCAGCGCGCGGTTCTCCGGCGCTATTCCGCCGCCGCGCGTTCCTCCGTCTCCGCCAGGAAGCGCTCCGCGTCAAGAGCAGCCATGCAACCCATGCCTGCGGCGGTGACCGCCTGACGGTACACTTCGTCGGTCACGTCGCCGGCTGCAAAGACGCCGGGTACGTTGGTCGCCGTGCTTCCCGGCTCGACGACGATATAGCCACTGGGGCGCATGTCCACCTGGCCCTTGAACACCTCCGTCGCGGGGACGTGCCCGATCGCCACGAAGACGCCGTCCACCTTGCGTTCAGTGACCGCGCCGGTCTTGATGTTGCGCAGCCTCACGCCGGTGACCGACAGCGGGTCGCGGTCGCCCGTCACCTCTTCCAGCACCGTGTCCCATATCACCTCGACCTTGGGGTGCTTGAACAGGCGATCCTGAAGGATGCGTTCGGCGCGGAACTCGTCGCGGCGATGGACGACGGTGACCTTCGAGGCGAAGTTGGTGAGGAACAGAGCCTCCTCGACAGCCGTGTTGCCACCGCCGACGACCAGAACCTCCTTGCCGCGGTAGAAGAAGCCGTCGCAGGTGGCGCAGGCGGAAACTCCGAAGCCCTTGAACGCCTGCTCGGACGGAAGCTCCAGCCAGCGCGCCTGGGCGCCGGTGGCGATCACCACGCTGTCTGCGAGATACTCGTCGCCGCCGTCGCCGACGAGCCGGAAGGGGCTGCGGGAGAAGTCGACCGACGTGATGTAGTCCCGCACCAGCTTGGTCCCGACGTGGGCGGCCTGCTTTTCCATCTGCTCCATCAGCCAGGGACCCTGGATGACGTTGGCGAAACCCGGATAGTTCTCGACGTTGGTGGTGATGGTGAGCTGGCCGCCGGGCTCGAGGCCCTGGATAAGGATCGGTTCCAGCATGGCGCGCGCGGCGTAGATCGCGGCGGTGTAGCCGGCCGGGCCGGAGCCGATGATGACGACCTTGGAGCGATGCGTGGCCATGAGCGGGATTCCAGGGGCGCGGGTGACGGTCAGGCGGAGGCGCGCCAGTTCAGGGGGTTGAGCTTCTTGATGGTCGAGGACAGGCGATGACGGCGCTGCTCGTAGGCCACCACGCCGTCGTCGGTGACCCAGTTCATCTGGACGGCCCGGCGCTGGCCCTCATAGGGTTCGTGACCGTGCCAGGAGTTCGTAGAGCGCTTGAAGACCAGAAGCGTGCCGCCATGCGGGGGCACCTCCGCCACGTAGTCGCTCAGGTCCTCGGCGTTCTTCAGGATGCGCAGGCGGCCGCCGTCGGCCTCCCATTTCTGGTTCATGTAGAGCAGGACCGTGATGATCTTGGTTTCGGAATTGGTGTGGATCTTGCCGTCCGTCTTCCGGCAGAAGCCGCGCACCGTGTACATGGTCGGCCGGTTGGACAGGTCTATCGAGAACTTCTCCTCGACGAGCTTGCGGAATTCCGGGCCGTCGAGCTCTCCCATGAGTTCGGCGAACCGCCCGCGTACGTCCACCTCGCTCGGCGGATGCGAACCGGGCCCGGGGACCTTGGGGTAATCGGCGATGACGGATTCAAACTGATCGGCACGGATGAAATCCGGCACGATAAGCCACTCGTAGGGCTCGGTTTCCAGAGGGGTGCGCTTCAGGGCGTCGTAGTCGAGGAGCGGCATGGTCACTCTCTGTCTCACACGGTGTCCCGGGATGGCCGAGGTTGTCGGGCAAGACGGCTCTTTACCGCCGCGGCGACTTCGCTTGTGGCATCTAACGGGGCATAGGTCCAGCGATCAAGCGAACCGTCGAACCAGCGTAGCGCCCCGTGACGGACAAGTGCCTCCTGATACTGGGCGAACTTCGGCGTCCCGCCGGGCAGCCTGTATGCGTAGACGGGCTGCCCCGTGAACGCGGCTTCTCCCAGCATGTTGACCGAGTTGCAGGTCACGATGAAGGCGCTTGCGAGCCCCATATAGCCGAAATATGGGTTCGGGCCCTCCAGATCCCAAATCGCGGCCGGAAGGTCCGAGAGCTTCTCGCGGATAATCGCGACCTTGCCGCGGCCGGTGCGGCGCGACGGGGTGACCAGGAGGCCGCAGCGGTGCCGGATGGCGAAGGCACGCAGGTTGTCCGCGAGCTTGACGGCCTCGTCGGAATGGAAGCGGTAGGCGTCGCTGGCGCCGCCGATCAGCACGGTCACCAGAGGACGGGGCAGCGGGGCGACCTGGGCGGCGTAGAGCCTGGCCTCCTCCTGCAGGCGGTGCTCGGTGAGGCGGTGGGGCGAGGTCAGCGTCACGAGGACGTTCTCGCCGCGCAGCCGGTCGTGCTCGGGCACCCAGACGAGGTCGAAATTGGACGCCGACACGCCAGGGCTCTGCAGCACTACGACGAAGGTGCGGCCTTTCGAGCGGCGGCGGATGGCGCGGGCATAGGGGATCGACTGGCGGCCCGAGACGACGAGGACGTTCGGGCCAGGGCGGGGCGACGTTGGGATGCGGCGCGGCGGGGCCCCATGGCGCCATGAGCCGGTAAAGGCCGCCGGGCTCGATGCGCTTCACGACGGGGACGATTCCGAGCGCCTCGAGAACGCCGATGCACTGGACCTCGTGACCCATGCCGCCGCCGGTCAGGCACCAGCCGGTGAGAGGCGCGGGCACGCTGCCTGGAACGTCGGGTCGGTCGGGGAGGGGAGTTGTCGTGGCCATGGTCGCGACGACGGCATATCCCTTCCGGACGAGGAAGTCACGCCACGGGGTTGACTGAGGCAATTGAAGGACCGGCGGTCGCGACGGTGCGTCAGCGCGACATATTGTGTCGTGTCCGCGCAATGATCTAAACAGAGATATTGCACTGCGGCGGAGCCCTTCGAGTGAAAGCGAGACTCGACCCCATCGACTGGAACATCCTGCGGGAACTGCAGGCGGAGGGGCGTATTACCAACGTCGAGCTGGCGCGTCGCGTCGGCATTTCCGCGCCGCCGTGCCTGAGGCGCGTGCGCGCGCTGGAGGAGGCGGGCATCATCGAGGGCTACCGCGCGCTGATCGACGGCAAGAGCGTCGGCTACGACGTAACGGCGTTCGCGCACGTCATGCTCGACAGCCAGGCCGAAGCCGACCTGATCGCCTTCGAGGAGGCGATGCAGGAGTGGGACATCGTGCGGGAGTGCTACATGCTCTCGGGCGAGGTCGATTTCCTGCTGAAATGCACCGCGCGCGACCTGCGGGCGTTCCAGAGCTTCATCATCGATCTAGCCGGCGCCCCCAACGTAAAGAGCGTCAAGACGACGCTGACGATCCGACAGTCGAAGAGCGCGGCCGGCCTGCCGCTGGAGTGAGGCGGATATTCCACTGCGGCACGGCTGCCATCGTCATTGCCGGGGTTCGTCCCGCCAACTACTGGCCCTCAACCGCCGAGGCGTGCATTGGATGCCCGGAACAAGTCCGGGCATGACATCTCAGCGGGATGCGAATACGGCCGCTCAGCCGAAGCGGACGTTCGAGGATTCTCGTAGCCGCGGGCGCCGCCGGGGGCGGAGACCTCCACGACGTTGCCGACCTTCTTTCCGATGAGCGCGCGGGCGATCGGGCTCGAGACGGAGAGCTTGCCGGCCTTCACGTCTGCCTCTAGCTCGCCGACGATGCGGTAGACGCGCTCTTCCTCAGTGTCCTCGTCAAGCAGCTTGACCACGGCGCCGAAGGTCACCGTCTCGCCTTCGAGCTTGGACACGTCGATGACCTCGGCACGGCCGAGCTTGTCCTCCAGTTCGGCGACTCGGGCCTCGTTCATCCCCTGCGCCTCCTTGGCTGCGTGATACTCGGCGTTCTCCGACAGGTCACCGTGGGCACGCGCCTCGGAAATGGCCTGAATGATGCGCGGGCGCTCGACCTGCTTGAGCCGCTTCAGCTCGCTCTCGAGCACAGCATATCCTTCGGCAGTCATCGGTACCTTGTTCATCGCGTCACATCTTGGCCGGCAGTAAAGGAAAACGCCCCGGAGCGGCCGGATCGCCCCAGGCGAGTCGGTTCATGTTCGGATCACGCCCCGCAAAACGCAATGGGTTTTGCGGAAGTCGTCAGCGAGCCACAGTGGCCGCCACCCCTCCCGACTTGCCGCGGAAATAGGCCTGCAGTGGTTCCACTTCAAGGGTGCCGGCGCTCATGGCGCGTATTCCGTCGGCGGCCGCGATGGCCCCGGCGACGGTCGTGTAATAGGGAACCCTGTGCAGCAGCGCCGCGCGGCGGAGCGAACGGGAGTCCGCGAGTGCTTGCGCTCCCTCGGTGGTGTTGAAGACGAGCTGTACCTCGCCATTCTTGATGGCGTCGACGATGTGGGGCCGTCCCTCCAGGACCTTGTTCATCTTGGCCGCCTCGATGCCTTCTTCCTGCAGATATCGCAGCGTACCGCCAGTGGCGACGATCTTGAACCCGAGACCGGAGAGCGTGCGGATGGCCGGCAGGACCCTCGGCTTGTCGCTGTCGCGGACCGAGACGAAGACGGTGCCGGAGTCGGGAACCCGCGTGCCGCCGCCGAGCTGCGACTTGGCGAAGGCGAGGGGATAGTCGCGGGCCAGCCCCATGACCTCCCCGGTCGAGCGCATTTCCGGGCCCAGGACCGTGTCGACGCCCGGGAACCGGGCGAAGGGAAAGACGGCCTCCTTGACGGCAATGTGATCGAGCGGCTGCGATTTCAGGCCGAACGAGGCGAGCGGTTCGCCGGCCATGACGCGCGCGGCAATCCGGGCGATCGGCACGCCGATGGTCTTGGCGACGAAGGGCACGGTGCGGCTCGCGCGCGGATTGACCTCCAAGACATAGATGTCACCGTCCTTGATGGCGTACTGGACGTTCATCAGGCCACCGACATGAAGCGCCAGCGCCAGCGCCTCGGTCTGGCGCTTCAATTCCTCGATGGCCTCTTCCGACAGCGAGTGGGGCGGCAGCGAGCAGGCAGAATCGCCGGAGTGGATGCCGGCCTCCTCGATGTGTTCCATGATGCCGCAGACGAAGACGTCCTTGCCGTCTGACAGGGCGTCCACGTCCACCTCGATGGCGTCCGTCAGGTAGGAGTCTATGAGGACGGGGCTCTTGCCGGAGACGACGACGGCCTCCCGGATGTAGCGCTCGAAGTCGCCCGTATCGCGGACAATCTCCATTGCGCGGCCGCCCAGCACGTAGGACGGCCGGATCACCGCGGGGTAGCCGACCGTGCCAATGATTTCCCTGGCCTCGTCGACACTCTTGGCGATGCCGTTCTCCGGCTGCTTGAGGTCGAGCCGGTGCAGCAGCTTCTGGAACCGGTCGCGATCCTCGGCGAGGTCGATCATGTCTGGCGAGGTGCCGAGGATCGGCACGCCCGCGGCCTGAAGCGCCTCGGCGAGCTTGAGCGGCGTCTGGCCTCCGAACTGGACGATGACGCCCTTCAGCGTGCCCTTGGACTGCTCCAGCCGGACGATCTCGAGAACGTCCTCGGCGGTCAGCGGCTCGAAGTAGAGCCGGTCGGATGTGTCGTAGTCGGTCGAGACGGTCTCGGGGTTGCAGTTGACCATGATCGACTCGAGGCCAATGTCGGCGAGCGCGAAGGCGGCATGGCAACAGCAGTAGTCGAACTCGATGCCCTGGCCGATGCGGTTCGGGCCGCCGCCGAGGATCATCACCTTCTCGCGGTCGCTGGGGACGGCCTCGTCGACGGCCTGGCCGCCCGCGAAGGGCGCCTCGTAGGTCGAATACATATAAGCCGTCGGAGACGCGAACTCCGCCGCGCACGTGTCGATGCGCTTGTAGACGGGATGTACGCCGAGGCGGCTGCGGAGCGCGGCGACCTCTGTCTCGTCGAGGCCCGCGAACTCGGCCAGGCGCGCATCGGAGAAGCCCATCGCCTTGAGGTCGCGCAAGGGGCCGGCAGTCTGCGGCAGGCCCAGCCGACGGACGTCGGCCTCCAGGTCGACGATCTCCTGCATCCGCTCCAGGAACCATGGATCGATCCTGCAGGAAGCGTGGACCTGTTCGTGGGACGCGCCGAGGCGCAGCGCCTGGGCGACCTTGAGGATGCGGTCGGGCGTGGCCATGCCAAGGGCGGCGCGGATCGCGTTCTTGTCGTCGCCCTGGCCGATGCCGGGTATCTCAATCTCGTTGAGCCCGGTGAGACCTGTCTCGAGGCCGCGCAGCGCTTTCTGGAAGGACTCGGCGAAGGTCCGGCCGATGGCCATGACCTCGCCGACGGACTTCATCGAGGTTGTGAGCAGCGGCTCCGCGCCGGGGAACTTCTCGAAGGCGAAACGCGGGATCTTCGTGACGACGTAGTCGATGGTCGGTTCGAAGGAGGCCGGCGTGGCGCCACCGGTGATGTCGTTCTCCAGTTCGTCCAGCGTGTAGCCGACGGCGAGCTTGGCGGCGACTCTCGCGATCGGGAAGCCCGTCGCCTTTGAGGCGAGCGCGGAGGAGCGCGACACGCGGGGGTTCATCTCGATCACGACCAGCCGGCCGTCGGCCGGGTTGACGGCGAACTGCACGTTCGAGCCGCCCGTCTCCACGCCGATCTCGCGCAACACCGCGAGCGAGGCGTTGCGCATCAGCTGGTATTCCTTGTCGGTGAGCGTCAGCGCCGGCGCGACGGTGATCGAATCGCCGGTATGGACACCCATCGGATCGATGTTCTCGATGGAGCAGATGATGATGCAGTTGTCGTCCCGGTCCCGGACGACTTCCATCTCGTACTCTTTCCAGCCGAGCACCGACTCCTCGATCAGCACCTCGTCCGTGGGGGAGGCGTCGATGCCGCGCTCGATGATCTCGAGATATTCCTCGCGGTTGTAAGCGATGCCGCCGCCCTGGCCGCCCATGGTGAAGGACGGGCGGATGATTGCGGGAAGGCCGATTATGTCGAGTGCCTTCAGCGCGTCGGCCAGCGAATGGGCGAGCTCGGAACGCGGGGTCTCCAGGCCGATCGCCTTCATGGCCTCGCGAAAGAGTTCGCGGTCCTCGGCCTTGTCGATAACCTCAGCGCGGGCGCCGATCATCTCCACGCCGAACTTCTCGAGCACGCCATCCCGGTTGAGGGACAGCGCGGTGTTGAGCGCGGTCTGCCCGCCCATGGTCGGAAGCAGCGCATCGGGCCGCTCCTTCTCGATGATCCGCGCGACGACCTCGGGCGTGATCGGCTCGATATAGGTCGCGTCGGCGAGCTCCGGGTCCGTCATGATCGTTGCGGGGTTGGAGTTCACCAGGATGACCCGGTAGCCCTCCTCCTTCAGTGCCTTGACGGCCTGTGTTCCCGAATAGTCGAACTCGCAGGCCTGGCCGATGACGATCGGTCCGGCGCCGATGATCAGTATCGACCGGATGTCAGTACGTTTGGGCATATGGTCCGGCGCTGCTCGTGCGCGTGCGGGCCGCTCGATTGCGGTACGGCTCACGGCGCACTGTTGTCTGGATGGCGGGGGAGTTGAGCCTCCGGCCGGGCCGGATACATAAGGGAATTGGCGTCAGTGCGAAAGCCTGGTGCGGGTTTTTTCCTCGTCGTGGGCGGGGCGCGGGCGTGCGCCGTCGAAATCGGCGACGCCAAGGCTCAAGGCATAGCAGGCGAGGCGCACGGTCTTCGGTATCTCCACCGCCTTCCCGTCGCGTTCGCCCTTTTCATAATACTGGATCATGCGCTTCTTCAGGCCCAGCAGCTCGGCAGCCTCTTTCTGCTTGAGCCCCAACGACTTGCGCCAGGCACGAAACTGATCGGGCGTCATGGCGCCGTTGAGTGACTTCTTCATCTTTCCTGCCGCGGCCCCGGTCCAAGGATGCAGACGCACGGCGTGCGGATCGCGATCGACCAAGCCGCCATGTACGGGCGTTAGGCGCAAAGGCGCACTCCGTGCTTCCGAATAGATGGGATAGGGTGGCGGGCGTCAAGGGAAGGGCTCGCCGGATTCGGGGCCGAGGCTGAGGCGAGGCCGAAGCTACGCGGAACCGCACGATCCCGTTGCCCGTTTCACTGCCGCACCGTACGATCGGTAGCGGGGGTGCGTCGAGGTGACGATATGCGCTGGCGTGGCCGTCGTGAGAGCAGCAACGTGGAGGATCGCCGCGGCTCGGGTGGCGGCGGCTTCGGGTTTCCGCGCGGCGGAATGCGCATCCCCATCGGGACAAGACGTGGTGGCTTTGGCGGGCTCGGATTCCTGCTCTTCATCGTCGTCATTTCACTGATCTTCGGCATCAACCCGCTCACGCTGATCGAGGGGATCGATCCGGGCGTGCAGCAGGTCGACCAGCAGCGGCAGGCGCCCCGGTCTCCCGAGGAGGACGAGTTGGCGCAGTTCGTGTCCGTGGTTCTCGCCGATACCGAGGATACCTGGAACGGAATTTTCGACAGGCAGCGTTCCGAGAGGTACGAGGAGCCGCGGCTGGTGCTGTTTACGGGCGCGGTACAGTCGGCCTGCGGCTTCACACAATCGGCGACCGGACCGTTCTATTGCCCGGGCGACCGGCAGGTGTACATCGACCTCGAATTCTTCGATCAACTGCACCGAAGGTTCGACGCGCCCGGCGACTTCGCGCAGGCTTATGTGGTCGCCCACGAGGTCGGCCATCACGTGCAGAACCTGCTCGGCATACTTCCCAGATTCAACGAGATTCGGCAGCGGGTTTCGCAAGAGGAAGCCAACCAGCTGTCGGTCATGGTGGAACTTCAGGCCGATTGCTTCGCGGGCGTATGGGCCCACGACACCGCGCAGAAGGGGCTGCTTGAGCAGGGGGATGTCGAAGAGGCGCTGAACGCCGCCACGCAGATCGGCGACGATACGCTGCAAAGGCGCCAGCAAGGCTATGTGGTGCCGGAGAGTTTCAACCACGGCACATCGGCGCAGCGCGAGCGCTGGTTTCGCATCGGGCTGACCGAGGGACGCATCGACGCCTGCGATACCTTCAACGCGTCCCGTCTCTGAATTGCCGGACCGTCATCCTATCGTTATGTTGCATTGCGGAACGATCTGCGCTGCAGTGCGTTCCCGTCCGGTCCATTTTCTGGAGTAGTCGCCTTGGCCGTGCCGGAAAACGTCATCGCGCCGCCGATCACCGTGTACCACTTCTTCGACGACGGCGTGATCCCCAACAGCCGCCTGCCGCTGATCGTCTATCATGCGGCAATTGATGCCGCGGGCGTGGACGAGGACGCGTTCGAGCGGCTGTTCACCTCGAATGCATGGCCGGCGGCTTGGCGCAACGGCATCTATCCGTTCCACCATTATCACTCGACGGCGCACGAGGTGCTCGGCATCGCGCGCGGCACGACGCGGGTGGCCTTCGGCGGGCCGCAGGGAAGGGAAGTGGAGATGAGCGCTGGCGACGCCATCCTCATTCCGGCCGGCGTGGGCCACAAGCTGATAGAGGCCAGTGACGATCTCGTGGTAATCGGCGCCTATCCGCAAGGCCAGGACTGGGACCTTCTGCGCGGGGAGCCCGGTGATCGGCCGGCAGCCGATCGCAACATCGCGGGCGTGCCCATGCCGCAGAGCGATCCGGTGATGGGAGTTGACGGCCCTCTCTACGCGTTGTGGCTGCCGGCATAGGGGCCATAAGGGTCAGGCGCTTGCCGCCCGACCCTGAAGCGCCATATTGGCTGCCACAGGCGACGGGGACGACCCCGCGCCTTTCTCTGTCATCGCAGGGACGGCCCTGCACATCCGAAAGGAGTGTGCCATGGGCTGGGTCTATCTCGCCTTCGCCGGCCTCCTGGAAGTCGGCTGGGCGGTCGGATTGAAGTACACGGCCGGCTTCACCCGCCTCGTTCCCTCGGTCTGGACGGTGGCCGCGATGGCGGCGAGCTTCTGGCTCCTCGCACTCGCGCTCAGGACGTTGCCGCTCGGCACCGCTTACGCCGTGTGGACCGGCATAGGCACGGTCGGGACGGCGGTCATCGGAATGATGCTGTTCTCCGAACCCGCAACCGTGGCGCGCCTCGTCTGCATCGCCCTCATCATCAGCGGCATCGCCGGGCTGAAACTCCTGTCGCCCTAGGTATCTTCTGTCGCCAATCCGGGGGCTCGATGGCGATGGAATACGGCGCGATCGATGAAGGGAGCGGCCGTCATGCCCGCCATGCGCCGCCGGCGTCTTCTAGCGGCGGCGATCTCAGCCTAGGGTGGGAGGCATGGCGGCCTCCGGCGAAGCGCATCGAACCGAGGACAAACCGGCGTGGCTCGTGGTTGCGCCGGCGCTATTTCTCCTGTTCTGGTCGGGGGGATTCGCGGTCGCAAAAATCGGGATCGCCTATGCCGACCCGCTGACGCTGCTCGCGCTCCGATACGGGCTCGTCCTTCTGGTGCTGCTGCCGCTGTTCGTAATTCTGCGGCCGCCGTTGCCAAGGACGCGGGCCGACTGGGGGCATCTGGCCTTCATAGGTCTCCTGATCCAAGCGATCTATTTCGGGCTCGCATGGTACGGCTTCTCGCTCGGTATCTCCGCCGGGCTGGCGGCACTCATCATCGCGATGCAACCGCTTCTCGTCGCGGCGCTGGCGCCCCGCTTCGTTGGCGAGGCCGTCAGCCCGATGCGCTGGGCAGGTCTGGGGCTCGGGCTGGCGGGCGCGGCGATCGTGATCCTGGCGCGCTCGCGAATCGAGGCCGAGCCGCTGCTCGGTATCCTGCTGACCGTGTGCGCGCTGATGGCGATGGTGACAGCCACGCTCTACGAGAAGCGGTTCGGGGTCAGCCACCATCCGGTCACGTCCAACTTCGTGCAGTACGCGGTCAGCTTTCCGGCGGTGCTGATGTCGGCGTGGTTGCTCGAACCGATGCGGGTCGACTGGACGTTTGAGCTCGGCGCCGCGCTTGCCTATCTCGTCGTCTGCAATTCGCTGATCGCGCTGACGCTGCTGCTCGCCATGATCCGGCATGGCGAAGCTTCGCGGGTCTCCGCCCTTTTCTATCTCGTGCCGCCTTGTGCGGCGGTCATCGCGTGGATGATGCTGGGCGAGGAAATGCCGCTGCTCGCCTGGCTGGGCATGGCGGTCGCGGGGGCCGGCGTGATGCTGGTCAGCCGAACGGCCCCACGCGCGTCCAAGAGCTGATCAGCGCTCGGAAACCGGAGTCTCACCCTTCGCTTCGCGGATCATGTTGACAAAGCGTGTGAAGAGATAGTGCGAGTCCTGTGGCCCGGGTGAGGCCTCCGGGTGGTACTGGACGGAGAAGACGGGCCGGCCCTTCAGGCGCAGTCCACAATTCGATCCGTCGAAGAGAGAGACATGGGTCTCCTCCACCTCGACCGGCAAAGTCTCGCGGTCGACGGTGAAGCCGTGGTTCATGGACGTGATCTCCACTTTCGCGGTGGTGTTGTCCTTCACGGGGTGGTTCGCGCCGTGGTGTCCCTGGTGCATCTTGCGCGTCGTGGCGCCGAGCGCGAGACCCAGCATCTGGTGGCCGAGGCAGATTCCGAAGACGGGCAGGCCGGTGTCGATCAGCTTGCGGATGACCGGTACCGCGTATTCGCCCGTCGCGGCCGGATCGCCGGGGCCATTCGACAGGAAGACGCCGTCCGGCCGCATGGCGATGATGTCGTCGGCCGACGTGGTGGCGGGAACGACGGTCACCTTGCAGTCGCGACCGGCGAGCTGGCGCAGGATGTTGCGCTTCACGCCGTAGTCGACGGTCACGACGTGGTAGCGCGGCGCGTCCTGGCGTTTGTAGCCTTCGCCCCAGACCCAGGGCATCTCGTCCCACTCGTAGCGCTGGCCGGTGGTGACCATGGGGACCAGGTCCATCCCCTCGAGTCCGGGCCAGGCGGCTGCCTCGGCCTTCAGCGCGGCCAGGTCGAACGCGCCGTCCGGATGGTGGGCTATGACGGCGTTCGGCATGCCCTTCTCGCGGATCAGCGCGGTCAGGGCGCGGGTGTCCAGGCCGACAAGGCCGATTATGTCGCGGCTCTTCAGCCACTGGTCTAGATGGCGCGCGGCACGCCAGTTCGACGGGTCGGTGACAGGCGCGCGCAGAATGCAGCCGCGCACGCCGGACGCGGCGGCGAGATTTGCCGTCTCGATGTCCTCGTCGTTGGTGCCGACATTGCCGACATGGGGAAAGGTGAAGGTGACGATCTGGCCTGCATAGGACGGATCGGTGAGGATCTCCTGGTAGCCGGTCATGGCGGTGTTGAAGCAGACCTCGCCGACCGCGTGGCCGGTCGCGCCCAGGCCGAAGCCCTCCAGCACTGTGCCGTCGGCCATCACCAGGACGGCCGTCGGCCTGGCTTCAGACCAGGCCTCGCGCGCCTCTTGCGTGTTCATCGCGAGCTTCCTACATAATCGCGCCGTGAGGCTGGTCGCGCGCGCCCATGGCGACGCAGCGCAAAAGTCGGGACCAGCCGGGAACCGGGCGCAAGCTATGGCAGCGCCGATGTCGCGTCAAGTTGCGCGAGAAATTAAAAAGTCAAGTATCAGCAATCAGTTAGTGGAAACAGAGCTGTTGCCGAGTGGCGGTCGGCCGGGGTATCCTGCCGTCGCCGAGGCAACACCAGTACGGACGGACCGGAAAGATCATGTTGCGGGACGAGATCAACGAGGCGCTGAGGGCGGCCATGAAGGCCCAGGACAAGCGCCGGATGTCGACGCTTCGCCTCATCAATGCAGCCATCAAGGATCGCGACATCGCGGCGCGGACGGCCGGCAAGGACGGCCTGGACGACGACGAGATTCGCCAGCTTCTCTCCAAGATGATCAAGCAGCGCGAGGAGTTGACGGTCATCTACGCCGAGGCCGGGCGCGGCGAACTCGCCGAGCAGGAGCGCGAGGAGATGGACATCATCCGCTGCTTCCTGCCGCGCCAGCTTTCGGACGAGGAGATGCGCTCGGCCTGCCAGAAGGCCGTTCAGGATGTAGGTGCGACCGGCTTGCGCGACATGGGCAAGACCATGAACGCGTTGAAGGAACGCTATCCGGGTCAGATCGACTTCGGCCGGGCGAGTTCGGTCGTTAAGGGCATTCTGAACTGACGGTTCCGTCGCCCTGTGGGTAACGGGCAAAGCCGCGAATCGATTCGCTTGAACCGATTCGTGATTCTATAGTCTGCCGTTCCCTACAGCGTTTTGTGGCCCATGCGATTCTCGCCCTCTTTGCTGGACGAAATCCGCGCGCGACTGCCCGTCTCCGACGTGGTGGGCCGCCGGGTCAGGCTCAAGCGGCAGGGTCGGGAGTTCATCGGGCTGTCTCCATTCAACCAGGAGAAGTCGCCGTCCTTCACGGTCAACGACCAGAAGGGCTTTTATCACTGCTTCTCGTCGGGAAAGCACGGCGACATCTTTCGGTTCGTCATGGAGACAGAGGGGCTGTCCTTCCCCGAGGCGGTCGAGCGCCTGGCGAGCGAGGCGGGCGTGCCGCTTCCCGCTCCTGACCCGCGCTCGGTCGAACGCGAGGAGGAACGGGCGGGGCTCCTGAGCGTGACGGAGGCCGCCACCGCGTTCTTCGAGCAGGAACTGGATGGCCCGCAGGGGCGCGAAGCCCGGGACTATCTCACGCGCCGTGGCGTCTCGCCCGAACTGCGCCGCCGCTTCCGCCTCGGCTACGCTCCCTCGGCGCGCTACGCGCTCAAGGAGCATCTGGCGAAGCTCGGTATCTCGACCGAGGACATGGCGCGGGCAGGGCTGGTCATCACCGGCTCTGATGTTGCGGTGCCGTTCGACCGGATGCGCGACCGGCTGATCTTTCCTATCCCCGATGCCCGCGGGCGCATCATCGCCTTCGGCGGGCGGGCGCTTCAGGCCGATCAGCAGCCGAAATATCTCAACTCTCCGGAAACAGAGCTTTTCCATAAGGGGCGGGTGCTCTTCAACTTCGCGGCCGGGCGCCGTGCCGCGCACGACAAGGGCACCATCGTCGTCGCCGAAGGCTACATGGATGTCATCGCGCTGACGGCGGCGGGCTTTCCCAATGCGGTCGCGCCGCTCGGCACGGCGCTGACGGAGGATCAACTGGCGCTACTTTGGCGCGTCGCCGATGAGCCGGTCATGTGCTTCGACGGCGATGCCGCCGGCCTGCGAGCAGCCTTCCGCGCCGTCGATCTCGCGCTGCCCGCGCTGCAGCCGGGAAAGAGCCTGCGCTTTGCACTGCTGCCCGAGGGACAGGATCCCGACGACCTGCTGCGCAGCGAAGGGCCGGCGGCCGTTGCCGCGGTGATCGATCGGGCGCGTCCGCTGGCCGAGATGCTCTGGACGCGCGAGGTCGAGACGAGCCCGCTCGACACGCCGGAGCGGCGCGCGGCATTCGAGGCGCGCCTGCGCGCGACCGTGGCACAGATCGGGGAATCCAGCGTTCGCCGGCACTACGAGGACGCCGTCCGCGAGAATCTGCAGCAATTTTTTGGCCGGCAGCGACCCGGGGAACGCGGGCGGGGCATGTCCCGCCGTCAGCCGTCGCGCGGCGGCGGCAAGGTGGTGGCCTACCGGCCGGTGGGCGCGACGGCGAGTGCGGAGTTGTCGAGGCATCTGGCGCGGCCCGCAGCCGGTCTGCCCCGGCGCGAGATGATCCTGCTTCTGGCGCTGGTGAACCACCCCGCAATGCTGGCCGAGCATGCGGAGGCGATCGCGGAACTGGAGTTCGCGTCGTCCGACCTCGATCGCCTGAAGCGGGCGCTGCTCGACATGGCGGCCGACGATGCCCACGATCCCGACGAGGCGCGCCGGCGGCTCGAGCGTGCCGGGCTCTCGGGGCTCTTGACCAGGATGGAACAGCTTTGGGATGCGTCAGGCCGGGCCGAGTGGTGGGTGGCGCGCGAATTGGCCGAGGTTGACGTCGCGCGCGGTTGGGACCATACCGCAGCCTTGCACAGGAAGCTCGTCACGTTACATAAGGAGCTCAAGGCGGCCGAGGCGGCGCTCGAGGGCGACCCGAGTGACGAGAATCTGGCCAGGCTGTTCGACATACATGCGCAGCTGGCGAACGCCGATGGAACCGAGGCTCTCGTCGAGGGGTTTGGGCAGGCGTCCGGCAGGCCTTCTCGCGCGTTTTGACCGGGGGACGGACGTGACGCGGAGCGGATCGAGATTAATCTTAATCGTGGATTAAGCCGCAGGAGCTAGCACGGTAGGCCGGGACCGGACGCGGGGGGTGATCCGGCCATTTCGGCATTCGGCGGCTTCCACTGCAGGAGAAGCGTAAATGGCCAGCACCGCGAAACAGGCGGAAGAGACGACGGAGCAGACCACGGAAGGTCCGGACGGACCGCTGCTCGACCTGTCGGATGCCGCCGTCAAGCGGATGATCAAGGTCGCCAAGAAGCGTGGCTACGTCACCTACGAAGAGCTGAACGAGGTCCTGCCTTCGGAGGAAGTCACCTCCGAGCAGATCGAGGACACGCTCGCCATGCTCTCCGACATGGGCATCAACGTCATCGAGACGGAAGAGGCCGAGGAGGCCGAAGAAAGCAGCGACGGCGAGGAGGAGAGCGGTGGCGAACTGGTCGCCGCGCCCAAGGCGACGCTGGTGAAATCCGACCGTGCGTCGGAGCCGGCCGACCGGACCGACGATCCCGTGCGGATGTATCTTCGCGAGATGGGCTCGGTGGAGCTTCTGTCGCGCGAGGGCGAGATCGCCATCGCCAAGCGGATCGAGGCCGGACGGGAGGCGATGATCGCGGGGCTGTGCGAGAGCCCGCTCACCTTCCAGGCGATCATCATCTGGCGCGACGAACTGGCGGAGGGGAAGATCCTCCTGCGCGACATCATCGACCTCGAGGCGACCTACGCCGGCCCCGACGCCAAGCAGGCTCCGGCCGCTCCCGCCGTCAACGGCGAGGACGCGGCCGCCCGTCCCGCCGAGGCCACCGCCTCCAAGCGTGCAGATGACGACGAGGAAGGCGAAGGTCAGAATCAGGGCGAAGAAGACGAAGACGGCGACGACGATTATGAATCGAATATTTCGCTTGCCGCAATGGAAGCGGAACTGAAGCCGCAGGTCGTTGAAACGTTTGATAATATTGCTGGGAATTATAAGAAGCTTCGAAAGCTGCAGGATCAGAATGTCGAGAACCGGCTGAAGAACGAGAAGCTTTCGCCGGCTCAGGAGCGGCGCTACAAGAAGCTGAAAGAAGAGATCGTCGTCGACGTCAAGTCCCTGTCGCTCAACCAGAACCGCATCGACGCGCTGGTCGAGCAGCTGTACGACATCAACAGAAAGCTGCTCGGCTTCGAGGGCCGGCTCCTGCGGCTCGCCGAATTGTTCGGCGTCGACCGCGAGGACTTCCTGCGCGAGTACCACGGCCACGAGCTCGACCCGAACTGGATCCGCCGCGTCGCCAACCTGAAGGCTTCCGGCTGGCGCGACTTCGTCGCCGCGGAGAAGGACGCCGCCAAGGACCTGCGCTCGACCATCCAGCAGATTGCCACCGAGACCGGGCTCGAACTCGGCGAGTTCCGCAAGATCGTCCACATGGTGCAGAAGGGCGAGCGGGAGGCGCGGCAGGCGAAGAAGGAGATGGTGGAAGCAAACCTCCGCCTCGTGATCTCCATCGCCAAGAAATACACCAATCGCGGGCTGCAGTTCCTCGACCTCATCCAGGAGGGCAACATCGGCCTGATGAAGGCGGTGGACAAGTTCGAGTACCGCCGCGGCTACAAGTTCTCGACCTACGCGACGTGGTGGATCCGGCAGGCCATCACCCGCTCGATCGCCGACCAGGCGCGTACCATCCGCATCCCGGTCCACATGATCGAGACGATCAACAAGATCGTGCGTACCTCGCGCCAGATGCTGCACGAGATCGGCCGCGAGCCGACGCCGGAGGAACTGGCCGAGAAGCTCGCCATGCCGCTCGAAAAGGTCCGCAAGGTCCTTAAGATCGCCAAGGAGCCGATCTCGCTGGAAACGCCGATCGGCGACGAGGAGGACTCACACCTCGGCGACTTCATCGAGGACAAGAACGCGATCCTGCCGATCGACGCGGCGATCCAGGCGAACCTGCGCGAGACCACGACGCGCGTGCTCGCCTCGCTCACCCCGCGCGAGGAACGCGTGCTGCGCATGCGCTTCGGGATCGGCATGAACACCGACCACACGCTCGAGGAGGTCGGCCAGCAGTTCTCGGTGACGCGCGAGCGCATCCGCCAGATCGAGGCCAAGGCGCTGAGAAAGCTCAAGCACCCGAGTCGGTCGCGCAAGCTCAGGAGCTTCCTCGACAACTGACGGCGAGGGCGGATCGATACACGAAAGGCCGGTCGCGAGACCGGCCTTTTGTCATTTGCGGTAAGGGTTTGCGCGCGACGCGCCCGGGGCGGCCGCCTCACCCAGGATAGCGTGGACCCGCTCGATGAGCCTGCCTGAGCCGGGGTCGGACGGATCCGCGCGGTATTGCCGTCCCTTGTGCTGCTGAAGCGCCTGGATGCTCATCGCCCCCCAGCCGCTGCCCTCGCGCTGACCGCCCCGCACCGATCCGTTCATCCTCGACGCCCTCCCCGCAACGCCCGGCGCCGCCGCCGGTTTCGGGTCAACGCCTAAGCGCGCGGCCGGTTCGGGTTGCTTCGATGACGAAATGGTCAGCGCGGCTTCCGCGGCCCGGGCCCGGCCAGCCGGCCGTCCTCGGTCGCCTCGTGGGTGGCCGGCGCCTTGGGCCGGGCGGGGCTGTCGCGCGGGCTCGCCTCGCCGGGGTTGTCGAGGTGATAGGGATCGAGCGTGCCCCGCTTGCGCGGCGCGTGGGGGCGGTCGTCGCCGATCGCCGGCTCGCTGTCCTCCACCGGCGGCCCTCCTTCGTCCTCGCCGCCATAGGCGTTGCCGAAATCGTCCACCGGCCGGTGCTGCGCATCGTGGCGCACGCGCCCGGCCTCGGCGCGCGGCCTCTCGTCCTTGCGTCCGGGCATTTCGGTCTCTCCCATGCAGCCCCAGCCGGGGAGTAAACGCGGGCGCCGGTACGCCCGTTCCAGTCGCGGCAAGGGGCGCACCGGGGGAGCCGGGATACTTGGGGGAAAGACATCCGCTCAGCTTGATGGGGCGGCGGGTTGTCCGGTTGTATTATAGCGATACGTGGATCGGTGCATTCCGGCCGCGATGAATAGGCCGTCGGGGCTTCGGGATTCGAAGTATTGGTGTCGCGGGGGTTGGGTGGATTACTGCCAGTTCGGCCCCCTGAAAGCTGCAGCTGAAATCTCTGTTTCGGGGTCGCGAAGGTGCAGTTCGGCGGCGGAAACCTCTATTCGGCGCCGGGGCGGGCGGGGATGGCATCGAGGGGGCGGAGGTGACGGGTGCCGCCGTGCCGGCGGATGGCTGGGTCCCGGCCTTCGCCGGGACCAGCAGTTGTGGGGCAGGATCGGAAGGAGGGGGAGACGCCGTATCCGTCACGCGTTCCGCGTGCCGGCCCCCTCCCGGCCTCCCCCACGAGGGGGGAGGGGAAGAGGGCGCTGCGGCTCGGGGCTCGAGGCAGGGCTGGGTCCCGGCCTTCGCCGGGACGAGCGGAGGGCGGGGTCAGGCCGGCGGGTTGCGTTTTGCGCCGCGCATGGCCTCGACGATCGCCATCGTCTCGACGCTGACGCGGGTGACGCGCTTGAGGAGGTCGACGACCTGCTCCTTGTAGTCGGCGAAGCGGTAGGTGTTGAACTTCTCGCGGATGGTGGGGTCGCGCGGGGTCTTTTCCTTGTACTGGTCGAGGACCCAGTCGAGGCCGGAGCGGTTGCCGAGGCGGTAGGTCCAGGCCTCGGGCGGGACGCCGGAGAGCTGCGTCTCGGAATCCAGCACGATGATGCCGTTGTCGCGGTCGGGCTTCAGGATGCTCTTCGGGGCGACGCCTGCCTCGCGGGCCTTCTCGTCGGGCGTGTCGAGGCGTTGGAGCGGCCAGGGCTCGACCTCCTCGTAGCCGACGTGCAGCGCCATCAGCGTCTCGCCCCAGTCGGCCCACTGCCGGAAGTCCGGGTGGAGAGCGGAAAAGCACTTGACGATTTGACGTCTGGACGTCAAACTCTGGTGAGAACAAGAGGAGAACATAAATGAGCAGGGCGCCTGGGGCAATTCGCGATTCGATTATTGACTACTTAGCCGCGTTGGAAGGCGAGGCAACTATTGACGAAATCAATCGGGCCGTCGCTATCAAGCTTGGTATCGTGTCCGAATCGTCGATCCGCTCATACCTCAGTCTGAATGTTCCCCGACTCTTTGAGCGGACGGGGCGTGGCCGTTACCGCCTTCAATCTGTCGGTGAGGTTGCCAACGTCCACCACGTCAGCCTTAAACCGATTGTGACACATGACAAGGCAACGCTTTACCACGCCGACTGTTTTAAGTGGTTGGCGGCGACCGAGCCCAACTCCGTGCATGCTGTCGTGACTGACCCTCCGTACAGTGTCCTCGAATACAGTGAAAAGGAGATCGCGAAGCTCCGCAGCGGCAAGGGTGGTGTCTGGCGTATCCCCCCCTCGTTCGACGGGCACCAGCGTGCGGCGCTGCCACGCTTTACGGTGCTTAGTGATGCTGACCGCGTTGAATTGCACGCGTTTTTCCGCAGATTTGGAACGCTGCTAGGCCGCGTGATAGTACCGGGTGGAAATATCGTTGTGGCCAGTAATCCTCTTCTCAGCCACATCGTTGCATGCGCGATGGCCGAAAGCGGTTTAGAGCTACGTGGTTATTTGGCCCGGCTAACGATGACTATGCGCGGCGGCGATCGACCGAAAAATGCTCACCGTGAGTTTGACGGTGTGTCAGTGATGCCTAGATCACAATGGGAGCCATGGGTAGTGCTCCGACGCCCACTCGAAGGCCGAACGCAGGATAACCTACGTCAATGGAAAACCGGCGGGTTCCGTCGCCCTTCTGCGGAGCAGCCCTTCGGGGATGTGATCCGTTCCAACCCCACTACAAGAACAGAAAAGTCCATCGCGCCTCACCCATCACTCAAGCCTCAGCAGTTCTTGAGGCAGGTTGTGCGGGCATCCCTCCCTCTAGGTGATGGCGTCGTGCTTGATCCGTTTGCGGGGTCGGGTTCCACGCTCGCGGCGGCCAATGCCGTCGGTTACGCCAGTGTGGGCGTCGAGGCTGATCCCAAGTTCGTCAAACTCGCTGCCGACGCCATTCCAAAGCTCAGCTCACTAGGTAAGGTAGATCCAACTCTGTCGTAGCTTTACCACGCCCTCTTTATGGAGCGTTGAGGTGCGAGTGCCGAGTTCGCCGCGATCGTTTCGACGGAAGTCGCCCAGTCCTACATTCGCTAAATAGACCTCAGTGAATTTAGTAGGTCGCCTATCCTGCGCTGGCTCCGTAGTCTTGTCGATCTCATATACGAATACGCACATCCACTGATCACGCCCACCGTGTGTGTCGACGGCGCCGCCTTTCTTGCGCGTCGTTTTGATCTCAATGCCTTCGGTGCCGGATTTTATGGAGTCATTGGCATAGCGACCACGCACTATCAGATCGGGATGCCCATTATGATATTTGTTTTGACAGAGGGCGCGAGAGTGATTGGCGAGGCTGGCGGTTAACATGTCGGAGATCATCCCTGACATATTCGCCGCTCGTAGCGTGTCATCCAGACGCGGAAGACCCTTCTGATAAAACAGCGAGTTCACGTCGAAAAAGAAGTCGTAAACATCTGTCATAGCGATCTCGAAATCCTTGAGCCGCAGCTCGAAGGGTAGGACCGCTGTATTATTAAACGCGTTTGGATCGACCAATTGCCGAATTGGCATTTTAGCACTCCTTCGCCTCGCCAGCGACAAAAATGCCTCAGAGACGCCGAAGTGTCGAGCTTGCTATGGCGTGGGGCACTTCCCACTTGAACGGGGTCTGGCGATCGTGACTTCGATCTAAACTTAGCTCCCCTCCATTCCGTTTATTCGTGTCGCTTTGCAATATTGCTGAGGACGGCGGTCTCGGAATTCTCGAAGACGATGTTGTCCTGCGGGTAGCCGCGCCTGAGCTTCTTGTCGATCTCGGTGTCGAGGTTGTCGGCGGTGTCCTTGGCCTCCCAGAAGCCGAGCGGCACGCGCAGGTCATGGAGAACCGTGCCGTCGGGATAGACGCGGGTCTTCTGCGAGGTGGCGTATTCCAGCTCCTCGACGAAGATCAGCCCCTGCGACCGCGACCAGTCGTCGAGGAGGCGGCGGAAGGCGGGGCGGATGACCTGCTCGGACTTCACCCCGGTGATGCGGTGGAGCCGGTCGAGCTCGTTCAGATAGGTCTGGATGAGTAGCTGGCTCAAAGCGCGCGCCCCGACGTTTCCCCGGAGGACAGCCTACGGGGGCAGGGCGGCGATTTGAAGCGGGGAGGGGGAGGAATGGATGTGGAGGGATCGGAACGAGGGAGGAGACGCCGTATCCGTCACGCGGTCCGCGTGCCGGCCCCCTCCCGGCCTCCCCCACGAGGGGGGGAGGGGAAGAAGGCGCTGCGGCTCGGGGATGGGGGGCGAGCGGGGTGTGGGGTGGGTGTTCTCCCGGATGGCGCGGCTCGTGGTGGCGGATTATGATCGGGCGGGCGATCCGGCGGGTGCGGTGCGGGCGGCGGGGGTCGCCATCGCATGGCCGTCTTGTCGCGGCATGGCAGGGGAAATGCTGGCGAAGCTTCCACATTCGGCCGTGGCGTTCTGGAATTCGTTCGCGGGGCTCGGGCTGATCCTCGGGGCGGTGTTCTTCGCCGCGTCGCTGACGCCGTCGCTGATCCCGCGGATGTGGCCGCTGCAGGGGCTGCTGGCGGGGACCGTGTTCGCCATCGGCTACGGGCTCGGCGTGTTCATCCTGTGGCTGTGGGAATACCTCGAGCTGCCGGTGGCCTCGGAGCGGGTGCGGCGGCTGGCCAATCTCGGGGCGATCGCGGCGTGCGCGGTGACGGTGCTCGTCTTCGCGTGGCGGGCGGCGGATTGGCAGAACTCGATCCGCACCGCCATGGGGATGCCGGAGGTCGAGACGGCGCATCCGTTCAAGGTGGCGCTCATGGCGGCCGGGGTGGCGGTCGCGCTGATCCTCGTGGGGCGGCTGTTCGCGCTGATCCTGCGCAAGGTGGCGGAGCGGCTGGAGCGGGTCGTGTCGCGGCCGCTGGCAACCGTGATCGGCGTCGGCGTGGCGGTGACGGTGTTCTTCCTGGCCATTGACGGGGTGATCGTGCGCGGGTTCCTGCACACGACCGACCGGTCGTTCGAGGCGCTGGACGCGCTGATCGAGCCGGATACCGCGCCGCCCGACGATCCGATGAAGACGGGGAGCGCGGCGTCGCTCGTCTCGTGGCAGGACCTGGGGCGGATGGGGCGGAACTTCATCACGTCGGGGCCGTCGGCGGAGGATATCGCGGCGTTCACCGGCGGCGAAGCGATGGAGCCGGTGCGGGTCTATGTGGGGCTCAACGCGGCCGACACGGACCAGGCGCGGGCCGATCTCGCGCTGCGGGAACTGATCCGGGCGGGCGGCTTCGAGCGGGAGGTGCTGGTGGTCGCGGTGCCGACGGGGACGGGATGGATGGACCCGGCCGCGATGACGACGGTGGAGTACCTGCACCGCGGCGACATCGCGACGGTGGCACAGCAGTATTCGTACCTGTCGAGCTGGATATCGCTGCTCGCGCAGCCGGGATACGGGACGCAGGCCGGCAGGGCGCTGTTCGAGGCGGTCTACGGGCACTGGCGCGGGCTGCCGCGAAACGCGCGGCCGCGGCTCTATCTCTACGGGCTGAGCCTGGGGGCGCTGTCGTCGCAGAATTCGCTGCGGCTCTACGAGATCCTGGCCGACCCGGTGCACGGGGCGCTGTGGGTCGGGCCGCCGTTCCCGAGCACGACATGGCGCGAGGCGACGGACGACCGCAACGAGGGCTCGCCGGCCTGGCTGCCGATCTTCGAGGACGGCTCGTTCATCCGCTTCACGAACGGCAAGCATGGGCTCGATGAGGCGACGGCGCCATGGGGCCCGATGCGGGTGGTGTACCTGCAATATGCCAGCGACCCGATCGTGTTCTTCGAGGAGACGGCTTGGTACCGGCCGCCGGAATGGATGGACCGGCCGCGCGGGCCGGACGTCTCCGACGAGCTGAGATGGTATCCGGTGGTGACGTTCCTGCAGCTCGTGGTCGACATGATGGTGGGCCTCCTGGTGCCGATGGGGCACGGGCACCTCTACGCGCATGCCGACCATATCGACCCGTGGATCGAGGTGACGGCGCCGCAGGGGTGGGCGCCGGAGGATATCGCGCGGCTGAGGGCGATGCTGGAGGAACTGGACCGCTAGTCGAGGCGGAAGCCCTTCGCCCGCACGAAGGCGCCGAAGCCCGGCCGCTGGGGGACCGCGTACTGGCGGGCCTTGTCCTCGCTCCAGCCGTAGTCATCGACGGTGCCGAAGCGTTCGGGATCGCGCTGGCGGGCGAAGGGGCGGCGCTCGCCGCGCCAGCGGTCGTAGGCGGCGACGTGGGCGTCGAGGGCACCGTCGTCGTGGCGGTCGACATGGACGGTGGCGGCGAGCGGCAGGCGCGGGGTGATGCGGGCCGGGCGGTCGGGCCAGCCGACGGCGAGACCGGCGACGGGGAAGACATGATCGGGCAGGGCCAGGAGGGCGGACATCTCGTCCGGCCTGTTGCGCACGGCGCTGAGAGGGCACGTGCCAAGTCCGGCGGCCTCGGCGGCTGCGACGAAGGTCGCCAGCACGATGCCGGCGTCGACGGCGGCGTTGAAGAAGGCGTCGAGATGATCGTTGACGAAGGGGTGGCCGCGTAACTCATGCACGCGTCGGTGGCGGCGGTTGTTGCCGCAGACGACGAGGAGGGCCGGCGCGCCGGCGAGCCAGGGGTTCTCGTCGATCAGGGCCTCGACGCCCGCGCGCACGGCGGGATCGCGGACGATCACGATGTCGGCCTGCTGCAGGTCGCTCTTGGTGGGGGCGGCGAGCGCGACGGCGCAGAGCGTGTCGATCAGCGCGTCGTCGACGGGGGCATCGGTGAGGCCGCGCACCGATCCGCGGGCCGCCATGCGGGCGAGATCCGACGAAGCGTGAGTTGCGCCAGGGGCTTGCGGCGGGTCCATGAACCTCGCCGCGAGCGCCGCGCGCAGCTTTTCCTCGGCCGAATCCATGCTCCCGCCCCCTTTGTTTACTTGAGACCTCGATTCATCTTATCGGGCGGTAGCCTTTGAGGATGCAACGGGATATTCCCGGCGGCGAGCAACGGGGAGACACGCACTTGCATCACGATCTCAATCTGGTCGAGGACCGTCCGACCTTCGTCACGCACCTGGAATGCTCGATGACGGGGGAGCGCTACGAGGCCGACACGGTCCACAACCTATCGAAGGCGGGCCGGCCGCTGCTGGTGCGCTACGACCTGGACGGGGTGAAGGGGGCGCTGACGAAGGAGACGCTGGCGGCGCGGCCGGCGGACCTGTGGCGCTACCGGGAGCTTCTGCCGGTCAGGCGCGTCGAGGACATTGTCAGCCTCGGCGAGGTGGTGACGCCGCTCATACCGCTCGCCCGGCTCGGGCGCGAGCTCGGGGCGGAGATCATCGTCAAGGACGAGGGGCGGCTGCCGACGGGATCGTTCAAGGCGCGCGGGTTGGTCATGGCGGTGTCGATGGCCAAGGCGCTCGGCATCACCCGCATCGCCATGCCGACCAACGGCAACGCCGGGGCGGCGCTGACCGCCTATGCGACGCGGGCGGGCATCGCGACGACGATCTTCTGTCCAGAAGACACGCCCGACGTGAACGTCTCGGAGATCGCGCTGCAGGGCGGCGACGTTTACCGGGTGAACGGGCTCATCGACGACTGCGGCAAGATCGTCGGCGGCGGCAAGGAGGCGGTCGGCTGGTTCGACGTGTCGACCCTGAAGGAGCCCTACCGGATCGAGGGCAAGAAGACGATGGGGCTGGAGCTGGCCGAGCAGCTCGGCTGGGAGGTGCCCGACGTCATCTTCTACCCGACCGGCGGGGGCACGGGGCTCATCGGCATGTGGAAGGCGTTCGACGAGCTTGAGCGCATCGGCTTCATCGGTTCGAAGCGGCCGCGCATGGTGGCGGTGCAGGCGGAAGGCTGCGCGCCGATGGTGAAGGCCTACGAGGACGGCGAGGAGCACGCGCCGCGCTGGGAGAACGCGACGACCATCGCCTCGGGCATCCGCGTGCCGCAGGCGGTGGGCGACTTCCTGATCCTGCGCGCGGTGCGCGAGAGCGGCGGCTTCGCGATCGCGGTCTCCGACGCGGCGATCGGGAAGGGGCTCGAGGAGGTCGCGACCACCGAGGGGCTGCTGCTGTGCCCGGAAGGCGCGGCGACCTGGGCGGCCTACCGCCAGGCGCTGGCCGACGGGCGGGTGTCGAAGTCCGAGCGGGCGGTTCTGTTCAACTGCGCGACGGGGCTGAAATACCCGCTGCCGCCGGCCGGCAAGCCGCTCGACCGCAACGCGGATATCGACTACGCGCGGTTCGGCTGAGCGGAACCGCGCGGCGCGGGGTCATGGCAGCCCCGCGCAAACAGGGGGTTGCCCGCGCCTGCGTTTGGGCGCTTGAAGGGCGAAACTGGGGAGACGACCGAAGCCGGCCTGCGAAGACCGGCACGCGAGACGGGATGTGACTCGACCTAGGTACTTCGTTGTCATGGTTTTGCTGCATCTGGCGGGCGCTGTCGCCGGATACGGTCTGTCGCTTCTCGGCGTGCCGCTCGCCTGGATGATCGGCTCGATGCTCATGTCGGCGACGATGACCATCGCGTTCGACGTGGCGCGACCGCCGGCGAAGCTGCGTTTCGCGGCCCAGACGGCGGTCGGCGGCTCGATCGGGCTCTATCTCACGCCCGAGGCGCTGGCGCGCATCCTCTCCTTCGGGTTTCCCATCGTCGCCTCGGCCGTGCTCATCACGGCGGCGGCCTGCGTCATCGGCATCGCGCAGTCGCGCCTCACGGGGCTCGACCGGGCGACATCGATCTTCTCCTGCGTGCCGGGCGGGCCGCTGGAGATGGCCAACCTGACGGCGCTCAACGGCGGCGATCCGGGGCGGGCCGCCTTCGCGCAGACGACGCGCATCCTCGCCATCATCCTCCTGTTCCCGCCGTTCCTGCTCGCCTCGGGCGCGGACATGACGTTCATCGGCACGACGCTGTCGGAGGCCGATCTGGCCGGAATCGCGACGATGCTGGCGCTCGCGGCCGTCGGGGCGACCCTGGCCTTCTACGCGCGGGTGGCCAACCCGTTCTTCCTGGGGCCGATGCTGGTGGTGGGCCTCGCGGTGGGCGCGGGCGGCCTGACGATACCGCCGCTTCCCGACCTGCTGATCTCGACCGCGCAGGTGCTGCTCGGCGTCTCGCTTGGCTCAATGTTCCGGCGCGACCTGATGCGCTCGGGGCTGCAGTTCCTCGGGGCGACGGCGACGACGACGCTGTTGCTGCTCGCCGTGTGCATCGGCCTGGCGGAGTTGTGGGCGATCTGGTTCGACGTGGACTTCGCGACGCTGGCGCTTGCCAACGCGCCGGGCGCGGTGACCGAGATGGCGATCACGGCGAAGGCGATGCGCCTCGACGTTCTCGCTGGTCGCCGCGTTCCAGGTGGTGCGGATATTCCTGTCGCTCCTGCTGCTGCCGTATATCTACAAGGTGATGAGCAGGATATAGGGGCGTAGGGGATCAGGCAGGTCAGCACTGAATGACTTCGAGATAGTCCGTCGTGGCTAGTTCGCGCATGGTGGCGTCGCGCGTGATGACCGGAAGCCGCTTTACCCGTGCGGTTGCGATCAGATAGCAGTCGCCTGGATCCTTGTGACCGGTATCTATCGCCACTTCCGCCGCTTCGCATGCGATGCGCTGCTTGATCGGCACGAGCTTCGCGCTCGTTTCGATCACCGCTTTTGAGAACCATTTCGACGGTGTCCCTGTCCCAAGTCTAGGCGGATTCCTGTGGGCCGGCTTGCGGGACGCAATCGACAACTCCCATGCCGTGATCGGGGACACATAGAGAGTCCCGGCGATCTGATTGTCGGCGATTGCTATTAGAGCTTCTTCAGACAGGGTGTCGACAGCCGTGACCAGCCAGTAGAGCGTGTGCGTGTCAAGCAACACGCCTGGCAAGGATCAGTCCTTCACGGAGGGCTTGCGCAACTTGTGGGCACGCCCTCTGAGGGCCTGCTTGGCGATAGGCTTGGTGAGGTCGATGTTCGTCTTCAGGGGCAGCTGCGACGACTTCATCGAATCGGCACCGCGCACCTCGACGTAGCGACCGCTGCGTGAATCGCGGACCACCACTTTGCCGGTCGGTTCCTGTCTGAACAGCGCCTTTGTCATTTTCTCAATATAGCGACAGTTCCTCTTTTGCGCGAGCCTTCGGCACCGTCTCGGTGTCCGGTTTCATCAGGATGAGAATGCTTCGACAACCCGAAACGCCAAATCCCCTCCAACCCGTCCTCACCCCATCCGGTAAATCCGCACGGCATTGTCGTGGAATATCGCCCGGCGCTCCTTCTCTCCCATCCCTTCCGTGATCGTCAGGAACCCGTCGAAGATCTCGTCGTAGGTGGCGACGAGGCTGTCTACGGGGAAGTTGCTGGCGAACATGCAGCGGTCAGTGCCGAAGATGGAGATGGCGTCGCGGACGATTGCGCCGTTGAGCTCCGGCGTCCAGCGCTGGCCGGGGACGCCTATGCCGGAGATCTTGAGGGCGATGTTGGGCTGCGCTGCCGCCGTCTCGAGAGCCTTGCGCCAGCCGGCGAGGCCGTCGTCGCTGCGGTCGGCGGGGAGCGCGGTGTGGTTGACTATGATCTGCGTCCCGGGGAAGTCGCGGGCGAGTTCGGCGGCCTCGGGCAGGTGCCACCAGACGACCTGGAGATCGAAGGACAGGCCGTTGGGGGCGAGGAGGGCGAAGCCCTCGCGCCAGCGCGAGTCGGACATGGAGCCGGGCGTGCCGGCGACGACGGCGTCGGGGCGCGGGGCGGCCTTCGGCTTGTGGCGGATGCCGCGCACGCGAGGGAACGATCCTTGCGCTGCCAGCACGTCGGCGGCGTCGTCGCGGTCCAGCCAGGCCTGCGCGACCATGACGGTGGGCAGGCCGGCTGCATCCGCGACCGCGTGCAGCCATCGGGTTTCGGCCAACGGGTCCTCCGGCGACCACTCGGCCTCGACATAGACCGAGCCCACGAGATCGAACCGGGCGGCATCGCGGCGGAAGTCGTCGATCGAGTAGTTGCGGCGGATCGCCGAGTAGTCGCCATAGCGGAAGGGAATCGGTGTGTCGTCGCAGAGCCAGGGCAGGTAGTTGGTCTCGATGTCCCATATGTGATGGTGGGCGTCGACGATCGGCATCCTGTCCGGCGCCATGGTGGAATCCTCCCTCGAGTTTCGTTATGCGCCGCAGACTTCGCGGCGCCGTTGCGTCGTGATATCAAGTGGCGGGAGCAAAGCCATGAACGCCAACGTCACCCCCTTGAATCCTTCGAGCCCGGCCCTGCCGCGGCCGCGCGTCAGCGGCGGCCAGAAGGGCGCTACGGTTGCCGAGCGCATCCGCGAGATGATCATCCAGGACGAGCTGCCGCCCGGCGCGCCGATCCGCGAGCGCTCGCTGTCGGAGCAGCTCAACGTGTCGCGCACGCCGTTGAGGGAGGCGCTGAAGATCCTGTCGGCGGAAGGCCTCGTCGAACTGCAGCCGCATCGCGGCGCGGTGGTGGCGGCGCCGACCAGCGCGGAGGTGCGCGAGCTTCTGGAGGTGCTGAGCGCGCTGGAGGCGCTGGCGGGGGAGCTGGCCTGCAACCACGTGACGGAGACCGACATCAAGGAGCTGCAGGCGCTGCACTTCGAGATGCTGGCGGCCTATACCCGCGATGACAGGCTTGGCTACTTCCGGCGCAACCAGGAGATTCACATCGGCCTCGTCGCGTGCTCGCGGAACCAGGCGCTGATCCAGTACCACAAGGTTGTCAACGCGCGGGTCTACCGGGCGCGCTACATCTGCAACCTGAAGACCCACCGCTGGGAACTGGCGATCAAGGAGCATGAGGGCATGCTCGATGCGCTGGAGCAGAAGGACGCGGCCCGGCTGAGCCAGATCCTGCGCACGCACGTGCTGCAGGCCTGGGACAAGATGGAAGAGATGCTGAACGCCGACGCGGCGCCGCGCAAGCGGGGCAAGGTCGCCTCCTAGCGGCATTCCGTCAGACTCGAGGCGATCCGATCCGGGCATCGGCGGAAAGTTGCATACCATTTCACGGGGCGTCAATCGGGTGGGCCGCCGGGTGCCGGGGGCGCCTTAAGCATTCCTTTCGTGCCGGTGGCCCCTGTCGCCCACCATCTTCCGCTCTTTCCCGCGCAGGCCGGAAGTCTAGCCAAGGGGCACAGGCGGCGTCTGTGGATGGCTGGGTCCCCGCTTTCGCGGGGACGAACGGATGGGGGAGGTTCACCGGTTTTGTCGCACGGTCCGTCCGGGCAGCGCGGATTTTCAAAGGGGCCCGTTGCCCACCGTCGGGCTCCCCGCCGGGCTGTCACTGAGCGGCGGCCGGGATGGCGATCTGGCCGGGGGGCGTGCCTGAAAGCGCGGCGAGGGGATTGACGAGGCCCGCGCCGAACTCGGGGTCGATGCCGGCGGGGCCGAGGTCGTGGGCGGTGGCGGTGAGGATGGCGCGGATTTCGGCCGGCGTGAGGGTCGGCGTGCGTTCGAGCAGGAGCGCGATGGCGCCGGTGACGTGCGCCGCGGCGATCGAGGTGCCGGAGGTCAGGCGGTAGCGATTGCCGGCGGCAGGCGCGATCACGTCGACACCAGGCGCGGCGAGGGTGACGTAGCCGCCCTGATTGGCGCAAGTGAACAGGCCGTCGCGGTGGTCGGTCGCGGTGACGGCGATGGTGGCGGGATGCGAGCCGGGGAAGGCGGGCGCGGCCTGCGGGCCGGCGTTGCCGGCGGCGGCCACCAGCACGACGTTGAGAGCGTCGAGCTCGTCGAGAAGCTCGGCCATCAGCGGGTCGTGGCCGCCGGCGAAGCTCATGTTGACGATCGCGGCGCCTTCCGCGTGCGCCACGTCCAGCGCCATGGCGAGGCTGTAGCTGGTCGCCTGAGGCGGCGCGTCGGGGGAGGGCGGGGCGAAGGCTTCTATGCCGACGAGATCGACGGCCGGGGCGACGCCCAGGAGCGCACCTTGCGAGACGATGGCGCCGGCGATCTCGGTGCCGTGGTCGGCGGGCGTCGGGGACGACGCGCCGGTGACGGTGCTCTGGCGGAGGCTCGCCCGGGACAGCGCCTCGTGGGCGGCGTCGATGCCGGTGTCGATGACGGCGACGCGCACGCCGCGGCCGAGCGACAGGCGGTGGACGTCTGCGAGGCCGAGCCGGGTCGAGGCGTACTGCATGGCGGACGCGGCGGAGGCGGGCAGCGCGTCCTGGATGGTGAAGATCAGGCTCGGCTGGCTCAAGACGATACGCGCATCGCCGCCGAGGCCGGCGAGCACCTCCTCGATGGAGCGCCCGTCGGGGATGCGCAGGCGGTAGAGCCGGCGATCGAGGAGGGCAATCCCGGTCTGTTGCAGGATTTCAAGACCGTTCGCGCCGGCGATGTCGTCGCCGACGGCAGGGTCGGACGCGCCGTCGACGGCGACGAGGACGATGTCCGGCTCACGGGACTGCTGGTCGAGGCTCGCAATGTCCGGCCGGTCGGCCGGCAGGGGGATCGTCTCGGTGAGCGGGAAGGGGCGGGCGCGGGGCATCGGCGGCGGCAGATCCGGAGCCTGCGGTGTGGCACGGCTCAGGCGCGGGCGTTGCACCTGCGGCTGCTCGGGCTCGTCCGGCGTGGCGGACCGTTCGGGCCCGGACTGGGGAATCGTGCGCTCAGGCCTGTTGCGCAGCGGCTCGGGCACGACCTGCGGCAAGATGATGCGCGGCGGCGGCGGGGGCGCGACTCTCGGCGGAATGTTCGGCGGCCCGCCGGGCTGCTGCGCGGCGGCGGGCAGCGCGATCGCGGCGAGGACGGCGGCGACGGCCAGCGAGACTATTGCCGGGGCGCGCATGGTTCAGTTCCCCGGCGCGGCGAAAGAGACGAGATCGTCGCGCTCCCTCAGGGCGTCGAGCACGTGGTTCTGATCGGCGCCCTCGGCCAGTTGCAGGGTGTAGATGTTGCCGGCGCGCGGACCGTCTGCGATGCGGGCGCCGAGTTCGCCTAGAAGCGCGTCGACGTTGCCGATGGTCGCGTTGGGGGCGAAGGAGACGATGAGCGTCGGACCGGCCGCGGACGAGGCGCCGTCCGAGGCGGTCTGGAAGTCCGCTCCGTCGCCGCCGCTTCCCGCCATGATGCCGATGGCGGCGGTCTGGGCGACGACGAGGGCAATGGCCGCGCCGACCATCGCGCCGCGCATCTGCGGCGAGAAACCGCCGAACCACTCGCCGATGCGTACGAAGAGCGGGGACGCGGGCGCGGCCCGGCGCCCGTCGGCATCGACCTCGGCCATCAGGCGGTCGAAGGAGGCGCGGGAGGGCACGTGAAGGGCCTCGTTGGCGGCGACCGTCCCGGCGCGCTCGTCTTCCGCGATCTCGAGCTGGAAGCGCTCTTCCGGGTGGGCCTCGAGCCAGGCCTCGACCTTGCGGCGCTCTTCCTCGGTGAGCTTGTCCGTCGCGTACCAGGGCAGGAGCAGTTCCGCCTCGTCGCGCGGCTCGCGGGTGCCGGTGTCACTCATGGCCAGCCTCGGTCGATTCCGGCTTTCTCGAAGAAGACAGAAAGCTGCTTGCGGGCGTGGAACATGCGCGTCTTGACGGTGTTCTCGGGGATTTCGAGGATCGCGGCGGCCTCGGCGACGGATTTCTCCTGATAGTAGACGAGGTCGACGATCTCGCGGTGCGCATCGGACAGCCTGTCGATGCAGCGGCGCATGAGGGCGGCCTTGTCCTGCTTGGCGAGCTCGACGTCGGGCGTGTCGGCATCGTCCTCGATGGCCTCGGCGACACCGTCGGCGAGCTCGAGCTCGGAGCGCTTCCGGAGCACGCTGATCGCCTTGTTGCGGGCGATCGAGAGCAGCCATGTCGTGACTTCCGACTGGCCCTTGTATCCTCCGGCGTAACGCCAGACCTGCATGAACACTTCATTGGTCAGCTCCTCGGCGACAGCCTCGGCCTTGACCATCCGCAGGATGAACCGGAACACCCGGGCGCTGTGACGCCCGTAGAGCGTCCGCAGGGCCAGACTGTCGCCGGCGGCGACGCGAGTTATCAGATCTTCGTCGCGATCGCCGGTCATCCGTCGCGGTGGCCGTCCTGCAGGTATGACGCCGTGGCGCCGAAACAGGTTCATGCGCCGCCCGGCGACAGACTATGCCGGTATAGACGCAGATGCCAGTGAGGGCCGGATCGAGCCGTCCGGGCGGGTTTCTTTCGATGACGCCACGTGAGGCGGCAGGGCAACACCGTAGGGCGTGCGCATTCGTCCAGCGTCCTTCGACGTTGCCACCGGGGGCGGCGCGACGTATTCAAAGACCACGGGTCTCGGCCACGGGGGATGAGCAGGCCTTGAAGGACGCGTTCAAGCGAACGGGTGGAGCGTTCGAACGGATCGCCCTGCGTGGCGTGGCGGCCTCGTTCGTCCTGTTCGCCGCCCAACCCGCCGATGCGCAGGCCCCGCCTCCGAACGTGCCGCCGCCGCCGGCGCTCCTGGGCGGAAGCCACAGCTATCTCTCGAGCTCGATCCTGCAGCAATCCGGCTGGATCCTGTCCACGAGCGTCAATTCCGTCGTCGGCCAACGCCTGGTGCCGGTGCTGCCGCAACCGTTTCCGATGCCGTATCCGATGGCCTTCGCGCCGCAACGGCGCGGACACGCGGTCGACGAGGCGTGGCTCGCCTTCGACGGAGAGGGAGCGGGCAAGATGCCGGGCGCGCCCGCCGCGCCGGCGGCCCTGTCGCCAGCCTGGAACGTCTGGATCGATCTCAATGTGAGCCACAGTGATCGCGACGACGTGGTGGCCGGCAGCGACGGCGACCTGTTCAGCGGATCTATCGGCCTCGACCGGAGGGTCGGCGACAGGGGGGTGCTCGGGCTGATCGTCAACTACGAGCGCGGAGACTACGACCTGCCGCCCTCGAACGGCACGCTCGACACGTCGGGCTGGGGCGCGGGCGTCTATGGCGGGTATGCGCTGACGGACGTGATCGTGCTGGACGGGCTGGTCATGTGGAAACGGTCGGACAACGACCTCGCCGATCCGTTCTCGCGAGCCTCCTTCGACGCCGACCGCTGGCTGGCGACGGCCAACGTGACCGGCTATTTCGCCCGCGAACAGTGGCGCATCTCGCCGAGGGGCGGGATCATCTGGTCGCGCGAGGACCAGGACGCCTATGTCGACAGCCTCGGCCGGCTGGTCGTCGGCCGGGACGTTGAGACGACGACGCTGCACCTGGGCAGCCAGCTCGGCTACGCCTTCCATACGGCGGGCGGGTACACGCTCGAGCCGTGGGTGGGCGCGACGGCGGAGTGGACGGTTTCCGACGACACCACGCCGCCCCCGGACGATCTGGAACGCGAGCTCGACGGCTTCGACGTCCGGCTCGCGGCTGGGCTGAGGACGCAGAATCTCGGAGCGGGTGTCGTTCAATCTGAAGGGCGACGTGGCCGGGGTGGCCCGCTCGGGCTACAGCGTCGTCACGGGCGGCGCGCAGTTCACCGTCCGGTTCTGATCCGGCCTCCTCCCGGTTCCCTGCCCCCGCATGAAAAGGCGCGCCCCGGGCGGGGAACCGGAGCGCGCAAGTCGGGGAGGCACGGGAGAGGCCGGTCGGGGTCAGTAGCCCCAGTACGGGCAGAGGTAGCGGTTGCTGTCGGTCGAGAGGAAGGTGCGGCTGTAGGCGTCGTACGACTTGTAGCGCTGGGCGCAGAGCTGGTGCGGATCGGCGGAGTAGGCCGGCTGCGGCCGGGGCTGGCTCATGGCGCCTACCATCGCGCCGACGCCGAAGCCGAGGAGGCCGGCACCGAGGGCGTCAAAGCCATTGGTCTTGCCGCCGTTGCCGTGGACGCCCTTGGGGGGCTTGGGGCCATCGCCGCCGCCGCCACCACCACCGCCGCCGGGCGCGAAGTCGCCGGGGCCGACCGGGGGCACCGGGCCGCCGCCGCCGGGGGCGAAGTTGCCGGGACCGCCGAAGGGGCCGGCGAGGGCGGATGCGGAAATGCTGGTGGCGGCAATCGCCGCGATCAGCGTCGTGGTGATGAGCTTCTTCATCTGGATATCTCCGTTGCTGGCGGTTGCCGGGCTCGTCGACATCCGGGACTTCCGGGCCCGGGAGAGTGTCTTGCCGGTTGGACGGAGCGACGGAGGAAAAGGTTCAAAGGCGCGAGATCCATCGTGCGGGCATCAGCAGCGGCGTTCGCAAGCCCAAGTCCAAATGCGTCCATATTAATCGTACACGAATATTATCGACGCACATTGATTTCTCGTGTACAAATAATTGGTGCTGATCACATGGGACGAATTGAAGCGAGCGGCCAATCTCGACAAGCACGGGATGGACTTCGCCGCGATCACGGTCGAGTTCTTCGAAAGTGCCCGTATCGAGGCGGTAAAGGCCGGGCGTTTCCTCGCGATCGGCGAGCTGAATGGCGAGGTCGTGGTTGCCGTCGTGTTCCGCCCCCTCGGTTCGGAGGCCCTCTCCGTGATCTCCATGCGCCGCGCCAGCAGAAACGAAAGGAGCCGGACTGATGACTAGCAAGTGGCCCAGCTTCGTGACGAAGGATTCTAGCGACTCCGCCGAGGATGCCTCCGAGATGATGCGCCGGTGGAAGGCCTATGACCGCGCGATGAAGAAGATCATCGCCAAGGGCGGGGTCCATCAGGACGATGACGGGTGGTGGGTCGATGACGCCACCGGGGAACTGATCGGGCCCGACCCTAAGCTCGAGCGCCCTCGAACCGCCGGGGAGGCCGCCAAGGGCAAACCGCTCGACGAGGTCCTTCCCGATCTCGCAGCCGCCCTCAAGCGATCCCGCGGTCGCCCGCGTGTTCCCTCGCCCAAACAGGCGGTTACGCTGCGGCTCGACCGCGCCACACTCGAAAAGTTCAAGGCAACTGGCGAGGACTGGCGCGCCCGGATGGCCGAGACGCTGGACAAGGCGAAGGTGTAGGGAAAGCGCTGCCACACAACTCCGCGACCGAACCGCGGACACATCGTTCGAGCGGGAAACCGTCCAGACCTAACACCAAAAAAAATCATTTTGAACCCTCAAACTTCGTGTTGAAACGGTTAGCATCGTTTCCGTCGGGGGGCAGAGGCGCATCGTGCGTCTCGCAGACCGTTTCCCGACCGGACGGGTATCCGGGCAGGCATTGCCCGTAGGACCGGAGCGCCCCGGGCGTCCGGACAGTCCTTTCGTCCGGCCGATGTCGATCGGCCCGAACGAGCGTCCAGGAGACGCATTCGGCGGGGACCGCCCCGCCGCCGAAAGCCCGGCGTTTCCGCAACCCGGGCGGGCCATCGACGACGAGCGATCAATCGCGGGTGTCCTGCGCGGAGCTCTCCGGGCATGGCGCCGCGCGCCCATGGCGCACCGGAAAGGCAACACCGGACGACGCCGAAGACCAGAATTCGAGGAGCCGGAACATATGTCCACAGCCACAGCCAAAGTGGTCAACGCCGAACTGACGGCGGAGACGCAGGCCTACGGCGACGACCCACTGGCGGTCCGAAACACGGGCCACTACCGCGAGGAATACGTGAAGACTTTCGTCGAGAAGTGGGACGAACTGATCGACTGGGACGCACGGGCGGAAAGCGAGGGGGAGTTCTTCATCGACATCCTGCGCTCGCGCGGCAAGCACAAGGTGCTCGACGTCGCCTGCGGGACGGGCTTCCATTCCGTCCGCCTGATCGAGGCCGGCTTCGACGTGACGAGCGTCGACGGCAACGCGGCGATGCTCGCCAAGGCGTTCGAGAACGGCAAGGACCGCAACATCATCCTGAAGACAACGCAGGCGGACTGGCGCTGGCTGAACAAGGACATCCAGGGCAAGTACGACGCCGTCATCTGCCTGGGGAACTCGTTCACGCACCTGTTCGAGGAGGCGGACCGGCGCCGCGCATTGGCGGAGTTCTACGCCGCGCTGAAGCATGACGGCATGCTGATAATCGACCAGCGCAACTACGACATGATCCTCGACGACGGGTTCAAGTCGAAGCACAAATACTACTACTGCGGCGAGCAGGTCTCGGCCGAGCCCGAGCACGTGGACGAGGGTCTGGCGCGCTTCAAGTACAGCTTCCCCGACAAGTCCGAGTACACGCTCAACATGTTCCCGCTCAGGCGGAAATACACGCGGCGGCTACTCGAGGAGGCGGGCTTCCAGCGGGTCAGGACCTATGGCGACTTCCAGGACGGCGAGGAGGAGGCCGATCCGGACTTCCTGATCCACGTGGCGGAAAAGGCGATGTCGCGCAGCCGTACCCAGACGCGCGCTCCGCAGACGCAGCAGAAGGACGTGAAGGTTGTCACGGAGGAGTATTACGACAGCGCCGATGCCGACCATTTCTACTACAACATCTGGGGCGGCGAGGACATCCACATCGGGCTGTACGAGGAGACGCCCGAGATCAAGGAAGCGAGCCGGCGGACGGTTGAGAAGATGGCCGGCATGCTCGACGGCCTCGGGCGGGAAAGCCACGTCATCGACCTCGGCGCGGGCTATGGTGGCGCGGCGCGGTACCTCGCCAAGAAGTACGGCTGCGAGGTCGACTGCCTCAACATCTCCGAGACGCAGAACGACACCAACCGCTACCTCAACCGGAGGCAGGGGCTGAACGAACTGGTGTCGGTCAAGCACGGGTCGTTCGAGGACATCCCCGAGCCGGACCGTTCGTTCGAGGTCGTGTGGTCGCAGGATTTGTTCCTGCATTCGTCGGATCGCGAGCAGGTGCTGCGCGAGGCGCATCGTGTGCTGAAGCGGGGCGGGCAGCTCATCTTCACCGATCCCATGCAGGCCGACGACTGTCCCGAGGGCGTGCTGCAGCCGGTCTACGACCGCATCCATCTCGAGAGCCTCGGCTCGTTCGCCTTCTACAAGGAGGCAGCCGAGAGGATCGGCTTCGAGACGCTCGACCTCATCGACCTCACGCCCAACCTGCGCCAGCATTATTCGCGTGTGGCGGAGGAGCTGAGGGGCAATTATGACGAACTCGTCCGGGGCGTCTCGAAGACGTATCTCGACCGCATGATCGTCGGTCTCGACAACTGGGTGAAGGCGGCCGACAGCGGCTACATGGCGTGGGGCATCCTGCGCTTCCGCAAGGCCTGACCGCTGTCCCGGAGGGGCCGGCCCAGTCGGCCCCCCGCATCCCCATTCAAATTCCAATCCAAACCGGAGGACTATTCATATGCCCCAGCACCGTAGCTGGCTGTTCACGAGCGAATCCGTCTCGGAAGGCCACCCCGACAAGATCAGCGACCGCATCTCCGACGAGGTGGTGGACGCGTTCCTGGCGGCCGATCCGCAGTCGCGCGTCGCCTGCGAGACACTGACGACGACCAATTTCATCTGCATCGCCGGCGAGGTTCGCGGACCCGAGAAGGTCATGAAGGACGTTGAGGAGCGGGCGCGCAACGCGGTGCGCGAGATTGGCTACGAGCAGGACGGCTTCCACTGGAAGAACAACGAGATCCTGATCAAGCTGCACGCGCAGTCGGTCGACATCGCGCAAGGGGTCGACGACGCCTCGGACAAGGACGAGGGCGCCGGCGACCAGGGTATCATGTTCGGTTATGCGTGCCGGGAGACCGACGAACTGATGCCGGCGCCGATCGTGTTCTCGCACCGCATCCTGCAACTCATGGCGCAGGCGCGCCGGGCCGGCAAGGAGCCGATGCTCGGACCGGACTCCAAAAGCCAGGTGACGCTGCGCTACGAGAACGGCAAGCCGGTGGCGGTGGATTCGGTCGTCGTCTCGACGCAGCACGACCCATCCGTCGACCAGGACGCGGTGCGCGAGATCGTCCGGCCGTATGTCGAGGCGGGTCTGCCGAAGGGCTGGGCCTGTCCGGAGGAGAAGCTGCTCGTCAACCCGACGGGGCGCTTCGTCATCGGCGGGCCGGACGGGGACACCGGCATCACCGGCCGCAAGATTATCGTCGACACCTATGGCGGGGCCGCGCCGCACGGCGGCGGGGCGTTCTCGGGCAAGGACCCTTCCAAGGTCGACCGCTCGGCGGCCTATGCGGCGCGCTATCTCGCCAAGAACGTCGTCGCGGCGGGGCTGGCCGACAAGTGCGTGATCCAGATTGCCTACGCGATCGGCGTCGCCGAGCCGACGGCGCTCTACGTCGACACGTTCGGCACCGGCAAGGTCGATCCGATGCGGCTCGAGATGGTGCTGCGCGACCGGGTGAACCTCACGCCGCGCGGCATCCGCAATCACCTGGATCTGGACAGGCCGATCTATGCCCGGACCGCCGCCTACGGCCATTTCGGGCGCGAGGCGCAGGATGATGGCGGCTTCTCCTGGGAGCGCACCGACATCGCCGACGACCTGGCCAAGGCCTTCGGCGGCAGCGCCCAGGCAGCAGAATAGGTACTAGGCGCGTCATCCACCTTCCCCGTCGAGGGGGAGGTGGCGTTTCGCCGGAACGACACGAACACGAAAAGAAAGAGAAAACAGAATGACAGCAGCTACAGCACGCACGGACGAGGCGCAGAGCGACTACGTGGTCGCCGACATGTCGCTCGCCGACTGGGGACGCAAGGAGATCGAGCTCGCCGAGGTGGAGATGCCCGGCCTGATGGCGACGCGCGAGGAATACGGCACGTCGAAGCCGCTCAAGGGCGCGCGCATCGCCGGGTCGCTGCACATGACGATCCAGACGGCGGTGCTGATCGAGACGCTCAAGGAGCTGGGTGCCGACATCCGCTGGGCGTCGTGCAACATCTACTCGACGCAGGACCACGCGGCGGCGGCCATCGCGGCCACGGGCGTGCCGGTCTTCGCCTACAAGGGCGAGAGCCTTGAGGAATACTGGGACTACACGCACCGCATCTTCGAATGGGCCGACGGCGGCGTGCCGAACATGATCCTCGACGACGGCGGCGACGCCACGCTGATGGTGCACCTCGGCATGCAGGCGGAGAAGGACGCCAGCGTCCTCGACAAGCCGGGGAACGAGGAGGAGCGGGTGCTGTTCGCGGCGATCCGCAAGCGTCTGGCCTCGCGGCCGGGCTGGTACACCGAGATCGCAAAGTCCGTGCAGGGCGTGACCGAGGAGACGACGACGGGCGTCCACCGGCTCTACCAGATGGCAAAGGACGGCCGGCTGCAGTTCCCGGCAATCAACGTCAACGACTCGGTGACGAAGTCGAAGTTCGACAACAAGTACGGCTGCCGCGAGAGCCTGGTCGACGCCATCCGCCGGGCGACCGACGTGATGATGGCCGGCAAGGTGGCCGTGGTCGCTGGCTTCGGCGACGTTGGCAAGGGCTCGGCGGAATCGCTTCGCAGCTCCGGCTGCCGGGTCCTGGTGACGGAGGCCGACCCGATCTGCGCGCTACAGGCGGCGATGGAAGGCTATGAGGTCGTCACCATGGAGAACGCCGTGCCGCGCGGCGACATCTTCGTGACCGCGACCGGCAACGTCGACGTCATCACCGTCGACCACATGCGGGCGATGAAGGACCGGGCGATCGTCTGCAACATCGGCCACTTCGATTCCGAAATCCAGATCGAGGCGCTGAAGAACTTCAAGTGGACCTCGATCAAGCCGCAGGTCGACGAGATCGAGTTCCCGGACGGCAAGAAGATCGTCGTGCTCGCGGAAGGCCGTCTGGTCAATCTCGGCTGCGCCACGGGGCATCCGAGCTTCGTCATGTCGGCGTCCTTCACCAATCAGGTGATCGCGCAGATCGAGCTGTGGACGCGCAACGACCAGTACAAGAATGAGGTCTACGTGCTGCCGAAGGCGCTCGACGAGAAGGTGGCCCAGCTGCACCTCGACAAGGTGGGCGCCATGCTGACGCAGCTCTCCGAGAAGCAGGCGGCCTATATCGGCGTGCCGGTGAACGGGCCGCACAAGCCCGAGCACTACCGCTACTGAGTCAGGCGCCGGGGCGTTTCTCGAGCGGGAGCGCGCCCCGGCCTCGATGCCTAGACGCCTTTCCCCCAACCGACAGGAATTCTTCATGACTGAACGCAAACCGGCGATCGTCGGCGTGGGCAACGCCATCGTGGACGTGCTCGTCAAGGTGGACGACGCGATGATCGAGCGGCACGGGCTCACCAAGGGCGGAATGGAGCTCGTGTTCGACGAGAAGGCCATCTGGTCGCTCTACGACGCGGCCGGGCCGTCGGTGGAGAGCTCGGGGGGCAGTGTGGCGAACACCATCGCACACATCGCACAGGCCGGCGTTTCCTGCGGGTTTCTCGGCAAGGTGGCCGACGACCAGTTCGGGAAGGTGTTCGCGCACGATCTCGGGTCGCTCGGGGTGAGCGTGCCGGTCGTGCCGGGGCCGGCGGAGCCCGGCACCGGGCGATGCCTGGTGATGATCACGCCGGACGGGCAGCGGACGATGTGCACCTATCTCGGGGCTTCGGTTTCGCTGAACCCGACGGACATCGCGGCGTCGATCCCGGCCGCGTTCGGCATCGTGCTTATCGAAGGCTACCTGTGGGACGCGCCGGAGGGCGCTGCCGCGATCGCGGCGGTGGCGGAGAAGGCACATGCCGCCGACGCGCGGGTGGCGGTCACGCTGTCCGACCCCGGTTGCGTCGAGCGGCATATCGGCGAGATGCGCGCCTTCATCGACGAGCATTGCGACATCCTGCTGGCCAACGACGCGGAAGCGCGGGCGCTCGCGCAGGAAAGCGACCTGGAGGCGGCGCTCGACCATGTACAGGAAGCGGTCGCGCTGGCGGCGGTGACGCACAGCGAGAAGGGTTCGACGGTCCTGGCGGGCGGCCTTCGCAGCGCCGTGGCGCCGACGCCGGTCGACAATGTCGTCGACACGACGGGGGCGGGCGACGCCTACGCGGCGGGGTTCCTCGCCGGGCTCGCACGGGGCGCATCGCCCACGGACTGCGGGGTCGCGGGAGGACGGCTCGCGGCCAGGGTCATCCAGCATGTCGGGGCACGCGCAGCGCCGGGGATCGCCGCCTGAATCCCTCGCGTTCACGACGGCGTGACAACCTGAAACCGCCTCTCTACAGTGCGCTCTTCATATGACCCTCTTCCCGTACCCTTCGGGAATGGCATACAAGCAAGACCGAAACTGGCATCCAGGGAGGATACGGAATGAAGATTGACCGTAGAACATTCATCGCAGGCGCCGCGGCGACTGCTGGCCTGGCTTCGACGGGCCTGGTGACGAGCGCGCGCGCCCAGGGCGTGGACCTCGCCGGCGAAACCGTCGAATGGCACATCCCCTTCTCCGAAGGCGGCGGCAGCGACGTGTGGGCGCGGTTCTTCGCGCCGTACCTGTCGAAGCACCTGCCGGGCAACCCGAACGTCATCGTACGCAACGTGCCCGGCGGCGGCTCGATCACCGGCACGAACGAATTCGCCGCGCGCGCGCGGCCCGACGGTCTTGCGCTGCTCGGAACCTCGGGTTCGACGCAGTTCCCGTTCCTGCTCGGCGACCCGCGCGTGCAGTACGACTATGCCGACTTCAACCCTGTCCTCGTCTCGCCGACGGGCGGCGTCGTCTACCTGCCGTCGCGGTTCAACGTGGCGGACGCCTCGGAACTCGAGAAGGTAGTGGGCGAGGAACTCGTCTACGGCAGCCAGGGCGCGACCTCGCTCGATCTGGTGCCGATGCTCGCCTTCGTCGTGCTCGGCCTGAACGTGCGGCACGTGTTCGGCATGACGGGCCGCGGAGACGGACGCCTGGCCTTCGAGCGCGGCGAGGCGACGATCGACTACCAGACCTCGTCGGCCTACCTGACCAACGTGACGCCGCTTGTGGAAGCCGGCGACGCCGTGCCGATGTTCGCCTGGGGCGTGCTCGACGGACAGGGCAACGTGCAGCGCGACCCGACTTTCCCGGACATTCCGCACTTCGTCGAAGCCTACGAGATGATGCACGGATCCGCCCCGTCGGGCGTCGAATTCGACGCCTACATGTCCTTCTTCGGCTCGGGCTTCGCGGCCCAGAAGCCGGCCATGCTGCCGAAGGACACGCCGGACGAGATCATCCAGACCTACCGGCAGGCCTTCATCGACGCGGTCGCCGATCCTGAGCTGCAGGCGGCGAAGGGCGACATCCTTGGCGACTACGACCAGGGCGTCGGCGACGAGGTGCAGGGTCTCTACGAAGTGGCGACCAGCATCGACCCGGACGCGCGCGAATGGGTGCGCAACTTTCTGGTCGAAGAGCACAACGTCGAGCTCTGATCCGACGAGATTGCGGGCCCGCCCATCCCGGCGGGCCCGATTCCGCCGCGGCTGACGGTCGGGGGACCACATGGTCGACGCGCTATTCAGTGCCCTGCAGAACCTCCTGACGCTCCAGCACATGGGGTTCATGGCGATCGGGGTGACGGTTGGCCTTATCGTGGGCGTGCTGCCCGGGCTGGGCGGAATCGTCGGGCTGTCGCTGCTGCTTCCGTTTCTCTACGGCATCGACCAGACATCGGCGCTGGCGATGCTGATCGGCCTCGTCGCGATCATCCCGACCTCCGATACATTCGCCTCCGTCCTGATGGGCATTCCAGGCTCCTCGGCGTCGCAGGCGACCGTGCTCGACGGATTCCCGCTCTCCAAGAAGGGCGAGGCCGCGCGCGCGCTGTCGGCGGCGTTCTCGGCGTCCATGATCGGCGGGCTTTTCGGCGCGGCCATTCTGACGGCGGCCGTGGTGGTGGCCAGGCCGCTGATTCTCAGCTTCGGATCGGCCGAGCTGTTCATGCTCACGATCTTCGGGCTCTCGATGGTCGGCGTGCTTTCGGGGTCGAACCTCGCCAAGGGCGTCGCCGCGGCGGCGCTCGGGCTGGCTGTCGGCTCCATCGGCGCGGCGCCGGCGACCGGCGAGTACCGAATGGATTTCGGCGCGCTCTATCTCTCCGACGGCATTCCGCTGGTCATCGTCGGCCTTGGCATATTCGCGGTTCCGGAGATCGTCGACCTGCTGCGCGGCAGCCAGACCATCTCGGGCGGAGCGAAGCTGGGCCGGGGCTGGATCGACGGCGTGAAGGACACATGGCGCTACAAGTGGCTGACGCTGCGATGCTCGGGTCTCGGCGCCATGATCGGCGCGATCCCCGGGCTCGGCGGCAGCGTCGTGGACTGGATCGCCTACGGCCACGTCGTTCAGACGTTGAAGGACCGCTCGCAGTTCGGCAAGGGCGACATCCGGGGCGTCATCGCGCCTGAATCGGCGAACAACGCCAAGGAAGGCGGGGGCCTCATCCCGACGCTCCTGTTCGGCATCCCCGGCTCCGGCGCGATGGCGATCTTCCTTGCGGGGCTGATCCTGCTCGGACTTCAGCCGGGGCCGGCGATGGCGGGCCGCAACCTCGACGTGACGTACACCATCGTCTGGTCGCTGGCGCTGGCCAACGTGCTCGGCACGTTCATGTGCATCGTGCTGGCGCCCGGTATCGCGCGGCTGACGACGATCCGCTACGCGATCATCGCGCCCTTCATGATCATGGTGATCTCGTTCGCCTCGTTTCAGGCGACCCGGTCGCTCAACGACCTTCTCGCGCTGCTCGCCGTCGGGGCGCTCGGCATCTTCCTGAAGCGCTTCGGCTGGCCGCGTCCGGCCTTCCTGATCGGCTTCGTGCTTGCCACGCAGGCGGAGCGCTATCTGTACCAGTCCGTCCAGTTCGCCGGATGGGGCTTCCTGTCCCGACCGCTCGTCCTCGCGATCATCGTACTGATCGTCGTCTCGGTGTGGCTCGGCGCGAGGTCGAAGCCGGGCGAAGCGGGACAGGCGGTAAGCACCGAAGGCAGCGCGGAGACGGCAAAGGCCGATACCCTCTGGCCACAACTCGCCTTCGCCGGCGTGGTCGTCGGTGCCTTCCTCTTCACTTTCTACGAGGGCTGGCAGAACTCGTTCCTCGGCGGCATCTTCCCGCGCGGCATCGCCGCGGTCGGCGCGGTCGCGACGATCGTGGCGATCATACCCCTCGTCATGGGCCGCAAGGACAACAGCGCCAACTTCGATCTCGAGGCCGGGCGAGACGAGAACGACCAGGGGCCGTGGGCCTTCGCCCTATGGCTGGTCGGCTTCGTCGCCGTGGTGGCACTGGTCGGCTTCTTCGCGGCACTGATGATCTTCTTCGTGGCCTTCCTCAGGGTCGTGGCGAAGAGTTCCTGGATAGAGACGATCCTGCTGACGGCAGGGGCGGCGGTGTTCATGCTCGTTCTGGTGAATGCACTGAACCTCGTTCTGCCCGGCGGCGTGCTGCAGGCGTATTACGACCTTCCCTGGCCGTTCCGCTAGCCAACCATTCACAGGACGACGATGACCAAGCAGACCGCGATCCCCTGCATCCTGATGCGCGGGGGGACCTCAAAGGGACCCTATTTCCGGCTCTCCGATCTGCCCGACGACGTGGATACACGCGCTAAGGTGCTGCTCGCGGCGATGGGTTCGCCGGACCGGCGGCAGATCGACGGACTGGGCGGGGCCGACACGCTGACCAGCAAGGTCGCGATCGTCAGCCCGTCGGAGCGGGCGGGGGTCGATGTCGATTACCTGTTCGCGCAGGTCTCCGTCGACAAGGCGATCGTCGACACCGCACCGTCCTGCGGCAACATGCTGTCGGGCATCGCGCCCTTCGCCATCGAGCGCGGCATGGTCGAGGCGACGGACGGCGAGACGCGGGTGATCATCCACTCGGTCAACACCGACATGCGGATCGAGGCGGTGGTGCGGACGCCGGGCGGCGTCGTGCAGTATGACGGCGAGACGGCGATCGACGGCGTGCCGGGAACGGCGGCGCCGATCCGCCTCAACTTCATGGACATCGTCGGCGGCAAGACGGGCAAGCTGCTGCCGACCGGCAACCGGATCGACACGATCGACGGCATCGACGTGACGGTGGTCGACTGCGCGATGCCGGTGATGATGGCGAGGGCGCGCGACTTCGGAAAGACCGGCTACGAGACGGCGCAGCAACTCGACGCCGACAAGGATTTCTTCGCCCGGCTGGAGGCGATCCGCCGCGAGGCCGGAAGGCGCATGGGGCTCGGCGACGTCTCCGACATGGTGATCCCCAAGGGGACCATCCTCGCTGAGCCGCGCAACGGCGGCGTGGTGACGGCGCGCTATTTCGTGCCGCACAAGACCCACGCGGCGCTGGCGGTGACCGGGGGCATCTGCATCTCGGCATGCTGCGCGCTGGAGGGAACCGTGGCCGACGGCATCGCGAAGATGCCGCCCGGCGACGACCGGGAGGTCGTGATCGAGCATCCGAGCGGGGTGTTCGCGGTGCAGCTTGCAACCAAGGGCGAGGGCGAGAACCGGGAGATCGTCTCGGGGGGCGTCATCCGGACCACCCGCAAGATCATGGCCGGCGAACTCTACATCCCCGGCTCGGTCTGGGCCGGGCGCTAAGCGACGCCCCGCGTCGACAGCACGGGGGAGATCGTCTCCCTCGACAGATCCAGGAAGTCGCGGACGGCCGCAGACAGGGGCGCCTTCTCCCGCCGCACGACGACGAGGACGCGGTCCGCCCAGTCGTCAGCGAGCGGGGCGGCGACCACGTCGGTTGCGGCCAGCAGGTGCAGCCCCGTCGTGCGCAGGAAGCCGATGCCGAAGCCGGCCTCGACGACGCGGACGAGCGAGGAGAAGGTCTCCACCCGGATACGCTTGCCGAGCCGCCTGCCAAGGCGTTCGGCGGCATCGTCGAGGAGGCGGTCGAGCGACCCGGTCTTGTGGACGCCCACCACCTCGTGCTCGGTCGCTTCCGCGAAGGCGATCGGGCGGCGCGCGGTGAGCTGCGGGGCGAGGGGGTGGCCGGCCGGCGCGATGACCCAGACCCGGTCCTCCTCGAAGGCTTCCACGGCATAAGCCGAAAGGTCGTTGTTGTCGGCGCAGATGGCGAGATCGACGCGGGCGTCGTCGACGGCGGCGAGCGCCTCGGCGGCCGACATCTCGTTGAGCTCGAGCGCCACTCCCGGATGGCGGCCGGCATAGGTCGCGAGCAGTTCGGGGAGGCGGCCGGACAGCGCCGACGACGTGCAGGCCAGCCTGAGCGCGCCGGCCTCGCCTTCGGCATAGGCCGACATGGCGACGTTGAGGTCGGCGACCATGGTCAGGACCGCGCGGCAGCCCTCGGCATAGGCGGTCCCGGCGGCGGTCAGGCGGACGCCTTGCGGGCTGCGGTCGAAGAGGGGCGTGCCGAGACGGGCCTCGAGGTCGGCGATGCGTCGGCTGACGGCGGACGGGGCGATGTTCTCGCGCTCGGCGGCGCGACCTATCGAGCCCTCGCGGGCAAGCGCCAGGACCAGGCGCGCGGTGACGAGATCGAAACCCTGCATGTCGCCTCATTCGAAACGGGAGAGGCGATATTAGGTGATGGGCCCCCGTGTTGCGAGGGCGGCCGCTCGCCGCGCGCGGCTCAGCTCACTCTCCGCCACCTCCGATCCGGATTACGGTCTTCGCCGGTATGAGTGGAGGGTGGGGCATCGACTGCCCCGGGTATGCCGGCCCGATCAGTCCCGCGTGACGCCGAGGCGCGAGACCAGCGACTTCGGCATGCGCCGGACCTCGCCGTAGAAGGCGAGGGTGCGGCAGAGGCCGACGAACTCGAGGATGCGCGCGAAGCGGCCGGAGGCGGCCGGCGCGGCGGAGACGGTGATATCCGTCATGTCGATCTCCATGGGTGCGAAACTGCCTGACCCATAGATGCGGCCTACGCTCCCCGCGCGGTAATGGTGTTTGGCGATGGGGGTGGACGCGGGACGAGAAGGCCCGGGGCGAACGAAAACGGCGGCGCCCCCGTTCGGAAGCGCCGCCGCTGGTCTCGAGGCTCCCGGCGTGCCGGAGGCTCAGCCGGCAGACTGGCCCAGGGCGCCGGCAGCAGAGGTCCCGGCGAGGCGGCCGAAGACCGAGCCGGAGATGAGGCCGGTGCCGCCGGGATAGTTGAAGTAGAAGATGCCGCCGACGAGTTCGCCCGCCGCATACAGGCCGGGGATGGCGTGGCCGTCGGTATCCACGACCTGCCCCTCGTCGGTGATGCGCAGGCCGCCGAAGGTGAATGTCAGGCCGCAGGTGACGGCGTAGGCCTCGAACGGCGGCTCGTCGATGGTGTTGGCCCAGTTCGTCTTCGGCGGGGTTATGCCCTGCGTGCCGCGGCCGTCCTTGACGTTGGGGTCGAACGGCACGTCGGTTCTGACCGCGGCGTTGTAGGCCTCGATCATCTTGAGGAAGCCGGCGGGATCGACGTCGTCCAGCTTGCCGGCCAGCTCCTCCAGCGTATTCGCCGTGACCTTGGTGACCTGCTTGATGCGGTATTCGTCGCGCAGGAGATGGGCGACCTTGGCGTCGAAGACCTGCCAGGCGAACTGGCCGGGCTGCTCGAGGACGACGCGGCCGTATTTCGCATAGGTGTAGTTGCGGAAGTCGGCTCCCTCGTCGACGAAGCGCTCGCCGCGGGCGTTGACCATGATGCCCCAGGGATAGGAGTGCTTCTGGAACTGGTCGCCGACGTCGAGGTCGCCGAATTCCGGCGCGTTCCGCTCCCAGCCGACGGCATGGCAACCGGACCAGTTGCCGAAGGGCGAGGCGCCGATCTCCAGCGCCATGCGGATGCCGTCTCCGGTATTGAAGCGGGTGCCGCGGACCTTGGCGAGGTCCCAGCCGGGGCCGAGGTAGCGCGTGCGCCACTCGGAATTCGCCTCGAAGCCGCCGCATGCGAGCACGACGGAGGAGGCGGGGAAGGTCACGATCTCTCCGGCGCGCTTGACGCGGACGCCGCCCACGGTGACGCCGTCATAGACGAGCTCGGTCGCGCGGGCCTCATAGAGGATGTCGACGCCCTTGTCGCGGGCGATCTTCGTCCAGCCGTCGACGAGGCCGGGGCCTCCGCCCCAGGATTCGACCGTGAGGCCGCCCCAGAACTTGAACCTGCCGTCGATCTTGAAGGCCTGGCGGCCGTAGATCGGCACGAACCGCATGCCCTGGTTTCGCATCCAGACCATGGTGTCGAGACTGCGTTCCACGAGGATCTCGGTCAGCGTCGGGTCGCAGCGATACTGCGTGACGCGCCCCATGTCGTCGTAGAACTGGTCCTTGGTGTAGGTGCCGAAGTCGGTGGTGTCGATTTCTTCCTGGGAGAGGTCGGGCATGACCTTCTTCAGATCATCCAGTCCAGAATAGGCGAAGCGGATCGCGCCGGCGGTGAAGCGGCTGTTGCCGCCGTTCTCGTCCTCCGGCGCGCGTTCGAGCACCAGCACGGACGCGCCCTCGTCCCGGGCGGCGAGTGCCGCCGAAAACGCCGCGTTGCCGCCGCCGACGACGATGACGTTGTAATGGCCGCCTTTTGCCCGCTCGACGATCTCCGTATTTGCCCCATTGTTTGTCATTGTTGGCTCTCCCATTCCTCACCCTGGCAAATGGCATTTCACATGGTCATACGTAGCAGGGGTGTGTGCGCTTGTATACGTCCCGGTGAGTTGAATATTCAGGGCGGATTTGACAGATGCGTGAGCACGCGGTCCGTTAGCGGCCGAACCCGCCAGGCGGGGAACATGATGGGGAGACGAAACCGGTGATACGCATCGCAATTCTCGACGATTACCAGCAGGTCGCGCCGAAGATGGCGGACTGGCACCGGCTGGGGTCCGACTGCCAGATCGACGTCTTTGACCGCAACCTTCCCACCGTCGAGAAAGCCGCGGCGACGCTGGAGCCGTACGACGTCATCTGCCTCATGCGCGAGCGCATGCCGATGCCGCGTGAACTCTTCGAGCAACTGCCGAACCTGAAGCTCCTCGTCACCACCGGCGGGCACAACAGGACGGTGGACGCCGAGGCGGCGGTGGAGCACGGGGTCACGTTCTGCCACACCGGGGGAGGGGAATCGCTCCATGCGACGCCGGAGATGGCCTGGGCTCTGATCCTCGCGGCGATGCGGCACATTCCCGAGGAGCACCAGAGGATGCGGCAGGGGCGCTGGCAGGAGACGCTCGGCACGATCCTGCACGGACGGACCATCGGCCTGCTCGGCCTCGGGCGCATGGGCGCGCGGATGGTTCCCGTCGCGAAGGCGTTCGGGATGACACCCATCGCATGGAGCCGGAACCTGACGCCGGAGCGGGCCGAGGAGGCGGGCGCCGAATACGTCTCGAAGGAAGATCTCTTCCGCCGCTCGGACGTGATCAGCATTCACCTCGTGCTCGGCGATCGCAGCCTGGGGCTGGTCGGCGCCGACGAGATCGCGCTGATGAAGCCCGGCGCGCTTCTCGTGAATACCTCGCGCGGGCCCATTATCGACGAGGCGGCGATGATCGAGGCGCTTAACAAGGGACGCATCCGCGCCGCGCTCGATGTCTACGACGTTGAACCGTTGCCGGCCGACCACGCGCTCAGGACGATCGACAACGTCGTGCTCGCGCCGCATCTCGGCTACGTCACAGAAGGCGCCTACCGGCAGTTCTATGGCGAGATGGTCGAGAACATCGAGGCCTGGATCGCGGGCAATCCGATACGGGTGCTGGCGGCGCCGAAGTAGGACGCTCGTGTTCCGGTTGTGTTCTGATCGTCTAGACGCTATCTTCTGCGTCTAGACGGAGAGCAACATGGCGTTCCATATCAAGGACAAGGAGACCGACCGGCTGGTGCGCGAGCTGGCGCGCCGGCGCGGGGTCGGGCTGACCGAGGCGGTGCGCGAGGCGGTGCTGCACGAGATCGAGCGCGAGGAACAGAAGCCGTCTCTCTGGGAGCGCACGGCGGACATCCGGGCGCGCATCCAGGCCTATCCCGACACCGGGCTGAAAGCGGACAAGGCGTTCATGGATTCGCTTTACGAGGACGATTGATGTTCGTCGACGCCTCGGCCATCGTCGCGATCCTGCTCGACGAGGAGGGCTCCGACAACCTGTCGAAGCGGCTGGCGGGCGCGACCGATGTCTTTACTTCGCCGCTAGCCGTGTTCGAGGTCGTTTCGGCCTTATCCCGATCAAAACGGCAACCGATCGAATCTCTGATGACGGACGTGGACGAATTTCTCGAGGTGGTCGGCATACGGGTCGTTCCCATACCTCCCGAGGCCGGCCGTGCCGCTCTTCGCGCAAGCGCCGCCTACGGCAAGGGCAGCGGCCATCCGGCGCGGCTCAATCTCGGCGACTGCTTCGGCTATGCCATGGCCAAGCAGACAGGGCGTGCCATTGCTCTACAAGGGCGACGACTTCGCCCGGACCGATCTCGCCTGAGCGGCGAGCGCGTGAACCTCTCTCCGCAACAGGACGCAGCGCTCCTGGCCGTCGCGGGCTGGCTGCGTAAGGGGCATGCCGCAGGTGTTCAGGCTGTTCGGCTTCGCCGGCACCGGCAAGACGACGCTCGCCTTGCGGATCGCGGAAGGGGTGGACGGGGACGTGCTGTTCGCCGCCTTCACCGGCAAGGCGGCGCAGGTCATGCGCAACAAGGGCTGCGAGAACGCGCGGACGATCCACTCGCTGATCTACCGGCCGCGCGGCGAAAAGGCGGAGAAGGACACCGGCGAGATGCTGCCGGCCTTCTCGCTCAACCGCACGAGCCCGGTCGCCAAGGCCTCGCTCGTCATCGTCGACGAGTGCTCGATGGTGGACGAGGAGCTGGGCCGCGATCTGCTGTCGTTCGGCACGCCGGTTCTGGTGTTGGGCGATCCGGGGCAGTTGCCGCCGGTCATCGGGGGGCGGCGGGTTCTTCACGGAGCACGAGCCGGACGTCCTGCTGACCGAAGATCCACCGGCAGGCGCGCGACAACCCGATCATGGATCTGGCCCAGACGGTGCGGGAGGGCGGCACGCCCGACTACGGCGCGCTACGGCGACAGCAGGGTCATCAGCAAGAGCGAAATCGACGCGAGCAGGTTCTGGCGGCCGACCAGCTCCTGCGTCGGCATCAACCGCACGCGACGCAAGTTCAACCAGCCGCATCCGCGCGCTGAAGGGCTTTCAGTCGATCCTCCCCGCGGCCGGCGACAAGCTCGTGTGCCTGAGGAACTCCACCGAGAAGGGGCTGCTCAACGGCAGCCTCTGGCGGGTGACGTCCATGGGGGCCTCGCGAGGCGCGGCGATAAACATGCTGGTGAAGTCGGAGGAGGAGGCGCCCTACGGGTCGTCGGCCAAGATCCGGGTGCTGAAGGCCTATTTCGAGAGCGGGCCGGAGGACGTGCCCTGGGCGCAGCGGCGCAACTCCGACGAGTTCGACTACGGCTATGCGCTGACGGTCCACAAGGCGCAGGGCTCGCAGTGGGACGATATCGTGCTGTTCGACGAAAGCTTCGCGTTCAAGGATACGCGCGAGCGCTGGCTCTACACGGCGATCACGCGGGCGGCCGAGCGCATCACGATCGTACGCTGACGGAGGGCAGGCGATGGGTATCGTGCTGGTGACCGGGGGGAGCCGGGGGATCGGCGCGGCGACGGCGAGGCTCGCCGCCCGCGACGGCCACGACGTGGCGATCAGCTACCGCGCGAACCGCGACGAGGCCGACAAGGTGGTCGCCGACATCACGGCGATGGGGCGGCGGGCGCTCGCGGTGCAGGGAGACGTCGCCGAGGAAGACGACATCCTGCGCGTGTTCGGCATCGTCGACGAGGAACTGGGACCGCTCGACGCGCTCGTGAACAATGCCGGCGTGGTCGACATGGCGGCCCGCGTCGAGGACATGAGCGCTGCCCGGATCGAGCGGATGATGCGGATCAACGTGGTGGGTGCCTTCGTGTGCGCCCGCGAGGCGGTCAGGCGCATGTCGACGCAGCACGGCGGCAGGGGCGGCTCGATCGTCAACGTATCGTCGGTGGCGGTAAGGCTGACGGCGGCGAACCTGTATGTCGACTACGCGGCCTCGAAGGCGGCGGTGGACACGATGACGCTCGGGCTGGCGCGCGAGGTCGCGCGCGACGGCATCCGCGTCAACGCCGTGCGTCCGGGGACAATCGTCACGGACATTCACGCCGATTCCGGAGACATCGACCGGCCCGCGAAGATCGCGGCCGACATTCCGGCCGGCCGCCCCGGAGAAGCCGCCGAAGTGGCCGAGGCAATCGTCTGGCTGATCTCGGAGAAGGCGAGCTACGTCAACGGGGCGATACTGGACGTGACCGGCGCGCGGTAGGCGGCTTGTGACGGCGGCGCGCCGGGTAGCTAGCGGGACTGACGGGTTGAGCCCGCCGACCACGGCGGCGCGACCACCGGCATCTCCTCGCCGGCGGCGCGCTTCGCCGCTTCGGCCACCGACCGGCCCGAGAGGACCAGATCGGGGCGGATTCTCGGCGAGCGGAATGAGGACGAAGGCGCGATTGAAGAGTTCCCTGTGCGGGATGGCGAGGTCGGGCTCCACGACTTCCTCGCCGCCGTAGAACAAGATGTCCACGTCGATGACGCGCGGGCCCCAGCGGAACGTCTCCTCGCGGCCGAGCGTCTCCTCGATCTCCTTGCAGGCCTCCAGAAGCCGGCGCGGGGAGAGCGTCGTCTCGCCGACGGCGCAGACGTTCACGAAGGGCTCCTGGTCGGTGTAGCCCCACGGGGCGGTCTGGTAGAAGGAGGAGGCTGCGGCCAGGCGGATGCCGGGGACGGCGTCGAGCGCGTCCAGCGCGCGGCCGATCACGGCGATGCGGTCGCCGATATTGCTGCCGAGCCCGAAGCCGACCTCGACCGTCACGCGCGGCGCCTCGTGATCTCGACGCCTACGGCATCGAAGACGGCGGGGACGGGCGCGCCGGGCTTCCTGATCTCGACGCGCACCCTGGCGACGGCGGGGTAATCTGCAAGGAGTCCCGCCGCGATGCGTTCGGCCAGCGTCTCGATGAGCTGCACGCGCTCGCCGTCTACGACGATGGCGCGGACCGTCTCGTAGACGTGGTCGTAGCGCACCGCCTTTGCCGTGTTGTCGGTCAGCGAACAGGCCGTGGCGTCAATCCAGCAGTCGAGATCGACCTCGAAGCGCTGGCCGAGCGTCTCTTCCTCGGGATGGACGCCGTGATGGGCGAACAGGACGATGCCGCGGAAGAAGACGCGGTCGGTGGCCTCAGGCATTTTCGATTGCCTCGTAGATCTTCACCAGGTCGCGGTGAGGGGCGACGTCGTGGACGCGGATGATGTCGACCGCCTCCCGCATCGCCCAGGCGTTCATGGCGAGCGTGCCAAACAGACGCTCGCCGACGGGCTTGTCGAGAACGTGGCCGATGGACGATTTGCGAGAGACGCCGAGCAGGATCGGAAACCCGAACTCGCGCAGCACGTCGAGCCGCTTCACGCAAGTGAGACTCTGGGCGACCGTCTTGCCGAAGCCGATGCCGGGGTCGAGCACGATGTTGCCGTCGCGAATGCCGGCCCTGCGGGCGATGTCGAGGGTGCGGTCGAAGAAGCGGCGGACGTCGTCGAGGATGTCGATGTCAGGATCGGCGGCCTCGCGGTTGTGCATGAGGACGATCTCGACGCCGGCTTCGGCGGCGACGTTGGCCATCGCGGGATCGCGTTGCAGGCCCCAGACGTCATTGAGGATGCGGGCGCCGTGCTTCAGCGCTTCCGCCGCGACGGGGGCTTTCCAGGTGTCGACCGAAACCGGGATTTCGAGTTCGGGCACGATGGCGTCGAGGACCGGCAGAACGCGGGAGAGTTCGGTCGCAGCGTCGACGGCGACGTGACCGGGGCGGGTGGATTTGCCGCCGACGTCGACGATGTCGGCGCCCTCGGCGGACATGCTCCGGGCCTGCGCCACGGCGTCGTTGAGGCCCACGAAACGGCCGCCGTCGGAGAAGGAATCCGGCGTCACGTTGAGGATGCCCATGATCCTGGGCCTGCGCCAGCGGGCGTCGGCGGGGCGGTCAATCACCGTCATCGGCCTTCTTCTTTGTCATCGCGCATGGCGGCCATGCCGGCGCCGGACCTTCGACACAGGCGTTTTCCCCTTCCGCGCAGGCCAATGCAACGCTAAAACGCCCCCGACCCTGAATTGGGCCGCCCGGCCTGAGCAACAATCCAAAGACCCAAGGAAAGGCAACGTCATGCGCGTCTACTACGATCGGGATGCCGATCTCAATCTGATCAAGGGCAAGAAGGTCGTCATCGTCGGTTACGGCAGCCAGGGCCATGCCCACGCGCTGAACCTGCGCGATTCCGGCGCCAAGGAGATCGCCGTTGCGCTGCGTCCGGGATCGGCCTCGGCGAAGAAGGCCGAGGGCGAGGGGCTCAAGGTGATGAGCGTCGCCGAGGCCGCCAAGTGGGGCGACTTCCTGATGATGTGCACCCCCGACGAACTGCAGGCCGACATCTGGAAGGACCATATCGAGGGCAACATCCGCGAGGGCGCCGCGATCGCCTTCGCGCACGGGCTCAACGTCCACTTCAACCTGATCGAGGCGCCGTCGACGATCGACGTCGTCATGGTCGCCCCGAAGGGCCCCGGCCACACGGTGCGCTCGGAGTACAAGCGCGGCGGCGGCGTGCCCTGCCTGATGGCGATCCACCAGGACGCGTCGGGCAATGCCCACGACCTCTGCCTTTCCTACGCCTCGGCCATCGGAGGCGGGCGCTCGGGCATCATCGAGACGACCTTCAAGGAAGAGTGCGAGACCGACCTGTTCGGCGAGCAGGCGGTGCTCTGCGGCGGCCTGGTCGAGCTGATCCGCGCCGGCTACGAGACGCTGGTCGATGCCGGCTACGCGCCCGAGATGGCGTATTTCGAATGCCTGCACGAAGTGAAGCTGATCGTAGACCTCATCTACGAGGGCGGCATCGCGAACATGAACTACTCGATCTCGAACACCGCCGAGTTCGGCGAGTACGTCACCGGCCCGCGCATCATCACCGACGAGACGCGCGCGGAGATGCGCCGCGTGCTGAAGGACATCCAGACGGGCGTCTTCACCACCGAGTGGATCCGCGAGTGCAAGGCGGGCCAGCCGAAGTTCAAGGCGACGCGGCGGATGAACGACGCGCACCACATCGAGGAAGTGGGCGAGAAGCTGCGCGGCATGATGCCGTGGATCAAGGCGAACCAGCTCGTCGACAAGGAAAAGAACTGACCGTCGGTCAGGCGGGCCAGTCGGCCGGGTCGAGGCTTTCGTCCACGTTCCAAAGGTGGATGCGCCCGACCTCGCCGGCGGCCAACACGGCCACGTAATCCTCGCGCGGCATCGGCCGGAAGCCCATCGTCTCCAGATAGGGCGTCCGGCCCTTGCCGTCGGCGTAGGCGAATCCCCACTCGTGCAGATGGCGCATGAGCAGGATCAGGCCGGCCTTCGAGGCATTGCGCGCGACGGTGAACTGGGACTCGATGACGAAGACGCGGCCGGTCGCGACGCCGAAAAGGCCGCCGACGAGTTCGCCGTTCTCGTCCCTCGCCTCGACCGAATGGGCGTGGCCGGCCTCGTGCAGCCGGCACAGGGCGTCCATCATGTCGGGCGTCAGCCAGGTCAGCGGCACCTGTCCGTCGCGCGGGCGGGCGCAGGCTTCCAGCACGCTCCGGAAATCTCGATCGAAGGTGATCGCGAAGCGGTGGTTGCGCAGCATGCGCATCACGTCCTTCTCGCGCCGGATGGCGGAGGGCGCGATGACCCAGCGCTCGGACGGCTGCCACCACTTCTTTCGGCCGATATGGCTGAACGGGTACATGCCGCGCCGATAGCCGCGCACCAGCGTGTCCACGTCGAGCGGGCCGCAGATCCCGACGAACCCCTGCGGGCCTAAAGGTCTCGGGGCGGGGTCATCGAGGCAGGCGTTCGGACGCTCCAGTCCCAGCCAGCAGCGCGCGGTGGAGAGCACCACCGCCGGCAGCACCGCGACACGTCGCGGGCGCAGCGCGTAGCCCGATCCCAGCGCCAGACGCGTGAGGTTGTCGCGCAGCTCGGAAAGCGACGTCGGACGATAGGAAAGCGAGAACATCGGCTCTGAAAGCCCGTAGAATGTGCCTCCGCCGCGGACCAGCTACCGCCCGGAGGCATGAACGCGTGGCCTTTGTGCCCACAGGCGCCGAGTTTTGTCCATCGACGATTGGAATCGTGGTAACGACGGCGCAGAAGACACGGATCCGGAACGGGAATTGCGACCGTGACCCACCGCTATCATGTCCTCGACGTATTCACCGAAACGCCGCTGGCCGGCAATCCGCTGGCGGTGGTCCACGACGCCGACGATCTCGATGGCGAGGCGATGCAGACGATCGCGCGGGAGTTCAATCTCTCGGAGACCGTCTTCGTCCTGAAGCCCGTCAACCCGGTCCACACGGCGCGGCTGCGCATCTTCACGCCAACGAAGGAACTGCCGTTTGCCGGCCATCCGACGGTGGGAACCGCCATACTGCTGGCGCGCCTCAACTGGCCGGGCGACGTGGCGCGGGAAGGGCTGGTGGTGCTGGAGGAGGAACTGGGGACGATCCGGGTCGGGGTCGCCCTCGACGACGGCCGGTCGTTCGCGGAGTTCGACATCCCGGAAAAGCCGCGCCGGCTGGAGCCCGACCCCGACGTGGAACTTGCCGCGGCGGCCCTCGGGCTGATGCCGTCCGAACTGGGATTCGAGAACCACAGGCCGAGCCGCTGGTCGGCAGGCGTGGACTTTCCCTTCGTACCGGTGCGCAACCTCGAGGTGATGCGCCGGTGCCGGATCGAGAGGCGCGCGTTCGAGAAGGCGTTCGGAGAGACCGCCTATGTCTACACGCGCGAAACGCTGAGTCAGGAGAACGACTTCCACGCGCGGATGTTCGCGCCGGGACTGGGTCTCGACGAGGACCCCGCGACGGGATCGGCGGCCGCGGCGTTCGCCGGCGTCGTGATGACCTTCGACGGCCCTACGGCAGGGGCGCACCGCTATCGGATCGAGCAGGGTCACATCATGGGGCGGCCCAGCCTCGTCGAGCTCGAACTCGGGATAAAGAAAGGCATAGCCGTCGTCCGCATCGGCGGAGCGGCGGTGATGATCGCGGAAGGCGAGCTGCGCGTGTGAAGGTCGGACCCGTCCCGCGCCGCCCTACTGGATGCCCAAGATCTGCTTGGCCTCGGCCAGCAGCGCCACCGACTGATCGTGATTGCCCGACTCGTGGGCGGCCTCGCCCTGCTGACGCAGCTCGGTGACTCGAGCGCGATCGGCCTCGGACAGTTGCGCCGACGGCAGTGCCGCGTCGATGGCAGCCATGTCCGCTGGGCATTGGAACGCGAAAGCGGGGGAAACGGCCATTCCACCCAGTAGCGCGGCGGCCATGAGTAGCGTGCGCATCACAAGTTCCTCCCTGATCCGCCCGGACGAAACGTCCGGCAGGGATGGCAGTGTGCGCACGCGCGAAAGGCGAAATCAGGGCGGGGAAACCCCGCCCTGATCACGTTCGCGGTATCGGGCCTTACTGGACCGTAGTGCCGTCGCGGTCGGCGTCGTCGCCGAGCATCGCCTGCACCTGCGTCACCGCATCAATGCACGCCATCTCGTCGCCGGCGGCGAGGCTCGCCTCGGCTTCGGCGAGGGACGCAGCGGCCTGCTGCTGCATGGTCGCGTCAAGCGTCTGATCGGCCTGCAGCGCCGCCTCGGCGTCCGCGATCTCGGCTTCGCAGTTGGCGAGGGCGGGGCCGGCGAACGCCATGCCCATTGCTGCGACCGATGCCAAGAGAACCTTACGCATATCGAGAATCTCCTCGGTTGTTCCGGGCCGGTTAAGTTCCGGGCTTCCGTGCCTCGTCAACGGAAGCAGGCGGATGCCGTTGCATGAAAAATCGGTAATGCGGTCAACGACCCGGCCGAGCGCCGGCTTGCCGGACGGCGACCTGTCCGCTACAAGAGCTGCGCAGGCGCGCCCGGCAACGGTCGGAGCGCCGCCTATCAGGCAGGAATCGGGACGGGACCGGATGTCCAGTCGCAACGGCAACGAACGGTATCGCACCGCTCCGGCGGCCGCGTCCGCTCGGCCTGCATCCCGCACCCTTCTCGACGGCATCCTTCTCCTTACCGGCCCCTGAGCGCCGGCGGCCCGCACGCGCGGGCAGGCACTCAGGGGAGCGCATGAAGCGGACACGGTGACAGGCCTCCCGGCCACGAGAGAAGGACAGTGCAGATGACCACCCAGACCGACGCAGACGCCACGCGAGGCTCCGACAGGGACCGCGTCGTCATCTTCGACACCACGCTGCGCGACGGCGAGCAGTGCCCCGGCGCCTCCATGACGCTCGAGGAGAAGCTGCAGGTCGCCGAACTCCTCGACGACATGGGCGTCGACATCATCGAGGCGGGCTTCCCGATCGCCAGCCAGGGCGACTTCGAGGCGTGCTGCGAGATCGCCAAGCGCGCCAAGAACGCCGTCGTCGCCGGCCTGGCCCGCGCCATCCCCGGCGACATCGCCCGCGCCGGCGAGGCGGTGAAGCCGGCCAGGCGGCCGCGCATCCACACCTTCGTCTCCACCTCGCCGATCCATCTCGCAGCACCAGATGCGCAAGAGCGAGGAGCAGGTGCTGGAGATCATCCAGGCGACGGTGACGCAGGCGCGCAACCTCGTCGACGACGTCGAGTGGTCGGCGATGGACGCCACGCGGACGTCGATCGACTATCTGTGCCGCTGTGTCGAGGCGGCGATCAAGGCCGGCGCGACGACGATCAACCTGCCGGACACCGTCGGCTACGCGATGCCGGAAGAGTATGCCGCGATGTTCCGGGCCATGCGCGAGCGCGTGCCGGGCGCCGACAAGGTGATCTTCTCCACCCATTGCCACGACGACCTCGGCCTTGCGGTCGCCAACTCGCTGGCCGGCATCGAGGGCGGCGCGCGGCAGATCGAGTGCACGATCAACGGCATCGGCGAGCGGGCGGGCAACGCCGCGCTCGAGGAGATCGTCATGGCGATCAAGACGCGCGGCGACGTCCTGCCCGTCTACTACGAGCATCGAGAGCACCATGCTGACGCGCGCCTCGAAGCTCGTGTCGGCGGTGACCTCGTTCCCGGTGCAGTACAACAAGGCGATCGTCGGCACGAACGCCTTCGCCCATGAAGTCCGGCATCCACCAGGACGGCGATGCTCAAGAACGCCCAGACCTACGAGATCATGACGCCGGAATCGGTCGGCGTGAAATCGACCTCGCTGGTCATGGGCAAGCATTCCGGCCGCGCACGCCTTCCGCGAGAAGCTGAAGGAGCTCGGCTACGAGCTCGGCGAGAACGCGCTGGAGGACGCCTTCAACCGCTTCAAGGACCTCGCCGACCGCAAGAAGCACGTCTACGACGAGGACATCGAGGCGCTGGTCGACGAGGAGATCGCGGTCGGCGCACGACCGGATCAAGGTCGTTGTCGCTGACCGTCATCGCCGGCACGGGCGGGCCGCAGAAGGCGACCCTGACGCTCGATATCGACGGCCGGCACGAGACCCGCGAGGCGACCGGCAACGGCCCGGTCGACGCGACCTTCAACGCGATCCACGCGCTCGTGCCGCACGAGGCGAAGCTGTCGCTCTACCAGGTGCATGCGGTGACCGAGGGCACCGACGCGCAGGCCGAGGTCTCGGTCCGGCTCGAGCCGAGGGCGGCAAGTCGGTCACGGCCGCGGCGCCGATCCCGACACGCTGGTCGCCTCGGCGAAGGCCTATGTCTCGGCGCTCAACAAGCTGATGTCGAAGCAGGACCGGCTGCACGCGCAGGCCTCGCCGGCCTGATATCCGGACAGAGTTCGGGGAGGGGCCGGGCGGTCCCTCTCCTCCGCAGCCTCCGCCTCCGCCCTTGACGGGCACGTGCCGCCGGTCGAGGGTGCGTTGCTGCATTGCATACCAAAAATAACGGGGAGGACCGATCAGCAGATGCGAAGCCTTGTTGAGCAGGCAATGGACGCGTTGCCGGCGGATGCCGGCGCGTGTCTCGTGGGGCGGGTCTGGCGGCCGGACGTCGAGGGTCCCTCGGTGGTCGCGGTCAGGGACGGCACGGCCTTCGACATAACGGCCGACTTCGCGACCATGCGCGACCTCTGCGAGGCCGGCGATCCCGCCGCCGCCGCGCATGCGGCGAAGGGCGAGGCTATCGGGACGGTGGCCGAGCTGATCGCCAACACGCCGACCGACGCGCGCGACGCCAACCGTCCGTGGCTCCTCGCCCCGATCGATCTCCAGGCCGTGAAGGCGGCGGGCGTCACCTTCGCGATCTCGACGCTGGAGCGCGTCATCGAGGAGCGCGCGCGGGGCAACCCCGAAGCGGCCGACGCGATCCGCAAGGAAGTGGTGCGGCTGATCGGCGACGACCTGTCGAGCCTGAAGCCGGGCTCGCCGGAGGCTGCAAAGCTGAAGGACGTGCTGGTCGAGCAGGGGGTCTGGAGCCAGTATCTCGAGGTCGGCATCGGCCCGGACGCGGAGATCTTCACCAAGGCGCAGCCGATGTCGGCGGTCGGGACAGCGACGGACGCGGGACTGCTGGCCATGTCGGTGTGGAACAACCCGGAGCCCGAGGCGGTGATGGTCGTGGCCTCGACGGGCCGGATCGTCGGCGCGACGCTCGGCAACGACGTCAACCTGCGCGACATCGAGGGGCGCTCGGCGCTGCTCCTGAGCAAGGCCAAGGACAACAACGCCAGCGCGGCGGTCGGGCCGTTCATCCGCCTGTTCGACGGGCGGTTCACGCTCGACGACGTGCGCACGACCGAGGTGACGCTGACGGTCGAGGGAGAGGACGGGTTCCGGCTCGAGGACACCTCGTCGATCCGCCTCATCAGCCGCGATCCGGAGGACCTCGTGTCGCAGATGGTCGGCAAGAGCCACCAGTATCCCGACGGGGCGGTGCTCTATCTGGGATCCATGTTCGCGCCCGTGCAGGACCGCGGGGCGCCGGGCTCGGGATTCACCCACAAGGACGGCGACATCGTCACGATCTCGTCTCCGGTGCTCGGCAGGCTGGTCAACCGCATGCGCACGAGCGAGGCATGCCGGCCGTGGACCTTCGGCACGGCTGCGCTGATGCGCAACCTCGCCGGACGCGGACTCATCTGACGACACAAGACCAAGCAGGGATGTCATGACGATACAGGGACGGAATTTCATAGCCGGCGAATGGGTTTCCACCGACGAAGTGACCAAGAACATCAACCCCTCGAACACCGAGGAGGTGATCGGCACGTTCCCGCGCGCCTCGGCCAAGGACGCCGAAAAGGCGATCGCGGCGGCGAAGGCGGCGTTCCACGACTGGTCGCGCTCGGGCATCCAGCAGCGCCACGACATCCTGAAGAAGATCGGCGACGAGATCCTGGCGCGGAAGGACGAACTCGGCCGGCTTCTGTCGCGGGAGGAAGGCAAGACGTTGCCCGAGGGCATCGGCGAGACGGTGCGCGCCGGTCAGATCTTCCACTTCTTCGCCGGCGAATGCGTTCGGCTGGCGGGCGAGAAGCTGCCGTCGGTGCGACCCGGACTAGAGGTCGAGATCACGCGGGAGCCGGTGGGCGTCGTCGGCATCATCACGCCGTGGAACTTCCCGATCGCGATCCCGGCCTGGAAGATCGCGCCGGCGCTCGCCTACGGCAACACGGTGGTGTTCAAGCCGGCCGACCTCGTTCCCGCCTGCGCGCACGCGCTCGCCGAGATCATCGTCAACGCGGGCGTGCCGGAGGGCGTGTTCAACCTGGTCATGGGCCGGGGTTCGGTCGTCGGCGAGGCGATCCTGAACAGCCCTGACATCGCGGCCGTGACCTTCACCGGGTCGGTCGCGACCGGCCGCAAGGTGGCCGAAGCCTGCGCGGCGAGCATGAAGAAGTACCAGCTCGAGATGGGCGGCAAGAACCCGATGGTCATCCTCGATGACGCCGACCTGAAGACGGCGGTCGAGACCTCGGTGAACGGCGCGTTCTTCTCGACCGGCCAGCGCTGCACGGCGTCCTCGCGGCTGATCGTGCAGGAGGGCATTCACGACAGGTTCGTCGACGCCGTCACCGAGCGCCTGAAGGGCCTCGTCGTCGACGACGCGATCAAGGACGGGACGCATATCGGGCCGGTGGTCGACCAGAACCAGCTCGACCAGGACCTGTCCTACGTAAAGATCGGTCGCGACGAGGGCGCGGAACTGGCGACGGGCGGCGAGCTGCTCAATCGCGGGACGCCCGGCTTCTACCTTTCGCCGGCGCTGTTCACCGGGGTGGACAACTCGATGCGCATCGCCCGCGAGGAGATCTTCGGGCCGGTGGCCGGCGTGATCCGGGTGAAGGACTACGAGGAGGCGCTGAGCGTCGCCAACGACACCGACTTCGGCCTCGCCTCGGGCATCTGCACGACGAGCCTGAAATACGCCAGCCACTTCAAGCGCAATTCCGAGGCCGGAATGGTGATGGTCAACCTGCCGACGGCGGGGGTCGACTATCACACGCCGTTCGGGGGGCGGAAGGCGTCGTCCTACGGCGCGCGCGAGCAGGGGCGCTACGCGGTCGAGTTCTATACGACGGTCAAGACGTCCTACATCCAGCCCTAATCGGCCGAAAGACCGAAGCGCTCGACGACGCTCGGCTGGATGACGCGGGCGTGGAGGGCGAGCAAGACGAGCTGCGCGTCGAGGCTGTCGCCGGCCTCGAGCGCGGCTTCGATGCGGCGCTCCACGGCGTCGGCCGCCTCATGGCCGTTGGCCGAGGCGAAGGCGTCGGCGCCGGTCATGCAATAGGCGAGGATGGTGGCGGCAGGCTCGTAGCCGTCCGGTTGCGGGCCGACGAGACGGACGGCGGTGAGCTTCACCGCCTCCGGCACGAGCATCGGGTGGAGGTCGACCGAGCGAAGCGCGCGGTCGAAGCCGCGCAGCTCTCGCGAGCGGCCGAAGATTCCGAAGAAGCCAAACATCGGTGCAAACTATGCGTCGGGCGGCCGTTTGGCGAGCCCGGACAGGCCATCGGTGCATTTCACGCGGGAGTTGACGCTGGGGGATTAACGGTCTGATCGGGGATTTGGGGCAGCATCCACCGGATCTCGAACGGGATGCGGAGCCATGAGCCAGCCTGACGACCGGAAGGAGCGCGCGCGGGCGCTGCTCGAATGGGACAGCCTGCCCGTCGGCTGCTTCCTCATGACAGTGGTCGCGCTGCTGCCGCTCACCTGGGTCCAGCTGTCCCATCACGACCATTCGACTGGCGATCTCGCCGTCTCGCTGGTCGTCATAGGCTTCGCGGCGATCATCGTGGCGGTGTTCGTGCGCTGGATCGTCGGGCCGGTGCTGCGTTGCGCGCAGGTGGCGAAGCGCTTCGCGGACGGCAACTCCACGGCGCGGATGTCGAATGAGGATGGCCCCAGGGAAGTCCGGTTCCTCGCCGAAGTCTTCAACGAGGCCGTCGAGCGCATCCATATGAGAGAGGTCGAGTTCGACCTCATGGCGGCGGCTACGGGGGACGCCGTATGGGATCTCGTGCCCGCCACCGGAGAACTCGTGTGGCGGTCGGATACGACGCCGGTCTTCGGCTTCGCCGCCTCGGAAATCCCGCAGCACCTGTCATGGTGGAAAGACCGGCTGCACCCCGAGGACCGTCACCGGGTGGTGACCTCGCTTCATGACGCCATCGACGGCGACGCGGCGAGCTGGTCGGAGGAATACCGCCTGTTGCGCAGCGACAACGAGTACCGCGTCTTCTGGGACCGCGGGACCATCCGGCGCGACGAGACGGGGAGGGCGCTGCGCATGCTCGGCTGCATCACCGACGTGACCGACCGCAAGGAAGCCGCCTACAACCTGATCGTCCGCAGCCGGGAGTTGACCGAGCGCGTCAAGGAACTGCGCTGCCTGCACGCGATCGCCATGGCCTGCAGCCGCGACGACCGCGACGTGCATTCGGTGCTGGGCGACGTCGTCTACGCCCTGCCGAGCGCGATGCAGCGCAGCGAGGTGGCGGTGGCGCGCGTCGTCCTCGGCGGGCACGAGGTCCGGTCGCCGGACTGGCGACATCCGGGCCTGCGCATCTCCCGCGACGTGGAGGTTCTGGGCCGGCCGGCCGGCATGGTCGAGGTCGGCTATGTCGCCGGCAGCGAGGACGGGGAAGCGCCGTTCCTGGAGGAAGAGCGGGCGCTGATCGGAACCGTCGGCCACATCCTCGCGCAAATGGTCGACCGGCGCGAGAGCCGGCGCCGGTTGATCGAGCAGACCAAACAGGAAGCGCTCATCGAATTCCGGGCAAGCCGCCGCGCCTGACGATTTCCGACCCTCCCGCCGTTGTCCCGGCGGGCTCACCGCGACATGTCTATCGCCTGCCCGCCGGTGCGGTCCGCCGATCGCGGACGACCCGCCGGGTCTCGACCATCGTTACGGAACAAGCACGAGGAAGGTTGTCATGGCGAGTTTCAAGCGCAGCGCGGAAGCGGTCTGGAAGGGCGCGGGGAAGGACGGCAGCGGTACGCTGACGACCGACAGCGGTACGCTGAAGGGCACCGGCTATTCGGCCGGGAAGCGCTTCGGCGACGAACCCGGCACGAACCCCGAGGAACTGATCGCGGCGGCGCATGCGGGATGCTTCAACATGGCGCTCGCCTTCGCGCTGTCGGGCGAGGGGCACGTGCCGGACGAACTGGCGACGAAGGCGACCGTGACCATCGAAAAAGACGGCTCGGGCTTCACGATCCGTTCGTCGGCGCTGGTGCTGAAGGCGAAGGTGCCCGGCATTTCGAAGGACGATTTCATGAAGATCGCCGAAGGCGCGAAGTCGGGATGCCCGGTGTCCAAGGTGCTGAACGCGGACGTCACGCTCGAGGCGGAACTCGCCTGATCGCCTGAAAGCCCTCACCCGCGCGCGACATCGGGCCGGGCCCGCGGCCGCGGGGCCCGTGTCGCCGTTCTCGTTACAGGCCGCCACCGAATGCCATCGGTGGCGGCCTGGAGTTCAACCCTGGGGCTTCGATGCCTCGAGCGACGTGCTGGTCGCCATGCGCCAAAGGCCGAACGCGGTCAGCGCGACGGCGAGTATCGCCGCGATCCACGCGACCGTCCGGTCAGGATACAGGATCGCCGCGAAGGCCAGAGCGGCCAGCAGCAACTTCGGCGCCAGGTTGTAGGCGAAGTTGACGTGGAACCTGCCCTGGAACGTGAAGCTCAGGGCCAGCGTGCCGATCAGGACGAGGACGAAGGCGGGCACCTGGGCCCAGCCGGGAACCACGACGAGATCGGGCCGCGAAAAGACGGCCGCCATCATGACCATGAGCGGCATGCACAGGATCATGGCGTGCATCATCGTCTTCACGAACGGCGCGTCGGCTATTCGCGAAGTCACGGCCGCCGTTACCGATGTCGGCGGCGACAGTTCCCCGAAGACGGCCACGAAGAAGGCGAAGAAGTGGACGACCCAGGGGTCGAGCCCGGCGCGGATCATGAAGGGCGCGATGACGACAGCCGTGACGATGTAGGTCGGCGCCACGGGCAGGCCCATGCCTATCAGGTAGCCGAATCCGAAGGCCACGAGGCCCATCACGGCAATGTTCACGCCGGCACCCTCCATCAGCAGCACGCCGACTTTCGTGGGCACGCCGGTGATCGTGAAGGCGGCGGTCAGGATGCCGAGTGTCGCGAGCAGGATCGTCAGCTCGGAGGTGATCGTGGCAAAGGATTCGATGAGCCGGTAGTAAGGCGTCAGCCACTCGCGGATCGAGGTGACGCGGCGCCGGATCGAGCGGATGACGAACGCGATGGTCAGGTAGACCAGCAGCATCATGAAGACGTTCTGCGCCGCCGTCATCGCGGCCCGGCGCTCGACGCCCATGAGCCAGATCAGCCCGCCGACGGCCACGACGTAGGCCAGGATGTTGGCCTTGTCCATGAAGCCGAGGGCGCGCACGTCCGGGATGACCGTGCGCTTGTGATAGTGAGCGGCCAGCAGCCAGACGGAGAAGGCGACCCCAAGGAAGTAGATGAGCGCGGGCACGAAGCCACGCGCTACCACCTCGAAGTAGCTGACGCGCAGATACTCCGCCATCAGGAACGCGGCGATGCCCATCAGCGGGGGCATGAGCTGTCCGCCGAGCGAGGACGCGGTCTCGACGGCGGCTGCGGTGACGCGCGGAAAGCCCGCCTTGATGAGGACGGGGATAGTCGCCGAGCCTGTCGTCGCGGCGTTCGCCGCGCCCGATCCCGAGACCGCCCCTACGCCGAACGAGCCGATGACGGCGGCCTGGGGCAGGAGGCGTGGCGACTTGACCGCGATGCGGGTCGAGCCGGTGAGAATGGAATCGATGCAGCCGAAGGCGCGCAGCGCGGCGAGCACGAGGATGAACGAGCCGATCAGGGTCAGGCCGAGCTGGGCGAGACGCTCGAATACGCCGGTCGACATCTCCAGGCTCGTCGAGGAGATGACGCGCGTCCAGGACATGCCGGGATGGCCGAACATGCCGGGCACCACATAGCCGTAGACCGTGTAGAGGATGAGAGCGACGTTGACGACGAAGAGCGCCATGTAGCGGCGGCGCGTGTATTCGAGGATCAAGAGCGCCATAGCGGCGCCGACGGCGAGATCGTGGGTGTTCCAGATGCCGATCCGGTAGATGCGGATCGCCTCGAAGTTGGTGACCAGATACCAGGCCGCATAGAGAGCGATCCCGACATAGACCGCGGCGATGGCAAAGGGCACAAGGGGGCCGAGCCGGGGGTAGAGCTCGCCGTTCCTGAGATCGTTGAGAATGACGAGGCAGAAGCAGAGCGGGACGGCGGTGACGGCCAGCAGGCTGGGTCCGCCGCGTCCGGTCATGTAGTAGCGCGAGAGATAGACGAAGAAGACGAGCGCGAAGAGGAAGAACACCACGTCGGCGATCAATCCGAGCCGCTTCTCCAGAGGCGTCGAGCGAATGCGGTAGCCTTCGCCTTCGGCGACTTCGGTCATCTGATCCTCGCGTATTTCAGTTGGTGGATGTGCGTCGGGCCGCCCCCTGTCGAGAGCGGCCCTTCGCGGTCAGTGGGCGGGAGCCGCCGCTGCCGTCACTCGGCGATGCGGTCGTTCCACTCCTCGTTCCAGGCGCCCTTCTCCTCGAGCCAGCGAGCAAGGCCCGGATGGATCGTGGCGGCGTCGCCCGTGGACTCGATGCCCCGGACCTGGAGGCCGACCATGTCCTCGGCGAGCTGGCCGTAGCCGCCATCGGCGGCAACGAGGTTGTCGAGGTTCTCCTCGACCGCGACCAGCATGTTGTAGACGCCTTCCTCGGGCACGTTCATGCCGACATGGAAGCCGTAGAAGAACGGCGCCATCTTGGCGGCATCGCCGCCGATGTCGGTCTCGAAGGCGTCGGCGCTCACGTCGACGACCACGACGCCCGCGGCCTCGAGCTCGGCGAGCTCTTCCTCGCTCGGGCTTAGCACATGGACGTCCGTGGTCAGCATGGCCTCGGTCACCCAGGGCGCCGGGCTCGAGCCGCCGGTGGTGTAGACGCTGAAGGCGTCGATGGTGCCGTCCTGGAGAGACGAGCCGGCAAGGCCGGTGTCGAGCTCGATATACTCATGGCCGACGCCTAGGATGCCCATGGACCGCTCGAGAGCGGCGCGGGTGTCCCACGGCGCGGGGCCGGTGAAGACCTGGCTGCCGGCGAGATCGCGCCAGCCGGAATACTGGTCGGCATCGGCGGCGCGGACGCCGAGGCCCATTTCGAGGGTGAACGTCCAGAGCGACTGCACGAACGGCGCCTCGAGCTGGTCCTTGAAGCCCTGGAATTGGCCGCCGTCGTCATTGATCTCATGGAAGGCGACGTTGGCGCCGTAATAGCCCTCGAACTCGCCGGCGGCATAACCGCGAAGGGTCGCGGCGGCGCCGGGGGTCGGCATCACGGTGATCTCGTAGTCGTCCTGCGCATTGTTCAGGACGGTTGCCAGCGCGACGAGCGCGCGGTGGCCGGACGAGCCGACGGCGGACGTGCCCCAGCGCAGGGTCTCCTGCGCATCGACGGGGGTTGAAGCGGGGATGGCGGTGGCGCCTACGAGCGCCAGGCCGGCTACGGCAGGAACGATATATCGGTGCACTGTGGACACCTCCCTGCAGGTGGAGCGTTCTCGTTGAAAACGACGCCGGAGCGGGCGCCGCATGAAGCGACTGTAACGTGCTCGCCCGGAAAGGCAAATTAGGCGGGGAGGCGCTCCGCCGCCGACGTTGGGGAAGGCCCTCAGGGGGGAGACGGAATCCGGTCGCGCAGGAGCCAGCCCATCAGGGCCGCGGCCGCCACCGCACCTGCCAACTGGGCGAGAATGAAGGCCGGGGCGTCCAGCGGGCGTATGCCCGAGAAGGTGTCGGTCAGGGAGCGCGCGAGGGTGACCGCCGGGTTGGCGAAGGACGTGGACGAGGTGAACCAGTAGGCGGACGTGATGTAGAGCCCGACGATCCACGCGACCGCGTCGGGCCGGTGTCGGACGGCGGCGAGAATGGCGGCCACCAGCCCGAAGGTGGCGACGAATTCGGCGAACCACTGTCCCGGTCCGCCGCGCTCGGTGAGCGAAGACTGCAGAAGCGGTTCGGAGAACATGAGGTGGGCGGCAAGCGTGCCGGCGACGGCTCCGGCGATCTGGGCGGCGCCGTAGAGGAGCGCGTCAGAGCCGCTCAGCCTTCGCCGCAGCCAGAAGACAACCGTCACCGCCGGATTGAAGTGGGCGCCCGAGACCGGGCCGAGCATCAGGATCAGCACCGCGAGAATGGCGCCCGTGGGGAGGGTGTTGCACAGCAGCGCGAGGGCGCCGTCGCCGGTCAGGCGTTCGGCCATGATGCCGGAGCCGACGACAGCCATCAGCAGGAATCCCGTTCCCACGGCCTCCGCGACGGCACGACGGGACAGCTCGGGTGTTTCCACGGTCAGGCGGCCGAGCCGGCGGCCAGAGTCGTGCCGGTGCGTCCGATCTCGTCGAGGCGCTTCTGGAGGCTGAGGCGGTCGAGCGCGTCGACCGGCAGGTTGACGAAGATCGAGATGCGGTTGTGAAGCATCCGGTATGTCTCGGCAAACGCGGCGCGGCGAACCGCCGGGGTTCCCTCCGCCGCCGCCGGATCGGGCAGGCCCCAATGCGCCGACATCGGCTGGCCCGGCCAGATCGGACACACCTCGTTGGCCGCATTGTCGCAGACGGTAAAGACGAAATCGAGCTTCGGCGCATCCGGCGTGGCGAACTCGTCCCACGACTTGGAGCGAATATCGTCGAGAGGGTGGTTGAGGGACCCCAGCAGGTCGAGCGTGAAGGGATGCGGCGTCTCCTTCGGCTGGCTGCCGGCGGAGTAGGCACGGAAACGCGGGTGGCCAATGCGGTTCATGATGGACTCGGCGATGATCGAGCGCGCCGAATTGCCGGTGCACAGGAAGAGCGCGTTGTAGGTGCGGGCTTCGGTCATGTCGGGGGGCTCGGGCTGGTTTCGAGGGGTCGGGGCCAGGTCGGACAGTGCAGGGCCGCACAACTCGGGGTGGCCGTTGCAGCAGTCGCGCGTCAGGAAAACGAGCAACTCGCGGGTCGTGCCCATGTCGACCGAATAGTGCACATGCCGGCCTTCCCGCCGCGATCGCACCAACCCAGCCCGAACGAGCTGGCCGGCGTGAAAGGTCAGCGCGGAGGGCGGTATGGCCGTGAGATCGGCCAGCGCGCCGGCGGTCAGGCCGGGCGGGCCGGCATGCATGAGCATCCGGAAAATGTGCAGTCGGTGCTCCCCGCCAAGTGCGGCGAGGGCAGGGGCGGCATGCGCGATATCCATAGTTCAATGCTACTATAATTATTGAATTATTCAATCGCGCAGAGATTGTGAAGATTCCGTGGCAGTCGGAACCACATGCCGGCCGGCACGTTGACCGGCCATAGCGATCCGACGAGCGCTTCCTGCCGTCGGAAAAGTCCGAGACATGGAGGCAATGTTATGCTGAAGACCCTTCTTTCCGGTACTGCCGTGGCCGCACTTCTCGTGGCCGGCCCGGTGTATGCCCAGACCACGTCCGAGCCGCCGCCGCAGCCCGAGACCCAGATGCAGGATTCCGAGGCGACGGGCGTCGAGGACGAGGCCGGTGCGCACTCGCAGCTCGAGGAAGAGGACAACCTCGAGACGGACGCTGCCGACAGCGAGCTGGAGTCCGATACCGACACGGCCCAGGACGACATGGATACGGGCACCGATACGGCCCAGGATCCGATGGGAGCCGACACCGGCACCGATACGGCCGTAGTCGACGAGGAGCCGGCCGAGACGTACTTCGCCGAGCAGCTCGAGGACGAGATTCTCGCCAGTGAGCTGATGAATGCGTCGGTCGAGAATGCCGAGGGTGAATTGCTCGGTTCGATCAACGACGTGCTGGTTTCCGAGGAAGAAGGCGTCAAGGGCGTCGTGATCGGCGTCGGCGGCTTCCTGGGTCTCGGCCAGAAGAACGTGGCCGTGAACTACGAGGAGATCGACCACGTTCGCGACGAGTACGGCAATGTGACGCTGCAGTTCAACGCCACCGCCGAGGAGCTCGAGGAGGCTCCGGAGTTCCGCAACCTGCAGCAGCAGATCGCTGACGCCGAGTTGCAGCAGATGCAGACCGAGCAGGCGCCCGCCGCGCCTCCGGCCGGTGGCGGCGGCATGGCGCAGTAATCCGGGACAGCGTCCGGGCGGGGTTCAATCTCCGCCCGGATCTTCCCCGGCAACAACGAATGAAAGCGTTGAGGCCACTCCATTGCGCCCGGCATGCTTGCCGGGCGTTTTTTTGTGATCAGGACAGTCCCGAAACCGCGAAGTGCTGGACGTTGGACGCGCGCCGCCCGATGAGCGGAATGGCGTCGCCGGCCAGATCGGTCACGTCCTGGAACATCATGGCCAGGCCGCCATAGAGCGGCGAAAGCGTGAAGCGATAATGGCCGTCCGCCAGCGACAGCCCGGCGTGGATGTCGAAGCGGGCGGCGGTACGGGTCTCGATGACCTCCAGGCAGATGTCCCAGATGCCGTTCTTGGCGACCTGTGGAAAGGCTTGCAGGAAGGACCCGTAGAGGAGCTGCTCGCGGCTGCGGCGGGAAATGCGACAGGCGCTTTCGTTGAGCGTCACGATCTTGGCGTCATAGATCGTCCCCAGGTCGTCCTCGATCGCACGAAGCGCGATGATGCCGTCCGGCGATGCCTCGATGATGGCGTTGGAGACGCTTTCCCTGAGTTCATGAGGCTCGGCGAGTATGACGAGCATGCACTGGTCGCCATTGGTGCGCACCGGAACGACGAGGCGCTCCCAGGTGTCGACGTGCGGGCGGGCATGCGCGACGTTGACGATGTAGATCGGACGCGCCTCATCGAGGGCCCGGGAGTAGAGCCTGACGAGATATTCGCGCAGCACTGGTGGCAGGTTGTCGGTGGTCACGCCGGTGCGTTCGACGCCCGTCGCGCGCTGGATGGCGCGGCCGTAGTAGAGGTAGGTGAACCGGCCCGGACCGTCCGGCACGAGCAAGGCGTAATGGTCGGCCAGCTCGCCGAGCCCGGCTTCCATGAGGTCGGTGATGCTGGGGATCTTGCCGCGCGCATAGCCCTCCCACATCGCGAGCAGCCGCCTGATGCGCGGCGAGCGGGCGTGTTCGGCTATGTCGCGATCATAGCTCTCGGCAGACAGACGCATCCGGCTTTCCCATCCGATGCCTCGGGACTGGAAAACTGGCAGAGCAAAATTGCCAAAAAGTTTCGACAAGGCCGCGACATTGCGCCCGCGGCGGCGCTGTCCTAGATAAGCGGCCGACATTTCCCGACACAGCAATCCAGCTTCGCGAGGACCAGGGCGCCATGGCGCGGCAGTTCATCTACCACATGCAGGACCTGACCAAGACCTACACTGGCGGCAAGAAGGTTCTGGAGAACGTCAACCTGTCGTTCTATCCGGACGCCAAGATCGGCGTTCTCGGGCCCAACGGCTCGGGCAAGTCGACGCTTCTGCGGATCATGGCCGGGCTCGACAACGAGTATAACGGCGAGGCCTGGATCGCCGACGGAGCGACGCGGGGCTATCTGCCCCAGGAGCCCGAGCTCGACCCCTCCAAGGACGTCAAGGGCAACGTCATGGAGGGCGTCGCCGCAAAGCAGGCGATCCTCGACCGCTACAACGAACTGATGATGAACTACTCCGACGAGACGGCGGACGAGGCGGCAAAGCTGCAGGACGAGATCGACCGGCTGAACCTGTGGGACCTGGAAAGCCAGGTGGAGCAGGCGATGGATGCGCTGCGCTGCCCGCCCGGCGACGCCGAGGTGGGTCCGCTGTCGGGCGGCGAGCGCCGCCGCGTGGCGCTTTGCCGGCTGCTCCTGGAACAGCCCGACCTCCTGCTGCTGGACGAGCCGACCAACCATCTCGACGCCGAGACCGTGCACTGGCTCGAAAACCATCTGCGGGAGTACCCGGGCTCGATCCTGATCGTGACCCACGACCGCTACTTTCTCGACAACGTGACGGGCTGGATCCTCGAGCTCGACCGGGGCAGGGGCATTCCCTACGAGGGCAACTACTCCGCCTATCTCGAGAAGAAGGCCAAGCGGATGGTCCAGGAGGGCCGCGAGGACGCCGCCCGCCAACGTGCGCTCGAGCGGGAGCGTGAATGGATCGCGGCGAGCCCGAGGGCCCGCCAGACGAAATCCAAGGCGCGCATCCAGGCCTATGACGAACTGCTTCGCCAGAACGAGGCGCGGGTGAGCGCCGGCGCGGCGCAGATCGTCATTCCGCCGGGCGAGAGGCTCGGAGACGTCGTCATAGAGGCCGACGGGCTCAACAAGGGCTATGGCGACCGGCTCCTGATCGAAGGGCTGGAATTCAAGCTGCCGCCTGGCGGCATCGTGGGGGTGATCGGCCCGAACGGCGCCGGCAAGACGACGCTGTTCCGCATGATCACGGGGCAGGAGACCCCCGACGGCGGCGAGATCCGCGTCGGCGACACGGTGACGCTCGGCTATGTGGACCAGAGCCGAGACGCGCTCGATCCGAACAAGTCCGTCTGGGAAGAGATCTCTGGCGGCAGCGAGCTGATCCAGCTCGGCAAGCGGGAGGTCAATTCAAGGGCCTACACCAGCGCATTCAACTTCAAGGGCGGCGACCAGCAGCAGAAGGTGGGCTCGCTCTCGGGCGGGCAGCGCAACCGGGTGCATCTGGCGAAGATGCTGAAGTCGGGCGCCAACGTGCTGCTCCTCGACGAGCCGACCAACGATCTCGACACCGAGACGCTGGCCGCGCTGGAGGAGGCGCTGGAGGAATTCGCCGGATGCGTCGTGGTCATCAGCCATGACCGCATGTTCCTCGACCGCCTCGCCACCCACATCCTCGCCTTCGAGGGCGACAGCCATGTCGAGTGGTTCGAGGGCAACTTCGAGTTCTACGAGGAGGACAAGAAGCGCCGGCTCGGCGCGGACGCGGTGATGCCGAAGCGGATCAAGTACAAGCGGCTGACGCGATAGAAAACGCGGGGCGTGAAGCGTTGCGCCCGGCAGGGTATAGTGCCGTCATGCCATACACCGGCACCCAGATATTGCTTCATTGGGCCGTCGTTGCGCTGGTCGTCGTGCAGCTTGCGACGTTGGATGCCATCGAGGAGGCACAGGAGGCGGTGGAGCGGGCGCAGGCCCTGGGGGGCGGCGAAATACTGCAGTCCTGGGTCCATATCGTCTCGGGGCTGACTATCCTCGTGCTGGTGCTCTGGCGCCTCGGGTTGCGGGCGCGGTTCGGTGCGCCGCCAATGCCGCCGGACCTGCCGCCATGGATGCGGTTGGGCGCAAGGGCGGGCCACTTCGCACTCTATGCACTGCTTGTCGCATTACCGGTGACGGGTTCGCTCGCGGTCTGGGTGGAGCCCGAGTTCGGCGATGTGCACGGGTTCCTCAAGAACGCGCTTCTGGTGGTGGTGGGGGTGCATGTGCTCGCCGCGCTCTATCACGGCATCGTTCGGCGCGACGGGGTCTTCTCGCGGATGCTGCGGCCAGGTTGACGCGCGGCAAACTGCCCACTGGATGGCGTTCCCCCCGCAATACCACTATCATGGCGTGCATAGTCGAATAGGCAGGTCCGGGGAGGCCGCCATGGAACTCGACGCCGTTCTGCTTGCGCGAATCCAGTTCGCGTTCACCGTTTCCTTTCACATCATCTTTCCCGCCTTCACGATCGGGCTGTCGGCCTGCATCGCGACGCTGCTCGTCATGTGGGCGCGCACGGGCAACGAGCAGTACCGCGAGCTGGCGCGGTTCTGGACCAAGATCTTCGCCGTGTCCTTCGCGATGGGCGTCGTCTCCGGCATCGTGCTGTCCTACCAGTTCGGCACCAACTGGAGCGAGTTCTCGGTCGTCGTCGGCAACGTCATCGGGCCGCTGATCGGCTACGAGGTGCTCACGGCCTTCTTCCTCGAGGCGACGTTCCTCGGGATCATGCTGTTCGGCTGGAACCGCGTGCCGCCCTGGCTGCACGTGACGTCGGCGATCATGGTGGCGGTCGGCACGCTGATGTCGGCGTTCTGGATCCTGTCGGCGAACTCGCTGGATGCACTATCCGGCGGGCCATGAGGTCGCGGACGGCATCGCCTATCCGGCGGACTGGCTGGCGATCATCTTCAACCCGACCTTCCCGCTGCGGCTTCGCCCACATGTCGATGGCGGCGTACCTGACGACGTCCTTCGTCGTGCTGGCGGTCGGGGCGCGCTACCTGATCGCAGGGGCACCATCGCGAGCAGGCGCTCACCATGCTGCGCATGGGGCTCGGCATGGCGGTCGTGCTGGCCCCGCTGCAGGCGCTGATCGGCGACTTGCACGGGCTGAAGACGCTCGAATACCAGCCGGCCAAGATCGCGGCGATCGAGGCGCATTGGGACGGCGAGAAGACCCCGGTGCCGCTGGTGCTGTTCGCATGGCCGGACGAGGCGGCCGAGGAGAACCGCTACGAGATCGCCGGTGCCCTATCTCGGCAGCCTCATCCTGACGCACTCGCTGGACGGCGCGGTGCCGGGCCTGAAGGAATTCGCGGTCGAGGACCGGCCGCCGGTGATGCGTGCCGTTCTTCGCGTTCCGGGTGATGGTGGGCATCGGCATCCTGATCATCGCGCTCAGCCTGTCGGGCACGTTCCTGTGGTGGCGCGGGCGGCTGGAAACGTCGCCGATGGTTCCTCAAGATCGCTGCGATGCCTGGCCGCTGGGGTTCGTCGCCATCCTCGCAGGCTGGTTCGTGACCGAGATCGGCCGGCAGCCCTGGGTGGCGACGGGCATCCTCGGACGGCGGATGCGGCTTCGCCGGTCTCGGCGCAGGCCGTGGCGACTTCGCTGGTGCTCTTCGTTCTCGTCTACGGCGTCGTGTTCTCGGCCGGCATCTACTACATGAACCGGCTCATCGTGCGCGGGCCGCAACGCTCACAAGGACGGTGCTCGGGGCGTGCCGCAGCCGGCCGATCTCCGGGGCCAGCGAGGAAGGCCCCGACCTCCTCACGGAGGCACGATAGCCATGGAGAGTCTATCTTCCGATCATATGGGCGCTGGTGATCGCGGCGGCGGTCGCGATGTACGTCGTCCTCGACGGGTTCGACCTCGGGCTCGGCATCCTGTTCCCGTTCACCAAGCGGGAGGAGCGAGCGCGACGCGATGATGAACATCGTCGCGCCGTTCTGGGACGGCAACGAGACCTGGCTGGTGCTGGGCGGGGGCGGGCTCTGGGTCGCGTTTCCGCTCGCTTACGCGATCATCATGCCGGCGCTTTATCTGCCCGTCATCGTCATGCTCCTGGCGCTGATCTTTCGCGGGGTTTCGTTCGAATTCCGCTGGGTGTCGAAGCCCAACCACCAGGGGTGGGATATCGCCTTCTTCGGCGGGTCGATCGTGGCCGCGTTCATGCAGGGGGTCATTCTCGGCGGAATCCTTCAGGGCATCGAGGTCGCCGACGGACGGTTCGCAGGCGGGTCGTTCGACTGGCTGACGCCGTTTTCGCTGATGTGCGGCGCCGGGCTCGTCGCGGGCTACGCGCTCCTCGGCGCGACGTGGCTCATCGGCAAGACGGAGGGCGAGCTTGCCGAGCGGTCGCGGGCGCAGGCGAAGGTGCTGGTCCTCGTCGTCCTCGGCTTTATCGCACTCGTCAGCGCCTGGACGCCCTTCGCCTTCGAGCGCATCGCCGAACGCTGGTTCACGCCGCCGGAGATCCTCTATCTCTGGCCGGTGCCGCTGGTGACGGCGTGGCTCGGCTGGATGCTATGGGCGGGCCTGAGAGATGCGCGCGAATGGCTGCCCTTCATCGCGGCGATCGGCCTGTTCCTTCTCAGCTTCCTGGGGCTCGCGATCTCGACGTTTCCCTATCTCGTGCCGCCGACGGTGACGGTCTGGGATGCGGCCGCTCATCCCGACAGCCAGCTCTTCATGCTGATCGGGGTGGTTTTCCTGCTGCCGATCATCCTCGGTTACGTGGTGTTCGTGTACTGGACGTTCCGGGGGAAGGTCAGGGTCGGCGAGGGGTATCACTGACAGGCGGAGGCGCGGTTCAGCCCAACTCTCCCAGCACTTCGCCGATGGCCCGGTATTCCCCGCCGCGGGGCGAGGAGCGGCGCCAGGCGAGGCCTATGGTGCGGCTGGGCGCGGGGGATTCGAAGCGCATGAGGGCGAGGCGTTCGTCGCGCACCTCGACGGGGGCGGCCATCTCGGGCACGAGCGTCACGCCGTAGCCGGCGGCGACCATCTGGACGATGGTGGCGAGGCTGGTTGCACCCAGCGGCTTCATCGCGTCGCGGTCGGCCAGACGGCAGAGGCTGAGCGCCTGGTCGCGCAGGCAGTGGCCTTCCTCAAGCAGCAGCAGCCGTTCTCCGTCCAGCTCGGACTGGTGGACGCGACGGCGCCCGTCCGTCGTCTCGTCCGCGGGCGTGACCAGCAGGAAGGGGTCCTCGAACAGTGCGTGCGTCTCGATGCCGGGTTCGTCGATTGGCAGCGAGAGCAGCAGGAGATCGAGGTCGCCGTCTGCCAGTTCGCGAAGGATCGTCTCGGTGCGGCCCTCGCGCAGTTCCAGCGCAATGTCGGGGAAGCGGCGCCGGATCACCGGGAGCGCGCGCGGCAGGAGATAAGGCGCAATGGTCGGGATGACACCGAGGCGGAGACGGCCGGTCAGCGGACGGGCGGCGATGCGCGTGGAGGAGACGAGATCGTCGGTGGCCGTAAGGATGGCGCGGGCGCGGGCCACCGCCTCCCGGCCTGCGGACGTGAGCGAGGCCAGTCCCCGGCCGCGCTCGACAAGAGCGGCGCCGCAATTCCGATTCGAGCTCGCGGATCTGCATGGAGAGCGCCGGCTGGCTGACGCCGCAGGCCTTCGCCGCGCGGCCGAAATGGCGCTCGTCGGCCAAGGCTGTCAGATAGCGGAACTGCCGAAGCGTGGGCATGATCAGACAATCTTATCGAAGTTGAAGAAAGTCCAATTTGCACTGATTGAAGCGTTGAGGCAAGGTGCGGCCACATTCCCCGGACCACGCCCGCGGCCATTCGACGGCTGCCGACCCCGGTACCGGCGGACCAATCCATAAACGCACCACGGGGAGCGGAGAGACACATGGACGCGAAGACTGACGACAACTCGGGCAAATGCCCGTTCGGCGGCGGAGAGGGCCGCGGACACCGCAACCGCGAATGGTGGCCCGACCAGCTCGATATCGAGATGCTGCATCGCAATTCCAGCCTGTCGGACCCGATGGGCGAGGAGTTCGACTACGCCGAGGCGTTCAAGAAGCTCGATCTCGATGCCGTCATCGCCGACCTGCATGCCCTGATGACGGATTCGCAGGACTGGTGGCCAGCGGACTTCGGCCACTATGGCGGCCTGATGATTCGCATGGCCTGGCACAGCGCCGGCACCTACCGCATCACCGACGGCCGCGGCGGCGCGGGCGCGGGCCAACAGCGGTTCGCACCGCTCAACTCGTGGCCGGACAACGCCAACCTCGACAAGGCGCGCCGGCTTCTTTGGCCGATCAAGCAGAAATACGGCCGCAGCATTTCCTGGGCCGACCTGATGGTGCTCGCCGGGAACGTCGCGCTGGAGTCGATGGGCTTCAAGACGTTCGGATTTCGCCGGCGGGCGTGCCGACGTGTGGGAGCCCGAAGAACTCTTCTGGGGCCCCGAGGGCACCTGGCTGGGCGACGAGCGCTACAGCGGCGAGCGACAGCTCTCCGAGCCGCTGGCGGCCGTCCAGATGGGCCTGATCTACGTGAATCCCGAAGGTCCGAACGGCAATCCCGACCCGGTGGCCGCAGCCAAGGACATCCGCGAGACGTTCTATCGCATGGCGATGAACGACGAGGAGACCGTCGCCCTCATCGCGGGTGGGCACTCCTTCGGCAAGACGCACGGCGCCGGCGATCCGTCGCTCATCGGACCCGATCCGGAGGGTTCGGCCATCGAGGACCAGGGGCTCGGCTGGAAGAGCGGGCACGGCACGGGCTTCGGCGCGGATACCATCACCGGCGGTCCGGAGGTCACCTGGACCCAGACGCCGACGCAGTGGAGCAACCTCTTCTTCGACAACCTGTTCAATTTCGAATGGGAGCTGACGGCGAGCCCGGCCGGGGCGAAGCAGTGGAAGGCCAAGGGAGCCGAGCCCTCGATCCCGGATGCGCACGATCCGTCGAAGAAGCACGTGCCGACCATGCTGACCACGGACCTGTCGCTGCGCTTCGATCCGGAATACGAGAAAATCTCGCGGCGCTTCCATGAGAACCCGGACCAGTTCGCCGACGCGTTCGCGCGGGCCTGGTTCAAGCTGACCCACCGCGACATGGGGCCGAAGGTGCGCTATCTCGGCCCGCTCGTGCCGGCGGAAGACCTGATCTGGCAGGACCCGGTGCCGGCGGTCGACCACGAGCTCATCAGCCACGCCGACATCGACGACCTGAAGGCGAAGATTCTCGCCTCCGGGCTGTCGGTGCCCGAGCTTGTCTCCACGGCATGGGCATCAGCCTCGACGTTCCGCCGTTCCGACAAGCGGGGCGGCGCAAACGGGGCGCGGATCCGCCTCGATCCGCAGAGGAACTGGGAGGTCAACGACCCGGCTCAGCTTTCGAAGGTGCTGGCGAGGCTCGAGGCGATCCAGGCGGAGTTCAACGGAGCCCAGCGAGCAGACAAGAAGGTCTCGCTGGCCGACCTGATCGTCCTTGCCGGCTGTGCGGCGGTCGAGAAGGCGGCGAGCGATGCCGGCGTCCCGGTCAAGGTGCCGTTCACGCCGGGTCGCACGGACGCCTCCCAGGAGCAGACGGACGTCGACTCCTTCCGGGCGCTCGAACCGAGGGCCGACGGCTTCCGCAACTATCTCAGCGGGCGGCAGTTCATGAAGCCCGAGGAGGCGCTGGTGGACCGCGCCCATTTGCTCACGCTGACGGGGCCGGAGATGACGGTTCTCCTCGGCGGCCTCAGGGTGCTCGGCGCGAATGCCGGGGGCAGCGAGCACGGCGTCTTCACCAAGGAGGTCGGGAAGCTGACGAACGACTTCTTCCTCAACCTTCTCGGCATGGACACGGAGTGGCACGCGGCGGCCGACGGCACCTATGAAGGCCGCGACCGTCATACAAAGGACCTGAAGTGGCGGGCGACGCGCGTCGACCTGATCTTCGGGTCGCACTCGCAGCTTCGTGCGTTCGCGGAGGTCTATGCCTGTGCGGATTCGAAGGAGAAGTTCGTCACGGACTTCGTGGCGGCCTGGACCAAGGTCATGAACGCGGACCGGTTCGACATCGCCTGATCCGCGAAGACTTCGATTGGCGGGCGGCGGCCGGGAGGTCGCCGCCCGTTGTCGTGACTCAGGCCGGCTGGGGCCGGCGCGACTGGAAGAAGGCCCAGTCGATGATCGCCATGACGATAAGAGACAGCCCGACGAGCGGGAAGATGATGCCGCCAATGGCGAGGATGCCGACCACGCCGTAGAGCAGGCCAGGACGGTTGGGCATCGGCGGCACGCCGAGTTTCCCCGAGGGGCGGCGTTTCCACCACATGACGGCGGCCGACACGGAGAGTGCGATCATCGCCATGCACGCCAGGAACAGCACGATCTGGTTGATCGGCCCGAACGCCTGTCCCATGTGGATCGAGATGCCCCATTCGGCAGCCTTGCCGAGCGCGCCGAGGTCGTCGAGACCCATGTCGAACAAGACCTCGCCGCTATACTGGTCGAGGTGGATCACGCGTTCCTGGGTGACGTTGTCAGGGTAGACCGAGGCGGTGAATACGCCGGTGCCGGTACGCGGGACGTTTAGTGCGTAGCCGGGATGGATGCCGCGTTCCTCCACGGTGCGCACCACGTCGTCGAGCCTGGCCGGAACGCCCTCGGCCGCGCCCGAAACCGGCATGGGCTGGCGCTCCATGATCCACGGCGCGCGGTCGACCGCCTCTGCGACGGGCTGGGTCGAAACGGGATAGCTGCTCCAGTACCCGTCGGGCATGCCCAGGCCGGCCCTGTAGGACAGGTCGTAGAAGTTCGGGCCCCAGACGGCCGACCAGGGAAGGCCGGTGATCGCGAGGAACACGATGAAGCCGGAGACGAAGATGCCGGTCACGGCGTGCAGGTCGCGCCAGAAGGGGCGGCCCTTCGTGCGCTTGACCGTGACGACGCCGACCTGGCGCCCGCGCGGCAGCCAGAGATAGATGCCGGTGGCGACCAGGATGACCATCCATCCGGCAACCGCCTCCATGATCCAGTTGCCGACCCAGCCGACATATTCGAGGCTGTGCAGCTTGCGGACGATCAACATCGCGGGCGAGCCGGATGAGCTGCCGTCCTCAAGGCTGCCAAGCACGTCGCCGGTATACGGGTTCAAGTAGACGACGTCGCGAACCCCGTCCTCGCCGACGATCGCCACCTGGGCGGCGCGGTCGGCGGCGGCGGCAGGGGCGTAGGCCCTGAGTTCTCCCGGATGCGCGGCGAGTGCCCGGGCGACCAGCTCGGAGGGCTGGAGCGGGGCGGACGACTGCGCCTCGACGATACGCAGATCGCCGTAGATCCGGTCGTTCAGCTCATCCTTGAAGAGATAGATCGCCCCGGTGACGGCGAGGATGATCACGAAGGGCAGGACGAACAGTCCCGCGTAGAAATGCCAGCGCCAGATGGCGCGATAGAGGTTGGACATGTCGGCGGCGGTGCCGCGCGACGTGCCCGAAGAAGTCGATTGCATGGTTTGCACTCCGCAAAGCGCGGCGGCGGAACGTCATCCGCGCCGCTTTCGGTCTGATGGAAATGAAGAATTCCGTCAGGCGCTGGCAGGCGGAGCGCGGGCACCGGGCTTGGAGACGAGCGCGGCGGGGAGGGCGCGCGGTTCGAGGGCCGGCCCGGGAGCGTGGACCGTCCAGTCGGGCTCGCCGGTGGCGGCGGGCGCGGGCGGTATCGCGAGAGCGCCCGCCAGCGTGCAGAGCGAGCGGCAGAGGGGATCGTCGGTTGAATTGCCGCCGGCTGGAACGTCGTCGCCCGCGGGGGCGGATACGGTGCAGATCGGATGGAGATCGCCGGCCGCCGCCGGGCCCTGCATGACAACGCCGGCGATGACCGCATGCAGCAGCAGCGCGTAGATCGCCAGGCAGGCGATCGGCGTGTCGATGCGATTGCGTCGGATTGTCGTGAGCCACCCCATGGAGGTCGAATGTCCTGATCCCTCGCATTCGTCAAGCGCTGAACCAGCGGCCTGAGCGTCGCGCGGAGGGCGGGGGCTTGGTGCCCAGCGGATCATTCAGCGCCGGGACTTGATTTCTCGCGGGGACGGTTCCAAACAACGGGTCAGCACCTTTCCCCGTACCGGAGTATCTGGCCGATGGAGAAGTTCGATACCCTCACCGGCGTCGCCGCGCCGCTGCCGCTGGTCAATGTCGACACCGACATGATCATCCCGGCAGACTACCTGAAGACGATCAAGCGGACGGGGCTGGGCGCGGCGCTCTTCCAGCGCATGCGCTTCAACGAGGACGGCACGGAGAAGGAGGACTTCATCCTCAACAAGCCGGCCTACCGGAATGCCAAGATCCTGATTTCAGGAGACAATTTCGGTTGCGGGTCGAGCCGCGAGCACGCGCCCTGGGCGCTTCAGGACTACGGCATCCGTTGCGTGATCGCGCCGACCTTCGCCGACATCTTCTACAACAACTCCTTCAAGAACGGCATGCTGCTGATCCAGCTTCCGCAGGAGGAAATCGACAAGCTGATGGACGACGCGAGCCGCGGGGCGAACGCGACGATCACGGTCGACCTCGAGAGCCAGACGATCTCCGGTCCCGACGGCGGCACGATCTCCTTCGAGATCGATCCCTTCAAAAAGCACTGCCTGCTCAACGGCCTCGACGACATTGGACTGACGCTGGAGAAGGGCAACGAGATCTCGACGTTCGAGACGAAGACCGGTGAGGAGCGGCCCTGGCTGTGACGATGGACGCGGATGCACTGCGAGCGCTTCAGGCGCCGATCAAGGATCGCTATCGCGACGCGCCGGAATCGGCCGTCATCACGCTGAAGGCGGAAGGGCAGATCGACGAGTCGCATATCGCCTGCAAGGTCGAGACGGGGCGTGCGCTGGTGACGGCTGGGCTGCACCCGGCGACCGGCGGATCGGGCCTCGAGGCCTGCTCCGGCGACATGCTTCTGGAAGCGCTGGTCGCCTGCGCGGGCGTGACGCTGAAGGCGGTGGCGACGGCAATAGGGATCGAACTCAAGGACGCGACCGTGCGGGCCGAGGGCGACCTGGACTTCCGCGGCACGCTCGGCGTCGACCGGGAGGCGCCGGTGGGCTTCCGGGAAATCCGGCTCACCTTCGACCTCGACACTGATGCCGGCGAGGAGCAGATCGCGCAGCTCCTCAAGCTGACGGAGCGCTATTGCGTGGTGTTCCAGACGCTGAACCGGCGTCCCGAACTGACGGCGACCGCGACGAAGCGGGGCTGACTAGGCGCCGCGCTCCATGCGCGGCGCTCACGCCACCCATCCGTTTCTTTCGTTTGTGCGGCCATCAGCGTCGGGATATCGGATTCGGTATCGGAGGTGCCGGTCCCATGCCGCTCGAAACCTTGCTGATCTTCATTCCCGCCGTCTTCGCCATCAATGTCTACCCCGGTCCCAACAACCTGATGGCGCTGTCGAACGGCGCGCGGTTCGGCTTCTGGACGTCGCTGACGGCCGCTACGGGCCGGCTCCCGGCCTTTGCCATGATGATCGCGCTCGTCGCCGTCGGGCTGGGGGTCGTGCTGGCGGCGTCCGAAGCGTTCTTCACGGTGCTCAAATGGGTCGGCGCGGCCTATCTGATCTGGCTCGGCGTGAAGATGTTCCGGTCGCCGGTGGACGATGCGGCCGTTGCGCAGTGGGCCGCGCGCACCGATTCCATGCACCGGCTGGCAGGCCGCGAGTTCCTCGTGGCGGCGACGAACCCCAAGGCGATCGTCACCTTCACCGCCTTCTTCCCGCAGTTCCTGACACCCGGCGGCGACTACGTCACCCAGATCGCCATGATGGGGGCTGCCTTCATCGTGTTCGAGGGCGTGGCGATGGGCGTCTACGCCTATGCCGGGGCGCGCGTCGGTGCCTTCGCCGGAACCGCAAGCCGGATGCGGCTCGTCAACCGGATGTCGGGGCTGGCGCTGATCAGCGCGGGCGTGTTGCTGGCGTTCGCGCGCAAGCCGGGGCCGGCATGAGCGGGCGCCGCCTCATTTCGTCGGGCTCGCCGTTCGAGGTCGAGATCGGCTATTCGCGGGCGGTTGTCGACGGCGACATGTGCTTCGTCGCCGGGACGACGGGCTATGACTATTCCCGCATGGAATTGCCCGACGACGTCGCCGAGCAGGCGAGGAACGCGATCGGTACGGTTGCGCGCACGCTTGCTGAGGCCGGTTTCGGGTTGTCGGACGTCGTCAGCGTCATCTACATCCTGACCGACCGGGCCGATGTCGGCCACGTGGTGCCGGTGCTGGGCGAGGCATTCGGCGGCATTCGTCCCGCGGCGGCGATGATGATCGCGGAACTGATGCAGCCGGAGATGAAATTCGAGATCATGGCGACGGCGAAGCGTTCCAGGTAACCGATGGCGAGGATGCGTTGGGCGATACCCCTGACGGACTGATCGAGCGCGAGGATGGACGGCTGACGTGCCGGTGGCACGGGACCGACCCGGATTATGCGATCTATCACGACATCGAGTGGGGCAGGCCGGTCGCCGACGACAGGAGGCTGTTCGAGAAGCTGTGCCTCGAAGGCTTCCAGTCAGGGCTTTCGTGGCTGACGATCCTGAGGAAGCGCGAGAACTTCAGGCGAGGCTTCGCGAACTTCGAGATCGAGACGGTCGCCGGATTCGGCGAGGCAGACGTGGCGAGGCTTATCGGAGACGCCGGCATCGTGCGCCACCGCGGCAAGATCGAATCGACCATCAACAACGCGCGGCGGGCGCTTGATCTCAGAGGGAAGCACGGTTCACTGGCCGCCTTCGTGTGGCGGTTCGAACCGGAGCCGTCGGCGCGGCCGAAGCGACTGGATCTCGCGACGCTCAGGACACTTAGTAAAACGCCTGAATCAACCGCGCTTTCCAAAGATCTGAAGAAACTGGGGTTTTCATTCGTCGGGCCCACGACTGTCTACGCCTTCATGCAGGCCATGGGGCTGGTCAACGATCATCTCCACGGCTGCGCCGTGCGCGACGAGTGCGAGGCCGCGCGATCGGCGTTCGTCAGGCCCTGATCAGCGCGGCCGGGCGGCCGGTGCGAAGCGGGGCAGGAACGAATAGAAGGCGAGCGCCATGGGATCGACCTCGATCGCCCACAGAGCGCAAACCGAAAAGTAGAGACCGAGCAGCGGCAGGATGACGATCATCCGCTCCCGGCTCAGCAGGGGGTCGTGACGCAGGTCCTCGATCATCCGAGTCATGGCGCATTCTCCGCACGTTCCCCCGTCTCCTTTCGGGAAATCAACGCAGAGCTTGGCGCACCGGTTCCCCCGGGTGCTCAGGCGTGTCGGCGTACTCCGGGACTGGACCTCGCTTCGTGCCATCCCACGCGGGCATCGGGCCTGGCATCGGTCGAGGCGAAGTAGGGCTTGATGTCGAGGAGCGCCGTGCCGTCCATGCAGTCGACGTGGCGGACCGTGAGATGGTTGTCGGCGACCGCGACGAGATCGGCCACGGCGAGGCCGATAGGGTTGGGGCGGTTCGGTGTCCTGAGGGCGAAGACGCCGTGGGGCGTGTCGTCGCTCTTCGGCGTCTGGACCAGGAGTTCCCGGTCGGCCCTGTCCAGCCAGTAGAGCAGGATGACGTGGCTGCAGCCGTCGAGAGAGGCGAGCGCGGGGCGCCACCGCGGGAGGATGTCCACCCGACAGAGAGCGTCGGATTCCATCGTATTGTATGGGCAGTCCGCCGGCGTTGGCCAAGGCGTTCGGATTCGTCCGATGACCACCAGTTCGGGTCGATTCTCGATACCGACGGGTTCCGACATGACCGCCTCCCTGAACCTGCAAGATGTGCTGCTTGCACCGCGCCTTGGCAAGAGGGGCGGGGTTGACTTTCGGTCATAAAGATATGTTTATATCAAGTCATGACCACCGAGGGAGAGCCTCACGCCATGCTGCCGATCTCGTCGGAAGCGCTGCTGGCCGTGCTGCGCGCGGCGGGAGAGCCGTCTCGGCTGCGCATCCTCGCGCTGCTGGCCGACGGCGAGCGCAGCGTGAAGGACCTGACCGATATTCTCGGGCAGAGCCAGCCGCGCATCAGCCGTCACCTGAAGCTCCTGACCGACGCGGGGCTCGTTTTGCGCCACCCCGAAGGGGCATGGGCTTTCTTCCGACTGGCCGACGAGGGCCCCGCGGCTGATGTCGCGCGTGACCTGCTATCGCGGCTCGACCGGGGCGATGCGGCGCTTGCCCGAGACCGTTCGCGGCTCGAGCAGGTGCGCCGCGCCCATGCCGAACAGGCGGCGAACTACTTCCGCAGCCAGGCGAGCCAGTGGGATACCGTGCGCTCGCTGCATGTGCAGGACGACAAGATCGAGGGCGCGGTCCGCCGCTTCGTCGGCGAGGACAAGCTCGGCACCGTCGTTGATCTCGGGACGGGCACGGGACGGATGCTCGAGGTCATGGCCGAGCGCGCCGTACGCGGCATCGGCGTCGACCTCTCCCACGACATGCTGTCCTATGCGCGCTCCAGGCTGGAGCGGGCGGGGCTCGCCAATTGCCAGGTCCGGCACGGCGACATCTACAACCTGCCCATCGAGGACCGGGTGGCCGACGCCGCCGTCGTGCACCAGGTCCTGCATTATCTCGACGAGCCCGAGCGGGCGGTGGCGGAAGCGGCCCGCATCCTCAAGCGGGGCGGGCGGCTGATCGTCGTCGACTTCGCGCCGCACGGGCTCGAATTCCTCCGGGCGGACCACGCCCATCGAAGGCTCGGCTTTTCCGACGAGCAGATCGCCGAGTGGATGGCGGCTGCCGGGGTCGAGCTTGCCGACCATGTCGAATTCCCGCCCGAAGCGAGCGCAGGCGATGCCGTCGACCGGCTCACCGTGTCCGTCTGGCTGGGCCGGAACGTCGGCAAACGCAAACAGCAAGACAGGATTTCAGGGGAAGCTGCGTAATGTCCGATTCACCCAAGACCAAGACCGGCGAACGAGGGGCCCTGACGGTCTCCTTCGAGTTCTTTCCGCCCAAGACCGACGAGATGGGCGCCAATCTCTGGCGCTCGGTGGAGCGCCTGGCGCCGCTCGAGCCGGAGTTCGTCTCGGTGACATACGGGGCGGGCGGCTCGACGCGTGAGCGCACGCACTCGATCGTCTCGCGCCTCGTTGCCGAGACGCCGCTGACGCCGGCGGCTCATCTGACCTGCGTCGACGCCGCGCGCAGCGAGATCGAGGAGGTGGTCTACGCCTACTGGGACGCGGGCGTGCGCCATATCGTGGCGCTGCGCGGCGACCCGGCCGCGGGTGTCGGCGAACGCTACTCGCCGCACGCCGAGGGCTTCCAGACCACGGCCGAGCTGGTCTCGGCGATCCGGCGCATCGGGCCGTTCGAGGTTTCCGTCTCCGCCTATCCGGAGAAGCATCCGGAATCGCCCGATTTCGACGCCGACCTCGATGTGCTGGCGGCCAAGGTGGACGCCGGGGCGAACCGGGCGATCACCCAGTTCTTCTTCGAGAACCGGCACTTTTACGAGTATCGCGAGCGGCTCGCCAAGCGTGGCATCGACGTGCCGCTGGTGCCGGGCGTGATGCCGATCGCGAACTTCCGCCAGGCGGCGCGCTTCGCCAAGACCTGCGGCGCCGACGTGCCGGGATGGCTGGCCGACCGCTTCGATGGGCTGGACGACGATCCGGAGACGCGCCAACTCGTGGCCGCCGGCGTCGTCGCCGACCAGATACTGGACCTCCAGGCGAATGGGGTGAAGGAGTTCCACTTCTACACGCTCAACCGCGCCGAACTCGTCTACGCGGCCTGCCACATGCTTGGCCTGAGGCCGCGCCCGGCGCAGGCGGCGGCCTGACTTGAACGGGGCTCAAATCCCCTGACAGAACCAGAACTCGATCCTTGGGACGCGAGAAGCGCGGTCCCGACGGATCGAGGCCGATGCAATCGAGATTCGAAAGACAGTAACGACCGCATGTCGCAGAAAATATCAGACACCGAGACCCGGCTCCGCGAACTCGCCCGAGAGCGCATCCTGTTGCTCGACGGGGCGATGGGGACCGCGATCCAGGAGTTCAAGCTCGACGAGGCCGCCTTCCGGGGCGAGCGCTTCGCCGACTGGGAGAGCGACCTGAAGGGCAACAACGACCTTCTGACGCTGACCCAGCCGGACGTGATCCGCGACATTCACCGCGCCTATTTCGACGCGGGCGCCGACATCGTGGAGACGAACACCTTCTCGTCGACCACCATCGCCCAGGCCGACTACCACATGGAGAGCCTGGCGTTCGAGCTGAACGCGGAGGGCGCGCGGCTGGCGCGCGAGGCGGCCGATGGCGCCGAGAAGGCGGATGGCCGGCCGCGCTTCGTGGCCGGCGCGCTCGGGCCGACCAACCGTACGGCGTCGATCTCGCCCGACGTCACCGACCCCGGCTATCGCGCCATCAACTTCGACCAACTCGCCAAGGCCTATGGGGAGGCGGCGCGAGGGCTCGTCGAGGGCGGCGCCGACATCCTGCTGATCGAGACGATCTTCGACACGCTGAACGCCAAGGCCGCGATCTTCGCCATCGAGGAACTGTTCGAGGACATCGGCAGCCGACTGCCGGTCATGATCTCGGGTACGATCACCGACCTTTCCGGCCGCACGCTTTCGGGACAGACGCCGAGCGCGTTCTGGAATTCGGTGCGTCATGCCGCGCCCTTGTCCATCGGCCTCAACTGCGCGCTGGGCGCCAAGGAGATGCGGCCGCATCTGGCAGAGCTCTCGCGTGTCGCGGACACACTCGTCTGCGCCTATCCGAACGCCGGCCTGCCGAACGCCTTCGGCGGATATGACGAGACGCCCGAGGAAACGGCCGAGTTCATCGCGCGAGTTCGCCCGCTCGGGCCTCGTCAACGTCGTCGGCGGGTGCTGCGGCACGACGCCGGAGCATATCGCGCGCGATCGCGGGACGCCGTCGACGGCATAGGCCCTCGCGAGGTGCCTGAGGCCAAGCCCTATATGCGGCTGTCGGGGCTCGAGCCCTTCGTGCTGACGCCCGAGACGAATTTCGTGAACATCGGCGAGCGCACCAACGTGACCGGCTCGGCGCAAGCTTCCGAAAGCTGATCGAAGCGGGCGACTACAACACGGCACTCGACGTCGCCCGCCAGCAGGTGGAGAGCGGCGCACAGATCATCGACGTGAACATGGACGAGGGGCTTCTCGATTCCGAGAAGGCGATGAAGACGTTCCTCAATCTCGTCGCCGCCGAGCCCGACATCTCGCGCGTGCCCGTCATGATCGACTCCTCCAAGTGGACGGTCATCGAGGAAGGGCTGAAATGCGTCCAGGGCAAGCCTGTCGTGAACTCGATCTCGATGAAGGAGGGCAAGGACGCCTTCCTCGACCACGCGAAGAAGGTGCGCCGCTATGGCGCCGCCGTGGTGGTCATGGCGTTCGACGAGAAGGGACAGGCCGACACGCTCGAGCGAAAGATCGAGATTTGCCGGAATTCGTACGACATCCTGGTCAACGAGGCGGGTTCTCGCGCCGGAGGACATCATCTTCGACCCCAACATCTTCGCGGTGGCGACGGGGATCGAGGAGCACAACAACTACGGCGTCGACTTCATCGAGGCGACGCGCTGGGTTCGCGAGAACCTGCCGCATGCGCACATCTCGGGCGGCCTGTCCAACCTGTCGTTCTCGTTCCGCGGCAACGAGCCCGTGCGCGAGGCGATGCACTCGGTGTTCCTGTACCACGCGATATCCGCGGGCATGGACATGGCGATCGTCAACGCAGGCCAGCTCGCGATCTACGACGAGCTCGATCCCGAACTCCGCGAATTGTGCGAGGACGTCGTGCTCAATCGGCGCGACGATGCCACCGAGCGCCTTGTGGAGGCGGCCGACCGCTTCAAGGAGGGCGGGCCCGAAAAGGAGCAGAAAACCCTCGAATGGCGGACGTGGGAGGTCAAGAAGCGCATCGAGCACGCGCTGGTCGCCGGCATCACCGACTGGATCGAGGAAGATATCGAAGAAGCGCGCGCGGCCGCGGAGCGGCCGCTGCACGTCATCGAGGGCCCGCTGATGGACGGCATGAACGTCGTCGGCGACCTGTTCGGGGCGGGCAAGATGTTCCTGCCGCAGGTCGTGAAGTCGGCCCGCGTGATGAAGAAGGCCGTCGCCTACCTCGAACCCTTCATGGAGAAGGAAAAGGAGGAGATGGGCATCACCGACGCGCCGGCGGCGGGCAAGATCGTCATGGCCACCGTGAAGGGCGACGTCCACGACATAGGGAAGAACATCGTCGGCGTCGTGCTTCAGTGCAACAACTACGAGGTCATCGACCTCGGCGTCATGGTGCCGGCCGACAAGATCCTTGCGACGGCACGTGAACAGAAGGCCGATATCATCGGGCTCTCGGGTCTCATCACGCCGTCGCTCGACGAGATGTGCGACGTGGCGGCCGAGATGGAGCGCCAGGGCTTCGACCTGCCGCTGCTGATCGGCGGGGCTACGACCTCGAAGGTCCATACCGCGGTGAAGATCCACCCGAACTACAAGAAGGGGCAGGCGATCTACGTCACGGATGCGAGCCGTGCGGTGGGCGTCGTCTCGAACCTGTTGTCGAAGGAACACCGGCCGCGCGTCTACGAGGAAGTGCGCGCGGACTACATCAAGGTGGCAGAGGGCCATGCGCGCGGGCAGGACAACAAGCCTCGACAGTCCATTGCCGATGCGCGGGCGAACGCGCTGAAGATCGACTGGTCGGGCTACCAGCCGCCCAAGCCGACCTTCCTCGGCACGAAATCCTTCGCGGATTACGACCTGGCCACGCTGCGCGAGTACATCGACTGGACGCCTTTCTTCCAGACCTGGGAAATGAAGGGGCGGTTTCCCGACATCCTCGACGACAAGGTGCAGGGCGAGGCGGCGCGCGCGCTCTACGACGACGCGCAGAAGATGCTCGACAAGATCATTGCGGAGCAGTGGCTGGAAGCGCGGGCGGTGATCGGCTTCTGGCCGGCCAACGCGACCGGTGACGACATCGCACTGTTCGACGACGATGCACGCAAGTCGCGGCTGGCCACCCTGCACACCCTGCGCCAGCAGATGACGCGCCGCGAGGGCGGCCGGGCCAACATGGCGCTTTCGGACTTCATCGCACCGCAGGAAACAGGACTCGCCGACTTCATCGGAGGCTTCGCCGTCACGACGGGCCATCGAGAGGAGGACATGGTCGCCCGCTTCACCCAGGCGAACGACGACTATTCCAAGATCCTGTTCCAGGCGCTGGCCGACCGGCTGGCCGAGGCCTTCGCCGAGCACATGCACCAGCGCGTCCGCAAGGAGTTCTGGGCCTATGCCACGGACGAGGCGCTGACCAACGCGCAGCTGATCGCTGAGGAATATCGCGGCATCAGGCCTGCGCCGGGCTATCCGGCGCAGCCGGATCATACGGAAAAGCCGACGCTGTTCAGGCTGCTCGACGCGGAGAAGGCGGCCGGCATCCAGCTTACCGACTCCTTCGCGATGCTGCCTGGCTCATCAGTGTCGGGGCTCTACTTCTCGCACCCGGAGAGCCGGTATTTCGGTGTCGGCAAGATCGAGCGCGATCAGGTCGAGGACTACGCCCGCCGGAAGGGCTGGGAGATGGGCTTTGCCGAGAAGTGGCTTGCGCCGATCCTCGCGTATCGACCGGAGGCGGCCAAAGAAAAAGCCGCCTGAGGCGGCCTGGAAGGGATTGCCCCTCGCCCGTCCGGTTCTTCGGCCCGGTCGGGCAGCATCGGGTTGGCTTAAGTAGCGGAACCTAGATGGCTCCGAAGATTACCGCCGCAATGAACAGGAACGCTGCGCCGGTGACGATCACATTCAATCGTCGTGCTAGGCTCATATGCGTATCCTTTCCGCCACCCCTGCAACCAAAGTTTAACGACAGGTTGACGCCGAGCGGAAGCGCTTTTGTTGCTGCGCTGCAACACGACACGACGGCGTGCGGTGCGATCCGGCCGTCGAACCAGATGGCGTCTTCGACGTTCTAGGAAAGAGGCGGCCGGTCTTTCTCCAGATTTCCTGCAACCTTGGCGCCGCTTGCTTCACTTGTGAAAGGAAGCGTGCGGGTGGCATCGCGCAGCAACATCGACGCCGTAATCCGGGCCGCGATTTTTTGTGTGGCGGCGGTTGCGATAAGCTCGACCGCCGAGGCGCAGGGTGAGTCGGTGCCGCTTCCCCAGCCCCGACCCGCCGTCGAGGGATCGCAGCAGGCGACCGATCCGGAGGCCAGGGACGTGCCGTTGCCACCGGAAAAGCCGGAGGTTATCGACGTCCCCCTGCCTGCCGAGAAGCCCGAAATCGCCGACGAGACGGATGATGCCGATCCGGCCGAACCTGTGGTCGCGGAGCCGCCGGCCTGTCTGGCCGTCGAGGAAGGTCGGATCGAGGCCACGCCGCGCGGAGCGATCGTCGACCCTGACGGGGGCTGCGATGTCCCCGCATCGTTCTCGATGACCGAGGCCGGCGGTATCGATCTAGCGCCGGAGGCAATTCTCAACTGCGAAATGGCGGAGCGGTTCGATCGATTCGTCAGCGAGGTCATGGAGCCGGCGGCGCGCGAGACGGTCGGCTCCCGCCTCGTCCGACTGTCGGTCGCGGGGTCCTATGTCTGCCGGCCGCGCAACAATATCGCCGGCGGCGATCCGAGCGAACACGGCAAGGCGAACGCCATCGACCTGACGACCTTCGAATTCGAGGACGGGACGTCCGTGACCGTGTCGGAGCATTGGGACGACGAGGGCGAGGCGGGCGACTTCCTGCGCGAGATACACGAGAAGGCGTGCGGGCCTTTCACTACCGTGATCGGGCCGGACGGCGACGCCTACCATCAGGACCACTTCCACTTCGACAACGCTCGGCGGGGGGCCGATGGCCGGTCGACCTGGTGTGAGTGAGGCTATGGCTGCGGCGGACGCTGGTAGCCGGGGCCGATGGTGAGCGGGGCGTCCGGCAGGATGCTCTGGTCCAGGTTTGAGCGGAACGTGCGCTCGTGTGTCTCGATCACGTTGCCTTCGGGCAATTCAAGGCGAAGGATCGCATGGTATTCGCGGTCCTTTACGACGCCATGGACGGGCGGTGTCTCCAGCGAGAAACGACGGTGGCCGGGCCTGACGTTGTGCCGCACGACGATAGCGGGTCCACCCGAGGGATCCTCGAACTCCGCTACCAGAACAGCGCCTTCGGGCAGTTCGCGCCGTGGCTCGGCGACGAGGCCATAGGACGCCTCGGCGAGGCGGTAGTTGAAGATGAATCCGCCGCCGGTGACGACGAGATAGTCGCCGTCCTCACCCTGACAGGCGGCCAGCAACACCAGCATAGCGAGAACTGCGGCACGGACCATGGCAGCACGCCGAAGGGACTGAACGCACGGGACAATACCCGGAAAGCCGGGTCTCGTGCTAACGAGATCGAGCATGTTCCGCTTCCGGGGCGTGCAGCGGAGATGGCCGGCCGTGTGGGGCTACGTCGCGCAGCAGTGTCTCAATGCGCTGGTCGTGAGCGCCTTCTACGCATTGATCGCGGTCGCCTACGTCCTGTTCCACGGCATCGCCAACCGGTTCAACCTCGCCTTCGGGGCGCTGGCGATGTGGGCGGGATATCTGGCGGTCGGGTTCCTGGCCGGCGGGCTGTGGCATTTCCGGCTGTCGCCGGCAGTCCTGCTCGGCATCGTGGCCGCGGGGTCGATCGCGTCGACCGCCGTCGTGGGCGGAACGCTCGGGCATCTGGTGGCGAGGCCGCTTCTTCGCCAGCCGGCGCTCGCGATGCTGATCGCGACAATCGGCGCGGCGATCGTGCTCGAGGAGGTAATGCGGCTGGCGGCCGGCAGCCGGGAGCTCTGGGTTCGGCCCATCCTCGGCGATACCGTGGCAATGGCGGAAGCGGGCGGATTCGCCGTCCAGGCGACGGTGATGCAGATCGTGGTGCTGGCGGCCTGCCTGACGCTGGCTTCGGGACTGGCGTTCTTCATCTCGCGGCACCGGTTCGGGAGGTTGTGGCGGGCCTGCGCGCAGGACATCCGCATGGCGGAACTTCTCGGCGTCGATGCTGGACGGGTGCTGTTCTGGACGATGGTGCTGTCGTCAGCCTATGCGGCCGCGGCCGGGGTGCTGATGGGCGCCTACTATGGCAGCGCGAGCTTCTATGTGGGGTTCGTGATCGGCATGAAGGCGCTGTTCGTCGCCATTCTGGGCGGGCTCGATTCCATCCGGGGGGCGTTCGTAGGTGCGCTCTTCCTCGGGGGGGTCGAGACGCTGTGGTCGGCATTCCTGCCGGGCGACTGGCGGGACGTCGCCGCTTTCGCGGCGCTTACGTTCCTCATCGTCCTTATGCCTGGCGGCATCATGGCGGCGGCGCAGCGCATCGACCCGCGCATTTAAGGTTTCGCTAACCTTCCTTCTTAAGACGGCATTTGCATAAAACTTTCAGGATCGCCCGTATCATGCGGACGATCAGGATAATGGCGGCAGTCCTTGCCGGAGCGGTGGCGCTTTCCGGGTGCAGCACCTCGTGGGATTCGGGGCGGGACCATGCGTGGCGGCGGCAGGCGGAAGCGGTTTGCCTGGCTAAGGGCGGCTTCCAGCCCACACCATTCACCCAGCGCGTCGACCGTATCCGTGGCAAGGGGCCGTGCGGCATCTGGCAGCCGCTCAGGGTCCACGCCGCGCTCGGTGGGATGGTCGCCTACTCGAAGCCCGAGACGGTGAACTGCCCCATCACGTCGGCCACCGACGGCTGGTTCTGGCATGTGGTTCAGCCGGCAGCCCTGAAGATATTCGGGATGCCCGTCGTCGAGGCCAAGACGATGGGCGGCTACAACTGCCGCAGCCGCAACCATCGTCCGGGCGCGAAGCTCAGCGAGCATTCCTTCGGCAACGCCATCGACTTCGGCGGCTTCACGTTGTCGAACGGCCGGGAGATCACCGTGCTGCGCGGCTGGAGGGGGGCGGCCGACGAGCAGGCGTTCCTCAGGGAGATCCATCGCGGGGCCTGCCAGATCTACACCACGGTCATCGGACCGGACGGGGATCGGCATCACCAGGATCACTTCCACTTCGACCTGGCGAGGCATAACGAGAGCGGCACGTACCGCTACTGCCGTTAGAGTACAGGCCAGGCCGGCGTCAGCCCTTCAGGATCATCGTCAGCGCGAGGCCGGCGCCATTGCCGGCGGCACGCGGGATCGAATGGTCGTTGGTCGCCAGGACGACAATGCCGGCGACGAGTGTGACCGTCATCAACGAGAAGGCGGCAGTGGTCAGATATGAAAAGGCGCGTTGCATCGGTATCCCCTCCGGTTCCTATGTGACGGAAGTTAGGCGCCGCGCCTTGAACCGACGCTGAGGTGAGCGTTCAGAATAGGTTCAGGCGGGGGGCATTGACGCAGCAACGCCGGGCGAGAATCCGTGCGATCCGAGCCGCAGCAGGAGCCCTCGTGACATGTCCGACACCCCTATTCGAATGACCACCCTTCCCGGCGGCGCGGTGGTGCCGGTACTCGGGCAGGGAACCTGGTACATGGGCGAGGACGCGCGCCGGCGCGCAGACGAGGTCGCCGCGCTGAGGCTCGGTCTCGACCTTGGGCTGACGCTGATCGACACCGCCGAGATGTACGGCGATGGCGCGGCGGAGGAGGTTGTCGGCGAGGCGATCTCCGGGCGGCGGGACGAGGTGTTCCTGGTCTCGAAGGTGCTGCCCTACAACGCGTCCTTTTCGGGGACGTTGCGGGCCTGCGAGGCGAGCCTGAAGCGGATGCGGACCGACCGTGTCGACCTCTATCTGCTGCACTGGCCGGGCAGCCATCCGCTGGCGGAGACCGTCAGGGCTTTCGACCGACTCCTGGAAGACGGGAAGATAAGGTCTTGGGGCGTCAGCAATTTCGATGTGGACGAGATGGAGGACGTGGTTGCGGTACCGGCCTCCAGGCCGCCGGAGACCAACCAGGTGCTCTACAATCTGTCGCGGCGCGGCATCGAGTTCGACCTCCTGCCGTGGCAGCGCGCGCACGGGATACCGATCATGGCCTATTCGCCGATCGAGCAGGGGCGGATCCTCGGCAACGCGGCGCTTGCGAAGGTCGCCGGGCGCATCGGCGCGACGCCGGCGCAGGTGGCGCTCGCCTGGGTGCTGCGCGAGCCCGGTGTCATCGCGATCCCGAAGGCGTCTCGCCCCGAGCACGTGCGTGACAATCGGGCCGCGATCGACATCAAACTGTCGCCGAACGACCTCGCCGAACTCGACGCGGCGTTCCCGCCGCCACGGTCGAAACGGCCGCTGGAGATGCTCTAGCGCGCCGGAGCGTCCGGCGTGAATGCGAGGCGCAGGCCGAAACCGACCATGACGGCGCCCGCGAGGCCTTCGAGCCAGCGGGCTGACCGGGCATAGACGCGGCGCGCAGGCGCCGCCGAAAGCGTCAGGGCGACGAAGCCGTACCACAGGGTGGTCTGGACGAGGACGAGGGCCGTCGCGGCGGCGAAGAGCGCGGCAGGCGCATGCGGCGGCATGGCGACCACGAAGACGCTGGTCCAGAAGACCCCGGACTTCGGGTTCGAAAGCGTGGTGACGAGCCCGGCGCGAAATGGCGCGGCAGGGTCGCCGGTGGCGCTGGTACCGGCGTGCTTCCAAGTCGCGGAGCGGAGCATGCGCAGGCCCGCCCAGACGAGCCAGCAAGCGCCGGCGAATCGCAGCAGGGCGTAGATCTCGCCTGCCTCTCTCAAAAGGAGCCCGACGCCCGCCAGACTGAGCGTCACCCAGACAAAAGTCGCGAGCGTGATCCCGGCGACGGCCATGAGCGCCTCGCGGGTCGAGCGGCCGGCCGCGAGGTGGGCGACGAGCACGGTATTCGGACCCGGCGTCATTGCGGCGAGGATGTGGATCGCCGAGAGGGTCATCAGTGTGGCGAGCATCGTCATGGTTTCGGCGTCCCGTAGCCGCCGCCCGAGGGCGTCATGACAATCAGCGCGTCGCCCGGCTCGCAGACGGTCTGGTCGCAGCCCTCCAGTTTCTCGATGCGGCCGTCGGCGCGGCGCACGCTGTTGGCGCCGCATTCTCCGGCGTCTCCTCCCTCGAGGCCGAAGGGCGGGACGCGGCGATGGCCGGTCAGCAGCGACACGTCCATGCGCTCGAGGAAGCGGATGCGGCGGGTCGTGCCGTCGCCGCCGGTCCATTTGCCCTCGCCGCCCGAGCCGCGCCGGACCTCGAAGCTTTCCAGAAGGACCGGATAGCGGAACTCCAGCACTTCCGGATCGGTGAGGCGGGTGTTGGTCATGTGGGTGTGGACGGCCGAGGTGCCGTCATGGCCGGGGCCGGCGCCCGAGCCGCCACAGACGGTTTCGTAGTACTGGTACGTCTCGTTGCCGAAGTTCGTGTTGTTCATAGTGCCCTGCGCGGCCGCAAGCGCGCCGAGGGCACCGAACAGCGTATCGGTGACGGCCTGGCTGGTCTCGACGTTGCCGGCGACGACGGCGGCCGGGTATTTCGGCGCCAGCATGCAGTCGTCGGGGATTATCAACTCGATGGGCTTCAGGCAGCCGGCATTCATCGGGATCTCGTCGGCGACCATGCAGCGGAAGACGTAGAGGGTGGCCGCCCGCGTCACGGGCCGGGGCGCGTTGAAGTTGGTGGGCTGCTGCGGGCTGGTGCCGGTGAAGTCGACCTTCGCGGAGCGGTTCTCGCGGTCGACCGTGATTTTCACGCGGATGAGGGTGCGCTGGTCCATTTCGTAGGAAAACTCGCTTTCATGCAGCACGTCGATGACGCGGCGGACGCTTTCCTCGGCGTTGTCCTGGACGTGGCCCATGTAGGCGCGCACGACGTCGAGGCCGAACTGGTCGACCATGCGGCGCAGTTCGTGGACGCCCTTCTCGTTGGCGGCGATCTGGGCGCGCAGGTCGGCGATGTTCTGGTCCGGGTTGCGGCAGGGCCAGGGGCCGGAAGACAGGAGGTCGCGCAGCTCCGTTTCGAGGAACCGGCCGCGGTCGACCAGCCTGAAGTTGTCGATGAGGACGCCTTCCTCCTCGATGGTGGTGGCGCGCGGCGTCATCGAACCCGGTGCCTTGCCGCCGACATCGGCATGGTGGCCGCGCGAGGCGACCCAGAAAAGCAGCGTCGTTCCGACCTCGTCGAACATCGGCGTGACGACGGTTATGTCGGGCAGGTGAGTGCCGCCGTTGTAGGGCGCGTTCAGCGCGAAGACGTCGCCGGGACGAATGACGGGGTTGTGCTCGATGACCGAGGCGACGCTGCGGTCCATGGAGCCGAGATGGACCGGCATGTGCGGGGCGTTGGCGATCAACTCGCCCTCGGCCGTGAAGAGGGCGCAGGAGAAGTCGAGCCGCTCCTTGATGTTCACCGAATAGGCGGTCTTCTCCAGTGTCACGCCCATCTGTTCCGCGATGGACATGAACAGGTTGTTGAAGACCTCCAGCATCACCGGATCGGCCTCGGTGCCGACAGCCACGCGCTTCGGTGCGGCCTTCACGCGGCGCATGACGAGGTGGAGCTTCGGCGTGATCCCGGCGCGCCAGCCGTCCTCGACGAGGATCGTGTTGTGCGCCTCGACGATCAGGGCCGGGCCGTCGACCGCCTGGCCGGGCCTCATGTTCTCGCGGCGGTAGACACCGGCCTCACGCCATTCGCCGCCGGCGAAGATGCGGGTTTCGGCACGGGTTTCGGCTTCGCCGTCGGCGGTCGGCGTGGTCGGGCTCGTCGCGCCTGCGCGCCGCCGCCCAGCGCTTCGACCTCGACGGCCTCGATGAGGATCGGCTTGTCGGGCGTGGTGAAGCCGAACTGCTGTCGGTGGGCCTTCTCGAACGCCAATCGCATGGCGTCGGGCTGGTCGAACTCCACGGCGAGGCGGGTGTCGGTGCCGGCGTATCGGAGGTGGGCACGCCGGATCACCCGTGCGGCGTCGGCTGGATGCCCTGGGCCGCGCAGCTCGGCGAGGTTCCCGGCTTCGAGGCGGGCGATCTCGGCCGCGGCCTCGGGCATGCGGCTTCGTCGTCGAGCGGGCGCTCGATGGCCTGCTGGCGGTTGGCGCGGATGTCGGCCAGCCCCATGCCGTAGGCAGACAGGATGCCGGCGAGCGGGTGGATGAGCACGGTCTTCATGCCGAGCGTGTCGGCGATGGCGCAGGCGTGCTGGCCTCCGGCGCCGCCGAAGCAGGAGAGCGCGTAGCCGGTGACGTCGTAGCCGCGGCTCACCGAGATCTTCTTGATGGCGTTGGCCATGTTCTCGACCGCGATCTTCAGGAAGCCTTCCGCGACTTCCTCGGGCGAGCGGCCGTCGCCGATCTCGCCGGCGAGTTCCGCGAAGGCGCGGCGAACCGCCTCGACGTCGAGCGGCAGGTCGCGGTCCGGGCCGAAGATGGCGGGGAAGAAGTCGGGCGAGACGCGGCCGAGCATCACGTTGGCGTCGGTGACGGCGAGGGGCCCGCCGCGGCGGTAGCATTTCGGGCCCGGATTGGCACCGGCGGACTCCGGCCCGACGCGGAAGCGGGCGCCGTCGTAGTGAAGGATCGAGCCGCCGCCGGCCGCGACCGTATGAATGCGCATCATGGGCGCGCGCATCCGAACGCCGGCGACCTCGGTCTCGAAGGTGCGCTCGAACTCGCCATCGTAGTGGGAGACGTCGGTCGACGTTCCGCCCATGTCGAAGCCGATGATGCGGTGAAAGCCGGCCATGCGGCTCGTCTCGACCGCCCCCACCACGCCGCCGGCCGGACCCGACAGGATGGCGTCCTTGCCCTGAAACAGGTCGGCGGCGGTGAGCCCGCCATGCGACTGCATGAACATCAGGCGGGGCGGCTCGGCAGCGTCCGGCGAGGCGCCCAGTTCGTCTGCGACCTGATCGACGTAGCGCCTCAGGATCGGGGACAGGTAAGCGTCGACGACGGTGGTATCGCCGCGGCCGACGAGCTTCATCAGCGGCGACACCTCGTGGCTCACCGAGACCTGGGTGAAGCCGATTTCGCGGGCGAGCCGCGCCACGGCCTTCTCGTGCTCGACGTAGCGGTAGCCGTGCATGAAGACGATCGCGACGGCGCGGATGCCGTCTTCGTAAACCGATTCGAGTCGATGCCGGGCCGATTTAAGGTCGAGGGGCAAGTCGATGTCGCCATTGGCGAAAACGCGCTCGTCGATCTCGACGACGCGCGTGTACAGGAGCTCGGGCTTGACGATGTGGCGGTCGAAGAGGCGCGGGCGCGCCTGGTAGCCGATCTCCAGGGCGTCGCGGAATCCCTTCGTGACGACCAGCGCCGTCGGGTCGCCCTTGCGTTCGAGAAGCGCATTGGTGGCGACCGTGGTGCCCATCTTGACCGCTGCGATCTCGCCCGCCGGGATAGGATCGCCCGCATCCACGCCGAGGAAATCCCGGATGCCCTGGATGGCGGCATCGCGGTAGGCTTCGGGGTTCTCCGACAGGAGCTTGTGGGCGACGATTTCGCCGTCCGGCCGGCGCGCCACGATATCGGTGAACGTGCCGCCGCGGTCGATCCAGAAGTCCCACTTGGCCGTCGTCATGCCGGTCCCGTCGCTCGATGATGCCGTCCGATTCACGTATCGGGTTTTGCCGCAGCCCGAAAGCCATGCGCGGCCGGCGGGGCAGGGAGGCCGGCCCGAGCATCGCAATGCCGGATCGACTCCCGTAAGGTCGCGAACATGAAGCCTCCTGCACTGGGCAAAGAGCCGGAGCTATCGAAGCGCGTCCGGCCGGCAAATCCGAAAGATTAGGCCATTGAACGACCTTACAATTCGCGAACAAACCGAGGTCGATCACTCGCGACTAATTCAACTTAATGAACAATTACTGAAAGCATTGGCGTCTCTGCCGGACGCTCTGGTAGCGCCCGAGGACGTCACTTGGGCACAGGATCAGGATTTTCTCGAATTTGTGGCCTTGCAAAGAGTGAACCTCAGACACTGCCATGAAGGAGCCTTAGCAGGATTCTACTATGCAACCTATTCCTCGTGTAGAACCGTCTTAGAAGCTTACCTCTTACTAAATCTTATTAGCATATGCAAACGGTATGAAGTCACTTGGACCGTGCTAAAGCATCCTCGTGATCGCAGCCTTAAAGAGACTATGGCCAGGGTTCACGATCAAATTGCGCAAGACCCTGGCGTCATAACCTTGCGGCAGTTGGGTAAGGACAAATACGTGGGGGTCCTCGAGGGCGTTGTGGACGACGCAGGTATGCCCACTGGAAGGTTTATTCCGGCCTACTATCGGGCGTGGAAGATGTTCAAACCTGAGGACCATTTCCTCAGAAAACTACGTGACTTTTTAGAGAGAGAGACTGGGCATTAAGCAGGAGACGAGGTGCAGAACTTCAAGGAGGACACACAAGAGAATTCACACTACTACAGAGAGTACTTCTCATTTGAGGGACTGGTTGACAAGCTCATTCTCAACCGCATACTAAATGCGAAATCAGCGGCCCGCGTAAGAGTCCACTACAATTTTCTGAGTGGCTTTACTCACCACATGCGAAAGGCAAGCAAAGAATTCTCGACACAAATTGGGTTCGCGGGGATTCATTCAGTCCGGTTTATAATCACTATCATAGCGAACTACAGCTCTTATACGTCTGCCACCTAACAGCGATGTATTTGAAGTGGTGTATTAAGTACTTTAGTGGCATCTCTTTAGGATCAGAAATATTGGGAAATATCGCGCCTTAATACGTTCTGTCCAGAATGAGTTTGGGTACTTTTGGTTCATCTTCAACGGACCACACTCATATGATAGGTTCGTCGATGCTAATCGACTTTCAGATCATCGAAAGCAACGATTCATCAGGCCTGAGAGCCTGACCCATAAGCAAATCCGCTATCACGACGATCCACTTAGACGTCTCCAAAGTCTGCACGCGTTTCGGCGATTGTCGAATCTCGTCGGGCAACATATTTAATAGTCCGTTTCACAGAGAGGACGCGACACGACGTCGAATTTAGGACTGCTACGCAGTTCCCCCATATCGACGACCCCGCTAGAATCCGAAGCGTGAGCGAAACAGATCACCACCCTCGAAAAGCCCTTCGCCGGCAAGCTCGCCCTGGTCACCGGCGGCACCCGCGGCATCGGACGCGCCATCGCCCTCAAGCTCGGCGCCCTGGGCGCCGAGGTCATCGTCAACTACGCCCGCACGCGAGGAGGACGCCGAGCGCGTCGTCGCCGAGCTCGACCGAGCTCGGCGTCAAGGCCATCGCCCTCCAGGCCAACCTCGGCGACCTCGACGACATCCACCGCCTCTTCGACGACGTCAAGGAGCGCTTCGGCGGCCTCGACATCCTCGATCAACAGCGCCGCCCGCGGCCTCGAGCGGCCCCGCAACGCCATCACCTCCCTGCCCAACCACCTGCGCCAGACCTTCGAGATCAACGTGCTCGGCCCCTGGTTCGCCACCAAGGAAGCCGCGCCGCTCATGGAAGCGCGCGGCGGCGGCGCCATCGTCAACCTCACCAGCCTCGGCGCCCAGCGCTACCTCCGCAACTACGCCGCCGTCGGCGTCACCAAGGGCGCCCTCGACACCCTGACCATGTACCTCGCCGTCGAGCTCGCGCCCGAAGCACATCCGCGTCAACGGCGTCTGCCCCAGCTGGGTCGACGAGACCGGCGGCGTCGCCGCCCTGCCGGACGAGTTCGGCGAGACCTGCTGCGCAAGCCATCCCCATCGGCCGCCACGTCACCCCGAAGACGTCGCCAACCTCGTCGCCTTCCTCTGCAGCCCCGAGTCCGAGATGATCGTCGGCCAGACCATCGTCATCGACGGCGGCGTCAGCCTCCTCGGGCATCATCGGCCTCTAGCCAGCGACCATGTCCTCGGCCACCGGTCCCGCAGCCGCGTCATCGCTGGTTCGCCGCCTTCTACGACCGCTGTCATGCGAGGCGGACGACCGCGAAGATGGCGCCCGTCCGACGCTTCGTCGCCGGCGGCGCCGCCGGCCGCGTCCTCGAGATCGGCTGCGGCACCGGCCCCAACCTCGACTACTACGACTGGCCGCGCATCGAATCCCTCGACGCCACCGAGCCCGACCCCTTCATGCTCGACCGCGCCCGCAAGCGCCTCGACGCCCTGCCGCGCGGACGTGCGCGCGACAGGTTCACCTCAGCGAGGCCCCCGCCGAAGCCCTCCCCTTCGACGACGCCACCTTCGACTGCGTCGTCGCACGCTCGTCCTCTGCACCGTCGCGGACCTCGCGCGCTCGCTGGCCGAGGTACACCGCGTCCTCAAGCCCGGCGGCCAGCTACGCCTCTTCGAGCACGTCGCGGCAGCGGCGCGCTGCGAGCCGTCCAGCGCCTCGTCCAGCCCGTCTACGGCTGGACCGCGGCCGGCTGCCAGCTATCGAGAGACACCGAAGCCGCCGTGCGCGCGTCCGGCTTCACCCTCGAGATCAAGCAACGACTCTCGCTGGGTCCGCTGTGGCCGGCGTTCGTCGGAATCGCCACGAAGGCCTAAGGCACACCAAGTGCCAGTCGAAGCGCAACTGCCCGTGACGATCCCCCGACTCCCCCGCCCGCGCGCGGGAGAGGGGTTGGGGGGAGGGTCTGACGCAACACACAAAAAGACAGGCCGGCGAGGGTGCCGGCCTGTCTCGATTCTCGTGCAGCGGGTTATCCCGCGCTTTGTTGTTTAGACGTGGTCGTGAGGAGTGTTCGTGCGGTCGCCACCGAACGGCGCGAAGCTCGCCATGAACAGCAGCGAAAAGATCAGTCCGATGACGCCGACGACGATCAGAATCGCCGCCGATTGCGTTGATGTCGATGCCCGACACCTGGTAGTCGACTGCGATCGCGAGGATCGCGCCGATCGCTATCAAAAATAGGCTTGTACCTGTTGCCATTTCAGTCCTCCTTGGCTATGCCCTCGCTAAGTGAGGCAATTGTCCGGTCGCAGGCATATCGATGCAGGTAACACGGAGGCACTTAACCTCTACGTTCCATACTGAACGGGCGCCATTCAGCCTGGCAGTAATGGAAACTGAAGCGTCGAGTGGTCGAATAGCGCCTGGTTGTTATATCTTCAGATCAGGCGGTTCGGGCTGGCCGAAAGCGCGGCCTGATTTCATGCGACGTGGCCGATTTTCAAATGCCGACCACGCCGATATACGTTTGACACTGTCCAGACGCCGACCCTAATCTTGACAATGCTGATTAACTTTCTCCACTAGCACTGGTTTTGGAGGGGCCTTGGCATGACCAGCGCAAAGACCTACGACGAAGCCACCCTCGCAGCGCCTCAGCGCAGAGCTGGAGGGCAAGGAGCCGCAGGAGATCCTGCGCTGGGCCGTCGAGGAGTTCCAGCCCGGCCTGACGCTGGCCTGCAGCTTCGGCGGGCCGTCCGGCATGGTGCTGCTCGACATGATCATGCAGATCGACCCGACGGTCGAAGTCTTCTACCTCGACACCGACTTCCTCTTCCCCGAGACCTACCACCTGCGCGACGTCTGCGAGCAGAAGTACGGCTTCAAGCCCATCGGCTACAAGTCGCTGCTGACGCCGGACGCAGCAGGCGAGCAGTACGGCGACGCGCTGTGGGCGCGCGACCCCGACCAGTGCTGCGAGATCCGCAAGGTCGAGCCGAACTACCGCGCCCTCGAGGGCAAGACGGCCTGGATCTGCCGGCATGCGCCGCGACCAGTCGCAAGACGCGCGGCGACATCGGCATCGTCGAGTGGGACAAGAAGTTCGACCTCGTCAAGCTCAACCCGCTCGCGACCTGGGACGAGAAGCAGGTCTGGGCCTACATCATGGCCAACGGCGTGCCCTACAACGAGCTGCACGACCACAGCTACCCGAGCATCGGCTGCACCTACTGCACGAAGCCGGTGACGCCGGGCGACGACCCGCGCTCCGGCCGCTGGGCGGGCTTCGACAAAGAGGAGTGCGGCATCCAGGAAGGCACCGTCGAAGTCGACACCTCGAAGCACGAAGGCAACGATTAGCCACGGCCCACTCGAGCATCGAGCGACGCGACCTTGCGCTACGGAGGAGTGAGTGGCGGACAAGGGTTTCACGATCTGGTTCACCGGCCTTTCGGGCGCCGGCAAGTCGACGCTGGCGGAGGCGCTGGAGCCGGTGCTGCAAGGAGCGCGGCCACAACGTCGAGATCCTCGACGGCGACGTCGTGCGCACCAACCTGAGCAAGGGCCTCGGCTTCAGCAAGGAAGACCGCGACACCAACATCCTGCGCATCGGCTTCGTGGCGCACCTGCTCACCCGCAACGGCGTCGCCGTGATCACCGCCGCGATCTCGCCCTACCGCGACATCCGCGACCAGAACCGCGCGCTCATCGGCGACTTCGTCGAGGTCTACGCGAAGTGCACGATCGAAGAGCTCACCCGCCGCGACGTCAAGGGCCTCTACGAGAAGGCGCTCGAGGGCGAGATCCAGAACTTCACCGGCATCTCCGACCCCTACGAGGAGCCCCTGAACCCCGAAGTCGTCGTCGACACCGAGAAGGAGACGGTCGAGGAGAGCCTGGCGAAGATCCTCGCCTACCTCGAGAGCGCGGGCTACATCGAGCCGCAGCCGCCAAGGCCTAGCGGCACTCACGCAACCGAGCCGACGTCGACGCAGCCCTGTCCGCCGCCAGGCGTAGAGCGGACTCGACCGATGCACACTGAAGGAGACACCGCAATGACTGACGGACTGATCGCGCCCCACGGCGGCAAGCTGGTCAACCGCATCGTCGAGGGCGCCGAAGCGCAGGCGCTCGCCGAGCAAGGCGAAGTCGCTGCCGAAGCTGCGCGCTCGGCATCGCGCCCGCTGTCCGACCTCGAGATGATCGCGGTCGGCGGCTTCAGCCCGCTCGACCGGCTTCATGAGCAAGGCCGACTACAAGTCCGTGCGTCAAGGACATGCACCTGCCGAGCGGCGCTGCCCTGGTCGCTGCCGGTCACGTCTCGGCGCTCGAAGCGACGAGCGCGCAAGGGCTTCGAAGGCAAGCAGATCGCCCTGACCGACGAGGACGGCACGCCGCTCGCCGTCATGGACGTCGCAGAGGCCTTCGACTACGACAAGCAGGACGAGGCCCGCATCGTCTACCGCACCGACGAAGACAAGCACCCCGGCGTCGCCGCCGTCTACGCGCAGGACGAGATGCTGCTCGGCGGCCCGTCACGCGTCTTCAAGCGCCAGCAGCACACCGAGTTCCTGCGAGCACCGCCGCGACCCCAAGGAGACGCGCGCCGCCTTCGCGGAGCGCGGCTGGAAGACGCGTCGTCGGCTTCCAGACGCGCAACCCCGTGCACCGCGCCCACGAGTACATCCAGAAGTGCGCCATGGAGACCGTCGACGGCCTGCTGCTGCACCCGCTGGTCGGCGACACCAAGGACGACGACATCCCGGCCGACGTGCGCATGGACTGCTACGAGGCGCTGCTCGAGGACTACTACCCCGACGAACCGCGTGCTGCTCTCCGTGCTTCCCGGCGGCGATGCGCTACGCCGGCCCGCGCGAGGCGATCTTCCACGCCCTCGTGCGCAAGAACTACGGCTGCTCGCACTTCATCGTCGGCCGCGACCACGCCGGCGTCGGCAGCTACTACGGCACCTACGACGCGCAGCAGATCTTCGACGAGTTCGACGCCCGGCGAGCTCGGCATCACGCCGATGTTCTTCGAGCAACAGCTTCTTCTGCCGCGCCTGCGGCTGCATGGGCACCGGCAAGACCTGCCCGCACGACGCCGACGACCACGTCAGCCTCTCCGGCACGCAGGTGCGCGAGATGCTGACCGCGGGCGAAGATGCCGCCGCTCGAGTTCAGCCGGCCCGAGGTCGCGCAGATCCTCATCGACGCCGCCCGCGCCGCGCGCTAACAGGCCTCGCTGATGCCGCGATGCCGGACCGCGCGAGGCTGCGTTGCCGCGGCAACGCCTACTTCGCCGGTAGGAGATGCGCACGCTGCATCGCCGCGCGCGGCGTCAGCCGGTCGCGCATCGCTCTGCGCGCGGCGTCTGCGTCGTCGGCGCGCTCTGGCTGTTCGTCATCGCGCTGCAGCTGATCAAGACCGGCGCCGGCGGCCTCAAGCCCGTCCTCGACAGCGTTCGCCGCCGACGGCGTCGCTCGGGCACCTCGGCTTCGGCTGGCTCGGCTCCTACATCGTGCATGAGCGGCTCGCCGGTCGCGGCCATCGCGCTGAGCCTGTTCGCCGGCGGCGTCACCACGCGACCTCGAGACGTTCGCGATGATCAACGGCTCGCGCATGGGCGCGTCGCTCATCGTGCTGGTCGTCGGCTTCGTCTCCTACGTCACCGGGCGGCGCAACCCGGACGGCCTCTACATCGGCGTCGTCGCGCTGCTCACGGCGATCACGCTGTGGGCGCCGGTCGATGCCGCTCGGCCTGCTCATCCTCGACCAGGGCTGGCTCGACGGCGTGCGCATCGAGCAGCCCGGGCGCGCTGACCTCGTTCGTCAGCTACATCTCCGACCCGATCGTCGAGCCGCATCGTCGACGCGCTGCCGCGGCTCGCTGTCTTCGTCATGCGGCATCGGCGTGCTGATCGGCGCCTTCACGCTGTTCGACCGCGCCCTGCCCAGCCTCGAAGCGCCCGGGCCCGCGCATCGAGGCGCTGTCGCAGACGCTGCAGCAGCGCTACGCGATGTTCGCTCTTCGGCACGCTGGTCACGCTCGTGACGCTGTCGGTGTCGCTCTCGGTGACGATCCTCGTGCCGCTGGCGCTCAAGGGCTACGTGCAGCCGCGACCGCGTCATCCCCTACGTCATGGGCGCCAACATCGCGACCTGGATCGACACGCTGTTCGCGGCGCTGCTCCTCGATTCGCCCCGCGCCTTCACGATCGTGCTGACCGAGATGATCGCCGGCGCCAGCGTCTCGCTGATCGTGCTGTTCTTCCTCTACGAGCCGTACACGCCGCTGATCCTCGGCCTCGCCCACCGCGTCTCGAGCAGCCGCCGCAACCTCGCGATCGTTCCTCGCCTGCTTCTTCGCCATGCCGCTGCTCCTCCTCGCCCTGTAACATGGGTTCTCAATCTGGAAATACTTTCGGGCACAAGCGACTGCTCGCGCCCGTGACATGGTCATATGTGCCGCAAGGCAAGCCAGTTGAGCTGAAGGGACCCGGGACGCGAGATGAAGATTGGCTTGCTGAATCCCTGGACCAACGCCGCAGAGAACCAGGTCGTCGCAACCATGATTGAAGCTGCGAGACGTATGGGGCACGAGGCGCATGAATGTACCAATACCCAGGACATCCTCGACCTTGACCCGGACTTCGTTTTCGCGCTGGCCAGCACGCAACCCAAACTGACAAATCATCCGACTTACGGTTCCACACCAACCCAGAAGCCGCTGGCTAGGCAACGTCGATTACTTGCGTAATTTGTTTACCTATGACGGCCTGTTTACGATTTCGGACAAGCTGGAAGAGTTCGCTCAAAATCTCATGTTTGCTGCTCGTCGCCGGGACCCGGTCGGATACTTCTACAACACGTGCTTCACGATGGATTGGTCGGAAGCAGAGCCCATCTATTTTGAGCGAGCTCGTCTAGCTTATTTCGGGACCAATTGGGACAACCGTAAACCGGATATGTTTCGCGCCCTCGAGCGCGAAGGCTGGCTCGATATTTACGGGCCACCTAAAAGCTGGCAATTCCTCGAAGGCAATGCGTACAAGGGCGTGCTGCCTTTCGATGGTCATTCCGTGCTCAATGCCTATCGTTCGGCAGGTGTGGGTCTCATAACCCTCTCTGAAGGGCATCTGAAGGACGACATCATTTCCAATCGTATCTTCGAGATCACTGCAGCCGGCGCACTGTCTATCGCCCCACGCATGCCCTGGCTGGAACGTCACTTTGGCGACTCCCTGTTGTATTTCGATCTGGCCGCACCGGATCAAGAATGCGCCGATCAAATCGCGAGTCTGATGCGTTGGATTCACGCACATCCAGAAGAAGCAAGTAAGAAGGCGAAAGCTGCGCAGGCCATTTTTGAACAGCAGTTCAGCCTGGGCGTCCTTTTGCCCAACATTTTGAACTATCACTCTGCTCTACTCGAGAGCCGTAAAACCCCGCTTGAGGGACCCGTGGTCAGCGTGATTGTGCGTTGCGGCGGCCGGCCGACTTCAGTTCTCCGGCGCGCGCTCGAGAGTATTGCGGGCCAAGACCATCAAAACATCGAGCTCGTCCTGGTTCCCTACTCGAGCGAACACGACCCGCAGCAAGCACTCGCCGGCCTGCATCAACGTTTCGTTGCGG